>NZ_VCHY01000020.1 GCF_005877885.1 Labilibacter sediminis
TGAAGCGTGCTGAAAAAAGATTCCCCTATTTTAAAGTAAGTTTACATGAAGGTTTTTTTTGGTATTACCTCGAACAAGTTGATGATCCGATTAGCATTGAACATGACTCAGAGGGGCCTTGCAAAGCATTTAACCGGAAAACAGAAAACAAATTACTGGTTAGAATACTTATTCATAAAAATAGGATAAGTGCTGAATTTTCGCACATACTTACTGACGGCTACGGTTTATTAACCTTTCTAAAAACCATACTAATTTATTATTTTCAGGATAAAGGCCTTATTCACCTGAATCAAATAGATAATTTTTATACAATGAAAGCTGATAATGAAGAATTTGAAGATGCTTACAACAGGTATTTCAAAGAGAATACACCTCATGCGGTAAAACAACCCAAAGCGTTTCATTTGCCATTTTTTTTAAAGAAAAAACCCCGATTCAATCTTTTATTTGCCATGTTATCTATTCAGCAAATAAAACAAAAAGCAAAGGAAAAAGGTGTTAGCATCACAGATTATTTGGTTGGCGTTTATTTGTTGACACTTCAAGACATCTATTATGAATACAAGAAAAATGGAATTTACTCATCAAGTAAGATCGCAAGGATTCAGGTACCAGTAAATATTAGAAATATTTATCCTACTAAAACACTGCGTAATTTTTCACTTTTTGTAATGCCCGAAATAGACTTTCGCTTAGGGAAATATACATTTGATGAGATACTAAAAATTGTATATCATAAAATGAAGTTGGAAACTGATGAAAAACTAATCAGCAAAATCATTTCCCGTAACGTAAGTGGTGAACGAAATTTATTTGTGAGGGGAATTCCTATTTGGCTCAAAAGTATAATCCTGTTTTATAAATACCATTCTCAAGGAACAAACTTGTATAGTGGTGTTTTAACTAATCTGGGAAAAATAGAATTACCTGATCCAATTCGAAAAAAAGTTGATTATTTCACAATATCACCTCCTCCTCCAAATAAGAAGCTCAAGATTAACTGTGGTGTAATCGGTTATGAGGATACGCTTACTTTAAGTTTTGGCAACATTACAAAATCCAATGAATTTGAACGAATGTATCTTCACTTTCTCTCTAAGCAAGGTATAAATATTAGAATAACTAAACACTAAAATTAGTTTATGGAATATTGTAAAAATTGTGAAGTAGAGTTGGATGATGATATGGTATTTTGCCCTTTATGTGGTCTTAGAGCTGGCGCAGAACCCATCTCAGTTAATATTCCCAAAGAGAAACATCCCGATTTTAGGGATAAAACTTTAAATGAAATTGAAAACCTAAGTCTTATTCAAAAACTAAAGCTAATTTGGAAAATATCCGGAATTATTCTGATATCCGGAATTATTATCACACTTGCTATAAACTTTATAATAAGCCACAATATCAACTGGGCTAAGTATAATTTAATAGCTTCAATAACCACTTTTGCCAACATTAGTTTTGTTATCTTTTTTCGAAAAAAACCTTTGATTCTGAGTATATGCAGCTTGACATCCTTAATATTGATGTTTTTGATGATAGATTATTTTAATGGAGATAGTAATTGGGGGATAAAATTGGGAATTCCTATTGTTATATCCGTTTATGTTTTATCACTTGTAATTTTAGTATTAATTCGAATATCAAATCAAATAGGATTCAACATTTTAGCGGTCATTTTCATAGCCATAGCTTCACTATTACTTTGTATTGAGATTTTTGTATCTCTATATTCTCATCACATAATTATACTTAAATGGAGTTTAATTGCAGGTGCATCATTAATGCCCATTTCCGGTTTATTATTTTTTGTGCATTATAAACTTAAAATGGGAATAGAGCTAAAGCGATTTTTTCATATATAAAATCCTAACATGAGCTCTGACCAAAGATTACGCTCAAATACATAATAAAGCAAAAAGGTAGCTATCCATCCATGTGTAATACCAATTGCCCAAATATCACGCCATTTAAGAAAAACAGAAGCCAAAATCAATTCGAGACCGAAGGCGTATATCATCAGAAAAGTATTTGGATAATGAACTATACCAAACAATGTTGACACAATAAAAACTAAAATAGTATTATTGGCTTTCCCATTAAAAAATACAATTAGATTCATCAAAATAACCTCAAGCATAATAAATTGCTGAATAACTGCCCAAAGTGGATAAAGAAGAAAAACCAATAGAATGTGCCAGGATATATAGAAGGTATTATTATTGTATGCATAAAATGCACAAGCCAAACCATTAAGTAGAATAATGGGTAATAAAATTATTAAAGAATGTTTAAAATTATGCAGTTTAAATATTTTATACTCATTACGAGTTCTTTTACGAAACAATATGTAACCAATCCAGAAAATAGAAACACTTACGATATATATATTTCTCACATAGAGCCAGTCTATCAACAGAAATTTTAAAATCGCTGTTAATAGTACTGCAATGAGTTCAAAATTCTTTTTTATCCAATTTTTCAACGAACTTATAATTTGTCATTTTTCCCATAAAAATCAGCTTTATTGGGGCCTTTTTCCATTGTAAGAAAATCCCAAACTTCATTTAATATTTGCCGTTCTTCTTTTTTCGATAGTTTGCTATCGTCAATATATTGTACCTCAGCAACATTCTGAAAGAATTTATCGAAATCAGCATAATACCCTTCTACACGTAAAAAACGAACAAATACTCTTGGAAAGCTTAACTTAATCACGAACTCGTATTCCGGGAAAAATAATGTATTTGATCCTAAATAGTAATTCTTGAATTTATTTGGTATCATATCTTTTAATATTACAAACCTATATTATCTCAATAACCTATAAACATTTTTCCTTTAATTACAAATTTCTATTATTAGTCGATTATTTTTGAATTGGGTATAGTAAACTTAAATTCACTCCCCTTACCAATAACGCTTTCAACCCATATTTGCCCACCTTCTATCTCAACCAATTCTTTACACAACAACAATCCAAATCCTGTACCAGATTCCAGCCCAGTACCTTGTACTGATTTAACCCCCTCTATTTTAAAAATATTCTTAAGTGTTTCTTCATCTATTCCTATTCCATTATCTTTAACAGTTATCTCAACAAAGTCATTTTTTAATTGTGCAGAAACATCAATACTACTTTTTTTATTAGAAAACTTAATAGCATTATTGAGTAGATTCCTAAAAATAGTACTTATCATATTGACATCGACATAGGCATAAATATTCTCACGTATGCAATTATTAATATTAATTTCTTTATGCTGAGCAGTCAAATTTGTCGCTAATATAGCCTCAGATAAAATTTTTGACACATCTACTTCTTCCGGGTTAAAAGATAACTTTTTACTATTTACACTTAGCCATTCTGAGAGGTTTACAAGCAATTCAAACGAAATATTCGTAGTCCCATATAGAATAGTTAGAAAATTCTCAATTTCTCTTGGTTCATAACTATGAAAATTATTAAGTAATAATTCCAATATCCCAAGAATACTATTAAAGGGATTACGTAATTCATGAGCTATAATCCTGTAAAATTTATCTTTTGTGCTTATAAGATCTATTAATTCCCTTGTTCTCTGCTCTACAATATTTTCAATATCCTCTTGTTGATTTTTTATAATACTTTTTAGTTCAGAATTCTTCTGTTCTAAAATTTGTATTTGTTTTTCATTGGATGCAGTTTTCATTCCGCTTTCTAAAATTCCTATACCTTGTATAGATAAAGACTATAAGTTACGGTATTTCTTATTCCAAGACAATTAAAATAGAGAACTTTATAAAAAAAGAAATTCATCACGAAATATAAATATTCTCAATCCATTATGATATTTTTAATTAGCATTTTACCCAATAATATCCTAAAATAAGATAAGTAAAAACCTACTAAATTAAGGATCTTATATATTGAATAACATTATGTCTTACTTTTAACCACCCAAAATATTTTGACAAAAATTACATTTTTAGGTTCGGTTCCTTTTTGCTACTTTTGGAGAGAAATGAGTTCATTAAAACGCATTTTAAACGGGCATTTTTTAGCCATCTTTGGTGGACTTACAGAGGACTTTAAAAATTGAATTCAAAATATTAAGAATAGGGCACTTAAAGAAAATTTTCGTTTCCCTCTATTTCCGCAATAAAGAGCTTAATATTTATTTAGCAAGCTCATCTTTTATACTTCTATTTTTTATGCTGCTTTCAGAAAAAGCCTATCTACAAGACCACTAAGTATAATTACCATTCCCCAAAGACAACCAATTATTGCACCCAATGAAATATCTACAGGGCTATGCACTCCCAGCATAACACGAGACAATGCCACTAAAACAGCCCAACAAAAGAACACTCCAATTAATACTTTATTTCTATTGCCTGAATGAAGTAAAATAATATAGCTCATTAAAATAGCCAATAAAAAAGCTGACACAGAATGCCCTGAAGGAAAAGAAAACCCGGTTTCTGTAGTCCAAAGTCTGAGCACCCTTGGACTCAAAACCTTTTCATCAATTCTTAAATAACCAATAAGGTTATCTTCAAAAAACTCCTTTAAATACAATGACCTGTTTTTTTTCCCTTTTAAAGCATAAAAAGTATCATTATCAAAATTGTAGTGCTTATTCAATAACAATATATTAGGTCTGTGAATTTTTAAATTTTCCTTTATTAAATGCTCATTTGCTAAAGCAATCCCTCCAATGGTAATAGCAAAAAACAGACTACCCAAACCAAATATGCGTAATTTGTTCTTAATACCATTTTGCTTTATTGCTAAAATAGTAAGGCACATTAACAAAAGCACTGATACTCCCACAGTACTACCTGAATGTGTTATAAAAATCCAGATTAACGTAGCTATCTCAGAATATGAAGCACTCATATACAATGGCACCAATAAGGAGCTACATACTAAAACAAGAGATACAACAATAAATATGGCCAACTGCCTGACTCTTCCTAACCTCATCATATTATATTTTGCATCAAAATTACAATTTTACTTAGTACACAAACAGATTTACAAGATTTTTTAAAGTGTAAATAATGTTTATCACTGAAGCTCTCATTAAATCATATACAATCATAAAGCCTTTATTACTCCCAACAGATATATTGCAAAACCATAATCTATTTGTCATAAATAAAAAATCATTAAACTATTGACATCTCCATTAATTATCACGTAATTAAGTACTGTTGAAACCTGATTGATTTTATAAATAGATTTAAATATACTATATTGTCACGCATCAACAACCTAAACAATTTTCATAATGTCAGATATAAAAAAATTTGAACTGGAATTTATCATCAAAACCTCTCCTTCGATTTTATACAATCGGCTATCTTCTCCCAGCGGATTATCAGAGTGGTTTGCTGATGATGTAAATGTTAAAGGCAGCAATTATACCTTTATCTGGGATGGCGCTGAGCAAGAAGCTGAATTAGTACATAAAAAAGAAAACAAATCCATTCGTTTTCATTGGGTGGATGATGAAAATGACGACACCTATTTTGAATTTAATATTAATGTTGATGACCTAACGGGAGAAACTGCCCTGGTTATTGTTGACTTTGCAGAAGAGGACGAAATTGAAGATTCCATGGAACTTTGGAATCAACAGGTAGACCAACTTAAACATGGTTTAGGTTCGATTTAATATATTGCAAAACTTCAAATAAATGATATAACTTTGCACTCACTGGACATAACAGTTCGTGAGTGCATTTTTTTTGCTTTCACAACACCATTATTTATTACTACAATTTTATTCGTCATACACTATGAAGAAACTTCATATATTCATTTTAAAAAGCTATCTAAATCCATTGATAATGACCTTTTTTATTTCGCTTTTTATATTGGTAATGCAAGTTTTATGGCGATATATTGACGATTTGGTAGGTAAAGGATTAGAGACCTCTGTGTTGCTTGAATTATTGTTCTATGTAGCACTGCAAGTGCTACCCATGGCTTTGCCTTTAGCTATTTTACTAGCATCACTCATGACTTTTGGTAACCTGGGCGAAAATTATGAATTAACCGCCATAAAATCAGCAGGCGTTTCTTTGCCCCGGATCATGAAACCTTTAATTGTTTTTATGCTTATTGTATGCATTGGGGCTTTTAAGTTTTCGAATAATGTACTTCCTGTAGCCAATTTAAAATTTTATAGTTTAATGTGGTCTATCAGGCAAGCCAGCCCTGAATTCGACATCAAAGAAAAGATATTTTACGACGGGCTAACGGATTACAACATTAAAATAGAGCGTAAATCAAAAACATCAGATATGCTCTATGATATTATGATTTACGACCACAGGAATGCACTTGCCAAAAACAGTAATGTTACTGTTGCCGACTCAGGTTTACTTGAAATATCAGAAGATAAAAAGCATTTAAAATTAACCCTGTTTGATGGTATTAAATATGACGAAAAAGTAGACGATTCTAAAGGCAGGATAGATAGAAAGAGTAAACAAAAATTCAGGGTTGATCATTTTAAAAAACAAGTTGCCATGGTTCCTATGGTAGGTATGGACTTTAACAGGTATGACGAAGGTCTTTTTAAAAGCAATGACCGAATGAAAAACCTGAAACAGCTTAGCCACGACGCAGATTCCATTCAACGCATGAAGGAAGATGACATCCAAAAAATGAAACCCCGCATAACAGCCAACTACTTTGTTCATCAACACAGAATATCTGCCAGAAGAAGAAAAGGCCCTAAACCGGAAGAAGTTGATTCAACCATAAAAATAAAACAAATTGAAGAGTATCCTTTGGCAAGTATCGACAGCGCCTTTTCAACCTTTAATGCACAAACTAAAGCAATGATAGCAGAGAGTGCTGTAAGGCGTGCACGTGACACCAAAACGCAACTTGATGAACAACTTGCATCAGTGCACAAAGCAGACTACAAGCTAATCAGGCATAAAATAGAATGGCATCGTAAATTTACCTTATCATTTGCTTGTTTTATCTTCTTTTTTATCGGCGCACCACTGGGTGCCATTATTCGCAAAGGAGGACTTGGAATGCCTGTGGTAACATCTATTTTGTTTTTTATTGTGTACTACATCATCGATACCTTTGGATTAAAAATTAGTAAAGAAGCCATATGGCCTCCTCACATGGGTATTTGGCTTTCTTCAGCTGTATTATTTCCTATTGGTGTATTTTTAACTTATAAAGCAGCCACTGATTCAGCCATTTTAAATTCTGATGCATATGTGATATTTTTTCAGAAGGTATTTGCCCGGTTTAAAAAGAAAAAACAAGCTAAAAAAGCCTAATAATTTATTAGATATTCGTATATAGAAAGCAGCATTGACTATTTTCATTGTTGGTCGTTAAATATTTAATTACCTTTGCGATCTCAAAAAATTTCATACTACATAAATCACTATAAGGATGAGCGGTCAATCGTACCAATTAAATACCATTGAAGAAGCTATTGAAGCTATCAAAAAGGGAGAGTTAATTATCGTCATTGATGATGAGGATAGAGAGAATGAAGGAGATTTTATTGCTGCCGGGGAATTAATGACTCCTGAAAAAGTAAATTTTATGGCCACCCACGGTAGAGGTTTAATTTGTACACCTATTACCGAAAAACGCTGTGAAGAGCTTGATTTGGAACTTATGGTAGGTAAAAACACTGCCTTACATGCTACTCCGTTTACTGTGTCTGTGGATTTAAACGGCCATGGTTGCACTACTGGTATTTCTGCATCTGACAGGGCTAAAACCATTTTAGCTCTTTGCGACCAAAAGACACAACCTGAAGATTTAGGAAGACCCGGACATATTTTTCCGCTTAAAGCTAAGAACAAAGGTGTACTTAGAAGAGCTGGTCATACGGAAGCTGCAGTTGATCTTGCACGCTTAGCCGGTTTATCACCTGTTGGAGTTTTGGTTGAGATAATGAACGAAGACGGAACAATGGCTCGCCTGCCAGAATTGATTAAAATAGCTGAGAAATTCGATCTTAAATTAATTACGATAAAAGACTTAATTGCTTATCGCTTAAAGCAGGAAAGTCTGGTTATAAAAGGTGTACAGGTAAATATGCCTACCGACTATGGTAACTTCCAGTTTATTCCTTTCAAACAAAAGTCAAATGGATTAGAACACATGGCTTTAATTAAAGGAGAATGGGCAGAAGACGAGCCTGTTTTGGTTAGGGTACATTCATCATGCGCTACCGGAGATATTTTCCACTCCAAAAGATGTGAGTGTGGAGAACAACTCCACAAAGCTATGCAAACCATAGAAAAAGAAGGTAAAGGAGCAATTGTTTATATGAACCAGGAAGGCCGTGGAATTGGTTTAATGAATAAAATTAAAGCTTATAAACTACAAGAAGAAGGTATGGACACGGTTGATGCCAATGTAGAATTAGGTTTTAATGCCGACGAAAGAGATTACGGTGTTGGTGCACAAATCCTTAGAGAATTAGGCGTGAGCAAAATGAGATTAATGACCAACAATCCGGTAAAAAGAATCGGCCTGGAAGGATACGGGTTAGAAATTGTAGAAAATGTAAATCTTGAAGTTGAGCCCAACAAACACAATGAGTTTTATATGAAAACTAAAAAAGAAAAAATGGGACACAACCTTGACTTTTTTAAGTATGACAATAAAGATAAATAGTTCTGTATTTTATAGACTTTAAAATATCAAGAGAAGAGTGACTGGTTGGTCACTCTTTTTTTATGCCATATAAATGCTACCCCCAATATTATCTTTACGTGCCCCAGTTACAGCAGACAAGCTGTTCACTTGCTTTTCTACCCGCAACACACCCAGAAAAGCAAAAATTAAAGCCTCTTTAAAATCAATAACCTCAGCCTCAGGAATAGTAATCTTTGCCTTTAAATTGGCATCTACTAACTCCATCAAGTAGCTGTTAAAAGCTCCGCCTCCCGTAAAAAGAACAGTGTCAACACCAACTTTATTAATCACTTTAGCAATCTGAAAAGAAAAATGATGATAACAAGTTGTTAAAACATCTTCTTTTGAGAGGGAATCATAACGATCTAACACTGGAATAAACAACTTTTCTACCCATTCACGGGCCAGTGACTTAGGACCTTCTTCTTTATAAAAATCAATATCATTTAATTCTTTTAATAGAGAAGCATTCAGTTTACCTTTTCTTCCCAACTCTCCGCCTTCATCATAATCATGCCCGTTAATCGATTTTACCAATTCGTTTAAAACAATATTTACCGGACAAATATCAAATGCTACTCTTTTATAGTCTTTATCTTTGTATGAGATATTCGCAAAGCCACCTAAATTAACACATGCCCCATATGACTTAAAAAGCACCTCATCACCAATGGGCACTAGCGGAGCACCTTGTCCTCCCATAGCAATATCCAACGTTCTAAAATCAGATATAACTTTTAGCTTAGATTTGGCCGCAATATGAGCACCACAACCAATCTGAAATGTCACTTGTTTTTCAGGCTCATGAAATACAGTATGCCCATGCGAAGCAACAAAATCTACACCTTCAATATTCTCAACAAAATCAAGAATATGATCTCCAATAAAATTACCGTATTGCCGGTGCAATTTAACAAACTCATATGCACTTAACTCCTGCGCCGTAGATAGATTATGCTTCCATACTGAATCATAGGCTATTGTTTTACATTTTATTATTTTAAATATCCAACCATTCTCCTCATACTTAAAGTCGCACAAAGCCATATCCAATCCATCCAAAGATGTTCCGCTCATCACTCCAACAACCCTATATTTAATTTCTCTCATTATATTATTATTATTCTTTGCCTCTACACAACAGTTAAAATATCCAAAGTTGACAGTTTTTTAAAAGCATCTTAAATTAGATACTTCTAAACTAACTTACAAACTCATCAACAGGTTTATAATTACACCTGAATGTAGTTATAGCATAAATATTAACAGAAACTCATTAGATGATTAAAATCTTATTTAGTGTACAAAAATATTCCTAATTTTAAGATACTTGTTCATTAACCTTTTTCAAATATACAATTATGCCTGATTTATCTACCTCTTACATGGGCCTCAAACTTAAAAGTCCGCTTATAGCCTCTAGTTCAGGATTAACCAATTCACTACAAGATATTATCGAACTCGAAAAACATGGAGTAGGAGCCGTTATTTTAAAATCATTATTTGAAGAAGAAATTGTTACCGAGATGGAACATCAGTTGCACAAAATGCACTCTGAAAATTATTTATACCCGGAAACAATGGAATTTTATGAATCTGATGATGTTGAAGACACTTTAACAAATTACCTGAAACTCATCAATAGTTGTAAACAAGAAATTAATATTCCAATTATTGCCAGTATCAATTGCATTAGTGCACACAACTGGCCATATTTTGCGAAATCACTGGAAGATGCAGGAGCTGATGCTCTAGAGCTAAACATTTCTATTCTTCCTTCTGATCCTGATTTAACAAGCAACGAAAGCGAAAAGGCATATTTTGAAATCATTAAAGCTGTTAAACAAGAAGTATCTATTCCGGTATCCATTAAAATAAGCAACTATTTCTCGAATTTGGCAGGTATGCTAAAACGTTTTGCCAATGCAGGAGTTGACGGCATTGTTTTATTTAATCGATTTTATTCTCCGGATATAGACATTGACACATTTGATATTGTTCCGGCCCCGATTTTCAGCTCTCCCGATGATTATATCCTGCCTTTGAGGTGGATCTCTATCATGTCTGACAGAGTGGATTGCGACCTTTCTGCTTCAACAGGTGTTCATGATGGAACTACCTTAATTAAAATGATATTAGCTGGAGCTTCATCCGTACAGGTTGCGTCTACCCTATACAAAAACGGGTATGCTCACATTCAAATCATGTTAAAAGAACTGGAGGTTTGGATGAACAACAAAGATTTTAGTAACATTGCTCAGGTTAAGGGTATGCTGAGTCAGTCAAAATCAATTAATCCGGCCGGTTATTTGCGTGTTCAGTTTATGAAACACTTTGCCGAAAAATAAACAACTGAGGCTTTTATTTAAACCCTTGTATATTTTACAAACCGTGTCCCGCTATTTTAATTAACAACAAAAGCCGAATGTTTTTTGCATTCGGCTTTTAACCCTCAATATGTATTAGAAAATCTATTACACATTGAAATCACTTCAAAACAAGACTCTTTGTTGCTTCACTTCAACTCACCAGAACGATGCTATGCCTTGTTTCAGTAAAGCCTTGTTTTATCGTGTATTCAATGTTCATGACGAAGTTCTAATACATAATGCGGGTTTAAGTTAATATTCAAATCAACACATTAGTTTGCATTTCTATCAAAAAATCTATCCACTTCTTTATTCCAATAATCTAAGGTTTTAGATCTTCCTTTATTTGTTAATTCAGAAGTTTCATTGAATTTTTTCACTTCCTTGTTAAATTCAGCAACCGCTTTATTGTAGGTTTCAACCTGTTCTTTTGTTCTTTTACTCTTCTTGGTTGTTTCCATTACTTTTTGAGCCTTTTCAAAATTATCTTTTGCTACATAAAAGTTAACCATTGAAGGATAATGAATTTTAGCTTCTTCATCGAAGTATTTAAAAACCTGATTGGCAGCCACCTTTAATTGGGCATCACCATTGTAACTATCCAATTGTTTTAATTTTTCAACGCCTTCTTCATTAAATAACAACATTGAATTAATATTTTGCTCCATTGCATTTACATCAGCACGCTCAAAAGCATCCATTATATATGCCTCTTGCTTGTACGATTTAAAAAAGATTAAAAACACATCATTATAATATTCCAAAGCTTTGCTTGCCTTATCAATCTTAGCTGATTTCTTATCCATCTCACCTTCAACCAGTGTAATATCATTTGCCGCAGCAAATTTTTCCTGAGCAGCAATTAACTTTTCAAAAGCGTCATCCAGTTTTTTATTTGCCAATTCTTTGGCTAAAATATATGCTTCCATTAAATCATACGACTGCTCCGCAATATCCTCCATATCCAATATCTTATCAAAATCTTCCTTTAAAACAGTATATGTCATTTGCAGATAATCTTTAACTGCATTTTTATAAGAAGCATCCTCTGTAAATGGCTTTTTTGCACTAACCTGACTTTTGCGAACACTCACCTCTTTAATCAGTTCCATCCGCTTTTTCTCGACCTTGCGAGCACCCTTCCCTTTGGTAACTGCCTTAAGATATTGCCAGGTTTCATCTTTTAATTCAGAAGTAATTGTGCTTAATTCCTGCATATAAGTAAGAGGAGGAGAAGTTGTTTGCGCTTTTAAAAATCCTGTTGCGACAAATAAAATAAGAAGTGATGCAACTTTTAAGTTTAAGTTTCTCATAAAATTGGTTTATTTTAAATTAATTAGATCATTTACTATTTGGAAAGATTCTGTGATATATTTATCCTGAGCTATTTGAGCCTGTTGTTTGCTTATTGACTGATCACTCTCTAAACCATAAGATTTTAGATACGCGGAACATAATACATTATAAACAGATGTATTATCCTGATCTTCTTTACTTTTTGATTTTTTCTCATTAAAATAACAAGCATAGTTTTTTGCATTTAACGGAACAACATATGTAATTTCATTGCTCTTATGACTATCATTTTCAACAAAGGATTTAAAATGATTATTCTCCTTAATTCTGTCTCTGCTTTTTAACCTTAACGTACCTATGGGAATAACCGGAGAAGGATAAGCATAAACTTTTTTACTGATCGTATCATTACACAAAGCATTTGATGCGTTCACCTCTCCTATTGAATCTTTATCAAAGATATTGGCCAATCTAATATCAGGTTGTACGCCTATTTTCTGATGAGTTGTACCATCAATTCTATAAAACTTACCAATGGTCACTTTTAAGTAGCCATCCTTGCCAATATTATCACTAAGAGTGTCTAAATCGTTACACAAAGGAACTATTTGCTGAATGGTTGATTTACCATATGAATGCGCCCCTACAATTACAGCCCTGTTATAATCTTGCATTGCTGCTGCAAAAAGCTCCGATGCTGAAGCACTATATTGATTTTGAAGAACCACCATGGGCTTTGTAAAAGCCATTCCTCTATTCATATCTTTTATGGTTTCCAATCCGTCTTCCTTACTGTCACTTATACTTATTGCTCCATAATTTATAAAAATACCAGCCATATTAATGGCTTCATACATCGACCCGCCTCCATTATTTCTGATATCAAAAATTAAACCTTCTATACCTTCGCGTTTAAGATTAAAAATGGCTTTGGCCACATCATTGGCACACCCCTGCGGGTAAAACCAATCATCAGAATTTGTATAAAACGATGGTAAATAAATGTACCCTATCTTCTTTTCTCCATCCAAAACAAAGCTCTGTATAGCATTTTCTTCCACATCAATTAACTCTTTCTGCAGCTCAACCTCTACTTGTTTTCCATTCTTTTTTTGAATTGAAAAAACCACCTTTTTAACTTTATCGGAGTAAATGATCTCAACAGCTTCTTTAGTGGGTATACACTTCAGATCAAGCTTACTGTCGTTTTCTCCCTGTAAGGATTTTATAATATCTCCTTCATTAATTTTATTTGATTTCCAGGCAGGCCCTCCCGGAATTAAAGATTCTATTTCCAGCTCTCCTCGGTTATTTCGATATAATTCAATGCCAAAGGAAAGGCTCTCTTTGGATAGCGAATTATTAAAAAAATCATTTTCGGATGGAGATAAGTATAAAGTATGCGGATCAAAGGTATTTGACAATGATTTTAAGAACGAATCTTCAATGTACTGCTCAATAGAGTTTCCCTGCGTTAACCTGTTTTGTATCCAACACAACTCTCCCTCTATGGCTTCATCTTTGAATTGCTTTAACCTGTCAGGTTCAACAGCAACATCTTCTCTTATGGTATCTGACTGTTGAAAATATAGTCTTAAAGCAGCATATTTTATCAGCTTTTGATATCTGACAACAAGATCTTTAGAGTTTAAATAACCCCTATTTTTATAAAAACAAATTGAATCGTTTAACTCGAAATTATAATCTATATCCTTTTGACTATTTAAGAAAGATACCGTTTCATTTAATCTTTTGTTGTATAAGGTTGAGATTTCATTAATAAATGAATAATCCTTATTATTCATATAATTATCCAACTCATATTTATACTTATTTATTTGCTCAAGATCACTGGTTGAGAATATCAACTTACGTTCATCTAAAGATTGAATGAAATCATCATACAAAAAAGCGGAAAACGAATCATCAATCGATCGGGGCTGATAATGACACTTATCTATTGCATGAAGTAGTAGTTCAGATTTTTTTGTAACTTTTTTTTCTTGTCCGTTTAGGTATTGATAAAAGAAAATACTTATGCCAATAAGCACAACTCTTAATGTTATTTTAATCATAAAGACTAATTCTCAAAGTTAGGTGGTTACAGTGAATATATTCAATAATTATGTTACAATAATATCGATACGCAGTTATTAAACTTAGGTTACTTTTTTATGACGTTTTAATGCAAAATTATTTATTGGTTTTATGGTTTATACACTAAGTTTATATTTGTAAAAAAAATAATATGAATTACATTGATGATTATTATCCGCAAAAACCTTTAAAAGAAGGTGAAGACTTTATCATGGACCCCAGAGGTTTCAGGGTTATGACTAAGAAGTTTTTAACCGAAAGGGGATATTGCTGTGGTAATGGATGTAAAAACTGCCCGTATTTTCCCAAACATCAAAAAGGAAATACAACATTAAAAAACTGAATAAAGACACTATGATGATAAAAAAGGAAGATTTAAGAATTGTATTTATGGGTACTCCTGATTTTGCTGTGGAGAGCCTTAAAATACTTGTAGAGAATAATTACAATGTAGTGGGTGTAATAACGGTTCCGGATAAACCTGCAGGACGAGGACAAAAAATAAAAACCTCGCCTGTTAAAGACTATGCCGTAGAACAGGGTATAAAAGTACTTCAACCGGAAAAACTAAAAGCTGAAGATTTTGTAAATGAACTAAAATCTTTAAAAGCACATTTGCAGGTTGTGGTGGCCTTTAGAATGTTACCTGAGGTAGTATGGGCTATGCCAGAGCTTGGAACCTTTAATCTTCACGGCTCGTTACTTCCACAATATCGTGGTGCTGCCCCAATCAACTGGGCTGTAATTAATGGCGATAAAGAAACCGGTGTTACCACATTCTTTTTAAAACATGAGATTGATACAGGTAATATTATTGATCAGAAAAGAATGCCAATTGCTGAGACTGACAATGCAGGAATTGTTCATGATAACATGATGTTTTTAGGCGCCGGGTTAGTATTAGAGACAGTGGATAACATTTGCGCAGGTACGATTTCTGTTAAACCACAGGACGAATATATAAATGAAAATTCAGTTTTAAATCCTGCACCTAAAATATTTAAAGATGATTGTAAAATAGATTGGGATCAACCTGTTGATAAAATATACAATAAAATTAGAGGTTTAAGTCCATACCCTGCTGCATGGACAGAGTTAATTGATGAGAATGGGAAAAAGAGCAGCCTAAAAATATTTGCAACTGAAAAAGTAGCTGCTGAAAAAGAAGCTGGAAAAATTACATCTGATTCAAAATCTACTATTATTTTAAATTGTAACAATGGAGCTTTAAAAATTAATTCATTGCAGCTGGCAGGAAAAAAACGAATGACAGCCAAAGAGTTTTTAAATGGCTTTAAGGATATTGAAAAGTACAAGTTCTAAATAAATGAAATCCGGTATTTATGCCGGATTTTTTTATGGCCTTAATTCGCTAAGCGAAATATTCTGATTTAAAGGAATTAATTGAATAACGCCTTCAGAAAGATCCAGTCCTGCTACCCGCATTAGCTCAGAAAGTGCAAAACTCACTCGCAAGGCGCTTAGTATGATATTTAAGGATTGTTCCTGAGAATAATATTTTTGATACTTGCTTCTATTATTATGTGATAGCTTACTTAATCTTGAATTCACAGCATCAGCATAACCATTAATAACGAAAATATAATTTTCGCTCTCCTCCACTACCTCAATATCAACTCTTCGGGCATTTTTATATTCTGTCTTATTACTTAATTCATTTAAATATGCTGAACTATTCACTTTTGTCACGCTACTCTCAGAACTTTCTACACCATTTGCTTTTAATACCAGTTTAATTTCCTTCTCCTTGTTTGCTACGGCAGTTCCGATTTTCTTAAAGAGGTCATAATACTCCGAACCTAATGCGCAACCACAATCAAACTCGTCAGGTTCAAAATAAAAGGATTGATTAAAAATAGTATCCGGGATACCAACTTTATTAACAGCTACATCTTCTTTAGCACTAAACCTATTTACTCCACCCGTAGTATTTACATACATCTGAACCTCATCTTTTTGGTCGATATAAAGCGTAAAGGAGGCCGCTATTAACTTAACCTCTACTTTTTTTAAAATGCTATCTTCCGCAAAAATTAAATCTTGCGTAAAAGCATTAAATATGGTTCCGTCACTAAATGTATAAACTGAATCCCTCTTAGTCCATGTTTGAATATCATCCCCTAAAACAGCTTGCATTTCATTAAGCTTACTTCTGGCTTGATCAATTTTCCGATATTCATCAGAAATTTTCTTCTCAAGTTTTTTGATTCTATTTTCTTTGTTGGTCAAATTGGAGAGATGAACAATAATTTTTTCTTTCCTGGATTCTTTGGCCTGAGGATTAAAACTTTCCAGTTTATTCAGCGAATCAATTTCTAATTCCAATGTTTCAATCTGACCTAGAATGACCTCCTTTTTACTTTGCTCCTTTTGGTAAATGCTTAAAAGTCCGTTGCTTTTATTCAGCTCTTCGCCTGGAATGGTAATTTTCTTTAATTCAAACTCTACAAGCCTGTCTAAATACGAAATTCCCTTCGTTTTATTGGGATCAGGAGATATTTCTTTTGATAAGATATCGGCAAACAGCATATAACTTTTACCGTCTTTTTTAATTAATATCAATGGTTTTTTATTGCTATCCATTCCCCATAACGATAAGTGTAAAAGAGTTGGTTCAGCAACCAATGTATTAATATAAACATCACTTTCAAAACGAGGTGTCAATTCCCCTCTTTTAGTTGCCATTTCGTAAGTAAACAACCCTATCCCCTTACCTGTACCTGTTTCTATCCATTCTGATCCTCCTTTTTCATATTCTGACAACAAACCAGACGAACCACTTCCCTCTCCTACTGCTACCAAATTACCTTTAAAGTAAGTATCATCCTGAACTATATTTTTAAAATAAATAGCCGACTGCTTTTCTACGTATTCAAGTACCAAATGATGCCACTTTTCCAATATGGCCTTTTGCCGGCTTACTGGCAGCTTTTTAATATCACTTAATATTCCTGCTTTTTTATTTAATGGCAAGCTTGGATTCAACAGCATGTAAAATGAAGAGGCATACTTTTTATGCACTTTACCATCTTTCTTTAAATCAGATGGAAGTACTTTAAACAATTCATCATGAAAATATCTGGCTGTTTTATTTATTGAAAATGGAGGTGACTGATCATAACCTTCTTTTAGAATGACATACAACTCCCACAAAGCCAGTTTTACAGAAGCATCAGCGATTAGCCCGGGAGATGTTTTACGAATACCCGCATAATCAATAAGTAATATATCTGGATTTACAATTATACTATCTTCTATTAAATCCCATTTCTCCCTCACCTTTGTTACTATTCTACCATTGACTGCATACCTATCCACATTGGCAGGTAGTTTTCCCTGGTAAACAAAAAACTCCTCCCAATTTCGTTTTAAGGGAGGAGTTTTCATCACTATTTTATATAGCCATGCTTTTTGCTGCGCATTAAAATCCTGACCAAACAAGGTAGTCATTGACACCCATAACAATATGGTCGAGATGATTTTATGGAGCATATAAACTAACTTATTTCTTTTTCTTTCTTAATTGAATGACCTGACCGTCTTTCACTTTATCACCTTTCTTTAATCCATTGTATTTATATAACCTACTTATCTTAACTCCATATTTTTGAGACAGGTAATGAAGCGTTTCGCCTTGTTTTAATTTGTGCGATGTATGTTTACGATGGGCTTTACTGCGTTTAGGCTGTACATATAAATACTTGTATTTTTGAATATTGGCATTTTGCTCAAGGTCGTTATAGGCAAATATTTCCCATTCCTTTAATCCAAATTCAGTACAAACCGAAGAAAAAGAATCATCAGGATTTACTTTGATATACTTTACCCCGTTATTTTGTTCCACCTTATGACTTCCAAAAGCATCAATGGTGAAGTTATCCGTTTTAGATCCTCTGCGAGTTTCCTTAACAACAGGTTTACTTGCTGTATGCTTTACTTTAACTCCACTATCAAATCGTTCCAGATCATTTTCCTCTATAATATGAATAAGTCGATGTGCATATTTGGGATCAGTAGCATAACCTGCCTTTTTTAAACCTTTAGCCCAACCTTTATAATCAGTTGTTTTTAACTCAAACAACGAAGCATATCTTGTTTTCCCCGTTAAAAAATCAGAATGATCAATATACGAGTCATAAACATTTTTATACTTTCTGAAACACTCCCCTTTTCTGTCATCATCATGATAAACCTTTTTGCCATTCCAATCGCTATGGCATTTAATACCAAAGTGATTATTTGACCTTCGGGCAAGGTTTGAGTTACCATTTCCCGACTCCAACATTCCCTGAGCAAGTGTAATACTGGCCGGAATACCAACCCTTTTCATTTCTTTTACAGCCAACTCGCTATACTTACTAATATATTGATCTTTGGTAATTTTAGTTTGTGCGTTTAGTAAAAATCCACTAAAAAGTATACCTATAACCAGAAAAGATAATTGTAATTTATTTCCCATCTTAAAAAAAATGTATCGTGTGAGTTGCCAGCAAATATAAACATTTGACCTTAAATTTCTTCACTAAAAAAGAATAGCTGTTGAATCACAATAAACAACTATTGCTTAATTGAAAGTATATCGTATTTTTGAATCAAATATTGTTTACAATAGATGTTAGATCCTAAACAAAAGGTATGAGACTGATTAGTAATACATCTAACATCAGTGATTTAGCAAAATACAATATTCGATTTACCAAACCCTGATTTTCTGCACATTATAAAAGTTTAGCGAAGTATTGATTTATGAAGAAGATTGATATTACCACCAAGATAGAGAAATACGATAATATAAGTGAGTTACCTGAACAGGAACAACAACTAATAAATTTAGCCAGAGAGGCAGCTGAAAAATCCTATTCGCCTTACTCAAAATTTAAGGTTGGGGTAGCATTATTATTAAGCAATGATAAAATTGTTACCGGGAATAATCAGGAAAATGCAGCTTATCCGTCTGGCTTATGCGCTGAAAGAACCGCTATATATTATGCCAACGCTCAATATCCAGATGCTGCCATACTTAAAATGGCTGTATCAGCTACTCATCAGGGGCTGATAATTGAAAATCCCATATCGCCTTGTGGTGCCTGCAGACAGGTAATGATTGAAACAGAAACGCGTTTTAAAACTAACATTAAAACGATTCTGGATGGAGAGAAAGCAATTTATATTTCGAAGAGTGCAGCCAATTTATTGCCTTTATCTTTTACGCAATCCGATTTAGATTAATGGTTATTGGTTGTTGGTTATTGGTAAAAGTTGAGACGGAAAAAGTTATGAAATTTTAATAATCTTATAAATGAATAATTCAATTTTTAATTCGACATTCCTTTATACACCAATTTGTCCGCTATACAAATCCGAAATGGGAAAAATTAAGTCGTAATCGTTCCAATTTAAATTTCCATCAGTCAATGAGAAGTTGGAAAATTTATCCTCATCCAAATATTTCTTAATTGATGGATGACAAGATTTCGATAAAAATGGTTTGAAATCTATCAATTTTTCATTTCCATCGCTAAATATAACACGGATTGCATAGTCCGATAAATATTTAGCTGATTCAATCTTTAACTGATTTAATCCAGATTCAGAATCCTTATAATCAACAATTATTCTCATTTTAATCTTTTTGTAATTCTTTCAAACTTAACATCCTTATGATAGATAAAATAGTTTATCCATTTTTCTACTATTTTGTCTGCATATTCCTCAAGGAAAACTTCAAAATCCTTCAAGTCTTTTCCTTTTATTGGTCTTGATCCTGAAATATTGGTAATCTTTATTTCCAATATCTCACCATCAACAATATAGAATTCAGCTTTACTTTCAAATTCTCCTTTCTTTGCATGAACATGAATAGGTTCATGCTCATTTGAATAAAAGAAAATAAGAATCCCCAAATATTCGAATATCTTTGGCATTATTTTTTTTATCAGTTTGGACCTATACAAATTTACAAAATCTAATGTTCATGCAAAATCAATACCTACAGTTGTTTTTTAACCATTACTCTCTCCTTTAAACCCTACTTAACCAAAGGTACAATCAAACTAAAAAAAAACACCTAATCTATTATTAAGATTAAGTGCTTTTTCATATTATCTGCTTTTACCATCTACATCACATTGGCAAACTCACTCCACAAATTATCTTCTTTGGGAGGAGCCACATCAATGATAACCGGCTCTTTTTTTACTGGGTGCTCAAACTCAACTCTTTTTGCATGTAAATTAATACCGCCTCCTTTTAAGGAACGTGCTGCACCGTATTTTAAATCACCGCGGATAGGACAACCAATTTTGGCAAGCTGACAGCGAATTTGATGATGCCTTCCTGTCTCCAAATCAATTTCTAACAAATGATAATTAGCAGAACTGGAAATCATCTTATAATTAAGTATGGCTTCTTTTGCCTTTTTGCGCGGGGTATCATATGCCTTAGATCTGTTCTTTTCCTGATCCTTTATCATATAATGCTTCAGCGTACCATGATCTGATTCAGGAAGGTTTTTTACTATCGCCCAGTATGTTTTCTTAATTTGTTTTTCTAAAAACATTTTGCTCAATCGTGTAGCTGCCTTACTGGTACGCGCAAACAATACAATACCACTTACCGGACGATCAATTCGGTGTACCACTCCTAAATACACATCTCCCGGCTTATTGTATTTCTTTTTGATATAAGCCTTTACCTTATCGCTTAAAGCCTCATCTCCACTTTTATCGCCCTGAACAATTTCAGAGTTGGTTTTATTGACCGCGATGATATGATTATCCTCGTATACTATATCTAGTTTATTCATTTGTTTATTGTCGTTGGTCATTAGTCATTGGTTAATAGTATTTTCTACCAACAACCAATAATTAACAACTAGTAACTATTAAATTAGTATTGTTCTCTTTCGTTCGGGAAGTCAACAGACTTAACATCTTCTATATAAGTACCAACAGCACCCTGAATCTCGGCAAACAGATTGTGATATCTACGTAAAAAACGAGGCGAAAACTCCTGGTTGATACCTAGCATATCATGTAACACCAATACTTGTCCATCTACTCCGCTACCAGCTCCAATACCAATAATCGGAATAGTCAACTGCTCAGCCACTTTGGTAGCCAGTTCAGCCGGAATTTTTTCCAACACTATGGCAAAACATCCTGCTTCCTGTAATAAATGAGCATCCTCAATCAACTTTTTAGCCTCCTCTTCCTGCTTGGCTCTTACCGTATATGTACCAAATTTATGAATTGATTGTGGGGTTAGTCCCAAGTGCCCCATAACCGGAATTCCGGCTGAAATAATTCTGGTTACCGACTCAACTACTTCACTTCCACCTTCCAGTTTCACCGAATCAGCAGCCGTTTCTTTCATAATACGAATGGCCGAGGTCAAAGCTTCTTTTGAATTTCCCTGGTAAGTACCAAAAGGCATGTCTACCACCACCAATGCTCTGTTTACAGCCCTCACTACTGAGGCACCATGATATATCATTTGATCTAAAGTAATAGGTAATGTGGTTTCCCACCCGGCCATTACATTAGAAGCGGAATCTCCTACTAAAATCACATCAACGCCTGCCTGATCAACAATCTTTGCCAATGAATAATCATAGGCCGTTAGCATGGCAATTTTTTCCTTATTATGCTTCATTTCACTCAATACATGAGTGGTCACCTTTTTTTGGCGATTCATTGCTACTGACATAATACCTACTTTTGTTTTTGTTGAATATAAATTAACCCTATAAAAAATCGCGATAACTCTTGCCCCTCATGCTATTGCAACACTCTGATTTTAAATCAGGATTTATTTTTAAAGTTTAATGGCTGCAAAGTTAGTAAATAGTTAGTACAGTTTAGGGTAACGACGGTTTGAATAAATTAATTAATCTTAAAATGATACCAAAAAACAATGTAATCCGTTGATTCTTTATTAAACCCGCTTTATGCATTAGAAAATCTATTACACATTGAAATCACATCAAAACAAGACACTTTGTTGCTTCACTTCAACTCACCAGAACGATGCTATGCCTCGTTTCAGTAAAAGCCTTGTTTTATCGTGCTTTCAATGTTCTTGACGAAGTTCTAATAAATAATGCGGGTTAAACAAGCTCATTATTTTTCACACACAACACAAAAACAAGTACATCATGAAACGAGCCTTGAGGAAAGCATCCTCACACACGAGGATGACTAAATTGGCGAGTTCCATATGGCCATTAAAAGCAAATTTTAGACATATGAAAAATTTAATTATTTTATTAATCCTCCTTGTCACATCTTTATCAATAAACGCACAAGCCTTAACTTATGGCGAACACAGTCTTGGCATAGGCATTGGCGTACCTGCCATCAACAATACGCATACATCACGCAGTCCTGCAATCACTGCAACTTACGAATATGGTTTTAGCGATAAAATTGGTATTGGTTACATAGGCGGAGGTGCATTATTGTCATTTTCGGGGGCAGAAAACGAATACACCTATATAAATACCAAACATACAAGTAACTATAGCAATGTGATTATGGGCCCCAGAGCTGCATACCACTTTGATATGGTTGAATTAACCGGCGACAATAACTGGAGTAATATTGATGTATACAGCGGCTTGTTCCTGGGGCTGAACTTCCAAAACCACAAATATACCAACACCGAAATTAAACAAAACAACACCAAACTTATCACTGATATTTTTGCCGGCATCAGGTATGGTTTTAATGATAAACTAGGTGCTTTTGCAGAAGTAGGATTTGGCGTTACTTATTTGAATTTGGGGGTGAATGTGAGGTTATAGGATGTAGCTCTCCTTTATGGATACCTTTTCAAAGAATAGTTTTTATTTATTACTGGATAATAATTCCAAAATATAACATTGTGATTGCCTCATAATGATTTTCTAAAAAAATACTTCAAGATCATAACTTTGAACCAGAAAGAATTCTGATATTTTGAAATGTCGCCTTTATTAATTTTATAATCATAAACGATTACTTTTCTATAAACTGTTGCGGTCTTACATGTATTATAAATTCCTCCACTTTAACTGAAATTATATCAGGTAATCATTTAATACTACCTAAATATTTTACTATTTTACACATTTCAACTTCACCACAACACACAAACATAACACTCTGCTATATTGCAACTTATAGTTTGTCACGCTTTTGTCACGCATATTTCTACATTCTTTTTTGATTTTTTAATTGTTTTGCCCACCCATAACCTTAATACTAAACATAAACATGATTTTAATTGACAAATGTCGTCAACTTGACAGGTTGGCTAAATTAATAGAGACAAGACAAACTGGAAATGCAACACAGCTTGCAAAAAAAATAAACGTTTCCAGAAGCAAGCTTTACGAAATTTTTGAAGACTTTAAAATGCTGGGAGTTGATATTTCTTTTTCAAAAGAGATTAATTCGTATTATTACACTTCACACTTTCGGTTAAAAGTTAACACTCCTATTCAAGTAATTTCCTCTGACGAAAAAGAACTAGTAAATGGTGGCTGTTCAATCAACCTAGCAACTAACAACACACCCAACAACTTCTGTAAATCACTGATGTACAACGCCGCAATCTAATTACCAAACTTAATAACAGTATAAAATAATGAAAGATAAAATATTCCCTATTGAAATACTAAATTCAACCACCGAAAACCATTACATAAAAAATAGCAAACCATTTAAATACATCTATTTAACCATTTTATTATTAATATTTAGTTTTTTAATATCTCTTCCATTAGTAGATGTTTCAATTACTTCACAAAGCAGAGGAATTATAAAAACACAAAAAGAAAGTACTCCCATCCAAACTGCAACATACGGATTGGTTGAGTACTGTTTTATTGAGGAAGGTAAAAATGTTAGTAAAGGTGATACTTTACTAATTCTTAATACAGATAATATAAGAGAACAGATTAATCAAATATCCAAAACAATATCTGACAACAAACTTTTTATTAAAGACCTAAATTGTTTATTATTTCAAAACAAAAGCATCTCTTCAGCAAAGTACCTACAAATCTTTTCTGAATATCAATCTAAATTGAAAGAATTTGATATTCAACTACAACTTTTAAGAAAGGAATATGAAATTGCTGAATATTTATTTAAAGAAAAGGTAACTGCTGAAATAGAATACCTTAAAAAGAAAAACTCATATGAATCACTACTTGCGGAAAAAGAGTTATTCAAAAAACAGTATCAGAATCAATGGCAGTCAGAAAAAACTAAACTTGAACTTGAAAACGAGAAACTTAGATTAACTATCAGGCAGCATACTAAAGAGAAAAAACAATACCTTATTACTTCTCCAACAAACGGTACTATTATAGATGCCAAAGGTATCAGTACGGGCAGTTTTCTTAGCCCTGGTCAAACAATAGCTTACATTTCTCCTGATGAAGAGTTAATTGCTGAATGTTACATTTCACCTAGCGATATTGGATATATTAAACTTTACCAACATGTAAACTTTCAGGTTGATGCATATAATTACAATAACTGGGGATTTATCGAGGGTAAGGTTATTCATATTTCAGAAGACATTATTACTATTAATGACAATCCAACTTTTAAGGTTCAATGTCAGCTGTTACAAAAACAGCTAAAATTAAATTCCGGGTATGCCGGAAATATAAAAAAGGGAATGACATTGACCGGACGCTTTTACCTTAACAAACGATCCTTGTTCCAGCTATTGTACGATAAAGCTGATGACTGGATGAACCCTAAAAATAACCTATTATCTAACCTGAATAACTAAACTATGTCCGTTAAAATAAAACAAAGAGATATTACTGATTGTGGTGCTGCATGTATTGGATCAATTGCTGCCAATTATAAATTCAAGCTACCTATATCTAGAATAAGGCAAATGGCTGGTACAGATAAAAAGGGAACAAACGTATTAGGTTTAATCAAAGCTGCCGAAAAGCTAGGTTTTACAGCTAAAGGTGTTAAAGGCGGCATTGATGCACTGCCTAAAATTCCTTTACCCGCCATTGCCCATGTAGTTGTAAAAGAAGTTCTTCACCATTATGTTGTTATATATAAAGTTACTAAGGGTAATGTTGAGTACATGGATCCTGCAGATGGTGCGATGCACAAATTACCTATCGAAGCATTTGAAAAGATATGGACAGGAGTACTTGTTTTAATGGTTCCAAATGAAGACTTTTCTGTTGGTAATCAGAAGGTATCCAATTTTAAAAGGTTTATGTATCTGCTTAAACCTCATAAAAGCATAATAACTCAAGCTTTAGTTGGTGCAATTATTTATACTATATTGGGATTATCTACCTCTATATATATTCAAAAAATAACTGATTTTGTATTGGTAGACAGAAACTCCAACCTACTCAACCTTTTAAGTATTGGAATGATTGTTATACTGCTTTTCCAGGTATTTATAGGTTCGGCTAAATCAGTACTAATGCTAAGAACCGGACAAAAGATAGATGCTCAGCTAATTTTAGGATATTATAAACATTTGTTAAAACTTCCTCAACGTTTTTTTGACACCATGCGAGTTGGGGAAATAATATCAAGAATTAATGATGCTGTTAAAATCAGAGCTTTTATAAACGATACGGCAATTACATTAATTGTAAATCTCCTAATCATCGTGTTTTCATATGCCCTTATGTTTTCATATAGTTGGAAATTGGCATTAATTATGACATTAATTCTTCCTTTATACGCTTTAACTTATGCAATTACTAATCAATTAAATAAAAAAAGAGAGCGGAAATTAATGGAAAACTCCGCTGAGTTAGAAAGTCAACTTGTTGAATCTTTAAATTCAGTTAAAACCATAAAGCAGTTTGGACTGGAAAGCTTTGCAAACCTTAAAACCGAAATGAGGTTTATCACCTTATTAAAAACAGTTTATAAATCGGGCATAAACTCTCTATTTTCTGATAACTCTACCGAATTCATTAGTAGGATATTTACCATTGTAATGCTTTGGTGTGGTTCCTATTTCGTGATCGACCGGGAAATAACTCCAGGAGAATTACTTTCGTTTTATGCTTTAATTGGATATTTAACCAGCCCTGCCAGTTCTTTAATTAGCATGAACAAAACCATACAAAATGCATTAATTGCTGCAGACAGGTTATTTGAAATTATGGATTTAGAAAGAGAAGGGGATGAAAATAAAATTGAATTAAAGCATGACCTAGTTGATGATATTAAGTTTGATAACATAGATTTTACCTATGGTACAAGAACTGAAGTTTTTAAAGAATTTAGTTTAAACATTAAAAAAGGAGAATTAACAGCTATTATTGGAGAAAGTGGCTCTGGAAAAACAACCCTGGCATCCTTGTTACAAAACCTATATCCTTTAAATAAAGGGAAAATTACTATTGGAGATAGAAACATCAACTATTACACCAATAGCAGCCTTAGACAATTAATTGCTTGTGTGCCCCAAAACCTGGATTTATTTGCAGGTAATGTAGTTGAAAATATTGCTGTTGGAGAATTTAATCCTGATATGGAAAAAGTACTTGACGTATGTAAAACACTAGGCATATTACCTTTTATTGAAGGCTTACCACAAGGTTTTGGCACTTACCTTGGTGAAAATGGAGCAAGTTTATCAGGTGGACAAAAGCAAAGGCTGGCTATTGCAAGAGCATTATATAAAAATCCTGAGATACTAATCATGGATGAAGCCACCTCATCTTTAGACTCTGAATCAGAATTATTTGTACAAAATACAATTAAACAATTAAAAAAACAGGGTAAAACTATAATTGTTATTGCCCATCGTTTAAGTACTGTTATGAATGCCAACAAAATAGTGGTACTTGAAAATGGTAAATTAATTGAGGTAGGAACACACTATAAGTTATATGATATTAAAGGTAAATACTATCAAATGTGGCAAAAACAATTTCCTATTTTAAAAGAAGAAAAGTTTGCTTTAAGATAATTTGTGACAGTCCATTTTTCTGGACAAATACCATACTATATTTAACTTGCTTTAAAATTTTGGCCAAATAATAAAAGCAACCCCGTTGGTTCCATTTGCAAGCGGAGTACCAACAGGGCGCAAGGTTTATAACCCTGCACAAAATTAATTATTTTATTAACAATTTTAATTTTTGTGAAAATGAAAAATTTAAATGAATTAGGCGTTCAGGAGATTTCCTGTGATCAACTTAAAGAAACAAATGGCGGTGGCATAGTGACAATAGCACTTCTTGCAATAGCTACATATGTAATAATTGAACTGCTTTAATTTTATTATTTTATAAATATGAAAAATTTAAACGATTTGGGCGTTCAAGAAATGAATGTTCAAGAACAAAAAACAACTGAAGGAGGAGCCTTAATAGCACTTATAGCTTTAGGTTTAGCTTTTGCAGCTCTTGGTTATGTCTCATTTAAATAATATTAAATTATGAATTTATCTTTAGAAGAATTAGAATTAACTGAACTTAGTAAAAAAGAACAGCACACAATTGAAGGAGGGCTTCCCATAATAGCCGTTTGCGTTGGTGGTTTTCTTATAGGAGCTGCTATTGCTTTGTTAACAAAATAACGACACTACTTGGTCAGTGAGTATTAATACTCGCTGACTTTTCCATAAAAGTACCATGAGAAAATTTTATTTTATTTTTTGTATTCTTATTACTATTACTAAAGTTCATTATTGCCAAAACATAACTATATACGGAACAATTGAAAACATACACAATAAAGACTTTATACCATTTGTAAATATTGGCTTAAAAGAGACCTACCTTGGAACTACAACTAACCTTAACGGTGAATTTGAAATAAAACTACCTTCCAATAAAAAATACAGAACATTGGTTATTAGCTGTATTGGTTATGAAAACAAAGAAGTTGAAGTTTCCGAAAACCAAACTCAGCTAAACATTTCCTTAACTCCACTAATGTATGACATTAGTGAAGTGACAATCATGCCCGATAGTACCCTTCGATCTTTTTTATTAAAAGCTTACAGAAAAATTCCAGAGAACTACCCAAATTTCCCAAGCAGGTACGAGGGCTTTTACAGAGCATCCATACAAAAAGAAAATCAAGAGTATATCAGATTTATGGAGGTTCTAACAGAGTTTTATAAAACATCCTATAAAAACAAAGAAAGTGGCACTGTAAAGGTTATTGAATCGCGAAAATTTGTTTCTGAGAAAGAATACAATGACCTACCTGTAGTTTATTATGGTGGAATTCATTATTGCCATAGAGCTGATATGGTAAAATTCAGATCAGAATATTTAAAAGCAAGTAAGAAATACAACTATAAACTTGTTGGAAATACCATGTTTAATAACAAGGAAGTTTATATTATCGATTTTTATCCTGCGAAGCCTAACTCCGATTGTTATAAGGGTACACTCTATATTGAAAGTGAAAGTTTAGCTTATGTAAAAATAGAAGAAGCCTATACCGAAAAGCAACTCAAAAAAAGATCACAAATTCCGGCTATACTATTAAAAGGCATTACATCAACAACAAAATCTTTAGTAACTAACTATTCGAATTACAATGGCAAATATTATTTAAAATCTATTTACGAAACTGAAACCTTAAAAACCAGGGATGGTAAATTATTTTATGCCCCAGTTGAGTATGTAGTAACCTGTGTAGCCAGAGATAGTGTTGAGAAAATACCATATAATGAAATATCCCCCATTACCTATACTCCTGCTATTGAAGCTCAGGATTACCATGAAAGCAATTGGAAAGATTACGGTACCCTTCCTTTAAACAACAAAATTAATTTAGATAGTCTTCAAAATGATAATACTTTTAAAACTAAGAAACTAACTATTCATCAGTTAATTCCTATAATTCAAAAATTGAATATAGAAATGGGAATTGGCATTCACCCGGTGTCAGTAAAACATGGCAACTATTCGCTAAAATATCAACACTTGCAATTTGATAAAAAACTGAATGATATAAATCATCAACTTTCATTTTATGGTAACATTGGTTACAACTTTTCGTCAAGGCATCAATTAGAATATGGCGGACAACAAAATTTAAGCAAAAATGACTTTGTAAAAATCTATCATTTAAAATATAAACATACCGTACCTATTAAAACCATGGGGCGTCAAATATCGGCACATTTTAATGCAGGTTGGGAATGGCAAAAGAATGGTGTTTCACTGGGTACACAAACTTCAGATACTGACTTTAAATTTGGTGATAAGAAGTTTAATAACCATAAAGTACAAGCTTATACAGGAACTAAAACTCATGGCTTATCTCTAGGCGGAGGTTTAAATATTCAAATCAGCAATCTGTTACACTTAAGTTTTTCAGCTTCTTATTTTTCTCCTGTAAAAACAGAAGAAGTCATCATACTTCAGGAAAGATCCGGGTTTATTTTAAGCAGGAAAAAAGCTAATCAACCTATTTCTAATTCCGACATTTTCTACTCTATTGATGGGCTAGAATCAACCGACAGTGGTTTTAAGAAAGAAAACTGGAATACATTTTTTGGGCTTAGCATGAAATTCTAAACACTTACAAAACTTTAAACCTTTTCCAAAGTTCGGAACTTTGGAAAAGGTATGCTCTTTGGAAAAGAGCAACTATTTCAATCCTAAATTCCTTAAAAAACTAAAAACTACAATCACACCTTTCTCCTTCAACCAAAAATAACTAAGTATTAAAGCAAACTTTGTTATTCTGAAAATATAGTTGCAATAATTACTACTGATCTCCATAGAAACTTTAGTGAGTATTACAATTTGCAATAAACTAAATCAGCTGTATTAACTCTCCTTTTCAGTCTGCTTAAAAGCGCAATTACCTTTAAAGTGTAAAATTATTAACCTTTAAAATGTTGTGTGATGATACTTGTTGTGTTTGTTTTATTCAGGATGCTTTTAGTGGAAGACCCTTTGAGGGTGTCTGGAAAAGCTTTAATGACCGGTTCAACTATCTATAGCGAATGGGTTTGTGTAAAGAATGCCAAGGGAGTTACCCTGCACGAACGTTGGGTTAAGGTTGATGAATCGCTTAAGGTAAGAATGCGAAAAGGTGAGTTTGAAGTAGATTGTTCGTTTGAAGAGGCTATTGCTTTTATCGAAAATTACAGAACCATTGAAACATGGATGAAAGGTATAGAGCAGATTACTCCTCTTACCGAAAATGATAAAATGGTTTATGTCATGATTAACTTACCCTGGCCTTTTTCAAACAGAGATTTTGTAGCACGATCATCATCTGTTAATGTGGATGACAATAAACATGTAGTAAGATTTAAAAGCGAAAATTACCATGTTAAGCATAAAAAGGGATGTGTAAGGATTAAAGATTATTCGGCTTCGTGGACTATTGAAAGGATAAGTAATCATAAATCAAAAATTACTTTTACTGTTTTTTCCAGTGAACCGCCATTATTCCCTGAGTGGATTCAGGAACCTGTTATTAAAAATGTGTTTTTGAATAACCTGCACAGATTAAAAAAACATCTTTCAACCCGCATTATGTAATAGAACTTCGTCATGAGGATTGAAAGTGCAATAAAACGAGACTTTACCGAAGCGAGGCATAGCATTGTTCTGGTAAGTTGAGGAGAAGTAACGAAGTGGCTTGTTTTGAAGGAATTTCAATGCGTAATAGATTTTATATTACATATTGTGGGTTCAGATTAACTCAAAGACAGACTGTGTGTACATTCATTTAAATTGAAACCAAGATGAAAACCAGAAATGCCATAATTACTGGCGCTACAAGCGGATTAGGCAAAGCCTACGCACTACTTTTAGCAAAAGAAGGGTGGAACTTGCTTATTACCGGACGCCAACGCAAAAAGCTACATGAACTAAAAACACATTTAGAGCAAACTTATAGAATTCATGTAATTGTAATTGTGGCAGAACTTAATAATACAAATGAATTTAATGCTCTGTTGCAAAGTATTCAAAAACTCAATTCGGTCGATTTACTCATTAATAATGCCGGCTTTGGTTGTAGAAATGGATTTTTTAAGGCAGACTTCAATGATCAACAAAAAATGCTACAGGTACATGTAACTGCCAGCACTAAACTGATATATACCGTTGTCCCGAAAATGGTAAAAAACAATGGCGGAGCTATTATTAATGTTTCTTCATTATCGGCTTTTTTACCCAGTACGCTCAATTATTTTTATTGTTCTACTAAGGCCTTCCTGGTTTCGTTTACCGAGTGCTTACATATGGATCTAAACTCAAAAAACATAAAAGTGCAGGCATTATGTCCCGGCTTTATTAAAACTCATTTTCACGATAGAATTGCTGAAGTAAATAAGCCCAAATCCGGCTTTGCAAAATTTTTATGGATGCAGGCTGATGATGTGGCTCGATATAGCTTAAAAAAATTACAAAAACACTCTGTTATATGCATACCCGGATTAATCAATAAAGTACTGTACTTTTTATTACACTTTATTCCTCGCAGAGCATATTATGTGTTGATGACTCACTTTGCTGCTCACAAAAATATTAAAGAAGACACTTTTAAACACGGGCAGCTTGCCATAGCAAATGTTTAACTTTTAAAATTTCAGTTAAAAATTCGAATCAAGAGTTGAATTATTTTAATCTAATTTATAATACAGGGGTTTTATGACATAAATAGTAATTATTTTCTTTGAATGTCATAGATTTTCAATTCACCCCTAAAACCCTGACTTCATTTTTTGTTTTGATACAAAAAACAGAAGCCAGCCTACCGGCAGGCAGGCAAAAAAAATCAAGACTGCGCCTGGTTCGTACTTTACAGTTATCATATTTCAAATCTTGATTCACACTAAAAACCTACTTTAAGTCGAGAAAATGAAAACAAATAAAATATATGCACTTGTAACTGGCGCCGGTAAGGGGTTGGGTAAGGCTATTGCTTCTGAACTTGCTCAAAAAGGGCATCATTTGTTATTGATTGCCCGTGAAGGCGAGAACCTTTCTGACCTTTCTTGTTATTTAAGTTTGATGTATAAAGTTGATGTCCGGTTTCTGGAAATAGATTTTTTAAATGAGAATGCACTGAAGGCAATTGAGGAATGGATTCTTCCGTATAACATTGATATTTTAGTGAATAATGCCGGCATTGGAGGCTCAACTTTTTTTGATCATTCCGATTTACCCGGTATTGATGCAATTTTACAAGTCAACGTTAGAACTCTGGCCTTACTAACCCGACTTGTTGTTTATAAACTTCAACAGCAAACTACTTCATATATTTTAAATGTGGCCAGCATGGCTTCTTTCTGCCCCATTGCATACAAAACAGTATATCCTGCCTCAAAAGCCTTTGTTTATTCCTTTTCTAAAGGATTGGCTTTAGAGTTAAAAGATCACGGTGTTCATGTTTGCATTTTATCACCCGGGCCAATAAAAACCAATGCTGAGGTAAGCAAAAGAATTGAACAGCAGGGCTGGTGGGTAAAGGCAGGCTTATGGAGCCCCGAGAAACTAGCCAGCATGACCATACGAAAGATGTTCAACGGGCAAAAAGTAATTATACCCGGACTAATTAATAAACTAAACTGGGCATTACTAAAAATTCTTCCTACAACAATTAGTATTCCTATTGTATCTAAAGCTGTAAAAAACGAAATTTACATGGTAAACCAAGCCAGCCCATATAGCATGAGTACTACTTGATGTATAAATTCTGTCAGTCTTTATTTCCGAAAATATCGTCTTTTAGCCAATACACTGTTTCTGAAAGTGCCTTTTCAAATGAGGTTGGTGAGTAATCTAATAAAGCCATTGACTTTTCACAATTGACTTCCCAATCATATACAAACTTCTTCACAAATGCACTTGTTATTAAAGGAGGTATCCCCGTCAATTGGGTTCGAACCAGAAATAAGTATGCTATCAGTTTCATCAACCACAGCGGTATTTTAAATAGAGAATAAGACAAGCCGGAAACCTTTTTTAAGTGATTAAAAAAATCAATATAGCTAAGATTAGTACCTCCCAATAAATAACCTTCTCCGCCAGCTCCTCTCTCATAGGCCTGGATATGTCCTTTTACCACATCATCTATATAAACATAGTTACCTACAGCCTGTCCGTTACCTGGTATAAAATGCCATTTACCAAGGATGTATCGATGAATCATCAAGGAAACACTATTACTCTCTCCTAATAAGCCCGGACCAAAAATACGAGTAGGATAAACCAATATGGGTTTAAATGTATCGGATTGTGCTTTCAATATGGCTTCATCAGCAAGATACTTGGATCGTTCATAGTCACTAATAAAAGGAAGAGGGTTTAGCTGGGATTCAGCAATGGGTTTTGTGATTGCAGGCCCCAACACTCCGGCTGAAGTAGTAAAAACAGCTTTTGTAATCCCAGCTTCTTTAGCTGCAGCAATCACATTTTTGGTTCCTTCTACATTCACCTTATAAAAAACACTCACATCTTTTGCCCACAAACGAGCAAGGGCAGCAGTATGAAATAGTCCTTCACAACCTCTCATTGCGATTTGCAACGAACCTATATCATCTAAATCACCTTTATAATAGACAATATTTTTATGCTTAATGTTTGGCAGTTTCTTTTCATCTCTGTATAAAGCGTGAACCTGATATCCAGTAATGGCAAGTTCTTCAATTAACTTAGAACCAACATAACCTGTAGACCCGGTAACAAAAACGCGTTTCATTCAGCTACATTTTTATATCGAGTTAAAGATTTAGCTTTTATGCAAAATAAATCATTCGATATTGCTATGAGACAATGAAGAAAGCAAGCTGTGTAAAAACTATTAGTCTTTATAGAAATAAAACAAAAGAGAATACCTAACGGAATTGCACCAATAGTTTCGAACTTACCTTTGGGTAGATGCGCAATAGCATAAAGTATTGTGTTTATAATGACAGATATAATAATTCCCCATTGTTTTATACCTACAAATAAAAGTATACCCCTAAATAAAAACTCATAAGCGATAAGATACAATAACCACAACAGGGTGTTTCCTATAAGGAAAGTAGATTTCCAATAAGTCACTTTTATTTGAGGATACGCTTTATTGTGCGTCGGCTTTTTCGACAATCTGTAATTAACAAATAGAATAATTGGACTTAGCGTAAACACAGAAATGGCCATCCAATTAAATTGATCTGAATGAATTCTGGCGAAAGCAAAATCAACTTGCAAAACCTTTATTATTGCAACAGAAATAATTCCATAAAGAATAACAGCAAGTAACTTGATGCCTATTATGCTTTTATTTGATAATTCCCTTTTATAAAAAAAATAAGTAAAAACAGTGTGCCCAATTACAGCAATGCTTGCATAAATAAGAATAAACGCTGATGCTGTAATTCCTCTTATCATGACAAATCGTATTTATGCCTGAACTGCTCTATGCTTTGATGCAATTTTTTAAAAAAGCGATTGCGCTCTTTTTCGCCAACCATACTAATTAGGTTCGAAGCAGAAATTAACGACTTGTGAAACTCATGTATTCCGGCAAAAAATACAGGATTAGTTGATGCCAATAGTCCTAAAACATTGTAGGTAATAAATGTCATTTGTTTATCGTTGGCCGTAATACAAAGACTATTATCATTGATGATGATCTCGTTTTCGTAAAGAACATACGACCCCTCAACACCCCTTGGCGTTTGTCCGTAGCCAAACCGCATACCATAAGCCGCTTCAACCTGGTTATGATTTAACCACTCTTCAATCTGATCCAGCAAAACCAGGATGTCATCTTTACTTTTAAAATAATCCGATACCCAATAATACTCCACCTGCCTCATCAAGATTCTGAAGGTATCTTCATTCCAAATTTCGGTAGTCGGCACTTTTAATGACAGGCTTGAAATAAGCTGACATTTATGTACCGTATCACTATTTAGGTTTGATACATCAAACTTTACATCAGTCAGGCCTTTTCCTTTAAATAAGGTTTTTTCCCAAAAGAAGAATTTGAAAGCCGCTATTTCAGGGAAACAGAAGTAATTAAAAATTGGTGGATCTTTGGCCGCGTATATAATTTTCTTTTCCGACGCATCGGATATCATTTTTAAATTACCTATGATAAAATCGAGCCAACTGCTTACGCAAAAACACCCCGGTTCAACATGAAAGCGCTTAAAAGACATGGATGCTTCATCGTAGTGGGCAATTTCGTCTAATGAAAGATTAAAGTGCCTGCATAGCAATACAGCTTCTTCTAAAGTTATTTTCTTTTCTCCTCTTAAACGTCTGTAAACACTATCATAGCTAACATTTAGCACTTCAGATATTTCATGAACCAAGGATAAGTTAGCATCCAGATTTTCTTTGATGTGCTTAAAAAAATCGTCTTGTATTTCCGATAAATCAGCCATAGCATTAAAGTTACGGCTAAAACCAACATTTATCAATGTAAAGAACTCTTTACTATCATCGTTTTCAACGCTCTTGTATAAACCTTTTCCAAAGTTCAAAACTTTGGAAAAGATCTAAACTTTGGAAAAGATCTAATCATTACATCATTAATCCTCATACATTTTAAGTGCTTGTCCGGGCTTGGCAACATAATTACCTAAACCGTAATAGCCATTGGCCAGTATAAGCGGATCTAACTTCTCCACATCCACATTCTTTTTTCCTTTTAAAAAGGCTTTGGTTACTTTGGTATCCAATACCTCTCCTATAAACTGACGGTGCGAACCCAGATCAATAATTTCTGTAATCTTACATTCAATAGCAATAGGAAATTCTTTTATATAAGGTGCGTATACTGAGTCGCCTTGCAAGGGCGTTAAGCCAAGCTTCTCAAATTTCTGCATATCATGACCCGAATACCTGCCCACATAGTCCGCAACACCAACCCATTCGGTAGAAGGTACATTTATGGTAAAAGCCTTATTTAACGTAAGGTTATGATACGATAAGGTAGCAGGACGCATTGATACTGCCATTTTTAAAGGATGTGAATTCACCACACCCGTCCATGCCGCAGTCATAATATTAGGTACACCATCTTTATCATACGACCCAATTACCACTGCAGGCTTTGGAAACATCAGGTTTTTCTTTCCTAAACTTACTTTCGTTTTTAACGAATCCGGAATCATTTCTGTTTTTAAGGCTACCTCATTGCTTTCTTCCGGTTTCTCATTTTTTACTACACTCCTTTGGTATACCAAAAACAAAACCAGAAGTGCCAATACTATATTTAATACTTTGCTTGCCATAGCTTATTTATTTTTTTACAGGTTCTAATGTTCTTAAAAGGCACCCTGTCGGACAAACGGAGCACCATGGTTTATTTATAAAGATTGACAATAGTAATACCACTGCTGTTAATATTATTATGCCATATCCCGCAATTTTAAACGAAAAAATCATGAAAGGTTCTAAAGTGGATAGTTCCATATTAAATCCAGACAATAAAGCCACCCAAATAACGGTCAGGTATAATTGCGACAGGGATATATTTTTCCATCTAATAGTTTGTAATGTTCTTTTTTTAATTGGAGATATCTGCCCCACCAACTCCTGCATTGCGCCCATGGGACATATATACAAGCAATAAAAGCTACGTTGTTTTAACCAGGGAATGATTATAGCGAGGAGAAGCAACACCGCAACCTCCCAATTGCTTTGCCAAGGCAAACCATTCTTTAATACTCCTTGCACAAATTCCAGCGAAAGCATTTTTCTGGCCATTACCCCCATCAGCAATACAACCACGATTAAATAATACTTTCGGTATTTTTTTAAGCCCTTTATATAAATGCTTATCACAGCATAAAATAGTAAGAGCACAAAAAGCATAGTGTTTACGGCCTTGCTCCAGTCCATTTTTTTATCTGCTATCGAAGCGTCTAAAACAGATACAGCAACGGCTTTCAAATCCTTTAATACGGCTTCACTGGTTTCTGTTGCACCTGAAACTGCATCAACCTTATCGTTTAATACCTCACTTAAAGCCAGGTCGCTGAATCCGTTCATAAACTCAACAGCTTTCAGATGATCTAAAAATTCAGGCGTTTCATTATTCGATAGCATAAGTGAGCCATTAATTACCATGGTAGTATCCACAGCCCATAACACCGGAACGTAGCCTCCATAACCTGAGGTCAGTTTATACTTATAACTTGGATATACATAGCCCAGCTCCTTGTGCTTATTACCGTATACAAGCAGCTCACCATCTTTCTTTTCCGAAAAACCTTTTGCCTTTGGATATAATTCTTTCACCTGATCCAAGGTTAGGTGCGGCTCTTGAAACTTATCAGTAGTAAACAAACTGGTTCCACTCTGAATGGCCACAGCAAGTAGTATAATAAGCACAAGCAAATAAGTGTGAACTTGATTAAATAGCTTTTTATTCAACTTCATGTAAATTTAAATTTAAGATGCACCAAAAATAACCAATCAAATGATAATGGAATCATGCCACAGCGTTAACGCATTGTTAATGTCCCATACTGGTAACATCTCGTTTAAACGAATAAATTCAGGTACGTCAGAAAGCAAAGTGTCTTTTTGTCACGAAAACATGACAGCTCAAAAGCACATTTCTGTTTATCCGTGTCATAATTGCATTAAAATGTCAGGTTTTGTCCATGGCACAGCATTTGAAATAAGGATGCTCAGAAATAATAATTGAAAACTAAAAAGTCTTAAAAATAAATTAAAATGGGAAAAATAATTGGAATCGATTTAGGGACAACCAACTCATGCGTTTCTGTAATGGAAGGAAGCGAACCGGTTGTAATTCCAAATAGCGAAGGTAAAAGAACAACTCCATCTATTGTTGCATTTATTGATGGTGGCGAAAGAAAAGTAGGAGACCCTGCAAAACGTCAGGCAATTACTAACCCTGCACACACAGTATACTCAATCAAGCGTTTTATTGGAGATAACTTCGATGAAATTCCAAAGGAAGTATCACGTGTACCATATAACGTAATTAAAGGAGATAACAATACGCCACGTGTTGTTATTGAAGACAGAAAATATTCTCCACAAGAAATTTCAGCTATGATTCTTCAAAAAATGAAGAAAACTGCTGAAGATTATCTTGGACAAGAAGTAGACGAAGCCGTAGTTACTGTACCTGCTTACTTTAACGATGCTCAACGTCAGGCTACTAAAGAAGCTGGTGAAATTGCCGGTTTAAAAGTACGTCGTATCATCAATGAGCCAACTGCTGCATCTTTAGCATACGGTTTAGATAAGATGGACAAGGATATGAAAATTGCAGTATTTGACCTTGGTGGTGGTACTTTCGATATTTCTGTTCTTGAGCTTGGTGATGGTGTATTCGAAGTAAAATCAACTAACGGTGATACTCACCTTGGGGGTGATGACTTTGATGATGTAATCATTAACTGGTTAGCCGAAGAGTTTCTTAAAGATGAAGGTATTGACTTGCGTAAAGACGCGATGGCTCACCAACGTTTAAAAGATGCTGCTGAAAAAGCTAAAATTGAGCTTTCAAGCAGTAACTCTACTGAAATCAACTTGCCTTATATTATGCCTGTTGATGGTATCCCAAAGCACTTGGTTAAAACTTTAAGCCGTGCACAGTTTGAGCAATTGGCTGATAAATTAATTCAAGCTACACTTGAGCCATGTAAAGTAGCTTTATCTGATGCAGGAATGTCTCCTTCTGATATTGATGAAGTAATTCTTGTTGGTGGATCTACTCGTATACCTGCTATCCAGGAAATTGTTAAGAAATTCTTTGGTAAAGAAGCTTCTAAAGGTGTTAACCCTGATGAGGTTGTAGCTGTAGGTGCTGCTATCCAGGGTGGTGTTTTAACTGGTGAGGTTAAAGATGTATTGTTATTAGATGTTACTCCCCTTTCATTAGGTATTGAAACAATGGGTGGTGTAATGACTAAGTTGATTGAAGCCAATACGACTATCCCAACTAAAAAGTCTGAAACATTTACAACTGCTGCTGATAACCAGCCTTCTGTAGAAATTCATATTGTACAGGGTGAGCGTCCAATGGCTGCTCAAAACAAAACAATTGGTCGTTTCCATTTAGATGGAATTGCTCCTGCTCAGCGTGGTGTACCACAAATTGAAGTATCATTTGATATTGATGCCAATGGTATCCTTCATGTAACTGCTAAGGACAAAGCTACCGGTAAAGAGCAAAGTATTCGTATTGAGGCTTCTTCTGGATTAAGCGATGACGAAATCAAGCGCATGAAGGATGAAGCTGCTGCCAATGCAGAGGCTGACAACCAGGCTAAAGAAAAGATCGATAAGATGAACGGTGCTGACAGCCTTATCTTCCAAACTGAAAAGCAATTAAAAGAGTTTGGCGATAAATTACCTGCTGACAAAAAAGCGCCTATCGAAGCTGCTTTAGAAAAATTAAAAGCTGCTCACAAAGCTGAAGACTTAGCTGCTATTGACGAAGCTACTAACGAATTAAACACTGTATTCCAAGCTGCTTCTCAAGAGATGTACAATGCTAGTCAGGCAGAAGGTGGACAACCAGGTGGAGCTCAGCCGGGACCTGATGCAGGCGCACAAGCTGGTCAACCTAAAGGTGATGACGAAGTGACAGATGTTGACTTTGAAGAAGTGAAATAGAAAGCGATTATTAACAATAATCAATAATTAGCAAAACGCAGTAAGTCTTTGATTTACTGCGTTTTTTATTTGTGAGAAATTATTTACATGAATAGTTTCTCATTATTTTTTGTCACATATTTGTACCATATCTGTTCCGCGCGTTATTAGATGTTAATGTGCGCCTTAAGCGGTCTTATTTGGTCTTATGCATGCTTATTTCGTATAACAAGGCTAAAAACTGAGGAAAGTATGGCAAAAAGTAACTTGAAAATACCCAGGATTTGTGAGCAATGTGGAAAGCCATTTGAAGCTAAAACTGTAGCCACTCGCTTTTGTAGCTCTTATTGTGTAAATAAATCAGGAAGAGAGAAAAAAAGAAGGGCAAAGGAAGCAGAGCAAAAGCAAATATTACTGGAAGAGTCTATTGGAAAGATTGCTGAAATTCAAACTCGACCATTTATTTCTGTTTCAGAAGCAACTGTTCTTTTTGGTATATCAAAAGATACTATTCGCCGTCTTATTAAAGCAGGAAAAATTCCGTCTTTTAATTTAGGGCAACGACTGACTAGAGTTAGTCGCACACATATTGAAGCAATGTTTACTGCAGTAGATTTGCCTGAAGTCCCCGAAGAAAAGCCTGTTCGAATGCAGTATGATAAAAATGAATGTTATAATATAGCTGAGGTTTCCGAAAAATTTGGAGTATCTCCTTCAACTGTAAACAAAACGATTCGAAAGTACAGCATCCCCAGAAGACAAATTGGAAAGTATGTATATGTGCCTAAAGAGCAAATCGAAATGTTATTTTCAAGCAAATAATCTAACACCCCATGAAACAATTGTCAAAAACAAAAGTAACCGTAAGGCTTCGTAAAGTGGAAGACCGAAAAGAGTGGTACATTTACTTGGAGAGTTATCCTGTATTTGTTCCAGGAAAAACGAATTCTCAGCGCATTCGTGAGTATTTAAACAGAAGTATTACAACGGTAACTTGGGATAAAAAAAGAACTGCCCGAACCAATGCAAGCGGCGTAAAAACATACAAACCCAAACGTGATGATAATGGTATAATTATATGCCGGAGCGAACTGGATAGAGAAAGTATGCTGTATGCTGATGGTGTTCGTAAACTTCGCCAACGTGAATATGACCATGCAGATTTGTACAGTGACACTGAAACTGCCCAGGCTGAACTGAAAGAACGTTTACAGCATAATTTTGTCGAGTATTTTGAAAAGGTAACTATTAAACGCCATGGGAATAGTTCCTCGTCCATTATAGTTAATTGGCAGCGCACAAATGAATTGATAAAACTTTTTGCAGGAGATACACTTTTGTTTTCTCAAATAAATGTTGCTTTAGCTGAAAATTTTAAGCTTTTCTTGTTGTCAGCACCCCAGGGAGGTAATAAAAGTGGAATTATTTCACAAAATACCGCATCAACCTATTTCTCTATTTTTAAAGCAGTACTAAAGCAGGCTTTTATTGATGGATACTTGCAAAGTGATTTATCTGCAAAGCTTAAAGGGATTCAGGAGAAAGAATCACGCCGCGAGTATTTGACGGTGGAAGAACTGAATAAACTTGTGGCTACACCCTGCGAACGCGATGTTCTTAAACGTGCAGCACTTTTTTCTGCCCTTACTGGATTGAGGCATATTGATATTCAGAATCTTAAATGGAGTGAAATCAGTATTGAAGGTGACCAGGCAAGGCTGCATTTTACCCAGCAAAAAACAAAAGGAGTAGAATATACTCCAATTTCGGAACAAGCTTTGCAGTTATGTGGGGAAGTTGGAACGCCAGAGCAATTGGTCTTTGAAGATTTGCCGGGACCGGCATGGATTTCGCGGCCATTAAAAAATTGGATTGAAGCTGCAGGCATCAAAAAGAAGATTACTTTTCATTGCTTTCGTCACACATTTGCTACCTTGCAATTATCAAGCGGAACGGATATTTATACTGTTAGCAAGATGCTTGGGCATACTGACGTGAAAACCACTCAGATTTATGCCAAAGTGGTGGATGAGAAGAAAAATAAAGCGGCACAGGCCATAAAAATAAATAATATACAAAACACAGATTTAAATTAGCGGTTAAACTCCAAAGTCGATTCTGATAAAACAAAGAAGATGAATCCCAAATATCTTGAATATATCGTAGTTTATTTGTCGGTACTGGTTGGTTGCGTATTGTTGGGAACTTGTGCCAGACTATTTGTTATTAATATTGGGGCAGATGAATTCACTGCGGGAATAGTATTCTGGGCAGTTACTATTTTAGGTGTAATAACTTACGCTATTCTTGCGCTTTTAATTGATGGGCTTTATATGGCAACCGTTCGGTGGTTTTTCCGGAAAAAGAAGCAATCAAAACTGTTTAATCTAAATTTGAATAATTCAGAAAAAATTGAACAGATTAGGACAGAGCAGCAACAGTTGAATGATAAAATCGAAAAGGACAAAAAAGATATTGCCGTTAATTACACTCAACAGGAATTCGCGGCATATTGCTCAGATGAAGATTTAGATTTGCTTTGTCAATATGTAATCCTCTATTCAGAGAATAAATCATTAAAGGATATTCGACCCATAATTGTTAAAGATTTATCGAATCTTGATTTGTACCACTTTGGATGGAATATTTGGAATCATTTCAAAGTAAGTAAACAGATAGAGGTTGCCTCTTTTCTTAAAAAGGTATTTCCCGAATTACTTAATGATGTGGAAAAAGAAACTATCAAACGGCATTTAAAAGATGATGAATTGAAAGGTGTAGTTAAGATTCGCAAAAGCCTTTCGATGTAACAATAATCAAAATCTCTCACCATTTTTTGTGTTTTTAAAGTGTTTTCTCAGTGTTGCAGAAACACGGCCAAAACACATGTTTTATTTGCATCATAACAATTAAAAACAATAGTTATGAATGTAAATGAAATATCTTTTGAAAATCTGCCAAAAGCAGTTGCTCATTTGGTCAGTGAAGTGGAAGAACTGAAACTTCTTGTTGAAAAAGGTCAAACACCTGTATTACCTCAAAAACGTATTCCTATTGGTATTGAGGAGGCTTGCCGAATTATTGGAAAAGCAAAGCCTACCGTTTATGCACTTGTCCGTAAACGCATGCTCCCTTGTTACAAAAATGGTAAAAAACTCTACTTTTTTGAAGAGGAATTATTAGAGTGGATTACCAATGGTAAAAAGAAAACTTTACAGGAGATTGAAACCGAAGCAATGGCTGAATTCAAAAAACGACCTAAAGGTATCCGAAAATGAATCTGTTCGAACTGTTGGCCAATTTTTGGCGAGTAGATGAGCAGAAGAATTTCACCGGAAACGAAACTCGATTGTATTTTTTTCTCATTCATTTGGCAAATCGCTCGTTTTGGCCCGACTGGGTTGAATTCGCAGATAAAAGAATGGTAGCCAATGCCAATATTTCTCTACAGGTGTTAAAATCTGCAAGGGAAAGATTGAGAGATGCGGAACTGTTAAACTATATCCCTGGGGGCGGTTATAGGGTTAAAACTAAGTATCAGATTCTGACACCTAAGTCCAAGCTTAAACACCAACCTTACTATAATAGTACTAAAGACAAAAACTCAAAGATAAATTCAAATGGAAAGAAGAAAGGATTTGTCCACACAGGAAGCGATTTTGATTAAACCAGATTCGGTGGAAGCATTGCAAAATGATGCTAAAAAAATTATTGCTGGTGAAAAAGAAAAGAACAGGCAACGGCGTTTTTTCTTGCCATTCAAATATGCCGATTTTCGAAACTTGTTTATCTCGTTCGGTACGGTTTGTTTAAACAAACGATGCCAAAACAACAAATTTGTAATTGATGAAAATAACGAACCTGTAATACAACAGCTGTACTTCTATGCAACCCATAATTCTTCTTTTGACGGTGATTTAACCAAAGGGATATTATTGCAAGGAAAATATGGCTGTGGTAAAACAATTCTTTTTGAGACTTACTCAATGCTTCACAACCATATTGTTACAAAATTCAATCTTAATCATCCCCTGCTTTTGTTTGTAAAATCGGTAGAACTACAGGAGCTAATCCGAAAACAATCAGTGAAAATGTTTGTGCGTCGTCCAATGATTATTGATGAATTTGGAAGAGAATCAAAAACGATTCAGGATTATGGAAATGTTATTCGTCCAATATCTGAATTGCTGAGTTTGAGAAGTGATTTAGGAACGCTTACTCATGGTACTTCCAACTTTACATTGCAAACACTTTCATCCGAATATTTTTATGGAAGGATGATTGGAGACCGGCTGAAAATGATGTTCAACTTCATCACTTTGCCCGGTGAAAGCAGGAGAGTTTAAAATTGCCAACCTTCTAGTTTTTTAGAGAGCAAGTTTGTGTTTTGGTCAGACCAAAACCTTGCTCTGCGAGGCAAAACATCCCGTTGGTCTCATTAATTATTAATTGAAAGAATAATATGAAAACGATAAAAAACAGAAATAAAAATGGCCGTCCGGTCAAAGGACTTTCGGAAAAAAAGGCCTATAAAGTAACCGTAAAAATGGCAACAGAAGAATTTTACACACTAAAAGCCAAGGCAAAAGAAGCCGGTATTAATCGTTGCGAGTTTATTCGTTGCTGCATTCGTTCCGGTGTGGTACGACAACGGATTACACCCGATTTGATGACGCACATCCGTCAGCTTTGCGGTATGGCAAACAATGTAAATCAGATTGCCCGAACAGCGAATGCTACTGGTTATTTTGATGTCCACCAACGATGCCTTGAGATGAATGAAAGGATAGGTAAGGTAATTAAACAGATTGATAATGATGGCTAAAATTGTTCAGGGAAGCGGATTTCGGGGCACCGTAAACTATGTGATGGATAAAAAAGATGCCCGTTTGCTTGCAGGGAATGGAGTACTATTAAATGATAAGGAATCAATCATTAAAAGTTTTATTACCCAAAGTAAAATGAAACCAAACATTTCAAAACCGGTAGCGCATATCTCTCTCAATTTCTCGGAACAAGACAAAAGCTGCTTGACCGATAAGTTTATGGTAGGTATTGCCAATGAGTATTTGGAAAAAATGGGATATGGGGACACACAATATATCGCCGTTCGCCACTTCGATACAAAACACCCACACCTGCACCTGGTGATAAACCGGATTGGCAATAACGGAAACCGAATCTCAGATAAAAATGAAAAGTTGCGCAGCACCAAAGTTTGTAAAGAACTAACAGAAAAATATGAATTGTATTTGGCAAAAGGCAAAGAAAAGGTAAACGAACATCGATTGCGCGAACCGGATAAAACAAAATACGAAATATACAATATTCTGAAAGACGCTATTCCTAATTGTAAAAACTGGCGAGAGCTAATTGTGCAATTACATCGACAAGGCGTAAAAGTCGACTTTAAGTATAAAGGAAAAACCAAGGAGGTTCAGGGAGTGATATTCTCTAAAAACAACCTCATTTTTAATGGTTCGAAGGTGGACAGGCAGTTCAGCTTTTCAAAAATTAATTATCAGCTGAATAATAACAATTATCAGTCTATTGTTAAAACAGAACAAGCATTCTGGCAATCGAACAAAACCCAGTCTGCACAGAATATTTTGGGTGGTTGGCTGGCTAATACATACCCCCAGTACAACGAAGACATCGCAGAACAAAAACGGGAAGAATTTAATAGGAGGAAACGCAAAAAGAGAAAAGGTTATAGAATGTAGTTGACCTAAAAACACTTTATTATGAGTAATAATTCAATAATTAGTGTGTTGTTCGAAGAGATAAAAAGTAGAATAACCTCATTAGAAAATAAAATTGATAAAATAAGTAATGCTGAAAAAACAGAAACAACTTTACCTGCCATTCCATGCGAAGTAGATTATTCTCGTATTGAACAAATAATTCAGCAAAACATCCTAGAAATTGATTCTTCATCGAAAGAACCAAATCCACAACGGCATTATCATACACTGGATGTGAAGTCGACAAAAGTACTGGTTGCCATTGTTGTTATGTCGCTGTTATTAAATGGGTCTTTGCTTTATAATATTCATCAATATCGTGAAAACAAACGCCTGAATGAGAGTGATATTAAATATCGATATATAAAAGCTGCAAATGGCATAAATCCGGAGGAGCTTGATGAACTAGAAAACCACTTTCATTACAACCGGGATAAGAAAAAAATCAGGGAAATTCGCAGGAATGTAATAGAGCATGAACGCGAGGTAAAACAACGTGCCGAAGATTTGGAACGTGCCCGATTAAAAGAAGCCCAAGCCGAGAAACTTAGACAAGAGGCAGAGGCATTAAAAGGCAATAAGTAGTTCAATTCCCTAATTTTTCTCAAAAAACATAGCCTTATTGACGAAAAAGTATTAATTGCAATGTTTTCGTTATTAGTGGGACTGACTAATCCCAAATCACAAACAAAGGTGTTCAATTTAATCCAAACAAGCCTGCGGTTGCAAAAGACTTCTATATAACTCTCAGGCGACAATTCATGTATTTAACTTTGTCCTTTTAATATAATCTATCATCCGCAGAGAGTGTTTTTTCGTTCAGAACCCCTCCCCTTTGGTTGTTTACGAGGGGATTCCGAACGAAAAAATTAGTACAAATTATATCGGAAAAACACGAGAGGGAAACTTCTTTGATATAAAAATCATGCAGCTTCTTCCAAAGTTTTCTGCAGGTGTTCAACTTTTTTCTTCAGATTGTTAAGTCGCCTTAGTTGACTATTTCTTTTCATACTTTGCAAAATTGTTTCATCATATTCCACTTGCCGTGTAACCATAGTATAAACTACTGAAGCTAATTTGTTCCCAGTTGCGATTGCTGCTGCTTTTCCTCCATTTTTGGCCCGCTGTATTCGATAGTAATCACCTAGTGGCCCTTTGCTTTTCCACAGACAACTTCCACACTTTCGAAAGATTAATCCAGCAGTATTTTTTCTGTTCAACATATGACTACTTATTAACCTTCCGCCTGACTTTTTATTATTAGAGACAAGGTTGAGCCAGGATAGAAATTGTTTTCTGGTAGGCCACTTGCTAAAGTCACTTCCTATTTCTGCCAGAATATTCATCCCGCTCAAACTATCAATACCATCAATCTGGGTTAAATCAACACCAAAATGTACTTTTAGGTAACTGTCCAAATCAAATTTAGGAGTATTCCTGTTTTTCTTTCTGGTAGATTTCTTTTCAATAACAACTTCCAGTCCTTGATTAATTTCACAGCTCCTTTCTTTTAGTGCTTTATGAATCTTTTCATCACATTCCGAGATTTGTCTTTGAGTAAAATTATATGCATCATATGCTTGTTGGAGAGTAAAAATAAATTCTTCCCTCCAAGTTCCCTGTAATGATTTTACAATCGTTTCTTTGCTTGCCCTGATACTTCGGTCTCGAAGTTCGGCTAATGTTTCAGCATCGTGTTCTCCCTGCAGTATAGCACCAACAATTGTCATTCCTGTTTTTCCGGCTATGTCCCGGATTACTTTATGGAGTTTTAAGTTCATTAACTCCATGGATTTTTGCATATGTTGGATATAGCGACTGGCCTGACGGATTAAATTCTGACGATGCCTGCTATAGCAACGCAGCTTTCTGGTATAGTTGTCGGGTTGAAAGCTATTTGTAAGAAGCCCACAACTATGAAGCGTTTGTATCCACTCTGCATCGCTCATGTCCGTTTTTCTACCACTTACGTTTTTTACATACCTTGCATTTACAAGATATACTTCAAAGCCATAGTCTTCCAATAATAAGAACAGGTTTAACCAATAAATACCAGTAGATTCCATTGCCACGGTTTTAATCTTACATTTTTGAAGCCACCTGGCAATTTGATGTAGGTCACAGGTGAATGCGGAAAAGCATTTTACATTCTCTTTGTCTCTTTCTGACGGAACAGCCACCCAATGTTCCGTACTGCCATGTCTATCCCTGCTGCATTTGGATTTAGCATAGGCATCTCAACAACGGTTTTCTTGGAACGTACCATAATTAAAAGTTTAAAAATTACAAATAGCTGCGAGGTCCGCTTGTTTTATAAGTTTGTAACCTTCTATGAGGGATTGCAATGCATCACCAATAAATAACCTACAACAAGCGGGGGTCATACTACCGGCAAGGGTTTAGAAACACCAATGTCTTTTAGACCTTAGCTACCTCGAAGCCAGTATACAAGTTATTAAATTTATGACCCAATTCCGCTATTGGAGGTTACTTCGGCATAAACGCAGCAAACAAATGAGCAAGAGTTTTTGTGAGGGGTTATATTATTTGCCTGAATACGCCTTTCTCATTCTTCCAAAGGCAAATTCATTGCAAAATAGTGGTAAAAACACTTGCCATTTATTTGCCTCCAGCCCACCAATGCCATTTATTCCGATTCCTTTTGCAATTTGAATTAAATTGATTTTTGGGTGTTTACGATTTGGGATGATGACAGCTATTTGCAATAGTAGTCATTTAGTGAAACCTATTAATGACGAGAATCTTGAAATAAATGATTTCAAACCACCTTACACTTAGGTAGGGAGTATAAGTTTATTCTTTTTGAATCTTATCTAATCATCTGTTTAAATGTAGCAATTCTATTTCTTGTATTTAATTAGCAAGTGAATATAAATAACTGGTTTAATGGTTATCGAAATAGTTTCTTTATAATTAAAAGCTAATGGACTGATTTAGAATAAGAATTTTCTGACAAATATTAAGATTTAGTTTAATTTTGTACTTGCATCGTGCCAAGAACAGGACGATTCTGTGTTTCTTGTGCGCCTAAAATAAGTTTGTTATTTTTAGGTGAAGGCTACACATTTCTATAACAGTTTTCGATATTGAGAAGGCGTTAATTTGGTAATTTTCTTAAACTGCTTATTAAAATGACTTAGATTATTAAATCCACTGTCAAATGCTACATCAAGAATACTCAGGTCGGGATTGCGAAGTAAATTACAGGAAAGCTCAATCTTAATCTGGTTCAGGTATTCAAAAATTGTCATTCCCATCTGTGATTTAAAAAAGCGGCATAAGGAACCTTTTGCCATGCTCACCAGATCAGCCATTTCATCTAAATCAATTTCTTCCCGATAATGGATCATCATATGTTCGTGTATATTCGCAATTCTTCGGTTTCCTGTGGTGAATCTCTTCTTTGCATATTCTTCGCTAACTAAAAGTTCAATGCTCGTGCTTCTTCCAATACAATCCAATATTTTATAGAAATGCATCATTTGCTGGAATTTTTCCATATAAGGCATTTCCAGCAGTAGTTCACTAACTTGGTTTAATGTTTGATCGTTAATTTTCATTCCCCGTTCTGCCAGCCGAAGAGCTTTCGAAACCGATTTAAATTCAGGTAAAGACAAAAGTTTGCCTGGAAGAACAGTCATGTCGAATCGAAGATATGCCGTTTCAAGATATCTGCCAGATGGGGATTCCATGTGTTTGTCAGCAAGCCATACATGCGGTAAGTTTTGGCCTATGAAGATCATATCGCCTGGAAAGAAGTTTTCTATTGAATCACCAATAATTCTTTTCCCAACACCTTCAAGAATAAAATTTATTTCAAATCCATTGTGATAGTGCCAGGTACTTTTCTCCAGGGTATCCTGAAAAATACCTATAAAGAATGAACTATCTGTTTTTGAATTGCTTTGAAAAAGCTGACTACTCATTGTGATTTGTTTTTGTCAATATAAGTATTAAATGTGAATATAGCATTATTATTTGTAATAATTGGCCTAGTATTTAGTGAAAAACACCCATAATTTTACACTATGATTTAATTATAAAGGATTTATAAAACAATAGACTATCTGACATGAGTGAACTAATTAAAAAATTATCGGAGTGCGTAGAGTTTGGAAAGGTTGATAAAAATTCACCTTTTCCACCACAAATGAAAGGACAAGACGGTGCTTTCGAATTGACGGAACAAGCCTTGAAAGAGGGGATTGACTCTCAGGCAATTCTTGAAGAAGCTTTAGTGCCTGCAATGGATCGTGTAGGTAAAAAGTTTTCTGAAAATAAAATTTTTGTACCTCAAATGTTAATGTCGGCAAAAGCGATGGGAGCTGCAATGGTTGTGTTAAAACCGTACTTTATGTCCGGTGATATAAAAACCAAAGGAACATTTATTATTGGAACTGTTTTTGGCGATTTACATGATATTGGCAAGAACCTTGTTGCTATGATGATTGAAGGTAGTGGTTGGTCTGTGATTGACCTTGGGGTTGATGTTTCATCTGACAAATTTGTTGAAACGATTAAAGAGAATCCTGGGGCTGTTGTTGGATTATCTGCTTTGCTTACAACAACAATGGTGAACATGGAAGAAGTAACCCAAGCAATTAAAGATGCTTCTCCTGAAACAAAAGTAACTATTGGTGGTGCTCCTGTAAATGACGACTTCTGTAAAAAGATTGGAGCCGATAATTACTCTCCCGATCCACAAGGTGTTGTGGAGTGGCTGAATAAGCTGGCAAGCTAAAAATACAACTTTTTTATTCGTAGTGAATTAGCTGTTTTTAGAAATACAGAATGTGGTTAGTATGCCTTGGAATTATTAAAAAAGAAACTTAAATGAAATATAATAAATTAGTAATTGATAAACCGGAAGACCTGATGTTTGGTATTGCACCAAATCCTGTGAAAACCAGACGTGGTCTTGAGATTGGTGGGGGAGCTGTATATGCTGAATTGAATTTTACGCTCCCAACAATGAGTATTAATAAAGACACACTTACCCGTGTAAATCAGCATTATAAAGAAATTGCAGAAGGTGCACTGGAACGAGCTTTGCATCTGAATTCAAAAGGCGTCGTTCTTGAGTTTGAAACGCTTCTTGAAATGACCCAAACTCCTTCAATTGGAATTGAGCTGGTAAAAATCATGAATGAAGTTTGCGAGAAATATTACCAACAACATGGTTTAGCTTCTGAAATACGTCTTACCCCGAATGACCTTAGGGAATTTGAAAGGCCGGCATTGCAGCGCACATCCAGCCTGCTTGAGCCTATGATGGAGCTTTTTGAAGAAGGAATGCTTGCTGGTGGTGACTTGCTTTCAATTGAAAGTACCGGAGGGAAAGAAGTATCCGATGAAGCTTTGATGATGTGTGATATTAAAGGACTTATGTTTGCCCTTGCTGTTTTAGGTGTTCGTGATATGCAGTTTATTTGGAAAAAAATTAGTGCCCTCGCAAATAAGCACAATAAAATTGCAGCAGGGGACTCAGCTTGCGGTTTTGCCAATACAGCAATGGTTTTGGCTGAAAAGAAATACATTCCAACTGTATTTGCTGCGTTGGTCCGTGTAATTTCTGTTGTACGTTCAATCGTTGCAGTGGAAGAAGGAGCCATAGGACCAGAAAAAGATTGTGGTTACGAAGGGCCATTCTTAAAGGCGATTACCGGTATCCCAATTTCTATGGAGGGAAAAACTGCGGCTTGTGCACACTTTAGCCCAATTGGCAACATTGCTTTTGCTTGTACTGACCTCTGGAGTAATGAGTCTGTTCAGAATATCAAGTTATTATCGGGAATGGCTCCAACAGCATATTTAGAACAGTTAGAGTATGATGTGCGTTTGTCGAATGAAGCATTAAGAATGGGGAAAACTCACAGCCAGATTCTGCAACAGTTGCTTGTAAACTCGGATGTGTACACTGATCCTCAGGCGTTAATTTTAGCTCCCGAGAATGTGATAAAAATTTCGAAATCATTAATTAAAGGAGATACATATATTGCCAATGCCAAGAATGGAGCATTAACTGCTCTTGATATAATAGAAGAGGCATACAATTCCGGGCAATTGAAACTTTCAGATATGGAAACTACTTATTTGCCAATTTTACGAGTAGACTTGGAAAGTATACCAGATGATGAAAGCCAGTTTGTAGAAATGATGTTGCCCATGTTGGATCAGAGTAAGTTTATTCTTGCTGAATATGGTTTGTAGAGTTTTTAAAATCATTTAGTTAATCATTTGCTAAAGCTGCCTGGAGAAAGGTTTTTTAATGGAGAAGATAAAAGTCAATATTATCACGGGATTTTTAGGTGCTGGGAAAACCACAACTATCTTAAATCTTTTGAAGAAAAAAGATAAGAACGAAAACTGGGCAGTAATAGTAAATGAGTTTGGAGAAATCTCAATTGATACATTAACTCTGTCTGAGTCGACAGACTCGGGCAGGGTTTATGACATTTATGGTGGCTGTATTTGTTGTTCAGCCAAAGAATACTTTCATGAAAACCTGAATAAGATCATTCAGGAAAAGAAATTTGACCGCATTGTTATTGAACCAACCGGTCTTGGTGGACCGGATATGGTTGCCGAAATCATTCTTTCAGTTCCTGAATTGGAGTTGATGCCTTCAATTTGTTTGGTTGATCCGGGTTATTTTGAGAATATGCGAATTCAAATGATCCCGTTGTTCCGAATTCAAATTCAGCGGGCTGATGTTGTCGTATTGAGCAAATGTGATTTAGTTGCTGACCAGCAAAAGTTGAAATCAATAATGAAAAACATCCAACAAATATTTCCGGGGAAATTAAGTTATTCTTTTTCAGTAAACGGTGATTTAGATATTGGGTTGCTGGATTCTGGTAAGCCAATTCAAAAAAGAGATGTATTGGGAATCAACCTTTCAACGAAAGAAGTGAAAAGCAAAACCTACACAATACCAAATTCAGAGATTGTTGATATTGAAGGATTACTTGATTATTTTAAAAATGAGGAAAGTATCATACGTGCAAAAGGATATGTTAAAGGAGCATCAGGATGGCGACTAATTAATTATACATTAACAGGTCAAAAAATAGAGGTCAGTTCGGATTTACATCAGGGAGTAATCACTATTTTTACTGAATTCAAGGATGGCGATTCGTTCAACCGAATTGATCAGAGCATCCAGGATTGCAAGGTATAAATTGATATTGGCCAAATGAAGAAGTATGAAATTAGGCTGAATCCACTTGGGATAGTTCTTGTCCTATAAGTTGCAATCTAATCTTGTGTAACGATTTGAAGCTGCTGCTCACCGCGTCACTCACTCAAATTTGTTTTGAAGTTAAAACTGCTCTTTTGTATTTGGATAGAATTTTTTGCTTTCTTGTAGAATTTTGATTTAGAACTCATCAAAGGCAATCATCTTGTCAGATACACCCAGTTTCTTCAACATTCCCATTGATGCTTTTATCATCGCAGGAGGACCACATAAGTAGAACTCGATCTCTTTGATATTCTCATGTTTTGAAAGGTATTCATTCAAAAGATACTCATGAATAAAACCTACTTCCCCATCCCACTTATCATCTTTGGCTGGTTCGGAAAGTGCAACATTGACTGAAAAATTCGAATGTTCCTTTTCAAACTTCTCAAAATAATCTTCATAAAATAAATCATTCAAAGATCTTGCTCCATACCAAAAGCTTACTTTTCTGTTTGTTTTTTGTGTCTCAAACAAATAGGATAAATGAGATCGGATAGGAGCCATTCCTGCTCCACCTCCAAGGTAAACCATCTCACGATCCGTATTTTTAATCAGAAAGTCACCAAAAGGACCAGTAAGTTTTACTTGTTCACCTTCTTTCAGGTTAAATACATATGAAGAACCGACACCTGCAGTAATTGAGTTGGTATCTGGAGATAATGCAATGCGGATATTGAACTTCAAATTTGAATCTTTTGCCGGATTAGTTGCCAATGAATAATTTCGTTTGGAATAAATGGTATTTTCAGACCATGAATCAAACAATTTTTCATCTTCCCATGCTTTATGATAAGGTTTATCTATTTTAAAATCAGAAAAGCTGGTTTTATGTGGGGGTATGGACAGATGAATATATTGTCCGGGCTGATACGAAATTGCATCGCCATTAACAGCTTCAAGCTCCAATTCTTTTATAAATATTCCAACGTTTTTATTGCTAACAACCTTAAATGACTTCTTCAACTCTTCATCTTTCCCTTGAACTTCTTTTAAATCCAGGTAAACAATGTCATTAATAATCTCAACTTTGAATGTGTTAATACCAACACAAACAGGTATTCGTTTTGGAGAACCGTCTTTTAAATCGAAGCGGCCATTATGTTTGGGACATTCAATAATATCACCAATAACAACACCTTCTGCCAAGTGGGCATTTCCATGGGTGCAAATTCCATCGGTTGCATAAAAACGATCACTATTTGTTTTGTACAACGCGTAAGTTTTCTGTTCAAAATCAAAGCGAATCACATCTCCTTTTGGCAATTCATTAAAATGACAAATTTCAATTTTGCCATTAACAAGCTTTCCAGTTCGTACTTCTACATTAGATACTCTAGAACTTCCTACAGTACCGGCTCCTTTAGGTAATTCCCTGTCAACATAGAATGATGGATCTTTCACCTGTTTCAAAATTGTAGGGATAATTTCCTTATATGTTTCAATAATACCGTTGTATGGGGGAGGACAATCGTCTTTCATTAAATCATGCAGACTGGGCAGGGCATGGTAAGGTACCAATGGAAACATGTGGTGCTCCACATGATAGTTCATGTTCCAGTATAAAAACCGATTAATACGATTCATATAAACCGTACGGCAGTTCAAGCGATGATCCAGTACGTTTTCCCGTAACCCTGCGTGCTGTGTAAGGCTGTAAATGGGTCCTAGCCAGGTCCCTATTAAAGTGGGTATGCCGAAAAGAAAGAAAGGCATAACGGTCTGATGAAATACTGCCAAGAAAATAACTGTAGAAATAATCAATACATAAACACGGGCTTTGAAGAAGACCTTCCCGTATTCTGATTCAGGAACGTAATTGGCCACTTCCTTATCGATTTTCCCAATGGCATGTTTAAACAAACGCTTACCTTCAGCTTTTGCCTGAGCAATGCCAAAGAAACCAAGAATGATCATTCTAATATCGGGAGGTGTCGGCACCGCAATTTCCGGATCACGTCCCCGGATGATGGTATCGCTGTGGTGGCGAGCATGGCTCCAACGCCAGACGGTCGATTGGCGGAGTACCATGAATGATGATATTTCATAAAGCAGGTTGTTCATCCAATCTGACTTAAATGCCGTTCCGTGGCTTGATTCATGCCATCGGGAATCGGCCCCAGTGGCAAACAACACACTGTAAATGAGTATCGGAAAGATAACATACCATGCTCCCCAAAACAGATAAATCAAGTAACCTGATGCGAAAATCAGACCAAACCAAATAATGGTATCACGGATGGCAGGGTAATTCTTCCTGGTCAACAATTCGCGCATCTGTTCTCTAGGGACCGGCGATTGATACCATTCAGCATCGGCCAAACCCATTTCTAACGCTTTTTGGGCTTCAACACCGATTAAGCTATAGTCTCTCATCATTTGTACTTCTTCTTTTGTAGGCATTTTTCGTTTTTTTAATCTAATTCTTTCTTTAAAAAATCCTTCATAAACACATTCACGTCCCATTGGCTTGTAATAGGTTGCTGAGAGAATGGCAGAATAGTCATGTACGGATAAGGTCCAAATTCTGGGGTGATAGTAAAAACTTCTTTTTCCTCTCTTTTTTTTAGGGAAATGATCTTTTTCCACCAGCTCAGATGGATTTGAAGAGCCTCTTCCCATTCAGGGACGCGGGGATCAGGGACTTGCGGCCCTTCCGGGAAACCTACCCGGGCATGGATGTGGTCTGCCCTTGATATAGCAAGTTCAACAGTATCCGTTTGGTCATGCAAGAATGTTTCGGCTACATTGCACCAATGCGAAACATCAAAACCAATACGCAAATCGGGTAGTTCCTTCAGATAGCTAGCCATTATATGGGCTGCAAAACTAAACTTTCCCCGGTGGGTTTCGTGGATGATCTTTACATCATGTTTTTGCGAAACTTCATCAGCAATGGCAATCAATTCTGAATTCTGTTTGAATGTAAAATAATCCTTCCCTGTTTGTGTATTGACGAACAAAGGATTTGCAGTTGCCAGATTTTCAAGCCTTTTTCTAAACTCGGCTTTGTGTTTCTGAAAGTTGTCCGTCATGGTTTCCCAATGTTGGGCAATTAACGAAAGGCCATGCTGTTTTATCAAACTAGTTATTTTATTCTTCTCTGTTTTATCAAGCGGTAGACTCATTTCAACACCATCGTAGCCAGCATCTTTCACTTTTTGAAAAAATACTTCATTTTCCAAATGTTCGGATCCCCATAAGGGACAAAGAAACTCAATTTTCATAATTTTACGATTTATAATTTTAAGGGGAAACCTGGAGAAAGTGCCCTCTTAAAAATCAATTATTTAATAGCTCCTAACCTTTGATATTTTAGTTGACTTTACATGAATTTCAAATTGGTTGGCTTAAGTTCCACATCGGGATCTCTTAATTTTGATTTATCCAAAGGAGTATTTTCTTTAATAAATTTGGTCCCAATTACATAAGCTTTCATGTCATTTACAGCTTGAACGGCAAGTAACTTGTTGTCTTGAAAATACCATATTGAAAACTTCTTTTTATTGTTGTTTTCTTGACGAATTATTATATCATTAGCTCCTTCCGACAAACCAATAATTTGTAATTTGACATCGTATTGATCAGACCAAAACCAAGGAATTGAATGGTTAGAAACTTCTTGTTTACAAATTACGGATGCTGCAATTTCAGCCTGATCATTGGCATTTTGAATTGATTCTAGACGAACATAACGCCTATAAAAAGAATGGTATTGAAATGCACAGTCTCCAATTGCAAAAACATTTTTATCAATGGTTCTTGCTTCATCATTAACAACAACTCCATTTTTTACTTCTAAGCCCGTCTCTTCCGCTAATTCTTTATTCGCATGAATTCCTATTCCAACGATAATTAAATCAGCGAAATAACTTGAACCATCTGAACAAATCACTTCTTTATCACTACTATTTGATCGTACTTCAATCACCTCTTTATTGGTAAAGATCTCAACACCATTTCGTTTGTGCAGAAATTCATAGAAATTGGATAAGTGAGGTGCGGTTACTCGCGATAAAACTCTTTCTTCTTTTTCAAGGACTGTAACATTTGCCTTTAATTTAATTAATGAGGCAGCGGTTTCAAGACCAATATATCCGGCGCCAATTATTAAAGCCCGACGTTTCTCACTTTTATCCAAGGTATTTCGTATTGCAATGGTATCTCGGGATGTACGAATTGTAAAAATTGATTCCGAATTTTTTAATCCTGGTATATTGGGAATTATCGGTCGACCACCCATCGCTAAAACTAGTATATCGTATTTATAGAAACTACCATTATCCAAAAATATTTGTTTGGAAATTCTATCAATGGATGTTACCTTATGTCCTAATTTCAACGTAATATTCTCTTTTTTATAGAGGTGGATGGGTTTAAGGGCGTGGTCGCCCAAAGATTCTGAGCCAATCAATACTGACTTGGACAGTGGAGGTCGATAATAAGGTAATTCAGGATCCATATCAAATAATGTGATATCCCCCTTCCATCCTTTTTCACGTAAGGCAAAGGCTATGCTAACACCGGCCTGATTTGCACCAATGATAACGCATGAATTTAAATGTGAATTTTTCGCTCCCATCTTAGAATTTCTAATTAATCTCGTTCTGCTACTTTCAATTCAATTCCATCTAAATCGTCTGATATCTGAATTTGGCAACATAAACGACTGTATTCGTTAGAATGATCGTTAAGTTCTAGTAAGTCTTTTTCAAATTCACTGGCTTCTCCTGCTTTATCCATATGTTCCGGGTTAACGTGAACGTGACACGTTGCGCAAGAACAAACACCACCACATTCTCCGTCAATACCTTTTACTCCATTATCTTTAGCTAATTTCATCAATGACCCGGAATTGCCTTCTAATGTAATTTTCTTATTATCCAGTGTTACATAATTTATTTTTGCCATTTCTTTAAGATTTTAAAATTAATTTTTGATAGACTTCTCTTTTATGTGTTCATGCTCGATTTCTGAAACTATTTATCTTTTTGAAAATCTTACTTTTAGTTTCTGGAACCCTACTTTGCGTTTGATAGAATCAAGATTTTCAATGTTCTCAATGCAATCTAAAATTTCCATTGATTGAACTTTATTAACCAGTATTTCCAGCAATATCTTCATTATTGTACGTGCATGTGTTGCTCCCAAACAATTATGAACTCCAAATCCAAAACCTACATGCGGATTTATTTTTCGGTCAAGAATAATTTCGTTTGGATTCTCAAACACTGTAGCATCACGATTTGCGGATGCCCAGCATAGAGAAACCCGTGTGTCCTTTTTAGCGTTATGGCCACAAACTCTACTATCATGGGTGACAACTCTTCCCATTTGTGTCAATGGTGTAAAATATCTGATAAGTTCTTCAATTGCTGTTTCAATAATTTCCGGTTCGTTTCGTAATCTTTCAATCGATTCACGATAATCGGCTAAATAAGCTATTGTATTAGTTACCATATTTATTACAGTATCTCTACCTCCTGCAAAAGTTAAAACCATCACACCTTTAACTTCTTCTTCAGTTAATTTTCTTCCTTCGAATTCTGAATTCAGTAGCACAGAATAAAGATCTTCTACAGGATTTTCTTTTGCCTCAGCAATTTTTTTATCTAAATAATCATAGAGAATATTGGCTTTACTACCATCCAAAGGATCATCTTCGCTGCGAAATACATGTGTTCCCCACGAAATCCAAGTTTCAGCTTCTTCGAAAGGAGTATTTAATAATACAGTCAATGCACGAGACTGTAACGGTAAAGAGAAATCGTGAACAACTTCAACTTCACCTTTGGATATAGTTTCATCAATTAAATTATCAATAATTGATTTAAGTTTATTCTGATATTCTGGTTCCCTTGGACGTTTAAACCACGGTTCTACTATACTTCTATAGTCTTTGTGTTGTGGGGGATCAACTTCAAAAGGAATTTGACGAATGTCACGAATATTTACTTCTGATGGTACGACAATTCGTCCGGGTTCTGCGCCCGATTGAAAGGTTTTCCAGTTGTGAGCTGTTTTGCGGACATCTTTATGTCTTAAGATCATTGTAACTGGGTCATCTTGATCGTTCATTTCAGTATGTCCTTTTTCAGTTCTTATCACCTCAAAAGGATCTTGAAAAGTACTTTTTTTCATAATTTTTATCTTTATTGTTATTTTTATTAACCCTTCTGTAAAACATATTTCATTTATTTTGCTCCACCCACAACCCAACTTACATATAATTCTTAAAGCGACTATTTGTTAAGTAGTGTTAAACTGGATAGAATTAAAATACATATTCATTGCAAATTCAAGTTCAAATTCCGGGTGAGTTGAAAGCTCAATAAGCTGAGACCTTTTAATTACTTCGTACATAAGGTCCATAAACTTGTAGTTAATTACATGAAGTTTTGCTCCCGAGCCAGATGTATTGCCCACCGGGATGATATTATTCTTTAGTTCAAAAGGCATAAGTCCTATTTTTAATGCGTTGATTGGATCCATGAAATTGCCAAAACCACCAGCTAAGAAAACAGCATCAATGTCATCATAAGTCAAACCAGCCTTTTTTATTAAAATATTTATTCCAGTACAAATTGCACTTTTGGCTAATTGTACTTCTCTTATATCCTGTGGAGTTATTACGATATCCTTTCCTGTGCCAGAATCATTTTGCGAAGCAACAACAAAATCATTTATTAGGTTTCCATCTGATGATATTATTTCATTTTCCAATGAGTACGCTATTATGTCAATTAATCCTGATCCACAAATGCCCACTGGTTTTGTGTCTCCAATTGTTTTATAGCCATTCTTATCAAAAGCTGATATGGCGCCATCAAAAGCACCCATACCACAAAAAATATTGGCACCCTCAAAGGCTGGACCTGCAGCTGTTGCGCAACAATAAATATTATCTGGAGTAACCAATGCCATCTCTCCATTTGTGCCTATATCAATAAAAAGGTATATTTTTATATTCTCATCTGGTACAAGTGAAGCGATTCCTGCTACGATATCAGAACCAACATAAGCGGAAATGGAAGGTAATAAGTAGACATCTCCATCCTGGTGGATATTAATACTTAAGTTTTTAGCTTTGTAATGTTGAGTATCTGTAAATGAGGCTTTAAATGGAGCTAAAGCAATTGGTGTTGGATTAATTCCTGCCAATAAATGTAACATTGTAGTATTAGCAGTCACAGATACTTTTACTATTGATTTATTGGAAATTTTTTCGTTTTCAACGAAGTCTTCAACTTGAAAGTTGATTGCTTCAATAATCTTTTGTTGTAATATTGAAACAGCATTCTTATTCGAACAGAAATTAATTCGACTAATTACATCCGCTCCATATTTAACTTGTGGATTACTAATCCCAATATTTTTAATCATATTTCCGTTGGACAAATCGATCCAGTACAGAACTATACTCGTTGTTCCTATATCAATGGCTAAACCAACCGGGGAATCTGAGTTCAATGCAAGTGTTGAAGGCAATAATGGGAGATTAAGTGTGTAGATAGACTGATGGGTGAGAACAAGTGCCTCAGATTTTGTCGGTAAAAATACCTCCAGATTATCAGTTGGGATATATGTACAGGAGTTGACAAATCCTTTATTCTTTACTTTTACTTTACATTTGCCACATGTTCCATTACCTCCACAAGGAGCAGAAACTATTAAATCTTCAGCTTGAATTATCTGCAACAAGCTTAAACCCGTTTCATACCTTTTTGCAATTATTTGACCATTATCATGTATAATTAGTTTCGGCATGATGTGTTATTTTTGAAGTAATTATTTTTTTCTATAAATACAATTCCCGCTATTGCAATTATCACAAACATGATTGTGAAATTTTACACTGTCTCCAATACCCATAATTCCACTTACTGACTTAATAGGTGACATCAAGCTAGATTCACACAGATGGACATTACAGAAATTATTTGGGAAAAATGTAAATAATCCTTTCTGTTCTTGTACATTCCATTCGCAGTAACCAGGACTATATCTATTGGTTATAATTATGCCATGTTTCTTCAATGATTTTTGAACTGATTCATGAATCTTGTCCATAGCTTTCTCCACGATTACAGATCCCAAAAGGTCTAATAAATATCCTTCTATTAATTTTCCTGTATTTGTATGTTCTTTAGCTCTTTGTGTGATTTCATTTCCCGCGGTACACACAAAAACAGCTGCATGAGTCATTCCTTTTAAGAAATGCACCACTTGTTCTCCTGCAAAAAACACTTTATCCTTTAAGAAGATTTTATCTTTTTGTGCTCTACCTTCAATAATAATTAATCCTCCTTCAATGTTAGCGGTATCTTCTAATATGCTCATTTCCCGATCTAAAAAGCCTTTATATGATTGGATTTCTCCAATTTTAGCTAATTCAAGGAGATGCCCAATTGAAATGCCTAATTCATTTGGACTGAATCGATAGTGCATTAAAGGATTAAGATCCAATAATTCTGATAACTGCTTATTCATATCGTCAGGAAGTTTTTGTGCTACTACAACACGAGCTTTGTTTTGTATTGAATAACTGTTTGGAAATTTCGGTTATAAAACACCAGTTGTAATAACCTGCAAAAGAAGCTAACAAAATCAGCAATAATACTGGAGTATAAGCTGCGACTAAATTATCCTGTACAATTTGATAAGCGGCATTTAGGAATATAAAACTACCTAAAGCACATCCAATCTTCCTGTGTTTGCTATGTTTAGGAACCTGCCCCCATTTTAGAAATCCCGAGAATATATATTTGTAAAGTAAATCGTAGAAACTTAAAGAGCTAAATACCCCAATTAGCATCAAAATGGATAGGCTCATGAAATAATAAACTGAGCCAGTGAATAATCCTATTGTACTAAAAAACATACAAGCAAAAGGAGTAAACCTGGTAAGCCATCTTGATTTTGGATTAGCACTAATTTCTATTTCCAGATAACCTTGATCGATTAATCTATCTAATTCTTTATCCTCTTTCATTTTATTTGTACTAAGCAATTCTTTCCTTAAATTTTTTCCTCAAATCGGTAATGTTAATGTCATACCCAAATACAATCAACTCGGAAGGACCTATATGTTTTTTAACTTCCTTGATCTCAAGGCGATTAAAAACACTATGAACCGAAACCTTTTTTCCATTCGTAAGATTTAAAAATCCCTTAATCCTAGGACAATTCTTTTGCATACCCTTAATGAAACTCTTTAAGCAATGTTCACTAATTTTATCATGTGTTCTTAATACGCATGTTTTGATGTCGGGTTGACCGCCAGCTAACCTGCCAGTAAATCGCTTAGACGCTGCTCCTTTTATGGAGAGATTTACCTCAAAATCAGCCCAATATATTTGAGCATAGGTTGTAGGTAGTATTTCTGCAAAAGGATTTAGCTCCTTCAGCTTTTCTTCAATAGCTGTTAAATGTCCTTCAAACAGATCTGTTTTATTTATAATAATCTTGTCGGCCACCATAATCTGATGCTTAAATCGAACAAGAGAAGAGAGACCTTTGAAAAAATTGGGAGCATCAACCAAACAAATACTTTTATCAAGCGCAACTTTATCTTTAAGCTCTTCTGTTTGCAATAATTCAACAATGCTAATGGGATCAGCCAAACCCGAAGCTTCAAGAAAAATGATGTCAGGCTTATAATCTTCAATAAGTTTTAGCAAATTCTGAACAAAATTACTCAACTGACAAACACAAAAAACAGAACCATTATTGATTTCAACCAACTTAAAATCATCATTCAAGCGGCTTAGTTCCTTCCCGTCGATACCCGATGCAGCAAACTCATTTTGTATAACTGCAATACGATTTTTTGCTGATAATTCTTCAAGTAAATTTCCCAACAGAGTTGTTTTACCACTACCTAAAAAACCGGTTATAAGATTAAATTGTATCATTTATTATTTAAAAGATAACATAAAGCAGTCAACAAAATTACTGTTGACTGCCTATTGCTTTCCCAGCACTTTTTTAATTCTTAAAAGTCAAATATCCTTCAATTTTAGATTTAATTTCGCTTATGGGTGGAATTTGCGAAATAAAGTCAATATTACCATCTATTACAATAGTGGGTAAATTTTGAACACCCAGCGAAGCCATCATTTGCACACCTTCCATCTCTTTTATGCGGTGTTCTTTGTACACTACTTTATCACCAAAGGGTTCAGCAGCACGTGCAACAGCGTCAACCATATACTGGCATGGTGCACATGATGAAGAATCAAGCGTTATGATATCGATAATTACTTTTTCATTATCCCAGTGCCCGGCAAGATCCAATAACTCCACTTCCATTCCTTTTGCTTCTGAAGCCCGCAACTCTCCCTGAAGAATTTCATCATGTACCAATTCTGAAACAGCTACAATATTCTCTACAGGTGTATCCATTGCTAAATCGCAACCCGGTGCTAGGATAAATCCTTTCTTACCTCCAATATCCATACATTCCAAAGCATCTCTTCGCGAAGCATCTTCATCACCCATGAGTAATACAACTGTAAGTTTAATATTTCCACCAAAAGAGACATTATGCTTAAGTGCCATGTCTCGTACAAAATCCAACGGAATATTTTCGTCAATCGAAAGGTTATCAGGACCTGTTTTACACATAACTTCAATATTTTGTTGCGCATTTCCACAAACGAAGAATGAACTCAAGGCATCACACTCGCGCACAAAATCAAATACTTCCTTTACATAAGGAGAAACAAATGTTTCAAAGCTCATCGGATCTATCTGACTGGTCATTGGATCAACCACAGCAATAACATCTGCTCCGGCCTCAATATAATTGCCTGCCATTATTTTAGCCACATCTGTGGTAAAGCGCATTAGCTTATGCACTTCATCGGGCTCGGTCATCATTTGCATAAATATGTCAGTACCTAAGAGGTGTAAGGCTAAAGTAAAAGGACCTGTTATTAAACCATACAAAGCCATGTCGGGATGTTGGTCGCGTAATTGACGTGTCGCATCCATTGCCATGGGGATGCGTGCTTTACAAGCACAAGGGACTTTTAAATCTTCAATATTTTTACCTTCTTTTAATGGGTGAGAAACTACGGCGGGAGGATTGTCATCGGCCCAAGCCAGTTTGCAGCCAAGGGCTTCAGCTTCTATTTGTAAATCGAATACCACCGGAATTCCATCCGGATTATATAATTCAATTGCTTTATTTACTCCTTCAACAATTTTTTCTGTGGATTGTAAATATTCTGTAGCCGTTAAACCTAATAATTTCCCGGCATGCGCACCAACAAAAGGCACCCAGGGTATACGCTCTACTTCTTCAAGGTTCATTGCCCTTTTTATTAATTGTATTCCTTTCATAATCTTGTTTATTTCTGACCTGCACAATTCATAAAATGTTTATGAATATGGAAGGTCAATATTTTTTGTACTTATTAAAACGATTGTATTTTTATCTTTTTTTGTAACTCTTTGATAGTTGAATTTACCCATCACGGCATTAAAAAGTATCCACATTTTTCCAATATTCAAATGCCCTTTTGCCCGAATAATATGTTCTGAATCTGAAAAGAGCCTTTTGATGATGTCTTTATCAAATTGTTTGTCGGTGGGATGGGTAAAGCTTTTTTTTATATTCTTCCGGTATATTGAATGAACATGTTATATTTTAATAATTATCCTACTAATTCATTTAAATATTCAACAGCTCCCTGCGGATCGGGGGAATAAAAGTCAGCTCCAATTTTATCAGCAAATTCTGAATTAACAGGTGCTCCACCAATAAGAATTTTAGTATCGTTAAATTCTCTACGAATATCATTAACAATACCTTGCATGTTTACCATTGTGGTTGTTAACAGAGCTGACATACCTACAACTGCTCCATCATTTTCCCTTAAAGCTTCAATATATTTTTCAGAAGGAACATCAACACCAAGGTCAATCATGGTCCATCCGCTACCTTCAATCATCATAGAGACAAGGTTTTTTCCTATATCGTGCAAGTCACCTTTTACTGTGCCCATAATAAAAGTTCCTTTGCTTTTTATTTCACCTGATTGAAAGAGTGGTTTTAAATACATCATGGCCGCTCCCATAGCTTTTGCCGACATCAACATTTGCGGTACAAATATTTTGTTCGCCGAAAACTTTTTACCGACAACATCCATTGCAGGAATTAATGCTTCATTAAGGATATCTTGTGGAGGAATATTTTCATCGAGTGCCGTTTTGGCATATTCGCTTGCCCCATTTTGTCCTTTTAATTGTGGAGGGAATGGAGAGTTAAAATCTACTTTACCTAGTTCTACCGCTTCTTTTAATTTTAGTAATAATTCTTTCATAATAACATAGCTTTAAATTCAAACTTAGTTTGATACAAAGTAATGTTGTAGTAAGATTGAATTCTACCTTGCTGTTGCTATTTATTTGTACTATATTGAAAAATAATGTATTTTGAGCCAAAATATTTCAGTATGAAGCCTGAATTTGAAAAAATTGATAAGAATATAAACTCCTCATTTAGAGTTTTTGAACATAAAAATCTAAAGGAATATAAACCTTATCATTTCCATCCTGAATTTGAGATCGTTCTTATTACCAAGGGAGAAGGGAAACGTTTTGTAGGAGACCATATTGGTTTTTTTAAAAAAAATGACCTGGTTCTGGTTGGAGGAAACTTACCGCATTGTTGGGTTCAAAACGACGAGATTAACGCTGTTGTGATTCAGTTCAATTGGGAGATATTTATGGATAGAGTTGGCAATATGCCAGAACTCATAAAGATTATTGAACTTTTGGAGAAAGCAACTAATGGTATATCTTTCAATGAAATTTCTACAACTTGTTACAAAAAATTAAAGAAAATTTCAATGTTAGAAGGCATTGACCGTTTGATATGTTTTCTACAACTATTGAATGAAATGTCTATAGTTAAAAATTATGAAGTATTATCTTCATTCACGTTTAATGATTTACATACTCAGAAACATCGTATTGATAAAGTTTTAAAGTACATATACGAAAACTTTAATCATGAATTAAATGTTAACGTTGCTGCGGATATCCTCAAAATGAACGTATCAGCTTTTTGTCATTATTTTAAAAAAACAACCAATCGCACTTTTTCCAACTTTGTTAACCAGGTACGAATTGGCTATGCTGGTAAATTATTAATTGAAACAGACAAAAATGTATCTGAAATTGCTTTTGATAGTGGATACAATAGCCTTTCAAATTTTAACAAGCGCTTTCGTGAAAAGAATGGCATTTCTCCTAAGGAATATCGTACGAAATATTTGGTTTGATCTCACATTTTCTATACGCTGAGGGAACCATCTTATATTGTTTTAAAATTGCATGCAAGATTTGCCCAGTTAAAACTTTTTAACATTTATGTGTAAAATATACTATTTTTAGGGTGCAATATGAGTTATTTAATGGCAATCTAAGTAAACAATATTTTTTTGATCAGGTGTGCTTATTCTTTATTTTAAAAGGATTGTTGTTGAATAAACTAATGATTAAAATCGATAATGAAAATAAAAGTCTTAATAATTTTTCTGATTAATTCTTTGAATGTTTTTTCGGTAGAATTATATCCAATAATAAAAAATTATTCTCCACGTGATTATAATTCAGGAAACCAAATTTGGTCAATAACTCAGGATTCAACCGGTAGAATGTATTTTGGGCATAATAGCGGGCTATTGATGTATGATGGCATAAGGTGGGAAAACTATGAACATCCTGAGAAAAACATTATAAGGTCTGTCGAGTGTGCAGACCTTAAAATATATGCTGGTTCATATGAGTCATTTGGTTATTGGTCGCATACAAATACCGGTGCATTGAAATATAAAGAGCTAGGCAATCATTATGCTAAAAATATCATAAGAAATGTTGATGTTTGGGACGTTATTGCATTTAATGATACGGTTTTATTTAAAGCAGCTGACCAATTAATTTATTGCTGTGATAATAAGATTGATGTAATTCATATCAAAGGAAATAGTCATTATTTTTTTAAATCTGGAACAACATACTATACATATACTTATGGAGAAGGATTGTATGTGTACAGGAATGGATTGAATAATGAGCCTGAATTATTTAATTTTTTTAAAGATAAAATTATCAGTTCAATACAGCCTACCGTTGATGGGGTAATTATTTCAACAATTTCCTCTGGTATTTTTGTTGTTAAAAATGGAGTAACCACTATTTTTTCAAATAAATACAATGATTTTTTTATAAAAAATCAGGTCACCAAAATGGTTTTAACGGATAATGGGGAATTAATGGTTGGAACCAGGTTAAATGGATTAGTTGTATTTGATTTGAATGGTAACTTTTTATGGAATGTAAATAAACAAAACGGCTTACAGAATAATACCGTTTTAAGTTTATATATTGACTATGAAAAGAATTTATGGATCGGTACAGAAGAGGGGATTGATTATATAAATCTGAAAAAACCATTTAGAATATTCAATGACCTGGGGTGTCGGCTTGGAACTATATTCACGATAGCCAAAGCAAAGAAAAACCTGCAGTATTTGGGTACTAATCATGGAATATTTGAATTAAGGTCTTCTGATAATATCGAGGATTATGAAGAACCTCAGTTTATTGAAGGATCTCAGGGTTTTGTGTTGCAAATTAAAAACTTTGATGATCAAATTATTGCTTGTCACAACGAAGAAACTTATTTAGTAGGTGATGGAGGACTGAAAAGAATTTTTGCAGAAGGGATTAATTGTATTCAAAAATATTCTTTTAAAGGCAAAGACTATCTAATTGCCGGGAATCAGGGACTGGTTATATTTAAAAAAGAATTAGGAGAGTGGATTTTAAAGAATAGAGTTGAAGGTTTTTATGAACCAATTCGTTTCATTGAAATTGATGAATTTGGAAATATATGGACAAGTGGTGGTCATAAAGGGATTTATCAGGTCCGGTTGGATGATAAACTGGAGAAATGTGAATTTCAGAAATTTTATGGAGTGGCAGATGGATTTCCTAATGAAAATGATGTTAATGTATTTAAAATAAGGAATCATATTGTTTTTAATACCCAAAAAGGATTTTATTATTTTAACATGCGTCTTGGAAGGATTGAACCTTTTGAACGACTAAATTTGCAGCTGGGTACCTATAAAAATGCTTCACAGGTATTTCAGTTTGATTTAAACACATATTGGTTTTATGGTAATAATAAATATTCCTTAATCGAGTTTTACCCAAATAGTTTTTATATTAAGAATAAATCAGAGAGTTATGGTGTTCCATCAAGAATGTTGAATGGATATGAGAATGTGGTTAAAATTTCACCGACAGAGAGTGTAATTTGCATGACCAGTGGTTTTCTCATTCATAACATTAAATCTGAGTTCATTAATGAACAGGATACTTTAGATAAGACTGTGTATTTTAATAAAATAAGTTTTTCGAATAGGAATAGTTTAAATGGAAAAGCTTATAATGCCACTGAAAATTTTCACTCAAAATTAGAATTTCCCTTTAAAAGTAATGTTTCTTTAGATTTTTATTGTAATAGCTTTGATTCAGACATAAATTTCATAACGACACTGGAAGGACTGGATTCAGAATGGTCTAAGCCATCGCGTAAAGCTGATTATGAATTTCAGCGTTTGCCTCATGGAGATTATTCGTTTAAAGTTAAGGTTGTTTCAAAAGATAATGTACAGAGTTCTGAATTTTCTTATTCCTTTCGAATCGAACCTCCCTGGTATGCGTCAAGACTTGCTTATTTTATTTATTTTATTGGTGGAGTAGCTATGCTCGTTTTGTTTCGGTATTTATTTCTATTTCGTTTAAAAAAGAAAGAAAGGATTTTGAAAGAAGCCAATGATAAAAGGCTGGAGGAGGAACGATTAGAAAATGAGAAGATATTAATGAGAATGAGGAATGAGAAATTAAGGTCCGAAGTAGAGCTTAAAAATAAAGAGCTAGTGAAAACAACAATGTCAGTTATTGAAAATAATGAAGTATTGGATCAGATTAAAAATGAAATTGAGAAAAATATACGGGGTGGACTTTCAAATGCCAAAGAACTCAACAATAAAATACTTAAAATTATAAATCAGACCAAGTCTGATGGAAATTACTGGGATAAATTTAAATATCATTTTAATAAAAGAAATGAGAATTTATTTAAAGCATTAAAAGTACAATTTCCCGATTTATCATCAAATGATCTATACATGTGTGCTTATTTGCAACTTAATCTATCCACAAAAGATATAGCTACTCTTGAAAATATTTCAATAAAAGGTGTCGAGGTAAGAAGATATAGATTACGTAAGAAACTTAAGATTGATTCCGATGTAAACCTTTCAAGTTATATAATGGAGATATCACAGAATATTTAAGATAACTGTGCAGGGTAAAACATAGACTCAATCGATCTGACTAATAATTTTCTGAAACGGTAAGGCTGATATCTCTTCTTGTGTGCAGTCTGGTCTTGTAGGAATAATTCAGTTGCAGAAAGACTCCATTTTGCATTCGTTTACGTACTATTCCAATCCGGCAGGAAGCTTTCAGCAGGAGATTGGTTCAGTATCGTTGATGATGGTTTCACAAGCGATGGAATAAAATCTTTTGCCCAGTTAGCTTAAATAAACCTTTTTCACCTAATGAAGATATGGGTGTATGAATGCCTTTGTTTAAAGGAATATTTTACCATTAATCCGATGCCTGCTCCCTTTATGAAGCTTGAACAAATTGTGTTTTATCTAACGTCATAAAGTTTTGGGGCAAAAGACAGGTTACTGTAACTTTACCCGAAAGATGTACCAACTATATGCTTATAATTATTTGTAGGGGTAATGTAGGGGTAGCCTGTTTAACCACCAGATTGTTTGGATTTTGTAGGCGTAAATTTATTTGATATGTGTTTTCTAAATAGGAAATTCACATTATCAAATTTAAACAAATCAAATTATGGAAAAATTATTAAAACTATTTTTAAGTATTTTCTTTTTATCTATTACTGTTTGGGTTCAGGCCCAATCTGTAAAAGGCAAAGTAACCAGTGCGGACAGTGGTGAACCTATTCCGGGAGTCAGTATCGTAATTAAGGGGACCGCCTCCGGAACCGTTACGGATGTTGATGGTAATTATCAGTTATTGGTCGATACTGACAAAACCCTGGTGTTTAGTTTTGTTGGTATGTTGTCTCAGGAGATTCCTGTTACCGGGAAGGGGATGATAAATGTAACATTGAAAAATGATATACATAATATTGAAGAGGTTGTTGCAATTGGATATGGTAGTATGAAGAAAAGTGATGTTACCGGTTCAATAGTCTCTGTTAAAGGAGATGATTTAAAATCTAATCCTTCTCCAGACGCAATGTCTGGATTACAGGGAAAGGTATCGGGTATGATTGTTACCAATAGTGGTAGGGCAGGTGATAGTCCCGATGTGAAAATTCGTGGAATAGGAACCGTGCAGGCTGGAACAGGACCATTATATGTTGTAGATGGAGTTTTTACCAATGGCATTTCCTTTTTAAATCCAAATGATATTGAGTCTATTGAAGTATTAAAAGATGCATCATCGCTTGCAATATTTGGTGCTCAGGGTGCTAATGGAGTAATTATTGTTACTACAAAAACAGCAGAAAAGGGAAAGCTTACGGTTAATTATGATGGATATGCAGGTATTCAAACTTTGCATCAAAGAGATAGGATAGATTTTACAAATGCCTCAGAGTTTACAATGTTATATAATGAGATGTTGCAGAACAATGCTTCTGATTTAAATCAGGAATATGTACCCTGGACCGGCGATTTAACTGGTGAAGGCACAGACTGGGTTGATGAAGTTTTAAGAAATGCATTGGTTACAAATCATAGTATCTCCGTGTCATCAAACAAAGAAAGAAGTACTTCTTTGTTCAGCCTAGGGTATTTTCAACAAGATGGTATTACCAAGACAGATTCTTACAAACGTTACACTGCACGCTTCAAGCAAGATTATATTGTTTCTGACTTTTTGGAGATTGGTGCTAATTTGATAGCTAATAACTGGTATCGTACAGATTATAATCCCAATATTTTGCGAAGAGCAAGAGAAGCTGTTCCTACATATGCGCCTTATGATAATGGTGATAGTGACTGGGACAGGTTAAATTCATTTCCAGGAAATATTGGAGAGAAATATACTTCACCACCAGATATACAGCCTAATGTGGGTAATCCTGTTGCTATGTATGAAATATTAGAAGGTACAGGCGAATATAGTGGTTACACCATTATTGGTTCAGCTTATGCTAAAGTAAATTTCACCAAAGATTTTAGCTATAAAATATCGGGAAATGCAACTGTTTCATTAGGACACAACAGTAATTATAATCCTCATTTTGCAGTTGGAGGTATTCAAAAAAATGAACATAGTAGCTTTAGTCGGGGAACTTCACGCAGCAAGGATTATCAGGTGGATCATTTGTTTGAGTACAGCAAGGTCACTGGTGAACATCGCATAAAAGCAATTGCGGGCATGACTTATCGAGAATCCGAAAATATGGGTTTTAGTGCTTCGCGTGATTCAATAAGTGCACAGGCTTATGCAGATCCATCCATGTGGATGTTAAATGCAGGATATTCAGAATGGGATAATAATGGCGATTATAAAAATGAAGTTGCATTTACTTCCTATTTAGGAAGAGTTAGTTATAGTTATAAGGATAAATATTTAGCTAATTTAACTGTGCGAAGAGATGGTTCATCCAAATTTGGTCCGGATCATCGCTGGGGTACATTCCCGGCAGTTGGATTAGGATGGGTCGTTAGTAATGAGGCTTTTATGCAGAATGTTGAAAAAGTAGATTTTCTAAAGATAAGAGCTTCCTGGGGACAGGCAGGAAACGATAAAATAGGTAATTATATGTATTTACCAACGATAAATCCTCAAGGAGAATCCGTTGTAATCGACAATGAAATAATTTATATACCAACCCGGTCTTTTTATGCAGATCCCGGTATTCATTGGGAAATTGTTGAAGGTGTTGATATAGGGGCTGAAACTTCTTTGTTTAACAATCTGCTACATATTGATATTGGATATTTTAATAAAACTACAAAAGATTTGCTTGCAACAGTTCCTGCACCAGCTTCATCAAGTGCTCCATATGCGGTTACCAATGCTGGCTCTCTGCGTAACTCAGGGTTTGAGTCGACTGCTACCGGGCATTTTAAATTTGGAGATTTCAATTTAACTTTAAGTGGGAATGCTTCGTATTTGAAAAATGAGGTTTTAGAATTGGGTAATGATAATGCTGATATTATTTCAAACTTACATTACAGAACAGTTGTTGGGCAATCCGTTGGAATGATGTATGGATATATCCAGGAAGGAATATTTCAGAATCAGGAAGAAATTGATAATTCACCTGTTACTGCAGGAGTGGTTCGTCCGGGAGACATGAAGTATAAAGATTTAAATGGCGATGAGAAAATTGATGAAAATGATCGTACATATATTGGGAACCACCTGCCTGATTGGACGTATGGATTTTCTATTAATGCAGGATACAAAAATTTTGATTTTTTAGTAGATTTAAATGGTGTAGTTGGAGTTGATAATTATACAGAAATCAGACTTCCTGCTTCCTGGGCTGTTTTCAATATGCCAGGAGTACTTCTTAATCGTTGGCATGGAGAAGGTACTTCAAATCATGATCCAATACTCTCTGCCAGGCCTGATAATGCTCTTGCTTCAACATATTTCGTAGAGTCAGGCGATTATATGCGAATAAGAAATATTCAACTTGGGTATTCTTTACCTCCTAACCTGTTGAACAATATAGGTATTCAGGGAATGAGGATTTATGTAAATGCTCAAAATCCAATTACCTTTCAAAATTATACTGGTTGGACACCTGAAGTTGGTGGAAATATCCTTACTGGCGGTGATGATATAAATTATACCAATTTCCCAATCGGATCGACTTATACAATTGGTTTAAATATTAACTTTTAATACAAGAACACCATGAAAAAGATAATTCAAAATATTATATATATAGCAATTGTCACAATATTGTTTTCATCATGCAAGGAAAGCTTATTGGATCTTTATCCATATGGTGTGTTAACTGATGCGAACTATCAAGACACAACTCAAATAGATCAGTCAATATATACTGAAGCAAATGTTCTTAAGATATACGCTCATATGCGCGGGTGGGGGGCTATTCAATGGCCATATCTTGGAGTAATGTCAATTATTTCCGATGATGCTGATAAGGGATCAACTCCAACAGATGGTGCACCGCAGATTGCACTTGAAAATTTTACTTTTAACTCAAGTGATTATAGTGTGACCACTGTTTATCAGGATTATTTTATGGCAGTTGCCTTGGCAAATGAGAGTCTGGCTGAATTAGATTCTTTGGATATTGAAGTGGCTCCCAAAAGGGATCAACTTATAGCTGAAGTCAGATTTTTAAGGGCCTATCATTATTTTAGATTAACGCAAATGTTTGGAGGCCTTCCTGTATTAACTGAACCATTACCTCCAGATGCTCCGGTTCCTGCCAGAAAAACCTTACAAGAGACCCAGGATTTTATAGAAGCTGATTTATTGGCAGCAATTAATGGATTGCCTGATAAAAGTTATTATATGGCCAATGGTGGTTTGGGTCGGGCTACAAAAGGTGCAGCGCAAGGTTTCCTTGCCAAGTTGTACTTATATCAACAACGCTGGGGAGATGTTTTGACTCAGACTAATGCAATATTAAATTCAGGTATATATGATTTATCCACACCAATAGATAAGATTTTTACTGAAGCAGAGGAGAATGGCAGGGAGTCTCTTTTTGAAATGCAGGCGCAAGAAACAGAAACTTTAAATGCGACAAGTGGATATGCAACGGTTCAAGGTGTGCGTGGATCCTTGAATCGTGGTTGGGGATTTAATGTACCTTCACAAAAACTAATCGATGCGTTTGAGCAGGGAGACCCCAGATTTTTGACAACTGTTTTGGTCTCAGGCACAACTTTGTCTGATGGAACATATATTCCATCAGTATCAGAAGGCGTAGTTAATCCATACTACAATATGAAAGTACACCAGTGGGCAAATGAACTGGCAAAGGATAACAGGCTTCCCTTTGGTGGGTGGATTAATGCACGTATTTTGCGTACTGCTGATATTTTTTTGATGTATGCCGAAGCAGCTAACGAGTTAGGTCAAACAAATGAAGCACTTGCTAAATTAGAAATGGTAAGGAACAGGGCACGGAATGGAATAACTGATGTCCTGCCAGAGGTTACTACTACTGATCAGTTAGAATTGAGGGCTGCCATTCAGCATGAAAGAAGAATTGAGTTGGCAATGGAATTCGAACGCTATTTCGATTTAATTCGTTGGGGATTGGCAGAAGAAGCATTAGGGCCTAATGGCTGGACAAAAGGAAAACATGAAGTTTATCCAATTCCTCAAATTGAAATCGACCGTTCTCAAGGCACATTGATACAAAATCCGGGGTATTAATTAGAAGAAATTAATAGTTAGTTTAGTTAGAGTTCATGAACGGGAGCTGTCAAATTCTGGAGATAGTTCCCGTTCTAAAATTGTCTGAAAATAAGACAAGAAATACTGCTATTCCCTGGTAGGTAATGAATAAAACTGTTAGCAACTTCAATTTTAAACGGTTTTCAACTCGAAAATTTTACAATTAATTCATGTATTAGCGATTCTTCATACTTTAATTTAAACCAAATGAATTACACTTATATTCTTTCCTTATTGTGCATATTAATTTTTAGATCATCTCTAATATATGCACAAGAGGCTTATTTTTTTCAAGAGGGGACTGATAGTAATTACTATAATCAGTCGGCACTGGATTTTAATCTTTTAGGGGAGAGTGTTTTTGAAAACACTTATCCTCCCGGATATCCTGATTATCCAGGGAAAATACCTTGTTCAAACAATGCATATAAAGGATCCACTTCATTAAAATTCAAGTATACGTCTTCTGTAAACGGAAACTGGAAAGTTCATATTCATAGAAGTGATTGGAGTGCTGCAAATATCGTAGGTTCTGATACACTTTCTTTCTATTTATATTCCGAAAACGGGCTGCCTAAAACAGCACTACCTCAGGTTGGTATCGTTTGCGCGGGATATAATGCATCAAAACTTTATTCATTAGCTGATTATAATAATAATGTTCCTTCTAATGTATGGACGAAAATTACATTCCCATTACGTGTCATATTTGAAGATAGTGGAAATAATGCTTGTGATTTCTCCAAGGTTGAAGGGATAGTGTTCAATCAATCGGAAAACAATGATAGTTCAAGATTATTTTTTTTAGATGATCTATTGGTATATAGAAATATGGAAGTTATTCCCACTGTCTCCGATCTTACAGTGACCGGATACGATAGCCATGCAGAATTAAACTGGGCACACACTGCACCTTCTCTGACTTACCGTGTTTATGCTTCTTATGATAATGGTCAAAGCTATGAATTAAGAAAAGAACTTGATAATAATTATTATTTGGATTTTGTGCCGGGGAAAGCGAAGAATTCTACTGTAAGTTATAAGGTAGTATCGGTTTTTCAAGACATTGAATCTCAGGAGGCAACAGGGACCACTGAAATCAGGGACTTTTCAGACGATGAATTACTGGATATGATGCAACGCTATACATTCAGGTATTTTTGGGAGGGAACCTTGAGCGGATATGAGGGGAAGTTCAGTAAAGGAGATGTATTCAACGCCGGAGGTTATGGAATGGGATTAATGACAATGATTTCGGCTTATGAACGTGAATATGAACCACGTGAAGAGATAAAAGACAGAATAATTGATCTCCTTGAGTTATATGAATCCCTGCCTCGGTATCATGGCGCCTGGGCGCATTTTTACAATTTAAGCACGCGACAGCCAATCCCCCTTGTTGAAGGAGATAACGGTGCTGATGTGCCTGAAACCTCTTTTGTTGCAGCCGGCTTAATTGCCCTGAAGAATTATTTTACTAACGACGATCCCAAATCAGTATTAATACGTGAAAAAGCGGACGCAATGTGGAAAAGCATTGATTGGAACTGGTTTCGTAATGATGGAGAGAATGTTTTATACTGGCACTGGTCGCCTGATTACGGATATAAAATTGGATTAAAGATACAAGGCTGGAACGAATGCTTAATTACTTATATAATGGCTGCCTCTTCACCTACGCATAGTATTCCAAAAGAACTATATACTGAGGGTTGGGCAGGAAATGGTAGTATGGTTAATAAACAAACAGTATATGGTTATGATATAAGTCTGACGCGATGGATGGGAAGCCCTTTATACTGGATACATTATACACATCTGGGAGTAAATCCTCAAGGTTTAAAAGACCAATACTGCGATGATTACTGGCAAGAGTATGTTAATACCGCCAAAATTCATTATCAATATGCAATTAACAATCCTTTAGGACACACTAATTACAGTGATAAATGCTGGGGACTTACATCAAGCGCTAATCCGGAAGGTTATGGTTATAAAGCTCACCATCCGATGTACAACGATGATGGAACAGTAGCCCCAACGGCAGCATTAAGCAGTATGCCTTATACTCCAGTTGAATCGATGAAAGCGTTAAAATATTTTTACAGGGAACGGGGTCACGAATTGTTTGACAGATGGGGACCATTAGATGCTTTTAATGATAATTTGAATTGGGTAAGTGATTTATATATAGATATTGATCAGGCCCCGATAATGATAATGATCGAAAATTACAGAACAGGACTTTTGTGGAATTTGGTGACGCAAGACAGTGATGTAATGGCGGGACTGGAAAAGCTTGGTTTTAATTATGGAAACAGTAGTAGTGGGGAGATTAGAAAAAAAGAAATAGTAAAGGTTTATCCCAATCCAACCCGGGATGGCATATTTATTAAGAATCCTGATATTGATTTTAATCAACCAGTCGAATTGAGCGTATACGGTCTGGACGGAAGATTGATCCAAGTTAAAAGCCTGGAGATGAATGGGGGAAGTACCTATTTTGATTGCTCGAATTTATCAAACGGACTTTATTTTATAACACTAAAAAACAAGAACAGATATTTCGATGGGAAATTAATTGTTGAGAGATAACCATTATTTATTGATTATATAGGTGAGAATATCAAAAGTATCCGGGAGTTCATTGTGGAATGAACAGGATCCCTGCAAATGAAGAATGAATCGATAGATTAATGTTTAATATTTAATAAAAAATAAAATAGAATATGTTGAATGGATTTGAAAGAGTAAATGCCGCTTTGAATGGAGAACCAGTGGATAAAATACCTATCATGCTGCATAATTTCATGCTGGCTGCAGCTGAAATGAATGTAAGTATGGGGCAATACAGGGAGAATCCGCGTCTTATTGCAGATTGTTTTATTCACTCTGTTGAAAAATATGGGCTTGATTCAGTATTTGTCGATATAGATACCGCAACTTTAGCTGGTAGTGTTGGTGTACCTGTTCAATTTCCTGAAAATGAACCCGCCAGGTACCATGGGGCATGTCTTAATTCATTGAGTGAAGTTAAAAACCTGAAAAGGGTTAATATTGAGAACTATAAATATGTTCAGAACTGGTTAGAGGCTGTAAGACTACTGAAAGAACATTTCGGGAATGAAGTTTATGTAAGAGGGAATTGTGATCCGGCGCCTTTTTCACTGGCATGTAGTATGAGGGGTATAAACGACTTTATGCTTGATCTTTTAATGGAAGAAGAGTCCCTGGTGAAAGAATTACTTGAGTATGCAACAGACATTACGTCACAGTTTATAAGATTAATGGCCCAAACCGGAGCTGATATGGTATCAAATGGTGATAGTAATGCAGGTCCCGAATTAGTTTCCGCTGAAATGTATGAGAAATTTGCTTTGCCCTACGAAACCAGGATTGTAGAAGAAGCACATAAAGAAGGACTTGCATACACCTTGCATATTTGTGGAAATGTGGATGACATTCTGGATAAAATGGTTTTAACCGGTGCAGATGCTTTTGAGATTGATTATAAAACAAATATGCATAAGGCATATAATATATTTCACGATAAAGCAACTTTTATTGGCAACATTGATCCAAGTGGGGTGCTGGCTATGGGAACTCCGGAGATGGTTTATCAAAAAACGATCGAGTTATTAGATGTTTTTCGAAATACGAATCGCTTCATATTAAATGCCGGATGTGCAATACCATCTTCAACTCCTGAAATTAATATACGCAATCTTTTGAATGCAGCCAGAGATTATAAAATTTAAAACTGAATAGTATGAAACTGAATAGATATAAAGTATGTTTTATTTGTTTGATCCTTTTGACTGGATTTTCCTTTATCCATACCTTATCAGCTCAAAACAAATTAACGGAAAATAAAATAGATATATCAAATAACCAATGGTATATATTGTTGGATAAAGATGCTGAATGGCAAAATGATGAATTGTTTCTTCCTCCGGTTGATATTGCCCGGTTACCTGTGAATCCTCCAACAGGGGGATGGGAAAGCCTAAGTCAGGCAGATGCCAGGCAAACCAGACTACCAGCCACAGTTGAACAATACTATTGGGGAGAAAACGGAAATAGTTATGGCGTAAACGGTGACTATCTGGGTGTTTCCTGGTTCTTTACAGATGTTTATATCCCTGATGATTTTAAAAATAAGCGTATTTCTTTAAAATTTGAAAGTGTCAGAATGAGGGCTGAAGTCTTTCTGAATCAAAAACTAGTTGGCTACGACTTAATTGATGGAACACCTTTCGATGTTGATATTTCGAAATATGCAGTACCCGGAGAAAACAATATGTTGGCAGTAAGAATAACAGACCCGGGCGGCAACTTTGTATGGAGTGATTTCAGAACCTTTTACTGGGGTGATTATACTATCCCAGCAAGTCGCGGTTTTGGAGGCATAACGGGTCGGGTATGGTTAAAAGCCACAGACCAGGTATTTATTGATGACGTGTTCGTAAAAAACACACCGTCAATAAAAAATATTGATGTTGAAATATCTTTAAAAAATCAAACAAAACAGATTGCTAACGGAATTATTGAGTTAAAGATTGAGAATTCCGTCAGTACCAAAGAGCCATTGTACCATGAAAAGTTTTCTGTATCTGATATTGAGGATGAGGAATCAATAATAAAATCTATATCCTGTCCTAAGGCTTTAACCTGGTCCCCGGAAACGCCAAATTTGTATAAGCTGATAGTAAATTTTAAAAGTGATGAGTTTACTGACAAGTACGAGACTAAATTCGGATTCAAATGGTTTGGAGTAAAAGATGCTAAAGATGGTGATCGACAGTTTATTCTAAATAATAAAAGGATAGTGTTAAAGGGAGCAATCTCATGGGGATTATACCCTGAAACAGGAATTTGCCCGACCAAAGCATTGGCAGAAAAGCAGACAAAAGTAGCTAAAGAGCTTGGATTGAATATAATTAATTTCCATCGTGCAATAGGACATCCCATGCTTATGGATACTTATGATGAGATGGGACTCTTGTGTTATGAAGAACCTGGAGGATATCTTTCAGCAAGAGATGAATTCAGTAAAAAATGGATGTCGGAAAAAGTGAAACGGATGGTGAAACGTGATCGTAACCACCCTTCCCTGATTATGTATAACTTTATTAATGAGATTGCCGGTAACTTAGATCCTAAAAGGACACCAGATAAGAATGACATAAAAAATCTCAAAGAGGCACATCGCCTGGATGAGACCAGATATCATTTGTTTACAACAACCTTTTTCCCGCCAACTTTAAAAAACGGGCATTGTCCCACTACACCAGATTCAATAAAAACTCACTTAGAACCCTATAACCATAAATTATTATTACAAGGTATATGGGCGCAACATTATTCCATGGGCAATGGGGTGTATTACGATGATATGTATAATGGGAAATCAGACTTTCTCAGGCATAACGACCATAAAACCGAAATCCTTTATTATCCGGAAGAACAAGCTGTGGGTGCTATGCCCGATGTTACAGAAATTCGTAACTCTATCCTACAGAGTGGGATAAAAGGATGGGAAGGACAAGATTACCTGGATTTGTATGAGGGGATTAGAAATGAACTGGATATAAAGGGATTTACTAAAGCTTTCCCAACGGTTAAGAGTCTGACCAAAAGCCTGGGCAACGTTGCTTTTTATACACAAGGAAGATGCCTTGAAAATTTCAGGATTAATAACAATAATGATGGTTACATTCTCAATGGCTGGGAAGGTGAAAAACTCCATCACCGTTCAGGAATAGTGGATGTTTACAGAAATCCTAAAGGAGATCCTGAGATATTTAAACATTATACTCAACCACTGTATATTGCTGTTATGCCAACTGAAAAAGTGGTTGAGACGGGAGAGACGATTAAGGTAGATTTTTATATAATTAACGAAGAAAATGTTAAAGGAAACCACACCTTGAATATAAAGGTGGAAGATGAACATGGCATTATTACAGAAACCTCAAGAAGGGTTAATATCCTTGGTGGAACAAATTTTTCCCAATTGCTTGCAGAAGGTTTTGAGCTTAAAATAAATCATAAAGGATATACGAAAATTGAGGCATCCCTGGCAAAAGGACAGAAAGAAATTGCTAATGGGAACGATGATGTTTTTGCTGTTAATCTGGAAGCCAAAAATATCCTTTCAAAGGGTATGGTCCTTGATACTACAGGGGTTATCCAAAAATTCATAACAAAACATGGAGGTCCTGCACTTAAAGAGTATAAGTTTGATATGTTCAACTATAACTCTTACCGGCCAGATGAGAATTATAATTATTTAATAGCTGGTGAAAGCAATGTGCCGATTGAAATGGGTATTGCTGATGGGAATAGTCTTCTTAACTGGGTATCTGAAGGAAATAATCTGATAATTGTAGGTAACTCAAAAAACTGGGCTCAACTATTGTCCGATCAAAAGATAATTGATTACAGGGGTTACGAAGAGCTCTCTCAGGTTTGGTTTGCAGGTAACTATTTTGTGAAAGACCATGAGCTGTTTAATGAACTTCCTGTAAATACTGCTTTCAACTGGGAATATCAGGCCTTGGCAAGATATTGGAAAGGTGCTTTTGATACACCAAGTTATACAGGAATACAGAACCGATACGCGTTGCGTCTTAATAACGAAGAAAACATGATAGTTGGAGCAACATCTGATATGCGGAATGAGCTTTTTTCAGCCGTTACTATCATCTCACACGGACGCGGCAAAATAATCTTATCCTCTCTAAATATTATAGATGCACTAAAACAAGGACATAAGGCCAATGCTGTTGCGGGGAAAATATTATTGAATTATATCAATTATACTTCTACTAAATTTTAAAACGTTTGATGCGACTCTCCAATTTAAATCGGAGCAAGTTTTGGTTAAGATAAAAGCTGAGGCAAATCGGTAGATGACTAAAGTTTTATCTCACCCGGAAAAACGGGCTGCATAAAAATATAGACGAATGAAACGAACAGTAATAATTATCACATTAATATCGCTTTATCTGTGCACAGATGCTAAAGATCTTCGAATAGGCCAGATATTGTTCGATAATAGTTTAATGCAGGGAAGGTATTTTTATAGCGAAGCTTCGTATAAAAATCCAAGCTATATCAAACATTCACAGGGGAAACTAATAGTATGTAACGATAAATCGTTTACTCCTGGTAATTCTTTAGAATTAAGTTATGTTTCAAATGAGGGTGGCAATTGGAGCGCTGAACTTAAACGACCACTCAGAAGAGATAATTACACTTACAAGAAAGGCTCTGTACTTTCTATGTGGTTGTATGTCTCAACGAATACAAGGGTTGACGAGCTTCCATTTATTTCTCTCACCACAAGTGATAGTATTATGTACGAAAAAGTGGTATTAGGTAATTATTTAAGAGAAAATTATCAGACAAATAAATGGATCAGGGTTTTAATTCCATTAACCTCGTTTACAGGAAATGGCTCCAATAATCCTCAGACAATCAATGAGAAAATCCATTCAGTTGTTTTCAGTCAGCAAACTGCAGATGGAAAGAATCATCAGTTATTTGTTGACCAGATTGAAATAGTTGAGGATTTTCAGTCTTCCAGAAAACTTTCAATTCCTGTTCTGACAAAAGCATCAGGATATGAAAGACATGTACTCATTGAATGGGAGCCAATTGAAAATGATGAGATACGATACATAAAAGTTTACAGATCTGTAAATGGAGGTGAATTTACAGCTGTCGGAATTATTGAACCCTATATTTCCATGTATTCAGATTATTCGGGTTTAGCCGATAAAAAGTTCTCATATAAAGTAACAAGTTTGGATCAAAATTACAGAGAATCCGAATTTTCAAATGTTCTTTATTCATCTACCAAAACCATGAATGATGAAGAATTGTTGACGATGGTCCAGGAAGCATTCTTCAGATATTTTTGGCAAGGTGCCAATGCAAATAGTGGATTAGGCTTACATTACTTACCGGGAAATTCGGTTGAAATAAATCCTGGCGTTGCGGGAGGGCCCACCTTAATGAACCTTGTAGTAGGTGTAGAACGAAATTTTATCACCAGAGAACAGATGGTCGGGAGGCTCAAAAAAATTATCTCCTATCTTGAGAAATGTGATAAATTTCATGGAGCAATTTCCCATTTTGCAAATGGAGAAACAGGAAAAATGATTCCGGCATTTGGCAAAGACCTTTCCGGAGGCGATCTTCCCGAGACATCAATACTTGTTCAAGGTTTATTGGTTGCAAGACAATATCTTGACCAAACCAAAAAGGACGAGAAGGATTTAGCAGATCGTATCACGAAATTATGGGAAGGAGTCAACTGGGCCTGGTATAAAATAGATGATGACAGTCCACTTTTATACTGGCACTGGGTTCCGGAAAGGGAATGGGTTGTGCAGCATCCGTTAATTGGTTGGAATGAAACTATGTTGACCTATTTGCTTGCCATTGCGTCGCCAACCTATCCAATAAATGAAGAAATGTATTATACCGGTTGGGCTTGTCAGTCACCAAAAGCAAAAGAGCTTAGGGGAGCATACCAAAAAATTGGAGAAACTATCCCCGGATCATATTATGAAAATGGTGAGACCTTTCATGGTATTAAACTGGATGTTGGAATTTCCAGCGGTGGTCCACTATTTTTTACGCATTATTCATTTATGGGGTTTGATCCAAGAGGTAAAAATGATGGTTTTACGAATCTCTTTGAAAATTGTAGAAATCAGACGCTTATTAATTACAGGTATTGTGTTGAGAATCCCGGGGGATATCTGGGGTATGGCCCTGAATGCTGGGGACTGACAGCAAGTGATTATCCATGGGGGTATTCGGCAATGGCGCCTGAACTTCCCAGAGATAATGGAACAATTTCACCTACAGCAGCTTTATCATCATTCCCATATACACCGGAAGAGTCGATGGCTGCATTAAAACATTTTTATCGTGACCATGGAGCCTTTCTATGGGGAGAGTATGGTTTTCGTGATGCTTTTAACCTGAGTGAAAACTGGGTGAATTATCATTATTTAGGTCTGGACCAGGGACCTGTACCGATTATGATTGAAAACTATCGTTCCGGTAAAATCTGGGAATTATTTATGAGTAACCCTGAAATTCAGGAAATGACCAAAAAAGTTTTTAAAAATACAAAATACAAAACAGAAAATTATGAATAAAAAACAATTGTTTAATCGTTTGATTAATAACGAAAAATCAGATATCACTTCGTTTCATCCTCTATGGATGCATTTTGCGGCACGATTTATTGGTAAAACCTATGGCGAATTTGCTTCCGATTATAAAACTCTTGTTAAGAGTAACATTAAGGCGATGGAGTATTTTGATGCTGATATGGTAGGTTTGGTCTCAGATCCTTATAGGGAAACCGCCGCTTTTGGAGCAAAAGTTACTTTTCCTGCTGAGGAAGTGCCAAGATGCCAAAAACTTATTGTTAATTCAATTGAGGATGCAAATGCACTTAAAAATCCGGATGTTTATAAGAATGAACGGACACTTGACCGTATTAAGGGTGCAGAATTATATCAAAAAGAATTGAAGGGTGAAGTTCCGGTAATAGGCTGGATTGAAGGGCCACTGGCTGAGGCTTGTGATTTAACAGGTTTAAGTAATATGTTACTTCAATTAATGATGGACCCTGATTTTTCAAATACCTTACTGGATAAATGTATGGTAACAGCAAAAGATTTTGCCGAAGCTCAAATAACAGCTGGCTGTGATATTATTGGAATGGGTGATGCTATTTGTTCTCAGATCGATGCATCTACTTATGATACCTATGTAAAAGAAAGGCATCGTGAAATTATTGACTTCATCCATGAAAAAGGTGCGAAAGTAAAACTGCATATATGTGGTGATATTACTCATATTCTGCCTTCCCTTGCCGATTTACCAATCGATATTCTGGACATTGATCACATGGTTGATCTGCAATCATCCTATGAAATTTTGGGACCAGAAATTATCCGATGTGGAAACATTGATCCGGTATTTGTAATGAACAAATCTTCAGAAGAAGTTGAGAATGCATGTAAAGAGATGGTACAAAAAGAAAAAGGGAGAAAATTTATTTTATCCGCCGGCTGCGAAATATGTTTAGATACCTCAATAAAGAATTTGCAAGCTATGCGAACAGCAAGTTTATAATTAAAATAAAAAAGTAGAACTACATAAGATATTAAAACATGGATAACAAAGAATTTGGATTAATGCGGTTTCTATACCTATTATTAATAGTTACAATTTTATTACAATCATGTCGAACTCAAGATAATGGTCGTGTAAAAACAATTGATGAAAGGGTAGATTCTCTGGTTTCAGTTATGACCCTTGATGAAAAGGTTGGACAAACTGTTTTGAATGGATATGGTTGGGATGTATCAGGCCCTGTAATGAGGGAAACAAATATGAAAGATATTCTGGACGGTAAGATCGGTAATTTATTTAACGCATATACCGCCGAATTTAATTTAAAGCTGCAAAAGGAAGTGATGGAAAAATCGCGTTTGAAGATACCATTACTTTTCGGATATGATGTAATCCACGGACATAAAACTATTTTTCCTATACCCTTGGGAGAAGCTTCTTCCTGGGATATTCCGGCAATAGAAAAAGCTTCCCGAATTGCCGCAAAAGAAGCAGCAGCAAATGGTTTACACTGGGTATTGGCACCCATGGTAGATATTTGCAGGGATCCCCGCTGGGGAAGAGTTACTGAAGGAGCAGGAGAGGATACTTATCTGGCTTGTGAAATAGCAAAGGCAAGAGTAAAAGGTTTTCAGGGCGATGACTTAAGTAAGAGAAATACAGTGTTGGCTTGTGTTAAACATTTTGCGGCATACGGTGCTTCACAGGCCGGGCGTGATTACCATACTGTTGACATGTCTGAAAGGGTTTTAAGAGAGGTATACTTACCTCCATACAAAGCAGCAATAGATGCAGGTGCCCTAAGTGTTATGGCTTCTTTTAATGAATATGATGGAGTCCCGGCGCATGGAAGTTCATTTTTACTTAAAGATATACTTCGAAATGAATGGGGATTTAAAGGATTTGTTGTGTCTGATTATACCGGTACTAACGAGATGGTAAATCATGGGGTTGTCGAGGATACAAAGGGGGCAGCGGAATTAGCATTTAACTCTGGTGTTGAAATGGAAATTCAGGGAAACACCTATTTTGATTATTTAAAAGATTTAGTGTTGGAAGGAAAAGTAAAAGAAGAGCAGCTTGATTATGCGGTTAAGAACATTTTGAAGATGAAGTTTAAATTAGGTCTTTTTGATGATCCTTTTCAGTATTGTGATACAATTTATGAAAAAGAAACCCTTTATGCGCCAGAACATCTTGAAACTGCCCATGATATGGCTTGTAAATCAATGGTTTTACTCAAGAATGAGAGCAATGTTTTACCCTTGTCAAAAGATAAAAAGATTGCCTTAATTGGACCATTGGCTGACTCTCAGGATGATATGTTAGGTTCGTGGTCTGCTGCAGGAGAAGCACACATAATACCTTCCATTAAGAGTGCGGTAAGTACTTTTACTGGTCGGGATGTCCTTTATGCTAAAGGATGTAACGTTGACGATGCAGATCAGTCAGGGTTTGATGCTGCAATGAAAGTTGCCAAAAAATCGGATGTGGTTGTTATGGTTTTAGGTGAGAGCAGATTTATGAGCGGCGAAGCAGCAAGTCGTACCTCGCTGGATTTACCGGGAGTGCAGACCGAATTACTGGAAGAAGTATCAAAATTGGGTAAGCCAATTGTTTTGGTGCTTCTGAATGGGAGGCCTCTAACTATTGGGAAAGAGGTAGAGCTATCAGACGCTGTTCTGGAAGCATGGTATCCCGGAACTGCAGGAGGTAAATCCGTAGTAGACATTTTATATGGAGAACGAATCCCATCGGGAAAATTAACCATCACTTTTCCACAGAATGTTGGACAGATCCCAATTCATTATAATATGAAAAACACAGGACGTCCTTTGTACTCTCAGCCACCTGGATTTAAATACACCAGCAGGTATATTGACTGTTCAAATGATCCGCTTTTCCCTTTTGGTTATGGACTGAGCTATACCAAATTTGAATATTCTGATTTGCAATTAAGTCATTCTGTTATTGGATCAAGAGATACACTTAAAGTAAGTGTGCAAATAAAAAATATTGGCGATTATGACGGGGATGAGATTGTACAGCTTTATATCAGGGATTTAGTTGGTAGTGTAACAAGGCCTGTAAAAGAATTGAAAGGCTTTAAAAAGGTTTTCTTAAAGACAGGAGAGTCGAAAATTGTTAATTTTTACTTGTCAGCAAATGATCTTTCTTTCTACAGAAAAGATATGAGTTGGGGATTTGAGAAGGGTGATTTCGATGTTTTTGTTGGAACAAACAGTAATGACTGTAAGTCTGCAAAATTTAAATTAAACTGATTAAATGTAAAAAATGGAAGCTAAAAGTTATATTGGGGGGAGACAGACGTTTAATAAGCGAAAGATCTATGGAATTTCAATGATTGCTGTTTTAGGAGGGTTGTTATTTGGTTATGATACTGCAGTTATTTCAGGCACTGTAGAGTCGTTAAATAAGTTTTTCGTTTTACCCTTTCATTTAGAAGAAAAATACACTAACTCTTTGCTTGGATTTATAGTTTCAAGTGCCTTAATTGGGTGCATTTTGGGTGGCATGTCAGGGGGTTATTTAAGTGAAAAGCTGGGGCGTAAAAAATCATTGATACTTGCAGCTGTTCTTTTTATTATTTCATGTATTGGTTCATCCTGGCCTGAAATAGGATTTGCACCATTTGGGAAAGGTGATCATACAGTACTTACTCAATTTATTATTTATCGTGTTATTGGAGGAATAGGTATCGGAATTGCTTCGATATTATCTCCAATGTACATTGCCGAAGTTGCACCAGCTGGTATTCGGGGAAGATTAGTAGCATGGTATCAAATGGCAATAGTTATAGGTATCTTATTGGTGTACTTTGTGAATTATTTTATTGCTAAAGCAGGGCAAGAGTGGTTGCATGATCTGGGATGGAGGTGGATGTTTGCATCTGAATTCATCCCGGCTGTATTGTTTTTATTACTTCTTTGGTTTATTCCGGAAAGTCCAAGATGGCTGGCTTTAAAAGGAAAGAACAAAAAAGCTTTGGAAATTCTGACAAATCTTAATGATGAAAATTCTGCAAAAATTGAGATGGAAGCAATTAAGGGATCTCTTAAACAACATTCAGGGAAACTTCTATCTTTTGGTGTTACAGTTCTGATAATTGGCGTTCTAATATCTGCATTTCAGCAGCTCGTTGGAATTAATGTTATGATTTATTATGCCCCTGAGATATTTAAGAACATGGGAAACAGCAATGATTCTGCTATGTTTCAGACAATTTTGATTGGTGCTACCAATTTGATTGCCACATTAGCTGCAATTCATTTTGTTGATAAGTTGGGACGAAGACTTCTTCTGCTTCTTGGTTCGATTCTGATGACATGTTTTATGTTTGTAGTTGGTTTCTCTTTTTATTTTCAAAGCTTTGGAATCATTTCTCTTATTGCAGTTCTTGGCTTTGTGGGTGCATTTTCTTTATCGTGGGGACCTGTAGCTTGGGTATTGTTATCTGAAATTTTTCCGAATACTATTCGTGGCAAAGCCATGTCGATAGCGGTAGCTGTACAATGGATCATGAATTATACGGTTTCTTCAACCTTTCCATTACTTGATAGGAGCACCTGGTTGGTCGAAAAGTTTAACCATTCTATTTCCTTTTGGTTATTTGGAATAATGGCTTTCTTATCGTTCCTGTTTGTGTGGAAGTTGGTTCCTGAAACAAAAGGAAAAAGTTTGGAAGAAATGGAGAAAATTTGGAAATAATATAAAATGTATAATTAATTGATGAAGTATTATGTTATTTCAGGAATCTATTTTTTATTGTATTATTCATATCTATTGAAATTTACGGATACAATATAACCAACCGCAAAATAATTAGCCTAAACAACATAACTGTTAAGTTCGATTCTTATTATACGTTTAGATTCTTCAAATTAAACTGACTTATCAGTAAAGGATACTAGAGTATTGCCCTGGATATGGATGTGAAAATTATGAAACCTAACTTTCTGATCAAATTATTATATTGAATATTATACTTTAATGATAGATTTTATTAATGTGAAAAAAGGTAATTTCAACAGAATTATAGTTAAAATATTTACCGTATTCGTTTTATTAGGGATAGTTCATATTGCTTATTCTGAAGAAAACGAAGCTCCAAGAGCTTATAGTCAAAAGTTGTTGCGTAACCTTGAACTTGCGAATTTCGCTGAAACGGACACATCTGGTATCTCGTTGGCAGGTGAGTGGGATTTTAAACTGGATCCCCAAAATAATGGAATTAATGAGAGGTGGTTTATGAATAACTTCTCTGATAAGATAGCTCTTCCTGGTTCCACAGATCAGGCAGGGTACGGCAAAAAGACCAGTAGTGCGCATGAAGATCGCCTAACCCGTGAATATGAATATGAAGGTGCTGCCTGGTACAAGAAAACTGTTACCATCCCTGATTCGTGGGCCGGTAAGCGGATTGAACTTTTTCTGGAACGCTGTCACTGGGAAACCAGAGTATGGATTGATGGAAAAGAAATGGGTATGCGAGAAAGTTTGTCTGTTCCGCACACGTATGATCTAACTGCCAGCCTAACGCCAGGAGAACATATCATTGTAATCCGTGTAGATAATACGGTCAAATATCAAATCGGTATGATTGGGCATTCTATTACAGAGCACACCCAAACAAACTGGAACGGTATTGTTGGACGAATCGAATTGCGTGTGTCTGCTCCTGTTTGGATAGAATCCGCTCAGGTTTATCCGAATATTAAAACAATGGCTGTGAGCGTACATGCCGAAGTTCACAATATAACTCCCGATACAATACAAGGACGAGCAGAAGTAAAAGTCTATGATGCTGATAAAAAACTGATCGGAAAATCGTGCAAATTGATAAGAGTTTATTCCGGCGGCAAAACAAAACTGGAACTGGATGTAGAATTACTTGATAACGTAAAACTATGGGACGAATTTGATCCTTCGCTATGTAATCTGGAGCTAACTTTTGCCGATGATATTTATACCACTGTCTTCGGTATGCGTCAGATCAGTGTTAAAGACAAGCGCATTGCTGTTAATGATCGTCCTGTGTTCTTGAGGGGGACGTTAGAGTGCTGCATTTTTCCATTAACAGGCTATCCTCCGACAGATGTTGTAGCCTGGCGGCGAATATTTGAAATAATTCAGTCTTATGGGTTGAACCACATGCGTTTCCATTCTTGGTGTCCGCCTGAGGCGGCATTTGTGGCTGCCGATAAATTGGGTGTTTACTTGCAAGTTGAATTACCGAACTGGACTGCAGTAGGAGTGCATGCTCCAACGGACCAGTTCTGGCGCGAGGAACTTGATCGTATTCTGGATGTATATGGAAATCATCCCTCTTTTGCCTTTATGTGCATGGGGAACGAGTTGCAGGGTGAACCAAAATTCTTATCTGAATTGATTGAGAGAGGAAAAGCGCGTGATCGTCGTCACCTTTATTCAGGTCGTACAGCCTACGGTACTGTCCCAGAAGATGATTTCTATATAGCGCATTATTTTAATGATCATGTTCGTGGGGTTTTCGGCCCTGGAACCGGCCATGATTTTAGCAAAGGTATTGAAACAACTGAGACTCCCTTTATTTCGCATGAAACCGGCCAGTGGTGTGTATATCCGGACTACACTGAAATCAATAAATATACCGGACACCTGAAACCGCGTAATCTTGAACATTATCGCGACCTGTTGGAAAAGAACGGAATGCTTGATAAAAATATAGATTTTCAACAGGCCTCCGGTGCGTTGGCTACATTGTTATATAAGGAAGAAATAGAGGCGGCCTTACGTACTCCGGGGTATGATGGATTTCAACTTCTTGATCTACACGATTTCCCAGGGCAGGGAACTGCGCTTGTAGGGATGCTTGATGCCTTTTGGGAATCCAAAGGCTTAGTTACTCCAGAGGAATTCAAACGTTATTGTAGTCAGACAGTACCTTTGCTACGAATGAGCAAACGTGTGTGGACCAGTGAAGAAACTTTTACGGCCGAAACTCAGGTAGCTCATTTTGGATATAAAGCGATAAAGCAGGCAATATTAACCTGGAGTGTTAGCGATGATAAGGGATTGTCGGTTGCAAAAGGTGAGCTGCCTGCAGTTGATATTCCGATAGACAACAATACATTTCCAGGCAAGATATCAGTGCCTCTCGAGAATATTTCTGCACCTGCAAAACTCATGGTAACTTTAGGCATCAAGGGAACCAATATCAGCAACAATTGGGAAATTTGGGTTTATCCTGATGCTGTCGAACAGGTTGATGCAGGTAATGTCCTTGTTGCTGATCAGTTCGATGAGAAGGCTAAGCAACATCTGGCTGAAGGTGGTAATCTTCTGTTGTTCATTAACTCTGCAAATCGAAACACCGTTCCCACAGAATTTTTGCCGATTTTCTGGTGTGGTAAATGGTTTACGGGGCAGAGCCGACAACTGGGGATTCTATGCAATCCGAGTCATCCGGCCCTGTCTGAATTTCCAACCGACTCTCACACAAACTGGCAATGGTATCATCTCCTTAAAGGAGCTAAGGCTCTTAATATCAATGAGTATAATCCCTTGTTGGAGCCAGTAGTGCGCATTGTTGATGACTGGAATAAAAACAGGCCTTTAGGACTTATCGTTGAGGCTAAAGTTGGAAAAGGAAAGTTAATTGCATGCGGAGTCGATCTGCAGGGAGATGCCTTGAAAAGGCCGGAGGCTAGGCAATTCCGGCAGAGTATTTTGGCATATATGAATAGTTCTCAGTTTGAGCCAACCTGTGATGTGTCAACTGAAACACTGGCAGGACTTTTTGAGCATCCTTACTTAAGTGTTGAAACGGTTAGTTCAGAGAATCCCAATGGCGGCGAGGGACGCTTTGCTATCGATGGTGATCCGACAACTATATGGATAAGTAAATGGGAAGGCACTACGGAACCTTATCCGCATTCAATCACCTTGCGTCTCAAACTCGATGCCGACATATCCGGTATGACATATTTGCCCCGGAATGATGGCAATCAGGATGGATGGATTTGCGACTATGAAATTCATGTAAGCCTTGATGGCAAAACATGGGGCCAAGCAGTTAAAAAGGGAACCTTTATAGAAAATGCAGATAAAAAAACGATTTCTTTTGATAAGCCACAACATGCCAGATTTATACGATTTACGGCTTTGAATGGATTTGCGGGGAAACCGTGGGCAAGTATAGCTGAGCTAGGCGTTATATTCTCCGATGGCACAGCGATTGCAATGAATGAACTTGTTGGTGAAGGTAACGTTCGTGTAGATAACCAGGCATCAGGTTACGAAGCTATTAATGCTATCGATGGTAAAAACGATACGTTTTGGCACACTGAATGGGATGAAGATTCTCCTGGCTTTCCGCATTTAATTCAGATCGATACGCAGAACGAAACAGCAATAACCGGAATTCGATGGCTTCCTCGCCAGGATATGTTCCGAGGTTTGATCAAAGATTATGAGATATATGTCAGTAGTGATGGAGAGACATGGGGCGATCCTGTGTTAACAGGTATTTTTGAAGAAAGCCAAAACTGGATAGAGGTACGGTTTGACAAACCTGTTACAGGCCGCTACATGCGGCTTAAGGCGCTCACTGGTCGGCATAACCTGAAATATGTCTCGATTGCAGAAATCGAAGTTTTAACCAACTTGCCTTAAAGAAAGCTTTGCCGTACAACGAGCTAAAACTTTAAAAATCAAAACAGATGAACAGGCTATGAACAAAATATTAATATTAAATATGCTGCTTATAATGATAGCAATGAATATAAGTAGTGAATTCAAGGCTGAAGTCTATGAAATTGATACTGCAAGCTTTAAGAAAGAGATTCGACCCGGTGGTTACGAAATGGGAACTTCAGTTAACTCCCAGGGTGTATCAATTGAAGCAAATAACTACTACCTGTTAAAAGATGGCAAACCTTGGTTTCCTGTGATGGGCGAAATACACTATTCCCGTTATGCTCGTCACATGTGGGAAGACGCGATCCTGAAAATGAAAGCCGGCGGCATTGACGTTATTGCTTCATATGCCTTTTGGATTCATCATGAAGAGGTCGAAGGTGAATTTGATTTCAGTGGACAACGGGACCTGCGAGCGTTTCTTCAGATATGTAAAAAATATGAGATGCCGGTTATACTGCGTATTGGTCCCTGGTGTCATGGCGAAGTTAGAAATGGTGGCTTTCCTGATTGGGTCCAGCGGATGCCGTCAACGAGATCTAACGATCCAGCATATCTGAAATATGCAAGAAGAATTTATTCACAGTATTATGATCAATGCAAAGGGCTGCTTTACAAAGATGATGGCCCGATCATCGGTATTCAACTGGAGAATGAATATGGGGGGCCTCCCAGTCATATTGCTGAACTTAAACGCATTGCACGTGAGTTGGGTTTTGACGTGCCTTTATATACAGTGACCGGTTGGAACAACGTTCAAATTCCGGAAAAAGAAATGTTGCCTGTGCAGGCAGGATATGCCGATGCTCCTTGGACAGGCGGCACACAACAACTTAATCCAGATGAGCAATTTCTGTTTATGGCGGGAATACCGATTAATACGGGTGTTGGAACCGATGTACTGCCTGTTCTTGAGGTCTATGGAAAAAGAACATACAATCCTGCTGATTATCCATGGCTTACCGCTGAGTTGGGATTGGGGATATGTGTTAATGAACGGCGACGGCCGGTCATTACACACCAGGATGCTGTTTCGCTGATGATCGTAAAACTTGCAGGCGGAGCGAACTGCCTTGGTTATTACATGTATCACGGCGGAACAAATCCTCAGAGCAAGTTATCCACTTTGCATGAACCCGGTCACCCTACGATGAGTTACGATTTTCAATGCGCTGTTGGTGAGTATGGTGAAACATATAGCAAGTATCACGAAATGAAGCTGATCCACTATTGGCTTCAGGATTTTGGTCAGCAGCTATGTCGCACAATTCCTGCTTTGCCGAAAAAACGACCTTCTGGTGTCAAAGATGTAGATACATTTCGATGTATGGCCAGAACTGATGGCACGTCAGGTTATCTTTTTTTCAATAACTATCAACGGTATGTCACAAACAAAAACCTGGAACCATTACAAGTTTCAATAAAACTCAACGAAAACATAGTTACGATACCCAATAAGCCTATTGCAATACCGAAGGATGCTGCCGGTTTCTGGCCGGTAAATCTTAAGATGTCTGACGTCGTTCTACGTTACTCTACCACGCAGCTGATCTGTCGCATTCCATCTGATGAAGGCGAAACCTATTTCTTCTTTGCCCACGATGGGATTAATGCTGAATATTCGTTTGATCCGAAAACAGTTCAAAAAGTTGATAACAGTGACAAAACCACTGTCAATGTAAAAAAGCCGGGGACTAATAGCATCATCAGTGTAGTCTCTGCATCAGGAAAAAAGATCAGGATATGTACGCTAACCAAAACGCAGGCGATGCAGATGTATCGATTCACTAATTTATGGGGGCAGCCTCGTGTGGTGATGGCAGATGCAGACGTGCTATACGATGGAAATGTGCTCGATGTCCGCAGCATGGGCAAGGCTTCAGGTGATGTCAGTATTTATCCCGCCCCCAAAGTTGTCAAAATTGATAATACGAAATTATGGCCTTCGCAGAATGGAATCTTCCAAAGATATAACTGGTCAGTACCGAAAAAGAATATCACTGCCGAGCTTTCCGCCAAGAAAATCGTTCATGAAAACGTTCTACCTTCGTTTGAACAAGAGACATCGCCTCAAAAGATCACAAGCTATGATCTGACTTTACCGTATGATTCAATAAAGGGTGTTTACGATGTTTACCTGGATTTCGATTGGACCGGGAATATGTTAGAAGTAAAACAGAATGACGTTTTGATTGCGGACTGGATTTATCACGGTCCCCATTTCCGTCCAAGCCTGCGGCATTGGGGCCAGGATATACTCGGAAGTAAGCTGGAAATCAAGATCGATCCAATAACGTCTGAAACTAAATGTTATATCGAACCTGAATACAAACCTGATTTTTCCAAACGAAACAGTATTGCAGAAATAAACAGCATTAAGACAATACCACAGTACAGAATCATTTTGTCAGAAAGTTATAATTAAGGTTGAATCAACAATAAAGCTATATTTTCTTATGTGATGGCAGTGCTTAACGATTAGCGTCAAAGCAGTGTACAATTATCAGGAATTTGTATTTTTTTTAGCAGTGTAATATAATTTAATGGCATCCAAAATATGGAGATATATGATGGATGATTATGTTTTTTACGGTATTTTATTTGATTGTCCGGCAGGTGAAAGATTTGCCAATTGCCCGATAAAGAGAATAAAACATTTTTCTTTTAAAGATAGAGTTCAGTGGTTTGAAAGTCTCAATCATCTAGAGAAATGCGAAATCATTGAATATCACATTAAATGCTCGCAAGAAAGAAGAATTTCAAAAAATAGCAATAACTGAGTATGTTTAATAGAATCATAAAAATTATGCATAAACTAAAACGAATATTAATGATCCTGTTTGCTGTTGGTTTGGTAAGTTGTCAATCAACAAAGCAAAAAGAAACAAAGCAACCGAATGTAATTTTAATTGTTGCCGATGACCTGGGATGGATGGATTTGGGCTATTCGTGTAGCAATTTTTACGAAACTCCAAACATTGATGCACTGGCTGCTTCGGGGATGACTTTTACCGATGCCTATGCCGCAAGCCCGGTTTGTTCTCCCACACGTTCGAGTATTATGTGCGGCAAGGCTCCGGCAAGAACTAAAAACACCGACTGGTTTGGTGCACCTCAGCCCGACACCAAATTTCCCGGATGGATGGGACATAAAAACCGAACATTAGAACCTGCTTATTATGTAGAGCACATGCCGCTTGAAGAAATAACTATAGCTGAGGCCTTGCGTGACAAAGGTTATAAAACATTTATTGCCGGGAAATGGCATCTTGGGCATGAAGAAGAATACTGGCCCGAAAACCAAGGTTTTGAAATAAATAAAGGAGGCTTTTCCATGGGGTATCCACCACTAAACGATGAAGCAGATGGTTATTTCTCTCCTTATGGCAACCCTCGCTTAAACGATGGCCCCAAAGGTGAATATCTGCCATACCGTCTTTTGGATGAAACTAGGAAGTTTATTCAGGAAAACAAGGATGAACCGTTCTTCATTTACTATTCCTTTTATTTGGTTCATACTCCTATACAAGCAAGAGAAGAGTTGATCGCCAAGTATCAACAAAAAAGGGATTCGTTAAAACTAACTGATGAGTTTGTCGATTTTGGCGAAAAGAAACTAAGAACAGTACAAAGCAATGTAGCTTATGCTGCTATGATAGAAACCATGGATCAGGTTGTTGGTAAAATTGCTGAAGAGGTTAAGGAATCAAACATTGATGAGAATACCATCATCATATTTACGGCAGACAATGGCGGACTTTCAACCAACTGGGCTCCTACATCTAATTTACCGCTTAAAGGAGGTAAGGGCTGGGTGTACGAAGGCGGTATTCGGGAACCAATGTTTGTGGTTTGGCCTGGAATTACCAAACCAGAGAGCAAATGCAGCGAGCCTGTTCTTACAACCGACTTTTATAGAACTATTGTGGAAATGACAGGAATAGAACAGCCACCACAACAAGCACTTGATGGTGCAAGCTTGGTTCCCCTGTTAAAACAGGTGGAAGGTTTCGACCGAAAAGCCATATGTTGGCACTATCCGCATTACAGTCCGCAGGGTGGAAAACCAGCTTCTGCAATCAGGAGTGGTGATTGGAAACTGATAAAAAGCTACGAAACCAATCAAGTAGAATTATACAACCTTAAGGCTGATATTGGAGAAACAAAAAATCTTTCTGAAGAGCATATTGAATTGAAACAGCGTTTGGAAACGGAATTAAATGACTGGCTAAAAGAAGTGGATGCTTCAATGCCCAGCAGAAAATAACATACCGTAAACAAGTAAAACAACATTGAACAATGAATAAATTAAATACGAGGTAGATATTTGTTATCTCAATTGTTTTTGGAAAGTGGTCATGATATCGATAGCTGTTCTAAAGTCCTTTTCAGCTTCAGTTAACTTGCCTTTTTTAAGCTCAACGCGACCCAAAGCAATATAATATTTATAACTCTTGGGGTCTTTTGTAATGGCTTCTTTCCAATATGGTTCAGGGTAACGGATTGGATGGCGATACAACTCCAGATGTTCACCAATTAATTCCAGTTCGTTGGCACTTTCAATTTCTTCCGGCTGCTTAGGCTCAAAGGTTAGCTTGCGGTTTCGTTCTTTTGGCACTTCACGCTTATGGTAGGCAATTAATTCTTTCCCTTGTTCATTAACTACAATCAACGAAATGGTATTTTCTAGTCCGGCTTCAAATTGAATAATATTGTCTTTCCCCGCCATATTAAAGATACCGATGACTTATTGTATTCCTTGACTTCTATGACCAAAATAGAATTTCTAAAAACCAACTTTCGAAGAATCTTTAGCCTTGCAGGCATTTAAATTCTCAAACAGGTCATTAAAAAAAAGGAATTGAAGAAGGCCATATACTGGAGAGGCTTTCTTTGATGGAATTAATTATTGGTTGGGCCCTGGCCAGAAGTGGAAGTTACAAAAGTTATGAAATTCTTATTGAATATTTGGATGATATGCGAGCCATTCTTGCTGAATTTACACATGATACTTTGCTGAAAATTACCAACCATGACTTTGGTAAAGTTAAGGGAGACTGGGAATATTGGTTGGCAAGGAATAAGGCTAATTTCAAACCTGAGAAGACCAATTAAGTAGCAGCCACATTCATATACATGATTAATCCTGTTACAAGATTTACATTTTGGAGAATAATTAACACTAAATATAAACTTATTAATAAAAGTGATACTAATCTCTTACGCTGCCTCCATCGCTTCGCTAACAGTTAATTATCTAAAGGAGGTATTAACTTATACAAATGTCAAAAGTACAAGTTGATATGCGTCCGTATGTCTTTGATTATACAGAACTTGCGTTCTAAAAGTAATTCTCAATTGCAAATTGCTTGGACTTTTGTTTGAATTGTCTTGAAAGTATAAGCTTTCGCAATAGAATGGCTTTAAACCATAAAATTTAAAGCTATGTCACTAAAAGGTCAAAAAACGACAACAACATCAATGGACTGGGATCAGTTCAAGTCTCTAATTTCAAAGTTAGAACGAGATGGTGAAAACAAGTATTGTTTATTAATTTCAATCGGCGTATTTACAGGTCTTCGGATAGGTGATTTGCTTCAACTCCGGTTCAGTCAATTTGAAACTGGCGAAACTTTTACCATTGTTGAGAAGAAAACAAAAAAGACAAGAAAGATTAAGATTAATCAAGACTTAAAATCTATCTTGATCAGGATAAAGGAAAAAATGTCAATTGCCGATAGCAATCAATTTATTTTCATTAATCGTTACGGAACAAAACCAATTGACAGAAGTTGGATTAATGTAAGTTTGAAACGAATCTTTAAGAAGTATAATATTGAACTTGAAGGTAATATATCATCTCACATGTTTCGAAAAACATTAGGAAATAGAGTTTTAAAATTGAATAACTATTCCAACGAATCGATAGTCCTATTAATGGAACTTTTTGGTCATAGTAGTATGGCAATTACAAAAAAGTACCTGGGAATTCGAGAAAAAGAAATTTTGGGTATTTATGATTCACTACGACTATAAAAAAGTATAAATCTTAATTTGCGTAGAAGGAGTAAAAACAGGACAGGGGTAAAGTTGTAATATTAAAGCTAAGATATTCAAACTATTTCGAATACTGGAACGCAGCTCCCTTTAAAAATTAGTGCAATAAAGGTAGTTTCACTGCCCTAATCGAAATAATTATAAAATTTTACTGATACAAAACCAAGAACAAACGAACTTCAAAAGATTAGTAAATAAATTGTATTAGTGCTACATTTGACTCCAGTATAAGGGGCAGTATTTTATTAATTTTAATCGCACAGCTGATTAATTTCACTTATAATGTAAACACCGAATAATGACCAAAGAAGAATTAATACAAAAGCTGAGTAGTCTCGAATGGGAGGATTTTGAGGTAAAGGCTGCCAAAAGTGAGTTGCCCAAGTCCGTTTGGGAAACGGTTTCTGCATTTTCAAATACTAGCGGAGGTTGGATTATTTTGGGTGTTACAGAAAAAGGCAATGACTTTGAAATTACAGGTGTTCGTAATGGTGAAAAATTAGAACAAGATTTTCTGAATACGCTCAGAGGAACAAAGTTCAATGTTTTTGTAGATACAAAGCAGGAAGTGTATGAGTTTGAAGAAAAAAACGTTCTGGCATTTTATGTGCCAGTGCATAAAAACAAACCTGTTTATTACAACAACCAGAGCAATACTTTTATTCGCAGAGGAAGTTCCGACCAGCGTGCTACACAGGAAGAAATTGACAGCATGTTGCGTGATCGGGCATTTGGTACAAAAACGGCAGAATTAGCTCTGGGAACCAGTCGTGATAGTTTAAATGATACCTCTTTAAATCGTTATCGGGATTATATGACACGGTTTAATCCCAATGCAAGTTATATCCGTTTTGACGAAAATGAGTTTTTGCGAAAACTTCGCATTATGGAAAACGGCAAATGTACTTTCGCTGGATTGCTTATGTTTGGTAAACGGGATGCAATTGAAAAACACTTTGCCGATTTTCGTATAGATTTATTGGAAATCCCAGGAACTTCATACGCTGATGCCAAACACACCTATACTTTCCGTGTAGAGGAGCAGGAGAACCTTTGGGAATATTATTTTGAATGTTTTCATCGGTTAAAGCAAAAAGTAGATGTTAGGTTTTCACTGACGGCTGAGGGATTTGGACAGGAGTTGTCACCAGGGCTTGAAAGTATCCGTGAAGCTTTGGTCAATATGTTGATGCACACTGACTACTTTTCTCCGGCATGTCCCCGTGTCCGGATATTTACCAATCATATTGAGTTTTACAATCCCGGTGGATTACCAAAACCATTTGAAGAATTAAAAAGCAAGGATATTTCTTTACCCCGAAACCCAATTATGGCAAAGTTGTTCCGTATGGTAAAACTGGCTGAGAATGTAGGTTTTGGTTTTGACAAAATAGACGAAAACTGGAAGGCTTATAACTCAACTGTGCCTGGTTACCAGATTGAATTCGATTCGGTTGTGGTTGATTTTTCAATGGAAGCGAAAGATAGTGTCGGAGAAACGTCGGGGAAAACGTCGGGGAAAACGTCGGGGAAAACGTCGGGGAAAATTATAGAGCTTATTAACAGCAACATGAATATTTCTATACCAGAGATGGCTGAAACGATTGGTGTTTCAGAGCGTTCTATTGAAAGGAATATTGAAAGTCTAAAGAAAAAAGGATTATTGGAGCGTGTAGGCCCGGCAAAAGGAGGCTATTGGCAGGTAATTGAATAATAACGACAAGTATGAACAAAAATCAACTGCAGAACGAAATTTTAGCTATAATCAGAACTGTTTTCGATGATAAAAAAGCATTGGAGAAAATACATGCGTTTTTAATAGCAGAGATTTATGAAGAGCCTGAACCTGAGAAAATTCCTACAAAGTATAAAAAGGTGGTTTCTGAAATTGCAGATGGATTGTCGGCGGGACTGATTTGCTTTTTTAATCCAGACACACTTGAGGTTGAGGATGTCCCCAAAGAATTGGCTTACGACCCGGAAGAATTTGAAATGATGACATGCGAAACCTTTGAAAGTGCAGGTTTGAAACATGAAAATTGGGAGAACTGTGTAGCAATTGAACCTATGGAATCGCGCGATTCATTTAAAATAATGGAATATTTTGTTGATGAAGTAAAGGATATAAACTTTCAGGAAAAATTGATAAATGCCCTGAACAGGAATAAACCATTTGCCAATTTTAAATACCTGGTTGAAAATTCTGATTACAGACAACAGTGGTTTGATTTCAGGCAAGCACAGTATGAATTTTATGTTTGGGATATTATTAGAATAAACATTGGGTAAAAACAATTGGTGAATGATATATCATTCATTAATTGCAAAAACAAGGCATTATGACTGATAATTCATACACAAAAAGGCATGCAAAACCATTAAAAACAGAAAAGCAAAACAGGTAACTGAAGAAATAAGCGATACGGTTAGCCAATGTAAAAACTTTGGGAACAACGTAAATGTTGACACAAAACTTAGTGATGAGATTGACAAAACGTTAATTAAATTTGTGTGATTGTCGGAACTAAGTCGGCTTTATAAATATGAGAAATTGCGTAGCTGAGCTGCTCGATATTGAATATATTTAAAGTATTTGGTTCATCATTTCAAATGTTTTCTTTATTTTTGTGCAAAACCGAGTAGTATGACTACGCATAATGATACAAAATTAAAGAAGCTTTTTAAACTATTGAATCCCAATAATGTAATAACATCATCTTTGTTGAACGATAATGGGTTATCCAGGCATCTACGAAGGTATTACCAGGAAAGTGGCTGGATTGAACCTTTAGGAAGAGGTGCATATAAAAAGCCAGGTGATAAATTAGAATGGCAGGCAGGAGTAAATGCTTTGCAAAATCAATTAAATATCAAGGTGCATGTAGGTGGTTTAACAGCATTAATCCTTCATGGATTCAGTCATTATTTTAGATTGAGCAAAGAAACTTTATACTTGTTCTCTCCTCTACAAACCAGAGTGCCCAAGTGGTTTACAGATTATAACTGGAACGTGGAACTATTCCAAAAACCAACTTCATTCCTTCCTGAAAATATAGGCATCAAAGAAATGGAGATGAAGGATGTAAAAGTTAATATATCAACACCAGAGCGTGCCATATTGGAATGCCTGTTTTTAGCTCCACAACATACCGACCTTGTTGAGTGCTATCAGGTTCTTGAAGGATTGATCAATCTTAAACCCAGACTAGTTAGTGAGCTGTTATTAGATTGTAACTCAATAAAAGTTAAGCGTCTTTTCCTTTACATGGCAGAGAAATCAGATCATCAATGGTTTCAATTCCTTAAAACAGATAAAATTGATATGGGAAGTGGAGACAGGATGATAACAGAAAGTGGAGCATATAGCTCTAAATATAGAATAACAATCCCAAAAGAATTAGCAGATTTATGATTTCACAAGCATATAAAGCCCAAGTTGATTTATTATTGCAGGTCTTGCCCTATGTTGCTAAAGAGGAAAGGTTTGCTTTGAAAGGTGGAACGGCAATTAATCTGTTTATAAGGGAAATGCCACGGCTGTCCGTTGACATTGATCTAACTTATCTGCCTCTTGATTCCAGAATCGAGGCCCTAAAAAATATTCAGGATGGTTTAGGTAGAATTAAGGCAAATATTGAAAAGAATGTTCCAGGTGTCAGAATTAATACTGTTCCTCTAAAAGGAGGAACAGATGTAAAACTAAATTGCCAAGGACAAGGTGCACAAATCAAAATAGAAGTCAATACAATAACCAGAGGTAATGTGTTTCCTACTAAATTAATGCAGGTGGTTAATTTGGTTCAGGATGAGTTTGATAAATTTGCTGCCATCAATGTGGTTTCAATGGCTGAATTGTACGGAGGTAAAATCTGTGCTGCCATCGACAGGCAACATCCACGAGATATATTTGATGTAAAACTGCTACTTGAAAATGAAGGATTCACAGATGAAATATGGGAAGGCTTCAAAGTTGGATTAATTAGCCATTACAAACCAATTAGCGAATTACTTGCTCCGGTTTTAAAAGACCAGAAGTCTGCCTTTGACAATCAGTTTGCAGGTATGACAACAGTTGAGTTCTCGTATGAGGATTATGAAACAACGAGAGCCTTATTGATTAAAACCATCGGAGAACGCCTTGCTGATGAAGATAAACGCTTCTTTTTAAGTTTTGAAAGTGGAGAACCAGACTGGGATTTATTCCCTATACCAGTTCTAAAAGATTTACCTGCCATACAATGGAAGTTGATTAATATTAATAAACTCAAGGAAGGTAATCTCGCAAAGCATAAGCAAAAGATTGAAAACTTGAAAAGAATTCTAAAATAAGACCTAATATAACTGCAATAGAAGCATTAATAAAAATCATTTATGAGGTTCGAAATAATACCTCTATCTTCAATAACAATGTTTTTGATTTAGGGAAGGTATGACTACGGTCTCAATAAAAAGTAAAAAAAGTGCTCATTTGTACCATATTTGTACGAAAAAATTATAAGTTACTGAGATTCAGTATGTGTTAACTTCGAAGAAGTGAAGTAATTCACTCGAATCATATCATAATAATTTAAGGCGTCCGAATGGACGCCTTTTTTTTGCTCCAATTTGATTGTTATATTTATCACCCCATTAACTAATACCAAAGTATATTTGGTAGTAAACTAGTTTTAACCAAATTAAAAAGCGATGAATAACAATAAACTTAATCTCCTTATCTTAATATTAATGACTGCAATTACATCAACTAATATATCTGCCCAGCAAGATCTCAAACTATGGCCCGAAGGAGTTCCCGGAGCCATTGAGGATCCTTCTTATATTGAATCAATGACAGATGATAAAGGACGCGCCTACAGAACCGTACGGGTTTCTGATCCAACCATTAAGGTTTATCTGCCACCCAAAGAAAAAGCAACAGGAGCTGCAGTTCTTATTTGTCCGGGTGGAGGATACGGACTTTTGGCATATGATCATGAAGGGTTTGAAATGGCCCAATGGCTCAACACACATGGTATTGCAGGTATTGTTCTTAAATATCGCTTACCCAGCAACAATATTATGCAGGACAAATCTGTTGGTCCCTTACAAGATGCGCAAAGAGCCATGCGCCTGATCCGTCATAATGCTGAGGCATGGAATATACAAACAAACAAAATTGGTATTATAGGATTCTCTGCCGGAGGGCACCTGGCCTCTACGCTCTCCACTCAATACAACAGAGAAGTATATCCAACAACTGATACTATTTCTGCCAGACCTGATTATTCCATATTGATATATCCGGTTATTAGCATGAAAGATGGCATAACGCACAAAGGGTCCAGAACAAACCTATTAGGCTCATCCCCTTCTGAAGAAATAATTCATCAATATTCAAACGAATTACAAATCAATAAGCAAACACCTATTGCCTTTTTAGTTCATTCTGCAAACGACAGGGCGGTTCCTTTTGAAAATAGCTTTGAGTATTTTAAAGCATTACAACAAAATAAGGTAAAATCGGAACTGCATATTTTTGAAAAAGGAGGCCATGGATATGGGATGAATAAAACCAAAGGCACCCATCTTCAGTGGCCTGAGATGTTAATCAAATGGATGAAAATGAATAAGATTATTCAATAATATGTATTTCTTAAGAAAAAGCAATTAAAGCTGCCAAACCTACCCCAATTAACAATAAGAAGCTATACATAAAAAATATAGCCATTAGCTTTAAAATAATGGTTCGCCAGCGCCTTTGATACAGTTTGCGAGCACCAATAATGGAGTAAACAGGAACAAGCCATATTAACCACCCCTCCCAACTACTATCTTTATTGGGAAAAATAAAATTGATTCCCATCATTAAAATAAAGATGATAAACAAAAAGGAATGTTGGTTAACGGCAAATATCACATGCCCCAGGTAGAAGCGATATTTTTTTCGAAAAAACAACCACAAAAAGCTGCCGTACAAGGGCATCAGAAAAAATAATATCCACGAAAAATATTTAAAAAACTGTGGCATATAAAAGTCCGGATGCGAAATAATATCCTTAATCTTATCCTCAACTTTAAGCGCTTTCTCTTCGGATTCTTCTATATCAGCTTTAGTTTCCCTGACTGCTTCAGTAGCTTCATAATGCACAGAATCCGCACCAATAGAAATATCAATACCTCCCCGATTCCATATTGAATCAACTAATGAAGCTTGTAATTGATTAAACTCTTTACTCTCATTTAACCCATTTTGTGTATTGTAATTGAGCATCACAAAAAAGATAAAACTCACAAACACATAAAGTCTGAATGGAGGCATATATTTTACCCTGTGCCCTTTAATAAACTCGCCGGCCATCTTTCCCGGCTGAAACAATACAGCTTTTAAGGTTCTCCATAAACGCGTATCAAAAGCAAAAATATTGCCCATTAAATCATAAATCACCAATCCAAAAGGCTTTTCATAATCGGTAATCGACTGGCCACATTGCGGACAATAACTGCCTTCAAACTCTGTTGCACAATTCTTACAAATGATTCTGTTGTTTAGGGTGTCGGAATGTTTCATCTGGTTAATTTTTCCTACTTTTAGTTTCTCAACGAAAATAAAAAAAATAATTCCTTACCTGTTATATTTTCCAATACATTGAAATTATGGATCACAGAGATAATGTATTTTTAGCTGTTGCAGAGAACCTTAGCTTTTCAAAAGCTGCTGAAGAACTATTAATTAGTCAGCCTGCAGTAACAAAACACATTAAGGAACTGGAAAGCAAGTTAAATATTACCCTGTTTGACCGTAAAGGAAACAGAATATATCTCACTAAAGCCGGTAAACTAAACTATGAGTATCTAAAAAAAATAAAGCAACAATATGCCGAATTAGAATTTGAATTGGGTCGACTAAATGACACCTTTAAAGGAAGTTTACGTATTGGAGCCAGTTCCACCATATCACAATACTTAATTCCGGAAATGCTTTCGCTTTTTTATAAACGATATCCTAAAATTGATTTACACCTGTATAGTGGCAACTCTTCGGATGTACAACAAAAATTACTTAATGACGAAATTGATGTGGCTCTTATAGAAAACGCATCTTCATATAACGACCTAAGGTACATTGATTTTGCTGATGATGAATTAATCGTTGTAACAGGAAGTAATAGCGTATATGCCAAACGAAAACTCATTAGTTTATCCGATTTTCAGCAAATTCCATTGGTGGTACGTGAAAAAGGATCTGGTACATTAGAAGTGATCCAAAAAGGTTTAAGCAGCAGAAACCTGCATTTAGATGATTTAAATATTATTATGCATCTGGGAAGTACTGAAGCCATAAAAACTTTCCTGCATAATTTTGATGGTATTGCCTTAGTCTCTGAAAAGTCAATTACCAAAGAAATACTATTAAAAACCATTGTAAAAATAAACGTATCAAACCTTAACCTTAACCGCAAGTTTAGAATTTCCATTAAAAAAGGAAACCCTCCATACAGCACTCAATTATTTATTGACTCTCTTCTGAGTTATAACTTTTAATTATAGCGTATAAATATTTTGTATTTGCATAAACTATAGCATGACCATACTTTTGCTTCTGAATTTAATACAAAGAGATATGAAACGACCAGCAAAATTTAATTATTCAATTTTTCACACAAGCGAATCGTGAGATCGACGTAGTCAATGATTAAATTTTCTTGGGAGTTCCATGCTGCAATTGAAAATTATAAACGCATGAAACGAGCCATGATAATTGTTTCTCACCTGCCTACCGTCAGGCAGGCACAGAAACATGATTAATCTGGCGAGTTCCCTGTCTGCCGACAGGCTGGCATGTGGCAATAAAAAGCAAAATATAAACACATGAAATTAAGTCAGAATCAATTAAAGGTCGTATACTTTGTAACACTAGCTTTATGCTTTTCTCCTTTTTTTACTCCTCCCATTGCTTTGGCATGTGGAATAGGCTTTTCATTACTTGGCTATCAATCACAAAAATTAAACAATTATACCTCTATAGCATTACAAACCTCTATTGTGTTAATGGGTTTCGGAATGAATCTTACCCAGGTTATCAGTACTTCTAAATCCGGCTTTCTGGAAACAGCCGTTTCTGTAGTTTTGGTCATGGGTGTAGGTTATTTACTAACAAAACTCCTTAAGGTCGATTCTAAAATCGGACTGTTAATATCAGCCGGAACGGCTATTTGCGGAGGAAGTGCCATTGCTGCCATATCCGGAGTTAGCGGAGCAAAAAAATACCAAATATCGTTTTCACTGGTTGTTATTTTTATTCTTAACGCAGTGGCTTTGTTTATATTTCCGCTAATAGGTTATCATTTAAACCTGAGCCAGGAAGTATTTGGGCATTGGGCTGCAATTGCCATACACGATACCAGCTCGGTTGTTGGTGCAGGTGCCTCTTATGGTAGCGAAGCATTAGAAATAGCTACCACCGTTAAAATGGTGAGAGCATTATGGATTATTCCATTGGGAATAGGCATTTCATTGGTCACTAAAAATAGCTCAACAAAAAAAGTAAAACTACCATTGTTCATGATTCTGTTTGTTGCCGCCATAGTAGTTGCACACTACTTTCCTCAAGGTCAACAAATATTTAAACATCTGAACTGGCTGGGCGGTAAAGGCATGGTAGCTGCTTTGTTTTTAATCGGATCATGCATTTCGATACCAGAGGCAAAAAAAGCAGGAGCCAAAAGTTTTATTCTTGGGATATCTCTATGGTTTGTTATCATGATATTTTCTTTGGTTTTGCTCACTGTAACACATTAAAAAATGATTTTCATTTTATATACCCTGTATTACTTTAAATAATTTAGTGATCATCGTAATTTCTATGTAAGTCTTTTTAAATTTGTGTGCATTAAATGATTTACAACTATTACAATGAAAACTCTATTGATTAGCATAGGAATTGCATTAAGCATTTCCACAATCTCAGCACAGGAAACAGATGTATTTGGAAACAGAATTCCATCAAAGAAAAATACAAAAACCACACAATCTTCCTCATCTTATAACCAGAAAGATGAACAAGGTTTAAAACAAGGTTATTGGGAAAAACATTACAACAATGGTAAACTGGCATACGCGGTTACTTTTAAAGATGACAAACCGGTAGGAAAAATGCTTAGATATTACCCCAATGGGAATAAAAAAGTTGAGATAGATTACGATGAAAATGGCGAGTTTGGTGCTGCTCAAATGTTTTCGGAAGAAGGAAAGTTAACAGCCAAAGGTTATTACCTCGGCACCCAAAAGGATAGTACATGGCAGTTCTTCTCTCCCAAAGGAAAACTTTACACCACCGAGCATTATAATAATGGTTTAAAACATGGAGTAACCACTCACTTTTTTCCCAACGGAAATAAAGCCGAAGAAATAGAGTGGAAAAATGATGTAAAGGACGGCATCTGGAACAAGTACCACCAAAACGGCAATATAAAAATGCGTTCGCATCATCTTGAAGGTCGTATTGAAGGGGAATACACCATCTTTTTTGAAAATGAGAAAACTGAAGTTCAGGGTCAGTTTGTAAATGGATTGGAAGAAGGCACCTGGGTTGTTTTTCTTCCAAATGGTAACCTTGCCTACAAAATTGAATATAAAGAAGGAAAAACGCTAAACACGGATGACTTTGATGAAAAGCAACAGCAGCTTTTTAAAGAGTTTGAAAACAACAAAGGCAAATTAAAAGATCCTGAAGAGTTTAAACATAACCCCGACGAATACATAAGAGGAAGATAGGTTTAAAAAAGGAGAGGAAGATAGATGAAAAAAAGAACAGTACTCATATTTATGTTGGCCTGGCTTGGTGTACAGCTTAGCGCTCAAAAATATTTCGTCTCCTTTACTGATAAAAACAACAACAGCTTCTCCATCTCAAATCCTGGAGAATTTCTTTCGGAACGTGCCATTGAGAGGCGTCAGAAATTTAACATTGACATAACTGAGCAAGATCTGCCTGTTACTCAATCCTATCTCGACAGTCTACTGAATATGGGTGTAAAAATTTATTTGTCGTCAAAATGGCTGAATGGTGCTATCATTGAAACATCCAATGCTGAATTGATCGATACCATAACACGCGTATCATTTATTCAGGCATCTAAATTAATTTGGAAGCCCTCCGAACTACCAGCCTCTCAAAAATACAATCCTGTTTTCAGTCAAATACCACATGCATTAAAAAGTTCTTCTGAATACGGACAGGCCTGGCAGCAAACAGCTACGGTAAATGGACAACATCTACATGAAAACAATTATCAGGGAGAAAATATACTCATAGCGGTTATTGACAACGGGTTTCACCAGGTTAACACGCTCCCCTCTTTTGAGCACCTTTGGAATAATGGTCAGATTATAAGCACATTTAATTTTGTTGAACCCGGTGCAAGTATATTTGAAAATATTGGTAATCATGGAATGTCTGTGCTTTCTATTATGGGTGGATATATTCCGGGAGAAATAAAAGGTTCGGCTCCTAAGGCATCCTACACTTTATTGCGCACCGAAGACAATAGCAGTGAGTACCCCATTGAGGAATACAACTGGGTTTGTGCAGCAGAATATGCCGATAGCATTGGCGCCGACATCATTAATTCGTCAGTTGGTTACTATTTTTTTGAGGATGGGTCAATGAGTTATTCCTATGAAGATATGGATGGTCAAACAAGCATCAGCGTACAAGGTGCCGAAACTGCTTTTGCCAAAGGAATGGTTGTTGTATGCAGTGCAGGTAACGAAGGTGCTATGAGTTGGAAATACATCATAACGCCTTCTGATGGTGAAAATGTTTTAGCCATCGCTGCTATGCAAAGCGATAGTACCAGAGCCGGTTTTAGCTCCTATGGCCCTTCTTTTGACGGACGTATTAAACCTGACATGACCGCAATTGGATACCAGACAGCGCTACAAAATCCCGATGGAAGCATTTCGCAAAGTAGTGGCACCAGTTTTTCTGCACCGGTAATTACAGGTTTAATAAGCTGCTTATGGCAGGCAAAGCCGGAATTAAGCAATGCTCAAATCCTTAACCTGGTAAAACAAAGTTGTCACAACTATGATAATCCTGATTATTCTTTTGGGTATGGTATTCCTGATTTCAAATCAGCTTTAGACATAAATAGCGGTATTGTTGACCAATCTTTGAAAGCTCCATATCTGGTTAAACCAAATCCGTTTATAAATCACATCACTATTTCAAGCACTTCCGGAAACATTATAAATGCCACGGTTAAATTATATAACATCAATGGTAAGTGCTTATTGGTGAATAAATGCATAGCTGAACAAAGCATTCAAATAAAGGACTTACAATACCTTGCGCCTGGCATTTATATATTGCATATTCAGGATCAATCAGAACATTTTACCTTTAAACTTTTAAAAAAGTAATTCGATGAGCGTCAGTTCACTTTCTCTATTTGAGCTAAACACCAAAATTAAAGAAACCATTCATTCGGAGTTTGCCGATACTTATTGGGTTGTTGCCGAGATAAGTGAGATACGCGAGGTAAGAAATGGACACTGCTATCTCGAACTGATTGAAAAAGATGAGAAAACTGAACAAATTATAGCCAAGTCAAGAGCCAATATCTGGGCTTACACCTATCGTATGCTTAAACCTTATTTTGCTGCTGAAACAGGCCAAAGTCTGGTAGCAGGAATAAAAGTAATGGTTCGGGTAAGTATAGATTTTCAGGAAGTATATGGTTTTAGTTTAAACGTACGAGATATTGACCCCACCTATACTTTAGGTGATATGGCACAGAAAAAACAAGCCATCCTGAATAAGCTGAGCGAAGAAGGCGTTATCGACATGAACAAGGAGCTAGAGGTTCCAATGGTTCCTCAAAAGATAGCTGTGATTTCATCGCCTACGGCTGCCGGTTATGAAGATTTTTGTAATCAACTGAATAACAATAAAGATGGTTTTAAATTCTATGTAAAGTTATTTCCGGCTATTATGCAGGGCGATGGTGCCGAAGAGTCGGTAACCGAAGCTCTTGACCGCATATATGAATACGAAGATATTTTTGATGTGGTGGTCATTATTCGTGGTGGTGGTTCTACATCCGACCTTATGTGTTTTGATAGTTACTGGATGGCCTATAACATTGCCCAATTTCCACTTCCGGTATTTTCGGGCATAGGTCATGAAAGAGATGAAACCGTAGTGGATTACGTTGCCCATACCCGGTTAAAAACACCTACTGCTGTGGCCGAACATATCATTGAATTGGTGACAGCTTTTAATATCCACCTCGAAAGCTTAAAAGATGCCGTTATTGATACCACACGCGATATTATGGCAGACCACCGAGCTTCTTTGGAAAGAGCCAGCAGCAAATTTAAGCCGCTGGTCAGCAACGCCCTCTTAACTCAAAAAAATCACCTTGACAGAATCATTCATCAAGTAAGCACTTCTTCAAATCAATTCCTCGACAGCAGAAAAAATAAATTAAACCTGCTTGCTCAAAAAGTAAAATCATCAGCTCACAGCCATATCTACACCAATAAAAATAGCTTGGAGACTATACCGCAGCGTTTAAAATCACGCGTTAAGTTTTTTATGAGTCATCATCAGTCGCAACTACAATTCTTTAGTAAAACCAACGAATTACTTGATCCGCAAAACATCCTTAAAAAAGGATATTCTATCACGTACAAAAATGGCAAGGTTGTAAAAAGTCTGCATGATGTAAAATCGGGTGATGTCATTTCAACTCAGCTAAAAGATGGTACTATTGACAGTACGGTAAACTAGTTTAAAATCTCCGGGATAAGCAAAGAGTAGAGATTAAGCAATTTTAGTTTAAATAGTTAAATTATTTTGTGACCTTTGCAGAAATTCACGAGGAAGCATGAGCGAAAAATATTTTAACAAGAAGAAGAAAAAATCTTTTCCAAAACAAAAGGAAAATCCGAAAAACACTACAAATAACACATCCGGAGAAAGCACTAAAACTAAAGATACCATTCGTTTAAATAAATTTATTGCCAATGCCGGTGTATGCAGCCGACGCGAAGCTGACAGGCTAATTGCCGAAGGTTTAATTACGGTAAACGGCGCTGTAGTTACTACAGTTGGTACTATGGTAAAAAAAACCGACAAGGTTGTTTATGATGGTAAGGATTTGGTAGCCGAAAAGATGGTTTATGTACTTTTAAACAAACCTAAAAACTTTGTCACCACCTTAAGCGATCCTCATGCAACCCATACGGTAATGGACCTGGTAAAACACGCCTGCTCCGAACGAATATATCCCGTTGGACGATTAGATAAAATGACCACCGGTGTTTTGCTTCTTACCAATGATGGTGATTTGGCCAAGCAGCTAACTCACCCAAGCCACGAACACCGTAAAATATACCATGCCTTTTTAGACAAGCCGATTACACAGGAAGACTTAGATAAAATTGCCACGGGTTTTGAGCTTGAAGATGGCTTTATTAAATCCGACAAAATTAGCCTTGTGCAAGGAAACAATTACGAGGTGGGTATTGAAATTCATTCCGGGAAAAACCGCATAGTACGCCGTATTTTTGCGCACTTAGGTTACGAAGTGGTTAAACTGGACAGAGTATACTTTTCGGGTCTGACCAAAAAAGATGTTCCGCGTGGCAAATGGCGTCATTTAACAGCAAAAGAAATCATGTTTTTAAAAGCCGGGATTATGAAGTAATTGTTGGTTGTTAGCGATTGGCTTTTGGCAGTTAGCAATTGGTTTTTTAACCATTTGCAACATTATGCATTATGCTGCAAACTATAAACTTTTAAGTCTCCATAATCGCCACACTACTATTGATTGCGTTATTCATTAATGCTCATTATTAATAAGCTGTGCTTCCTCAAAAATAAAATATTTTTACGATCAACTTACTGATCGTAAGAAAAGAGTCATTGCCTCTTCCCTTTTTGCCTGAGCAAAAGGGGAAGTACGCCGTCAAAGGCGGTGGGATGGGGATCCATCAATCATTCAACTTTCAGCCTGAAGGTTCAGCTGTTAAGCAAAATACACTTGAAACAGCCTTGTTAACTTTCACCCATTGCCTATCGCTTTATTAATTTAATAGAAAGTTTGGGTTAAAACCCACTACCCATTATTTTAATTCTCCAGGTTAAAACCTGGAGCTAGTTATTATTGGCAACTTATCTCAAGAAAGTAACATTAACAAACAATATTGTAACGTGAATTTCGCGTAGGGAATCCCACAAGCATAGATAGACCCGTTCTTTATTTACAGCTTTTAAATAAAGAACGAGTCTTTTATCAGATCTTCAAATTTCTTCTATTATTTTAACTATCCTACCTAATGAATATCCAATCTCATTCAAGGCATAATGGCTATCTTTACAGCCCAATTAAAACATATCGCAAATGAGATTTTCAGCATACTCTTTCCTAGGCCTTATCTTGTTGTTTTTATCCAGCTGTTCCCTTGTGAAATTTAATCCTCAATTTGGAGCAGAATCCTTAGCTAAAAAGGATTTAAATGCCAGAATGGCGGTACGTTCGTACTACAAAAACTTTAGTGGAATTGTAGAGCAAACGGCTGATTCTATCATAGCTATGTCGCCAGATAAGGATATACAACGACAGGCCATACAATGGAAAATAGGTGCCACTTCGGCATGTGCCTATACTGCTTTTCAGAGCGATGCGGAAATTGCTTTAGTTGACACCTGGCTGTTGGCCAGACAAATGGATGCTTATCTACAAGGAGCAGGAGCAAATGATTTTGGAGAACATACCGCATTGGCGCAAAAACAGGCATCAGAGTTACACCAGCAAATAAAAGCCATTGCTCGAAAAGTCAACACAAAAGAACACTTTCTAAAGCTCAGCTCTTTTATAGATGCACAACCTCTGTCGGACAATATACATGATTGGCATTTTACCCGCACGGATAAGCGACCTTTATTGATTGAACATCTGGAAATTCCTGACTCATTGTACACCAACACCATTGGTACCGGAGCTGAGGTAATGAATGATTTTACCGACCGCATAAGCGTTTATAACGATCAGCTTAAATCGCAGCTAAAATGGGAAAAAGACCTGATTGTAATGGCTTTTAATGAAGACAGTCTGGCCAAGCCTTATCTGGCGCGTATCGATTCACTTTCACTAATGCTAAACCGTCTGGTTATTGTGGCGCAGGAATCACCGGAGATGCTGGGTGTGATTGCTGTTAAAATGCGCGAGGAGCTGTCACCTGTCATGCTAGATTTCAACAAAGGTATGGCTGCCAACATTGCTGAGCTGGCCAAAGAACGCGAGCATTTACAGTTATACCTTGATGAACAACGTGTTCTGTTAAAAAAAGATATTGAAGATTCCGGTAAAACATTAATCCAGGAAACAGCAGATAGCCTTGCTGACTTAATTAAAAGTATTTCCTGGGTCATCATTATTATGGTGATTGTTTTGGCGCTGGTATTGTTTGGCATTCCATTTACAGCAGGTTACTTTTTAGCAAAATCCCGGTATAAAAAGAAAGAAGATCGTTAGTGTGTTAATGTGTTAATGTGACGATTTGTTAATGTGTTAATGTGATGATCTGCTGCTAAGTTCCCGCACAGTTAGCGCATTCTATTATAAAAAGCAAAGGAAGGAGACACATATAAATCAATTCCTTATCCACGCAAGGTCCTTGCGCTTATGTATACATGGTTCTTGCGCCTATGCTCGCATACAGTTTGCGCCTATGCACGCAAGGTTCTCGCACTAATGCGCGCAAACTGTTCTACCTTTCTATATATGTAGTGTGAATTCAATATTCCGCACAATCTTATTTAGGAACCGTATTATTTTTATCTAAATGAACATCCACTTGTGGGAAAGGAATAACAATACCTCCTTCGTCGAGTGCAATTTTTCCTTGTTCGTATACATCAAAATAAACTTGCCAATAGTCTTGTGGTTTTGCATGCGGCCGAACTGCTAAATTAACAGAACTATCTGCTAACTCACTAACCCCAACAAAAGGAGGCGGATCTTGAAGTACTTTATCATGGTTATTCATGATACTCAACAATAAATCTTTAGCCTTTTTAATATTTGATTCGTACGAAATACCAAAGGTTAAATCTACCCTTATTTTACCTTCTGTAGTATAGTTGGTAATGTTGCCATTAGAAATAGCTCCATTGGGAATAATGATAGTTTTACTTTCAGGAGAAAGTAATATAGTTACAAAAATATGTATTTCTTTAACTGTACCCAGATGCCCCTGAGCATGTATTAAATCACCTACTTTATAGGGTTTAAATATTAATATCATCACACCTCCTGCAAAGTTAGATAATGTTCCTTGTAGCGCTAATCCAACAGCAAGTCCGGCTGCACCTAATATGGCTATAAAGGAGGTGGTTTGAATTCCAATCATACCGGCAACACTAACCAATAAAAGAACTTTTAATCCAATGTTCGTTAAACTTGCTACAAATCCAATTAACGAAACATCAACCTTGTGGTTAACCATTACCTTTTTGGCAACTTTAGTTAAACGATTAATAATCCATAAACCAAGTATTAAAACAACCAAGGCTAGTATAAATTTTGGTCCATATACCAATATTATTTCATAAGCCTTCTCAATTAGGTTTTGATATTTTTCCATAACAACATGTGTTAATTTAACAGTTTATTCAAGTTATGGAATTATTTAACACACACCAATTCTGTCTGATTATCTTAAGACATGGCAAGTGCTAAGCTGATCCTTAGTACTATAAACATCTTATAGTGGTAACTATTGATAACTTATAGTAGTAGCTATAGATTGTATATAGTATTAGTCAATCAGGCTCCTGTTCAGAGAAGCCTCCCGCTTCGTTGTTTTTGTTTGGTCTCCCTGCTGTTGGCAGGACAAAACACTATACCAACTTGCATGACTTATGCTATGATAAGCGAGAGCTTTTTGATTAATTGTATTAAAGGCTACTGCAATACAAAATGACAAGTTAAGGTCTATCCCCCCTCTTCAAAAAAAACAGAATAGAGATTACAAAAGTTTTATTATTCTATCGGATTTCTTCATCTTTACGTTTCAATATATTAATCCTAACAAACAAAAAGCATACTGTTATGACATTAATAAAATCTATCTCAGGAATCCGAGGTACTATCGGTGGTAAATCAGGAGAAGGATTAAGTCCGTTAGATATCGTAAAATTCACGGCAGCCTACGCCGCTTGGGCAAAAGAAAACACAAAAAAAGAAAACATCACCATAGTAGTTGGACGAGATGCTCGTATTTCAGGTCCTATGGTGGATAAAATGGTAGTGGGTACCTTAATGGGATGTGGTGTTAACGTCATTAATTTAGGATTATCCACAACTCCTACTACAGAGTTAGCCGTAACCATGGAAAATGCTGATGGTGGTATTATTTTAACTGCCAGTCATAACCCAAAGCAATGGAATGCGTTAAAGCTTCTAAACAACAAAGGTGAGTTTTTAAGTGCTGCTGATGGTGAAAAAATATTATCCATTGCTGAAGATGAATCGTTTATCTTTTCTGAAGTAGATCATTTAGGTACAGTAAGTGATAACGACACCTACCTAAAAAAACATGTAGATCATGTATGCAATTTAGCACTGGTAGATGTTGAAGCCATTAAAGCAGCAGAATTTACCGTTGCTCTTGATTGTGTAAATTCTACAGGAGGAACATACCTACCTGCATTATTAAAAGCTTTAGGTGTAAAAAAAGTAATAGAACTTTATTGCGAACCCAATGGACAGTTTCCGCATAATCCGGAACCTCTTCCTGAGAATTTAACCGAGATTTCGTCTTTAATAAAAGAACAAAAAGCAGACCTTGGTTTTGTGGTTGATCCTGACGTTGATCGTTTGGCTATTGTTAATGAGGATGGCTCTATGTTTGGTGAAGAATATACTCTGGTTGCTGTGGCAGATTACATTCTAAGTCAGCAAAAAGGAAATACTGTATCTAACCTTTCGTCTACAAGAGCTTTACGCGATGTAACAGAAAAACATGGTGGTACATATGCTGCAGGAGCTGTAGGAGAAGTAAATGTGGTAAGCAAAATGAAAGCCACCAATGCTATTATTGGCGGAGAAGGCAACGGAGGAATAATTTACCCGGAATCTCATTACGGAAGAGACGCCTTAGTAGGTATTGGATTGTTTCTAACGCATCTGGCTAAATCTAGAAAAAGCTGTTCAGAGCTCAGAGCAACTTACCCTGAATACTTTATTTCTAAAAATAAAATTGAGTTAACGCCTGAATTAGATGTTGATCAGATCCTCGCTGATATCAAAGCTAAATACAGCAATGAGCAGATTAATGACATCGATGGTGTTAAGATTGATTTCCCGGACAGATGGGTACACCTAAGAAAGTCGAATACTGAGCCAATTATCAGAATTTATTCAGAAGCTCCTAACAATAAAGAAGCGGATGAATTGGCTCAAAAGATTATTACAGACATTAAAGAAATTGCCGGATTATAATCTGTAAACCATAAAATTGTAAAATAAAGCAGTGAGTTTCCTTACTGCTTTATTTTTTTAGAGATCACCATCTAAAAATCCGGGTTCAATTAAAATTTTTCGAGCAACAGTTCGTTATACTTATTTACATTGAGTCTAATGTAGGATTTGCAATAACGGGCACAATATTTGTTAGTAGCAAGCACGTTTTTTATAATTAAAAGTCCAACAACTTAATCTAATCCATGCAAAAGAAAAAACTTAAGCGACTCGTCGCTATTGCAGTGGGAATCCTCTTAATCTGGATCACCTACAACGCCATCTTCTCTCCTTCTGTATCCGATGAATTATTCATTACCACAAAGGTTAAAAAAGGTAATTTCGAATCCCTGGTATATAGTACCGGTCAACTTCAGGCCAAAAACTCTGTTTCCATAAATGTTCCCAGTGAGTTATCAGCCAGGTCTATTAATATCTACGAAATTAAAATTACAAAAATGGTTGAAGAAGGTACCGTGGTAGATTCCGGAGATTACGTTGCCTCTCTCGACCACAGTGCTGTTGAAGAAAAACTATCTGATGCACTCTCCCAACTAACCGAAAAGCTGGAAGCTTATGAAGATGCAAAAATTGATACCAACATCAACTTAAGTAATTTAAGAGATGAGCTGATCAGTGCCAATATCGACCTGGAAGAGAAAAATCTTATCCTTAACCAATCCATTTATGAATCACCTGCTGTTATTCGCCAGGCTAAACTTGACGTTGATAAAGCACAAAGAAAAGTCGATCAGGATAAGCGAAACTACGACCTAAAGAAAAAGCAGGATAAGATTAAGGTAAACAGAGCTCTTTCTGAGAGCGATCGCGTGCGAACTCGTGTTAAAGAAATTGAACGCTTATTTGATGCTATCGATATTAAAGCTCCGGCTCCCGGTATGCTTATTTACAGTTTCGATCGTATGGGAAACAAACGCAAAGTAGGAAGTACAGTAAATCGGTGGGATCCAAAAATTGCAGAACTTCCCGATCTTACTTCCATGATATCTAAGACATTTATAAATGAGGTCGACATATCCAGAGTTCGGGTTAAACAAAAAGTTAAAGTAGGTGTCGATGCCTTTCCCGACAAGTTATTTGATGGCGTTGTAACTGAAATAGCTAACATTGGTCAGGTAATTCCCGGTGGAGATGCCAAAGTATTTGAAGTGAGTATTAAAGTAGAAGGTTCTGATGATGATTTGCGCCCGGCCATGACCACAAGTAATGTTATCACCACTAATATATTAGAAGATGTGCTCTATGCTCCTTTGGAAGCTGTATTTACAAATGATTCGCTTTCATATGTTTATCTCGAAGAAAAGAACTTACAAAAGCAGATTGTTGAACTTGCCGACGAGAATGAAAACTATGTAGTGATCAGGCAAGGCGTTAAGGAAGGCGATGTGATTTTAATGAATGAACCCATTGATGCCGATAAGCTCCCTTTTTCAGGACTTGAGATTTACGAAGCTATTAAACTGAAAAAAGACCAGGAAACGGCACCTGAGGCTTCCCCAAATAATAAAGCTCAAAAAAACAGACCTAAGCACAAAAAGAACAATGGATAAGCTTAAGCATTTATACACAAGATACATCCATAATGTCATCATTGCCATTGAGGCTATTATGGCCAATACTGTAAAGTCACTGCTTACGGCATTGGGAATTATGTTTGGTGTTGCTGCCGTAATTAGCATGCTCGCCATTGGGAAAGGAGCCCAGCAGGAAGTGTTGGAACAGATTAAACTCGTAGGTGTAAATAACATTATTATTACACCGGTCAGCGAAACGATTATTGAAGGAAACGGAACAAGCGAAGAGGATAGCTCAAATGACAAAGGAAAGCGAAAATCAAAAGGCCTGACTTTGTTCGATGCTAACTCAATACTAAAGGCTATACCATCAGTATCGAAAGTTAGTCCGGTTATATCCATGAATTATTATGCCGTTAAAAACGGGAAAAGCTATCCCATTGTTCTCGAAGGCGTATCCTCTGACTATTTTTCATTACTAAACATAGATATCACTGACGGAACAACGTTTAGCGAAAAGCAAGACGACAAAGGTTTACCTGTTTGTATTATTGGTTACAACGTTAAAACCAAATTCTTCAATCAGGAAAATCCTGTTGGTAAATACATCAAAGTTGGCGAAAATTGGCTTAAGGTCGTTGGCGTTGCTGTTAAAAGAGACTTTACAACTTCTGCCTCTGATGAGATGGGCATTAGCTCTTCAGACAATAAAGTATTTATTCCCACCAAGTCACTTCTGATGAGATATAAGGATCGCTCAAGAATAAACCCATTGGTATTTGAGCAAATGAGCAGAGGCAGAAGCCGTGGAAAAACGGAAAATACCCCAAAAAAAACCATCCAAAATCAACTGGATAAAATTGTAGTACAGGTAAAAGAAACAGAAGAGTTAAGTGCAACGGCAGATGTCATCAAGCGCATGCTTTTACGGCGCCATTCAAACATGTACGACTTTGAAGTTACCGTACCTGAGCTCCTTTTGAAACAACAACAGAAAACAAACGATATTTTTAATATCGTATTGGGAGCCATAGCCAGCATCTCGCTTTTGGTTGGTGGTATAGGGATTATGAACATTATGCTGGCTTCTGTATGGGAGCGCATTCGCGAAATTGGAACAAGGCAGGCCATTGGAGCTTCACGAAAAGACATCATTGTGCAGTTTTTATCCGAGTCTACATTAATTAGTATTGGAGGTGGTGTTATCGGAATTATCATGGGCGTATCGCTGGCTTATATCATTGAAGTTACCGCCGGCATAAAAACAATTGTTTCTTTTATTTCCGTTTTTATTGCTTTTGGTGTATCGGCCACAGTAGGTATTGTTTTTGGCTATATACCAGCACGCAGAGCTGCCAATCAGGATCCTGTTGAATCATTAAGACATTAAATCTAACCGCTTTTAAAACTCACTATGACAAGAATAATAATCATCACCATATTCTTCCTATTTTCCTTTCAGGTGATATCCTCGCAAAAGGAAGACATTAACTTAAAGCTAACTCTGGATCAAGCAATAGAGATTGCTTACAATCAATCGATATTTAGCTTCAGGCAAAAGAATATGTACCTGGCTCGTTACTGGCAGTTTAGGAGTTACAAAGCAGAGAAACTACCCTTACTGGGATTGTCTGCCACACCTGTAAATTACCAACGCTCTATCGTTTCTCGTTATAATCAGGAAACAAATGAAGACGAATTTGTTCCAACAGAAAGGTTGATATCAGATGCTTCGGTGAATGTTACACAAAACATTACGGCTACCGGTGGTAAAATTACTGCTTCGAGCGATTTACAACGCATACAAAATATCGAATCCGGGAATTTATCTTATTATTCAACTCCAATTACTATTGGTATTACACAACCTTTAAATGGCTTTAACCAGTTTAAATGGCAATCGAGAATTGAGCCACTTAAATTCGAGCAGGCTAAGAGAGAGTATCTGCAGAGCCTTCAGGAATTGGGGATGAGAACGACTAATTCATTTTTTAATGTTTTAAAGGCCGAAATTAATTTTGGAATTGCCGAGACTAACCTCTCTAATGCAGATACTTTATACAGAATTGGAAAGGGAAGATTTGAAATTGGAACAGTTACGCAAGATGAACTACTAGATTTAGAGTTAAGCTATTTAAATGCTAATATGGCTTTATCCAGAGCTAAAATTGATTTGTACCAGTCGAGAGTATCCTTAAATTCTTTTTTAGGTTTTGAAGAGAATGTTCATATAGAATGTATTGTACCAAGAAAAATTCCTTCGTTTAAAATAAATGCAGACTATGCCCTGGATCAGGCTTTTACCAACAATCCGGATTTACTCAATTATGAACAACAATTAATTGAAGCAAACCGGGAAATTGCCCGAGCGAGAACAGATAATGGAATTAATGCCAGTATTTATGGTAACTATGGATATAATAAAAGCTCAAGTGTACTGGATGATGTGTACAGAACTCCATTTGGAGATGAGCAGAATCTTCGTTTATCTCTTTCGGTACCTATTGTTGACTGGGGCTTAAGGCGAGGTAAAATACAAATGGCCCGTTCAGAAAAAGAAGTGACTGAAGCTGAAGTGCGGCAGGCAAAAATTGACTTTGAGCAAGATGTTTTCATTCGCATCATGGAGTTTAATATGCAGGAACAACAGGTAAAAATTGCGGCTAAAGCTGATACCATTGCTTTAATGGGGTTTGAAGTTACCAAGCAGCGCTTTTTAATTGATAAAGTAGATGTGATAAAACTAAATGCTGCACGTAATTCACTTGATGCCGCAAAACGAAACTACATTCAAAGCATTCAGGAGTACTGGTATAGTTATTTCAATATCAGAAGACTAACCTTATATAACTTTGAAAAAAACGAAACTCTTATTCATGAGTTAGACCAGTTGCTACAAAAATAAAACATTCAACAATGTCATATTTAAAAAACATATCTCCGAAAGTTAAAATAGGCATTCCTGTTTTTATTTTCATCATCATATTGTTCCTTGTATTTAAACCTTCGGCCGGCATAAATAAAAGAACCGCTACTGTAGAAATTCAACCATTTAGTATGGAAGTATCTGCAACAGGTGAAGTTCAAGCTCTTAAATACGAAACCATTAATGTTCCAGAATTAATGCATCGAAGAGAGTTAAGAGTGTATTACCTAAAAATTACAGATTTAGTGGCTGAAGGAACTAATGTTAAGAAAGGTGATTTCATTGCCACACTAGATCCTGCGGACGTAGAAGATCGCTTAAAAAAATCATACGAACGTATTGATGAACATAGCAATTCTTTAGAATCCGCCATATTGGACAGCACCATTGCTTTATCTCAAAACAGAGATCAAATAGTTAATTTTTTAGATAACCTTGAAGAGAGCAAAATAAAGGTTGAGCAATCAAAATACGAATCAAAAGCTGTTCAGCGTCAAGCGCAAATAAGTTTAGAAAAAGCAGTTCTTGATTTAAATGCTAAAAAAAGAAACTACGAGAAAGAAATTCAGAAACAAAAAACTAAGATTGCCAGAATACAAAAACGCCTGGATGGTGAAACAAAAACCAGAGACATGCTTGAGGAGCTTAAAAAACAACTCCATATTAAGTCTCCATCAAATGGCATGGTAGTGTATGGTAGAAGTTGGCGAGGAACAAAAATTAAAGTTAGCGATGACGTTGGGCCATGGATGCCTATTATTGCAACCATTCCAGACTTAAGCTCCTTGGTTTCCGAGGCTATTGTTAAAGAAATCGACATTGCTAAAATTAAGCTTAACCAGGTTGTTAAGTTAACGATAGATGCCTTCCCTGATGACGTTTTTGAAGGCAAAGTAATTCGCATTGCCAACATAGGTCAACCCATTAAAGATGCCGGCATGAACGGTTTTAAAGTATTAATTGAGATTGATACCAAAAACAAAAAAATATTACCAGGCATGACCACAACTAACCAAATAGTAACGGCTCATTTCGAAAATGACATGGTTGTTCCCAGGGAAGCTGTATTTGGAAATGACACCAATCAATATGTATTTATTAGAAAAACAGGATCAACAGAAAAACAACAAGTTAAAACTGACGGCGAAAATGAAACTCATATCAGAATTATCGATGGCATAAACATTGGTGATCAGGTACTACTCTCCCGCCCTGATAAATTTAAAGACCCAACAAATTAAATATCAATTGATACCTTACTCACTAAAAGTCCAAACCTTGCTTAACGTGAGTTCGATCTAAGCAGTCTTCATAAGTCCATCTTTATCTATGATATCAAGATTTAGTGAAGGTTTCTTA
>NZ_VCHY01000200.1 GCF_005877885.1 Labilibacter sediminis
TCAAGTAGCCGGTCACAAAGCCAAAGTGTTTACACAACTGCTGATTTGAAAGACTTCTAATATGATATCAATGTGTTCATGTTATGCTGTTTTTCACTTCTTAAGTTTGAACAAATGTATTGTACTAGATGAGGAGTAGTAATCTTGTGTGTGTTCTCTGCTTTGTCTTTAATATTGTGTGTGTTGTCTACTTTGTCTTTGATATTGTGTGTACTTCAATGTTTGTAACATCCTATCTATCTAATAATATTGTGTGTGTTGTCTACTTCAATGTTATCACCAACCGACCTACTTTGCAGCTAAATAACTATGACTTACCGACCTCCAAATTTGGATTTCTATACGTCCATTGATTCATCTTCCAACAAATAAGAGAATGAAAAAAAAAAATCAACCAAATCGGAATTCGTATGCAAAAGTTACAAACCTTCAAAGTCGACTCAAAAAATAAAAATTTCATCAGCCGACCTACTTTGAAGCTCAAAAAGCATGACTTCCCGACCTCCAAATCTCAATTTTAATATGTCCATGGATTCCTTGTGCAACAAAGATGAGAACGAAAAAAAATCAGCTCAAACGGAGTTCGTATGCAAAAGTTTCAGTTTTCCGGTTACCGAATTCGGTAAATCCATACCGGCATTGAACTTCAAACACTAAGTACGTTGTGACTACGAAACCTACGTGAGAACTAATCACATATTCCGAATCGTAATTTCATGTAGCATTTGATTGTTACTAAATCTTGT
>NZ_VCHY01000201.1 GCF_005877885.1 Labilibacter sediminis
TGATAACTCTTCCTTCCTTCTTGGTGAAATGTACTTCATAATCAGCATCACACAGTTGACTGATTGAAATGAGATTATGCTTGAGACCCTTGACATATGAGACATTCTGAAACACAACATTGTTGCACTTGATGTTTCCATAACCCTTTGTAAGACCTTTTCCGTTGTCTCGATAAGTGACTGCAGGACCAGCTTTCTTGACATAATCTTCCAAGAGAGACTTTGATCCTGTCATATGCCTTGAACATCCACTGTCTAAATACCAAAGATGTTCTTGACCCTGCAGTACTGAGAAACTAGTTAGAACACACTGACCCATTGTAAAATGGGTCATTCACAAAGTTATTTGACAATATATTGTAGCATTCTTTAGGAAGACAATTCAAGGAATTTGATTTAAGAGTCCATCTGTCATTTCTAATTTTTATGTTTTCAACTCTCAGGGAGGATGAGTCAAACTTGCATTCATTGATTTTGTGAGAGGAATCACCACATCTATAACAGACCCTAGTACCAAAGCCCCTTTTTGAGTAATTACAATGATTTCCTTTTGGATTACTTCTCTTAGAGGTGTTCCCTTTTTTATTATTGCATAGTTTATCAGCCAAGGATTTATATGAAGAAGATGTATTGCATGTTTCAGAATCAGTATCAAACGACTTAGAATTCTTAGTGCTATCAGAGTCGGATATATCAGAGAAACTGGAAAAAGTACACTTGGCATGAGCATCAGTCTCAGTATCAGT
>NZ_VCHY01000202.1 GCF_005877885.1 Labilibacter sediminis
TTTTTTTATCTTTTCATAGAAAAATTCCACATATTTTCACATCTAGGATTTACATATACAACATATATCACTTACAACATATATCACTGTCAAGAGGGAATTTCTTAGTATTTGGGTGATTTTTAGGTATTTCGATTCAAAAATAAATAAATAAGAATTGGGTTGCGCCATATATATGAAAGAGTATACAATAATGATGTATTTGCCGAATCAAATACCATGGTCTAATAATCAAGCATTCTGATTAGTTGATAATTTTACTATTAGTTGGGAATTTTGTGAAAGGTTCCTGTAAAAAGTTTCATTAACGCCTAATTCATGTCGAGTAGACCTTGTTGTTGTGAGAATTTTTAATTCATGAGTTGTAGGGAGGGATTTATGTCACCACAAACAGAGACTAAAGCAAGTGTTGGATTCAAAGCTGGTGTTAAAGATTATAAATTGACTTATTATACTCCTGAGTATGAAACCAAGGATACTGATATTTTGGCAGCATTTCGAGTAACTCCTCAACCTGGAGTTCCGCCGGAAGAAGCAGGGGCCGCAGTAGCTGCCGAATCTTCTACTGGTACATGGACAACGGTGTGGACCGATGGACTTACGAGCCTTGATCGTTACAAAGGCCGATGCTATGGAATTGAGCCTGTTCCTGGAGAAGAAAATCAATTTATCGCTTATGTAGCTTACCCATTAGATCTTGTTGAAGAAGGTTCTGTTACTAACATGTTTACTTCCATCGTAGGTA
>NZ_VCHY01000203.1 GCF_005877885.1 Labilibacter sediminis
AGAGTGATATAAATGCATATATAGTTTGGAAAGTTGGTTAATGTTGAAAGTTGGATTTATTACAATTGTTAGGTTCGTAATTGTTTTGGTAATTGTTAAGTTCTTAAAAGTTTAGTTAGGTATGTTAGTCCCAAATCACTCACAATCAAGATCAAAGAGGCGGAATCTCTATGATCCTGATGAACACTCAAGGATAAAATGAAGAACACGAAGAACACAGAGAATTTCCAAATTAGCTTCTATTGCACACCCTAAGGTCTAGTACAAAAGCTCTCTCTCTCTCTCTAGTGTTACTCAAGTGTTACAATGTTCTAGAGCCTCTACCTATATATAGTCTAAGACCCAGGGGCCAAACATGTAAATATTACAATGAAACAAATAAATCACAATTTTGGTCCTAACAATCTCCCCCTTGATTTATTGCTTCATTGTGTATGTCTTCAAATTCCATGCCCTTGGATCTTCTTGTCTTCAAATGATGGCTTCAAAAGTCTTGAACCATTGAGTGATGCTCAAAGACAGATAGAAGACTACAGTAGAGGTCTTGAGATCAGCACGTCCAGATTAATGATCTTCATAACAGCTTCCTGGCGTCTGAATCTCGATTCTGAGCTCAGCACTTCCAATCTTTAGATTTGACTCTGACTGGATCTTGGAAGTCTGACTCTCTTGATCACATCAGCAAGTGTAAAAGTAGTAACAAGCTGATTGATGAGGAATTCAAAACAGCCTGTCACATGTCTTG
>NZ_VCHY01000204.1 GCF_005877885.1 Labilibacter sediminis
ATAGCAATTATATCAAAAGATTAATTGAATTTTTATTCAATCCTATAGAATTATAATTGTTCATTTTTTTTTATTGAACAAAAAAGAAGAAACGAATTTCTGATTTTTTGTTCTATCGCTGCATAGAATACAAAGGGAATAAAGGTTTATTATTCCCCGTCTATAAATATCCAAATTTTAATGCCTAATACTCCATAGATCGTTCGAACTGTATAAGAACAATAATCAATTTTAGCTCGAATTGTTTGGAGGGGAACCCTGCCTTCTCTGATCCATTCGACACGCGCAATTTCTTTTCCGTCGATACGCCCCGCAATTTGTACTTGAATTCCTTTTGTATCTGCTTGTTCCGTTAATTCAATGGCCTTTTTCATTGCTTTTCGAAAAGAAACTCTATTCCTTAATTGGCCGGCTATAAATTCTGCAAGAATATTAGGGCTTCCATAAGGTTTTGCAATTCTTGTGATACTAATGTTAAGTTTTCGGTTGACACAATTAAATTCTTTTTGTAGATTCATCTGCAATTCTTCGATTCCTCGCGGTCGATTTTCTATTAATAACTTTGGGAATCCCATATAGATAATGACCTGGATCAGATCGATACGTTTTTGAATCTCTATACGTGCAATTCCCTCGATGCCAGAGGAAATTTTCAAATTTTTTTGTACATAATTCTTAATAAAATCTCTGATTTTTTTATCTTATTGTAGACCTTCGGAATATTTTTTTGGTTGTGTAAACC
>NZ_VCHY01000205.1 GCF_005877885.1 Labilibacter sediminis
AACCAGTCGTTTCTGGTATAGTTGATATATATATAGTGACTCACAGGTGCAATAATGTGATAGGTGTTAAAATAATTTATTTACAACAAATGATTCAGAAATTAAGTGATATAGAGATTGTTGAATCTAGAATATTAAACATAGAGTAAATTGTTATGTCAAGACATCGAAGGTATAAGATAACATGTTCGAATAGGTATAGTAATTGAAAACCCCTAACTTAGACAATTTGGAAAAGGAATGATTTCTATAAGTTGAGATAATCAATGGAGTTATTTGAAAGGACTAATTTGGTAGTGTTTAAGATGTTGATAAACAAATATATTCCTAATGGTATATATTAAAGATAATATTTAAGTTGGAAATTGCTGGTGTGACTAATCTTTAAGGAGATAGATAATACCAAGTGGATTGGATATATGTATGCTTCTTGAATAATGAATATGATGACTAGGTGATGAACTAATGCAGTGTTAATATATTAGATGCAATTGAATAAGGAATTATGAGATGAAACATTTGCAATGTAAGAAAAGTTTGGAATTCAAAATAGTTAGACTAATTTAGTGATGATGTTGATAAGGATAAGTTGAGTAATAGCTAACATAAAAGATATGTTAACAAGATCACCCCTACCATAGTGAAGTTTAAGATGAATTGTAGATGAATACACAGTGGTGATATGAATACCTGTAAAAGACTTTAGTATTATGAGGTATGTTTAAGTTGATCTATACAGAT
>NZ_VCHY01000206.1 GCF_005877885.1 Labilibacter sediminis
AGATGACCTATGATCAACAATTAAAAGCTATATTAAGCCTATAGGTCATTTTACTCCTTTTAACCCCTTTTCTAGGTTTTAACACATAAATGTATCATTACTAATCAAGCTCTACACGACAAACCGAAACCCGAAACACGATGAGTCCGGACATTCTGGAAAGTAGACACAATACATGACAAGTCCCGAGAAAATACTGAGACTTGAATCACACTCTAAGACCTTAGAAAACAAGTGACAAGATTGACAATGCAATCTGCCACAAATCTGGATTGACAAGGGAATTGCCAATTCCATCCAACTTGGGAATGGAATCAAGGAAAACCCTTTTACAGAGATAAACTAGAGATGCAAGACAAACCCTATACCAAATATCAGGTCCAAACGATTGACCAAATGTCCGGTATGAGTTTTACAAAACGACTCAGCAGATTTGAATGCAATATTGATTCAGCAAGGGAATGACCAATTCAATTCAACTTGGGAATGGAATTAGGACATGCCCTTCAACAGGAGTGAACTAGACATGGGAATGGAACTACCATCCAAAATTTAGACCTTAACGACCAACTATCAGAGAATTAAAAATCATGCAACTTGAACAAAATACACAGCAACAAATCTGATGAGATTTGATTGCACATATTAAAAACCTAACTTAAAACCTGAATTGGGACAAACCTTCTGGATATATGACAATAGACATCAATGGGCAACTTGTGATAAAAATTCAGACCTA
>NZ_VCHY01000207.1 GCF_005877885.1 Labilibacter sediminis
TATTGGGGCAGGATAATATTCAAATGAGTAAATGATATAATCGATTAAACTAATATCAAATCAATGAGCAGCAGCAGATACTAACAGATGTGAGCAATGAACAGTAGCAGATAGAACTTCAATGATGAGCAAGAACAATAACAATGGGTTCTCTATGAATATTCAAGAACACTCAAGAACATTCAACCAAAAATATGAGAAACCCACCACCAAGAACATATCAAGTGATTTGTGAGCAAAAGTTGTCAAATCAAAAAGCCATAGCTCTTATACCAATTGTAGGATCGAATATCCATGATTTGACAGTGCGGAAATTAAGAACAATCACAAAATCAACAAGATAGTTATTGGTGGGACTACTTCACTACTTCATTATAGATGAGGTTGAATGGAAAATATCCACAACCTTACATGAAAGAACAAAATGAAGCATGAAGCTTATTACATGATATGTGTGAGTGGGCTATATATAGGAGTATGGCCATCACACATAGAAAAATAACAAATACATGGTTGCCACATAAGCAACAATCCTAACAAACTAGATTCTAAGGAATATTCTATTGTACTAGCCAATCATGTTGAGGATACGTGCTTATGAGTAATGCGATAAATACTTCAGGCTGAAGTTCGTCAGTTATCGCATTCACCAACTAATATACACAAGCCGTGACCGCGCAAGACTGCTCCATTGCGCATCACTACGCATTACTGCGCAAGACTACGCACC
>NZ_VCHY01000208.1 GCF_005877885.1 Labilibacter sediminis
GAACTTTAAATTTTCTTCAAGAGTGACATTGTTTGATGGTGGAGTTGTGTTTTGATTTGAAATTGGTTGAGATAACAACTCAGATTTTTCACCATCAGACACTATCAAACTTGCATAAGTATTGACAGAAGTTTTAACAGGAGATTCTGATTTTTCGTTGGACGAAGAGGAAGAAGTTGTATCAATAGGACTGCATGAAACAATTTCTTCACACCCTTCATCTTCTCCAGTGAAAAGACTTTTGTCAACATATGGTGTCTCAGGTTTAATTTTAGGTTCCTTGGTTGAATTACTAAACTCTTTGACCATGTCCTCATATCCGAGTCCATATTTAACCCATGCAGGTTTGGGACCGGCTATGATGGCATTGGTATTACTTTCCAGAAGAGTTTTGCAATCTTCATAGCTTTTGACTTTGGTATTGATTTGAGCAAACATCTCACGGTTATCCTTGGCTATAATGTCACGTTGATTTAATACTAAATTGTATTGTTCCAAGGCCGTGAGATGATCATCAATTTTACGATTTAGATTCTGTTCTAGCTTAGCGGTTTTTATTTTAAGTTCTTCAAATTTGAACTGAGTTGAAGTCAATTCAGATTTGTAGTACTTAACTCTGTGTTCAGCATCTTCCACATAAGTATCAATCAAATCAGAAATTTGTTCAATATCTTCTGTGAAAGGATCTATAGTTAAGTGATTTTCTCTAAGCATAAGATGTAC
>NZ_VCHY01000209.1 GCF_005877885.1 Labilibacter sediminis
GCACTTTTGGTCAAACGATCCACAACTACCCATATAGTATCCGATCCCTTTGGGGTCTTGGGAAGTTTCGTAATAAAATCCATGGTCAAGTGCTCCCACTTCCATTCAGGAATTTCTAGTGGTTGCAATTTCCCATGAGGCTTTTGATGTTCAGCTTTAACTTTCCGGCAGGTCATGCATTCTTCCACATATCGGGCCACATCATTCTTCATTCCATGCCACCAATAGCCCTCTCGAAGGTCTCTATACATCTTTGTGGCACCCGGATGAATGGAGAACTTGGATTTGTGAGCTTCTTCCATGAGAATTTTTCGGTTTCCTCCAGCAATTGGAACCCAAACTCTCCCATAACGAGTCAGTAATCCACGCCCATCTCGCTCTAACTTGGGCAACTCGTTCACAATCTTCTCGCGTTTAATGTTTTCCTCCTGAGTTGCTACCTCCTGGGCTTCACCAATCATGCCCAGCAACGACGTTTCCATAGTCATCCGAAGACACTTAGCTCGAATGGGTTCAACAGATTGCTTACGACTGAGTGCGTCCGCTACCACATTAGCTTTACCGGGGTGGTAGTGAATCTCACAGTCGTAATCCTTCACCACATCTAACCATCGAATCTGCCTCATATTCAAATCCCGCTGATCAAATAGATACTTCAAGCTCTTATGGTCAGTGTAGAGCGTACACCTCGTCCCATATAGATAATGTCGCC
>NZ_VCHY01000021.1 GCF_005877885.1 Labilibacter sediminis
CCCCTCGACTTGCATGTGTTAGGCCTGTCGCTAGCGTTCATCCTGAGCCAGGATCAAACTCTTCGTTGTATAAAATTTTGAGACATAAGATAAAAGACATAAGACAAAAGAAATCTTTCGTCTTTATTCCTTATACTTTCGTCTATTATAATTCCTTACAAGAGCTTTAACTCAAAGAATCACTTATTTTTCCTTTTTAAAGTTGCATTTCAATATTTTCAAAGAACGTTTGATCAGTTAACAATTAACATTAAACAGTTAACAGTGATCGTCTTTTATATCTTGTAAGCCAAAGCTTATTTCAATCTATTTTGTTTCGTCTCAACCGCTGTCGAGACTCGCTGTAAAAGCGGATGCAAAGATAACAACTTTATTTTTTAAACTCCAAATGTTTTTTGAGATAAATTTAAACTAAATTTTAAGCTCTAAAATACTACCTGTCAGTAGTTCAAACCCCTTTTGCAGTCTCGTTATTATCACTTCCAGCCCTTCGTTAAAAGCGGCTGCAAAGATAACTGATTTAATTTCTAAATTCCAAATGAAATTTGAAAGTTTTTAAAATAAATCTCTAACTCTTTTCGACTGCCTCAAAACCCTATTATTACTAAGGTTTTACATCCTTTCTCGTCGTTCAAAATGTCGTTGTTTTTACACGCCTTGCTTTCAAAGCGGGTGCAAAGAAAGAGACTTTATTTTTAGATTCCTAATACCTACGGAAAGTTTTTTCGCACGAAAAACAAAGATAAGAGGTAAAGAGTCCTTTGTCAAGAGGTTACATCATGAAAGTTTTTTTTATTCGGGGTATATAAAGGTTGACCACAAAGAACACAAAGGATTTTCACGAAGGGGACGAAGGAAATATGACAGGCAAAGTGAAGCTCTAAAATTGATAGTTTAATCTATTACATGAAATATGGCTCCGTTAGGGATTGGAGTGGTTACCCCGCAGCGGTGTTATATTATACATGTTGCAAAATAGAGAAATGGTATATATATAATGTACCACATTGAAATATATTCTTAGCGAGGAGTAGTAACAAAAAGCCCGACCCGATAGACCTTGTTTAATTTGAGAATGTAATGTTACATGGAGGGGAACGGCTAGAAAAAGCAGAAACTAAAAAAGGACATCAAAAACAGATGCCCTCATATTATAATTATTGATTCGTATATCCTTGAATTAGTAGTTCAAAGTTTTTCGGGTAACCGCTATAAAGATATCAAGCGCTCTTAGTTTATCTTTAAGATCAATGAGATTCTTCACGCTAATGAGGCCTATTTTATAGTTGTATTCAGGACCGGTGTATTCTTCCGTTATACTATCGAATTTAAATAAGTCGAGATCCTGCTGATTTTTATAGCGTAGATAGATCTCAATAGTTCCGTCTTTTTCGTACAAGAACTGAGTATAGTAATTCATTTTTTTATACTCATACTTATAATCGTGTGCTATAGCCGTGATATCGGAAAGTACCGCAGAACCAGTTGGATGTCCTCCTGCGCCTTTTCCAAACATAAACTGTTTATCGTATGCAAGCCCTTTAATAACTACTCCGTTAAATTCATCTTCGACATTATATATATACTTGTCTTTTTTTACCAGTCGAGGCAAAACAAATAATGAAATTTTATTTTCTTCAAGTTTTTCGACCTGGCCTACCAATTTAATCTTATACCCTTTTTCTTTGGCGTACTTAATATCAAAATCGGAAATATTAGAAATGCCATAATGAAGAACATCGTTAGGGTTTACAATAGTACCAAAACTATGCGCAGTTAATATCACCAACTTAAACAGAGAATCAAATCCATCGACATCGAAAGAAGGATCTGCCTCTGCAAAACCAAGCTCCTGTGCTTCTTTTAAAGCCTCGTGATAATCTTTATTGTGATCGAAAATTTTGGATAGTATATAGTTTGATGAACCGTTTAAAATTCCGGTAACAGATAGCAGCAAATCATTATCGTAATATTCTTCGAGGTTTCTAATAACTGGGATACTGCCACATGCTGAAGCTTCGTATAATAAGGATACATTGTTTTCCTTTTGTAAGCGAATCAACTCCGAAAGGTTTTCTGCAATCATTTTTTTGTTAGCCGAAACTACATTCTTCCCGCTTTTTAGAGCCTTAGATACTATATAAAATGCTTCATCGGCATCCGTGATTAATTCAACAACCAGGTTTATTTCGGAATCATTAAGAATAACATCAGGTGAATAACAAAATATTTCGTCAGGCAGAGAGCGTTGTTTTTTATTTTTTACGCATATACTTTTAATCTTCGCATTTAAAGCAGGACTTTTTTGCAATACATCATAAAGGCCTTGACCTACAACGCCAAATCCGACTAGGCCAATAGTAAGTTCTTTATTCATTTTGTTGTGGGTTTTTATATAGGTAAAGCATTGGAGATGTTTTTCTCCAATGCTTATTATTGTTACTTACGAATTTTTAAATCCCTGCTCTAAATCAGCAATAATATCATCGACATGTTCGATACCTACTGATAAACGCAATAAGCCTGGTTCAACACCTGAGGCTTTTTGCTCTTCAAGTGTCAACTGCTCGTGTGTTGTTGTACTTGGGTGAATAATTAATGTTTTGGCATCGCCAATATTTGCCAGGTGACTTACTAATTTAAGACTCTCGATAAACTTATCGGCACGCTCGTTACCTCCCTTAATTTTAAAGGTCAATACGCCGCCAAATCCTCTTTTTAAATATTTTTTAGCCAATTCGTGGTATGGAGAGCTTTCTAACCCTGGATAATTTACATACTCTACATCTTCATGATCTTCTAACCACTTTGATATTTTTGTAATGTTTTCAACAGTTCGGTCAATACGAAGTGAAAGTGTTTCGAGACCTTGCAATAACTGGAATGAATTGAAAGGACTTAAAGCCGGACCAAAATCCCTTAATCCTTCAACACGACAACGAATGGCAAATGCTATGTTTCCGAATGGGCCATCGGCTCCAAACACATCCCAAAATTTCAGACCGTGATAACCTTCACTTGGTTCAGTTAACGATGGAAATTTACCATTACCCCAATTAAAATTACCTCCGTCGACAATAACACCACCTATGGAAGTACCATGACCTCCTATCCATTTAGTAGCCGATTCAACCACTACATTTGCTCCATGCTCTAATGGTCGGAAAAGATATCCTCCTGCACCGAAAGTATTGTCAACAATTAAAGGAATCTCATTTCTTTTTGCGATTTCAGCCAGTTTCTCAAAATCAGGAATATTAAAACGCGGATTACCAATTGTTTCAACATAGATGGCTTTTGTTTTTTCATCAATTTGTGCTTCGTAAGCTGCCGGATCATCGCCCTCAACAAACTTAACTTTTATACCTAATCGTTTAAACTGAACCTTAAACTGATTATAAGTACCTCCATATAAATAAGATGTAGAAACAAAATTATCTCCCGCTTCTAATATATTATTTAACGCTATAAATTGCGCAGCCTGGCCAGAAGACACTGCAACAGCAGCAACTCCACCTTCTAAAGCAGCTATTCTTTTTTCAAAAACATCCGTAGTAGGATTCATTATACGGGTATAGATATTCCCGAACTCCTTTAAGCCAAACAAGTTAGCTGCGTGTTCTGAATCGTTAAATACATACGATGATGTTTGGTAAATAGGCACTGCACGAGAATTGGTTTCATCAATTTGGTGACCAGCATGCAATTGTAGTGTTTCAAATTTTTGCTCAGACATAATTATATAATTTATAGTTAATATTCATTCTTTTTCTCCTAATGCTATGCGCATTATAAATGGAAAAATAAGATTGAGTATCCGAATACAATGCGCTTATATACTATGATGACATCATCATGCAGCACATCATATCTTTTTCATATAAAGATTGAGTTCCTAAAACAGATGTTGCTTTAGACAGGAGGGGTGATATGTTATTTATACCTTTCACTTGAAAAATTGTGTTAAGCAAATTAAGGCAATTAAAAAGACAAATAAAAGAGTATCCTATCTTTTTAGTTGTATTTATCCTACTTACTTTAAAGGATTTAAAAAAAAATGATTTTTTTAGTTTTTAACGCAACCTTTTTAATTTTTTAAAGTCAAAGAATATGAACCCCAAAAAAATCTACTACAAATGAAAAATCTACTCGTATCTAATTTATTGCGATTGCGTCAAATGGATGTACCCGTCCGCTTTCTTTTACTTCAGGTTATGGTACTAATACTTACAATTATGATGATAGCTATTTAAAAAATAGTTATTATTTAAGGGAGCCAAACAAACCTTTTTCCCGGCCTTCTTTATAGCCAAAATGATAACTTAAATCAAACAGCGGAACTACTGGCGCTCCCTCACCCTTACCAAACGAAGCCCAATAACCTAGCGACATACTAAATTTAGGAGAAACCTTATATTTAATCATTGTATTTTGCTCTATGGAATTACCATAGGGCGAACCTGCAAACAGACCTCTTACAGCTATGGTTAAGTATAAATCTTTCAGCAAAAACAAATCGCCCTGTAAGCGAGCGGTCAAAAAACCTCCCTTACCAAGAACAACACCACTTCGCTGTTTAAAAAACTTTCTTTCCATCAATTCCTGTTCGGTACTTTTAGTGGCAAAACCATAATCAATAGCAAGTGCGGCCGTAATTATAATATAGGGTTGTTTTACACTTCCACACTTTAAATCCTTTAAAAATGGCTTACTAATAATTAATTCATTTTTAATCCCATAGCTATTGGGTACCTCTGCATTACCAGGGAAAATACCACAATATTCATTCTTTTGAGCAAAATATAATAAGGGACTATAGGAATAAACCTGATGCCGTGTAGCCACGTACAAAACACCTTTAGTCCATCTCTTTTTTAAATATACAGTAGGAATAAAAGGCAGAGATGCGATTGAAGTACCAAATTCAATACCTGACTTAGTAGAAAAACGGGAAGGCATTATTAAATTAATATCACCACCTTTTTCAGGTACAGTATTGGCTGTTTCGTAGCTCCAAATATAATCTATCCGAACCAATGATGCTTTTTTACCCATTGGCTGAAGCTCATTAAAGCGATTGTAATTACTTTTTTTATTGGCTTCCTCCTGCCGCTTTCTAATCTCACGTTTACTGGTACCTTTATTTCTTTTTTTCCAGAATTGGGCATCTGTTTGACAAGGTAAAACCATCAAAAGACATAACACAAATATTACTTTATATAGCTGCTTTGAAGTCATACAATATAATTATGGTATGAATAAAGCAAAAACATGTTTGATGCGTAGATTTTATTTATCAACTCACGTGATTTATTGATAAGATGAATATACAAGTGAAGATTACTGCTACAGCCCTGAATAAACCACAACTTTGCAGTCTCAGAAACTTAAGAAACTTTTAACGTTAGAATAGTTTCCTTTTTCGTTCGACTTTCATACATTTGCAAAATGAACTCGATGCATGAACAAATAGAAAAGGTCACGAACCTTTTTCTTCAATTCGGAATTAAAAGTATTAGCATGGATGACATCGCCAGTGAACTGGGCATATCCAAGAAGAAGCTTTATCAGACCTATACTGACAAAACTGAATTGGTTGAAAAAACAATAACCTTAATCAAACTAAAAATAAAAGAGATAGTAGATGAGTACAGCAAACTAAACATGAATGCTATTGAAAAGGAAATCTATCACAGAAAAAAGTATCTAAAAACTTATTTAAGTATAAAACCCACATTTCTTTTCGACTTACGGAAATTTTACCCTTCCATTTTTGATGACTTTATTTCCTTTAAAAAATTGCAAACCGTTAAATCATGTAACAATTTAATTATTGAAGGTAAAAAGCAAGGTTTGTATAGAGAAGATTTAGATCCTGAGTTTATTTCCAAGCTCTCAATAACCTTAATTTCTTCATTTATTCATCCTGATTTAAATGAGATATCGGAAAATGACTTGATGTCAAAAGCATTTTCTGATCAGTTTTTTATTTATCACATGAATGGAATTTGCACCGAGAAAGGACGTAAGATATTTAATGATTTATTAAAAGCCGAATTACTTTAAAATTATACTAAATCAACAATAAATGACAACAAAGACTAGACTATTAATCCTTCAGTTGCTTTTGGCCAGCTCCATAATTTGTAAAGGACAGTCAGACACTTTACAGGTTTCTCTGAGCCAGGCACTGGCTTATGCAACCGAGTTTGGATACCAAAGCATTAATGCTTCGCATGACATAGACATAGCAAAAAAGCAGGTGAACGAATATTTGGCCATTGGCTTACCCCAGGTAAATGCAAGCGGATCGTTAGCAAACAATCTTAAATTACAGGAAAATAGGATTCAGTTTGGCGATACTACCATTACTACCGTATTTGGCACTAAGTATAATAACTCTATAGGAGCCAGAGTAGATCAATTGCTTTTTGACGGATCTTATTTTATTGGCGTAAAGGCCAGTAAAGTATATGTTCGTTTATCTGAAAAATCTAAAACCAAAACAGAAATAGATATTAAGCAAGCTGTTTCTGAAGCTTATTTTTTAACCCTGATAGCTCAACAAAATATAATTGATTTTGAACAAAGCTTAAGGGTAAATGAACGAACCCTAAAGCAAACTCAGGCATACTACGACAATGGCCTAAGTGAAGATATTGATGTAGATCAGATCCGTTTAATGGTGAATGAATCGCGCAGATTGTATCTGGAGGCCAAAAGCCAGCTCAACATAGCCATAGTGGTTTTAAAGTTTACCATGGGTTACGACATTGATAAGCCCTTAAAACTGACTGATAGCATTGACGCAATATTAGCTCCAATACCTCTAAATCCAGAAAATAGTTTCGACATCAGCACTCATATCGATTATCAAATGATGAATACGCAAATTGATGTTCAAAGCTTAGTTATTAAAAACCAAAGGGCGCAGGCCATGCCTAAGCTAAATGCTTTTGTGAATTATGACTTTGGTTTTTTTGGTGATCAGATGTCTGACCTAACAGTCACAGAAGGCTCCATGTTAGGCCTATCTTTGTCCATTCCAATTTTTTCAAGTGGTATGCGTTCCGCTCAATTAAAGCAGGAAAAGATAACCATGAATAAATTATCTGTGGATAAACAAATGCTTGAACAAAGCCTGAAAAGTGACTGGGTGGTTGCCAAAGCCAATTTAGCCAATGCAAAAGAGCAATATGACAATGCTGTTGAAGCCAAGAATATTGCTTTAAGTATTTATCGCAAGTCGCTCATTAAATTTGAAAACGGTTTATTAACCAGTCTTGATTTGTCGCAATATGAAAATCGTTTGGTAGAGTCTTATATCTCTTACCGCAACGCATCTGTTAAGTATTTTAACCAATACATAACATACCAAAAAGCCACATCTCAATTATAATACCTATCAATAAAAATATATCACAATGAAAAAGATATTTACAATACTAGTTTCTGCTTTATTAGTTTCTTCATGTGCAGAGACTGATGCCGATAAAATTAAAGCTAAAATAAAGGCTAACAAAGAAAAAATTCAGGAGTTAAAGGCTAAGAATGAAGATCTGGCAGAAGATTTGGCAAAAATTGATACCGTACAGGTTAAACATCGAATACCTGTAATTACAAAACAAATTATGCCACAAACCTTTAACCATTTTATTGAAACTAACGGATTAATGGAGGCCAAAGAAATAGCCTACATCAGCCCGGAAGTTCCCGGACAAATTACCAAAATACATGTCATAGAAGGACAACGCGTTCATAAAGGTGATTTACTGATTTCATTAAACTCAAGTGTCATAAGAAATGCCATCCGCGAAATTGAAACCAATCTGGAACTGGCCACTACAACCTTTAATAAAAGAACAAATCTTTGGAATCAGAATATCGGTTCGGAAATAGAATACCTACAGGCCAAAGCTCAAAAGGAATCATTAGAGAGTGCTTTAGAATCTCAAAAAGAACAGCTAAAAATGTACAATGTAACAGCTCCATTTAGTGGTATTGTGGATGATATAATTCTCAAGGAAGGGGAACTTTCTTCTCCCGGAGCAACTACTGTTTTAAGCTTAGTTAACCTAAACACCATGAAGGTAAACTCCGATGTTTCTGAAATTTACCTGCCTAGAATCCACAAAGGAGACACGATAATGTTAACCTTTAGCACTTACCCGGATTTACTTATTGAAACCCCCATTTCAAGAACAAGCAATATCATTCATCCTGATAACAGAACCTTTAATGTTCAGGTAGAACTGGATAATGTAGATGGTAAACTTAAACCTAACATGATGGCTAAACTATTAATTAAGGATTATAGTTTAAACAATGCGATGGTTGTACCCTCAGCTATCATTAAGAATGATATCACAGGTAAGTTTTTGTTTTCTGTTCACAATGGTAAAGCGCAAAAAGTGTATGTAGAAACTGGTAGATCTTATAAAGATGAAACCGTAATTACAAAAGGTTTAAATTCAGGTGACCAGGTAGTTGTTGAAGGATTTAACACCGTATCAAACGGAGCTTTAGTCGCTGAAAAATAATCTTTTGCATAATGCTATAATTGATAAAAAATGCAAGAAAAAGAAATAAATTCAAAACAAAGCTTTAAGGAGAAAGCACTAAGAGAATTTAGGCTCACTACCTTAGCTTTAAGAAATAAAACCACCATCTTATTATTAACCTTCTCGTTAATAGTATTTGGTTTAGTATCATACAATACTCTTCCTAAGGAATTATTCCCAGAAGTGAAGTTACCATGGATTATGATAATGACTCCATATCCAGGTAACTCTCCGTTGGATATTGAAAACCTGGTGACCAGACCTATAGAAAAGGAACTGGAAAGTATCAATGGAATTAAAGACATTAAGTCTACTTCTTCGCAGGGCTTATCGTATATTCTTATTGTTTTTAATACCGATGTAGAAACAAAAGTGGCCCTGCAGGATTGCAAGGATGCGGTTGATGATGCCATGAGCGAATTACCAGGTGATTTACCCGCAGATCCGGTTGTTGAAGATATAGACGCTTCAGAATTCCCTATTGTAAATATCAACCTTTCGGGAGATTACAGTATTGATGAGCTAAAAAAGTATGGAGAAATTCTGGAAGACAGAATAGAGAGTCTGTCTGAGATTTCGAAAGTAGATATACAAGGTATCAACGAAAAGGAGATAAAAGTTAATGTAGATCCTTTAAAAATGGCTGCATATAAACTTAGCTTTAACGATATTGCAGATGCCATTAAATACGAAAACATGAGCATCTCCAGTGGAGAAATTAAACTCGGTAATACCCGAAGAGCCATACGCGCCCTGGGTGAATTTATCGATGTTAAGGAAATGGAAGATATCATTGTTAAAAGTGAGGATAGGAAGATCGTGTATCTTAAAGATGTTGCCGAAATAATTGATGGATATGAAGAACCTTCGAGTATTACAAGGTTAGGGCAAGAACCGGTTATTTCGCTTCAGGTTGTAAAAAAAGGTGGAGAAAACCTGTTAAATGCAACGCGACAAATTGAGGAGATCCTTAAAGAAGCCAATAACAATCATGTATTTCCTGAGTCTCTAAAAATTACCATAACAAATGACCAGTCTGACCAGGTTAAAGCGCAATTAAACAGCCTCGAAAACAGTATGATCATCAGCGTACTCTTTGTAGTACTTGTATTGTTCTTCTTTTTAGGAACACGCAATGCATTGTTTGTAGGTTTGGCTATTCCGCTATCTATGTTTATGTCGTTTATTATTTTACAGGCAATAGGCTACACTATCAATATGATGGTACTTTTTGGCTTAATTTTGGCCCTTGGGATGTTAGTGGATAATGCCATAGTAGTGGTTGAAAATATTTATCGTTTTGTAGATAAAGGATACAAACCAATAGTGGCAGCAAAAATGGCAGTAGGCGAAATTGCCATTGCAATTATTGCTTCAACAGCCACTACACTTGCAGCTTTCTTCCCGCTGGTATTTTGGGATTCTATCATGGGTGAGTTTATGAAGTACCTGCCAATTACGTTGATAATTGTACTTTCATCATCCCTATTTGTAGCATTGGTTATTATTCCAGTATTCTCATCTATCTTTATAAAACATACCGAAGAAGAGAAACTGCCCGAACGTAAAATAGTATATCGTATTATTGGTATTTTATTGGTTTTAGGAACATTGAGTTACGCCTCCGGTGTCAATATTTTAGGCAGCTTACTATTTATTGCTGCATTTGTTTCCTTAATGAACTTTTTGTTTTTTGCTAAAATTGGTATTTGGTTCAAAACAACATTCCTTAATTACCTTGAAAAGGTATACGTAAAATTCTTAACCTCGGTACTTGAAGGTAAAAGACCAAGAAACATGTTATTGGGAACTATTTTGCTCATGTTCCTAACCATGTCTTTTTACAATTTAAGAGCGCCCAACACCATATTTTTCCCTAGCGGAGACCCTAACTTCATTAATGTTTTTGTAGAGTTACCGGCAGGTACACATATTACCACCACCGATAACTTTGCTAAAAAACTAGAAAACGATGTCATAGAATTGCTCCATCCTTATAAAAAGATAGTAAAATCAGTACTCACTAATGTTGGGGATGGTGCAAGACTGGAAAACGATCTGGATTTTTCTACACGTGACAACAAGTGTTTGGTAACGGTATCCTTTGTTGATTATGAGGATAGGGAAGGTTTTAACACATCTGATATTCTTAAGATGTTTAATAATAAACTCACCTATAACTATCCCGGTGCAATTTTTACCATTGACAGAAACCAGGATGGACCTCCAACAGGTAAACCTATAAACCTGGAGATTTCGGGATACGACTTTGACCAATTGATCTATCTATCTGATACCATTATACAAGTGATTGAGCAATCCGACATAGAAGGCATTGAAGGACTAAAAATGGATTTAAATGTAAACAAACCAGAAATGATCGTCACCATTGATCGTGAAAAAGTACGACGCTTTGGTATGTCTACAGCACAGGTTTCAGATGCCTTAAGAACTGCCCTTTTCGGGAAAGAGGTTTCTGATTTTAAGATCGGAGAAGACAAGTTCCCTATTCAGCTCAGGTTTATGGAAGAGTATCGCAATAGCGTATCTGCCCTAATGAACCAGAAAATTGTTTTTAGAAATAACATGGGGCATCTAAGAGAGATTCCTGTTGCATCGGTAGCTTCGTTTAAATATGCAAGTACCTATGATGCGGTTAAACGAATTGACCTGGATCGTGTTGTTACCGTTTATTCGAACGTATTAGAAGGTTACAACGCCAATAATGTGAACGCGCAAATTAAAGAATTGCTCAAGGATTTTGATATGCCTACCGGTTACGAGTATAATTTTACCGGTGAACAGGAAGAGCAGGCTGAGTCCATGGAGTTTTTAGTGGTAGCCCTTGGAATGGCTGTCGTTCTAATTCTAATTATCCTGGTATCTCAATTTAACTCCATAGTAAAGCCGTTTATTATTATAGCAAGTGTGGTATTTAGTACCATTGGTGTTTTTGGAGGATTGGCTACATTTAAAATGGATTTTGTGGTGATTATGACGGGTATTGGTATTGTTTCGCTGGCCGGTGTGGTGGTAAACAATGCTATTGTACTGATTGACTATATTGAATTACTTAAAAGCCAAAAACGTATTGAACTTGGGCTGGAGGAAAATCAATTTTTACCGGTTAAAGATGCCACACAGTGTATTGTAAATGCCGGTAAAACCAGGTTACGCCCAGTACTATTAACGGCCATTACAACTATTCTCGGATTATTTCCAATGGCTGTTGGTATTGACATAAACTTTATTGGCTTATTAAATAGTTTTAATCCTGAAATAAGTTTTGGTGGAGATATGGCTTCAATGTGGTCTCCTATGTCGTGGACCGTTATATTTGGTTTAACCTTTGCCACATTCTTAACGCTTATTATTGTACCTGTAATGTACAGGATAGCCATTTTAACCAAGAAAAGAATGATACGCCTTACCGACAAAGCATAAATTTAATTTGAAATAGATATTAAACGCCTTGAAAAATATATTTCAGGGCGTTTTTTGTTTAGCTCCAATACGCTCATTTACAAACCCGTACCTCATCTTCAAAAAACACACGTGTTTTCAGTAAAAATCACCTGTGTTTTTTAAAAAATGACGCGTGATTTTGAAAGAACACTACTGTTCCTTTTAAAACCTATCAAGATTAATATTGTTTTCAGCTTTTCCCAATGTGCAGAATTTTGAAGCAAATTCTGAATAAAAAAAGAGGTTAGCCTTAATGACTAACCTCTCCGTTTATATTTTGGTATTTCCTAAAAGGAAAATTATCCTGCAATATATTTTGCTAACCAATCTCCAACTTCTGAAGTTTTGTAAGCTTTTTCTTTATTGATATCCTCAGTAACTACACCTTCTTCAAGTGATTTGTTAACAGCCTCACGAACTAATGCAGCCTCTTCTAACAAATCAAGCGACTCTAATAACATAGCAGCAGAAAGAACAGTAGCCACCGGGTTAGCAATATCTTTACCTGCAGCTTGTGGATAAGAACCGTGAATTGGCTCAAATACAGAAGTGTGAACACCAACAGAAGCAGAAGGCAATAAACCTAAAGAACCTGTAATTACAGAAGCCTCATCACTAATGATATCACCAAACATATTTTCAGTAACGATTACGTCAAATTTCTTTGGCCATTGAATCAACTGCATAGCTGCATTATCAACAAACATGTAGTCTACCTCAATATCTTTGTGGTCAGCTTCCATGCTTTGTGCTACCTGTCTCCAAAGACGAGAAGTAGCCAATACGTTAGCTTTATCAACAACAGTTAAACGCTTATCACGCTTATCAGCATAAGAAAAGGCTAATTTTAAGATACGCTCAATCTCTTCAGTTGTATAAGTACAAGTATCAAAAGCCTTGGTTAAGTCTTCTGAACGACCTTTTTCACCAAAGTAAATACCACCTGTTAACTCACGCACCACAACTAAGTCAGAACCTTCAACGATATCTAAACGAAGTGGACTTTTATCAAGTAGTGATGGGAATGTAGCTACCGGGCGAATATTAGCATATAAACCAAGTTTTTTACGCATCGCTAAAAGTCCTTGCTCCGGACGTACCTTAGCCGAAGGATCATTATCGAATTTAGGATCTCCAATAGCACCAAACAATACAGCATCAGAGTTCATACAAACTTCGTGCGTAGCTTCCGGATAAGGATCACCAACTTCATCAATTGCGCATGCACCTACAATAGCAGGAGTGTAAACAATTTCATGATTATACTTTGTTGCAACAGCATCAAGCACTTTTTGGGCTTGTGCTACAATCTCGGGACCAATTCCGTCCCCGGCCAATACACCAATATTCAATTTCATATTTCAATAATTAGTATAAAGTATAAAGTAGTAAGACAAAAGACTAAATTAACTTCATATGAATACTGCCTCTTTTGTCTTTATACTGAATACTTTTGTCTTATTTGTTTACTTTTCAAATTTATCTTTCCAATCAGCCTGACGTGTTAAAGTGCCTTCTTCAATAACATTAAGCACTTTTATCGTAGCTTCAATAGCTGCTTGTGTTTGGTCGGCAGCCAGGCCTCTTGATTTCATTTCAACTCCTTTATAGTCCCAGGTAATCACTGTTTCTACCAGGGCATCTGTTTTTCCACCCGGAGGAATAGCCACCCAGTAATCAACCAGTACAGGGTGTACTTTATCGAGTTTTGTATATATTCTCCATAGCGCTTTCATGAAAGCATCGTACTGACCATCGCCAATCGCTGTTTCATCATATCTTTTACCATTAACCTCTATGCTAACAGAAGCTAATGGTCTGAGATCGTGCGCCAAAGATAAGTTATAATTTCTAATTTTAATAGCATCCTTAACCGATGTGCTCTTTAAAACATCAGCAATAATAAAAGGAAGATCCTCAATGGTTACCACTTCTTTTTTATCGCCAAGCTCAATCACTTTCTGGGTTACCTTTTTCATATCTTCAGGTCCCAGCTCAATACCTAATTCCTCGAGGTTTTTCTTGATATTCGCCTTACCTGAAGTTTTACCTAACGCATAACGACGATTACGCCCAAAACGTTCCGGCATCAGGTTATTAAAGTACAAGTTGTCTTTACTATCACCATCAGCATGCACCCCGCTACACTGGGTAAAAACATTATATCCGGTTATCGGCTGATTTTCTGCAATACGTAAGCCCGAAAACTGTTCTACTACCTTGCTAACTCTTGTAATATTTGATTCATCTATACTATTTTCAAGTTTAAGATGATCATTTAAGATTCCAATAACACTGGCAAGTGGTGCATTTCCGGCTCTTTCGCCAAGACCATTGACCGTAGTATGAATTCCTTTGATACCTGTTTTTAATGCTGAAAACACATTGGCCACAGCCATATCATAATCATTATGCGCATGAAAATCAAAATGTGTATCCGGAAACTTTTTGATAATATCGGAGCAAAAATCGAAGGTCTGATCAGGATTCAATACCCCTAAAGTATCGGGAAGCATAATCCTTTTCACATTCATTTTTTTAAGCGCATCAATCACAAAATAAACGTAATCAGGAGATGTAAGCATACCGTTACTCCAATCTTCAAGATATACATTTACTGTGATACCCATCTGATCAGCAATGTCAACCACCTTGGATACATCGGCCATATGCTCTTCTGGCGATTTTCGCAACTGGCCCGTAACATGCTTCAACGAACCTTTGGTTAATAAGTTAATCACCTTAGCACCGGCATCCTGAATCCATTTCAAAGAGATATCTCCATCTACAAAGCCAAGTACTTCAATCTTATCCAGACAATTATGCTTATTGGCCCACTCCGTAATTCGTTGAACCGCAGCAAATTCCCCCTCCGACACACGTGCAGAAGCTACTTCAATTCGATCAACTTTTACCTCTTCTAATAACAACCTGGCCATGGCCAGTTTTTCGCTTTCGTTGAATGACACTCCTGTGGTTTGCTCACCATCGCGGAGCGTAGTATCCATTACTTCAATTTTCATGCTTAATCCTTTTCATTTGTTGCATGGAACTCTTACCAAAATTTAATTATTCTCCTTAATTAAAGATGAATCTTTAAATTTATACATGAAGTTTTTCCTGTTTACCATTAACAGCTAAAACTCCCACCATTATCCTATTCGCTTTTTGAGAAAGCCGGCAATGATAGTTTTGCATAAACTGATAATGAGAAACTTTGTTTCCTCAATCGATTATTTATGAATGCCGGAATCTTATGCGGAATGATATAAGAACGGCATAAACCCCAAAAAGTTTATGCCGCACTAATATATTATTATGCTCTGTCCTGCTCGTAGGCTTCTATCTCGTCTTTAACGCTCATCAAGTAATCGATGTCATCAAATCCGTTCAGTAAACAGTTTTTCTTATAGCTATTAATATCAAAAGATTCCGTTTTACCGTTAGCTTTATTTGTAATAGTTTGCTCTTCAAGGTTCACTACTACAGTATTATCAGCACCTGCAGCAAATAAATCAGCTAAAAAAGCTTCAGAAATAACAACAGGTAAAACACCATTATTTAAAGAGTTATTTCTAAATATATCTGCAAAGAAACTAGAAACAACCACTTTAAATCCATACCCATCAACAGCCCAGGCAGCATGCTCACGGCTAGATCCAGAACCAAAGTTTTTACCTGCTACTAATACAGATCCTGAGTAATCAGGGTTATTTAATACAAAGTCGGCTTTAGGAGACCCATCTTTATTGTATCTCCAATCAGCGAATAAATTATCACCAAAACCTTCTTTTGTTGTTGCTTTTAAGAAACGAGCCGGGATAATTTGATCCGTATCTACATTCTCAATAGGAAGAGGTACGTATGTTGACTCTAATGTTATAAATTTATTTATAGGCATTTTCTTGAAATTTAAAGGTTATAAAGTACGAGGATCAGTAATTACACCTGTTACAGCACAAGCAGCAGCAGTCAATGGACCGGCTAATAACGTTCTTGAACCAGGACCTTGACGACCTTCGAAGTTACGGTTACTAGTTGCTACAGAATACTTTCCAGCAGGTACTTTATCATCATTCATGGCTAAACAAGCTGAACAACCAGGCTGACGTAATTCAAAACCTGCCTCCTCAAGAATATCTCTTAAGCCTTCCGCAATAACTTGATCTTCTACCTGGTGCGATCCCGGAACAATCCAAGCTGTAACACCGTCTGCCTTTTTCTTACCTTTAACAGCATTTGCAAAAGCACGTATATCTTCAATACGACCGTTGGTACATGAACCTACAAAAATCCAATCTACTTTTTTACCTAGCATCTTTTCCCCAGGAGCATATCCCATATACTCAAGAGACTTTAAATAAGTCTTTTGAGAAGCTTCTTCAACAGTATCAAGTGTTGGAATATTTTGCGTGATACCAACACCCATTCCCGGGTTAGTACCATAAGTAATCATTGGCTCAATATCCGCTGCATCAAAGTTGTAAATTTTGTCAAACTCAGCATCTTCATCAGTTACAAGAGCTTTCCATTTTTCAACAGTTTTATCCCAATCAGCACCTTTAGGGGCATATTCGCGTCCTTTTACGTACTCAATTGTTTTTTCATCAGGCGCTATTAAACCACCACGTGCTCCCATCTCGATACTCATGTTACAAACAGTCATACGGCCTTCCATTGATAGGTTACGGATCGCAGAACCCGAGAACTCCACAAAATAACCAGTACCACCACCAGTAGTTAATTTTGAAATAACATATAACACAAGGTCTTTAGCAGAAACACCTTTCCCCAACTCACCATCGATATTAATTTTCATGGTTTTCGGACGAGGTTGCATGATACATTGTGTAGATAGTACCATTTCAACTTCAGAGGTACCAATACCAAATGCAATACTACCAAATGCTCCGTGTGTAGAAGTATGGCTATCTCCACATACTATTGTCATTCCCGGTTGAGTAATTCCGTTTTCCGGTCCAACAACGTGTACTACACCATTTTTAGGATGTCCTAATCCAAATAATGTTACATCGTTTTCCTCACAGTTTTTTGTAAGGGTATCAACCTGAAACCTTGAAACCTCATCTGCTATAGGAAGATGCTGATTAATAGTAGGAATGTTGTGATCAGGAGTTGCAAATGTGTTTTGCGGTCTGAATACTTTAATTCCACGTGCCTTTAAGCCGGCGAATGCCTGCGGACTAGTCACCTCGTGAACTAAGTGACGATCGATATACAATACTGAAGGTCCATCCTCGATAGTCTTCACCTCGTGTATATCCCAAATCTTGTCAAAAAGCGTTTTCCCTGCCAATTTTCTAAAATTTATAAGTTATTATATTTTTTTCGAGTATAACGTAATAATATAAAAGACAAAAGATAAGTCTGTTTGTTCAACATCTTTATGCTTTTGTCTTTATACTTATTGCATATTTAAACTAGTTTTGATAATGCATCAAGATACGCCCAAACAGAGGCGGTTAAAATATCTACATTAGCTCCAAAACCATGAACAGTTCTTCCATTCTCAGATAACTGAACGTGTACCTTACCAATATCATCAGAGCCTCTGGTTACAGCTTGTACTAAATACTCCTCAAGCGTAACTTTGATAGGAACAATTTTTTGAATGGCTGAAAACGCTGCATCAACAGGACCATCACCAGTTGCTGTTTCTGTTAATATTTTACCATTGTAATTCAAGGTAACTGTTGCCGATGGAATACAAGATTTTCCGCACATTACCTGGAATTTATCCAATTTTAATACGCGTTCTTCCTTCTTCTCATGCCCTACCAATATTTCAAGATCTTCATCTGAAATATCTTTTTTAGAGTCAGCTAATACCAAGAAGTTCTTATAAACCTGGTCTAACTTTTCTGTAGTTAAATCATAACCTAACACTTGTAATCTGTGCTTTAATGCGGCACGTCCACTACGAGCTGTTAATACAATACTCGACTCTTTAACACCTACATCAGCCGGATCAATAATCTCGTAAGTTTCTCTGTTCTTTAAAACACCATCCTGGTGAATACCGGAAGAGTGTGCAAAAGCATTTCTACCTACAATAGCTTTGTTAGCCTGAACAGGCATACGCATTAAGGTAGATACCAACTTACTTGTTTTTATAATTTGTTTGGCATCAATATCTGTTTTAAAATCTAAGTCCTTATGGCACTTAATAGCCATAACCACTTCTTCTAAAGCAGTATTACCAGCTCTTTCTCCTAATCCGTTTAAGGTTACCTCAACCTGACGAGCACCGTTAATTACTCCGGATAAAGTATTGGCAGTAGCCATACCTAAATCGTTGTGACAGTGGGTTGACAAAATGGCCTTATCCACATTAGGAACATTATTTACTAAATAGGCAATTTTAGCTCCATACTCGGATGGCAAACAGTAACCTGTTGTATCCGGAATATTTACCACTGTAGCACCGGCACCAATCACAGCTTCTACAACACGAGCCAAATATTCGTTTTCACTTCTACCTGCATCTTCCGCGTAAAATTCAACATCATCCACAAACTGACGGGCATATTTTACGGCTGCAACAGCACGCTCAATAATCTCATCCGGATTCGAATTTAACTTTTGGTAGATATGGTAAGGAGAAGTTCCGATACCTGTATGAATACGACCTCTCTTCGCAAACTTTAAAGCATCAGCTGCTACCTCGATATCTTTTTTTACTGCACGTGTTAAAGCACAGATGGTAGGATTACTCACTGCTTTTGATATTTCGACCACTGAGTTGAAATCCCCAGGACTAGAAATGGGGAACCCGGCCTCAATTACATCAACACCTAGTTTTTCGAGTTGCTTAGCTACTTCTATTTTTTCAATAGTGTTCAACTGGCAACCCGGAACTTGTTCTCCGTCCCTCAACGTGGTGTCAAATACATAAACTTTGTTGTCCATAACTTAAATAACAATTTAAACCGGAAGAAGCCGGGAAGACCTCTTTCCTAATATGATTATTCTTTTTTTTTACTTAAAACGATTCGATGCCTTTAATTTTGGCCTCTGTTCTTAGTTTTTTCAGATACTTTTCTAACAGCTCTGTTCTTAATTTGGTAATGGCAATACGACCGGAACGAACAAACTGCAATACGCCATACTTATCGAGTTTAACAAACAGCTCTTGCGTTTCTGCTTTATGACCCGACTTTTCAATTACGGTATATTCAGGAGTTACCTCCATAATACGCGCACCATACTGACGAACAATTTGCTCAATTTCGTTACCTGACAATAAAGCCGCTGTAGGCACTTTGTATAAAGCCAATTCCTGATGAATAATTTCATCGGTAGTAAATACAAATACCTTCAGTACATCCAGTTTCTTCTCTAACTGCCCTACCAACTTATCAATTTGCTCACGTGTAGAATACACTACAATGGTGAACTTATGAATTCCTTCAAGAGCAGATTCCGAAGTATTTAAACTTTCAATATTTATGCTTCGACGTGTAAATGCCGTTGTAACCTGATTGAGCAAACCAACATGGTTCTCAGAAAATATGGTTAAGGTGAATTCTTGCTGCATAGTTTCAAACTTTAAAGATGTACGAAATTACTATTCTAATCGGATATCTGATACAGAAGATCCTGATGGCACCATAGGAAATACATTTCCTTCTTTCTCCACGTTCACTTCCAGTAAGAATGATTCCTTGCTTTTAGCCATTCGCTCTATGGCTTCATCTAAATTTTCACGTTCACTCACCAAGGCAGTTTCAATACCATAACCTTTAGCAATCATCTGAAAATCCGGATTTACCAACTCAGTGGAAGCATATCGTTTATCAAAGAATAACTCCTGCCACTGACGTACCATCCCTAAAAAGTTATTATTCAGGATGATGATTTTAACTGCGGCTTTCGTTTGGAATATTGTTCCCAATTCCTGAAGTGTCATTTGAAAACCACCATCACCGATAAACACACATACTTCGCGATCAGGTACTCCCAACTTTGCACCTAAAGCAGCAGGAAGACCAAATCCCATGGTTCCTAAACCTCCAGAGGTAACAATACTTTTTGATTGCTTAAACTTAAAATATCTGGATGCCATCATCTGGTGCTGACCTACATCAGTAACCAAAACAGCAGCATCATCAAAAGCTTTAGAAACCTTGTGAACTACCTCTCCCATCGTTATTCCTTTTTGGGTTGGAAAAACCTCATCAGAAATAACTTTTTCATTCTCTATCTTATCACAAGCCTTAAACTCTTCCATCCACTCTGAATGAGTGTTTGGTTTAACATCCTTGGTTAAAAGCGGTAAAGTTTCCTTTACATTACCCAAAACAGCAACATCTGCCTTAATTATCTTATTAACCTCAGCCGGATCAATTTCAAGGTGAATGACTTTAGCATTCTTAGCATATCTGGTTACATCACCGGTTACCCTGTCATCAAACCTCATACCAATGGCAATTAATACATCACATTCATTGGTTTTAATATTTGGTCCGTAATTACCATGCATACCCAGCATACCAACGTTTTGTTCGTAATCTGTAGGCATAGCCGAAAGTCCCAATAAGGTCCAGGCTGCAGGAATTCCTGTTTTATCTAAAAATGCTTTTAACTCTTCTTCTGCCTCTCCTAAAATAACACCCTGCCCAACTAAAGCCAATGGCTTTTTAGCAGCATTAATTATATCAATGGCATCAATGATAGATTCCGGCTTAGTTAATGGTACTGGCGTATAACTACGTATATGATTTACTTTTTTATACTCAAAGTCAACCTCTCCAAACTGTGCATCTTTGGTAATATCAATTACTACCGGTCCCGGACGACCCGTTGATGCAATATGAAATGCTCTGGCAATAGCGTCAGGAATTTCCTCTGCACTTTTTACCAAATAGTTCCATTTGGTTATTGGCTGAGTAATACCTACCACATCTATTTCCTGAAAAGCATCTGTTCCTAACAAAGGCGAACCAACCTGACCAGTAATAACAACCATCGGTGTTGAATCAATCATGGCATCAGCTATTCCGGTAACTGTATTCGTAGCCCCGGGACCCGAGGTAGCAAAACAGACACCCACTTTACCTGTTACTCTTGCAAATCCTTGCGCAGCATGAACAGCACCTTGTTCATGACGAGTGAGTACATGGTGCAATTTGTCCTGATAATCGTAAAGGGCATCATAAACTGGCATGATAGCTCCTCCCGGATAACCGAATATTAAATCCACACCCTCACATAATAGTGATCGAAGCAATGCTTCTGAACCGGAAATTCTCTCTTTTCCTTTGTTGTTCTTCTCCATGAGTAATTGGCTTTGTGGTTCCATAATGAATTAATTCACTGGATAACCTTAAGAAAAGATTATCCTATATAATATATTATACTGAAAACCGTATTAAATTAATCTAACAGCTCCTCTATCTGCTGAACTTACAAGGCTTGCATAAGCTTTAAGCGCTTTTGATACTTTTCGTTCACGAGGTTCGGGAGCAAAAGCTAAATCACCTTTAGCTTCTTCTGCTTTTCTTCTTGTTTCTAATTCTTCCTCCGACACCAATACGTTGATTGATCTTTTCGGAATATTAATTTCAATTTCGTCACCTGTTTGTACCAAACCAATAGCTCCACCTGCAGCTGCTTCAGGAGAAACATGTCCGATAGATAAACCGGATGTTCCACCGGAAAATCTTCCATCTGTAATTAAGGCACATTTTTCACCCAGGTGACGTGACTTAATATATGATGTTGGGTAAAGCATTTCCTGCATTCCCGGTCCTCCTTTTGGCCCTTCATAGGTAATAATAACGACTTCGCCAGCGAGTACTTCCCCTGATAAAATTCCTTCACAAGCTGCATCCTGCGATTGATAAACTCTGGCCTTACCTTTAAATACAAAAATGGATTCATCAACACCTGCTGTTTTTACAACACAGCCATCTTGGGCAATATTTCCCTTAAGAACAGCTAAACCACCATCTTTGTTGTAAGCTTTTTCAACAGAACGAATACATCCACCTTCTCTGTCTAAATCAAGCTGCGCATAATGTGTATTTTGCGAACCCATAGTCAGGTTTCTAATACCTGCCGGAGCACTTGTATAAATATCCTTAGCTTCTTCTGATACATCTGCATTGGTTACATCATACTTAGCAATCGCTTCTTTAAGTGTTAAACCATCTGCTCTTTTTACAGAATTATCCAATAGGTTTGCTTTATCCAATTCAGCCATAATAGCAATAATACCTCCGGCTCTGTTCACATCTTCAATATGGTAATGTGAGTTAGGTGCAACCTTAGATAATACAGGCGTATAACGAGAAATTTGATCGATATCATCCATTGTAAACTCAACTCCTGCTTCATGTGCGATGGCTAAAATGTGTAGCACGGTATTGGTTGAACCACCCATGGCTACATCCAGAGTCATTGCATTTTTAAAAGCATCAAAAGTTGCGATAGAACGAGGCAATACTGAATCGTCACCATCTCTATAATACTTATAGGTATTTTCTACTATTATTTTAGCTGCTTTTTCGAAAAGTGCTTTTCGATTCTTGTGCGTAGCAACAATTGTACCATTGCCAGGCAACGCTAACCCTATAGCTTCGTTTAAGCAGTTCATAGAGTTTGCTGTAAACATACCTGAACAAGAACCACATGTTGGACATGCGTTTTCTTCTACAGCGGCCACCTCACTATCTGAAACCGTATCATCGGCTGCCATCACCATGGCATCCACCAGGTCAAGTGCCTTGTCTCCAACCTTACCTGCTTCCATTGGTCCGCCGGATACAAAAACAGCAGGGATATTTAATCGCATAGCAGCCATCAACATACCAGGTGTAATCTTATCACAATTACTGATACACACCATAGCATCCACCTGATGGGCATTACACATATATTCTACACTATCTGCAATTACGTCCCTCGAAGGTAAAGAATACAACATACCATCGTGTCCCATGGCAATACCATCATCAATGGCAATGGTATTAAACTCAGCAGCAAAGCAACCTTGCTTTTCAATTAGTTTTTTAACTTCCTGACCTATTTCATGCAAATGCACATGCCCCGGAACAAACTGAGTAAAGGAATTTACAATGGCAATCATTGGTTTTCCAAACTGTTCTTCTTTTACACCGTTAGCTCTCCATAAGCTACGCGCTCCAGCCATTCTGCGGCCTTCTGTTGTTGTTGCACTTCTTAATTTATTCTTCATTTTCAATTTGGATATACTCAGTTTAAGATAAAAAAAAACCTTCCTCAACATACTGTGAGAAAGGTTTATTAAAAAATCTTATATCTTTAATTTTTACACACCATTTCTCAATTCTACCTGATAATGACCAAGAGAACAACTTTAATGAGAATGAGTGAAAAAATACTGTTCATTTCGTTTTGCTTTTGTCGTTAATACAACGGTTACAAATGTAAAGTTTTTTTTTAAACCTCAAAAAAAATAAATGCTAAAATATGTATATGCTTTTAATCTAATAGCAAAAACATCAGGCAACTTACGGTTTTTGCTGCATATTTTTACAAAAACACACCCGATTATTGCATGAATATACAATAATTTCACACAAAATCATATCCTATTGGCTTACTGCACATTACAGCATGACAATTATCATTTTACTTTTGAGTCGATATACAGTTTAAAATACAATTAAACCCAACCAATTGGCTTTATGTTAAAGATTAACTCTACTATTAATTGACAAGAAAAAAACTCTATTTATACCTTTTTTAAGCTTAACTCCAGTAAAAGGAAAGATTTAATTGCTAACTATTATCTAAACCAGAAAATCCTGGTAACCGTGTTTTTCTATAACTTCAACAGCTGCTTGATGATCATTGATATTAACTTTTAAAGTAATTAAATCATTGGCAGCTGTGCCCAGGTAAGTTTTAATGACTGAAGCAGCAGGATTATCTGATTCCAGCAAAGAATATATACCATTTTCTTCCAATATTCTTTTTATCTCATCTGCAATAACCCTATCTGTAATTTGAATCAGGTCTTTGATTTCATCATGTGTCATATCGTAAGTTTTAAATTGTGAACTATTACAACAATACCACCACACATATCACAATTAATCCCAATAAAAATCCTGCATAGACCTGTTTTGGGTTATGTGCTCCTAATGCCAGGCGACTACTTCCCAGTATACCGGCTACACCAATAGCAACAAACATCCACATATGTGTATTCACTCCATATTTTATGGCCATTGAAATTAAAGCACCCAATAAGCCACCAATACCAACCATATGTATGCTAATTTTCCAAAAGAAAGAAATACCCATAGACATCAACACAGCCAATAATGTTCCTAAAAAAAACATTGGAATAAATGCAGGAAGATGAAACTTCAACAAAAAGAAATAACCCAAAATAAAGAACAAACTGGTAGACAATAATGGAAGAATCCTTTCTTTTGAGGTTTCCATATGTATGGTTTTAATCTTTCCGAGCTGCATAAACAAAGGCATAATACTAAGTGGCAATATACATGTGCTCACTAAGATAATTATGGTCACCATCCTTCTAAATTCAAAAGGGATGAAGGTTACATGACTTTGTGTACTAAAAATAACCAATACACCTAATGTAGGCATTAACAATGGGTGTAACAATGTTGAAATTATAGCAGCAAGTTTTTTGGTCATGATGGATTTTAGTAATGGATATGTTTTTTACAAGAACAGCTTTTTTATAACTCTTTACGTAAACGAGCTACAGGTATATTTAACTGCTCACGATATTTAGCCACTGTTCTGCGGGCGATATTATACGATTTTTCTTTTAATATCTGTGATAGCTTATCATCAGTTAAAGGCTTCTTTTTATCTTCTGCCTCAATACATTCTGACAAAATCTTTTTGATTTCCCTTGTTGAAACTTCCTCTCCGGATTCTGTTTGCATTCCTTCTGAAAAGAAAAACTTTAAGGCAAAAATTCCAAAATGGGTTTGAATATATTTGCTGTTCGAAACCCTCGATATAGTAGAAATATCCAAATCTGTTACCTCGGCAATATCCTTTAATATCATAGGACGCAACTTGGTTTCATCACCTTCAATAAAATACTTCTTTTGATATTCAAGAATCGCATTCATGGTTAACATCAAAGTATTTTGACGCTGCTTAATGGCATCTATAAACCATTTAGCCGAATCCAGTTTCTGCTTCACAAACATCACAGCATCCTTTTTATCTTTCGATTGATTTTTCTTATTCCCGGAGTAATCTTCAAGCATATTAGAATATGTTTGACTAATCCTTAACTCCGGCACATTACGCGTGTTTAAAGATAACTCCGGCTTCCCGTCTTTAATCTCAAGAATAAAGTCAGGAATAATGTGCTGAACCATTCTGTGCATAGGATTACTATACGAGCTTCCCGGTTTTGGATTTAGCTTCAGTATTTCTTCCATGGCATCCTTCACATCTTCTTCTTCCAGATGAAGACGCTTTGTGATTTTATCGTAATGCTTCTTGGTAAACTCATCAAAGTGATACTTGATAATATTGTAAGCATCATTTATGGCTGGAAAAGTTCGATCTTTCTTCTTTAATTGAAGCAACAAACACTCCTGTAGGTCACGAGCTCCAACACCTGGGGGTTCAAAGTCCTGTACAATCTCCAGAACATCTAAAGCTTCACGTTCATCAATTTCAATATTTTGACTAAAAGCTATATCATCAATGATCTCGTCAATTTCTCTTCGCAAATAACCATCCTCATCTATATTACCCACTATGTGTTCTGCCATATTATGCTGGCGCTCATCCATCATTCGCAGACCAAGCTGATTTGTTAAATGCTCATGAAATGAGGTTCCATCAGAAAATGGAATATCCTCATGCTTATCATCTTTTGAAAAGTTTCTGGACTGTAATTTATAGGCAGGAATATCTTCATTCTGAATATATTCATCTATTGAGAGTTCATCCTTTTCTACTTCATTTTCCTTTACCTCCGGCTCGTCAGCATCATTATCACGCCCCTCTCCGTCAAGTTCCAGAACCGGATTTTCTTCAATCTCCTTTTTTATACGTTGTTCAAGTTGAGCTGCAGGAATCTCCAATAGCTTAATCACCTGAATCTGTAACGGTGATAATTTCTGCAGTAACTTTTGCTGTAAACTCTGTTTTAACATATTTCCCTTTCTTCAACCTTTTACCCACAATCAGAAGCCCGATTCCTTAGTCTGAGAATCGCCTGTGAACCATCTGTGAAACGTCCGAGTACTTTGCGTAACCTCATGAGTTCAACGCGAAATATAAATCGAACCTGGGTTAATGCTTCTTGGCATAGAGCAAAATTAAGATTTATTGGGGAAATGTAGCAAAGTGTGGCTGCAATTTTTCAGTTAATAGCAACTATTGTAACAAAAACACAGCCGAATTACATTATTACATGATAAATAGCACATTACAAAGAACAAGATCTCACCCATTAAACTTTGTAAAAACAAAAAAGGCCACTAAAATTAGTGGCCTCAATCTATATCGTATTATAACTACCTGATTAAAACTCTGCGTTCTTTGGTGTCCTTGGAAATGGTATTACGTCTCTGATATTACCCATACCTGTTACAAACAACATTAAACGTTCAAATCCTAAACCGAATCCACTGTGTGGTACCGATCCAAACCTACGGGTATCAAGGTACCACGACATTTCCTCTTCCGGTAAATCAAGAACTCTCATTCTTTCCACAAGCTTATCGTAGCTTTCCTCACGCTGCGAACCACCAATAATTTCACCAATTTGCGGGAACAACACATCCATTGCTCTAACAGTTTTCCCATCATCGCTTTGCTTCATATAAAAGGCCTTAATCGACATTGGATAATCCGTTAAAATAACAGGCTTTTTAAAATGCTTCTCAACTAAGTAACGCTCATGCTCAGCTTGCAAATCACTACCAAAACCAGTAATAGGGTATTGGAATTTCCCTTTTTTATGTGGCTTCGACTTCATTAAAACGTCAATCGCTTCACTGTAAGTCAAACGTACATAGTCATTCTCAACAACAAACTTTAACTTCTCAATCAACTCCATAGAACGATCTTCGGCTTTCTTTCCCTTCTCCTCTTCCTGAAGACGCTTGCTTAAGAATTCTAAATCCTCCATACAATTTTCAAGCGCATAGTTTAATAGGTATTTAGTAAATTCTTCCGCTAAATCCATGTTATCATTCAGATCATAGAATGCCATCTCCGGCTCTATCATCCAAAACTCAGCTAAGTGGCGTGCCGTATTCGAGTTCTCCGCTCTAAACGTTGGTCCAAAAGTATAAATCTCAGACATAGCCAAGGCAGCTAACTCTCCTTCAAGCTGTCCTGATACAGTAAGGTTTGTAGACTTACCAAAGAAGTCCTGACTAAAATCCACATCACCTTCCTCTGTTTTTGGCACGTTATTCACATCTAAGGTTGTTACCCTAAACATTTCACCGGCACCCTCTGCATCTGATGACGTGATGATTGGCGTATGAATATTATAAAATCCTTTATCAGAGAAGAACTTGTGTACTGCAAAAATCATGGCATGACGTACCCTGGTGATGGCTCCAAAAGTATTGGTTCTAAAACGAAGGTGAGCAATCTCTCTTAAAAACTCAAGCGAGTGCTTTTTAGGCTGCAACGGATATTCATCAGCATTACAATCTCCTAACACCTCTATGCTTGTTGCCTGCACTTCAACCTTTTGTCCACTGCCAGCTGACTCACTTAAGGTTCCGTTTACAGAAATGGCAGATCCAGTGGTAATTCTTTTTATTAATTCTTCTTCAAACTTTGGAACATCAGCTACAATTTGCAGATTATGTATAGATGACCCGTCATTTAAAGCAATAAAATTAACAAACTTATTACCTCTTCTGGTTCTAACCCAACCTTTTATATTCACTTCTTTGCCATATTCCGGATTCTTCAGAATATCAGCTACTTTAGTTCTGCGTAATTGTTCCATTTGTTATTAAATATTTTAAAGGCCGTAAAATTAATGAATTGTTTGTGAATGACTAAAGGATATAATCATTAATTGGGCTTTTTACTAATAATAAAATCCAAAAAACATAAAATATTGAATATTACCCCTGATTATTAAAAACGAAAAGCCGGATAAACAAATATCCGGCTCCAATAATATCTTAAATTAACAAACTACTTTTTTGTAAAAACAGCAAGTTTGTTATCTAAATTCAAATAGTATTTTCCTTTCTGTAATCCTGAAACTTTTACGGTTTCGCCATATCCTTTAAATATGATACCGCCATACTCATCATAAATTTCATACATAGTTGATGCTGTAAAAGTAATCACATCATCCACTCTGTTGGGAGAGAAACTTACTTCCGGCTTTGAAGATACAGTTATAACCTCATCTGAATACCTAGGCTTACCTCTATAATCTATTTGCTTTATTCTAAAACGATTTTCGCCTGAATGTAAACGAATCGTTGCCTGATAATCACTTGCAACAACCACTCCTTTACCGGTAACGCGTCCAACCTCTATCCATTTATTCCACCTGAATTGTTCCACCACAAAAGGTATACTTCCTGCTTCTTTTTCGGTAGTCCATTTAATTTTCTGATCCGCTACCTCTAATTTTGATACCACAAAAGTAGACCTGGCATTTAATACTTCAGGATTTAAAACGATTGGCTGACAACCTTCTTTGTACTTTATGCTTACCGTAAGAGGTTCTCCCACCTGAAATCCATAAACTGATAAATCAACTTCAAAAGCACTTGAGTTAATTTCATCAGTGGAGGTTAATCCGTTAACTGTAACCTCGTAGACACAAAAACCTACTCCGCTTGGGGCAAAAGGATTTTTCACAAATAAGTTGTCTCCTTGAAAAGTACCTGTAAGCACAACCTCCTCAGATTTAGCTGGGGAACTCACCAAGGCAATGAGGAATATAAATAATATTAGTCGTTTCATGTATTTAACAGGGTTTATTATAGGGTATTGCAATTTAGAAAAACATAATCATCATTGCAACAAAAACTATTCTATCAGTAATTAAAAATACATCATCGAATATATTCTTTTGACCAACGAATTACTTTATCAGTCAAAAGAACAAAATATTTAAGCCTTACAAGAATCTAACACCCCACAAATAAACAATTCATATATAAATACTTGCATCTCGGAGCAAGATAACCAATCAATATACTCCTTTAATTAAGAAACCCATCCGCCTAAGGCTCTACCCAGTCTCCATTTTGTTTAATGAGTTCTATCAATTCACCCACAGCATCTTTTTCTTCAATATTACGTTTAATCACCTCTCGTTGGTGGTATAAAGTAATTTTTCCCGGTCCGGAACCAACATAACCATAATCGGCATCTGCCATTTCACCGGGACCGTTGACGATACATCCCATCACTGCAATTTTTAATCCTTTTAAATGGGCCGTTTTTTGTTTCACCTTTGCCGTAGTTTCCTGTAAGCCAAACAAGGTTCTTCCGCAACCAGGGCATGAGATATAATCCGGTTTTGAAAACCTCACTCTGGATGCCTGCAATACAGCAAACATGGTATCTGTAACCAAACTACTATTTTTCTCATCGTCTGTATCTACCCATATTCCATCTCCAAAACCATCCAATAGCAAGGGACCAAAATCACACGAAGTCTTAATTTGAACATGCTCATTGAAAACTCCTGTGTACTTTTTATAAATAATTACAGGATGACTTAATTCGTAGTTTTGCAACCATAAAAAAGCAGCCCTTTGCTCCGCCACACTATGCATATTATGGCTGTCCAAAACCAAAATAACATTTAAATGCGATGCTAACTTTTTAGCTACATCGCTGGTAAGTTGTGTGTATACAAGTTTTACAAAAATGGCTTCTGCATCAATATTGTTACATGCCACAAACTCCTCCAATGTCAACATAGGAAAAACATCCTTTTTATATTTTTCCGAATGCCATACCTGATAAGGCAATATTAGAGGACAATCCTTGTCTTTTGATGCTTCATTGATGCCAAATACCAAATCAGGCTTTTCATTGCCCAGACCGCCTTTACCAACAACTACAGGCACCTGATTAGCTCCAACGCCCATCACCTTATGAGAAACTCGTTTCACATATTTAAAAGGATTATAGGATGAGCTGTCAACTGCTTTTATTTCCTGATGATTTTGTTTTTCAAGTGTATAATTAATGATATCATTGGCCACAGGAATTTCATTCTCCGGATTCTCTGTTAGCGATACACGAATGGTATCTCCTATTCCGTCCACCAATAAAGTACCGATGCCTACGGCTGAACGTATCCTGCCATCTTCTCCTTCTCCTGCTTCGGTTACTCCAAGATGTAAGGGGTAGTTCATATTTTCGTCTGCCATTTTTTGAACCAAAAGGCGAACCGTATGCACCATCACCCTGGCATTACTGGCCTTAATACTTAAAACAACATTATTAAAATCCTCAGACTTACATATCCTGAGAAATTCCATGCACGACTCCACCATTCCCATGGGTGTATCACCATAGCGACTCATAATTCTATCGGACAAAGAACCATGATTGGTACCAATCCGAATGGCGGTATTGTTTTCTTTACAAATATTTAAAAGAGGTACCAGTTTTTTACGTACCTGCTCCAACTCTTCGTAGTACGATTCATTGGTATATTCAATCTCCTCAAATTTTTTAGCGCCATCAACAAAGTTACCTGGATTTATTCTCACCTTCTCAATATGGGTTGCAGCAATACTAGCCGCAGACGGGTTGTAATGAATATCGGCAACCAAAGGCTGTGTGTAACCATCTTTCAACAGAGCACTTTTTATATGTTCCAGATTATGAGCTTCACGTTGACCCTGCGTTGTCATACGAACCATCTTTGCTCCCGCATCACAAATAGATTTTATTTGACTTACCGTAGCATCCGTATCATTGGTATTGGTAGTGGTCATGGATTGCACAGCAATGGGATGATCATTTCCCAACACCAATTCTCCAATTTTAACTTCCGAAGTTTTAAATCTATTGTAATTGAATATGTCTACGCAATATTGCTTATTATGGCTCATTTTATTTTTTTTTGGAAGTACAAAAATAGGCTTTTATTGCTCAGAGAAATCGCTTTAAACATTATTTTCTCGATATCATCCATTGTTGTCCTAAATATATTTAGAATTGTTGCCTTGCTTCAAGTCTATTCTATTCTTTTAACAAAAGTCATTTCCTTGAATTACTTCGCTTTTAAACCAAAAAAATTATTAAAACCACAAATCTCACAGATTAACACGAATTATTTTCCTTCTGAAAAATAAAGATCTGTGCAAATTCGTGTCAATCGGTTGTTTAATATTTTCAAATAACCCATCACTGGCTTAATGGCGATTTCCTTGAATTGTTTACCACGATTAGTTTATTTTTTATGGATCTTAATTACCTTTACGCATCTAAAAAAATCAATTATGTCTATATCGGTTTCGCATGTCACACGTGAGTTTGGTACTCAGAAAGCTTTAAATGATATTTCCTTTGAAATTGCCAAAGGAGAGGTAGTTGGTTTTTTAGGTCCCAACGGTGCAGGCAAATCAACCATGATGAAGATTATTACCGGCTACTTACCTCAAACAAAAGGAAAAGTAACTGTTTGTGGTTTAGATGTTGAAGCTAATACCCTTGAGTACCGTACCAAAATTGGCTATCTGCCAGAACACAATCCTCTTTATTTAGATATGTACGTAAAAGAGTATTTACTGCATATTGCCGGATATTACCGCCTGGGTAAGAATACCAAAAAAAGAGTAGAGGAGATTATTGACATGACAGGCTTAACTCCAGAAAGAACCAAGAAGATTTCTGCGCTCAGTAAAGGTTACAGACAACGTGTGGGTTTGGCGCAGGCTCTTCTTCCCGATCCGGAAGTGCTTATTTTGGATGAACCAACCACAGGACTTGATCCAAACCAGATTGTTGAGGTTAGAGACTTAATTAAACGGGTAGGAGAAAAGAAAACCATTATGCTTTCAACGCATATTATGCAGGAAGTACAGGCCATTTGCGAACGCGTGATTATTATTAACAAAGGTGAGATAGTGGCCAATGAAATGGCTAACAACCTTACTAATATGGCTCTGAAAAGCAATTACGAAATTACCTGCGAATTCAACGAGTCCATCGACATTAATAAGCTGTTACAAATTGAAGGCATTAACAACGGACGTTTAACTGGTAACAATACCTATCAGATTTCTGCGGACAGCGACAAACGTGCTGATATTTTTGACTGGGCCGTAAGCAATAAAAAGAAGATTTTAACCCTTACTGAAGATCAGCGTAGTATGGAGGAGATTTTTAGGGAACTAACAACCAATCAGGAGAAATAATTTTTTCTGATAATACCATTTCAAGTATAAGAACACAGAACTTTATTATTTTCATCGTGGCCCCCGATGCAATTGCGCACCGGCGAAGGTTTATCCTACCGACAAAAACGATCCTCATATCTCATAGTCTTTAATTCACTCAAGCCGTGAAGGCTCTTCCTTTCTCCTACAGTCGAGAAAGGAAGCAAAGAGTCCGTCGACTACAGCACTCATTCTCCCACTAATCCTTCTATGATTAGACAGGAAGAACTCGCTAAAGCTCAAACAGCTCCCTGTCTTATAATCATATTCAGGAAGTGGGTCCCGAATTGCGTTACTGATGCCGATAAAACTAAATTTCAACCGAGATTAATCTTAAGTTACCAAGCTTTAACAAGAACCAACAAGTTCCATTGTATAATGCATCAACAACTTATCACGGCGCTAAACGTTCCTTTAACCAGCTACCATCTGTTAGGGTATACCTGATTCTATCGTGAAGTCTGCCGGCGCGGCCTTGCCAAAATTCTATTTCGAATGGTCTTAAGGTGTAGCCTCCCCAATTGACTGGTCTGCTTAATTCTTTCTTTTCATTTTGGACATCTTCAAACCAGCTTTCTAACTCCTCCCGGCTGTTAATGACCTGACTTTGCGGCGAAATTGTTGCGCCAACCTGGCTATCTTTAGGTCGCGATTTAAAATACTCATCACTTTCTGCTTCCAAAATCTTTTCAATTGTTCCTTCGATACGCACCTGACGCTCCAAACCCGGCCAAAAGAAATTAAGGGCTGCGTAATTGTTTTCTTTTAAATGGAGTCCCTTTTTACTTTCGTAGTTGGTAAAAAACCTAAAACCCTCTTCTGCATCTACTTTTTTTAACAACACTATTCTTCCAGATGGAATACCTTTAGGAGACACCGTAGAAAGCGTCATGGCTGTCGGTTCCAATTCTTTATTGTCGATGGCATCATTGAGCCACAGCTTAAATTGTGTAACGGGGTGTTGACTTAGTTTATTTTCGTCTAATTCTTCTTTGGTAAAGTCTTGTCGTATATAGGATAAATCTCTGTTCATAGTATGATAATTAGTTCTATATATCTTTTAATTAGTTCAATTTCATCAAGTTAAAAAATTCATTCTATGAATTATCTTAATTTGGGACGTTGTCCCATACCCTACTTCCTTTTTGTCATTGCCACAAAAAGGAAGCAAAAACGTATAGACCAATAGAATCCTTCTTCCCGCATCGGCCTTCAATTCCTGCTGACACACATCCTCCTCAAGTGCACCCTTGAAGACCTTTCCCCAACACTGGCCCGGTCTATTGCTCTGGCCTTCCCGCTTTTTATTTACAGCTGGGAAATAATTACAAATTCAAAACTTAATAACAAACCAAGTATCCGGGGTTAAAACACCGGGCTATTAATATTAAAAATCCTTCAGGATTCTTTATTACAACAATCTTAGTTTTAAAAGATATTCTAACTCTATTCCTTCAAAAAACATCGGAACGCTTCAAAAGTTTAAAACGGAAAGCCGGCTGTGAAATACCACCTGTTTTTATTATGCAGTGTACATCGGGAATATCCAAGCTCAAGAGGACCCAGAATAGAATAATAGGACAGCATCACACCTCCGCCAATCACCACATCATCTGTACTTAAGGTATTGTTCGGAGTAAAACTCAGGTCGTCAAAATCTGATTTATAGTCCAACACATTACCTATTAAACTAATATAAAGACTATTGATGGGTTCATATCTTAAATCCACACGCCCCATCAGAAATTGCTGTGCTGTAACTTCGCGCGGCGAAAGGCCAACAAAGGGAATATCCTTGGTTCGTGCAATAGATCTTAATCCGCCAAAATTAAAATATTGCATGCTCCCCAAGTCTTCAGTAGCTCCTCCTATAGAGGCCAGGTAAGCAATATTAAACCTTGACGACAGCGGAATATACTGATTAAAAGATGCTTTAAACTTAAGATAGTTTTCTACCGGGATATCAACCAGGTCATCTAAATTATCAATGGCCTCTTCCGAACCTGAATAAATGGTATTAAATCCAATGGGGTATTCCATATTTAAATCGAACTGAGATCCACGAGTAGCAAAAAATTGCTCATTCAACGAATTCATATTATAATTTAACTTGAATCCCCACCATTCGTTACCAATCCTATCCACATCTTTAATAATTAAATCTAAAAGCCCATTCCCTGAATTACTTATTTGACGCTGGTAGAAAACACTTCCTCTTAAAATTCTTTTTGTATCGGGAGTGAACAAGATACCGACTTCCGTATTGGTATAATTCTGGTTGAAACTGCCTAAACGACTACCATCCTCATTAAAATAAGTGACCTGATTGGCTTCCCATTGCGCTTTAAAAAAAGTACCAGCCAACTGTCGTGCTCCTATATAATCAATAAACTCAGTATTAATTCTTGGATATTCGGACAAATCAAAAGTTAAACCTAAATGCGATCCCTTAAACACATAGTTTCTTAAGGTGAGATTAAAAATAGCGCTGGCCTTATAGGTGTTATTATAATGAATGGAAAAATTATACTTACTCCGAAATGTTTCAATAGGCTGTAAAGTTAGAATATAACCATGCTGACCCAATTCGAGATGATAACTCACATTGGAGATATAACGTGTTCCCATTAATTTATGAAGGCCCCCGTTAATATCCTGTTTGTTGTAGTTATTCCCTTTTTCGAGACCAAACTTACCCAATATAAACTTATCGCTTACATGCTGAAGTCCTTCTACACGAATATCCTCAATGTAAATCTCATCCAACAACTGTATTTCAGGTGCATCCTGCTGGTTATCGAACTGACTTAAAAAGTTGGCCAAATCTTCCAACTCATCAAATCGCTCACGCGCCGCATCTTCTCCTAAATCAATAATCTCGCGTCCGTTAAAAAAGCTGGCTGCTCCATAATCCAATAAATCGGGCGAGATTAATATATCGGTATGTGCCAATGACTCATCAATATTGTAGTTACTACGAATCATTGCCGCTCCCATCAACACATCGCCTATGGATTTAAAATCATCTATACTTGGCTTTTCCCTAAAACCCACGTTTATCGTGATAATAATATCGGCACCCATTTCTTTACAGGTAAGCACGGGCATATTATCCAAAACGCCCCCATCCACAAGCAACATACTATCTATAACAACCGGAGAAAACACTGAAGGGATAGCCATACTGGCGCGCATGGCAGTGGCCAGGTTTCCGGATTTAAAAACATGAGGCTCTCCCGAAATTAAATCAGAAGCCACACAGCGGAAAGGAATTGGAAAATCATCGAAATTATCGTACTCTGCCGTATGCCAGGTCAGGTGATTCATTTCTTCGGCAATTCCCTGTCCGGCCACCACTCCTGCTGGTAAAACCGGTCCTTTTCTGGTTAAATCGAACTGAAATAAAAACCGAGAGTAGGCGTGCTTTTCTTCTGGCACTACTAAGGTTAAAGGAATCTTATCACTTAGCATGGCATTCCAGTCAATCACATTAATGATGGAATCTAACTGATCGGCTGTATAACCGATAGCATAAAGTCCGCCCATGATGCTTCCCATACTGGTACCCGTGATATAATCAGGCCTGATATTTAGCTCTTCCAATACCTTTAATACACCCACATGAGCCATCCCCTTAGCTCCTCCTCCACTTAGTACCAAACCAACCTTAGGTCGGTAAGTTTCTTCGCTTTGCTGTGCGAATAAGCTGGAAAATACAAACAAAAAAGCAATAGAAAATAGATAAGGACTTTTAGGCATAAAGATGACTTTAGGAAGATTTATTTTTGGTTAAAACTACGGAGCCATACATATCCATCAGCTCAATAAACTGCTCCGGGATGGTTTTCTCAAACTCGTCGACTGCCTTTCTTACGCCATCCCAATTATGGTTATAATCGTGAACCAATATGCTGCCGCCTGGTGCAAGTTTAGGATAGAAAAACTGCAGGCCATCCAGGGTTGATTGATACAGATCGGCATCTAAATGCACAAAGGCAAAGGTATTTTGTTCAAGCCCTATGGCTGTTTCCGGAAATATACCTTCCAGTATCCACACCTTTTCGTTACCGGCAATATATTGATCTGCCTGCTGGCTGGTTACATTTTCGAAGCTAACGGTTTGCGGACGTACCGTACCGTCACAATCTTCACGAATCACCTGCTTGGGCAAGCCTGAAAAGCTATCGAACAAAAACAAATTTCTATCCGGCACAAGATGATGAATCACCTTTGCTGTTTCTCCCTTAAACACACCCACCTCGGCAAAGTCACCCATAATTTTTTCCTTCTTAATTTTTTCGATGATAAACCACAACGAATAAAACCTGTTTCGGTCTTTAAACTTTCGTTCGAGTTTTTTAATCTCCGGTGCTACGCTTTTCGTTTTGTTCATCTCCAGCCATTGAAAAGGCTTAAATAGTTTAAAGTTCCAGTAACTCCAAAAGTAACTCAACACTAACCACACTACAATATTAACTATTAACAAGTTGAGATATAAAAATATATTCATGGAATGGTGATTTTCGATTTTAAACTAAAAAATATGCCAATGAATGAGATTACTTCTCTGTTCATGCAAAATCAAAATTAAGAAATCCCTGCGTTTAATTGTAAAAACAAATTTAAATTCCCCGGGGTTAGATCCTATAGGTGTTCGAAAAGGTTAGAACCCAGGGCTATTGATTATGCGATTTGGCGCAACGGAATAAATTACCGTTGCTTTGTTTAACCGTCCTTTCAGGACGATGAAAGGAAGACCCTGTCCTGAAAGAACAGCTTATCCCTGCAATGGAATTGATTCCATTGCATTATTATATAAAACTATTCATTAGGCCTGGGTTTTAACCCAGTACAGCATGTGGTCAATTTCAGCATACAGAATCAACTTCAGAAGGTATTTGCTGGATTGCAATAGCTCCTTTCACTCCGAAACACGCCCTGTCAATATATAAACCCTTCCGGGCAGTAAAAAATACGATTAAAGGCAGAGGGGAAGGCGCCCTGTCAATAGGAAATGTGGCGCTGGCAGTAGAAAATAGGATTGAAGGCAGCCGCAGAGCCTTCCGGGCACTCAGGATCACGTCCGGGCAGTAGGAGATCAGTCCTGGCGGGGGGGGGTAGTATTTATGACCGGATTAAAAATCCTCACATAACACAAAAAGAGCCACACTAACATTTAGTGCAGCTCTTTATATTATTTACAGCTTGCTTATTGCACGGATTGCAAATCCGCGCTAGCTGGGGTCAATAAATTTATCTGAAGTAATTATTCAAAGGCTTCAAAATTTTCAATAACATAAGTAGCTCCACTATCAGTGACTTCATTAGATAAATCAATTAGTGATCTTTTGGGTTTCTTTTTATAGTATAGGACCTTCCACATTTTACCTTTACATTTTCCATCTCTGCAATAGTAAAGCTTTTTTTGAGGCATAATGGTTCTAAAATAATCTATACCATCAACATTGTATTTGTACGTTAAGTATGGATTACCCTCAGCTCCAACCTCCTTGAAATCATGAAAAATTCCAACAGTAATCCCATAATCACTTATTATCTTATTCTTATTTAATCGTTCTATCACTGATTGCATTACCATTCCAGCCACAAAAAGGCTGATAATTACAATAGTTATCTTAATGTCTCGTTTTTTAATTTCCATAAAGCTACATTATAAGTAGATTTTGAGCAGGACTTCTATCTATTTATAGCTGCCCTCCCTCTCAAACTGTTTTGGTGCAGCTCTTTATATTATTTTCAGCTTACTTATTGCACGGATTACAAATCCGCGCTAGCAGGTATAGTTTCCATGCCATTTTCTGGTACTAAAACCTCATCACTTAACCTTTGATCAAATAAAATAATGCTATTCTCTACATTAACTGAATCAAAAATTACTACATACTTACCATTGGGAACTTTAACTTTAATCTTATTCCTTTGAGAATTAAAATATTCCTTCCCATTTATTTTGTATTTATACTCAACAACATATAAATTCCCATGAAGTACATGCTTAACCGTCTCACCCACTGTATGCTTTTTTCTTTGCAAAACTTTTTCTTCGATAAAATATTTCTTGAATCCAGAATATGCTAAAACAAAAACAAATGCAAGAGCAAAAATATCATATCCAATTATCCTATTCCTTAATTTACTTAACATTGCTACTCGCTCAACGAAGCGTCCCGCTTCGTTGTTTAATGCCAGGCCTCTGGCCTTGTGATTAAATAGTCTTCCAGCTTGTGCTAATGATTTCTATATCTAATAATGCTGGTTCTAAAGCATAATTACTTGCACTGCTATAAATGTAACCTTCCGGTTCTTTTACTATGCCTGCTCTTACAGGATTATCATGTATATACTCCAGTTTTTGATCGATAAATTTATCGGAATACAAATGAATCGCATGATTTTCGTGTGTAAATACCTGGTAATGACTGTTTCTTTTATGCTTTTTTGCTGCGTTCTTAAAAATAGATAATAACCATTCTCGCCTGCTTTCTGTTCCCTCAACTATTTGCTTTAAAATACACTTACTCGTGTAGCTTTTAAAATCTCTTATTATGTTACTTAAATCATTATTCTCTGCCTGAACTATCATGTGGATATGATTACTCATTATTACGTAAGCGTATAAAACTAATCCTTTGTTTTGCTGACAGTATCTTAAGTTTTCTATTACAATATCCCGATAGTTTATCCTACTAAATAAATCTACCCATTCTACTATTTGAAGCGTTAAATAATAAACGCCATCCTGTTCCTTTATCTGATATCCTGTGCTCATATCATAAATATACGACAATACAATTACAGATAGACCAAAGGTCAATATGAAAACAACATAGCATAAAAATCATTGTATACCTAACTCTGGCAAAAAGCATCCTTAACTAAAAAGAGCCACTGTATTGCTACAGCAGCTCTTAATGTTTTATGCAGGCCAGATGCCTTAGCTGTAACGACGTAGCCAGAGGCGTACGCCGAACTTGTTAGCTTCGCTCAACGAGGGGAGATCAGTCCTGGCGGGGGGGTAGTATTTATGACCGGATTAAAAATCCTTACATAACACAAAAGAGCCACACTAACTTGTAGTGCAGCTCTTTATATTATTTACAGCTTACTTATTGCACGGATTGCAAATCCGCGCTAGCTGGGCTGCAGGGTTGACAAACCCGAGCTAGCTGGGGAGCCAGAATACATAACTCACTTAAAACTATTTTCTCTAAATACATTTTAATAACATTATTAAAGCCAAAACTATTAATCCAATTCCTATTAACATAGATATGTGGTATCTATAACTATATCTAAAATCGTTTATTAAAACGATATCATGATCAATTATTAATTTAATTGATTCACCTTTTTTCCAAAGAAATCTAGTTCCACCAATATTTTTTATAAGACACCTATTTCTGCCTTTATATTCGTATTGAATCTTAATCATATTTGACACTTCAGTATCCTCTACAAATGGCTTAATACCAATCACTTTCCCTCTAATCAAAATTCCATTTCTCTTAACCTTTTTTAACTCTCTTAATTTCGATATAGTTTTGCTTATCACTCCTATAGCTAACACGAAGCATACAATACTTATCGTCAAAAAAACTAACTTCATCATTTATTGTGTTCTAATACCTGTATATGCATTAACTCCAACCTTAAAGCCATAAGGTAAGGTTGCATAGCTTGCTTTCATTCTGAATCCACTTTCGTAATTAACCCCACTTAACGTATTATAAGATCTTCTAAAATATAGATTAGCGTTCTCACTTTTCCACAACCCAAGGGTCAAGTCAGCACTGCACCTCCTACTTTGCGCACTTTGTTGTCCAAAGCTAAAACTAAACAAATTCTGTCTTTCTGTAAAATCGCTACAGCTTGCACAGATTTAACGCAGCGCAATCCGTGATACTAAATAAGTTACCTTCATCCGCACAACCTATTTGCATCCCAATATACATAATATTGATTAACCTACCAGCAGGAATAAGGGCATGCCTGGCTATAATTCCTTACATTAGCTTAAAAATCCCTCCATAAAAAAAGAGCCACAACTTTAACATTGTAGCTCTTGCTTTATAATAATCGGATCTATTATCCCTTCATTGATAAATGCTATTCATATTGAAGATATCCCTGGCATATTTTTTCTGTAGCCCATTTATCTTCTATGGCGATCAGTTGTCGGGCCAGTTCTTTTTTCCAGGCTTCAACCAGTGTAGCATCCATCTGGTCGCCTTTAATTCTGTTTAACTGGTACGGATCTTTTTTATTATCGTAATAAAAAGCCTCCTGAAAGTCGATACCATTGGATGTTTTCACCACAAAGGTATAGTCACCTAAATACAAACCTCTCTGGTTATAATCGAAATACAATACAGCCTTTGGCTTTTTAACAGTGGTGTTTTCCGGATCTTTAATGACATTGGCAAAATTAGTTCCCTGAACAGCTTCGGGGATCTGTTTTTCTAAACCAGCCAATCCGAGCAGGGTTGGCATTACATCAGGCACACTTAAAATTAAATCTTCAATACGATGGTTAAGTTGCTTACCCCACTTTAAGATAAACGGAATATTAAAGGCCTCAGTCTCAGGAAACAGTTTTCCTTTGTGTCCATGACTACCCAGCATTTCACCATGATCGGAGCTAAAAACAATGATGGTATTGTCGGCCTCACCCATCTCTTCAAGTTTATTTAAAACCAATCCAATATAATAATCTACCGCACTCACATTGGCAAAATAATAAGGCGCATACTCACCAACCTCCTTATCGGCATTTCCTCTTAGCAAAAGTTCATCGATTTGCACATTCCCATTGTTGGTGTATTGCGGAAAAAACTTCATATCGGTTGATTCCTCAGTCCATGGATTATGCGGAGGGTTTAGCGACCAGGTTATAAAGAAAGGACGCTTAGTATTTCGCTGATTGTGGGTATTCTCCAGATAATTTAACAATGCTTCTGCCTCAAACTCAGCACTAAATCGCTTAGGCTGATACAACTCTCCATCCTGAAATCCCTCGATAGCCTTTGGATCATTGGAATAACACAAAGGATCTTTATGCGTATCCCTTAAGGTTTGAAAGAAGTACTTAAAACCTAAACGACTTTCACCGGGCGGAACATAGGTATCGTACCTGTTTACAAAATGACCTCCCGGCTCCTCTGTTGTTCCCTGATAGTTTCCTTTTTCGTCGAACACCGGAATGGTTTCCTCCCAATGGCACTTTCCAAAGTAAGCCGTTTCATATCCTGCCTGGGAAAATACATTGGCAATGGCTTTTCCATCGACTTTAATGCCCACCTTGCGACCTTTACGGCAATTGGCCGTTAATCCGTTGGCATAAGGTTACTTACCCGACATGAGCATTCCGCGATACGGGCTACACAGCGGGAAATTACTCATGGCCCTGCTAAAAACAATACCTTCGTTGGCTAACTTATCTAAGGCAGGTGTATTAACCGGATCAGGTTTTCCGTTAATATGTTTTGCATTATCATCCTGCGACCAAAAGCCCAAACTAAATTGTCGGTATTGATCTGGAAAAATAATCAGCACATTTGGTTGCTCCTGCTTTACAGAACAAGAACCAAAAACAATTAAAACAAAAACAACCGCCAGGCTGCATTTAATATTTGTGAACATATCTATTATATTAAAGATTCATCATTAAAATTGCTGCTTAATAGCTCCTACAGTTCAGCATTAGTGCACAATTGCACTGCCTAAATCACCTCTAATTAATGGCGTACACCTTTATATTATCGTAAAATCCCATAGCAGGCACCATCAAGCGTATAGCAAAGAAACCATCACCTAACACCTTTTCGGGATTCTCCTCTGTATAAGTAAAAGCGGTGTAACCATTAATTTGCCATGTAACTGTATTGTTGCTTTTAATAAGCTTAAGATGATATGTTGCTACTTTATCCTTTAAAGTATAATCAAAACCTTTGGCAAGCAATTGTTTTTCGGGACTTTTACGAAGGTTAGTTGTTTTACGGGATGGCGCAAAGAAACTCACCCTGTAACCTGTCATATCGCTTTTGGTATACTGCAAGGCTAAACCATTACGCGGCCTTAATCCTTCATCAAAAACACTTTCCTGATTCATACCCAAATGACTAAACATTAGCATGTGCAGGGCATAATCGCTTAAGCTCTGGAAATCGCACTCCAGAATATAATTTTCAGGAGTTTTGTTTTTATTCCACAATACAAAATGACCTCCCACAAAATCTCCATCTATCTTATAATCCTCAACGCCTTCTCCCAAGTCCTTCTGCATAAGATCTTCAACAAGACTATAGTACACCGCTCCATTGTCGGCTTTCAAATTCTTTTGCTTAAGATACTCTTGTGTTTCTTTGGCATACTTGCTGTGTAAAAGTAATTTACCATCCTCCACACTAGCCACACCCGGACCTTCCATCACCCAGTCATTAAGCGAAGTCTCTTCATCAAAGCTATTTGTATAAATAAGTCTAGGATATTTGTTCTCCTTGAGTTTCAGGATTTCAAAAAGGCAACAGGCATCGTAAACGCCATTCTTTCGGGCAATATTGTTTTCCAGAATATGATCGATGATAATACTGTATACTTCAGGACGATAAGATGCATACCAGATATAACCATCATAATTAATAGGCGTACCTTTTTTAATGGCTTTACCACCCTTTAATCTTGCTGCAAAAGTACCATCACCATTATCTAAGATTTCAACCAAAGTATTGGCCATAGCATACACATATCGTTCGCCAAAATTATAACGTCCACTTTTATAAAAGAGCTGAAAGTCGCGCGAATCAAATGATCCATGGGTAAAATCCTCGGATTGTTCGGGATTCATCTCCTGAGCCTCATCGCTATACGGATAACTCACACATTCTTTCCCATTCACAGAAGAATAAGTCATATCATCCATTAAAAAATTGATCATAGCCTGATTTACGCCATCAATTTCTTTTACTTTATCAGGATGAATATTGAAAATTTCATAGGCTTCAACCAGCGGAATAGCTCCAGTTAGAATAGGAAACACCCTGTTGTAAATAAACACATTGTCATGCCATTCCTTCCTTTGCATGGTTTCCGGATAGCGAATCAAATTGTCCTCTCCCACAAATACATCATAGGTATAATCAATGGTTTTTTGAGCCTCTGCAGCCAGTTCCATGGCAATGGCATAATACGTTTTGCCTTCGTATTGCAGGTTCCAGATATCCTTGTTCTCAGCAATCATTCTTACAGGCACTGTTATCATAGGCACTCCTGCAAAACCAGAAGCCCCGGGTGCCAAACCATGGGTGCCATCTTCGTATACTTCCAGCTCCTTGTAATTAGGCCACACAGGTGCAATACTACGATCGTAACTAATTTGATAGCAGGTGTATCTATCATCTACCTTACAAATATTGTCATTGCGATAAATAATGGCTCTATGGGCAATTTGTATGGCCTTATTCACCAAAGCCAAATCCTTATCCTTTTTATACAACCATTCCAGTATATAACTATTGGCACGCTTGCGGAAGTAATAGTTCATATGATTATGGGTAGGCAACCAGGCATTTAAAACGTAATTTTTCAGCCCTTCCTGCTCCTTTACGGTAATATCCCCTTTAATTTGATCCAACACCAAATATTTGGCCGCCGGATCGTCCCAATCATATTTACATACTTCTGTTGATTCAATGAAATCAATATTTCGAATTAACTCCCTGTTTTTCGTACGTGCCTCAAGTACACCGCAAATAAAGAATAGTTGCAGAACCAAAGCTATGTGTGAACATCTCATGATCTGTTGATTTATTTACGTTTGCTTTTTACCTCATTAAATTTTTGTTGTAGCTCCTTGCTCAACTTACCAGTTTTTGCATATGTACCCGGTATTTCTTTTAACCATTCCGGTCCAACCTCATTCCAGGTTAAAGGCTTTCCCTTTATGCCTTCTGATACTACCTTAGAAATATCTATATCAATACCTTCAATATTGTATAAACCCTGATGAGACATGGCTGATGTATATGCATCACTTTTCAACATATCCGGACTATTTACTGATGCCATTTTTTTACATTCAACCCCTTGTTTTATCTTAAAACCGGGCTTGGCGTTTATCACCAAATTATCTTCCCATAAGATATTTCTGTTTTTGGTATCATGTTTATAAAAAACTGTATACCCTGAATTTTTATCGGAAATAAATATGTTATTGGATATTTGTAAATCGCGTGGACTCTCCAACTTTAATCCTCGTTCGGCACAGTAATCAATTCTGCGCTCATACAAGGCACTAAAGTTTATGGCGTAACCATTGTTCTTATCGAAACAGTTATTCAATATTTTAATGTTGAAGGCCAGTGCATGCTCAACACCAACTGCACCACAATTTAAAAACAAAGCTGCATTACCGCGAGACTTTAAAGTCGTAGGCAGGCTAAAATAGTTGTTGGCAATAATATGATTGCTTCCCCAAACAAACATTCCTCCGTATTCTCTTAACTTATCAGTTCCTATAAAAAAGTTATTGATGGCTACCTGCTTATCACCATGCCTGAAATTCATGGTACCTGCACAATTTTTATAGGTATTGTTGTAATACACATTCTCCATGGATTTACTGGTGATAATTTCGGGCTCAGAATCTTGTCGCTCAAACAAATTATTATCAATTAAACAACGTCCGTAATCAGTTCGCCAATACCCAACTCTTATACCACCTCCTGCATTTCCGGGCTTTTTAGGGTTAGAGAAATAACAATGGTCAATTCTGTGATACATGGGAATACCTGATGTATTCTTTTTAATGTCCTTTTTGGCTACATTATTTAAATTAATCACCTGATCAAAAGTGATTTTCTCGGTAAACGAACAATGATCGATTCTACAATATTGAGGTACCTTACCTTCTTCGGTTAAAGAGGTAGTGATATACGCTGAGTTAGCCTGATCGAAAGCATGGAAGGCACATTGCGTAATCCTGTTATAGCTCCCATATATGGCCACTAAACCAGGACCATGAGATGTCCATTCTTCCGGATTTCGATTGCCATCTTTAAAATAAATTCCATCCAATACAATATGGGTTCCTCTCAACTCAACCTCAACATCGCCGGTAAAAAACACCTTACCTCTGTTTTTGGCGCGAATTACAATCGGCTTATTTTCTTCACCAGAATTATGAACAACCAGCTGAATATCTTTATAAATACCATCCTGTATAAATAAAGTATCACTGGCTTGCAGCTCTACTATTGAAGCTTGCAATTCAGCAACAGTTTGCACTTCCATACTATTTGCCTCTAACTTGCCAAAAACCGAGAATAACCCAATAAAAATAATAAACAACAACCTCTTCAATTGTATTTTCATGTATCAAAATTTTAATGACCATATGGGACTCGCAAAATTAAACCATCCATCCACGTCAGATTTTATATCATGCTCGTTTCATAATACGACCTAAGTGTTAATATTAACCTTTCTTGTATATTTAGTGCAAGCAGCTCTACATTCAAGATGTTCTACAATGCATGATACAACCACCTATTCATGGTTTTACAATGCTCTTTAATAGTTACCTTACGTACTAAATTTTACAGGAACCCAATATGCCAACAATAGAATATACTGATGTTCACAATCCTCCGAAATAAGTAGAAATTAGTTCACTTGATGAAGAAGTTTATTTAAATTGACGAGCAGGAGAGAATTCAATGTACTATCTGGTAATACAAAACCGAATCAAATAAAAAAAGCACCTACATTTCTGTAAGTGCTTTTTGCCTGTGGGCCCACCTGGGCTCGAACCAGGGACCACCTGATTATGAGTCAGGTGCTCTAACCAACTGAGCTATAGGCCCTGCATTTTTATACAAAAGCATTTTTGTATATTGCGGATGCAAAAATAGTAAGTTATCTCAATTAATCAAATACATTTTAAAACTTTTATGACAAATTTTAATAAAAAAAAGTGTATCATCTTTGACCTTGGAAATGTAGTATTGGATATAGACCTGAATATCACCTATCAACGATTTGAAGCACTAGGATTTAGTTATTCGGCAGATTATATAAATAAATATAAACAAAGTGGAATATTTGGAGATATTGAAGAGGGCAGAATAAGTAGTGATGAATTTTGTGAAAGAATGAAGCAACAACTCCATCCCAATGTATCGAATAATGATATTAAGGATGCATGGAATGCTTTGTTTCTTGGATATAAACCAGAACGCATTGAAACCATCTTAAAACTTAAAGAAAAGTTTAAAGTATATTTATTGAGTAACACCAATGCCATTCATATTGATTTTTGCGCTTACAATGTACCTATTGTGGGCTCATTGGAAAAACTGTTTGACAAAGTATTCTATAGTTACAAGATGGGAATGCGCAAACCTGACAAAAACATATTTGAAGCTGTTCTTAATGATATCCCCTTTAGTGCTGAAGAATCCTTATTTTTAGATGATTCACCTGCAAATGTTGAAGCTGCAGAAAAGCTTGGAATTGAATCGTGGCTAATAGAAGATCCTAATGGATGGACAAAGAAATTTAACCATGAAATTTCCAGGATTTAGTTAAAAAAAAAGAGGATAACCAATCATGGAAATCCTCTTTGCAATAAAATATATTGTAATCTTATTTTAATAACTCAACTACCTGGTTGAATACATTGTCGGCAGTAAAACCAAACTTCTCATCCAACACAGTATAAGGACCTGAGTAACCAAAAGTATCTAGTCCCCAAACAGCACCATCTTGACCAACTAATCCTTCAAGAGTAACAGGTAAACCAGCCGTTAAACCAAAACGAGGAACATCCACTGGTAATACTTCTGTTTGGTAAGCTGCATCCTGATTACGGAATAAACCTTCAGAAATAACAGATACTATTTGAACTTTTAATCCTTTTTCGGCTCTTAATTTAGCAGCTCCATCCACTAATGTAGATACCTCAGATCCACTTGCTAAAAGAACTACATCAGGGTTTTCATCCTTTTCAACGATATAAGCACCTTTTTTCGCTTGCGTAGCTTGTTCGTAATTACTTCCTGGTAAATTCTTCACATTCTGACGAGAAAGAATAAGAGCAGTTGGTGTTTTGGTATTTTTCAATCCCATTTCCCAAGCTACTGTAGTTTCTTCAACATCTGCAGGACGAAGAACCAACATAGAGTTATCTCCATCATGGTTTTTCAACTTCTCCATCAAGCGAATTTGTGCTTCCTGCTCAATAGGCTGGTGTGTTGGTCCATCCTCTCCTACACGGAAAGCATCATGGGTCCACACATATTTAACCGGTAACTTTTGTAATGCAGCAATACGAACAGCAGGCTTCATGTAATCGGAAAACACAAAGAATGTTCCAACAACAGGAATTACACCACCATGTAAAGCCATACCATTAGCTACAGATGCCATGGTTAACTCGGCTACACCTGATTGTAAAAATTGTCCTGAAAAATCTCCTTTTTCAAAAGCCTTTGTCTTCTTTAAGAAACCATCAGTTTTATCTGAATTAGCTAAATCTGCAGAAGAAACAATCATATTTTCTACCTGCTCGGCAAATACACCTAACACAGTAGCAGAACCTGCTCTTGTAGCCGCATCAGCTTTTTGCTCAATAGCACTAAAATCTACATCAGGTACTTCATTAGAAAAGAATTTAGCAAACTTAACTGCCAATTCAGGATTAGCTTTTTCCCATTCTGCCTGTTCCGCTTTTTTAGAAGCTACATAAGCCACTTTTTTGGCGGTCACTTCTTCATAAAGCGCTGCAACATCATCAAATACTACAAACGGATCTTCAGGATTACCTCCTAAACCTTTAATTGTACTTTCGATACAAGCTCCTGCTGCAGATAGTGGCTGACCATGTGTAGAAACCTTCTTCTCGAAAGAAGAACCATCGGCTGCAACAGCACCTTTACCCATTACTGTTTTACCAATAATCAAAAATGGTTTTTCAGTTTCCGCCTCGGCAGCATCCAAAGCTTTACGAATTTCATCAGCATCATTACCATCAATAGTCATTACTGACCATCCCCAGGCTTCATATTTTTTAGCTGTATCTTCAGTAGTTACTGCATCAGTAGTAGTTGAAAGCTGTATATCATTTGAATCGTAAAACATAATCAGATTATTCAATCCTAAATAACCTGCAATACGACCAGCTCCCTGAGAAATTTCTTCTTGAATACCACCATCAGAGATGAAAGTATAAATATTGTGAGACATCCACTCCCCAAAACGTTCTTTAAGAAACTTTTCGGCAATAGCTGCTCCTACAGCCATTGTATGCCCTTGTCCTAAAGGACCTGAAGTATTTTCTACCCCTCTTTCAAAATCAACCTCCGGGTGACCTGGTGTCGGACTTCCCCATTGACGGAAGTTAGCCAGCTCATCCAAGGTATAGGCACCTGTTAAAGCTAACTGAGCATATAACATTGGCGACATGTGGCCAGGGTCAAGGAAAAACCTGTCTCTGTTTACCCAGTTCCTGTCTTTAGGATCATAGTTTAGGTATTCAGAATAAAGAATGTTAATAAAATCTGCTCCGCCCATTGCACCACCTGGGTGGCCTGATTTTGCTTTTTCAACCATGGCTGCTGATAATAACCTGATGTTATCAGCTGCTCTGTTCACTGTTACGTTACTCATCTTTTTAATAAAATTTTGGGTTCTTACCCCTATGATCCCTTTATTTTGAAAAACGTGACAAAGGTAATTCTTTTTTGTAATTGTAAAGCATATTAACTTATCAACTTAATGATTAAAACAGTGTACCAACTGTTAACATTTCTAAAGACATATTTAAAAGCTAAAAACAAAACGTAATTAACTAATAAAAAATACATTAAAACATTAATTAGAAAAGCAGTTTGATCTGAATAAGTAAACTAAAAAGCAATTTTAAATAAACCCAAAATAAGTCTGGTGAGATTCTCTACCATCCGGAAAGGATATTTATACCAAAGTTGCCCTGATGAATACGCCCCTGATGGATAGGGAAAGCATAGTAAGGCTCAATTATAATTGCTCCCAGCAAATTAACCCTTAATGCCATGCCTCCACTCATAATGGGCACACGTTTATTTGCGCTACGTGTAGTTAGTTTTAATTGGGGAAAGGATGATTTATCCCAGGCTAAACCTGCATCATAAAAAATAGCCAGCTCTGAAAATAAAAATTGAGAACGAAGCCAGGCATAATCTTTAGGTCCGCTAAAAGGAATTCTCATCTCTAAATTTGTAACAATAACACGAGATCCCAATAATTGATTGGCTGATATCTTCCCTTCCTCCTCTGCTCCATAAGAACTACCGGATTCATATCCTCTGATATACCATGGATATCCTATAAAGATATCCATCAATTTATCGCTATCACTTTGCTTACCATATCTGCCATAATGATAAAAGCGAAAAGCTAAACTATACGGTTTAAAATGAAAATACTTTCTATAATCTAATAAAATCGTATTCATATTAACACTACTCAAATAGCGCTCATAACCAATTCGTATCCTTTTTCCCTGAATAGGGGAAGCCAAACCATAGCGTGCATTATCTATAACATATGCCACATCCAATATACCCACCTCAAAGGGAGAAGGAGAATCTACCAAATGACGATCCTGACCTGATGTTGAATAAAACGAATTTGGGTTATCAATGCGTTCGGTTCTATAGCTGTAATAGGCTGCTGAAACACCTGCTTCGATTCGGTGTGACTTATTAAATGGATAGTAACCAAAAAAACTTAATTTATCCACAAAAGTGCGCTGAAACATATACACCAGTGACTCTTCACCATCTGTAGACCCGGGCTCAAGCTTATAATAACCTGTCCGATATGGAATATGCGACAAACTCACACCCAGCTTAACAGGTCTTTTTTGGTTGACATAAGCCACCTGCCCGCCAAAATCATACACCTCTCCATTTACGCTTATCCCTGAATAAAGCGCATGCTCTCCAAGTATATCACTAAAACGAGCTTCAATACTGCCGGCCATACCAGTACCAAACCTGCTTGTCATTACACCCATTGAAGTATTACCAATATAATCGAGTTTAAACTTGGCCTTAATGGGTTCCTGATAAAAACTATCTACCTCTGCGTTAAACACCTGCTCCTCACGCATAAGATTTGCATCCACAAAAGAAGGATGTTTTGAATAAGGCATTAAGCGTGATGCGTAAAAATTTGTTTCACATGAAGCAATTTCAACGGCAGTTTTCTCAATTTGAGAAATATTGGCTCTCAAAATAGAAAACTTACCCTCCCACAACATATTATAATATAAATAATTCCGGCTTATAGCTAAGGCTGGAGACATATTGGTCATGCCGGTAATACCTGTAGGATAACTGGTGAGTTGGAATAACTTATCATTTCTAATATTCAACAGGTACAGATTTCTGGAGCCATCCCTATCCGACAAAAAGTAAATTTTACCCTCATCATCTCCAACTACAGGATTTACATTTTGCGCCCCATCAAACGTGGTGTAAACCTTTTTAACATTACTCTTAAGATGAATGCTGGCGATATTATATTGACCACCTCTATACCTGAACTGTGAATCCGATGGCGCATCTGTTACATAAAATATCTTGTTACCATCCTTACTCCATACAGCCTGTAGGTTACAAACAATATCATTGGTAATATTAATCAGTTCCTCAGTATCAAAATCATACAAATACAAATCCGAAACACCTTCATCCAATCCTGTAAAAACAATGCGATTACCATCTGGAGACCAGGCCGGATAACTCAATGCATCAATTGATTTAAAGAAAATTTCCTTTTGGATTTTTCCCTTATGTGTATCAAAAATAATAATTGAACTTTCACCCTTTAAGTAAGCTATATAAGCAAAATATCTATTGTCCGGAGACCAGGTTCCTGCTGTTTCCAAATAGTTTATGGCATCAATCTCATCACTATATGTAGAAGAGTATATTTTCTTTATTACCTCACCTGTTTTTGCATTAGCCATAAACAGATCTAAACCAAACAAATCTCGTTCCGATAGAAAAATTAATTTCTCTCCATTGGGGCTCACTGAGGGAGATAAATTGTAGCGTCCACTATTTTTGTGTGATAAAATACGTTCTCCATGTACCGAAAAGGTAGAATCATTGATATGCTCAAGCAGATGACTCTCAAGCTTCATCTTCCAGAGCACAGATAATGAGTCAATGGATAACATTAACACATCAGAAACAGCTTTTTCAACACCTTTATTTGCTGTTTCTAAAAGTAAATGTGGCAAATATTGTTCCCCATAAGTATGCGCAATATAACTCCAAAACGCCTGTCCATACCTGTAAGGTGAATAACGATAATCCACAGTCATGGTTTTTAAACTGGGAAAATTATTATGAATCAATGCATCACGCATCCAAAGCGCAGTGTGACTATCCGTATTACCAACAGATAAATATTCAGCCATTCCTTCAATCATCCACAACGGAATATTCTGTATGGCAGAAAGTCCTTGTTCCGTATTACTTTGAATCATATGATACTGGAAAGCATGGACCATCTCATGTCCCAGTACATGATCTGTTTGATGTTTGGAAAAACTTACCGGCATCACTACTCTACGTTTTAAACCCTCTGTAACCCCTCCAGTGCCTACATCAATATGCCCATGTATGGCATTGGTTTGCTGAAAGTCGGCATGATTACGGTAAACCAACAATGGATTTCTAACCGAAAAAGTATCCTGTAAGATTTGCTGATGATAATGATACCATTTTTCACTTTGCTGAGCTAAAGACTGAACTATACTATCCGATTTAAAGTAATGATAGAGTTCAAAATGTGGTGTTTTATATAATTCAAAATCAAATTGTTTATATGAAGGCTTATTCTGTCCAAAATACTGAGCAGATATAGCGCTGAAGCAATACAAAACAACCAGCACCAATACATATTTTAACCCTCCTTTTCTCATTATTCATGCATAAACACACTGATTAAGATACAACCAGAATGGCGTATACGCAAATATTATTGGAGAGTTAGATTATGTTCTAAAATTTGCAAACAACTATTGCATTAAGCATACGATAAATCACTTAAAGACAGGTATCCAAATAAAAGAAATAACAGATACCCAAACAAAGATAAATCCTATCAAAAAGCGCCTAATATTCTCACCCAAAATCTTAACTTTGCAAGTCTGCAATACAGTTGCAGCTACTATTTACAAAGAATTGATATACAATGTTTTTAATATTTGATACCGAAACCACCGGCTTACCAAAAAAATGGAATGCTCCCATCACTGATAAGGATAACTGGCCAAGAATGGTTCAGTTAGCATGGCAATGTCACGATATTGAGGGAAATTTTCTTTTTGCCAAAAACCATGTTATCACACCTGATGGATACACCATTCCGGATGATGTAGTTGCGGTACACGGTATCACTACTGAAATTGCTCATGAAAAAGGTATTCCTTTAAAAGAAGCTTTGAATGATTTCATGGCTGATGTGGCCAAAAGTAAGTTCATCATTGGTCATAATGTGAATTTCGACATCAACATTGTAGGCTGCGAAATGGTACGATGCGAAATGGATGAGCAAAAGCTCGTTCAGGCTCCTATGCTCGACACCATGACCAGCAGTAAGGAGTTCTGTAACTTAACAAGGGGAGGAAAACTTAAAAACCCAACACTTACTGAGTTACATATCAAGTTATTTAAAGTACCTTTTGAAGAAGCGCACAATGCTGCTGCCGATGTTGAAGCTACAACACGTTGTTTCCTCGAATTAATACGGGTAGGTGCACTCTCGTTGCAGCTCCTGCAAATGACAGAAACTGAGCTTGAAGCATTCAAAAGAAATAACCCTGGTAAAATTCAACTGGTTGGTATTAAATATGAATCCTTTAAAGTTGATGTTTTTGAAGATGTATCGCTTGAAGAAGAAGAGCGTATCATAAAAGAAGCAGCCCAAAATGCCGAGATACTCCCTTTTGTTCACCTTCATGTGCATACTCAGTATTCAATTTTAGATGGAGCCAATAAAACAGGAGCCATTGCTGCCAAAGCCAAGGAAGATGGTCAGCCTGCTCTTGCCATTACCGACCATGGTGGTATGTTTGGTGTAAAAGAGTTTCATGTAGCCTGTAAAAAAAACGATATTAAACCTATCATTGGAGTAGAAGCCTATGTAGCACAACGTGGTCATCTTCGTAAAGATGATAAAACCGATTCTTCGGGACACCATATTATATTATTAGCTAAAAACTACAAAGGATATCAAAACCTACTTAAGCTAACATCCATTGCACACACTGATGGTTTTTATTATAAACCACGTATAGACAAAGAGCTTCTTGAAAAATATAACGAAGGTCTAATTGTTTCCAGTGCCTGCCTTGGTGGTGAGGTTGCTCAACACATTATGCAGGGAAACCTGGACAAAGCTAAAGAAACCATCCGCTGGTTTAAAGATGTTTTTGGTGAAGACTACTATCTGGAACTGATGCGTCATATGAATAACGATCCCATTTTAAGAAAAGATACATGGGAAAATCAGGCCAAGGTAAACAGGGTACTTGTTAAATTAGGCAAGGAGCTGGGTGTAAAGGCTGTAGCAACTAACGACTCTCATTTTACAAACGAGGAAGATGCCGAAGCCCACGATATGTTGGTATGCTTAAGTACCGGTCGTGATTATACAGATCCTACCCGTATGCGCTACTCCAAACAGGAATGGTTTAAAACCTGCGAAGAAATGAGTAAACTCTTTGCAGACATTCCGGAAGCTCTTCACAGTACAATTGAAATTGCGGATAAGGTTGAATTTTTTGAACTCGATAGTGACCCTATTATGCCTCCTTTCGACATACCTGAAGATTTTGGTACTTTTGAAAGTTACTGCGAAAAATTTGATGAGGCCAGCCTGATTGAAGAATTTGGAGCAGATTCGTATAAGCGTTTAGGAGGATATGATAAGGTAGTACAAATTAAGCTCGAGGCGGATTACCTGGAGCATTTAACATACGAAGGAGTAAAGTTCAGATACCCGGATAATTTTACGGATGACAAAAAAGAACGTATCGACTTTGAGCTCAACACCATTAAAACCATGGGTTTCCCTGGTTATTTCTTAATTACACAAGACTTTATCAACTGGGCAAAGGACAATGGAGTTCTTGTTGGTCCCGGAAGGGGATCCGCTGCCGGGGCAGCAGTGGCATACTGTATTAAAATTACAGATGTTGACCCTATTAAATATGATTTGCTTTTTGAGCGTTTCTTAAATCCCGATCGTATCTCCATGCCCGATGTCGATATCGACTTTGATGATGACGGAAGACAACAGGTACTCGACTATGTTACCCATAAATACGGGCAAGATAAGGTGGCACATATTTGCACTTTTGGTACCATGGCCACCAAAAGTTCAATCAAGGATGTGGCTCGTGTATTAAACCTGGATTTATCTGAGGCTAACCGTTTGGCTAAAATGGTTCCTGAAGCACCAAAAATGAGTTTTAAGAAAGCTTATAAAGAAGTACCGGAACTGGAACTTGAAAAAGAATCTTCAAACCAATTAATTGCGCAAACTCTTAGTTTTGCTGAACAGTTAGAGGGTGCCGTTCGACAAACAGGGGTACATGCCTGTGGTGTTTTAATTGGCAAAAACCCGCTTGTTGAGCACCTTCCGGTTATGCCTACCAAAGGAGAGGAATTATTGACTACACAATACGATGGTAGGTTTGTGGAAGATATCGGCCTGTTAAAAATGGACTTTCTTGGATTAAAAACCCTTTCCATTTTTAAAGAGGTGCTAGACAATGTCAAACTCTCAAAGAATATAGACATCGATTTGGCAAGTATTTCATTGGAAGATGAAAAAACATTTAAACTCTTTGGAAACGGTGAAACAACGGCGGTTTTCCAGTTTGAGTCGCCCGGGATGAAAAAACACCTAAAAGCGCTTCAGCCTAACCGTTTTGAAGACCTGGTAGCCATGAACGCCTTATATCGTCCGGGTCCGATGGAATACATCCCTTCATTTATTGAGCGTAAGCACGGTCGTGAAGAAATTGTTTACGACCACCCGCTTATGGAGCCATACCTGAAAGACACCTATGGTATTACGGTTTACCAGGAGCAGGTGATGCTTCAGTCGAGAGCACTGGGAGGGTTTACACGTGGAGACTCGGACTCCCTTCGTAAGGCAATGGGTAAAAAAATCATTGCCATGATGGATAAGCTGAAGGAGAAGTTTATCAAAGGATGTTTGGACAGTGAAGAGTTTGTATCGGCTTGTAAAAACGGAGAAACCACCAATGACGATCCAAATAAGTTGATTGATAAAATCTGGGGTGACTGGGAAGCCTTTGCCAGTTATGCATTTAACAAATCGCACTCTGTTTGTTATGCCTACGTTGCCTATCAGTCAGGGTATTTAAAAGCACACTATCCTGCAGAATTTATGGCGGGTGTACTTAGCCGTAACCTTACCGACATCACAAAGATTACGATCTTTATGGAAGAATGTAAGCGCATGGGTATGGACGTACTAGGTCCTGATGTGAATGAAAGTTACCGAAAGTTCACCGTAAACAAAAATGGTGCTATTCGTTTTGGAATGGCAGGAGTAAAAGGTGTTGGAGCCGGAGCTGTAGAAGAAATTATTCGTATTAGAGAAGAAGGAGGACCATTTAAAGATATATTTGACTTTGTTGAGCGTGTGAATCTTCAAACAGTAAACAAGAAAAACCTTGAGGCCCTTGCTGCTGCCGGAGGATTTGACGGATTCCCTAATTTTCACAGAGCCCAGTATTTCTCATGCTTGCCTGGTGAACAAACTACATTTGTTGAGAACCTGGGCCGTTATGGTAATCTTTACCAAAACGATCAAGCTACTGCAGCCAGCTCTCTTTTTGGTGCAGCCGGTGCATCAGCTGCCATCACCAAGCCAAGTGCTCCTGTGTGCGAAGAGTTTTCTTTGCTCGAAAGACTGGCACGTGAAAAGGATTTAATTGGAATTTACCTGTCTGCACACCCCCTTGATGTTTACAAACTGGAAATCAATCATTTTTGCAACACGCGTTTTGCGGACCTCGATGATCTTGAAAAGATGAAAGGACGTGATGTTACCTTGGGAGGTATTGTTACAGCTGCTCGATCCGGTACCACCAAAAAAGGAAATCCTTATGGCATTATGACGGTTGATGATTATACCGGTTCATATGAGTTTGCATTTTTTGGTAAAGATTATCCCGAATTTGCCCGCTTTATGGTTGAAGGATATTATATCATGATAAGAGGGAAAGTACAAGAAAAGCAATGGACTAAAGCTGGTGAGCTGGAGGTTAAAGTAAATAAAATTGAGATGCTTGATGGCATACGCGAATCAAGAGTTTCGGGCATTAACATCAATATCCCGTTACAGCTTATTGATGATGAACTAGTTTCTGAATTGGCCAACCTTACAATGGAAAACACAGGTAATGTTTCTCTACGTTTTTCTATTTATGATAAGGAAGACAAAACCAATAAGGCTCAGTTTCTATCCAGATCAACTAAAATTCAGCTAACAGATGAGATCATTGACTATCTGGAATCCTATTCAGATATTTCATTCAACCTTACTTAATTATAGATGAAAGTAAAATAAATTTAATTTGCCATTAACTGAAAGGTCGAGACATAAGTAAAAAATTACATATATTTGGTAGCACACAAACTTATTTGCTATTTTTGTGTTCCAATTAAAAAAACAAAAAGTATAAATTTTATAATATTTCGTTATGACAATTGATGTAACAGATGCTAGTTTTGAAGAGGTTGTATTAAAATCAGACAAGCCTGTACTGGTTGATTTTTGGGCTGAGTGGTGTGGACCATGTAGAATGGTTGGTCCTGTAGTAAAAGAATTAGCGGAAGAGTATGGTGACAAAGCTGTAATCACAAAAATGGATGTGGATAGCAATCCTGAAATCTCAGTTAAATTTGGAATTAGAAATATCCCAACCATCCTTTTCTTTAAAAACGGCGAGGTTGTCGACAAACAAGTTGGCGCGGTTCCAAAAACCATTCTTGCTTCAAAATTAGATGCGCTTATCTAATATGTAACAAGACTCAAAAAAATTTAATTGGCTAAAAATAGCCAATAACTAAACTCAGAAGTGGTTATCATTTTATTATGGTAACCACTTTTTTTATCCCCACTCCCACAATAATATCTTCCCTTACGCATTAAATTTTCTTCGTTATTAGACTACAATTAGTACATATAACACCCCTGTAACGTGTAAATTTTTAGCCATTACAAACTTTTACCTGTTCACCCATATAAAAATAATCCAAATGAAGGTGTAAAATCCTTAAAATTCACACCCCTCTTACCCTCTCTCTATTAACACCTTACGTTTGTCACACTTTTGTCACGCCTCCTAATTCACTAATACACGCCGTTAGATGTACCTTAAGGGTTCTATTTTTTCTCACGAAAAAAACACACACACATTTATCATTCTTAATTAAACTACTTAAAAAAATGAGCACGACATTTAATCTAACAAACGGACTAACCAAAGCTGAAAAAAGAAACTTTGCTTATGAAACATTTCGAAGTTTCTATAAAGATTCAGCACAAAGCGGGGACACACTTAGTAGCGCTTCACCCATTAAACTAAGAGCAACAAAAAGCTTAATTACACGACGTACAACACTATTAAGAGACTCTTTTAAACCAGACACCAAAGTAATGGCTACATCATTACTCGTTCCGTCCGAATTTGCATGGGCTCTTGATTGTATTCCTCTAAACCTGGAGATGTTTAGTAGTCTTTTGGCCTCTCATTCAAAAATCATCGACTTAAACAACAAAGGTAGTTTAACTGCTCCTCGCTGTAGCTTTATCAACTCATTAAAGGGAGCTATGTTAGAAAACCTTCTTCCTATACCTGATGTATTGGTTAGTTCCAGCGCTTATTGCGAAGCAGTAGGTCTTTCTTTTGAAGATTTACAAAAGGAATTTAATATTGACCATCACCATATAGAATTACCTGTGTATGCAGATGATAGATCGGCAAGCACTTTAGGTCAGAGACTAAAAGAATCATTTATAAAAATGGCTAAATCGCTTAATGCTGATGTAGACCTGGCGTTAGAAAAATTCAGAACCGTAATGTACAGATCTTCTGAAGCACGAAGAGTGTTTCTTGAACTTTGGGATTACAGAAAGCAAAACGGACCTGTTAACCTTGGTTTAGAACCATTACACTGGCACATGCAATTTTTACCAATGTGGGGAGATGAGAAATCTGTAGATATGTGTACCCGCCTTAAAAATGAATTTATATCCTACGCAGAAGGGTTAACTCCGGATGAAAATGAAGGTATACCGGTTGCCATGTATGGATTAATACCATACGGAAGAACTGAAGTATGGAGCATATTAAATGAAGCAAATGCCTTTGTTTCGTTTGAAGGTGTTAACTATTTAGGAAACTATGTTATGCCTGATATGAATAACTTTGATCAACTAACGATTGACGAATTATTCGAAAATTTAGCACAAAACCTTATCAATGTTCCTATGCGAGGTGGCGATATCATTAAAAAATCGAACGATTTCATGAAAGAAGCTAAACACTTGGGTTCCAAAGGAATGATGATTATTTCTCATGAACATTGTCAGCTTCTTGCACCGCGTTTACATGAAATTGAAAATGAGGCCACTAAAAATAATCTTAAAGTTGTATCTTTGGGTGGCGACTGTATCTTGGGGATGCCTAAGGGCCCAACTTCCTTTAGATTAAGGACTTTCCTTACTTCACTTCAGGGCATCAGCTTAAAAAAAGAAATAAAACCTGTTGTAAAACATGAAACAAAAAGCCTACCAAATGTGTATAGATTGGGTGTTGATTTTGGAAGTGGGTTTAGTAAGTATATTTTATTAAATGAGGAACACGAAGTGGTTAAACAGGGAGTTTTTTCATCAGGAATTGATTACCCTGGATTATTAACAGAAATTACACAGAAGATAAATGTAGATCAACCTATTATGCTTGGTGTAGCAGGTGTTGGAAGCGACAATCCTATTTTTAAGAATATGGTACATCGCCAAACCACTGAAATGAATGCACTTATTAATTCATGCCAAAAGCTTTTCAGAAGCAGGGAAGAATTATTGGTTATGGACATAGGCACACAAGATGTTAAGATTCTGCACTTTGCCGACATGGAATCAGCTCCGTGGATCAACACCAATAAAAGTTGTGGAGCAGGAACCGGGATGGTATTGGTACAGATATTAGAGCGTTGGCGACAAACTAACGCAAACTTTACCTTTGAAACGCTAGACCAATTGGCATATGAGGCAGAGGAGAGTGAAATAATCAACACAACTTGTGGAATATTTGCAGTAACAAATGTGGTATCTGCACTTATTCAGGCATCAGATGAAAAACGCAAATCCATATTAAGAGGGCTATATGAATATGTGGCTACACAAGCCATTAAACTATTACCGCGTGAATTGCAAAACGGCGGAGAGGTGTTTTTAACAGGTGGTGTTGCCAATCATAAAACACTAAAAAAAGTATTTAAAAATAAAGGATTTGAACTAATTACTCCAGATGTGGAGATTCATCCGCAATATTTGGTAGCATTTGGTTCGGCCTTATCGGTATAAAAACTTAAGAACTAAATTATGGACATTTTTATTTTGGGTATTACGCTAATTATCGCTGCGGCATTTGTTTGTTGGGGCTTGCTTTATCTTGCTTTTAAAAACACATTTGTACTATTTATTGGAAGTATATTTCTGGCCGTGATAGCTTCAGTAGCATGCTTTGGCTTTACCGTAGGAAATAAAGGACTGGTTCATCTGTTTTGGGCAGTACCCATTGCCATTGTGCTTATCTTGGGGAGTTACTATCTTCTATCGTTAAAGGTAAAAGCTCCCATACAGCATCTAACAGAAGTATTGCGTAAAATGAGCGTAAAAGACCTGAGTGCTAACGTTGATGAAAAGTATGCAAACGAAAAATATGAGATTAAAGAAATTATTGATTCGGTTCAGGAATTAATTAATTCGAGTAGAGAGTTAATGCTTAACTTGGATACCAGTTCAACTAATTTATTAAACTCAAGTTCTCATATTAATAGCAGTTCGTCAAGCATTAGCAATGGTGCCACAGAACAAGCAAGTGGAATAGAAGAAATCTCATCTTCTATTGAAGAGATGACCGCTAATATCCAAAATAATTCAGACAATGCTAAAAAGTCTAAAACGATCAGTGTACATGCCAATAGCCAACTTCAAACCGCCTACAAGGAAATAGAAGAAGCAGCTGGTTTAATGAATAAAATCAACAATGAGGTAAGTATTGTGACTAAGATAGCTGGTCAGACAAATATTTTAGCATTAAATGCATCCATAGAGGCTGCAAAAGCAGGAGCTGCAGGTAAAGGTTTTGCTGTGGTTGCCTCGGAAGTTCGAAAACTGGCTGAACTATCTAATATCTCAGCGGCAGAAATTACAAAACTCACTAGAGAAGGTGTAAGCAAGATAAATCAAATAAACACCGACATTGGTAAATTAAATGATGAAACAGCTAAATCAACTGAATTGGTAACAGAAGTTTCAGCTGCCAGTGAAGAAATGAATATTGGTGCAAATCAGATCAACAATTCAATTCAGGAACTAAGTAAAGTTGTACAGGAAAATGCTGCATCAAGTGAAGAACTAAGTGCCACTTCTAATTCATTACTTGAAACAGCACAAAAACTTTCTGCTATAGTGAAAGCATACAACTATAAAGAGGCGGAAATAATACCAATGAAAATAAAATCAAGGAAAAAAAGTCAGCGATTAGCTTAATTAATGCCAGACACACAACATACCTATGATTAGAAGACAGATCTAAACTATTAACATCTGAAAAAACTAATAATATGGTTACATATAATTACAATAAAGATAAAGAAATTCTAGAGACTTTCTTTGTTAATAATGTCACTCAGGGAGAGATTATCAATTTTTTAAAAGCGATAAGAAGCACCAATGAGATGCCTAAGGATTTAAGAATGTTAATTGATTCAACAAAGGGATCATTAGCTTTAAATCCTGCTCAATTATATAAAATACTGGATGAAAACATAAAGCTATTTTCGCGCTTTAATACCTTAAAAGTTGCTATAGTTTTAGACAGGCCTGTAGATACAGCCCTGGCAGTTATATATACCCGATTGATTCAACTTGAACGTTACCAGTTTCAGGTATTCAATACAATATTAGCTGCCACAGGATGGATAAACAAAGGCGTAAATGGCGGTAATCGCCATATAAAACCTAACACCCCACCATTATTAAATAACATCATTTAATAATGGTGAAATTCAATTGTTTCTGTTTTTCCAATTATAAAAATAGGGACTATGCAAACGTGCAAGTCCCTATTATCTTTTTTACCTCATGAGTATTGCCAGAAGCTTATTGTATATTAGTAACGATAATGTTCCGGTTTATAAGGTCCTTCCTGAGGAACTCCAATATAATCAGCCTGCTCTTTAGATAGCTTAGTTAATTTTACACCTAACTTTTCAAGGTGTAAACGTGCTACTTCTTCATCTAATTTTTTTGGTAAAGTATAAACTCCAACTTTGTAATCCCTTTCCCAAAGCTCAAGCTGAGCCAATGTTTGATTGGTAAATGAGTTACTCATCACAAAACTTGGATGACCTGTAGCATTACCCAAATTCACTAATCTACCACGCGACAATAAGATAATTGAATGTCCATCAGGAAATTCAAACATATCCACCTGAGGCTTAATATTTTTCTCCTTAATACCAGGATAGTTTTCTAATTTTTCAACCTGAATTTCATTATCGAAATGACCAATATTACAAACAATTGCCTGGTCTTTCATTTTTTCCATATGTTCAATGGTGATAATGTCTTTATTACCAGTAGTAGTTACAATAATATCTGTTTCAAATAAAGCATCTTCGGTAGTTGTTACTTCAAAACCTTCCATAGCCGCTTGCAATGCACAAATAGGATCAATTTCCGTAACTAAAACACGGGCTCCAAAACCTCTCATACTTTGTGCACAACCTTTACCAACATCACCGTATCCGCAAACCAAAACAGTTTTACCGGCAACCATAACATCAGTACCCCTTTTAATTCCGTCAGCTAAACTCTCTCTACACCCATAAAGGTTATCAAATTTAGACTTAGTTACGGAATCGTTAACATTGATTGCAGGGAATAACAACTCCCCCTTTTCCATCATCTGATATAAACGGTGAACTCCGGTAGTTGTTTCTTCACTCACTCCTTTACATTTTTTTGCAACCTTTGCCCATCTGTTAGGATTCTTCTCAAACTCAATTCTCAGCTTATCTATTAGCAATCTATAATCTTCTCCTTCGTTGCTATAATCTTTATCTAAGATTGATTTATCCTTTTCAATATCACATCCAATGTGAATCATCATTGTAGCATCACCACCATCATCTACAATTAAATCAGGACCTTCTCCGTTACCAAAATCAAGGGCTTTCTCTGTACACCACCAGTACTCTTCAAGAGTTTCACCCTTCCAGGCAAAAACAGGTACTCCGGCCTGAGCTATTGCAGCTGCGGCATGATCCTGTGTACTATAGATATTACAACTACACCAGCGTACATCAGCACCAAGATCAACTAAAGTTTCAATTAAAACTGCAGTTTGAACTGTCATATGAAGAGAACCCATAATTTTGGCTCCTTTTAACGGTTTTTTCCCAGCATACTTTATTCTTAATGCCATTAAACCAGGCATTTCTTTTTCTGCAATCTCTATCTCTTTTCTTCCAAAATCGGCCTCAGCCATATCTTTCACTTTGTAGTCAAGTGAATTTGTTAATATCTCAGACATTGTATATATTTTTTATTTTAAACTGCAAAATTAATAAAAAAAGAACTACCTCACTGTAATAACATAAGTTAGGCAAAAAATATTCAGCTCTACCAGCCTAATAAATACGAAATTATTGAATGTTATTTATTCAGTAAGCTCACTCAACACAGACCTTATTATGCCCTCGTCTTTTTTGAGCTGTTCTTTTAGCGCATCAAGTCCTTTAAACTTTTGTTCATCCCTTATTTTTTTTACAAAAATAATTTCAATTTCCTCTGAATAAATATCTTGGTTAAAATCCAAAATATGAACTTCAATTGTAGTGGCTGATTTGTCCTTGTTTACAGTCGGGCGAATACCAAGGTTCATCATACCCCCGTAACGCCTACCCATTACATCAACCCAGCATGCATAGACACCCGTTGAAGGAATAAGTTTATAATGCTCATTGGGGGTAATATTGGCCGTTGGGTAACCTAAAGTGCGCCCTAACTTTTGCCCTCCCTTAACTGTACCAAAAATGGAGAAAGAATACCCCAACATGCGGTTGGCCTTTTCAATAAGTCCCCGGTTAAGGGATTGACGTATTGCAGTAGAACTAATAACCTCATCCTGTACAGCAACAGCTTCCACCTTAGAAATACTAAAACCTAATTTTTGGCTTAACGTCAGATAGGATTCAAAATCGTGAATACGATCCTTTCCAAATCGATGATTATAACCAACCACCAGATGTGTCATTCCTATCTTATTTATTAATACTTCCTTAATAAATTCTTCAGCAGTCATATTGGCCAACTCTTTACTAAACGGTAAAAGAAGCAGGTGTTCAATTCCTTTTTGACTAATTATTTTTGTTTTCTCATCCAAAGTCGTGATAAACTGTAAATCATCACCGCCCTTATCTAATACCAACCGTGGATGTGGCCAAAATGTAAGAATTGCAGATTGTCCTTTTAATTCGTGCGCTTTTTCAATAACATGATCAATTAGCTTTTGATGTCCAATATGCACACCATCAAACATACCAATTGTAACCACTGTATTGTTTCCTGTATATGTATCCGGGCTTGAGTAAACCTTCATTATATTTTACTTTGGCCACAAAATTACGCTAAAAAATGAGAATAACTGAATTGATATTAATAAACAAATAATAAGATGAATGAATAATACTTAAACAGTAATAATATAGCTATTAAGGATGCTAGAAAATGCCACTAAAAAAGAACTTCTAAACATTAACGCACCTAAAAATTACACAACTCTCCACCACCAAAAATAGCTGTTCCCTTAATTACCAAAGTTCCTTCTATTTCATTAGATTCCGGTTCATATAACCTTTTATCGGAGAAACCACCAAAAACCGAAATCACCTCTACCCTTACATTCCAATTGCGGGGAACCATGATTTTTGTTCCGCCAAAAATAGTGGTTATATCTATAACCGCACCTTGCGGCGACAACTTTGAATTCTGAAAGTTAACTTCTTCTCCACCAAACACGCAGGCAATCTCACCTCCTTGAAAATTATCAGATTCGAAACGGGTAACACCCCCTCCAAAGATAGAAACCACTTGTAAAACATCATCTTTTGATGTTCGATCGAAGGCGCCCGGCTTTTTAATAGTTTGTTTATTGAATAAAAAAACAGCCCCTGCAAAAATTAATAGCGCAGGCCAATATTTAAGAATATCACGCGCATAAAACTCATCAAATACATGTGGCAACAAAAAGAAACACCCTATGGCAGTAATTATTAAACCTGCTACTATATTTCTATTAACCAGATTAACGATACCAACAATTAAAAGAATGCTTGGCCAACGAAAAAACATATAGTAAAAATCAGAAGGAATTAGCCCCAGATTTCCTGCCAGTAAAAATGATCCTACAAGCAATAATAAAACACCAATACCATACTTTCTTTTCTTGTAATTCTTATTCATAACTTTCTGTTTAATTGAGTATAACACCAATAAATATACATCAAAAAATTACTGAATTAAAATATGGCTAAACATGATTATATTAAAAAAGGTGATTAGCTAACCAATCACCTTTAAAATATTTAAACTAAATGTTTCTCTTTATACCTTACTTTGATGTATCCTAAACGCTTTGCGTAATTTAAATTTCTCGAAATAACGAATAATATGACGTAGTATATCAAAATACAAGGTGATGTATAAGATGAGGGTTGATAACCAAATTACTAACACATTAAAAAATGGAGTAGAAAGCTTAAAGCCTGCAAATTGTTTGGTAGGAGCAAAAAAATGTGCTCTTCCCCATTTAGATGAGCCATCTCTTAGCACAGGATCTTTTTTAGATTGGTAACCATCTCCAACAAAAACAATTTGTTTTAACTCACCTTTGTTCAATACCAGAGAAGCCAACTTCTTATTGTGATATTTATTTTTTAATTCGTGCACTGCTTCTGCGGATCCCATTTGGATGACCAATTCATTAAACACCTCTTCTTTATGATGTTTAACATCGCTATATTGTTGTTGGTAGTAATTTTTTAAACTATCAATTAATATACCGGTTTGTTTAACTCCTTCTTCACTTAGGTCACCAACACTATTATTGATTAAACTAACTACACCTGATGAAACAACTTTCTTCATTTTTGCCAATTCACCCACAACAATATCATAATTGGCCTCAGCTCTTAGGCTGTCATTTTTAGACAAATAACTATGGCTTTTATAATTATGCTGCTTTATTCGTGGCAATAAATATGAATAATAATAAGATGCCCTGCTTATTTTTTGATCATCTTCAAAGAAATGTTTCTCGTATTCATTATTGGCAAATTGATTTACCGCTAATGCCTCATAAGCCCAGCGAGATGCCATGGTATCTCCAATACGCGGCACATAATCTTCTGTTGAAATGGTTTTATGTAACTTATCAAAATTTACAATCACCCCGCTAAATAATAATTGAGGCACCAGAATCAACGGAATTAATATATAAATAGCTACCACAGATTTTAAACCACTACTCACATTTAAGCCCAGCATATTTGAGAAACAAGCCGTGGAAAACAAAATCATCCAATAACTAAATCCTAACCCCTTAATTTCTAATATGTAATTTCCTATGAGCACCAAACAAAGTGTTTGAATGGCTGATATACCGAATAGAATCATGATTTTACTATTCAGGTAACTCGACCTGCTCAAATTCAGAAACTTCTCTCTTTGTAGCAGCTTCCTGTCTTTGATAATTTCCTCGGCACTAACATTTAATCCCAAAAATAAGGATACCACAACCGCCATAAATAAATAGGCGGCAATATTGTCGTTTTCGCTAAATACATATTTAAGCGGATTATTATCCGTTCCGCTAATATACTTTGTAAAATACCCCAATATAATGGCTAATATAGGTGCTTCCAGAAAATTAATAAGCATATACTGTCTGTCTTTCCATTTGGACAAACCATCTCTATATGCATAAATTAAAAACTGCTGTAATCGGCCAGGAATATTATAAAGGTTATGTGGTAACTTCTCTTTTATATCGGGATCATTATTTTTTTTCCATTCAAAGTTCGCCTCTATATCCTTTTTGTAAGTTTCATGCCACTCCTCCGGCTTAGTCTTTCTTTTCCTTATTAACCTACCGTTGGGATCCACCATCCTGGCCTCTATAATTCGTAGAGGCTGCTCAACTTTTACATTACCACAAAGATAACATTCACTTTCTTCCGGATTTACATAGTGTGCCTTCTGCTTAAAATACACAACCGCATCCATTGGGTTACCATTGTATATGATATAACCTCCTTTATCGATAATTAAAAGCTTATCAAGCAGTTTATATAGATCAGATGAAGGTTGGTGAATATTGATAATTACCAACTTTCCTTTTAAGGTTTGACGCTTTAACAGCACCATTACTTTTTCTGAATCCATGGAAGACAACCCTGAAGTTGGCTCGTCCACAAAAAGGACCGAAGGTTCCCGAATTAACTCGAGTGCAATATTCAATCGCTTACGTTGTCCCCCGCTAAGCATCTTATTTAGAGGGTTACCCACCGTTAAATCACGGGCCTCCACCAAATCAAAATCCTTAATGGCATTTTCAACCAGCTCTTCTATTTCTGCCGTAGTGAAATCGCTAAAACAAAGACGCGCATTAAAAAATAGATTTTCAAATACGGTTAACTCCTCAATCAGTAAATCTTCTTGCGGAACATATCCAATCACACCTTTTAAATCATCTTTGTGACTATGTATACCTAGTCCATTAATCGAGATTGAACCTCCTGAAAGCTTATAGTTACCATTTAATACATTCAAAAGAGTTGATTTTCCGGTTCCACTTCCACCCATGATACCGACCAACTGACCTGATCTTCCGGTAAAGCTAAAAGGATGAACACCCACCTGTCGGTCGTTGAACTTATACTCCACATCTCGGGCCTTTAGCATAATTCGGCCTTTTTCTGTTTGCTGTACAAAAACTTCTGCGACTCTACCGTAATATACCGGCGCCATACGAGATGTTTTGATTACCGAACCTACAGATAAAATATAGCAGTTATTGTGCTCTACCTTATGCCCGTTAAGGTACAAGTTTCTGTCTCCAGAGAACCTGAAAATAAAGGTGTGCGTACTTTTAATATAAAGCACCCAAACATAAATTTGCTGTTTAGGGTTATATAAGTGTTTGAAATTTGGCAATGGAGGCTCCTGCTGCCCACTAATAACAAGAACTTTAGATGGATCTCTCACTTCCATTGGTCCATCCAGAATAAAAGACTTCAACAACTCGTAGTCCACCGGGTTAATCATCATCCCACGTGATAACTTATCCACTACCTCATCACCAATATCACTAATCTTTTCTTCTTTTCGAATAAACTCAAATAACTGAACAAACAACCAAATTTTTGATTCACTCTCAAGTTCTTTATTCAACTCATCGCAAATAACATTAAGTTGAATGTAGTTATCTGATGATTGTTGCTCAACCTCCGACTGAATAGGACTATACGAGTATTTATGAAACAATTGTATATAATAATTGAATCGCTGCAAATACTGATCAACATATTCACGGTTAAAGTTACGAAGCAACTCTTGTTCTATTAATTTGCGCGCACTATCCAGCCTGCTCTCTTTTCTTACATTGGTAAGCAGAGCATATAATTTCATCAGAGCATCTAGTAAAGTTTCACTCATAATAGGACGTAATCTTTATTTTAAAATATTGATATTAAATCAACCTGATTGTTTTCAAATAAATGATTGATTGTGCAAAAATAGTTTATGCATCAGTAATTCCATAAAAATAATATTCAATTAGATAATAATTCCTAATATTTATTAAATACTCTACTTTATTTTAATGTTAATTTCCAAGTTATCCAATGCACAAAAGCTAAACCGTAACAATATAACATAAAAAAAGCGACCATAAATGATCGCTTTTTTTACATATATATTAAAAAGTATTTTTTACTCTGCTGCTACAAATTTCTTGCGAATTTTTAAGGACTCATCAGCTATCTGAATCATTTGCTCCTGAGTGATAGCAGTACTTTCAATTCCTGCATAAATTGCTGCTATAGAAGATAAATCTTCAATAGTCTGCGCAACACCTTCATCCGACTTATACTGCGCTAATATTTCCATCAATTTCACCAAAGGTTCTTTTTGCTTTAACACAATTTCAATCATCTCCTTGCTATTGAAAGTTTCTTCAGAGATATGTGTTGCAATATACACTCCTTCAACCCAGGCTCCAGCCATAACTAATGCAGAAACCGGCGCTCTATTATTTCTATGAAGAAAATCGTATGTATCATAAAAAGAGTTGGTAATTAATTCAACCAAGGCCTCTTTGTTATCTTCATTGGCTTCAATTTGCTCTGGTAAATCTTCCTGAACAGCACCTTGTAAATCTAATCCTTCAAGTAATTTTCTGGAAGCATCGATAAAGTTTACTGTTTCTTGTTTTTGATTATAAGTACTTGCATAACTTAAATCTCCACCATAAACCCCTAAGTTAAGTGCCTTAGATTTTTCAGTGAAATATTTATCGGCATTGGCCGGATTATTTGTTAAATCGAAAATGTAAGTTGCCTCAATTTTGTTTAACATCTCTACAATCTCATACGAAGTTGGTAAAGGGTATACAAATTCACGAACCTCTGTTTCAACTTTAGTTTTCTCTATTTGAACAGCTTCAGTCTTTTGTTTCTTTTTTTGACTGCTTGTACAAGATGCGAAACCAATAACAACTGCTATTAGTAATAAGGCCACTCCCCAAATTTTGTTACTTTGTCTCATGTGATTATATTTTTTTTATAAAAATCTGGATTTTATGATTTTGTACAAATATAATTTATTTCAAAAACAATTCGATTTATGAGCTTTTATTTTTATAAATATTTAAACTAAAAGTGGAATAAAATTTATTTACCCCGTATTTAGCACACACAAACCTCCTAATTCCCAAATATAAATTTACTCTGCGTACGGAAATTTAATGTCCTTAAGCATCATCTGAATCGTAGAACGGCCATTATAAACATTCTCTTCAATGGAATAACACACATCAAACGGATTACCTGTTTGCAGATTTTCGAGATACTCCCCCATGGCAAATCCAATTCCTTGCTTAATGGAACCTGACTGTTCTTCAATAAGTTCTACTTTAAGATGATCCTGATCTTTACCTACCCTCTTACTGGTACCATAATCAAAAACTCTTTTAGTAACAAAAACAGGACGCAGGTTTCCAGGACCAAAAGGCCTAAACTGCTTTAATATCCTGTAAAACTTATCATTAATATCTCTCAGACCTATTACCTCATCCACCTCTATCTGTGGTATCAATTGATCCGCAGTAATATTTTGCTCTACATACTCCTCGAAACGACGCTTAAACTCAGGAATATTTTCAATTTTAAGTGTTAAGCCAGCAGCATACATATGACCCCCAAAATTTTCGAGCAAATCGCTACATGAATCTATGGCCTTGTATAAATCAAAACCTTCAACCGAGCGTGCCGACCCGGTAGCCAGACCTTTTGACTCTGTCAATATAACCGTTGGTCTGTAATATGTTTCCGTAAGTCTGGATGCCACGATACCAATTACACCTTTGTGCCACTCCGGTTCAAAAAGCACTGTCGATTTTTTTGCCTTCTGCTCTTCGCTATTGGCAATTAAATCCAGAGCTTGTTGAGTAATATCTCTGTCAAAACCTTTTCGTGTATCGTTACATTTATCGATATCGATACTCATATTGGAGGCTTTTTCTTCATTATCACTCACCAATAAATCAACGGCATCACCTCCGGAATCAATTCTACCAGCCGCATTAATACGCGGTCCTATTTTAAAAACAATATCACTAATGGTGATTTCGCGCCCCTGCATACCGGCCACCTTAATAATATGCTTTAATCCTATACCAGGATTGGTATTTAATTTTTGCAATCCATAATAAGCCAACACTCTGTTTTCGCCGGTAATTGGTACAATATCCGAAGCAATACTTACTGCAACCAAATCAAGGTATTCATATAACTTTTCACAGCTAAGATTATTTCGCTGACAGTATGCCTGTAAAAATTTAAATCCTACTCCGCATCCCGATAGGTTTTTCTCAGGATAATCACAATCACTTCTTTTAGGATCAAGACAAGCTGCTGCATCCGGTAATATATCTCCTGGTGTATGATGATCGCATATGATAAAATCTATTCCTTTGGCTTTAGCATATTCAATTTTCTCAACGGCTTTAATTCCGCAATCCAACGCAATAACCAAAGAACAGTTTTGTTCTGCAAAATGATCAATACCTTTTATTGAGATACCATATCCTTCTTCGTATCTATTGGGGATATAAAATTCGAGATTTTTAAAATATGAGGATAAAAATGAAAATACCAAGGCAACAGATGTAGTTCCATCCACATCATAATCACCGTAAATAAATACCTTCTCATTATTTTCCATGGCTTTTTCCAAACGATCGATAGCCTTATCCATATCCTTCATTAGAAAAGGATCTAATAGTTGATCGTAATTCGGACGAAAAAAAGCCTTAGCCTCTTCAAAAGTATTTATTCCCCTCTGCACCAATAAGTTTGACAAGAACCTATCGATATTTAAAACCTTCGACAGGTGCTCAATCTTATCTTCATCTCCACTATCTGTAATGTTCCATCTTTTCTCCATGTTGTAAATGAGGCCTTTTTTGCGAGGTTAAATTTTCCTAAAAAAAATGGATTTTCAAAACCCCATACCACCATTTGTTTCATTAATGATGAGAACAGAATTTAACAACACACGTTAAACAGGTGCTGTATCAAAGGATTAGCCCACTTTTGATGATATATTTAATTTAAATACTTTTATTATATGATCTAATAATTTGTTTTTAACCTCTTTAAAATCCAATTCTCTACCGAGTTCTTTCTTCAGCGAAGTAACTCCTTTATCTACAAATCCGCAAGGATTAATATGATTAAAATAAGATAAATCTGTATTTACATTTAAGGCAAAGCCATGCATACTTACATAACGACTTGCTTTAACGCCTATGGCACAAATTTTTCGGGCTTTACCTGGCACATCTTTATCCAACCACACCCCTGTTGCTCCATCCAGCCTTGATCCCTGCAGACCATAATCGGCAATACAATTAATGATTGACTCTTCGAGCAGGTGAATATATGATTTTACTGTTAATCCCATTTCTTCCAAATCAAATATAGGATATCCTACAATCTGACCAGGACCATGATAAGTAATATCTCCTCCTCGATTACTCTTATAATAGGTTGCATTTATCTGCTTCAAAAAAGCATCATTAATCAATAAATTATTAACCTGTCCACTTTTACCCAAGGTATACACATTGGGGTGCTCACAAAAAATTAGATGGTGTGTTAAAGCTTTAAACTCATCAGGATGACTTCTATTATATAACTTTGTATTAATAATAGCGTTAAACTTACTTTCCTGAAATTCCCAGGCTTCTTTATATTCTATCAGATCTAAATCTTCAAAAACTGTATTGGTATTCATAGCTTATCTTTTAAAGTAATACCCATCATTTTAGAGCATTGATATGTCGTTCGGCATGATAGGATGATCGTACCATTGGTCCGCTCTCTACATATTTAAAACCTATTTCCAAACCTATTTTTTCATACTTAGCAAATTGTTCGGGAGTGACATATTCTTCTACTGCTAAATGCTCTTTACTTGGTTGCAGATATTGACCTATAGTAAAAACCTTAACACCTGCACTAAATGCATCCTTCATGGTTTCAATCACCTCTTCCTCTTTTTCTCCAAGACCAACCATTATCCCAGTTTTTGAAACAACACCTTCGTCAGAAATATATTTTAATACATCTAAACTTAAATCATATTTTGCTCTACTCCTGATTATCGGCGTAATTCTCCGCACTGTTTCCAAGTTATGTGAAATCACTTCAGGCTTGGCTTCAATAACTTTTTTAATCAGGTGGCGCAATCCGTTAAAGTCAGGAATTAAAACCTCCTGAGTGGTATTCGGATTCATTTCCTTCACCTTCAGTATAGTCTCATTCCAGATATTTGCACCTCCATCTTCCAAATCATCCCGATCCACAGAGGTGATAACCGCATGCTTCAATTTCATTATTTGAATTGAACGCGCAATACGTAAAGGTTCTTTGCTATCCACTGCCAATGGTTTACCGGTAGCAACATTACAAAACTTACATGCCCTCGTACAAATATTACCCAAAATCATGAAAGTAGCTGTACCAGCACTCCAGCATTCTGCAGCATTTGGACATTTACCGCTGGTACAAATCGTATGCAACTTATGATCCCTAATGGTTTGATTCATCCATTTGTAATCTGCTGTATTGGGCAATTGTATTTTTAACCAATCGGGTTTTCTTCTTGTTATCTTCATGCTTAATTAATTCAAAGTATTTTAGTGCAAAAAATTTGTTCTATATCTTGCACATTCTCCACTGCCAAATTCCTTTTTCTCCAATTGCTATACAATCTTAATCATTTTACCTTGTTCCTACAATGAAAAATATTAGGTTTTGTTGATAACCATTTAGGACAAATCATGTGCAAGCAAACAACAATTTCTCAATGGAACATTAAAAAATAAGTTAAAGTTCACTGAACTGATGGTTTTATAAGTTCGTATTTAAAGGTTATTGATTATCTTTGCATCGATTTTTCGCTAATTTTTAGCATTAAATCACAACGCTATCTGCCTGATTATTTATTTTATAGGAATAAAAACCGGGGGATAATCATGTAAATATTCTAATAGAAAACGTAGGAATGAGCACCGTTGAATTAAGCGAACAGGAGATTATCAGACGCAATAGTCTGGAAGAATTAAACAAATTGGGAATTAACGCATTCCCTGCTGATGAATTCGAAATTACCCACTATTCAGAAGATATTAAGAAAATTTTTGAGGAAGATGAAAACAGCCTTAAAGATATTACTATCGCTGGTCGAATAATGAGCAGACGTATTATGGGTAATGCTTCTTTTGCTGAATTAAAGGATCAACAAGGACGTATTCAGCTATATTTCAGGCGCGATGACATATGCGAGGGCGATGATAAAACCATGTACAACACAGTATTTAAAAAGCTGTTAGATATTGGCGATATTATTGGCGTAAAAGGATATGTGTTTAAAACCCAAATGGGGGAAACATCAGTATATGTAAAAGAATTTAAGGTACTTACCAAATCTCTAAAGCCTCTTCCTATTGTTAAAGAAAAAGATGGTAAGTTATACGACGCTTTTACTGATCCTGAGCAACGTTACCGCCAACGTTATGTTGATTTAATTGTTAACGATGAAGTAAAAGATACCTTTTTAAAAAGAACCAAGGTGATTAACACCATGCGTAACTTTTTTAATGAAAAAGGTTATTTAGAAGTTGAAACACCAATATTACAATCAATACCCGGAGGAGCGGCGGCACGTCCTTTTATCACGCATCATAACGCATTAAACATTCCATTGTATTTAAGAATTGCCAACGAGCTTTATTTAAAAAGACTGATTGTTGGTGGATTTGATGGTGTTTATGAGTTTGCAAAAGATTTCCGTAACGAAGGAATGGACAGAACACACAATCCTGAATTTACCGTAATGGAAATTTATGTGGCATATAAAGACTACAAGTGGATGATGGACTTTACCGAAGAAATGGTAGAGAAAGTAGCGCTTGCTCTTCATGGAACTACTAAAGTACAAGTAGGTGAAAATGAGATTGACTTTAAGCGTCCGTTTAAAAGAATATCGATGATAGATTCTATTAAAGAATTTACCGGTATTGATATTTCAGGTATGAACGAAAAAGAACTTTTTGCTGTTTGTGAAGACCTAGGTATTGAAACAGATTCAACAATGGGTAAAGGTAAATTGATTGATGAAATTTTTGGTGAAAAATGTGAAGGAAACTACATACAACCAACTTTCATTACTGATTACCCGGTTGAGATGTCGCCATTGTGTAAAAAGCACCGCGAAAATCCTGAATTAACAGAGCGATTTGAATTAATGGTGAATGGAAAAGAGTTGGCCAATGCATACTCTGAGCTTAACGACCCGATTGATCAGCTTGAAAGATTCCAGGATCAGCTTACGCTATCGGAAAAAGGAGATGATGAAGCCATGTTTATCGATACTGACTTTGTTCGTTCTTTAGAATATGGTATGCCTCCTACATCAGGTATGGGAATTGGTGTTGACCGTTTAGTGATGTTAATGACCAATCAGCAGTCAATTCAAGAAGTATTGTTTTTCCCTCAAATGCGTCCGGAAAAGAAAGTGGAGAATGATGGCGAAGAAAAATATACTGAACTTGGTATTGCCAAAGAGTGGGTTGAAGTTCTTCAAAAACTAGGGCATAAAAAAGTAGATACCATGAAGGAAGTTAAACCAACTAAATTACATCAGGAGATTTGTGGTTACAACAAAAAGAACAAATTAGGATATAAAAATCCTTCAATTGACGAAGTAAAAGCCTGGTTGGGATAATTTAAACTTTATAGTTAGTAGCATAAACACTAAACATGGACGAATCTTCAAGAGTTGGTATTATTGGGAGCGGTAGCTGGGCAACGGCCATCGCTAAAATGCTCACAAACAATGTGCTGGATTTCAACTGGTATTTCAGAAATCCTAAGCACATTAAAAAATTTAGGAAGCATGGGCACAACCCTAATTACCTAACAAGTGTTGATTTTAATACAGACAATATTCATTTTTATTCCGACATTAACCATATTGTTGAGGATAGTGATATATTGATTCTGGCTATTCCGTCTGCCTTTTTAAAGAGTGCTTTTAGTGAATTATCAATCCCTTTAAAAGATAAATTTATTGCTTCGGCAGTAAAAGGCCTGATACCTGAAGATAACATGATAGTAGGTACATTTTTAAACCAGGTTTATGATGTACCTCTTGATAATATTGGAGTAATATCGGGCCCTTGTCATGCTGAAGAGGTTGCCTTAGAGCGTTTATCATACCTTACCATTGCCTGTCAGGATGTAAAAAAAGCACGGGCATTTGCTTCCTTTTTAGGATGTGGCTATATAAAAACCACCATATCAGATGATATATACGGTACTGAATTCGCAGCCGTATTAAAGAATATCATGGCCATTGCCTCCGGCATTTGTCACGGTATGGGATATGGTGATAATTTTCAGGCTGTACTCATGTCAAATGGTATTCAGGAGATTAAGCGTTTTGTAGATACTGTACATCCTATTACACGAGATATTAAAAGCTCGGCATACCTAGGCGATTTACTGGTTACAGGATACTCACAGTTTAGCCGTAACAGAACATTCGGTACCATGATAGGGAAAGGCTATTCGGTAAAATATGCGCAGCTAGAGATGCTGATGATTGCAGAAGGTTATTATGCCGTTAAAAGTATCAAAGAAATTAATGAAAAGTACAAGGTGAATATGCCAATTACAGATGCTGTTTACAACATCATTTACGAACGTATTTCGCCTTCCATTGAAATAAGATTACTAACAGAGAACTTAAGATAGTTCTTTAAACCCGCAATATGCCCTTAGAAAACCTATTACGTAATGAAACTACTGCCAATCAAGGCGTAAACTAACTTGTTTCAACTCACCATAGCGGTGCTATGAGTCGTCTCAACAAGTCCTTGATTGTTTGCATTTTCATTCCTCATAACGATGTTCTAACACATAATTCCATCTAACTAATATTGTTCTGCCAAACAGGCTTTCTTTTTGCTTGATCAAAAAGAAACAAAAAAATCAAGTTCAATTCATCCTTCAGCCCACCTCCTAGTTGAATCTATTGCCATCACACATCCCTTATTCACCCGCATTCAACTGCGTCGCGCTATTACCGGCCCGGGCCAATTGAACCGGCCAACACACATTTTTATCGAGATAGAACTAAAATACTTGAAATAGTTAGCTACTCGATTTTAATTTTCAAAAAGTCTTAGGAATCCGGGTTAAAAAGATAAATGACGAAAGCCTGTAGAATGAAATTTCTGCAGGCTTTTGTGTTTTAACCCGCTTTATGCATTAGAAAATCCCAGCCTGCCGGCTGGCAGGTCGTGCTTTCAATGTTCATGACGAAGTTCTAATACGATAATGCGGGTTTAATCGAACAGAGGTTACTACCTATGGTTACGATGAACGGCATGATATGGATCGCCTACGCACGGAATGGCTTTTGTTTTTAGTTTACGTTTGCAACCTGTTAATATACTAAGACCAAAGCGTAGGTTAACATTACGTGCTGCTCCCAGGTTAAAAAAGCCGGGCACATTATCACTGATCGCATGAAAAAGCATAAAGCCCATTTTTATCCCAATACCGAGGCCCAGGTTATTCCACTGTCCGTTTTGAATGGTATACGAAGCACTGCCATAGATATTTTTGGTCAGGCCGGCATTTCCCGAGAAGGTAAGTGACGAATGTAACCTGTTTCGGTATATTTCTGAATGATATACAGCTCCTACATTAAACTTATCGGTCATTTGACGAGTTATGCCCAGGTACAAGGTTGGCGTCAGTGGCGAATTATACACCTCCTCAAATACATCCGGCATAAAAACCGTGGCCAGGGAGTCAGCAATTTCATCTGAACTACGCAAGTCATCCTGAAAGGAGGTGCCGTTTACATCTATTGACCCACTACTTTTTAAGTGATAGGCGTCTGTTTTCCATTTAATAAAACCAATATCCAATAAACTTCCAGATACAGTTGTAATATCGTTGATTTTATAGGTAAATCCTAAATCAAGACCATAACCTTTATTTGCCTTATTCATGGCATATTGTGTCCAATCGATATCCTCTTTAAGCGCTACCTCATCCAGCTTACCATCTTCATCAACCGTTATGTCTACCGGAAAAGAAGTGTATACATTGGCTAGCGCTAAAAACTCACTCTCAAATGAAGTAGCATGTGTACGCAAGCGTATTTTAGTAGGTTCTGTATAACTATTTGCCTTTCCAAATAAAAACTTAACACGTACACCAAAATCAAAGTCATCATTTAGTTTTCGGGCCCAGCCCAGGGCATACTCTCTATAATGATTAGCATTTACACGAACCCCATCCATATACACATTTTGACCTTCAAACTGGGTATTGCCATCATTTATAAACAAAGCTGCATTTTTGGAGATAATATTATAAGTATTCCCCTTTTCGTTAATGGCAAATGTAAAATAGTTTTGCTTATACCTATACCCCATGGTTAAGAGAGAAACATGTAATTCTGCAGCTACCACTTCAAGTTTATTAAAACCATCAATGGCATCATCCACTTCAAAACGTAGCGAATCGCCTTGGTAAGGAGTTACAATATCGGTTAAAGCAAAACCCGACGAATAAGTATTTACATGAGTAGAACCCAATACTGGCAGTCCCATATAAAATTTGCACTTAATGGGCACAGCCGGGTTAACAATATTGGCCTGTGGCAAGTCGTGCATTAAAAAGAGCGTATTATTCTGTTGCCCGCTAAGCCCAAGACAAACCACAACAATGGGTGCGAACGTTAACCATATACGGATGTACCTATTCATTAACCGGCACATTTAAATAAGCCCTAATGCCCACACCAATTTCTATATCATAATCATCTATTTGGCTGGTCACTTCAGGACGGGTATCCAACTCTATAATGGTTACATAAATAAGAATATACTTCACATCTACCAATGAAGGAACATCCTCAGAAAGTACATATTCATCATGAATTATATTGTAGGTTCTAACCACTTCTCCTTCTTCGTTTACAACAGGTGCTGGTATTATCAAAGGTGCATCTGTAATCACTGCACCCAAAGAATTTTCATTTTCATCTAAATAATAAGCATCTACCTCTATTTTGGACGGAAACCTATTCTCTATATTAAAACGAAACATAAGCTGTTCTACAAACTCTTCCTCCTCAAAAATATCTGTAAAGTTAAATTTAATGGTATCCTCAAGTAGTACTTTTTGGCTGCGCTCGTACTGTTCTAAAAAGCTTAAACCTGGATCATCATAATCATCGCTATCCATTGTAATTGTAGCCACAGGTAACGAAAAATTAGGCGTCCAGCTATATCTATCCGTCAGCTTATTTAAGTCTTCCTTTACACATCCCCCAAGTAACAGAAAAGCACTAAAAATAAAATAAGTAGTTACGAGTTTGTTTTTCATTAGATTTAGGTTAGATATTCGTTAAACTATTTAAAATACTCCATTTCGATATACTGAATAAATGAATGAATAATTTGAATATGAATTTCCTGCACTCTATCGGAATAACCATTATGTGGCACCCTTAGTTCAACATCGCACATATCTTTTAGTTTACCTCCACTTTTACCGGATAACACCACTACTTTCATACCCTTTTCGTGCGCTGCCTCAACTGCTTTAATTACATTGGCCGAATTACCACTTGTACTAATAGCCAACAAAACATCATTAGAATTACCTGCGGCCTCTACATAACGCGAAAAAATGTAATCAAAACCATAATCATTGGCCACACAGGTAATATGCGTTGGATCAGAAATAGCCACTGCTGCAAGTCCCTTTCTATCATCTCTAAACCTTCCCGTTAACTCTTCAGCAAAATGCATGGCATCACTCATGGAGCCACCATTACCGCAACTAATTATTTTCCCGCCGTTTTTCAGGCTATTTACCATTAAATCTCCCGCCTCCTGCATTTTCTTCCAGTTATCCTGATCAGCGATAAATGCAGACAATACCTGTGCTGCTTCCTGAAAATTATTTTTGATGATATCGATACTCATTGTTAATATATTTTAGACTAATGTCTGAATAAATATTTCTGTTATAATTATAATTTAACTCCTAACCTCTATTGACCTAACCCCACCAACTCCTTGAACTTCTCAAAAAACAACAAAGCCTGAAAGCTGGTTCTTGTTAAAACTTTATTCTTTAAACGCAACACTATCTTATTTAGCTAAAGCTTTTTGATGCACTGCAAATTATGTCCCTTTAATTAATGTTCAAACATCATTAACAACTTACAGAACACATCAAAATATAGATCTACCATAATTTATTAATGAGTCTAATAATTTTAGGTAAATATACAATGGCTTTTTAAAACTCGAAATTTTTAGCTGAATCCCTACTCAATTATATCCTGCTTTTTATTTAGGTGTTCATTAAAAGGAAAGATATATTTGTAATTAATGTTTTGAACGACAATATTCATGAGTTCCAATTGACATCCCTTAATTATGCGAAAAAAAATATACGATATTATATTTGAAGCCGACACCAAAGCCGGTAAGGTATTCGACATCACCCTTATTGTACTTATTGTTTTTAGCGTGGCCATTGTAATGCTCGAAAGTTTACCCGGCAAGTCATCCTCGTTTTACCATACATTAACCATTCTTGAATGGATTGTTACTTTCGCTTTTTTGGCAGAATATATTATAAGACTTTGGGTAGTACGTAAACCTTTAAACTACGCTCTTAGTTTCTTCGGAATAATAGATTTTCTATCGATAATTCCTTCCTTTTTAGGTTTAATATTATCCGGAACTCACATGTTGGTGGTGGTAAGATTACTTAGGCTACTTCGTGTATTTAGAGTTTTAAAACTGACCCGCTATATTAACGAAGCCTCTTTGCTATGGAAGGCATTAGTAGCCAGCAAAAATAAAATTGGCGTATTTTTATTTACTGTAGTGATTTTGGTTATTATAATGGGCACGCTTATGTACATTATTGAATCGGATAATGACAGCGGATTTACCAGCATCCCTAAAAGTATTTATTGGGCTGTGGTTACATTAACTACTGTTGGCTACGGGGACATTGCCCCCGTAACTGCACTGGGACAGTCATTGGCAGGGATCATCATGATAATTGGTTATGCCATTATTGCGGTACCCACGGGTATTGTAACCGCCGAACTCACCCGAAAATCAAGCGAAACAACCACCACGCAGGTATGCCCCTCCTGTCTGCAAGAAGGCCACGATAGTGATGCTGAGTTTTGTAAGTTCTGTGGAGAAGCATTATAGCAGATTTTAATTAAATCTGTTATAAGCAATTGAAATTAAAGAAGGAAGTCTTGAAGCCCAACGTAATTTATATGTAATGATGATTATACTGCTTACAATCACCCTATATGTAAACAAAACTTCCTTCAATTATACTTGTATTTATAACAAAAAGATAAACTCTCTAAAATCAAAGTACGACTGATTTAGATTAATAGCTTGCATGGTAAGCTAATTTAAAAACAGTTGGTTGAACCAATCGTTCAAAATCAGCATATTTCATTTGAATCAAAAGACTGTGAGAGCCTGCGTTAAACGCAATAAAAACATCTTCTTTCAATGCTTCAGCAACATAAACAGGCATGCCATATAAATTACCAAAAGGAGGCATAGCTCCAACTTCACAATTTTCAAACATATCTTTAAATTCAATTTCAGTTGCCAAACGAACGTCTTTAGCTCCGGTAGCTTCTTTTAATAAATTAATATCCACCTGCATATTGCCAGGAAGTACAACCATACACATGTCATTATCAATTTTCATGATAACTGTTTTGGCAATTTCTTTACCAGAAATGTGTGTGTCTGCGGCTGTTCTCTGTGCAGTGTAAGTTTTATGATGAACAATTTTATTGAAAGAAACATCCTGGTTTCTTAAATAAGCTTCTAGTTTTGAAAGTGGCATAATATAATCCTCCAGTTATTAGTTTTCACATGCTAATAAGTTAATAAAATATGGCATCAAAGTAAAGGGAGCCACTGCATTTTTAGCTGAAAAAATATGTTTGAGGAAACTGCACTATTCGGTTTTATGAAGCTCTTTCTTATAAAAACAAAAAACCTCCTTTGCTAAAATTTACAAAGAAGGTTTTTTAATATCTTTTATTAAAGTATCTAATAATTTGAAAGAGTATGACGCAAGCTGTCAAACCTTGATTCATAATCTTGCGCTGAGAGCTTAATGATTTCTTTCGCCTCTTCTGCATTGTAAATATGTGTAATTTCACAATCAGCTGCTAAACCAGGCATATCTTTATAGGTTAAAAAGTAATGCTTTAGTCTGTTTATCACCAGCTCAGGCAAATCTTCAATATCCTTCATATCACCATAAACAATATCGCCTTTTAATACGGCAATAATTTTATCATCGGCCTGATTGCCATCTATCATTCTAAAACCACCTATAGGTCGTGCATGCGCAATAATATCTCCGTGAGGAACTTCCTTCTCGGTTAATACACAAATATCTAAAGGATCGCCGTCTCCTTTTATTTCTTTACGTTGCACTTTATCTGCACAAAACTTACCAATTCTATCACCACAATAAGTTTGAGGGATAAAACCATAAAGTGCGGGAACAACATTTGAATACTTTTGTGGTCGGTCAATTTTAAGGTATCCGGTTTCTTTATCTATTTCGTATTTAATGGTATCCGTAGGCACCACTTCAATAAAACTTGTTACTATTTCAGGGGCATCATTACCAATATTAATTCCGTGCCATGGATGAGATTTATATCTTAATCCCATTAGTCTTCCAATAGGATCCATTAAACTATTTGTTTTAAACTCGTCTGCCATACCCTTTTATATTAATTTTTGTTTTTAGTTTTGCCGGGCAAAAATAAGTAAGATTATCAGAAACCGGACATACTCTAATAAAGTAATCTGTTTTTCCAGTACGCTTAATTATACAACCCATATTACAGGCTTATAAAATCATGAAATAAACAATGAATTTAATGAATTGTTTTTGAACACCTTAAACAGTCATCAACCTTTTAAACCCGCTTTATGCATTAGAAAATCTATTACATATTGAAATCACTTCAAAACAAGACACTTTGTTGCTTCACTTCAACTCACCAGAACGATGATATGCCTCATTTCAGTAAAGCCTTGTTTTATCGTGCTTTCAATGTTCATGACGAAGTTCTAATGCATAATGCGGGTTAAAACAAAATTTGAATTTAAAATATCATAAACTAAGGTTAGTTAAAATGAATATCCAAAAGCAATCCAGGGAAGTATAAAATTATCGGGCGAATAAATTGCAGATGCTTTAAATAAAAATCCTTTAGGGGCCTGATACCGGTAACCTGTGCGTATGGTTAAAAAATCAAACCCTTCCTCCTTATCATTACTCAAATCATCTATCATAGCGCCAATACCTGCTTCAAAAAAGTTTTTATGACTGCCAAAGACACCAGCTGTTTCTACAACTGGTAGTAATGGATCCCAAATCATAAATCCTCCTTTAAGCATCAGTCCGAAATTATCTTTTAACGGAAATAATCGCTCATAAGAAAAGGAAAGAATATTTTCGTTATACACCGCATTCCGTGGCAGATTATACATTGAAGCATTCTGTTTAACTTCACTTTTTTGCTGTGAGTTTATGTTATGCACATTGGCAAATAACACAAAGACCAGTATTATAACAGATATATAAACACGACTCATGACATATTGCTTTTATAACCCGCTTTATGCATTAGAAAATCTATTACACATTGAAATCACTTCAAAACAAGACACTTTGTTGCTTCACTTCAACTCACCAGAACGATGCTATGCCTCATTTCAGTATAGCCTTGTTTTATCGTGCTTTCAATGTTCATAACAAAGTTCTAACGATAATGCGGGTTTAATTACCATATGTAAGTTACGATATATCTATACCGTAATCAATATATCGCAAAAACTAGCCCACCCAGCCTGCTTTATCCAGATTTCTATATTGAACTGCCTCAGCCATATGGTGCGTTTCAATTCTTTCCTGTGCATCTAAATCAGCAATGGTACGGGCCACTTTAAGTATTCTGTCGTAAGCACGTGCCGATAAATCCAGTTTTTCCATGGCATTCTTTAAAATACTCATGGCATCGTCATTAGGCAATGCATATTTGCGTTGTAGTTTAGAAGTCATTTGCGCATTACAAAATACCTTAGCCTCATCTTTATACCTTTCTTCCTGAACCTTACGCGCCTTTATCACACGCTCACGAATATGTGTACTTTTCTCAGAAGAAACAGCATTAGTGAGTTCTTTAAAAGGCACCGGAACTACCTCGACCTGTAAATCAATACGATCCAATAAAGGACCTGAAATCTTACTTAAGTAGCGCTGAACAACACCAGGGCTGCAAACACATTTTTTTTCGGGATGATTAAAGTACCCGCAGGGACATGGATTCATACTCGATACCAACATAAAACTAGCCGGATAGTCTACTGTAAATCGAGCCCTTGAAATGCTAATGACTCTGTCTTCGAGAGGCTGCCGCATAACCTCTAAAACAGTACGTTTAAACTCAGGCAACTCATCTAAAAAAAGAACACCATGGTGAGCCAAAGATATTTCTCCGGGTTGCGGAAAGCTACCTCCTCCAACAAGTGCTACATCTGAAATAGTATGATGAGGACTGCGAAAAGGACGTTGGGTAAGCAAGGCGGTATTGCTTTGAATTTTCCCGGCCACGGAGTGTATTTTTGTGGTTTCTAATGCTTCATCCAGTGTGAGTGGGGGCAGAATAGAGGGAAGCCGTTTGGCAATCATGGACTTTCCGGCTCCGGGTGGGCCAATCATAATTAAATTGTGGCCGCCGGCTGCAGCTATCTCCAAAGCTCTTTTTACAGACTCCTGTCCTTTTACATCCACAAAATCGAGATCTTCGCTCATCAACTGATTGTAAAATTCCTGCTCCGTGTCAACAACAATAGGTTTAAGGTCGGATTCGCCATTAAGTATTTGGGCGACATCCGTAATATTTTCAACACCATAAACATCAACACCCTTAACTACTGCGGCTTCACGGGCATTTTGCATTGGCATGATAAGACCTTTAAAACCTTCCTCTTTAGCTCTTACAGCAATAGGAAGTGCTCCTTTAACTGGTTGGAGACTGCCATCGAGGGATAATTCGCCCATCATAATAAATTGACTTAGCCGATCGTCTGTTATTTGATTTGAGGCCGCCAATATTCCCATGGCCAAAGGCAGGTCATAGGAAGAACCTTCCTTACGTATATCGGCAGGAGCCATGTTTATGACTATCTTTTTACCAGGCCATTTAAAATTGCTTACCCCCAGAGCTGATTGAATTCGCTGTTGACTTTCCTTAACAGCATTATCGGGTAAACCGACGAGAAAGAATTTAATTCCTTGCGAAAAATTGACTTCTATGGTGATAGTAACAGCATCGATTCCGGCAACTGCTGCTCCAAACGTTTTTACCAGCATATGAAATTAGGTTTAGATTTGATCTCCTAATTTACATAAATTGAATTTAAAACAATGGAAGTTGATGAAAAAAATAGAGCCATAGTTTAATTATCTACGGCTCTATTTTATATTACTCAATTTCGTTTATATACTAATACCCCGGATTTTGGGTACAATCTCTTTCATTAGAAGGAATTGGCATTAGTTTTTGAAACTCTTGTATATTAAGCTCACTTGTTGCTAATCCATTTCGCTTTAAATAATCAAAATAAGAAAATGCTCCTTTCATACTGTTCTTCCAACTCTCTTTTAAATCGAGTTGAAAACTATTAACAGAAGCAGCTACATCACCATCCCGGTTACGAATTTGATTTAGATAAGTCAGCGCCTGGTTTGTATCTCCAATCTTATAGGCACATTCAGATGCCAATAATAATATTTCGGAATATTGTATTAGTGGCAGATACTTACCTGACTCTATATATTGACTATGGTTAGGAGTAGAAAAAGATTCTTTATCAATAGCATAAATCATTTCTGTAGATCCAACACTTAATGCCTCCGATCTACTACCATTAAGACTGTATAAACCACTCGAAATAATATTTTGCAATACATTTAAAGCTTCAGAATATTGCTCCTGTTGTATCAATATTTTAGCCAATAATGCGCTTGGAACACTATTGGATACCCTGAAGTATGAACCGGTGATATCAGCAGGTAATTCATTGATACTTTTCTCTAACTGATCCTGTAATGTAGAATAAATATCAGAGGTAGCTATACGCGAAAGGTTCATTTCATTATAATCAGTGGTAACAATATATGGTACATCGCCCCATAATGTTGTCAAATGATAATATAGTAATGCTCTTAAGGTGACAATGTAACTTTCTGCACTTTCACCCATTACATCTGGTAAATAATTTAAGCGTAAATTTAACCTGTAGAGTGCAGCCCATGCGGCATTAACATGACTATAATCTGTGCTGATTTGATGCGATTCAAATGAATTCCAATCAGAATGGGCCGAAGAATAACAATTGCTATACAAAGCTTCAATGGTGGTTGTATAATCAAATGCAGCAGCCGCTCTTGTTAAAACATCCATTACATATGCATTGGATAATTCATTAGCGAAATCACCTTCCTGAACAATGACTAACTCAGCACTTATGCTTCCATCGTATGAATATATTGATATTGTTTTAGGGTTTAAAAAGATATCGCCGGATGGCGCAACCTTAATAATCATTTCATCCTCCTCTATGATTTCCGTTGTTTCAACATCTGAAAAAAACGACTCATCCTGAATGATATCTGAATTTGAATTTAAAGTAAACGGAACATTCGCAGTAATCTTAACTCTAAAATCTCCGCCTTCTTTAGGCATCTTTATGGTATCTACTTCAAAAAGCAATGCTTTCTCCACATCAGGTTCACCCAACTCATTTCCGGCAATACCATCACCATCCCAATCGATATAATATTTTAAATCCGGCACTAATATATTCTTGCCTAAATCGTCATAACGCTGTACAATATTAGCAGCAATAGATTCTACATCTAATGCTTTACTTTTTTCTTGGTAAGACTGCAGTACATCCCCCGGAAACGTCCCGCTGGCTGTAAAAGCTTCTTTTAAACTTGCTATTTCCTCGGTTAATTCAGCTTCTGAACGTTCAGCCAGCAACATAGAAGAAATCACTATTAAAACTCCCGAACTATTTTCGCCCGACGAGATTGACATGTCTTCGAATCCAAACTCAGCATAATGCTGCAAACCAAAACATGTTAGCAAATCTTCCCTGGTTTGTAAAGCAGCCTCGCTATAGGTCAAACCTTCCTCCTTTATTAATTTTACGATTCTGTCTTTACTTAGATGAGTTAAAATATTGATATTGATACTGCTTTTTTTAGAAATATCCACAACAGATTCCAGCCTTATCTGACTACTCGAAAGCTCACCAGACACTTCATTGAAGAAATATCCATCACATGCGATCTGCGCATATGAAGAGACAAATTCAATGGCCGATTCTATTTTAAAATCACCTTCATTATTGGTAATGTCTGTTTGAAAAGAGTTACCTGTCAGGGCCAGTTCTTTAGTTAATTCCTGAATAGTTACGGTAGAACCTTTTGTAAAAGGACCTTTTTCCACCTTCCCTTCTAAGGAGTTTAGTTTAACTGATTCATCATCCAGGGCCTCAGGCTTATCTGAACATCCAACGAATACCAATAAAAGAAAAATGAATAGAAATTTGATTTGTTTCATCTTTAAAATTGCGTTTAGGTTTAATTATTTATTAACTGAAGTATATTCGCCACAAAAACCACTCTATAATACAAGCCTGCAGCTCAACTACTTCTTGAGCACAACTCCAATTAATCCTGTACTATAAAATTATATTTATGCGCGATATAAATTGGTGGCCTAAAATAGCAAATAACGTGTATCCATAAAATGATTCTTGCCATTAAAAAGTCCGAATAAATAAAACATTGCATTATTGTTTGTAAAAGCCAACCTGCCATTCTGTCGCATTACGATATCTTAAAAGCTTCTCCAGCGACAAAGCATCACATTACGATATCGTAATGGCTTCCCGCAAAAAAAGTGGAGGCTTTACGATGTCGTAAAAGCTTTCCGCAAAGAAAAGGGAGGCTTTACAATATCGTAACGGCGTCCCTGAAAAAAAAGGAAGGCTTTACGATATCTTAAAGCCTTCCCCAAATCAAAATGCGTGTATTACGATTGCTTAAAGCCACCAATTGGTAAAAACATTTAAAGCATGTGTTATTTGGTTAGCACTATAACTGTGCTGAGGTGTTTGTTTTACTGTAATAATGAAAGTTATATGTATTAATTAATTATGTTTCCAGCAAAACAACTTTTGTATTGTATATAAGAAATTATTAAGTAATTTAAAGGTTCTTGTTATGCAATTATCAAACAAGACGTATTTCATTTCTTAAACATTAAATTATGAACAAAATTAGTAACAACACCCGTAATGCTGAAATGTACGCGGTAATAGAACGAATCGCAACTGCCTATAACGAATCGGGCATAACCGAAGACATAGGTCTAATGAATATTTTTAGCCAGATTGATCCAAAACTGGGCGCATTAAAACAAGCTATCATGCGCATGAAAGCCGAGTCGGAACTGGAAGAAGCTGATGAACTTAGGGATAATGATTATAATGCTTTATATAATTTTGTATATGGAGCAACCTTTCATCCCGATTCAAGCATAAAATCGTCAGCTGAAAAGGTATTTGCCTGCTTACAACATTATGGCAGGGCGGTAACACAGGAGAGTTACGACACCCAAACCTCCCACATGGATTCTTTATTCGAAGATTTAAATAAAAGGGAGGTTAAGGAAGCCGTTGATATAGTAACAGGTTGTTCGGAACTCATTGAAAAAAGCCAAAATTCTCAGAATGCTTTTAAGCTTTCGCGCAAAACTTTTCAGGATGAACAAGCCTTAGAAGCCCAACAAGAGAGTGCATCGGAAATTAAAAAGCAATTGCATGGTATCATTAACAAAAAGCTGGTGCCCTACCTTAATGGAATGATGGTAGCTAACGGAATTACCTACGGCAAATTAAACGCTAAAATCACACAAATTATTAACGACAATAATGAAATAGTTAAACGACGGAGCACACAAAAAAACGCAGCTTAAAACCTAAACCCGAAATGAAATAAGTCCTAATATTACAGGAGAGATAATTGCAATATGAAAAAAGCCGGGCTACTTGCCCGGCTTCGTTTTTTATAATCATCAAGGGTATTAATACTTAATCTGTGTATTTTTTTAAGGTGTAGGTTTTGGTTTGCGTATTGTACGAACCATACACATAGTAATCATCAATTTTAAAGATTGAGGCAGCTCTGGAAAACTCATTATTATTAAAAATATCTTTTTTCATTTTGTCAAAAGCATTATCCTTTAAATGGCCGGGTATATGCTTATAAGTTGATCCATCTACTTTTGATTGAAAAAAAACAGTTTTATTGGCGTTATAATAGTCATAATTATCAACCCCATAATACAAACGTACTGCAGGAAGTAAACTAGGATCAAATGTACCTCCAGCCCCATATTGAGTTCTATTATTTAAAGCAATTCTCGGCACACTGGTCATTTGACCATTAGCGCCTACCGTACTATTATGTACTATGATATAACCTCCTATTGTTATTTGAATATTATCATTAACAGCATAAGCTGATATACCAACCTCATTTGCAGATAATTTACGTAGAAGTTGAGATGTCTTTTTTAATTCTCTCTCCATATCAACAACAAACTGTGATCCTTGTTGAATTATCGGAGTATTTTTAAATGCAATCTCTTTATCGGCAGTCACTCTGAAAAAGTTTAATGCCGAATCCCCCTTCAAATCATAAGCCGATGCAAACAACTGCTTTGAAGAAGCTTTTATTTGATATAACACATCATTATAATAGTACGAATTAGCTTTTATATAGTAAGGATCGTCTTTAAAATATTTATCATGCTCTATAACCTTAACATTACAGCTAAAATCCTTTAAGCTCACGTCTATTAATTTTGTAGATGATGGATCATTATCTAAAGTAATAACTAATTTATTGCTGCTGTAGTATAATTTGTTGCCACCACAAGTATATTCTATCGGATTGGGTATTTCAGCATCCAACCTCGCTAATTGCACGACACCTCCAGCAGTTAAATTGTTATAAAGATCAGTTTTATAACCATTCCCAAAATGGTACTTTCTAAGATCAAAGGATTTTTTTCTACTTACCTCAGTTCCTGTAAATTCAATCAGGTTAAGTATCGATGATTCTTTAACCAGTGTTAAAACATAAAGCTTGTTGTTAACCGTTGTAGACTTAAGGTAATCGGCATATTTAAGTGGCAACTCCAATGGTATTTCCTTAGTCTCTCTGGTATTAAAGTTAAATTGAGTAATTTGAAATTTACTTTTGCTTTTGTTGGCAAAAAACAAATTAAAATTATTCTTGTCAGCTGTTGTTCCAATAATTTCTTTGAATTTACTTTTAGGTCGCATACATTCAATCTTTGATTCTATTTGATAATCCTTATCAAGCAAGAATCCTGTAATATCAAATACATCCAATAAAAACATTCCTACCTTGCCGTTGCTTTTGTTAACAATCGGCATACACTGGCGTTTTTCTGTTAGGCGAGTTTCTAAATGAACTTCTTTTTCGAGCAGAATTGTTTGTGCACAAAGAGAAATGCTGACAGCTAATAATAAGCTGAATAAAACAAATACTTTCATTAAGCGTAATAAATTAGGGTTAGAATTATTTAATGCCACAAAAATAATAAAGCGGAAGAATTACTTATTCTCCATTACGCCTTTAATCACCAACAAAACCAGTTCCTCAACACCGTTGTTTTTCCAGCCTCTTTGACTATCAGCATCTACCGAAACCACATCACCCTTATGAGCAGAAAAATCTTTTCCGTCAATGGTAATCGTTCCCTGCCCTTTAACCACATAAAAATCCACATCTACAGGTAATGCATGTTCCGGCACTTCTCCTCCTGGCATCAGTCTTAGTTCTACAAGTTCCTTTTGATGTACTTCGGCCAATTTAAAACCTTTGGCATTAGGGGTATTTAAAACTTCAACTTTATTGTTATATGAATATTGCATATGACTTACATTTATTTTTCCATGCCAATATAAGCAATCTTAGCAGGAATATACTGATCTAATTATACTGAAACTCATTGCTAATTAACCTATTCTGCAGGCGAGTATTACATGTGGTGTACAACGCCCCTATGGAATAATATTTTACTTTTTGCGTTAGGGATTGAAGCGGGTACCCCGCAGGCATATTTGTTTGATTTGAAGATTATGAATGCCTTGGTAAATAACAGGCTTGCACAGGAGATACGTGCCGAGGAGTATGAGCGGAAAGCCCGACCCGAGAGATCTTGCTTTGTCTGAAATACAATAATTAGCGAGGGTAACGCCCAAAAAAAAGGCATAATAAAAGAGGTTGTCAGGGAAAACAACCTCTTGGAAATATATAGTGTATTTAATTACTAGATATTTTTATTCACAAAATGATAATGTGAACCAAAACGATCGAAAGCAGCTTTGTCCAGGTCTTCTCTGTGATCCGGATGAGCTACTGATGTAATTAATTTAGCGCGCTCTTGCATTGTTTTACCATAAAGGTTAACTGCTCCGTGCTCAGTAACAAACCAGTGCATGTTAGCACGTGTAGTTACAACTCCTGATCCTGGTAAAAGGATTGGAGAAATTTTTGATAATCCTTTAGCAGTTATAGATGGCATAGCAATAATTGGCAAACCGCCTTGTGAATAACCTGCACCACGAATAAAGTCAATTTGTCCACCTACACCTGAGTAGTGCGTAGTACCAATAGAATCGGCACAAACCTGACCTGTAATATCAATAGCTAAAGCAGAGTTAATAGCTGTTACTTTGTGGTTCTGACGAATCATGTGCACACTATTTGTGTGACGAACATCCATCATGGCAACCATTGGGTTATCGTCGATAAAATCGTAAAGCTTTTGCGATCCCATTAGGAATGAAGCAACCATTTTACCTTGATCAATTTGCTTACGCTTACCGTTTACCACTCCTTTTTCAACTAGAGGAAGGATACCGTCAGCAAACATTTCGGTGTGAACACCAAGGTCTTTGTGGTTACCCAACTGAGCCAATACAGCGTTTGGAATACCACCAATACCCATTTGTAAACAAGCACCATCTTCAATTAATTCAGCAACGTTTTTACCAATAGCAACATCTGTATCGGTAAGGCTACCCATATCATGCACATATAGCGGACTGTCGTCTTCAACAAAGTAATCGATTTCGCTCATTGGGATAATTGCATCACCCCATGCACGTGGTACATTTGGGTTAACAGCTGCAATCACCACATCGGCACATTCAATGGCTGCTTTAGTTGCATCAACAGATGTACCTAATGATACAAAACCATGCTTATCCGGTACCGAACACATGATTAAAGCAACGTTTACTTTTAGGTATCCTTCGCGAATAAGCTTTTGTGTTTCACTTAAAAATGAAGGAATATAATCCGCATATCCTGCTTGTGTTTGCTTACGAAGGTTTCCGCCAACGAAAAATTGCTCTGAAACAAATACACCTTCAAACTCTGGATCTGCAAAATCAACTTTATCCTCAATGTGAATGTGTTGAATTTTTACATCATAAAATTCTTTGTTACGACCACGCTCAACCATGGCCTTAATCAGCTTGTGAGGAGTTACAGCTACACTACTAAGGTGAACCCTGTCTCCCGTTTTAATCACTTTTACAGCTTCTTCTGCACTTACACTTTTATACTGCATGTTTAATTATTTAGAGATATTTTTCTTTAATTGCTTAGCGAGCTGCAAAACTAAAATAAATTGACAAAACATACAGATGAAAAAAGGTATTATACAACATATTAGCCTTTTTTAGAGAGCATTTACTGTTTTTAGGGATACATTTCCTATGATTATGAATTTGTGGCTTATAGAACAATTGATTTTTGCTAATTTTGCAGTATACAATAAACCGGATTTTTTATGGCAGATTCAACGCCGACCAGGATAAATAAATATTTAAGTGAAGTTGGTTATTGCTCTCGCAGGGAGGCCGACAAATTAATTGAAGCCAAAAAAGTAACCATTAATGGTAAGGTGCCTGAAATGGGCACTAAAGTTTGTGCAGGTGATGAAGTTCGGGTAAAAGGAAAGCTCATTTCAGAACCCAATGAAAAACCTGTGTATATTGCCTTTAACAAACCCATTGGCATTGTATGTACTACCGACACCAGGGTAGAGAAAAACAACATTATTGATTACATCAACTACCCCAAGCGCATTTTCCCCATTGGCAGGCTGGATAAACCAAGTGAAGGTTTAATTTTTTTAACCAATGATGGAGATATAGTCAACAAAATATTACGCGCGCGTAACAACCACGAAAAAGAATATATAGTGCGCGTTAACAAACCCATTACGCCACAGTTTATTCATAAGATGAGCAATGGCGTTCCCATTCTAGATACGGTGACACGCAAATGCGATGTTGAGCAAACCGGAAAATACGAATTCAGAATTATTCTTACCCAGGGACTAAACCGCCAAATACGTCGCATGAGTGAATATTTAGGCTATGAAGTAAAAAAGCTGAAGCGTGTAAGAATTATGAATGTAAAACTGGATGTGCCCGTGGGCAAATGGAGAGATTTAACAAAGAAAGAACTAAAGGAAATTAACCGTTTAAGTTCTGGATCTGCAAAAACGCACGATTAATTTCCTAATTCATTAATACCAATATTACCATTAGCTGAGCTTCATAATAAAATTGGTATAAAATCTAACTTCGTTGATCTTGTAACCTTTGTTTTTCAACCAAAATCCAGGTGGTATCTAATAGCAACATCACCTGCTCTGCATGAAATTCAGAGTACTGACGATTTTTACTGGCTAACCAAACTATCGCGACTACCTTTCCGTTGGCCATAATTGGGATGGAGATGGATTTTAACAATTCCCTATTTAAGGTTTCGGAATTAACAAATGGATAATTGCCCTCAGGGCCATTTATAATGACTGGTTTTTCTTCGATAGCCGTGCGATTTAAACAGTCTAATTGGTCAGTATCTAGTTGATCGTTTTTTGCTTTAAACGACAATTCAATATCATCTGACCAATTATTTAAATAGAAAATATTTTTATCGTCATCGTAATGATAAATGGCCCCAATGTCACTTCGGGTGTATTCTATGACTTGATTTAAAGTATAATCTAACAGGTCGTTAATAGAATTAGCCGAATAATGTATGATCTTATCAAGCCCGATAAAGCGCTTGTTAATTTGATTGATTTCATATTTAGCCTTAACAGCTTGCGTTGTATCAATGATAATGAAATGAATGAGTTCTTTATTATTGACACTAATTGGAGTGGTAAAAACATTTACATTCCTTATTTCACCAGATTTCAATATATGCTTACCTTCAAAAAAATCTATTTCTTCATTTAATGCACTTAATATCCTACGCTTTATTTCTTCATTACTCTCACAACTCACCTCCCAAGGGCCAATTTGAATAATTTCTTCTTTTGAATAGCCATAATATTTCAATGCCGAATCATTGACGTCTACAATTGTATTTGATTTTGGGTCAACCAGGGCCATTACAGTTTTGCTCTTATCGAAAATGGTTTTAAAACGTTTTTCGCTTTCACTGAGTGCCAATTTAATCTCCTTTTCCTTTGTCACATCCATAGTAATACCACTCACTTTAAGCGGCTTACCATCTTCATCTAATTCTGAAACATTACCTTTGCATTGAATCCATATCCAACACCCTTTTTTATGTTTCATTCGATAGGTGATATCGAAGTTTTGCATGTCTGAATCTTCAGATATGGCACAACCAAATGTGGTATTTTCCAAATCATCAGGATGTACTAAATTTAACCAAAACTCATTTGTTTCACCCATTTCGTCCAGAGAGTACCCAAGCATTTCTACAGCAACCTTATTTCTTATTACAATATCAGTTGGAATAATTCTTTCAAAAGTTCCAATTTGGGCACCATTAATCACCTGTTCATACATATTATTTAGAGTGCTGTACTTATCTCGTTGATCTATTACTGTTTGATCAGCTTTTTTCCTATCTGTGATATCAATATAGGTTCCACTCATTCTAATTGGCTTGCCGCTTTCTGATCTTTCTACTATACTCCCTCTGGAATGAAGCCATACCCAATGACCATTTTTATGTTTTTGTCGAATCTCCAGATCATAATAACTGCGCTCCCCCTTAATCAGTTTTTGATATTCATTTTGTGCCAATATATAATCATCTGGATTAGTTAGTTCATTCCATTTACTCGTATTAATAGGAAGCAATTCATTTAAAGTATACCCAAGCATCTCAGCCCAACGTTCGTTTAGTTCTAATTCTAACGTTTGTAAATTCAACTCCCAGGTTCCCGCATTTGTCCCCTGCAAAATGTTATTTATTCTATCCCTTTCTGCAATGAGAGATTTTTTGGCTAATACATTTTCAGTTATATCGTTAAAAATTCCTGCAAAAAAGCCTTTCTTTGGGCAAAACGCATAGGTTTCATAATATTTATCAAGTACTGATGAATACTCAGTAATCTTACTTGATTCTCCTGTTAAAGCAACTTTTCCAAAATTCTCAATCCAGGTTAGCTCTGTCCCAGGAAAAAGTTCCTTTGCTGATTTATCAATGATGTCTTCATATTGCATACCAATTCTCTGCAGAAAAACAGGATTTACTTCTCTATAAATATAATCTATTGGGTTACCACTATCATCCAAAACAATTTCATGCAATGCAAATCCTTCATTCAGATTCTCAAACAATAACCTGTATTTTTCTTCACTTGCGGAGATCTCTTCGTTTTTATAATACAATTCTTCATTATTCGCTCTTAGTTCTTCCTCAGCTGCTAATAAGTCGTTGTTCTTGGTATGAAGTTCTTCACTTATCGTTCTATATTCCTCATATAACGAAAGGTTCTCCTCCACCTGCATTTTTAACACGGATTCATGTTCATATCTATCCGATAAGTCTTGATGTGTTCCAATCACCCTATACGCTTTCCCATTACGATTACGCATCATTAAACCGGAGGCAAGAATATGAACATAGTGCCCTTCTTTATGTTGCATGCGAAATTCAACTTCATATCTGTCAGATATATCATCGATAAAACTTTGCACCTTAGATAATGCCTCAGCAACATCTTCCTTGTGTACCAATCTCTCCCAAGTTGAGAATTCATTTTTTAATTCCTCATCATCATAGCCCAAAATGGATTTCCAACGAGGCGAAAAGTATACTTCATTGCTTTGGAGATTCCAATCCCAAATACCATCATTGGTGGCAAGCATGGCCAGCCTAAATTGCTCCTCACTTATTTCAAGCTCATCTCTTTTTAGCGCCAATTCTTCCATATTTGCCCTAAGTTCTTCCTCTGCCGCTAATAGGTCATTATTTCGTATTCTTAGGTCCTCATTAATTGTTTCGTATTCTTCATTTAAAGACTGGTATTCTTCATTTAAAACCTGATATTCCTGAACCTTATTTTTAAGTTTGGCTTGAACCCTTTTTCTAATACGTATGGATGTGGTGAGGTATATTATTAACATAGATTGTGTTATCAGAAATATTAAAATCCATATTACCTCTGTTTTATATTTAGAGAAAAATGTTTGAGGGCGATTAATGATCAGACTTTCTTTAGGGAGATCGCTAAGGTCAATATCGTATTTTTGTAATTCATTAAAATCAAAAACATATTGATTAGGGCTTTTATCTATAACTTTTATACTAGCTATTTCTTTTCCTTGTAAGATATCTTTTACCATTAATGCGGCATATTTGCCTTGCTCAAAATGCGAAATTAACTTACCTCCCAAAACGCCCTGTCCCATTCCATGATGGTATAAATGGAATAAAGGAGCATCTAGATTTTGTTTTATTAGTACTAAACTTTTATCAAAATCAAGATGTTTATCTGCAGAATCATTAAGAGCAGACAATAATAATGTTGGTGTTTGACTATCAATTATTCTTAACTTTTGCGGGTACTCATTAAATGTAAAATTGTTGAGAGACAGGTTTAGGAATTTTGTGTTTTTAAATTTTTTTTGGTTATTCTCAAAATTTCTCAAATCGATATGCCCTGTTTTTGTTGCATCAGAAAGACTATAAATTTTTCTTGCATCAGGAAAAAGCTGTAGCATTAGATCAATAGTTTCTTCCATTGATACGGCCTCAACCACTCCTGTAACCCAGTCGTTTTTATTTTGCGCAAGTGCCTTGTTTTTATCATTCACTCCGCAAAACACAATAGGCATCTGATAAAATAAATCATGTTGATATTGCAAAACAAAATTAAGCGCATTATCATCGCTGGTAATTACAGCACTGTACTCGGGAGAACGATTAATTTTATAGGAAATTGATTGATAAAAAACGTTGTAGTTCATTGAATCCGCAAATCGTTTGCTATCCATAAATTCTACATCCAACTCCACGTTAATAGAATCTAAAACATATTTAATGCCCTGAATTTGCTCAAAGAAAGTTGGAAAACTTGAATTGTATGAACTTATAAAAAGAACCCTTTTATCATTATTAGCCATTGAGTTATGGCATGTTAAGAAAAAAAATATTACTGGTATAAAATTAATCCATTTTAACTTCATAAAAATTCGTCTGATTGTATTGCAAAATAGTTATCTATTGAAAGGATCATATTGTTCTCTACATACTTAATGTTCTTTTTGTATGAATAGTAACTATACTATATTATATCTTAATCTTCCTCAACATATATCATTTGTTTAGGAATGGTAATTGAAGTAATGGTTCCACTCTTATCTAATAAATTTTTAAATTCGATTGATCCTTTGTGCAACTGAACGATCATCTTAGCCAAATATAACTCCATGGCATTATTACGCTCGAACTGGTAGTTTTGGTTATTTATTGAATCAAAGAAATGTGATAACTCTCCGCCTGCAAAAAGATTTCCGGTATCCTGTATCCTAATATGAGTGTTTGATTCTAAATCATTAACAACTACATCTATAACACCTTTTTTTGTATATATTAATGAACATTCTATTAATGAGCTGATGGCATTTTGAATAAGTTCCAGATCTCCATTCACAATGGCTTCATCTGAATTGCAGCTAAAATTAAAATCAATATCCTCAGATTTCCTGCACGGGTTTATATTATCCAATATATTTCTAACGATAGGCACCAAATCAATAGTTTTTATATCAAGATGAGCTTCACCCTTTAAATGCAGATTGGATATTTGTAGGGCTGCATAGGAGTATTTCTCCAGATTGGTAACGGATGAATCGAGCAGAGATAGAACTTCTTTAGTATATGAGTCTTGAGAAAAAGACTTTAGCAAATTCATAGAACCTACGATTCCATTTAGCGGTGTTCTGATTTCATGACTAATAGATTTTAGAAAGTCATTTTTAGCATTGTCTAGTTTTTTTAATTCTTCATTTGCAACTGATAACTCATTATTGGCTGCAACTAGCTGATGTGTCTTTTTATCTACTTCAGATTTTAACCACTGGTTTAAATCTACAAGTTTTTCGCGCGAACATTTAAGTTCAATTTGAGTACTTAATCTAACAAGTAATTCTCTATGGTTAAAGGGTTTTGTAATGTAATCTATTCCCCCTCGTTCAAATCCTTCGGCAATACTTTCAACGTCATGTCGTGCGGTAAGAAAAATGATAGGAATATCTTTAGTTTGAGGATTTTTCTTGATTTTTTCGCATGTTTCAAAGCCTGTCATTTCAGGCATCATCACATCTAATAAAATAGCATCAAATTTTAAATTATCTAACCAGGATAGAGCTGTCCGTCCACTTAATGCTACTTCAACCTGATAATCATTTTCTGTTAACAGCGCGGCTACTACCTGAAGGTTTTTAGGATTGTCGTCAACTACTAATACTTTATATTTCATTATAAGGTGTTTGAATATTTGGTTATTATATATCTTTTATCTGATTAGTATAGTTTTTGAACTTAATCAGTAGTTTTTGGATTGATTCATAATCGAAAGACTGAATTGCAATATTTAGTTGCTTTATATATTCCTCTAACTCTATCCATTTTACTTTTTGCGTTATTTCCTTTAAATTTTCAGAAAACAAATTAAGTTTTTCGGATGATAGTATTTCTTTTAATCCTTTCCAAACAGGAATGATTTTTTGATCGAATTTTTTCTGTAATTCCTGCCTTTCATTTTCTGAAAAGGAGCTTTTCTCATTAGGTATATATTTACGTAGAGGCTCTTGTTTATTATATGGATTAGTGATTAAATACTTGGATAATTCTTTATTTAATTTGGATACTATAATTGGCTTTTCAATAAAGCCATTAAATCCAGCTTTATAAATATCTTCTACTTCATATGATTGGGAGGATGCCGAAATGGCAATCACTGGAATTTGCTTTAATTTTTCGTTGGAACGGATTTTCTCAATAGCCTTATAGCCATCTAAAACAGGCATCCTTAAGTCCATAAATATCATTTTAGGTAATTTACTTTTAGCCTTTTCAATAACCTCTATTCCATTTCGAGCTAGCTCATACGTAAGGTTAAGATCGCTACAAAATGCCTTTAATATGTCTAGGTTAGATTCAATATCATCGGCCAGCAAAACTAGTTCTTTATTAAAACGAGGGCTGTTATATACTTCCTCATTTTGTTCTGCATAACTTTGTTTAGATGATTGAACATTGGGTATTAAAATAGAAAAATTACTTCCTTTATTTTCTGAACTTACTAATGAGATTGTACCGTCCATCATATGTATCAGCTTTTGCACAATAGATAAGCCCAGCCCCGTACCTTGATGTTCTTTTTTATTTGGATTTTTATCCTGAATAAATGGTTCAAAAATAGTAGTTTGCTTTTCTTCACTAATCCCAATCCCTGTATCTATAACAGAAAAAAGCAAAGCCCCTTTGTCCGAATTATTATCAAACTTAAAGGAATACTGAATCGTAACGTTTCCCTCTTTGGTAAATTTGAGAGCATTGTTAACCAAGTTCAATAGTATTTGCTTAATTTTCAATGAGTCTATATTAATAGATGTAGGAAAAGTAGCTGGCTTACTTATTCTTATAATTACATTCTTTTCACTTGAAACCATTAAAAAAGTCTGCTCAATTTCTTGAATAATACGTCCAAAATCAACAAACTCCTTGCTAAGTAACATTTTACCAGCTTCTATTTTTTCCAGATCTAACAAGTCATTTATGAGTGCAAGTAATATTTTACCACTCGATTTTATCGAATTTAAATATCCATTTAATGGAGGTTTCTCAATGTGTTTACTTAATAATTCCGAAAACCCAATAATTGCATTCATTGGTGTTCGGATTTCATGAGACATATTGGCCAAAAACAAGGATTTTGCCTTGCTTGCACTAAGACTTTTATTTCGTTCAATTGTTAAATCTCCCAATAGGGATTTATATGCAGAAATGTCATTTATAATTCCAGATACTAATAAAGGATTCGAATCTTTATCAAACTTAACCACTTTCCCCGAAAACCTTAACCAAATATATTTATTAGCAGCATCCAAAAATCTAAATTCAAAATCAATTTTTTCCCTAGAGTTAGCAATATTTTGAAGAAAAGTTGATTGAATATTTTCTATTTCTTCGGAATGAATTCGTGATAATATCCAAGTCAAATTAATTTTTCTGTTATTAAATTTATAACCCGTTACTTTCTCGAAAAATGTATTCGTTTTAATTGACTCTTCTTTCAAATCATATTCTAAGAATGCAATATGACCAGCATTCATGCTAAATTCTAATTGATCTTTTAAGTCCGCAATTTCTTTTTCTGCTGCTACACGCTCAGATATATCCACCCTCACTTCAGCCATAAATAACTCACCATTATCGCCTTTAAACGGAAAGGCTGTAATTTGCATAGTCTTTTCTGTATCTTCCAGAGGTTTATAGTAGAATGTCGTTTTTGATTTTACTGGTTTTCTTCTTGGGCATTCCTCACATTTGGATTTTCTTCCTCTAAAATGCTCATAACATTTTTTATCAATAGCTTTAACATCTTTATGGCTATGAAATACAATATTTCCTTGACCATCAACAATATTAAGGATTGTATTGGTTGAGGATAGAATGTATTTTAGTCGGTCATTTAACAAGGAAACTTTTTTCTCTTTTTCTTTTAACTCCGTAATATCTATAATAAACCCAGACAGTTCTATAGGATTGTCATTATCATCAACTACCAGCTTAACCACATCTCTCACCCAAATCATAGAGCCATCTTTTTTTATCAACCTATACTCAAAAAAATGATCCTTTCCTTTGGTAGTTTGATTGCCGCAATAATTTACAGCCCACTCTCTGTCTTCCGGATGTATTGTATTACTCCATTCTTGTAAAGTGGGCCAGTCATTATGCGTATATCCAGTTATTCTCTCAGACTGAGATCCAAGATAGATAAACTCATTTGTAATAAGATCAAGTCGCCATGGTACTCCATTAATTGATTCTAATAAATAATCTACTGCAGATGGTTTAATACCTTGAGATTTACTGATAAGTCGTTGTTTGGCACCTTTAATTTGCAACAAGTTTATTTGATCGGAAATTGTTTTTTCAAATGTGGATATCATTGAAAGGTGTGCCTTGGTAAATGATAAGCCGTTCTTATCCATGGCAACTATAATTCCCCAGATATTATTTTGTGTATGAAATACCGGATAACCAATAATGGAGGAGTATCCTGTTTTAATTTCAAGGGATTCCTGTGCAAGTGTAGATATGGAATCTTTATTTATAACAATAGTACTTTTACTTTCTTTAACACGCTCTATAACACCAACGTTGTTGGGTAAATTCACTCCTGATCTAAATGTAGTGTGGTTTGAATCTGTTGAAGCAACAATGGTCGTAATAGTATCATTTAATTGAACAAAAAACACAATAGATGCCCCAGTAAAATTCTTAATTAATACTAACTGTTGCTCCCAACTTTTTTGCATTTCTTGATTAATCATGATATTGGTTTTGATTATGAATTAAAGACTATAATTCTATTATTTTATTTTTTATAGCGTACATGACAAGGCTAGCACTATTTCGGCAATTGGTTTTTGATAATAGGCTACTCCTGTGTCCTTTAACTGTCTGAGCACTGATGAAAAGTTTTTCAGCAATTTCTTCATTTGTTAATCCGTTACATATTTCTCTACAGACCTCTATTTCTCTGTTAGAAAGTAATGATTTACTCTCTTTCTGCTTATCCATTGGTTTCCCAATATTGTTAATGATACGACGCAATAATTCATTGGAGAAATAACAATCGCCTCCAAGAACAGCACTTATTGCTTTCTCAATTTCTTTAATCCCACTATCTTTTAACAAAAATCCTTTTACCCCTGCTTCAATCATTTTATAATAGTACTCCTCATCTCCATTCATAGATAGAGCCATAACCTTAAGATTAGGATTTCTTTCAACAGCTATTTTAGTAGCTTCTATACCATTCATAATGGGCATTGAAATATCCATTAATACCAAGTCCGGTTGCAACTCCTCAACCTTATCTAAAAACTCTTTACCATTACTTGCTTCGCCTACTATTTTCCCAACCCCTTCAATTTCAATTAAATTTCTAAGCCCTTCTCTAAAAATGAGATGATCATCTACTAAAAATAATTTTGCGTTAGCCATGTGATTTTATATTTATTCGTTTATAAGCCTAATATTTATGCTTGTTCCATTATCTGGTGAAGAGGTAATTTGGTATTGTCCCCCAAGTGATTGAATGCGCGTTTTCATATTAACCAATCCAGAACCTCTTTTCTCATTAATTACATCCGATACAACAAATCCTTTACCATCATCTGAATAAAAAATATCGAGAAAATCATTGGCCACAATTTCAATTTTAATCAGTTTTGCTTCTGCATGTTTAATGGAGTTGTTAATACATTCACAGAGCAAACGGTAAATAGTTATTTCGTATTCTTCTTTAAGCCTTGAAGATAGTTTATTCTCATATATAAACTCAATATGTGAAACATTTCTAATCCTATTTATAAATGTTTTTAATGCCGTATTTAATCCAAAGCTCATTAGAGTGTTAGGACTTATGTTATTTGACACTTCTCTTAAACTGGCTATAGTCTCTTCCAATGTCTCCTCCATCTTCGAAATAATAACCTTCTTATCCATTTTTGCCTTTGGCTTATTAAACCATTGAAGGTAAAGTTTTGTAGTTGATAACAATGGACCAATACCATCATGTAATTCCTGAGCAAATCGCCTCCGTTCCTTCTCTTCTGTCTGAATAACTGTTTGAAGTAACTTTTTTTGAAGTTCCTTTCTGGTCGACAAGTCACGTAATGTAATCATTATGGCGTTAGTCCCTTTATATCTAACCGGATAACCATTTAACTCATACTCAGTTCGGTTTACTCCAATACGCAACTCAATCATTGATTCTCCATGTTGAACTACACGACTGATATACTCTTTTGTCAATAACTGATCCTCAGGGCAAATAAGTTTACTTATAAACATTGCATCTTCAGTCTGTGTATTTGCCGGATATAAGGATCGAGCATGTGGATTAGAACTTATAATTAATCCATGCTTATCAACAATTAAAATTGGATCAGGACTAGCATTAAAAATGTTTCTAAATTTTTCCTCTTCACTTCTAAGCTCTTGGAGTAATTCCTTTAGTTCGTCATTCTTGGTTTTTAAGCTATGCAATAACCGTATATTATTCTCTTGTAAGTTATATTGGTCGATAGCCTTTCCCACTATAATTGTTAGCTTTTTAGGACTGATTGGTTTATTGATATAATTAAATATCCGCCCCCTGTTAATGGCTTCTGCAATTTGTTCCTGATCGATATAATCTGTGATGAGTATTCGCTGAACAGATGGAAATTGACTATTTATCTTCTCAAAAAAATCAATCACAGATTCACCAATATTTATATGATCACATATAATTACCTTAATGTCATTTTTCTCTAAAATTTCAAATGCTGTGAGAGCCGTATCTCTAAATAAGATTTCATACATATCCCCAAATATCATCTGAAATAATTTTATGGAATCTGGATTATTCTCAACAATTAGGATTTTATCTTTCGTCACTTTTAGCATGCCTTAAAAATAGAATAATACCTGAAGAATGATAATCATATATTTCACAATATTATAGCACAAAAAACACATTCTTGTTACTACAGACAACTAAATACGCTTGTCCATAGATTTTGTTTCCTAATATGATAAATGCCTAATCGCATATATTTAAAACAGTACTAATTGTTAAAATAAATAGTACAAAAGAGGGGTATAGCAATAATACTTTAAGGTTGTTTGGATAAAATTCTTCTAAAAGATATTTCTCCATTTTATTCATCTTTATTACCCAATAAACACTGCTGTTATCGCATAACGCAGCATATATATGCGCAATACTTATAATGAATTTTAGCTACAACCAAACAGTAATTATCTCCTGATCAAATAACTATTCTCCTTATTTAATATTCAACCTTATTGGGTACTTCCAAACACCCCATATGTCAAGTTGAATTGCTACTTAATGATCACTAAATCAATACAAGCGTCAAATATATTTGCATGTATATTTTTTAATGCACAATGAATTCAATGAGTCTAAAATAAAGTATATGTGCATTACTAAATACAATAATTCATCAGTAAGCAAACTTCTAAACAAATATCAATATGAATTGGAACAATCTAAAATTGGGAAAAAAGTTTTCGTTGGCCTTTGGAATTATCATTGTATTAATGGTTGTATCAGGCTATTGGGCCATCAATGGTATTGGAGACATAGTCTTTGATGCCGGAGAGGTAATTGATGGTAATAAACTTAGAACAGAATTGGAGGATAAATATGTAGATCATCTGTTGTGGGCACAAAATTTAAATAAGTTGCTTACCGACGAAACAGTGACAACGCTAAATGTAGAAACTGACCATCATAAATGTGCATTTGGGAAATGGTATTACGGAGAAGGTCGTTCTCATGCAGAGAAATTAGTACCGGAACTGGCAGAAGTTTTTGAGGAATTTGAAAAACCACATGAGCATTTACATCATTCTGCCATTAAAATATCAGAAGTATTTGAACAACTGGATTGGAGAGTTGCCGTTAAATTAAAACAAGCAGAAATAGACCACATTAAATGGCTTGCCAAGGTAAAGGATGCCATATATGTAAATAATAGTAGAACAATAGATGTAATTAAAGATCCGACCCAGTGTAACTTTGGCAAATGGTTAGCATCCGATGAGATGACAGAGTTAAAACATCAACACTCGGAAACAAAGGAAATTATTGATAAAATTTCATTACATCATGATAAACTACACCAAAGCGTAGTCATTGCAGAACAATTTCAGAGAAATGGACAAACCAAGCAGGCAATGGATTATTTTTCAAATGAAATTGTTAGCAATACAAATCAGGTTTTAAATGAATTAAATTCTTTCAGTAATTGGTTTGAGAATGATTTAATGGGGATGACTGAGGCCAACCATATATATCAATCGGAAACAATGAAACATTTATCTACTATGGGAAGGCTATTCGAAGAGGCTGTTCATAGTTCAGAGGATTATATTCTTACTGATGAAATAATGTTAAATGAAGCAACAAATACAAGAGTTGGTGTCATTATGTTTGTGATTATGGCAGTTGCTATTGCCATAATTCTTGCTCTTTTTATTACACGTAGCTTAATTAATCCCATTAATAAATCACTAAAGTTTGCTAATAAAGTAGCAACAGGCGATTTAACGGCAACTATTGATGTAGAGCAAAAAGATGAGATTGGAGAGTTAGCTCTTTCCTTAAAACAGATGGTTCGTCGATTAAAAGACATTGTATCAAATATAAAATCTGGTTCAGATAATATAGCCAGCGCTAGTCAGCAATTAAGCTCAGGGGCACAACAGATTTCATCAGGTGTGAGCGAGCAGGCAGCATCGGCTGAAGAAGTTTCTTCGTCGATGGAAGAAATGGCTGCTAACATTCAGCAGAATACTGAAAATGCCGTAAAAACAATGGATATTTCGAGTAAATCATCCAACTCTGTAGAGCAGGTTGCTATGGCCTCAGAACAAAGCATGAATGCTGTAAGAGACATCTTTTCTAAAATAAATGTAGTAGTAGAAATTGCTGAGAAAACAGATTTACTAGCGATTAATGCTGCAGTTGAAGCCGCAAGAGCCGGAGATCAAGGTAGAGGTTTTGCCGTTGTTGCAGCGGAAGTTAGAAAACTTGCAGAAAGAAGTCAGTTAGCAGCCAGCGAAATAGTTGCATTGGCAGATAAAGGATTAAAAATGACAGAAGGTTCTAATGACTTGTTAAAATCAATTGTCCCTGATATTCAAGAAACTTCTCGTTTGGTTGAAGAGATTGCCTCTGCTAGTCGTGAACAAGAATCAGGTGTTAGTCAGGTAAATATGGCTGTGCAGCAATTGAGCATGGTGACTCAACAGAACGCTTCTTCATCTGAAGAAATGGCTGGAAGCTCAGAAGAGATGGCTCAACAGGCTTCGGATCTTGAACGTGTTACTCAATTTTTCAGGGTAGATAATGAAAGTTTTACCCAAAGCAAACCTTCTGTGGTTGTTTCTAACATGGAAAATCCACCTAAATCCAATGGGAATGGGAATGGAAAAATGAATCTGAAAAAAAATCAACTTCAATTTGAGCTTGGAAATTTTGAATCTGATAGTTCAGGGTATGAACCTATGTAATAGCTTATCTTTTCAAAGATTTATTCTATGAATTTACATATTTCAATACCACATACTGATTGGCATTTAAAAATATTTATATTGACATTTTGCTTCTTCCCAATTACAACAATGTCTCAAGATAAGAAACCATCATTATTGGATATTGAGTTCAATGTAATTGCAGATGTAGTGAATATACATCAAGGTTCGCAAGATGTTCATAATGGGAAAACTTTATTTCTTGGATTAGAACAGCTAGGGGTCAGTATAAATCCATTCAGAGAGGTTGGCAACAGGACCTTATTGCATTTCAATATTCTAAATGCTCATGGGGCAATGCCATCAGAAAATTATATTGGAGATTTGCAAATAGCTTCAAATATTGAAGCCGGAAATTACATAGGATTATTTGAGGCCTACCTGGAACAGACCTACAATAATCATAGCATCAGAATTGGTCAGCTCGATTTAAACGGGGCTTTCTTATATACTGATCCGGCTTTATATTTCAGCAACAGTTCCTTTGGTATTATGCCTTCTGTTTCATGTAATGTGGGTTGCTCCATTTATCCAATATCTGCATTAGGATTTATATACAGATATAGCCATAAAAGTATAACACTGCAAATAGGTTTATACGATGGTGATCCCGGTTCTGTTGAGGACAATAATTTTAATCTACAGCCATCATTGTCTGAAAAACAAGGTTTATTATCCATCACAGAAGCTCAGTATAATTTTGTAGGGAAACTTAATGGATCTGTAAAGTTGGGAAGCTTTTTTCATTCCGCTAATTTTCTTCCTTTTGAAGATTCAGAGAACATATATCGTAGTAATTATGGAGGATACATTCTATATGAGCAAAGTCTGGGACTAACTAAATTGAAATCTTCAAAATATAACTTTTTTATAAAAGGTGGTTTTGCTCCATCAGATAGAAACTTTATTAGCTCATTTGCAGGAGTTGGAATAGTTGTTAATTCACTCCTAAACATTTTCGATGAAGATCAATTAGGAATTGCTTTTGCGCAAGCATATATATCTAAGGCTTTAAGAAATATGCAACCAGTGTATGACAATTCGGAAACAAGTATTGAATTGTTTTATGGATTTACATTTCTCAAGCACTTTAGCATACAACCTTCTATACAATATATAGTTAACCCAGGAGCTTTAAAAACAAATAGTGATGCGCTTATTTCATTATTTAGATTTCAGGCTTCACTTTAGCGAATGCAATATGGATAAATATGGGGGTAAAAAATACTATACAATGGATTTAAAAAAACTAAAATTCTATTTGGTGGATGATAGTAACGAATTTTTAATTGCCATGAAACTTTATCTGGAACAGGAATTAGGAGTTAAAATTATTGGCGTTGCCAAAGATGGAAGTGAAGCATTGAATGATCCCGAGATATTTAGTGCCGATTTTATTCTTATGGATATAATCATGAAAAATATAGATGGGATACGTGCCACCAATCAACTAAGTCAACATGGAATTGAGTCTAAAATTATAGCTATTACAAATAGTAGAGAATATTATAACAAACAGGATTTAATTAAAATTGGATTTAAGGGTTGCATAAGTAAAAATCTAGTATTTAAGGAATTAAACATTGCTTTGGATGATATTATAAAAGGAAAACACTATTTCTCAAGTAATATTGTTATCAGCTAAAAGATAAAAACACTATTGCAAGCATAGTACAATTAGTAATCTTAAAAGTTAACTAATCATTAGTCATAATATCAACCATATGAGCATTAATGACATATCTAAATTTAAACATCTCTTTATTGAGGAGGCCACAAGCCTCTTAAATTCAATGGAGAGCATTATACTTGAGCTTGAATCACATCCTAATAATCTGGATTTAATTCAAGAAGTATTTCGAGTAATGCATACAATAAAAGGGGTGAGTGGAATGTATGCCTATCAGGGAATGAGTGATTTAACCCATAGCGTTGAAAATATTTACGACCTGATTCGAAATGGTATTGTTCCGGTGTCACAAGATATTTTGGATACTACACTAACTGTGGTTGATCAACTTTTTGCTTTACTGAAGGATAAAGATATTGAGGACGAAAAAAATGCATCAAGACAAAAAGAATTACTATACTGGTGCGAAACTTTTTTGGCAAATGTTAATCATTCTAATGAAAAGATTCAATTAAAAAAGAATTCAGATTCTCATAAAAAGGTTACATATAATGTTATTTTACATACCCTCCAGAGTGTTGTAGACAGAAAGATAAACATCTTTTATACCATTAAAGATCTAGCCGAAATAGGAGAAATCAAATCCATAAATCCATTAGCTGTTGAGGCGGAAGAAGAAGAAAGGTGGAGTATTTTTATAGTGGGTGAATTTGGTAATGAAGATATTGAAGATGCACTTATGTTTGTATATGAATATTGCATTATCAGAAAAGTAGCAGACTTCGATATTTTTAATAACAAGGAGTTGGATGAAAATCAAAATGAATTGCTTGCCGAAGAGTTAATGCATCATTCTAAAGCAGAACAATCAGTAATTACTACTTCTGATAAGCTTACTCCTTCTTCAATTAAAACCAGTAAGCCGGAAGCAATGATTGATTCTATTAAACAAAATATGAATCGTGTTGCTGTGGACTCCGAAAAACTGGATCATCTGATGTACTTAGTTAGTGAACTGATTACTACCTCATCGCAGTTAAACTTAACCACTACTTCCAATAATTACAACTCCATTCGTTCTCATCTGGAAAAGCTGGATAAGCTGTCAAAGCAATTCAGAAATAATGCCCTGGATATACGACTAATACCTATACGTGATATCATGCCTAAATTTAACAGATTGGTGCGTGATGTCTCATTAGACCTTGGAAAAGAAGTAGAGTTTCTAACTGAAGGAATGAGCACTGAATTAGATAAAACGTCTATTGATATGGTTGCAGAACCCTTGGTTCATATGATCCGTAACGCACTGGATCATGGTATTGAAAGTCCGGAAATAAGAGAAGAAAACGGAAAGACTAGAAAGGGAGTAATAAAACTTAAAGCATATAATTCAGGAAGTGATATTTTTATTGAAGTTTCTGATGATGGTAAGGGACTTAATAAAGACAAGATAATTGAAAAGGCCATTGAAAAAGGACTTATAAACAATCGCGAAAATTTAAACAATAAAGAAGCTCTTTTTTTAATTTGCCAGCCAGGGTTTACGACAGCTTCTGAGGTAACTTCTATTTCAGGCCGAGGTGTAGGTATGGATGTTGTGCGACAAAAAATTGCAGAGATGAGAGGTGAATTGGAAATTTCAAGCGAAGTTGGAAAAGGTAGCTTATTTACTATTAAGTTGCAGCAGTCCATTGCCATTTTAGATACTTTGTTGATTCGCTCAAATAAGATGAAGTTTTTGCTGCCGTTATCCGATGTTGAAGTATGTACACAAAAGCCATATCATGAAATAAATGATCGCTTACATCATGGTACTATTGACCATGAAAATGAACTCATCCCCTTTATTTCTATACGAAAGTTATTTGAGCTGGAAGAGCATGATACCCCAATGGCAAAAATGATAATTATTAAAAAAAATAACTTAAGATGTGCCATTTGTGCAGATGAAATTATTGGACAACATCAGGCTGTATTAAAACCAATGGGAGACCTTGTAAAAAGCCATAAAGAAATTTCAGCAGCCAGTGTCTTAGGCAATGGAGAAGTAGCCTTTTTACTGGATACTAATTCATTCAAGTATGATAAACATTACGATAGTTAATCTATCAAGTAATGATTCATTGTAAAAAATATCAACTAAAAGTATAATAAAATGGATAAAAAAAATATTGAATCGTATTTAACATTTCTATTAAAAGGAGAAATGTTTGCTGTTAGTGTTAATAAGGTATTGGAGATAATTGAAACAGGTGAAGAACATACTATATCATATCTACCAAAGGCAGCAAAATCAATATCTGGAGTAGTAAACTTTAGGGGTAATGTTATTCCGGTTATTGATACCCGTATTAAGTTTGATCTTCAATCCTTTCAGGAAAAGGAAAAATTTGTGGTGATAGTTTTAAACCTACTCATAAATGATCGTGAACAAATGGTCGGAGCCATGGCTGATAAGGTAGTCGATGTAATAGAAATTGATCAGGCTGAAATAAAATCAGTTCCAGAAGTTGGGCAAGGCTATAATTCAGAATTTATACATGGTGTTGTGCATAGAAATAACAAATTTATTATGCTACTAAATCTGGAAGAAGCAATAGGCACAGAGGCCATTACAAAATTACGACTGGATAAAAATGAAGATATTACCATGACAAACCAAACAAAGCCATCAGAAGCAATAAATAATATCGAATTGTCTTAACATAAACCAAGCAGCAATAGGCGCTTTATACAATGACGCAAATAAAAAAGAAAAATATCAATCCTACCAATACAAAGGCTGTTGATTATTTCATTTATAACAAACAAAATGATACCATAAGACTTTCATCCAACACTAAAAGGTGTTTAAATCTATCAAAATTGGAAACTTGTATATTGCAAACCATTAAATATTCTATTTTAAGCTCAGATATACCTGTTTTTATGAAACACATTAATAAATGGTTAAGTGGTGATACAAAAGATATTATTCAAGTCAGTTTTACTGATGGTCAGGGTAAGTTGAGAAAAGTTCAAATAAAAGGACATGCCCGTTATGACAGCAATAATAAGGTATCATCAATTTATGGAGCATTTATAAAATTAGTATAATTTGGTGATTGATAATAGAAAATAACGACATTGTGGAAATCCTGACTCATTATATGGAATTTTGCTAATATTCGTCTAGGGTTAAATATATGGTCATTAAAAATTAACCGGTTAGTTTCAAATTCGGCTAAAACAAATTTGTAGGCTTACAATAATCATTGCCATATAATATTACAATTGCTATTTTTGTAATCAAACATTAACAACCTACTATTAAATGCCAGAATTTTCAGACTTAGAAAAACTTAACGAACCAGCCGGAATTGCTAATTCAATAGGGTTTTGGATATACCATATTGTAGATGATATGTTAAAACTGTCTACAAACTCTATGGAGAACTTTGGAATAAAAAATGAAGTTCCGTTGGATTTGGTAAGCTTTAAGTCACATATTTTGGGTATTGATATACCCGTATTTTTAAATTCCTTTGGTAAATGGTTAGAGGGCGATTGCTCAGATATTATGCACATTAGAGTAATTGACACCAAAAAAAACATAAAAACCATGCAAATAAAAGGTCATGCCCGCCGTGATGAAGAAGGAAATGTAGTGCAGCTTTATGGAGCGTATATAGATATAAGTAACCGGCAAAACTAAACGTACTTTTTCAGCTATTATTTCCTTTTATCGATAAAATTTTATCATCTTTTAGAAATTCCAAATTTGAATATTTACTTGTATCTTTGTTGTGTGTTTGGGGACAGATGAATAAAGCCGGACAATTCACCAATTGCCGCTAAAAGGCTCATATTCAAAGAGAAGCTAAAGTACAGATTTCTTTTTTCATGACACTAACACAACAAAAACAATGAACTGATCATTAACTTTATCGCGTAAAAAGATTACATAGGAGAAAGGTTAAAAAAGTGAATGATTGTTCATGAGTGTGCAGAAAACATTGGCACGCTTTCATACAAAAAATTTAAAAGAATGAAATTTACTTTTATAAAAACAGCCAGGCATCGCACTTTTTATCATCAACCTATTTATTATGATGAGCAAAAAGATGAACGTGAAGATAGAGCCAGACGAATTAAAAGCGAACTTGGTTTAGAGCAGGAAGAAGACAACCGAACTACAGAAGAAAAAATCAGAGGTCGGATGCGAAGGAAAATTCAAACACACTTTGAAGTATCCCGAAAAGAAAAAAGAAAATCAAACCTAAGATTGGCTATTATCCTCATTGGTCTGGTAATTCTTTTTTACTACTTGTTTATGACAAGTGCTGAATGGATTTTAAAATACATGTAAAAATAAAATACACTTTCCTCTCATTATTTGAGGGTTAAACAATATTCAAGAAACATCTGCCTTGCAGATGTTTTTCTTATATCTAGGAGTAATCATTTATGTCAGATATTATTCAACTATTACCTGATTCGGTTGCGAATCAAATTGCTGCAGGAGAAGTTATTCAGCGTCCGGCTTCTATGATTAAAGAGCTGGTGGAAAACGCTATTGATGCCGGAAGTACAGATATAAAAATCATAGTTAAAGATGCAGGGCGAACCCTGGTTCAGGTGATAGACAATGGTTGTGGAATGTCGGCCACCGATGCGCGTTTGGCTTTTGAACGCCATGCCACCTCTAAAATTAGTGATGTTAACGATTTATTTGCCATACGTACCATGGGATTTAGAGGGGAAGCTCTGGCTTCTATCGCTGCTGTGGCACAATGCGAAATAAAAACTAAAAAAACAGGTGACGAATTAGGAACGCACTTACTTATAGCCGGTTCGCAAGTTGAAAAACAGGAGGCTGTTAACTGCCCTTCCGGAAGTAATTTTATTATACGTAACTTGTTTTACAACGTACCGGCCCGCCGTAAATTCTTAAAAAAAGACAGCACTGAATTACGTCATATCATCAACGAGTTTCAGCGTATTGCTTTGGCCAACTCGGATATTAACTTTAGCATGGAGCATAATGATATGCCTTTGTTTCAGTTGCCTACGTCAAATATGCGCCAGCGAATTGTAAACATGCTTGGCAAAAGTATGAATGCCCAATTGGTTCCAGTAGATACTACTACATCATTAATTAAGGTACATGGCTTTATTGGCAAACCGGAGGCTGCTCGTAAATCAAGTGGCGACCAGTTCTTTTTTGTGAACCAAAGATATATGCGTCATCCATATCTGCATAAAGCCGTTACCGAAGCATATTCCAATTTAATATTGCCCAATACTATTCCTGCTTACTTTTTGTTTTTTGAGGTTGATCCTAAAATTATTGACATCAACATTCATCCTACCAAAACAGAAATTAAGTTTGAAGACGAAAGAGCCATATGGCATATTGTCAATGCCACAGTGCGAGAAAGTCTTGGAAAGCACAATATGATTCCTACCATTGATTTTGACACAGCCGATATGGTAAATATACCGGTTAGTGAGGAAGTTGATGACAAAGAGGCTCCTAAGGTTGAGGTTAATCCATTTTTTAACCCATTTGAAACATCAACTCCTGATCCTTCCAGTTTTTCCGGTGAAGCATCCTATGGAGGCGGATCATCTAATGGGGGATCTGCATATACCGAATCATCCACATCATCCACACCTAAAGGATGGGAACAATTATACCAGGATTTTGAATCGGATAAGGGAAGTATGCCTTTTGAACAAGAAGCTGAACCGGCGGAGCAAAATAACACTGCTGATTTTAATAACGAGCCCACACAGCAGGTTATTATGTCGAAGGGCATGAACTCAGAATCTTCTGGTAATGCATCATGTTTTCAGTTTAAAAACAGATACATTCTTACTTCTGGAAAATCAGGTTTAATGATGATTGACCAAAAACGTGCGCATGAACGTATTTTATACGAACGTTTACTGTTGTCCATCAGTACACAACAAAGCATGAGTCAGCAAAATCTTTTTCCTGAAAAATTAGAATTTAGCGTTGAGGATACCTTGGTAGTAAAAGAACTGATGGAAGAACTAAAATTGTTTGGTATGGATTTAGCCGAAACAAATGATAATAGTTTTGAAGTTAGAGGTATGCCGGTTGATATGCATCAAATGGACCCCCGTATGTTAATCGATCAGATTATTCATGATTACAAAAGTGGTGAGGTAAACCTTGAAATGGATTTAAAAGAACGTATTGCTCGTTCCATGGCTCAACAATCAGCCATTAAGGCAGGTCATGCCTTATCCACTGAAGAGATGGACGAATTATTAGGACAGTTATTTACCTGTCAGGTTCCAAACTATTCTCCGGATGGAAAGCCAGTCATCTCTATTTTATCTAATGATGAAATAGAAAGCCGATTTTAATGACAAAGTGGCATTAATCATTTTGGCTTGATGCTTGTTATAAGTATGACCCGGAAATAAACGAAATTAGTATTCATATACCATACTTAAAAAATATGTACCAGCAACGATCATTCTTTGGCAATATTCCACCAATAGTAAAAAACCTGCTAATTATAAACGGATTAGCATTTTTCGGCATGTACATCTTATCCCGGGGAGTAAACTTTCCTGGATTAGGGTTTACAAGAATTGATCTAAATTCCATACTGGGTCTATATACACCGGGAAGTGAACATTTTCAGTTTTTCCAGTACATTACTTACATGTTTATGCACGGTAATCTTACACATATTCTGTTTAATATGTTTGCCGTATATATGTTTGGACGCATACTGGAGCGCGTATGGGGACCTCAAAGGTTTTTGTTTTACTATTTTGTTACAGGCATAGGAGCTGGATTGCTTTATGTGTTGGTAGCATTTATAAGGGCTAAAGTATTAGCTGCCGGCCTACCTCCAAATATAGTAACAGAAATTTATCAGGGAGGTCAGGATGTTCTTATGAGTGGTAAAAACTACGTTGACGAAGCAGCCGGATCATTAAATTATTTGGTAAACATACCAATGGTAGGTGCTTCTGGTGCAGTATTTGGTTTATTGTTGGCATTTGGAATGTTGTTTCCTGAAGAAAAAATTTACCTGTACATGGTTGTACCCATTAAGGCCAAATTTTTTGTGATGGGATATGGTGCTATTGAAATATTTTTAATGCTCCAAAATAATCCGGGCGATAATGTTGCTCACCTGGCACACTTAGGTGGTATGTTGTTTGGTTTTATTTTGATAAAATACTGGCAACGAAAGCACTTTTAGTATTTTTTAATGTTATTGAATCTGCAAATTCGTTAATTTTAGTGTTATGGCAATTATAGATGAAATAAAGCATTCTTTTAAACAGGGAGGGGCACTTACCCGCCTTATATATATTAATCTGGGTGTTTTTGTTGTTGTACGCATATTAATGGCTTTATTTGCCTTAACCAGCCAAAGCAACTACTTTATGATTGACATATGGCTCTCGGTTCCGGCAAGTCCTGAAACTCTATTATTTCGACCATGGAGCCTTATCACTTACATGTTTTTACATGTAGATTTTTTGCATATCCTTTTTAACATGCTTTACCTGTATTGGTTTGGACGAATATTTCTTCAGTACTTTAACCCTCGCCAGCTATTAGGGGTTTATTTTATGGGTGGATTATCAGGTGCTCTGCTTTATATCGTTTCTTATAATATTTTTCCTGCACTGTACCAGTTGGCTCCCAACAGCATTATGATGGGCGCATCGGCATCTGTAATGGCCATTTTATTTGCTGTTGCCAGATATGCTCCAAACTACAGAGTTCACCTTATATTTTTAGGACCTGTTAAGTTAATTCATATAGCCTTGGTTTTATTTCTGATTGATTTAATCAGTATACCAACCATGTCAAATACAGGAGGACAATTAGCGCATATTGGCGGAGCCTTATTTGGAGCTTATTACACTGCTAAAATAGCCAAAGGTAAAGATATCACTCTTGGTTTTAACAGGATAATGGACAAGTTGGTATCGCTGTTTTCATCCAAATCGAAAATGAAAGTAAGCTATACCAGAACCCGACGCTCCATGTCGGATATGGAATATAACGAACGAAAAAATAAAAAGCAGGGTGATATAGACCGAATACTCGATAAAATTAAAAAAAGCGGATACGACAGTCTGACTAAACAAGAAAAAGAAGATCTGTTTAACGCCAGCAACAAATAAATTTAAATACCCGGAAGTTTGAACCGAATTACACGATCCTTTGTCTCTTTACTAAATCTTATAGCCAGTATACTGCTAATACTTGCTTATTTGGGTGCATTTGTAAGTCCCGCTCACATTAACTTTGTGTCGTTCTTAAGTTTTGGATTTCCTTTTTTCTGGGTCATCAACTTTTTCTTTTTTATTTACTGGCTTTTAAAAAGACGTAAGCGGGTTATCTTTTCTTTGCTTTTGGTTTTAATCAGCTGGTCGCAGTGGCACAGTGTTTTTCAACTCAATGGAAAATCTGGTGTGAGTGCGGAAAAAATGGGTAATCCGGTGAGTGTGATGTCGTATAACGTTCGCATGTTTGACAAATATGTTTGGACAGGAGACAAAGAAACGCCACAAAAGATCTATCAATTTATCAAAGATCAAAATCCGGACATCCTTTGTATTCAGGAGTTTTACGTAAACAATAAAAATCCACAATACTCCGAAAACAATATCCTTTCTCAATTTAAACAGTACAAATACAAGCATCTGGAGTATAACATCAAAACAAGATCAGGGAGAAAATACGGACTGGCAACCTTCTCAAAGTACCCAATATTGGGTAAAAAACCTTTATTTTTTGAAAACACTACAAACTTCAGTATCCAAACCGACATTAATATTAATGGTCAAAATGTGAGAGTGTTTAACAATCATTTAGAATCGATCAGGTTAAAAAGAGAAAATTACAATTTTATAGATAGCCTGGAATTTAAAAATGAAGCAGAAAGACGTGAAGGAATACGTGATATATTTGGTAAACTAAGTACTGCATTTGACCATCGTGCATCGCAGGCAGAAACCATTGGCCGACATGTAAAGAACAGCCCCTACCCTGCTATTGTATGTGGCGATTTTAATGATACCCCGGTTTCCTATGTATATCGTAAAGTAAAAGGTAAATTAAAAGATTCGTTTGTGGAATCGGGACAGGGTTTTGGCGGAACCTACAATGGTAATCTACCCCCATTCAGAATCGATTTTATTTTTCATGATCCGGCTTTTAAAGCATATAATTTTAGTCGAAAAAAAGTAAACTATTCAGACCACTTTCCTATTATAACACAGCTTGATATAGCACCTAAGAAGTAAAAATAACAGGAGGAGGATTAGTTAAATTATTTTCTATTTTTGTGGTATAAAAATTCTCAGAAACGCAAACTGAAGTTTCGATAATAACAGCAATAAACTATGCAACAATATCTTGATTTGTGCCAACGTGTGTTGGATGAAGGAGTAGTAAAAGAAGACCGAACCGGTACAGGAACAACTAGTGTTTTCGGGCATCAAATGCGCTTTAACCTTCAAGAAGGGTTTCCTTTGGTTACCACTAAAAAGCTTCATTTAAAATCGATTATTCATGAGTTGATATGGTTTTTAAAAGGAAGTACCAACGTAAAGTATCTTCAGGATAACGGAGTGCGTATTTGGAATGAGTGGGCTAAGGAAGATGGTGAACTAGGTCCTATTTATGGTTACCAATGGCGCTCGTGGCCAACTGCTAATGGACAATATATCGATCAGATTAAACAGGTTATTGAAGCCATAAAAAGCAATCCTGATTCCAGAAGGCATATTGTAAGTGCCTGGAATGTGGGACAGCTTGAAGAAATGCAATTACCGCCCTGCCACATTCTGTTTCAGTTTTATGTAGCAGATGGCAAATTATCATGCCAGCTTTATCAACGTAGTGCCGATCTGTTTTTAGGTGTTCCGTTTAATATTGCTTCGTATGCTTTATTAACCATGATGGTAGCCCAGGCAACTGGTCTTGAGGTAGGTGATTTTGTGCATACCCTTGGCGATGTGCATATCTATAATAACCATATCGATCAGGTAAAACTCCAGTTAACTCGCAAGCCTTTCCATCTATCAGCAATGACCCTCAATCCTGAGGTGAAAAACATTGATGATTTTAAATACGAAGATTTTACTTTAACCAACTACGAATCGCATCCTCATATTAAAGGAGCCATTTCGGTTTAAGCAATTATCATGACAAATATATCCATCATTGTAGCTATAGCTAAATTAAATGCCATAGGGCAAAACAACGACTTGCTGGCTTATATACCCAACGATTTAAAACGTTTTAAGGCTTTAACCACAGGGCACCCCATTATCATGGGTCGAAAAACATTCGACTCTTTGCCCAACGGAGCTCTTCCTAACAGAAGAAACATCGTGGTTTCGAGAAACGAAAATTTAGAACTTGAGGGAGCAGAAGTAGTTCATTCCCCTGAAGCGGCTTTAGAATTGTGTAAAGACGCTGATGAAGTATTTGTAATTGGGGGAGCTACCATTTACGAAGCCTTTTTACCTATGACCAATAAATTATATCTCACTCTAATCAACCAGTTTTTCAATAATGCCGACACGTTTTTCCCGGAAATAAATCCCGAAGAATGGAATGAAATATCCCGAGAAGATATTAACGATGATGATAAAACAGAGTTTAATTACTCATACTTAAATTTAGAGCGCAAGCAGTCTTAATTATCATCATCCACACATATTAATATTATAAAGCACCTTGAATTAAGTCATATACTTACATCATGGTGCTTTTTTATTATATCCCAACTCATATTGCTTTGCATATTATACCAATACTACATTAAAATGAGCCTTATTCTTTAGTTCTTTTTTACTTATACTTCATTGAAAAATATCACCGTAGCTATGGCTCATAGCCGTCAGGTTAATATTGCGTAAAAAATTAAAATTGAGTCTTTTTGTCATCAAAATACAGAAGGACTTAA
>NZ_VCHY01000210.1 GCF_005877885.1 Labilibacter sediminis
ACATCGTGTTACATGCATTATATATACATGAATAATGTTCTTATGAATTGTCAATTTCTATGCTTGTTGCCGATATGACACGAAATTTAGGTTTTATTCGATAATTGACTTATAACGCTATAAGTGGTCTCATTAAGTGTCGCTATTACACTTAGAAAGTCATTAAAGTTATTTCCCAACTATTTGTCTAGTCTTTGACTTTGTTTGACCATAGTTGACTTTGTTGACTTTTGTTGACCAAAATTGACGGTTGTCACAATTAAGTTGTAACAGATTTGATATTTATTATGTTTAATAAAAGTATGTTTACTATCAATCGTGTTCATCATAATTGTGTGTTTCAATCTTTTGCATGTTTTGAACCCTCTCCCTGAATGAAAATTCTAAATTCCACAATCGGTCATACTTTTGGGAGAAAGTTGTTGATTTAAGATTGTTATGAAGTGTTAGGAGATTGTCTATCAGATAGACATTGCACTTAACGTTCATAAGTACTTAAAGGTGTTTTAAGTATTGGATAAACCCACACTTAGAGATTACTTCATGGATACAAATCACAAGTAATTCTAAGATGATAATATTTTGTGTTCTTAAAACCGAGATACATGAGATTGCGTTTATTTTGCTATTATGCATTGATCTGCTCAAACGCTGTTAGTAACTTGACAGTTATAAAGGGTATGTTCATGTATGATATGTGATTT
>NZ_VCHY01000211.1 GCF_005877885.1 Labilibacter sediminis
CAAATTGTAAGAAGTATTTTAGACAGAATAAATAAACAAACTTTGATGCCAAAAGTTCCAAATGGTCCGTTCCATTACATTGCCTTGCCCTTTCCAATCCCTTTCCCATCACAACTTAATCGACATATTTTCCTTCAGCTTCGGCACGTACGTATGTGGTTCTGTCCATGTTTTCAAAAATACCCGTTTCAATGCCGACGGAAAATGGCGGTAGATCATCAAATTGGTCGTATTCTTCATCGTCATAAACATTATCAACGCCAAGAATACGTCTTTTACCTTGCAATACAAGGTGTTTTGTTGGTTTGCTGGGGTCTTTGACATAAAAAACCTGTGCTACATGTTTTGCGAGAACAAATGGTTCAGTTTCATATCCATTTGTTTCCAAGTCGACAATTGTAAAACCATACCTGTCAACTTGAACCCCATTAGGGCCACGGTTTTTTACCCACTTACATTTGAACACTGGAAAAATGATATCATCATACGCCAATTCCCAAATTTCCTTTATCACACCATAATAAGAATTTTTGGCGATTTTGATCAACGTCTTTTGATGTTCCAGTCTATCGTACTCAAGGCTTGATGCTACGACTGTAACTCCACTATTCTGCATTGTACTTTTTTGGTCTTGATCTTTTGTGTAAAAAGTATAACCGTGAATGTCGTACCCTTGGTACGTTTTGACTCTAAAATCTGGAC
>NZ_VCHY01000212.1 GCF_005877885.1 Labilibacter sediminis
GTGCAAGACGATATGGAGTCTTAGCAATAGGTGTAGCACCGGGCACAAGATCAATTCTGAATTCCACTTGCCTATCGGGAGGCAATCCGGGTAGATCATCAGGAAATACATCAGAAAACTCTCTAACGATAGGAACATCATCAACAGTCTTTTTGACTTCTTTCGTAGTATTAACGACATAGGCAAGGAATGATGAACACCCCTGAGTCAAAAGTTTTCTAGCCTTCACAAATGAGATTACCCTCTTGTTTTCAATCCTCCTATCCCCATATACGTACACTGGTTCTTCCCCCTCAATTGGAATCCGTATCATCTTCTCATAACACATTATATCAGCATGATATTTTGACATCCAATCCATTCCTACGATGATATCAAAATTGGAGAGTCCTATCGGTATCAAGTCTACATGGAATTCGTGATTGTCTATTTCTAAAATGCATCTCCTATATATTTTATCTACTAATATCGACACATCACCCGCAGTATCTACATAAAATGGTTTCTTAATGGATTGCAAAGGAGATTGTAAATGATAAGTAAATCGAGTGGACACGAATGAATCAGAAGCTCCAGAATCAAATAGAACATGTGCGGGTCGAGAATTAACAAGAAATGTACCAGAAACAACTTTGGGATCTTCACGAGCTTCTTCAGGAGTTATTTGAAATGCGCGTCCCATAGCCCGGGGTACCT
>NZ_VCHY01000213.1 GCF_005877885.1 Labilibacter sediminis
TCCTTAACGTTCTTGGGTTCTGTCATGGACAGAAAAGTTGCAAACATACATTCATTGTTAGTAGCAGAACGAATAGCTGATCGAGTACATACCTGAGCTTCAGGGTCACCAATGATTTGGTTGGCTGGGTGATCCTTAGTCCATCTGGTGAGACGAATTGAGTCGGGTATAGGAGTTGTATATTCGGTTTCATATTGTTCATCTCGAGGAGGGTAGTCAGTAGTAAAGGTTCCATCAAATAGATCATCATTATTAATAGGTTCTGAACCATGTGGACTAAGTGGTTCCCCCTCGGAAGTAGCTTTCTCTGATTCATTATTTGGGATAGAGGAACCGGTGAAAGGAGGTTCCCCCTGGGAAGTTGCGTTGGTTGGCTCTGTTTGATGAATCGGAGAAGTATTTGGTTTGGAACCAGCGAAGATTGGTTCCCCCATAACAGTTGCATTTCCTGAATTAGGAAAATTTAAAGAGCTGGAACCATCGAGAGGTGGTTCCCCCTGCATTTGTGCAGTGACTGTTGCACCTTGAGGATTCTCAAAGAAGAATCCTGAAGAAGATATGGGAGAGGAGTGGGTTAAATGAGAATTTGAGCCTGAAGGTGATGCTTCTGAGTTTGGACTCATAATTTCAAAGTATGGCTCCTCTTCTATTCCCTTATCTTTAGATCCAGAAGAGTTAGGACTGGAACCATCC
>NZ_VCHY01000214.1 GCF_005877885.1 Labilibacter sediminis
CTCCTTCCGGTAATGATAGAACTGGAGCATGTGTTAAGCAATCTTTCAAGACTAGAAATGCTCTTTCTTGAGCTTCGCCCCATTCAAACTTCACATCCTTGCGGGTTAGACTCGTGAGTGGAACGGCAATCTTAGAAAAGTCTTGAATAAATCGGCGGTAATATCCCGCAAGACCCAAGAAACTACGGATCTCGGAAGCATTACGGGGCGCTTCCCAACTCTTGATTGCCTCAATCTTTGAAGGATCTACAGAGATACCTTCACCTGAAACCATATGGCCGAGAAACTGGACTTGGCGAAGCCAAAATTCACATTTCGAAAATTTAGCATAAAGCTTCTCTTCACGAAGGATTTCCAATACATCACGAAGATGTGACGCATGATCATCTTCGGTCTTAGAATATACCAGAATATCATCTATGAAAACAATGACTGATTTATCGAGCATTGGGCGACATACCCGATTCATCATATCCATGAATGCGGCGGGTGCATTCGTTAAGCCAAATGGCATCACAAGAAATTCATAATGACCATACCTCGTACGAAAAGCCGTCTTTGGTATATCATCATGATGAACTTTAAGTTGATGATAACCGGAGCGTAGATCAATTTTTGAGAAATAACTCGCACCTTGTAATTGATCGAAGAGATCGTCAATACGAGGTAACGGGTATCGATTCTTGATGGTG
>NZ_VCHY01000215.1 GCF_005877885.1 Labilibacter sediminis
TGAGATCACTTCAAGTGAGGGTGAAATCACTTCAAGAGAGGGTGAAATCAACTCAAGCAGGGGTGAAATCACTTCAAGTGAGGGTGAAATCACTTCAAGTGAGGGTGAAATCAACTCAAGCAAGGGTGAAATCACTACCAGATCTGATGAACAGCAATAAAAACTCCTAAAAATCTGATTTTTGTCCAAATGTGAGTGAAAATCAAGGCTCTGATACCAATTGTAAGTCCAGGATTCACTCACAATCACTCAAGAAAGGCGGAAACTTAATTGAATGATAAACACACAATGTAGGATTCAAATGCACACTCAATAGATTAGAGTCAAGTACATAATCCCTATGTCTCACTGGATACAAATGACCTAATGACTACCTATTTATAGGGTGCCACAGGGGCTAAACTGAAACATTTGCATATGAACAATATAAATCACAGAAATAGTCCCTACAATCTCCCCCTTGATTTACATTGCTTCATCTTGTCGTTCAGCTCTTGTACAATCTTCGTCTCACTGCAGCAACATAGGTCTTGATTCCAGCACGTCCAGGAAAAAATCTTCAATAAGTAAAAATTCTGGTCACTGAATCATTCTTGATCACTTGGCAGGTACAAAAGTAACGATGTAGTTGATTGAGGAGGAATTCAATCACTTAATCGTATGTCTTCACAGCTTCACCATGCCTTGGGAAA
>NZ_VCHY01000216.1 GCF_005877885.1 Labilibacter sediminis
ATTTTTCTTAGGTACGATTAAGGAACTCGGCAAACATTACTTTTGCCTGTTTATCAAAAACATGTCTATATGATTGTTATATAAAGTCTAGCCTGCCCACTGAATTATTTTTAAAGGGCCGCGGTATACTGACCGTGCGAAGGTAGCATAATCATTAGTCTTTTAATTGAAGGCTTGTATGAATGGTTGGACAAAAAGTAATCTGTCTCAATTGTAATAGTTGAACTTAACTTTTAAGTGAAAAGGCTTAAATACTTTAAGGGGACGATAAGACCCTATAAAACTTGACAATAAATTAGTTAAATTATAAATTGTTAGTATAACTTGATCTTAATTAATGTTTGTTGCGTTGGGGCGACGGGAATATAATTAGTAACTGTTCTTAAATACTTATTAACAAGTATAATTGAAAAATAATTGATCCTTTATTAAAGATTAAAAGATTAAGTTACTTTAGGGATAACAGCGTAATCTTCTTTGAGAGTCCTCATCGACAAGAAGGTTTGCGACCTCGATGTTGAATTAAATTTAATTGTTATTGTAGATAATAACAAAATTTAGTCTGTTCGACTATTAAAATTTTACATGATTTGAGTTTAGATCGGTGTGAGCCAGATCGGTTTCTATCTTTATATAATAATTATATTTTTGTACGAAAGGACTTAATATAAATAATAATTATTTATTATTG
>NZ_VCHY01000217.1 GCF_005877885.1 Labilibacter sediminis
GGAGACTCATTCACGCAATGCTTGAAGAATTTGGAGCGAATGTTACAAAGATGCGTAGAGACACACTTAGCTCTTAATTGGGAGAAGTGTCAATTCATGGTACGAGAAGGAATAGTACTTGGCCACAAGGTATCAAGCATGGGGATTGAAGTCGACAAAGCAAAGATAGAGGTGATTTCCAAACTCCCACCACCAACCAATGTGAAGGGGGTTAGAAGTTTTTTGGGTCATGCGGGTTTCTACCGCCGTTTCATAAAAGATTTTTCAAAAATTACTCGGCCCATGACTCAACTACTTTTGAAAGATGTAAAGTTTGAATTTTCGGATGAATGCCTCCAAACGTTTGAATTGTTGAAAGAAAAGCTCACTACCGCTCCTATTCTAATTGGACCCAATTGGTCATTACCTTTTGAATTAATGACGGATGCAAGTGACTTTGCAATCGGTGCGGTTTTGGGACAACGAGTTGAAGGTCGATTTAAACCAATCTACTTTGCTAGCAAAACCTTAAATCAAGCTCAAGAGAACTACACTACTACCGAAAAGGAATTGTTGGCTATTGTTTATGCGTTTGATAAATTTCGTCCTTACTTGATCTTATCTCAAACAACGGTTTTCACGGATCATTCGGCTCTCAAATACCTCATGGAAAAGCAAGATGCTAAACCTCGGCTTTTAAGATGGGT
>NZ_VCHY01000218.1 GCF_005877885.1 Labilibacter sediminis
TCAAGCTTCTTATCTTGTGAGACGATCTGTTCTTGTTGCTTTAGCACTTGGGCCTTAAGATCGGCGATCTCAGATGAGGAATCCATAGCTGTAATAGATTCTGCAATGTTCGTAACTTCAGCAGATATGACATCTAAGTGCTTTTGTGTTTGCTCTTGGAATGACATTGGAGAATTGGAATCTTGAGCCTTCAGAAGATCTTCAAGAGTTGAGATATGGTTTGACTGATCGTTAATGCGGGTTTCAAAGGATGCTTGCATCGTGGCGATAACCTCTTTAACTGTTGCAACCAAGTTTGTGAACCTTTCTTGAATTTTTTCGGTGTTGGTGCTTTGATGAAAAGTGTTGTCAAGAATGTGTTCCAACTTGGCGAAGAGTTCGGCTTTGTCAATCGTTTGGACTTCGATATCAGGTAGTGGGGGACTTGACATTCCTTTGGGAGAATCATACTCATTTAATGGAGAAAAGCGAGCAGTGGGAATCTCAAAGGCTGTTTGCTCTTCAGGTATTTGGTTAGGGTTGTAATCGTCGATTTGTATATCGAACTCATCAAGCGCTGAAGGGCGAGGGGAGGTGTTATCATCAGAATCAACAACCTCAAAGTTTGGGAGTCTTAGAGAAGAATCTTGATACTCTTCGTCTGAGATACTAATAGTATGTTCCGAGTCATAATCATGTGCATCCGA
>NZ_VCHY01000219.1 GCF_005877885.1 Labilibacter sediminis
GAGCATTCTCGATTTCCACTTCTTGATCACTTAAGCAGACAATTCCTACCCCAAGAGGATCGTCAGGCGTATAGGACATACTCCGACTTTAGCCTTCGTCCTCAAAATCCAGAAATGACCGACAACCGTAATGGCCCTTTGCGAATACGTCTTGTGGTCCCAGACTTGCAAAGATCCAGCAACCCACAGATGCGTAGATCCATAATCTTAAGCATTGGGCTAACAAACGTTGCCCTAAACCTCGGTGTTCCCACCGTTCTTATCTCATACCTAAACCTTACCGGTTTCTTAATAAAGTGTAAGTCGATCTCCGCCGACTTCACTGTCCAAATTGAAGGTCTCGAGGTAACACTAACCTCCTTAACTCAAATCTTACTTGGGTCAATACTGATCCTCGACTATCCAGAGTTACACTAGCATGTGGTTGTCTCGAGGTTATACTAACCTTTATTCCTATTCGTTTGGAAGTCACACCTCCTGTAGCACTTGTCTCTGCGCATGCACTCACTCTCGTACGTGGTTACGACGAAAATCAAAATCATAAGACTCGAAAACTAACTTTAACCCGCAAAAATTGGTTTTGACCTTGAGGTCAGCATGTACTACATGGCGACTGAACTTGTAATCATGCAGCCCTCCAGTCACAATTCACAAATTATAATAACTTTTAAAGTAAACAACAA
>NZ_VCHY01000022.1 GCF_005877885.1 Labilibacter sediminis
TCAACCACATAGATAGGTGCACTGTTGTTGACCGTACCAATACCGCGGATTCGAACTACCGCTGCCGAACCTGGTTGGCCACTGTTGGCATTTACGGTTACCCCGGCAACCTTTCCTTGCAGAGCCTGATCTAAACCGGCTGCAGGTGTTTTCTGTAAATCTTCTGATTTAACAGATGCAACAGCCCCGGTCAAATCACTCTTTTTCATAGTACCATAACCTATGGATACAATCTCGTCTAAAATATAATTATCGGGTTCAAGAACCACATTAATGGTTGTTCTCTCATATGTAAGTTGTTTTTCAAAGATTTTAAACCCAATCATTGAAACCTGGATAACACTTTTAGGCGGCACCTCAAGTTTAAAGTTTCCATCTATATCGGTAATGGTTCCTATGGTAGTTCCTTTCACTACGATATTTGCTCCAATTATTGGTAATTCGTCCTCTTCTCCGATCACCCGACCGGATACCTGCCAGGCGTCTTGCGCTGATAAAAGCTGTATGCTTAATGCATAAAGTAGAAGTAAGCTAAATAGTTTTTTCATTTAATCGTTGTTTTAATCACTCAGAAAAAAGTAATCTCTTTCCGTTCTATATAATTGTTTAATATTTACCTGTCGATGTACATTAAAGACAGTATCCTTAATAACTTTGATGAAAGTTTGGCTGCTATTAGTAATGTTACATCCACTTTAAAGGGCAAATGTTAACATCTGTAATAATGTGTTGACAAAATAAAAGCACCCGGATCACTACACCAATTTTTACACTACACTTTAAACCACACGCCACCTCACTACAACTACGTTTTACAAAAATAAAACCTCCACTATTCACTATATATCAACAACTTACACATCATACACCATACACATCCATTACCCAAACCTTTTGACTTAATCTTCGGATCAAACGAGGATTTTATAACTTTAATTCACCTTTATTTACATTCACTATTAGGGGTGTCTGACTGAAAAACTGTATGCAACTCCTCCGGAGTTGTTTAGCTTGGCTGTAGTTTATTTTTACGTTGTTATCTGGGGATATATTTATATTTCGTCGCATATAAACAGCGCATTTTCGATCAACTTTATCTATGCGACGATTAAATTTTGCATAACGTACCCAGGGTTGAAATCCTTTAGTGTTCGAAAAGCAATTTTATAGTTAGCTCCGTGTTTTAATCCTAAGCTGTTCGGTAAGACAAACTGTTGTTTTTCTATAATTTTGCAAGCTGTAAATCAACTCTCCTCCTTAACAAGGAGGAGTAAGGTGAGGTACGAATCGGGAGGTGGTTTTAACCCGGATTATGCAATAGAGGTTTGTTATGAGCATTGAAAGTGCCATAAAACAAGAACTTGTTGAAACGAAACGTAGCACCGCTACGGTGAGTTGAATCAAGTTAGTGAAACGCCTTGTTTTGAAGCAATTTCAATGCGTAATAGAATTTCTATTGCATATTGCGGGTTTAAATGCTTCAGCTCCAATTTTCATAAAATCCCCTGATTTCTTCAATTATTACACATGGATGCTCTAAGACCATAAAGTTCTCATAACGTAAAGTTGTGAGAACATAAGTTTAAGGAGCTGATCTCTAGGTATATCACTCTCTTTAATTATTATACCATCTTAAAAAAAGTCCAAAACCACCTCCCCTCTCCTTTGTCGAGGTACTCCTCCTTAATAAGGAGGAGAGCTCATTCCCTTGATGTACAATAATTCAAAATCAATAACCTATTTTCAAATACTTAAGGGTTGAACAAGCAGTATGAAAATGTATTTTAACTAGCACGGGCATTTATGCCCGTGAAATAAGCACGAAGATCAACTGGGCTTTAGCCCTTAACTAATAACACTTTGGGCTAAAGCCCAGATTTTCGCGACAACTAAATTCTACGGCATAAATGCCGTAGCTAGTTAGTTTTACACAGTCTATGAAACCCTAGTCTATTGAAGTTAAGACCTTTAACTTAGTGAATTATCAATTCAGCATGTATTTTTCTATACATATGAATACAAAAAAAGGATTGCCTCGTTTGTTATGAGACAATCCCTTTATCAGATTTAATTCTTTAATCTAATGCCTATAATGACATTTAAACTATGAAACGAAAACTATTTTTTAACAATTTTGATTGTAGTTCCGTTAACTTTTACAAAGTATACTCCCTGAGCTAAATCAGCAACAGAAACAGCAGCTCCCTGCACAGGAACAGCTTTAACCAAACTACCTGAAACACTATAAATTTCAACCAAGTCACCTTCTTCAGCACCTTGTACATTTACAACATCAGAAGCCGGGTTTGGATACAACTTTATAGCGCTAACCTCCATGTCAGAAACAGAAGTCGAAACATCTTTCCAGAAATATAGGTTATCAAAATATACTAATCCGTCACCTGTCACTTTAAACTGAAATACATTTGTTAAATCAACAACTGACTCATAAGTTGAAAGTGGAATATCAACACTCACCCAGGTATCTAATGAAACAGGTAAGGTATAATTGGTTTCTGCTCCCGGACTAATTAAATAAAAATCCAATGCAGTAGAATTTGAAGTCCAAAAATCAACATGAAGAAAATCGTATCCAGAAACATCCTGGTTTGCATATTCCGTACCCTGATAGTTAAGACCTTTGTATTTTAATATAGAATTACCACCAACATCAATCGTTGAAACCTGGGTATTCTGGTTCCAAGCAGGATTAAAGTTTGTTCCTTCAAGATCTGTATATGTATTACTAAAGACAGATATTACATTTTCTTGTAAATGAGTAGGGGCACTTGCTCCAGCTTCAGGAGCCGGGTCTGCCTGAATAGGGCCTCCATTGACTGCTCCTGCAATATCATCAACATAGTAAGTAGATGTACCAGTATCTCCAAAATTTGTAAATACAGAAACCTGAGCATACTGTCCATAAACAACAGGCTGCTCATGATTTGGCCACCCATTGGCAGCTCCTGTAAAATCAAGACTTATTGTATGCCATCCACTTGTCCCATCGGTTGTAAATTGCATTTCTATTGGAAAACCTCCATCTTTCTCATTCCCGATTTGAAATAATCCAGTCATAGCAACAGCTTCTGAGGTATAGAAGTCAAAAGTAAATGTCTTGTTAGCTGTTGTCATATCTATATATGTATCCAAGGCTAAATCAATTCTACTATTCCATTCATCTGTACCACCGATAATTTGCCCAACAGCATCACCACCATCAGAAATTACACTAAATACAGATCCTCCATTACCAACAAAATTATTGTCTAACGCATCATCAAAGTCGATTGGTAAACTTTGTGAAAACATGCTTATAGATAAGCTTAAAATAAAACACAGTGTAAATAATTTTTTCATGTTTTTTTGTTTTAAAAGTGATTAATAAATGATTACTTCTCTTAAAAAGTGTTAAAACAAAGGTGGTGGTTATTTCATATTTTGCACATTTTTAAACCACACTAACAACTACTTAGCACCTCACTTTCATTACGTTTTTCATCACATCAAACCGATTATATTACTGAATGACTGAATGTTAACAACACATCACTTATCTAAGACTAACTTTAGTTAGATGTTGATATTGCATTAGTCTTTATTTTTTAATCAATCCTGTCCTAAATAAAATCATACAATTGGCGTTTCACCCAAACCCGACTTCATTTTTTGGCTTGATCCAAAAAACAGAAGCAAAAAAGATCAAGGCTACACCTGATTCATTCAAAAAACTAACGGTCATTTGACTGAAATCGTTTAAACTCATCCCTTTCGTTCCTCAAGGAATTCAAACAAAAAACGATTTTTAACCGTCAAAACAACCTTGTTTTTTGATTAATCAGCTGAGGCCATTGAGAAATAACCTATTTCAGATGACAATAAAAACGTTTAGGATGGTATTGATTTTTTATCAGTTATCAAGTTGTAGTATGACAAAACAATCTTGTCGGTAACTTTCGAGAGAATTATGGAGCGTATATCGATAGAACACTTCAGGGCCTATCATATATTATAAAGAGAAGAGAAATAAACTTTGCATCCATATTAATTATATACAGTTAGTAACATCTTTAATACTGTCCAGTAAAAGCTGGTTGACCTTATTATACCAATTCTATTTTAAAGTGAGCTTTAAATTATTTTGAATATTTTTAGCTTAGACAAGGCCAAAAATTGAGACATAGCCATAGCTACGGCGATATTTTTCAACAAAGTATAAGCTAAAAAGAACAAAAGAATAAGGCTCATTTTAATGTAGTATTGGTATTATATGCAACTCCGCCGGAGTAGTGTATATTTTGCAACTGTATTATCTAAAAATCTGTATCCCCGCCGGGGATATTAACTGCAGTTCTAGCAATACCGGAGAAATTGAATATTTATAAAGGCATAGCGGGATATATATTAACCTAATTAAAATCATAAAAAAAGCCCCAATTTATATTGGAGCTTTGGGTAAATGACTTATTTGCTTTATGTATTAAGTTTTATATCGATTCATACAATACCTGCATATGATAAACGGAATTAATTCCTTTTATCATTTGTACATTTCTTTTACTATATGGTAAGCAGCTTTGGGTCTTCTATTTATATCTACAATTCCCCAATATTCTTCATTAGCAGTTCCGTCATACGGCACTCCCCCACTCCCAGGAGCAAATCCACCTGCATCTAATGTATTCAAACCACCTGCTTTCCACCATTCATCCACAAATGCAAACAGCGTCACTCCTGAACAAATATCCTTATGTTTAAACACATCATTTAGTATATGTAATGATGCATCGGCTTGCGCTTTTTCATTTGGCCCCTGCTGATACCCGTTTTTTGTTATGTTCATATAACTATCAGCCCCGGCTTCCGACAGATACATCGGTTTGTCACTAATAGCCTTCCATTCCTTGAATATGTCTTCAGGATCATCCCACCTATATACATTCATGCCCCATATATCCAAATCCTTACAATAAGCCAATGCTAATGAATCAGGCAATTCGCCATGAGCTGTAGCAACAGGATGATAAGGATCATTTTCATGAACCAGCTTAGCCGCATTATTTAGGGCCTTATACCAATTGGTTATATCATTTTCAAACCATTCAGGGTGATAATTATATTCGTTGCCAAGTTCCCAAAACAAAATGGCATCGTGATTTTTATACTTATTTATGTAGTCGATAAACGTAGCGGAAAGAATATCGTAATTTCCATCCTGATTATAACCAAAACTGATGATTACTTTTATACCCGCAGAATTTATTTTATCTAACACGGAAACATCATCAATTGGCACGTAAACCCTAATGGTATTGATGCCTGCCTGTTTCATTAGGTTCAGGTCTTCATCTATGTTTTCGAAACTACGTTTATCCGTTCCCAAAGGAACCGGATTATAGCATATACCTTTTATAAAATATGCTTCGTCATTTACTTTAATCCGAGAATTCTTAACACTTACAACGTTATTTTTAGTTTTAAACGAACACGAAAAAAAACAAAGCACTACACAAATTAGAATTGAATACTTAATCATATTAAAAGATTCTTTATTGAATTTAAGTTTGGGTTTCGTTAGCATTTCAAAACTACAACATCCAAATGAATAAAGGTAAAAGGATGACATCATCAACAATACTTTCATCCTCACTTTTACTACGTTTTAATGAAAACGCAAGGTCAACCTCCTACACATTAAACCTTGATTAAGAGTTAAATAAATACAAAAACCAGAGCTTTTATTGTTTCTCTATCTGCATTTGACCAGCTCCTGTCGTAACCTAACTTTTATTTTAAATAAATGCTTTACCAAACAATTTGGTGCACCTCCGTCAAAATACAAATCTTAAAAGTGTAAACTATGTCACTTTAACTTTGTAAAGCATGTTCCTTTGCCGTACCCTAATAGGCTATAACGTACGACCGCATGAAGTGTAAGGGAATTTTGACCTTACTAACCTTTCAAAATATGGTGAGCCAAAGCGTTGTATTTGTTTTTATCTTTTCTTTTTCTAAGCTAAATCGGCGATTTGGCGGTGGTTGCCGAAGCTAAGGACTTGAAAAAATACTGCGAATCCCGAAATGCGCTATGGCAGCGTGTTAGTGGCTGTATTTTCTATATAATTTGATTCCCATATTTCAACAATATCTTCTGGGATATTCAAATATTCATTTTCTGTTGAATTATAAGTTCGTAATAGATATTTTGGATTACAAATAACCTCAAACAACACTTCTGCTCCTTGATTGTCCATAATTGTATTATAGAAATGATAACCTAAATAATAGTCCACTGTTGGTCTGTGAGGTGAAAACGATTCTGATTTTGGCAGATATTCTTTCAATTTGTTTCGTGACCACTCACTCCACATATAGTTTTGAATTCCCGAGTATTCTTGTTTGGGATTATCTGATTCTGATATTTTTCTTTGATTTGCAATCCAAAATTTAATAAGATCTTTTAATAGTTCTTCGTTGTTGTACAAATCCTGGATTGGTTCAGGATAGTCTGAAAAGTTTATTTGTTGAGCAATACCTTCTGTAATTATTCGATATTGCCACCAAGATTGAACTAATTGATTATTGTCTTTTGGACTATTTCGAACAGATTTTACTAACCATTTCATATACAGAATATGATGTATTTCATGAGCAATCAGGTTTTTAATTCGTTCATTGGTGATAGTATCTAAATCTGATAAGTCAATTACTATTGAGTCTCTATTTGCATAGCTCCCTCGGCTTGAAGAATCAATAAAGTCGAGATGTATTGTGTCATTTAAACTTACATCTTCAGGCAAATAATTGACTAATGTTTGTTGAACATCTCCTATGATTTCGTCGATGGTTAATGATTCAAGCTTGTTTTGTAACACACTCAAGTTGGTCACTTGAATTTGTATTAAATCTTTGTTATGATCGGCACAACCAACCAAAACAAATAAAATCAAAGTAATATATTTTAAATAGTTCTTCATCTTTTCATATAGCCACTAACGTGAAGGCTATGAAGCGTAGGCTTGTGTTGCGCCTGCGGCAAGCCTATGCTTTATTAGCCATTGTTGTAGGTTGTTATTAATTTCATTGAATAATCCATTGACTGAATAATATTCTAATTTTCCAGAATTTGTAATAATGATATATTCACCATGTTCATCATCCACATCCATATATCTTTTGCCGTTTTTAACTTCAGTGACAACTTGTTCCTTTTTATTAGAACTTTTATCAGAATACAATACTTCCTTATATACTTTAGAATTTTCTTCTAGGAAGATTATTAACGAAGGTATATTTGATTCATCAATCCATGCTCCAATTTTTGTTCTATTATCTGATTTCAAAATATTAGTGAATTCCGCTTGTACTTCTTTTGTTAATCCTAAAACTTGAACTTCCATATTAGTTCCTTCAAAATGCGAAATTCCCCATGCATAATTTCTTTTAGTATCATTTTTAAGGTAATAGAAAGCGTACAACCTTTCTGTCTGTCTAAATAGCTTTAATTTTAGTTCTTTTCCCAAGTGCTTTAACTCATTAAACGAAATTTTATCATCTAATTCAACAGTAACCGTCCCTTTGTTTAAATGCTTTTCATATTTTCGTTCTAGAATTAAATAGTCAACAGGTGTGTTCTTTCCAATTGGTTCGGTAAGATATTTTCGACTGTTTAAAAATTTATCTACTACTTCTACGCGATGAAATTTGTAAGATTTTTCGTCTAATACTATCTCATAATATTTTATTCCACGGCCTCGAAGCCTGCTCATTATATGTATTCTATCATCATCGGACATTCGTACTCCAAAATAAATCCCAGTCACAGCTTGATAGTCATAATCATGTAAGCCAAATTTATCTGTGGTTATACGAATCTCGTTTTCATATAACCACCCCTTTGATTTAACTCCGGCTAACTTTTCTATTAGTTCATTTTGACCTATTCCAATTAAATCCTGAATTTCAATTTGAGGTGGCTTTTTCGAATATTTTATATCAAATGAACTAAAGTCTTTATTCTTATGATCATTCATTAAAGTAATAAAGTCATACTCAATGCAAAATCCTCTATGGTTGTTTGCATAGTGTGCCCAAAACAATTCATGATTATATGACTTAGATAACGAATAAATCCCAAAATCCTTTTTAAGTTCTATTAATTCCTGTGCTGCATCAATAAAACTACTCCTAGATTCTTCGGGGATTCTCTTAAATAACTTATTGAATATATTCAATTGCAAGTTTAGGTTATCTGAGAGAACTAATGTTTCACATGGGTCATTTAAGTCTTTTGCATTAGGTGCAAAAAATACATTCTGATATATTGAATTTAAATCACGACTTAAAAAGTCTCCGCCAGCTCTATATTTGTATACTTTCATTAATTAGCGTATTGCTTTTTTAATAACCTACAACATTACCCCATGCGTATTGTGTTTATCGTTATTATATCTTTATTTTTATTGTACAATACATGCCCAATTGGCATCATATGGTTATATATCTGAAAATTATCTTTGTTATGCTTTTAAAGCCAAGCTAAAATAATATAAAAGTTATAGTAAGCAATAAATTAATCAGTGCTCATTAAACTTTCATCCGTTTTGTTGTTTTTGTTTATACTCGCTGGCAGCTAACAGGTTGGGGAGCTAAAGAAAAACAACGAAGAGTGAATTTTCGCCGGGCAAGGGACAGTAGATTCATGGAATATGTAATTACTATTACAAGATGTTTGTAGTTACTGCTCCCTGTTATTGGGTATAGTAAGAGATTGATATTTCAAAAGTTAATTTCTTCCAATTGTTATAGTTAATAACACATCTGTCCTAAACGTTCAAATCGTTTTTGTTTAAATATTTAAATAATAGCTTTTTGTAATAATTTATTTGGGCTGGGGGTTATTTTGCAATATGCAAGTAAATGGCCTCTTTAAAAATTACTTTTGTTTTGAATAAAGATTTAGTAGGACCGGGAAGCTGAGAGCTTTGCTCGAAGATCGCCCGGCCGCACTTGATCTTTATGCAAATAAGAACGTTATTTTTAAAGCAGCCTTGATGTTTTTTCCTTAGTTTTTGTCATCAAGAACATCGGAACGATTAAGAATTGAGTATTCTTAATTGTTTCAGCAGTAAGTCAGGTTTGGGCGACGCACCAATTATTTTGGACAGCTCTGAGTTAATAAATTAACTTACCGGTATAAGATTAAAACTGAAACGTCCGATTTTAAACGTTTTATGTGTACGTGGAAAACTTCTCACCTCAATAGTAAAGCTATCTTCCGTTAGCCCTTCCGGCGTAAAAAAAAGTAACTCCGAACGTTTGTTTTTAACCCGGATTAGGTGTTAGAACATCGTTATGAGGAATGAAAGTGCAAACAATCAAGGACTTGTTGAGACGACTCATAGCACCGCTATGGTGAGTTGAAACAAGTTAGTTTACGCCTTGATTGGCAGTAGTTTCATTACGTAATTGGTTTTCTAACGCATATTGCGGGTTTAACCACATTGGTGACTTTGGTTTCTGTACCATCAGCGGCAATAAAATAAATACCCTGATTTCTGTCGTCGGGATCAAATTTAAAAAGAGAACCTTTGATAGAGGTAATGTGATCAAGTGTGCATGATTCGTTGGTTACCTTGTTTTTTAAATCAATAAACTGTTGTAATACCGGTCTCGGAGAAGTGATTTCTACTTTATTGAGAAGTGGCTTCATTTAAGCGTTTCCACGGCCTAAGGTTAATCTTAATCGCATGAGGCAAGACCACTACCTGCAATTGACTGTCATCAAAATTCTTTTCGAAAGCATTTTCAGCTCTTCCTTTATGAAATCGCCAGGCCATTCATTAAAAACACTTCTCTTCCGGATTGACCAAGTTTATAAAACCCGGCCGTTGCCAACTCAGATTAATGATTTTCCCATGTAAGAGTAGACAACAATATACCGGATATTATAAATAACTGTCTCATTTAATTCTTTATAAAAACTTTTCTTTTAAAAAGAACAATGCCTTTTCCTTTAATCATCTTTTCCCCTGATGCTTTCAAATTCCTCGATCATTTCCTTTATTTTTTCAGTCATCTGTCCGGCTAGGTTGATTTGCTGGGCTTTATCCTCTTTTATATTGTACAACTGAGTTTCTTTAGAAAATCCTGTATTCATATCAACACCCCATGGAACACGTGTTGGTCCCTCATATGACGGTATCAAGACCCAATCGCCTTTACGGAAAGCAGTTTTATGCTTAAGACCTTCAATTACCAAACTTTCACGACCTTTCTGTGATTTTCCTATAAGCGCATCCAATACATCTTCACTGTCATTTTCAGGCAATGGTTGTCCAACTAATTTAGCTAAAGAAGCAAAAATGTCGACCTGACTCACAAGAGCATCTGACACACCCGGCTGAATCTTGCCTTTCCACATGGCCATAAATGGCACATGGGTACCTGCATCGTAAAGACTGTACTTACCTCCCCGGAAAGGTCCCCAAGGCATATGGTCACCTAGTTTTTCTGCAGCTTCATCCTCATATCCGTCATCCAAAACCGGACCATTATCACTGGAGAAGATGATCAATGTATTTTCCATCAATCCTTCAGCTTCTAATGTTTGCAAAAATTCACCAATACACCAGTCAGCTTCAGCAATCACATCACCGCGAGGCCCCATTCCGGTAGTGCCTGCAAATCTTGAATGTGGTACACGAGGCACATGTGGCTGATGTAAGGCATAAAACAAAAAGAAAGGTTTTTCTTTTTGCTGTTTCACAAACTGCTGTGCACGTACCAGGAAGGTATCAGCCATATTTTCATCAATCCATTGAGCAGCTTTACCGCCTCGTTGAAACCCGATACGGGAAATTCCGTTATTGATGCTCATGTCATGACCATGGCTGTACATCATCTTCAACAGTTCCGGATTTTCTTTGCCGGTTGGCTCCCCTACAAAATTTTTACGATAGCTAACCTCCAACTTATCGTTTGGGTCCAATCCCAATACATCCCCATTTTCCACATATACATTGGGAACGCGGTCATTGGTAGCTGCCATAATATAAGAATAATCAAATCCCACATCATTGGCGCCGGGTCCAACATGTTTGTTCCAATCTACATTACCGCTCCCTAATCCCAAATGCCACTTTCCGATTACAGCGGTTGAATAACCTGCATTTTTTAACATCTTTGGAAGAGTTGGCTGCGCAGGATCAATCAACAATGGAGCATCCCCCGGCAACACTTGGGCACCTTCATTTCGCCATGGATATTGACCGGTTAAAAGTGAAAAACGGCTTGGTGTACAGGTAGCAGATGTCGCATACCCATTTTCGAACCGAATACCTTCATTGGCAAGGCGGTCCATATTAGGTGTGTTTAATTTACCAACACCATAAGCACTCACATCACCAAATCCTAAATCATCGGCATATATTACAACAATATTGGGTTGTTTTGATTCTCCTTCTGTTTTTTTTGCGGAAGGTTGACATGCTACAAAAATCAAAGCATATAGCAACCATTGTAGATTTTTCCTAATCATTTGAATTAATTTATAGTATTATTTATCCTTTTCGCCTGAGGCTTCTTTTTGTCGTTCTACCTCTTTCTGTTTTAGTTCTTATAATTCCTTCCTTAAGACTTCCAATGTTTATTTCCTTTCCTTATATAATGAAAAAGTTTTTTTGCAACTCTCTGGCTTACAACGATTAGATTCACACCGACATCACAAATCCCCTAAAAAAAGAGCCAGCGGACACCTGTTTTCATTTTGATGGCTCTATCGCATTCCTCCCATGTTCTTTCAATTTTATTTCAGTTACCCTACCACAATCATCAGGTAAGACAACATCAATTTATTACCTCATCAGGCCAAGGTAACAGTTGACCAGTTTCATTTAAAGTTGGTCTTTGCACTTTCACGCTACGCAGATAATCTCCACAAACTTTGTTTTCGCATAGCGAACCAATTCCTGCAGGTCAGTCTTCGTATAATAGCCTTCATGGGGCTTGTTGTTACCATCGGTTTCTTTGACAGATAACCATATATTATTACGAATCTACTGTATTTTTGCTATGTCTGGCCTTAAGAAATAACCTATTGAATGAGGTTTTTAAATACAGAAATATGCCTCGAATCATAACAAAACACAAGTTGCATTAATCATTTGTCATTTAACTTGTTATGCACAAAATCCTGCAATTCATGCACTTCATACACATCATTCGGTATGACAATGTCATGGTGAAATTCCCACCAAAAAACACGCTCGTATCCATTTAATTTAATCCAATCCAACTTGTGAGCGAGACTATTTTTGTCATCAATAGACACAAAATCTTTTTTGTCCGGACTATAGTAGTATGACATTTGAGCCTCATCATCAAATACGCCCTGCCAGCCCTCATCTAATAAGAGTTTAAAATGATTCCAGTCGATATAGCTGCCTTTCTCGCCCAAGCCATCTTGTATTTCAACATTTGGGTCGATGCCTTGATAGATAAACCCATAGTTTGCCAGTCCAATAGAGATTTGCTCCTTTGGAAACCCTTTTTCTTTTATCGACTCCAGATGTTCCTCAATCAAATCTAACGGGGTGTTGTGTTGTGCAACCGTGCCCCATTTTCCCCCACCCATATCATAGGTCATGAAATTGACCCAATCTACCTGCGAAGTTAGTTTCTTTACACTTTCAGTTGTAAAAGATAATGACGTGTGCATCGCAGTGGTAAGATAATACTTACGACCATCTGCCTTTCCAACAATATCTAGCTCTTTTCTGATGGCCTCCATTAAGTCGGCATGTAAGTGCACGTCAACATCGTGTTCCCAATCAATGTCAATCCCGTCCATATTATACTTTAGCATGTAGGCCACTATTGTTTGGGCAAAGGCTGATCGTCTGTCTAAATCCTCGGTTACTGCATAATAAGTGGATTTGCTTCTTGAACTTTTGGCCGGATTGCCAAATTCCACACCTATACAATACAACACTTTTGTTCCATGCTTATGGGCTGCAGAGATCAAACCTGGAATAAGGCTTTCTCCAGAATCCCCTTTTGGATATCGATGTGAATCGATTAATCTCTTCTGTATTTTTGATGAGCTTTGGTCAAAGTCAGTTTCCTTCCATTTGGGTCCCGTCATTAAATACATGAAATCGTAGTTTGAGAAGTTAGTGCGTTCAATGGTTTTATTTGATTTCAATCGCTTTCCTACGATATAAGTGTCATGTCCAATATTCTGAGTATTCTTTTCCTGGCTGTGAACATTGAAATAACATGCCACTATAATTATACATTTGATAATCTTTTTTATTGTATTCATTGCTATTGTATTGTTATTTTAAAAAATGATGTTTTAATTTTTCAAATCTTGCTTTTTATTCGATAGCTAAATAAATGATACCTCCTGATTTAAAAATTGTCCCCAACGAGCTGGTATCACCGCAGTTGAAGCTTCCTTCTACCTTCACGTTTATTACTTTTCTGTTTATTGTCACCTTAATTGACAGGTAATCTATTGAGTCGATGCACAGAGATATCTAAGAGAGGTCCACCTTAACACAATCAGCTGTAATCATATTTTCCTGCCTGGTTTACCTTTAAGTAATTAATGCACAACAATCTGCATCATAAATACCACAAAGCTTAATAACTAACTAATTAATCAATTTAATTCCTCATCAGGCCAAGGTAGTAGTTGACCATTTTCCTTTAATCTTGGTCTTTGCGCATTCATGCTTCGCAGATAATCTCCCAGCTTTTTGGCCAGCTCTTTCACTAGTTGCGGTTTCTCAGTCGCCAAATTGTTTTTCTCACCAATATCCTGATGAATATTAAACAATTCGAAATGTTGATCCTTGTACCAGTAAATCAGTTTCCATTGCCCACTACGGATGGTACTGGTGGTACCGATACCCGGACCATGACCTCCCCATTTATTGGGATAATGCCAGAATAGATCACGGTTCTCTGCTGTGGTTCCTTCTTGTAATAGCATCGGTAAAAAGCTCTTCCCGTCCACAACTTGCTTTGTTTTCACATTGGTAATACCAGCCATTTCAAGTATAGACGGGTAAAAATCTTCAATGATAAGGTAATCGTCACATTGGGTGGCTGGCTGCACAACGCCCGGCCATTTAACAATCATTGGTTCACGAATTCCGCCTTCATAAGCCGATCCTTTCCCACTATTCAAAGGCGCATTGTGCACATGAGGTTCACCTCCACGGTCATGGGCACTCAACCCTCCATTATCGGACATAAAGAAAATGATCGTATTATCAGTAATTCCTTTTTGATCCAGGTAGTCCATTAAATCACCCAAACTCTTATCCATCCCTTCTACCATGGAAGCATAGCGGGCTTCCGTTTCATCAAGCCCTTTTTCCAGGTATTTCTGATAAAAGCGCTTATCCGCTTCAATTGGTACATGAACAGTATAATGAGCCATATAGAGGAAAAAAGGCTTATCCAAACGCATTGCACTATCCAATGCATGTTTGGCCTCTATAGTCAATGCCTCAGTAAGGTTAATATCTTGTCCGTGATACTGCTCCATGCCCGGAACAGAATTAAAACGCAGAGGAATACCATTCTCATCGTGACCAAAATTTTTCAGTCCTTGATAAGTAGCAAGACCTCCGGCAGCATGACCTGCAATATTAATATCAAAACCAATATTGCAGGGATTTTCTGAAGGAGTTTGTAAGGAACCAAAATGAGCTTTCCCGGTATGTATGGTAAAATATCCATTATCTTTTAAAACCAGTGGTAACGGAGTCACTTCTGTTGAAAAATCAATAGAATCTGTTACTTGGAGTCCATTCACATTCCATTTGGGAAATTCCAGGAAATCATCTTCCTTATCCTGTGAGATATTTCGTCTCAAGGTCCAGTTAGTCACGCGATGGCGTGCAGCATTCATGCCGCTCATTAAACTAACTCGTGTTGGAGAACAAACAGCACAAGCATAAGCCTGGGTGAATTTCATACCTTGTTCTGCCAATCGCTCCATATTTGGTGTATAGTATTTCTCGTTCAAAGCCGTTTTATCCTGCCAGAAAGGTACTGAAGTATCCTGCCACCCCATATCATCTACCAGAAACAAAATAATATTGGGTTGTTCCTTTAGGGCATCAGAACCAGTATTACATGCAGTCAACAGGCTAAATACTGCCATGGGAAACACTTTTACAATGTTATTAAAATATGCTATCCACTTCATAGAAAACTATTTTATTTTATAACTATCCTTAACTATCTGAAAACCTCTTTTGCTATTTTCCAACCCTCCCGGCCGGTTACGAATAAGCCACAAACGATGAAAGTCTGCAAGAATTTCATTCAGATCATCAAGCATCACCTCTTTCACCTTTTTATCAGCCAGTTCCATGCGGTGATCCGGAAGCTGAAGCCTTTCTCGTGCCATCATTGCAGTATGACGGGAAAAACGAGCAGCCATAACCAATTCCTCTATAACCAACTGTTGCTCATCAGAAAAAGCGGAACATTGAGTTAACTGGCTAATCAGTTTGTTCAGGTGGTCTATCATTTCATCGGTATTATCAGCATTAACATGCCCTAACTTTTTGGTAGATAACGAAGCATTGGGCTGTTTTAAAATATCATAAAACACATTCACATAAAAACTGATATCCTCATCGTATACCTTATACGCCTCACCTAATTCTAAAATTAACTTTGCCAATATTGGATTAGATGAATCAAATAAGGAATGAGACAAATGAGCAGCTACATCCAGTTGTTCATTTTGATCCACAGACCAGCACAATCCAGCTCCATAGATAATAGCAGGATAACTAATTGCAAATGGCTGCCAGTGACCAAAATCTCCCCAATCGGTATTTAAATAACCTTTGGCATTATATTTTTTACCGGCCTGTGCTGCTTTTAAAAGGTTCTCCTTGGCATTAGGCCATCGGCCAATAAACGATGACCAGCTGGAAGTTCCCGGACAAACATAAAAAGGAACTCCTGCCTCATGCATTTTTTTACAGTTTTTCTCAAACGGATACCAGAATCGATACCCCCATACCATGCAGGTTAAATCCTTTGGTAAGCGATGTATCTGATCCGGATATTTAAGTATTATATCAGCCCACATTTGCGGACTGTATCCTTTATCACTTATGAAGTTGGTTAATTCAGACATGTAACTAATATACACTTCACCTTTACCATTTTCATCACAAGCCTTCTTGGAGCGTCCATGTCCTAATTCCCATGGTTCATCTCCTCCAATGTTAACTGTTTTTGAAGAAAAATTAGGTAACAATTCATCATATAAGCCTTTTACCAAATCCATTGAACGTGGATCAACAGGATTCAATGTTGTGCGCCTTTGCAGATGGCGAGGACCATCCTTTTGTACCTCTTCTAACTCTGCCAACTCCTGGTATTCAGCATGTGCCAGCCATCGCTCCATATGCCCCAACGAATTTTGATTGGGCACCAATTCAATAAACCGCTCCTGGCAATATTGGTTGATCTTTATGATATCTTCAGCCGTATACGCTGAGAAATCCTGCCAGACTTTTTTATGATTCCGATAGGCAAAAGTATGTTCTGTATAAAGTTGTAACTGGTTTATTTTCCATTCGGCCAAATGATTAATAATACCAAACAGCGTCTTTAATTGTGGCACCTTATCCCTGCTGACATCCAACATAAATCCCCTGTTTTTGAAATCGGGATAATCTGTTACAGATACCAGTGGCAGATGGCCAACGTGTTTTGCATAACGAATGAGTTGACGCATCGTTTGTAAACCATTGAATACACCAGATACATCCACCCCAATCAACTCAATTTGATCGTTTGTTATTTCCAGGATGTACCCTTGCGCATCAACTTCTAAATCAGGGTTAATGGCCACATATACAACAGGTTTTTCTCCAACGGCACACTGTTTGGTGATGGTCCATCGAAAACCTATATTGCTAAATAGGTTCCTTACCTCTGATATTTCTGATAATAAACGATTATCATCTATGGAGGCATCAATATCAATACGTCCTGAACGGCTCACAAACACACCCTCATCCACTTTTATCTTCTGTGGTATAGGTAGCAAAAAATCTTCTACTGAAGTTGTGGCAAAACCTGTCATCCCAAGAAACCAATAGGTCATTAATAAAATATAAAAAGATTGTTTTTTCATATACTCTAATTAATTTATTTTTATTTGTCACATGGAACTCTCAAATAAATTCAATCATTGACTTCGTCGATCTAACGATTCTCTTGTGTGTAACTTGAATAATTAAATTTACATGTTCGTTTCATACGGTTAATTTTATTTTTCAATGGTTATAACTTGTACCGCTAAAGCGGGATGCCTGCCCGGAGCAGGCGGGAATATCAAAAATGAATTAGTCATTGACTTAGTCGATCTAACGATTCTCAAAGGCTCGTTTCATATTTACATAAAGTATTTTTCAATTAAAAAGTACTTCTATCTGAGTCGTCATATTCCATTTGTAACTGTTCCAACTGTTGTTTTAACCTTACAGTTACAGGTTGCATATCCTCTTGTTCACACAAGTTTAACATTTCATTCGGGTCGTTAACCAGGTCATACAGTTCCCACTGGTCAATATCATTATAAAAATGGATGAGTTTATATCTTCCGGTACGAATACCATAATGACGTTTCACCATATGTTCATTGGGAAATTCGTAATAATGGTAATATATGGCCTCGCGCCACTTTGGGTTATCGTGATTAAATAACTTTACAAGAGACTCTCCTTGTATGTCTTCCGGAATATCAATACCGGCTAAATCAAGAAAAGTAGGTGCATAGTCAATGTTCTGAACCAGTTGATGAAGCTCTGTTTTAGGCTTAATAAGTTTAGGATAACGCATAACCAATGGCGTTCTTAAAGATTGTTCATACATAAAGCGCTTATCAAACCACCCATGTTCACCCATATAAAAACCCTGATCAGAGGTGTATACAATTAAAGTATTGTCCAGCTCCCCCTGCTCTTCAAGATAATCCAGTAAACGACCCACATTATTGTCTACCGAAGCAACACAACGCAGATAATCCTGCATGTAGCGCTGATACTTAAACAAGGATAAGGCATCTCCTTTGAGTCCTTTGGCCTTAAAGTCGGCAATCACAGGCTCATACTCCCTGTCCCAGGCTGCACGCTGTTCAGGTGTCATCTTTTTAAGAATCGATTCATAACGAGATCGGTATTTCGTTTTTATCTCGCCCTCCTTATCCAACAACTTTAAATCATAAACTAAATCCATATCTTCTGCAATGCTCATTTTTTGCTGAGCAGCAGCCGGGCGCTTTTCATAATTGTCAAAGTAAGTCTCTGGTACTTCAAACTCCTCATCTTTATACAAGTGAAATAAGGCTGTATCTGGTTGCCAAACTCTATGTGTAGCTTTATGATGCACCAGCATACAAAACGGTTTCTCCTTATTACGACCTTCCAGCCAATTAATACTTTTATCGGTTATCACATTAGTAACATAGCCTTCAGATGCAATAGTATCAGCATTGGTAATAAATTTGGAATTATAATAATCCCCCTGCCCAATTAAGATTTCGTAATGATCAAATCCGGTTGGTAAACTCTTTAAATGCCACTTACCGATTAATCCGGTTTGATAGCCTTTTTCACGCAATAATTTCGGAAAAGTAACCTGGTTTCCATTAAATGTAGTGGTATTATTGATTTGACCATTTTTATGACTGTGTTTCCCTGTTAACATGACAGCACGACTAGGCGCACAAATTGAATTGCTAACAAAACTATTTCTAAAAACAACACCTTCATTCCCTATCCGGTCAAGGTTAGGGGTTTCTATAAAGCGGTTATCATAGGCACTGAAGGTCTGAAGCGAATGATCATCAGTCATGATGAACAAAATGTTGGGTACTTTGTCTTTTGGGCAGGTACCGGAGCACCCAAAAATCAAGGCGAAACAGAATGAAAGAATCAGTATCTTTGTTAAGCTAGTTGTATTCATAATGCTGAGTTTAAGCTCATCGGGAGTTGACTTTGATAACATTCTCTTCCCGACAAGTAATTGTTTTATATTATTTTATCGGGATTATTGTATAGGTGTACGAATAATCTCCTGGTTGAATGCGATATTGTTCAATTGGCATTGCTTTAACCGACCAAGTGTTGGCCCCTCCCACACCTACTTGTTTAAGATCAATATTAAGCGTTAAATGATCCGCCTTTTCAAGCTCATTTATGTGCCTGGCCTTTTCAAGGTTTTCGGGTGTCCATGGCCAAACTGAAGTACTTAGAGACTGGGCACCAACAATCTTAATACCTTTTCCTTTACCAGTGGTCAATTTCAACCACCTTACTTCAGTATAATTACTACATTCCTGTGGTGTAATGTAATGATGTATAAAGTCATTTACCTCACCCTGATATACGTTTACCTCAGCAGCGCAAGCCCGGTCGATGTAGTTTTCCCACGGTCCTTTTCCATAAAAACTCAATTGCTGCAGAGCTGTACTAACTTTTAATTCGGAACCGACACGCAGCGGCATTTGCATCTGACCTTGCATTTTTACATGCGTATTTACATGGATGGCTGCAAGGTTATCAACCTTATAGGTCGTATTCACAGCAAGAGAATCGTTATAGCGTTGAGAAACCACAATCTGAATATGGGTATCTAAAGACTTATCAACCGATACTTTCACTTTAGGCACCATTGATCTTATGTCTTTCCAATAACCGGAAAGTTTGTGTGATTTCCACCCTCTGAAATCATTATCGGTTTGTGGACGCCAGAAGTTAGCTTGAGGTCCCGCTTCAATCAACTGTTCACCATTGTATGTATAATTATGCATACGTCCGGTTTTTTTCGACCAGCTCACTTCAAACTTAGAACTTTTTACTATTACCTGATCTGCTCCATCTTCAATAATTATTCCCTTAGTTCCAGCAAGAGAAGGCATCGCAGTTGTGGCCTTCGTTTTCAAAAGGAACTGCTGTTTTGCTACTTCATATCCGGCCTCGGCGTACTTAGGTGCTTGTTGGTGGTGCATACTTATACGCAACCAGTATTCCTTATCCTCTTTAAGCTTAACCTTTTGTACTGGCAGGTTAATTATTGTTGATTTTCCCGGCTCAATAATCAACTCATCTAGTTTGCCTGAACGCACTATTTTTCCTTCTTCAGCAACAGACCATTTAAAGTAATAACCTGCAGTATTCTTGAAGTTCATTCTGTTGTGCACCTTAACCTGACCTTTGGCAACATCAATTGCCTCAAAAACCAAAGGCTGGAATACATATTTACACTCATGCAGTTGAGGCTTTACTGAGCGATCGGGATTAACAATCCCATTCAAACAAAAGTTTCCAAGATTGGGTTGGTCTCCAAAGTCACCGCCATATTTCCAATAAACAGTGCCATCCGCATCTTCACTTCTAATCCCCTGGTCAATCCAGTCCCATATAAAACCTCCGGCAATAATAGGATTTGCATATACTATGTCCCAATACTCTTTTAAGTTACCAAGGGAATTACCCATTGCATGAGCATATTCGCACATCACCACAGGACGCTTCAGGTAAGAATTTTCCGTTAATGCCTTAAGCTGCTTTATCGATGGATACATACGACTAAGCATATCAACATAAGCCGGATCAGTAGGGTTAGTCATCGTTTTTTGATAGTTAAACTCCCATTTTTTTGAATTCAGTGGAATATAATCCAGATGTGTTGGTACGCCTTGCGCCCCTTCATAATGCACCAAGCGTGTTGGATCAAAATCTTTAATCCATCCGGCAGCTGCAGCATGGTTTGGACCACAGCCCGACTCATTACCCAGCGACCATGAAAATATTGAAGTGTAATTTTTATCGCGTTCCACCATTCGAATCACCCTGTCCATAAATGATAAGTTCCATGATGGATCATTGGCCAGCTTCCCACCTATACCGTGCGTTTCAATATTGGCTTCATCCATCACATAAAGACCATATTGGTCACATAACTCATATACATACGGATCATTAGGGTAGTGACATGTTCTTACAGCATTGATATTAAATTGTTTCATCAATTCAATATCCAGCTTCATCTCTTCCTGTGTCATTGTCTTTCCACCTGTATCACTGTGATCATGGCGATTAACCCCCTTTAACTTAACAGACTCTCCATTCACTAAAAACACACCCTCTTCAGTATATGAATACTCCTTGAATCCAACATAGCTGCTACGAACTTCTACCACATCATTATTTTGATCTGATAGTGTAAGAACAACTTTATATAAGTACGGATCTTCATCACTCCATAACCTTGGACTAGTAAGCTCACATTCAATTAATCCGAAATAAACATTATCACGTGGTGGGTACTTCTCCTTTACAATACTTTTAACAGATTTAATTAAGGATTCCTTTAACACCGGTTTATCCAATGCATCAAACAAATCCACTTTAATATGCCATCCTTCTCCTACACCTTCAGCTGCTGCAATCCCGGGGCGTACTTGTAACAATGCCTCCGTATAATCCTCATTTAAGGGTGTTCTAATAAAAAAATCATTAATATGTACTTTCGGTTGAGCCATCAAAAATACTTCACGATGAATACCGCTCATACGCCAGTGGTCCTGATCTTCCAAATAGCTGCCATCCGACCAGCGAAACACCTGTACTGCTAACTTATTTTTTCCAGGTTTTAAATACTTTGTCAATTCAAATTCAGTCGGCAGGCGACTCCCCTGACTATAACCAATATACTCCCCGTTTAACCAACAGTAAAATGCAGATGACACACCTCCAAAATGAATGATTATCTGCTGATCTTCCCAATTTTCAGGTAAAGTAAACTCACGAATATATGAGCCCACCGGATTTCTTCGGTCGATATAAGGTGCATTAGGTGTAAATGGATAAACTACATTTGTATAAATGGGTGTTCCATAACCCTTCATCTCCCAGCACGAAGGTACATCAATTAAATCCCAACCTGATGCATCAAAATCTTTCGCTACAAAATCTGTTGTTCTGTTTTTACTATCGGGAGTAAACTGAAATTGCCACTTCCCTTTTAAAAATTTTATCTCAGCTGCATTTCGATCCATCGAAAGAGCCGAGGTGAACGAACGATACGAATATGATGTTGCCCGGGCAGGCATCTTATTTTCCTGAATCCGATATTGATTTTCCCAATCATTGGTTTGCCCTGACAAGTGAAATGCCAGAAACACCAAACAGGCTGTAAATATTTTTCTAATCATGGTTATATTTTTTCTAGAATAACTTTCAACGATTACAAATCTATAACCTAACGGAACGATTCTTAAAGCGCATAACCATCTGTTTGTAATGAATTATCATTCACCAACAACAAGGACAAAATATTCAAAAAACAGAAACATTTCATTCACAAACAGATCTACATTACTGTAACTATGATACATACAACAACAACAACAACAACAACAACAACAACAACAACTTAACTTAAATGAACTATTTAATAGTGGTAAAACAAACATTTTTGGACTACGAAGTTTGTAATAAAGATCTATTTCTATAATAGAATTACGCTCCAAATTAATTGAAAGAAGTATATAATCTACAACTACAAACAAGGAAAATTTCACTGAGCATCTTTTCGTTTGGAGCAATATAATTCGTGACAATAAAAAACGGTTTTTCCCTTGCTAAAGGTAAAAACCGTTTTTTTATATTTATGACTTATATAAAGAGAGTTTAATCAGCATAAGAACACTGAGGTACATCCTTACGAATGCCATCATCATTAAAGTAAGCCTAATTACCTGAATAAACGTTGTGCCTCTGAGCCCCTGAGTTCTTAATTACATAAAATTTTGCACCTCAATTGGTATTACTTGTTATTAATTATTTATCTCGAATCAACTCTAGTGTCTTCAATGCAATCATCAATCCATGAGGGACATGAAAACACCCTTTCCACTTACCTCCTTTAAGCGGTAATAGTAGTTTGCCTTCCCGATTAAGGTAACCATACCACTCTCCGTTTTCCGGATCAGAGAAATGACTGAAAGCGTAGGCATGCACCTTTTCAAACCATTGCCAACAGTCCGGGTTACCGGTATGGTAATATCCTTTCAACAAAGCCACCAGGGTTTCGAGATGCACACACCACAATTACTGTTCCCACTCAAGCTGTTGAGGCGGATGTCCCTTCAGATCCATAAAGTAAAAGATACCACCATATTCTTTATCCCAGCCCTGATCTGAACAATTGTTTTAGTGTTTAATTACTGCTTTCAAACATTCAGAAACTTTAGCCATAAGTTGTAATAAACAACTGATCACTTTTACAACAAAATCTATATTCTATTCTATAATCACCTGACCTACAGGAACAGATTGAAAGAATAACTCCCTCACTCCTTCATATAATATTCCAATATTATTATCGTCTATCATACTAAGACATGAGTAGCCAAAGCCCCCATTTTCATTTAGTTCCAATTCATATGGCCAGGTTATGCCATCATCGAGGCTTGCCTTAATAGTCATATTGGCCCGCGTATATTTGTTGTTTGGATTAGAGAAAAAGAGCACATTTTTTGTTTCTCCTTCTATTTGTAATGATGTACTGATTAAACTGGCCATGCAATTTGATTCGGGCAAGGCAGAATTGGAAGTGGGATGCATTTCCCATGTTTGTCCCAAATCTTTGGTAGTAGCTACAGCCCTGCCATTGGTGTCTCCTTTATCTTTGCGATTACGATCGTCACGCATATTCAGCATTAAAGTACCATCTGATAAAGCAGTCACCTGAGCCTCCGTGGTATTATCTTTTGCTCCTGTTCCGACATTCCATGTTTGCCCCTTATCTTTACTGTAAATTATTGTTGAATGACAAGTATATTGTCCGTCACCACCAATGGCCTTTTCTCCAATATCTGCTTTAAACTGAGCGGGAAAAACAAGGGTTCCATCGTCTAATGTAATCCCTCTTCCAGGTCCCTGAAACAATAACTGCCATGCGGGATCTTTGATTTGTTCGGTGATATTAACCGGTTTTGACCAGCTTAAGCCATCATCGGTACTTTTGGCAATTAAAAACTGACCCGTTACTCCCGGCTTCATCCCTGGTTTTGAATGCCACCAGGCCATTTTATCGGGAGCTGATCCATGCATCCATAAGGCTGCTACCCAAATGGTGTGTGTATGATGATCATATAAAACACAAGGATCACCAATACCATTCAACTCCTGAGGTAAACCACCCCATTCTCCCATATCCATGATCACTTTCATAGTTTCCCAGGTTTGGCCACCATCAGTACTGCGACTCATACCCACATCAATATCTTCCTGCAAGTCTTTCCTATTATTATAGCGGTTGTCATATACTGCGATTAATGTTCCTTTGTTGGTTGTTACCAACCCGGGAATACGGTATGTATAGCAATTATCCTGATTGACCGCGCGCACTACTTTACCTATTCGCCAGGTCAGGTTATTTTCATTGAATGTTTGATGAAAGTGAGAACCATCGGAGAATTGACAACCTAAACTTTCAACTCTAATATCTTTCATTATGTCAATAGACTCCTTCACGCCAATGGCAAGCATAAAATTGTGCGTGCCAACATCCATTTTCTTTTCGCCAATAATTGTATTTTTTATTCCACTAACAGAGCACTGACCAAAAGTTTCACTAATACTTTCCTGATCATCTTTTCCTGTGTATATCAGTTGAAACTGGGATAGCTGGTCACTTGAAATCACATCCGAAAAATGTACAGTCAATGATTGTAGTTCCAATAAAGAATCTTTCACTTCAACTTGCAGACGTATGATTTGATTACTTTCCTTTTCCACTAAAACGGGAACCTTTAAAGCCGTAACCTTCACCATTGCTGATTTTAATGTAGATGACTGTTGATTTGACTTTGTAATCCATGCTACAAGTAGAATCTGCAGAGCAATGAATATTGAGAATAACAATCTCATAATATTAACTTATTGAATTTAACGATTTGTTTTTTTAACAAGATGATAAAACAGTATTATTAAATACCATCAAACGCTTAATCAATACCATCCTGATCCGGATTGATTTCTTTGTAATAATTAATTCTTTGGCCCCAGGGCTTGCTTTCCAATGGAAGAACTTTATTGTTCTTTGCCCAAATCAACCATTTCTTTTCCAACTCGCTGACTACTTCAAGATACTGTGAAGCCACATCTTTTTGCTCAAAAGGATCCTCTTTTAGATTATATAAGTGCCAATGTTTATCCGTAGCATTTTTTACTAATCGCCATTGCCCTGAATGGATTGAGCAGTTTCCCTGATGCTCAAAAAAATAATCATTCAGTTTACGCTTCTTCCCCTCAAGAATTTTCACCATGCTTTTGCCATCTGTTTCTGTGATGGAAGCCCCTTTAAATTTCTTCGGATATTTTAAGCCTGCCAACTCAATACAGGTAGGTAAGATGTCGATGATATGAGCCAAATCTGACTTTACAGAACCATTATGCTTAGCGTATTTCTTAGGAAAATGAATAATTAACGGGGAACTAACTCCTCCTAAATACGTATAACTCTTGAAACTTCGATAAGGTGTATTACTCAGGTCTGCGGCAAGTTTTGAGATCAGACCTCCCTCATTGGTTGCTCCATTATCACTTAAAAACAAGATAACTGTATTTTCATACATGCCCTTTTTCTTTAAAGCATCGATAACCTGTCCAATACCATCATCCATTATTTCAATCATCGCAGAAAAAGTGGCCATTTCCGTAATCCATTTTTCCTGTGCTTCTTTACCTAAATCGTTCCAGCTTGGTCGTTTACCATCATATTCGTTTTGATGAAGGGGTAGCTCAAATCCTGCAGGAATCAATCCCATTTTTTTTAAATTCGCATAACGTTTTTCCTTAAGCTCATCATAACCAACACTGTACTTTGCCCGATTGGCTTCAACCATAGCTTTAGGTGCCTGTAACGGACGATGTGGCGCATAATGAGCCAGGTACATAAACATCGGCTCATCTGTATTATGCTCCTGAATAAACTTAACTGCATTTTGGGTAATGGCCGATGTATAATAGTAATCTCTGGGGAAAGTATTAATTCGTTTTTCCTGTAAGGTTAGTCCTTTGGGTTTATAATAGTCACCACCTCCGGAAAGGCTGCCATAGTATTTATCAAACCCTCGTTCTGTAGGCCAGCACCCATTGGGTTTAGAATCAACAGAACGCCAGCTTCCATCAACTGCAAGGTGCCATTTACCCGACATATAAGTAGCATAACCGTTTTGTTTGAATATCTCGGAAATAGTAGGGATTCGATCTGTAATTTGACCGCGATATCCGGGGCGGTGTTCGTCTACTGCGGTCATCCATCCCATATCTACTGCATGCTGATGTCTCCCGGTTAACAAGGAAGCACGACTGGGACAGCAACGTGAAGTATTTTTAAACTGGCTAAACCGAACTCCCTGATGTGCCAAGGCATCAATATTTGGTGTTGGTACTTCGCTTCCGTAACATCCTAAATCTGAAAACCCCATATCATCGGCCATGATGAGCAAAATGTTTGGAGGCGAAGACTTTGATTGTGCTCTATTGCTAAAACACAAGCAACTTAAAATACTGAGTAAAAATATAAACCTCATTAATTCATGAATTAAATTTGCTTTTATTTTCTCTTATTTAGGAATATAAGGGATATCCAATCATTACGGAGAATTACATAAATAGATTATTTATTTTTTTCCAGGAGCAAAAAATGTTTCCAACATATTTACATCAATAATAATAAATTCACGATTTTTCATATTTACAAATGCTAAAAGAAAAGAAGGATTCTTAATCAGTTGAAATAATTTACAGCTAATCTGATCTCTTAATGCATACGAAAACTGTCCGTTTATATCAAAAAAAGATACATACTCAATTTCAGATATTTCTATTTCACTAAAACTAGAAACTATTTTTGTTCGCTTTTCATTTAAAATCATTTTGATAGTCTAAATGCATTCATTAATTAGGATTGAATAACATATTAATAATTTAAGAGAGATAATCGAACACACCATTAAGAATATATATAGCAGCTCTCTTTCGCCAGTAATACATTTAATAATTAACTAATAATATTTTTTGGTAGTTGAATAGTTCCATCATCTGTAACAAAAGGACTATCAGCTCTTCCCTAAGATTTAGATTACAGATGACAGAACTTATTTAAGTATATTTAAAAGCTCAAATTAATTATGCATGTTTCATATGCCTTAGATTTTGCCTTTAATTATCACATTCAGCCAATCTAATGAAAATATCTACCTGCGTATAACAAGTTTTAAAGTTTGCAGTTTACCTTGACTACTCAACTTAACTTGAACCAAATAAACTCCTTGGCTGAGATTTGACACATTGATTCTAACAGAATTTTCTTCATTGTAATTTTGTTGAAACAACACCTGATTTCCAGCCATATTGCAAATAGTGATTGACTCAATAGCCTCTCCTGCATTAACTGTAACAATATCACTTGAAGGATTTGGGTATAGTTTTAAGGAAACTTCTTCCTCATATTTAAAATCCTCAGGTGTTGCTATCGATGCAGATTTTAATAGCGTAACCAAAGAAGGAACATTGGCATTTATTTCTGAATTTGTTGCCCTAAGCAAACACTTCTCATTACTATAATCAACATCTGTATATGTATCCCAATACATAAAACCACGTGCGTTATTCTTAACAAATTCTGCTTTTTGCTTAATGGTATTAACGCCATTAAAAATAACATCCACCAATTCTCCTGATACAGTCATTTGTACAGTATCAACATTGGCCTCAAGATTCGGATAAGCATTAAGTATGTTATCATAGGTTACCTCATGTCCGTTTGTTGACTGACCATAGAATGGAACTCCCATGATTAGCTTGTTTGCAGGAATTCCATAATTAATCACTTTATCATAATCTGAAACAAATTTTGAATATGGGAAAAGCTCTAATTGAGGACCATATATCTGGATATTAATTAAATCCAATGCATTAATCGCTGCTGATGTTAATTTGTAAAAATACGAATGTAAAGAAGCACTAAAGATACTGCTAGCAGGTAGTGAGTCATTTATCGCTTCAATTGTAGTGTTATAATCGGCCCACTCCTGAGGTGAATAATTCCATTCAAAATCAATATCTACACCATCAGCTCCAAATTCATCCATTAAGTTTTTAACATTATGTGCAAAATTTCGTCGGGAAGCTTCAGTCTTGATCATCTCTTTATAATTTCCGGTGAAAAAACCTAACCTTAAATTAGCTCCTTGCCTACCTTCAAATATTGATTTGAAATCCTCAAAATCAGATAATAAACTTTTTGAGTCACCAGCAGGATTTGAAGCATCATTTACTTTCCAATAAGCAGACATTTGACCAAATCCCCACCAACTGCTCGCAATCTCATTGTTCATATTGGCTATAACATTTGATTCGGTTCGAACAATATTCCAAACTCTAATTTCATCTAATTTTCCTTTAAAATTTTCACCTAAAATAAAATCATCATCAACATCCGGGCATGAAGTAGGTATAGTAGCTTCAAATGTATTATACCATGGAGTAACAGGCACGCCATTTATATATATACTTACCTGATCATAAGCAGAAGCTGATCCATTGTAAGCAAATGCAATATGATTCCAACTGCCAACCGATATACCATTATCAACAGCAGCATATTTGTTTGAACCATTACTAATATGAAAATATAACGTGTTATTGGTAGAAGATCCAAGCTGGATATCAACCTTATTGAAATGATCTTGTCCTTTTTTAAAGATAAAACTATTTTCTACCCACTCATCAATATATACCCAAGCTTCAAAAGTAAATTTATTTCTTCCTCCATAGGCATCTAAAAATAAACCTTTACCACAGTTTGCATTTGCCCCGGTTCCGGTAAACTCTAATACGCCATTTCTACCTGAATAAGAACTCAAATAATTTACATTAGTCAGAGTTCCATCATTATGGGGATAGCTGTAAAAAATATCTCCGTTTGCGCGTGGGCCTAATCCGAAGTAAATAAGATCGTTATTATTCAATAAATACTCATCACTAATAAGGCCTCGTGGATAAATTTCCGATCTTACATAAGCCTGCACGATTTTATAATTAAACTTATCATTCCCAGTAACTTCTACCTTAGTAACATTACCTGATACCACTCCATGTTGATTTCCCTTATAGTCAGCGACATCAATATTTTGAGTCTGGTCAGCGGTATAATACAAAATAAGGTCGTTATACAAAGCATGATACTGGCTAATTGTATTCGTATAGTCGATTTCAGAAGCTATCAATGTTCTTGACCATACCCTAAACTCATCAATTTTACCATCGAAACTACTTCCAACCTCAAAAGCTCCTGCTGAAACAGGTGTAGATGTAGCTACCATATCTCCGGGAGCATTGAACCACTTATCGGTAACTTCAATTCCGTCAATATATGCTTTCAATTGGTCATTTGCAGGACCATTACCATCATAGGCAACTGCTACGTGATGCCAATTCCCAACACTTATCGAGGAATTATCAATTGCCATATAAGTATTGGATCCATTGGATACATGGAAATAAAGCCGCTTGCTGGCAACCGGTCCAAGGGACATCTGAATTTTATGTTTCCAGGTTGCACCTTGTTTTTTATAAATACTTGCACCCTCATTCCATTGGTCTATATAGATCCACGATTCGATAGTGAATGAAGAAACTTCATCAAGTGCATCGACATCTCCTGATGAAACCTTAGAAGTAACACCTCCGTCAAAGTTCAGAGAATGATTAACAATTTGTGCACTAATGCCATTCATTAATGCAATAATGAATACTGCCGCAAATAATCTTTTCATAATTTTTTTTTAAAAAACTAGTTAACTTAATTTAAGAGTATTAGTTTAAGATTATAGTATGATTTTTTTCTTTCGGCTTGGTAATGACATAAATTGCGTGTCGCTACATTATAGCTTTGCTAAAAAAAGCTATAAGAAGGAATTTGAAATGCAGGATTATTTTATTTGGGGATTAACTTGTAGCAAATCACCAATTCTTATTAGGTAAGACCTACTCCACAAACAAGCTGTGAAGCAGGTCCTCAATACAAATTTGGTTTTAGAGTTCTTATTAATCCATATCCGCCGTATAATCGGCTATCCCCGATGTTTTATCAGGCCAGCCCGGATTCTGATAGATGGGCGATGTAGAAACATCTCCATTTTGTGAAGTCATATATATTTCACTTACAGGAATTGGTTCCAGATAATGGGCTTTTGGAAAAGTATAACCATTATAAGATTCAGCTGAAGGATTCAGTTTTAAAGGCTGAATATAATTTCCAAAACCAGACTGACTGACAATTTCTGAAGTGATGTTTTCAGGTTCATAATACTGGTAAAAGCTTTCCCACAGGTTAATACCTTCAATATTGTAATTCACCATGTGATCCAGGGCTCTCCACCTTTTCAGATCCATATAACGCAAACCCTCTGCTACCAATTCGCTTCTTCGCTCCCTGCGAATATTGTACAATACCGGCGATATAAATTGATTGCGTGACTTAACAGCAAGATCGTTTTCCTTAGACAAATCAGTTAAGCTTATTGTTAACTGATAATCGGTACTTACCCCGGCCCTGGCACGAAGTGCTTTCCAATATTCGTCGCACCTGTTATCAAGAGACTGATGACGCTCATAATAAGCCTCCATGTAAATCAGGTAAGCCTCTGCAGCTCTAAAAACCGGAACAGCACTTGTTCCCTGACCTGCCACATCTTGCCCTTCTTCGTAACTTATCCATTTTTTCAACTCATAACCGGTCGCTGTTCCCTGGTTACCAACAACATTAATCCGTGGCAGGTAATCAACTATGGTATCTTCAACCATAACGCCATCAACCAGTATATTCTGAACAATAAAACCAGCTTCTTTAACCGACTGAACAAGACGTTCATCGCGATTTTGCAAGGCATAATATACCATAGCATCACCCTTATACAATCCGGTTTCGTCAGCATATATAGGTCGACCATCGCTAAGTAAGAAAGACTCCACACATGCTTTAGTTAAGCCGGTTCCTCCTCCTGATCGTGATAAATAATAAGTTCCCCCATGCATAACAATACCTGTAGCATAATGACGCGCCAAAATCACCTCTTCAATAGTTTCTATACCGCTGGTGCGGTTAAATAAATCCTGATAATTGTTATATAAAGGTCGGCTCTGAGCCACCTCACCAGCCGCTTTATAGGCCTCTTCAAAGAAAAAGTTGTATTCTCCTTCAATAGAACCACTCTCAAATTCAAAGTCAGGATACACTTTACTACCAGGCCATTTTTCATTACCGGGAGTCAATGCTGTTCCCTGGTGGTATTTAAGCCATGTACCTTCGTACAAGGCCACCCTTGCTTTTAATAAAAGAGCTGCATCACGGTTGAGTCGTCCTAATACAGGTTCTGTAACCAGCATTTTTGAAGCGGCTGAATCCAGATCGGCAAGTATAAACCTGGCCACCTGATTACGAGGAGCACGTTTACTGGCCTTCACCAAATCCTCAAATTTATCACTAAGCTCCTTATCAATTATTGGTACATCACCATAGTTAAAAAGCAAACGAAAATAATTAAGAGCCCTGAAAAAGTGGGCTTCTCCGAGGTAATGATTAATTAATTCCGGAGAACCGGTAATGGAATTATCGGCCATTCTGGTTGAAATCCTATCTATAAAATAATTTACATCCCGAATGGTTTCAAACTTCCACTCAGATTTATTAAGCAAAGGTGTTTGCTTCTCGCCCTTAAAAAAATTATTATTGGGCCAATGCGAAGCCTGATTATCACTATTGTTGTCAGTAGCATAAACGCCGCCCCACCAGTTACTAATGCTCGGGAATTGATCATAGAAAGTGGCGTTAAACATGGCCATGTCTTCCACATTGTGGAAAAACTCTTCTTCGGAACCAAAATCAAGTGGTTCGCGTTGTAAAAAATCTTCACATGCTGTAAAAAGCACTAATAAAGATGTTATGAATATATAATGTAATCTTGTCATGTGTTTTGTATTATTAAATGAACCTAACAAGCTGAAAATGTTAAAAAGTGACCGAAAGGCCAATAGCAAATGTACCATACATCGGGTAGGTCTTACCACCTCCCCATTCTCCGCCACCAATGGCTTCAGGATCTAATATCATCAAATCTGTATGTGTCCAGATATTCTCGGCCGAAAAATATAATCTTGCCTTTTGAACGTATTCAGACATAAAGTTCTGCTTAGGTAAGTTAAAGCCTACCTGTACATTTTTCAGTCTTAAATAAGAGGCATCCTGCATATAATGATCATTAACCCACTTGTTGTTACCTGCTATACTTATCCTTGCATAATATGAATCAAGGTTAGCGCCCAAAGGATCACCGGCAGGCCTGAAATAATCAAGATGCTCAGTAAATAAAGAACGTTGCCATTGGGATGCAACTCCAAAGAAAGTAGCACTATTCTTGAAAAATACATCTCTTTTTCCAACACCCTGGAAGAAAACACTAAAGTCAACAAACTTATATTTACCACCCAATCTTAAACCATACATGTAACGAGGAGTTCCATTACCAATAACCGAAAGATCTCCCGGATCCTGGATAGAGTTACCACCTGCATTAATACTTCCTGAACCATCGATATCTTTATACATAAAGTCTCCTGCTCCCCATTTAGCTCCTATTTGCGATTGAGAAGTATGTTCTTGCCATTGCTGCATCTCCAAATCGGTTTTGGCGATACCTTCTACCTGGTATCCCCATATATCACCAATTTTCTTTCCAACAAAAAAGTTATCCAACGAACCATCGGGACTGTCATATTTGGTTACTTCACTTTGGTAATCACTCAATGAAAACGAGATATCATAACTAAAGTCTGAACCTATCCTGTCGCGATAAAACAACTCAAGCTCCCAGCCATCTGTTTGTAATTCAGCGTTATTGGTCTTTGGAGGTTCGGCACCAAATACTGCAGGTAGCGGTTTTGCAGGCCCCACCATGTTCTTTGTTACCCGTCGGTACCAGTCAAATGCACCACCAAAACGATTTCCCCAGAAAGCAAAATCCAAACCTGCTGAAACATTTTCAATACGTTCCCAGGTTAAATCCGTAGTAAAAGGAGCCGGAGCAGGAAGTACCGTTGCATTATCACCTCCTAACACAATACCTCCAACTCCTGGCAACATGTGTTGAAAATAGGGATAAAAGCTCTGAGTATTCTGGTTCCCTAACTGTCCGTAAGACGCCCTTAACTTAATCATTTCAAAGCCCTTATCAGACAGACCTTTCATAAAGTTTTCCTGTGCCAGATTCCATCCAAAAGAAAAGGAAGGAAAAACTCCCCATCGCTGGTCTTCCGGGAAACGGGATGCGCCATCAGCTCTCAGGTTAGCCTCCACCATATATTTATCAGCAAATACATAGTTAATACGCGAGAAAATACCCAGGTTAGACCACTCCCCCTTCTTTTCCGACATCATTGGATTGTCTCCGGGACCTGAAGGCAAAAAGGGTGTATCATCAAGTAGTATGTTATCAGAAGATAAACGTGTTGTTTCGGTATAATAATATTCAGTTTGAACACCCGCTAAAACTTTAAAGAAATGTTTGTCACGGGTCATCTCATAATCCGTTCTAAAATTGGTGCTTACATAATTGACATAGCCATAACCTTTTTCATAATAGCTTGTTCCGGCAGGTGGCTGACGTCTAAAAGTACCATTATCTCTAATGTCAGTAACATCGGTAACCCCCTCCAAAACAGCATAATACTCCTGAGTACCATCGGGTTGCGTCAGAGCCAGTTTTTTAAATTGGCGTGTATTACGAGGATTTTCAATCCTACTTCCCAAATCTGCATATATTTTCCAGTTTTTAACCGGCTCAAAGGTTAACTTGGCCTGATTATACAAAAGCTGTTTTTTTTGCACCTGACGCCCCCCATTTTGCAATGAAGGTATTAAGGATCTGGGATTATAATCACCATTAGGGAACATAACAGGGTCCACAGGAAAGCGCCGTCCCAAATTATGAAAGAACAAACCATTTAAAGCCGATGGTTTATTATTTTCTGTGGTCACTAACTTGGTATTCCAGTTTAGATTAAGCTTATCATTCAATTTTACATTAACCCTACCGTTTACCGAAAAACGCTTATAGTTATCATCGGCATACTTAAACAGGCCATTTTGCTTCAAGTAATTACCAGAAAAGTAATACACCACTTTATCTCCACCTCCACTCAGGCTTAAATTATGTTCCTGCGAGGGAACTATCGAATTCAGGTGTACATCGTACCAATCGGTATTAGCCCATGCCTGCTGGCTATTAATCCAGCGATTTTGAGTTGGATGAGCTGCGGACCCGTGCTCAAGCTCCCCTCTTTGATATCTAAGTATCTTATCAAGCTGTGCATTTGGAAACTGAGCTCTTCCTCCAGCATTCAAATTTGCATCATTTATCATTAAGGCATAGGTGTAGGAGTCAACCACATCCGGTATATTTAAGGGTTGTGACAAACGTAAATTCGATGAATACGTAAACTCCTTTTTCTTATCGCCAGACTTGGTGGTAATCAGAATAACACCAAAAGGCGCACGTGAACCGTATATTGATGCAGACGCAGCATCCTTAAGAACAGAAATATTTTCAATATCATTTGGGTTAACAGAGGATATATCACCCTCCAAACCATCGATAAGCACTAGCGGACTGGAGCTTGATCCTTCACCAATGGTACCTACCCCACGAATATTAATATCCATGGCCTGACCAGGAGCTCCTCCCTGATCATTGCTAATATTTAAACCTGCGATAACACCTTGTAACCCATCCGCCACACTTGATATCGGACGCGACTCAATGGCCTTTGTATCAATGGTTTTTACAGCACCGGTAGCATTGGCTTTCTTTTGTGTACCAAAACCTACAATAACTACCTCATCTAAATCCAGGTTACTACTCATTTTAACGTCAAAGAAGCGCTTTGTTCCAACCTTATACTCCTGACTCCCAAAACCTACAAATGAGATAATTATAACACTTTCTTCACCTGATACTTCTAAACTAAAATTACCATCAATGTCAGTTATGGTTCCACTGGTAGTTCCCTTCACCAACACTGATGCACCTGGCAAGCCCATATCAGTATCATCCTTCACATTACCGGTAATGGTAATATTCTGAGCCATGGCTGTTAAAATACAAAGCCATGCCATTATTCCTATTGCTATTATCTTTTTTTTCATAATTTATCTGATCTCCAGTTACCTGTCTGATTCTCCTATAACTATTCTTCAATCATCGATTTTTGTGAGTACTGAATTTTATATATAACACTACTATCCCTTGTGATGATGTACTGTGTTTGAACCTTTCTTCTTGTGGATACAGTACTGTTGGGATTACTCGACCTTGGATTTATATTATAATCAATAATTGCATCGCCAATACCTGCTACAATGTCATTTTTAATCCAGGTTGCCCTGGTACTTCTAAAAGGAATAGTTGGTGCAGTCCAGCGAGCATTTGATTGTAAGCGAATGTACAGCCTGTTTTTATACTTTGGTAAAAGGATTAATGGCAAAGTATATAACTTAGCTGTTTCCCCCTCGTAATAAACTGTATCTTTTTTTAATTTATCAAATGTACCATCATCTAAAAACAGACTATCCGTTTTTATATAAGACCTGATGTAGGTAGAGTCCGTCAGTTCAGCATTATCTAAAGCATAAGTATAATCATATACACCCACAGAATCAGTAATACTGACAATAGCCAGTTCAGAAGGTAGTTCCTTATTCCCAAACTCCAGCTTCTCTTCTTCACAACCCGCAAGCCAAAACAAGCAGTATAGACTTACTAATGTAACAAATAACTTATTCATAACTAAAAATTTATTTAACTAATATTTTTGCCTGGTAATTATTTCCAAGCAAGGATGTTACCTTCATCAAATAATAACCCGGCTTTACATCAGACACTTTAATCTGATTGGTCTTCAACTCTTGTTTAACCATCTTGCCTGTTAAATTAAATATGCTCACGGTATCCACTTCTTCTCCTGAAGGCATCTCTACACTTACGTTTTGATTAGCCGGATTTGGGTAAACCTTTATGGTATCATAAGCCTTCTTATCTTCTGGCAAAGCAGTTGGTAATAAATTCACTTCCGTGATAAGCGTATCCACATTGCTATGTAAAGAATAACTTGCTGCTTTTACCAGGCTGTATTGATGCGAAGTTTTTACATCATTGCCCATATCCCAATACATTATACCTCCCAAATCATTATCGTGAATAAACTCACAACGAGCAATTGTTTGATTATAACCGGTAAAGTATCGTCGAAAACCATCAGCATCTATTACATTATCCATCTCAGGCGAATAACCATCATCTAAAAGTCCTTTACGCACACCAATGGAAGGTACTCCAAGCTTTTCATTGGTAACAGGATCAAAGCCATTTGAAGTGATAGTGGCATATGACAGAATAATTTTTTCATTAGGGAACCTGTCATCCGCCTTAAAGCGATCGAGTGCATCCTGATAAGTACTCCACATAAACATGTTTTGATTAGGACCATATATCTGAAACTGAAAATAATCCACTAAACCCACATATTGATGAGGTAACCAATAGGAAACGTAATGCGGCGTAACAGTAAGGTTTTTATCGGCAGGCAGCTCAGCTCGTATTGCTTCAATCACTTTTCCATAATTTTCCCAACCAACATTAGTGTATGTCCATTCAAAGTCCAGATCAAATCCATCAATATAAGCATCCATTTCAATAGCCGCCTTTTTTACTTCTGAGGCGAATGTGGAACGAAAAGCCGGATCAGCAAAGGCAGCTTCCCATTCGTTGAAATTTTTATTTCTGATACCAGCCCTTATCTTATAGCCACGATGCCCTTTATAATGATCGCGCAATACAGACACAAAATGCTTATACGAATAGGAGTCATAGCCCACATTGTCAGCATTGTTATAATGCCAGTACGAATCAAACATATGTAAAACATCGGCATTTACTTTAATTTTATCACTTGGCATGGGGGTAGTAGTCATGGCATATCCCATTTCACTTCCGGAACGATATCCATCCCAAACCACTGTTTCATCAAATTTGGCATTTAAGTTTATTCCAATATACGCAGGTGTATCTTCTAAACCGGATAACTGATAATTATTGACCTCTTGGTTGTTATTTACCGCATAATAGGTAACACCATTAAAAGTAGTTTGAAATACCTGGTTTTTAGTAGTTGAATAGGCTGCAACGCCTAAATGAATCCATTCCCCAACTTTCATATAATTAATACGACTATAGTCAACTCCGTTAACACGTACATAAATTCTTTTTTTGGCTTCATCGCCCAGACGGATTGAAAAGCCTTCGGTGTCTGACTTTTCTTTTTTAAAGATATAGGCTCCTTCTGTCCATTCTTCAAGGTATATCCATGAGGAAAAGGTATATTGATCTTCGGGGTTGAGCACTTTACTCCCCACTTGCATAAAGGCTCCATCACCATTAAGAGACAGCACTCCATCCCTGCCCGCATAACTTTCCAGGTGCCCTCCATTGGTCACCGTTCCCTGGTTATCAGGAAAAGGCACCTCCATCTTACCAGTAGCATCCGGATAAAGGGAAAGTATAATCAGATCATTGGATAACAAATATTTGTCGTGATCTATTTGTCGATCAGCCCATCGGTGAAATTCAGTATATGCTACAGAAAGTCTGTACTTAAAATGCTGATTGTCGCTTACCAGCTCACGTACGGCATTTTCTGTTAAAACACCATGGTGCTTTAATTTATAATCAACTATATTGGGGCATAAGTTCTGATCAAACTTATAATAAACCACTAAATCCTGATAATACGGATGGTGCTTATTAACGGTATTACGCCACATATGAAAAAACGGATCTTCAATAGCTACTTTCCAAATTCTAAACTCATCAATACGTCCTTCAAATCCATCTCCTCCCATTACAAAATCATCCGGGGAAGCAGGAAGGGTTTGATTAATTGTTTCTGTCAGCACACTGGCACCATTAACAAATACCTCAACCTCACCTTGTTGATATGTAAGGGTAATATTATTCCATGCGTTAGGTATTAAAGCATTTGATGTTAACGCTACAGTTGATTCTCCGGCAGTAAAATTCAAAGTATTTTGGCCACCCAGCTTAACTGACACCTGCGAATTCCCTGATCCCCGGCTAAAAACTGTTGCTCCGGAAGTCCATACATCTGCATTAAGCCAAAACTGTATGGTATAATTATTTAAATCATCCAGCTCTGCTATATTTCTATAATTCACAGTACCTCCTGATGATAATTTGAGGGAATAATTATCAACTTGTCCACTAATTGCTACAGTACTTAATAAGACGAAAATGAATAGTAATGCCTTTTTCATGCGTTTATAATTTTCAATTGCTGCATGGAACTCCCAAGAAAAATTAATCATTGACTACGCCGATCTAAAGATTCGTTTGTGTGTAAACATGAATAATTAAATTTTACATGGTCGTTTCATACGCTAAAATTTATTTCCTTTGGTCGTATGGAACTAACCATGTTTGTACAATCATTATCCTGTGCATTTTCATAATTCTCCAAACATGGATGTTTCATACTTTCCCTTTATTAAAAATGCACTTCCGGAAAACATCACGGAAATGCATTTTATTATTAATATTATTGGATAACTACCTTACCGGTTTTAACACCAACTTTTACAATATATATACCCTTAGACATTGGTATAGAGAATTGATTCTCCTGAGCAATACTTGAGTTTACCAACTGTCCTGCTAAAGAGTAAACCATCACCTGCTCACCACTGTTAACATTGTTAATAACTAACTGTCCTTCGGCACCATAGCAGTCCAAAGATTCTTTCTGTAAAACAGGAGAGATGCTTGTTGATACGTTAGATACCAGTGTTAACTCTTCTCTTTCAACAGGAGCACCTGTTGGATTAGCTGTAAATGAAATCTCCTTAATTAGTAAAGTTGCGTTTTGAATTTGTCCCCATTTCATTCTAAAGGCAAAACGCAGTGGCATACCATCCTCCTCATTGGCAACATGATCGTATTCTACAGCAATCCACTTGTTTGGATTATAGCTCAACACTTCCTCTTCCGTTTCCTCATCAAAGACAACATCGGCAAAATCGCCACTTTTATATTTCACATCCTGAATCGCTCCAAATTCATCCACTTTATGATCATTTGTATAGCTATAACCAAGAATACCGTTATCGGTAGCAGTATTAAGTACATTCTGATGCATATGGAACACCAAACGCATACGTACCGTAGCCTGCTTTTTCGCTTCTTCTTCACTTAATCCATTTGCCACTCCTGTAGCAATAGCGGTTGTATGATCTTTATGTGTATAAAAATTTAAGCTATGACCTGCATTAAAGCCACCGGAAGTACCGGCTACTCCATACGGAAACTCTGATGCACCTCCTTTTATCATCAACACCTTACCTACTTGTCCTCCCATATCAAATACCTGGAAACAACTATTATATGTTGCCGCATTTCCTGTAAAGCCCCCTGCTAACTGAATGGGAAAATCTGGATTAGACGCTGAAATAAAACCATTATTCCAATGATTTACCACATCAGCATCACTGGCAGGAACATTCCATCCGCTATAAGTTTTATCAATGGAAAACGCACCTGTTGGCTGATCGGTAAATCTATAACGCGAAGGCGTTATATCTGTTTGGGCAAATGCGCCAGTGGATAATAAAACTCCACAAATACTCAATAATGTAAATAATCTTTTCATAATACTTTGATTTAAGAAATGATAACTAACTGTGTGTATCCATAACTTTTCGATACAATACAAAACTAGGCCCTATACCCCTCGTTCACGTGGTGGGATCTGCTCGTAATTAGATAAAATATCGTTCATTCACGGGGTGAATTATTGTTCATATCGCAAGTAACCATTGTTCACTCCCCACTCCTTCAATACTGATTACCAACCCCATAACACTTCACACACTCACCTTAAAAACTACATGATCAACATTCTCAATTGATTGTTTTTTCGTAATTTTGATTAAATCATAAAGGGAAAAGACATCAATATGCATTTAAAAAAATCGATTTTTTTCATCATCCTAATACTTATTTCAAGCTTCACAATTAAAGGGAGTCAATATGAAATAAGTGCAGAGTATATTACTATTCAACAAGGTCTGTCTGATAATAATGTAAACGTTATATTAAAAGATCAAATGGGATTTATCTGGTTTGGTACCAACGACGGACTAAACCGTTTTGATGGATTCACAGTTAAACAATTTAAACCGACTCAGGATATAATTAATATACTGGCCATGCATCAGTCACCAGACGGGCATATATGGATTGGTACTACAGATGGTTTATATGTTTTTGACCCAAAAATCGAAAAATTTGTATTACACCTAAAACAGGGACCTAACGAAACCATTAGTCTTTTATCTTCACGCATTACCGGAGTTGTAGGTAATCTCAATGATGGAATCTATATATCTTCAGCCAACGGGCTGGGCATATTGAAATTTAAGTATGGCCGGATAAACCCGGAAGAAATTACACTGGAATGGAAACTTAAAGAAGATCTGAAAGAAGGCTCACTCCCCCACAACCAGTTAATGTGCATTACCTCCGACAACAACGGTACTTACTGGTTGGGCACTAATGGTAACCTGATCATACAATACGATTCAGGAAACAACTCCTTTTATCCATATAAAATTGATACGCATAAACACTCTACCTCCCACTTCTATTTAAGTGCCATTTATAACAAGGGTGATAAATTAATTATTGCTTCTATTGGAGGAGGAATAATAGCGTTTGATAAATCGACACATACAACACGCTCAATTACATATAAACCCAATGATGCTTCGTCTTTAAACCACCCCGATGTATATGCCGTTCAATATGATAATCATGGAGAAATGTGGGCGGGTACCTGGCATGGGCTTAGTCATAATACAAACACTTTTACTGCACCGGCTTTTCATCATTACAACTGGGAACACCCCTTATTTTATGAAAAACTGGAAAACAGGATTATCTCCATGTTATATGATTCTTCCGGTGTGTTATGGTTGGGTACACATGGAGGAGGTGCGGTAAAAATAAACCTGGAAGATCGCTTCTTTAAGCGAATACACCTTAACAGCCGATACGAAGTGAAAGGTTTTAGCATGGATGCTTCGAAACACCTTTACCTGGCCACCTACCATGGTGGATTTATAAAAACCCGGGAAAGCATTAAATCTGGTGCTCCTTATAACCTTATAAGTTACACCCCGTCGGAAAAAGGAAACAGATATATTCCCAGTGATATTATACTATCCACTACCACCGATGAGAGAGGAAATGTATGGTTTGGTACCATCGAGTCAAGCCTGATAAAATATAACCCGGTAACTGAAAAAACAACAGTTATCCAGGTTAAACCAAAGCAGATAAAGGATTGGAAGGGACGAATCCGGGCTTTACATATCGATTCTCGTGGTCGTTTTTGGCTGGGAACCACTAATGGTTTAATCTATTACGACCGCAATGCCAATACTTTTTATCTGACTAAAGGAAGTCCACAACGTAAATACAGCTTATTCAATAATAGCATAAGAGCTATACTGGAAGATTCAAAAGGGAGTTTATGGGTGGGTACCAACAGGGGGCTCAACAAACTCATTTACCACCAGGTAGATTCTTTTCGCTTTAATCAGTTTAATGATCTTTATACATCGCCTGGCGTTTTGGACCAGAAAGAAGTTTGGGCTCTACATGAAATGCCGGATGGAAAACTATGGATTGGCTATAGGGGTGGATTGGGTTATTTTGATGAATTAAAAGGTTCTATCCACTTTCTTAATAAACGAAACGGATTATGCCATAACTTCGTAACCTGCCTGGCTGATAATGGAAACAATGACCTGTGGATTGGAACAAATTCCGGAATTTCGAAGCTTGATACCAGGACATTGACCTTTTCGAACTATTTTATTGCCAATAATAACCGTGCTTCCTTCAGAGACCATAAAGGTTATTTATACTTTGGAAACCATAAAGGATTCCTGTATTTTCATCCCGACAGCATAATTCTGGATTCCTATCTCTCGCCTGTGGTGATAACAGGTATACGACTGCGAAACAAAAATGTGGAAGTAAATGAAAACATTAAAGGTAAGGTCATTTTAACACAGGCTGCACCTTATACATCTGCCATAGAATTGAACTATCCACACAATAGCTTTACGATTGAATACAATGGCTTATCCTACCTTTTACAACATAACAACCAATTTATGTATCAATTGGAGAATTACGATAATGAATGGGTTACTGTAGATGGTTCACAACGGTCGGTCACTTATAATAATATTCCGGCAGGTGAGTATGTATTTAAGGTTAAATCCGCCAATAAAGATGGTGTTTGGAATCCTGATGTCACATCCCTTGTTATAACTATTTATCCTCCGTGGTTTAAAACCTGGTGGGCAAAAATACTATATGTAGTCATCTTATTTGCACTAATAGGTTCAATTTTCCGGATACGGATCAAACAGATATATAAAAAACAAACTCAGGAAAACCTGCGCAAAGACCTGGAATACCAACTGGCTATATCTAAAATTGAAAAAGAAAAACAACAAGAAGTTAATGATATGAAGTCCAGATTTTTCATGAACATTTCACATGAACTCAGAACTCCGTTAACTTTGATTATGGCACCCATACAAGAGCTTATGGATATAAACGATTTACCAGAAAAAATTAAAAACCGATTAACCCGGGTAAATAAAAATGCAATACAGCTGTACAGATTAATATCACAATTGCTTGATCTACGCAAAAGCGAAACAGGACAAATGCATTTGCAAGCCAACCAAAAAGATATTGTTAAGTTTACGCGTTCAATAATGGTGTCGTTTGAACATTATGCACAAACCCGTAAGATAGACTTAAGATTTGAATCGGAACCAACATCACTATTACTTTGGTTCGATATGCCTAAACTTGAAACCATCCTTACAAACCTGCTTTCTAATGCCATTAAGTTTACTCCTGCCAAGGGCACCATTCAGTTGACCGTTAGCAAAGATATCAACCAGAATCGATGTATTGTTTCTGTTAAAGATAGTGGTACTGGTATACCTGTAAAAGAACAAGAGCACATATTTGAACGCTTCTATCAGGGTTCAACCTCATCTTCATCTTCATTATTTGGCAGTGGAATAGGATTAGCTTTGGTTAAAGATTTGGTTGAATTGCATAAAGGTGAAATAACAGTTCACAGCGCAAAAGGTAAAGGTGCTACTTTTAAGGTTTCTCTTCCTTTAGGTAAATCTCACCTCTCCAAAGATGATTTTGCTCCTGAACAGGTTAGCGAACACAAAACAGATTCAAGCATCATTACTTCTTTGGATATGCAGGCTGATCAGAAAGAAAAAAAACAACACCCTGCTAAAGATCAACAAATATTAATTGTAGAAGACAATATAGAAATACGCCATTATATTCGTTCTATTTTTAAAGAGGATTATAAAGTAATTGAGGCAAATAACGGACAAGAAGGTTTTAAAATGGCAGAAAAACACAATCCTTCGCTCATAATATCTGATATTATGATGCCTGTTATGGATGGCATTGAATTGTGTACTGCCATAAAAAAAGACGAAGAGACCTGCCATATTCCGGTAATTTTATTAACCGCTAAAATAACAGACCAGGAGCAGCTTTCCGGATTAGAAACAGGTGCTGATGACTACATTACCAAACCATTCAACCCAACCATCCTCAAGTTAAAAGTAGACAACCTACTGGCCACAAGGCATCGCTTGCGCAGCTACTACAGCAACAAGGTAACGTTAACACCAACCAACCTGGAGCTGGAACCTAAGGACGAAAAATTTATCCGTGAAGCCATAGAGTTAGTTGAAAAAAACCTGCTCAACCCTCTATTTAATGCCAAAATGTTAGCTGAGAACTTAAACATGAGTCAACCTACTTTGTACAGGCGCATTAAAACTTTTACAGGTGACAATATCGCTGAATTTATACGGTCGATTCGCTTAAAACGAGCTGCGCAAATTGTTTCTTCGGGACAATACAATATCGCTGAAGTAGCTGATATGGTTGGCTTCAGTGACGCCTCCTATTTCAGAAAATGCTTTACCAAACAATTTGGTGTAACTCCGTCGAAATACAAAAAAAAATAACCATGAAACAGATGGTTAAATTTAAATGATACCAACTGAAATCCTGTTTTTGAGAGAGGACATACTACCTTCCTCCGAAATAACTTAATGGTTAACCACCTAATCATCTTATTTTTTCCACGCTTTCTTCGCACTCTTGGTGTGAAGAAAGCGTGTACATTTTGCGAACAACCTGTGAAGAAATGCGAAGCCGGTGCGAAGGTTATGCGAAGCGGGTGCGAAGAAAAGTCAGAAAAAAAGCTAAAACCGGCAAAAAGCGGAATATTTTTACCAAAAACTGGTGAAAAGTGGAATATTTTTGCCGTTTTTTTACAAAAAATGGAATATTGGGGTGTTTTGGCTATATAAACAGATACACACCTTTTTCTCTTTAAATTACACCACCCTAAATATCAATATCTTACACAACAAAAAAGTCACAGTAAAATTACTGTTATTTTTTCGATGCCTCCCTCCTACTACTTTAGCTCATAGAAAATCCGGCTGGTACATTGTTTAACCCGGTTCCACTTAATGCCTGATCAGTATGAAGTGGGATCACAAAATTAAAAAGATGAATGGACTAAAAAATTTCGTAATTGGTTCACTGGGTACATTGGGAGCTATGGAAGCCGTAGATGCACAGATCTTATCTCCCCGGGATACAGATACACAAACACTGATCATACGATCTGTTGTTACCCTGGTGGCGGGAATTCTTTCTACTGTAATTTCAAGGTGGTTAAAAAAACACAAGGGCACTTCACATCATGAAATGATTGATAAAGATCCCAACAGCCCTAAAATCAAAAACACAGTTATTAATAAAAAACAAAAAAATAAATAGTTATGGCAAAGTTTGAACAAGGAATCCTTGGTGGATTCAGCGGAAAAGTAGGTAATGTTGTAGGAAGTACCTGGAAAGGCATTAGCTATATGAAAGCTAAACCTCAAAAAAGCAACAGAAAAGCTTCGGAGAAGCAAATTGAGCAAAGAGCCAGATTCTTATTTGCTTCCAACTTTATTCAACCTTTATACCCAATCATTCAAATTGGATATAGAAAGTTAGAGATTCAAAAATCAGCTAAGAATGCGGCTATGTCGGAATTGCTGAACTACGCTATAGAAGGTGATTACCCTTCGTTTAATGTTAATTTTAGAAATTTAAAATTATCGAAAGGCAGCCTTGAAATACCCACTGAATGTAGTATTGAGTTGCAAGCTGACAGGGTAGTATTTAACTGGTCAATGGATTCAGGAAGTGAGGATAGCGAGGAAGAGGATAAGCTATTATCAGAACTAAAAGAAAACAATATGATGTTGGTAACATTAGCCAATGGCTTTGCTCCAAGGTACTCCTTGCATAAATACAAGCGCAAGGACTTAACCGGGAATTTAGGCTTACCTAATGCTCCTTCCGGCACTGAAGTGCATTGCTATCTGGCCTGTGTTTCCAACGGAGGTACCAAAACAGTAAGTAACTCGGTGTATGTAGGTTCTATTACTATCCCATAGAAATGTTAACAATAATGAGTACTTAGTTTCTAAAGTTTAAATACAGGGTCGGTTCTTTAATGGACCGGCCTTATTCAGGGAACAGGGAACAGGGAACAGTAATCAGTGAACAGTGAACAGTGAACAGTGAACAGTGAACAGTGAGCAACAACCATTAACCATTCCTGCTAAACCAATATTCTAATAAGTACCAGCCCCTCTTAGCACTAATCGATTACTAATCAATACACTATATATTTTAACATTAAAAAGACCAACAAACATCACACCTTGGCACTTAATTTGTAAAACATTTTGTACAATAAACAAACCAAACACCTTTTATATGCTAGCCGATATTCATTCAATCTCTGACCAGATCATTATCAGAAAAAGCCTAAAATGGAAAGGAATTCATACAACAACCGGTTCATTAACCGATAGCCGGTTACTTTATGACCAATTAGAAAAATTTATTTATCACAGCTTTGACCAACTGGTTTCTAACCTGGAAAATGCAGCACATGTGCATAAGTGTATTTTAAACATGTGCTCTATTAAAAGCCGGCTAAATGAAATTCCCTGGGTAGTTCCGAACAACTTAAACAGTGAAGAATATAACATTTTCATCAATGACCTGAATTTCTATTTAATGCTTTCAGGCACTCTGCTTAAATCCTATTCTGTATTTAAAGGCTTCATAAGCAGTGACCAGTTTCCTGCGCTGACAAAAATGTTACCTATTTTTGGTAGTCACCCCAAAAGGGTAAAACAGGCATTGACTTCCATTCCGGATAGTCCATGGTTACAAACGGTACATTCTTTCCAGGAAAACAATAAATTTCTGAAAGCCATTACCGAGCTGGAGAAACACACGTTAAAAACGAATCTTAACAGGGAGTTTGAAATTTTATTAAACCAATTGCTTCCTACCTTTTCTGTTCAACTTTATACGCAATATGAAGAACAACACAAAACCCGGGTGATAATAGATATTAATGAAAGATTTAAACCTTTTGATACCATTCCTAAACAGTTGAATATTGGTTACCGGAACCTGGTAAGAGCTGTTTTTAGCGCCTTATTAATTTATGGGGATGGAATATCAAGTAAACTGATACCGGTTTATTTTAGTTTGATGGGAAAATTTTTAAGCAATAATTATTTCCATATCAAAGCAGAGATTCATTATTTCAAGAAGCTACAAAAGCAAGTCGGACATTTGACTAAAAATATACTCCATATTAATCCAATGCTGACGATTCATTTATATGACATATTAAGTCAATTGAACCAGTTAAAGAGTGTTACTGAGCCAATATCTATACAAAATACATTTATAACCTGGACACATAATCCAAAAGCATTTGTAAAAATGATTCAAGACGCCATTAATGATGGTTATATATCTCTTAAAGGTAATTCTGATGTTAAGCCAATAATTGAGTTTTTATGCAATTTTGTACAGGTAAAAAAGCAAAATAATTCCGGTGTTTTAACTATGTCATCCTTATTAACTTATTTTAAAAAGGCCAATTCGGGTGAGCTTTAAACAGGAAACAGAGAGTAGTTGAGAGTTAAAGAAATAAAAAGAGCCTGCAAAATCATTTGCAAGCTCTTTTTGTTATTAGTGACAATATGATACATCCCCTCCTGTAAATATCTTAGTTTATAGCGACTGTATTGCGTGTAGCACAGTTTGATAGTAATACTTTATAAAGCTGGCTAACAAACTATTGTATAGTGCATAACTGAATATTAACCTTACTTTCTCCCTAACTCCACGGAGCCAAAAAGTTGTATTTGTTTTTAACCACATTGGTGACTTTGGTTTCTGTTCCATCATCAGCAATAAAAATAAATACCCTGATTTATGTCGTCGGGATTAAATTTTAAAAGAGAACCTTTGATAGAAGTAATGTGATCAAGTGTGAATGATTCGGCCGCAAATCTGCCCCCAAAAAAACGCGCTACTGCCTGCTATGCTTTATTGTGGCATGTAGGTAAACGTTATTTATTTCTTTTTTTCCAATAGTTTTTCGAATATTTACTTTCTCCAAAGTAAATATGTTGCTTCCCTTCATTATTAGTAAGGACTTCAATTTCTATTTCCAGATAAGTTGGCTTAATGAAGTTGATTAAACCCGCATTATGTATTAGAACTTCGTCATGAACATTGAAAGCACGATAAAACAAGGCTTTACTGAAATGAGGCATAGCATCGTTCTGGTGAGTTGAAGTGAAGAAACAAAGTGTCTTGTTTTGAAGTGATTTCAATGTGTAATAGATTTTATAATGCATATTGCGGGTTAAACTGTCTATTAATGCATCATTGATCATTTCTATATTTTGAGCATCTATTTTACATGTATAAAATAGAAGTAATAAAATTGATATCGTTCGAACGGTCATTTTGGTTAATCGTTTCACAGACTCATACTCCAATGCTTACCTACGGGGAGTGTATGCGCAGTATGCCTGTGTTGCACCTTCGGTAGGCATATTGCGTATTACATATTGTGGTACATAATTATTTAAACTTTACTGCCTCAATATTTGCCGAGAGAACATAATTCTCAATTCCTCTACCAGGTGTCCATTCTTTGATAAACTCACGACTTTTATCTTTTGGATCAATTCTAATTTCAATAAATCCAACTTTTTCCAACATCCTATTTAATTCGTCAATAGAAGATGCTCCAACCATACAACCTGAATATAAAGACAAATCACTCTTTACTGCGTTTGGCAATTCAACAATCGATACAATATCTGATATCGCTAATCGCCCACCTGGTTTCAAAACTCTAAATGCTTCAAGAAATACTTGTTCCTTATCAGGAGATAAGTTAATTACACAATTTGAAATGATTACATCCACAGTTGAGTCTGACACTGGAAGATGTTCTATTTCACCAAGACGAAAATCGACATTGGAATATCCACCGTTTTCAGCATTTGTTCTTGCCTTTGAAATCATTTCTGGTGTCATATCAACTCCTATAACTTTCCCTGTTTCGCCAACACTCCTTGAAGCTAAAAAACAATCGAATCCCGCTCCACTTCCAAGATCTAAAACTGTTTCTCCTGTTTTAAGAGAAGCAATTGCTTGCGGATTACCACAACCCAGCCCCATATTTGAACCTTCAGGGACATTTTTTAAGTCATCATCAGAATATCCTATTGCTGCTGAAAGATTATCCAAAGCATTCTTTTGGGTGGGCCCACAACACGCAGAACTATTGCATCCGCAAGAAGAATTAGATAATGCAACTTTTTTGTAATCTGCCATTACTAACTCTCTGATCCTTCTCTTTTTTAAGTTTTCCATTTTATTTGTTTTTAATAATTAAACTTTCATCTGTTTAAAATTTGTTTTTAGTTGCCAGATGGAACTCTCAAAAGAATTTAATCATTCTAGTGTGTGTGTGTATTTAGATAATTAAATTCTCATGTTCGTTTCATGCGTTTATAATTTTCATTTGTTGCATGGAACTCCCAAGAAAATTTAATCATTGACTACGTCGATCTAAAGATTCGTCTGTGTGAAAAATTGAATAATTAAATTTTACATGGTCGTTTCATATAGTAGTCGTAGAAAGCTTAAAAAAGACGCAAATTCTGCGAAAAAAAAATCAGCAATTAGTACAATCATCTTGTCTGGGTTTGTAATCCAGGATGTTACCTCTTTTATCTTGTACAAAATTACAACATTCATTTAATGCATTCTTGAGTTTTAACCGACCTCTCTGGATTCTTGATTTCACACCAGATAAGCTAATCTTCTCTTTTATGGATATTTCTTTTTGTGTCCATCCTTCTATTTCATAAAGACTTAGCGGTTCTGAATATTTTAATGGCAACTGTTTGATAAATGGTATAATCCAATCTGCCACTTCTGTATTTATGTTTTCGTCGGTTTCTTGTTCCCTGTCATGGTTAGTTATTGGAATAAGCTTCTGCTTTACTTTCTTTCTGTTAAAGTCAGCAATGGTATTTCTCGCTATTTGAAAAATCCAACTTTCCAATTTACTTTCGTCTTTAAGAGAGGGTAGTCCTCTATTAATTTTGATAAATATCTCTTGCACACAATCTTCTCTCAACTCTTTATCAAAGATTCGTTTATCTACAAATACTGATACATAGTTGTAGAAATTCTTCCATATGCCTTCAATTTTCTTTTCCATGATTGTTTATGCAACTGTACGATAAAAGTATTCCTTTTATCGTTACAAATATTAAGGCTAATTCTCTCGTAACTATCTGATGTAACAAGTTATATAAAAATCTTATACAATCTGTTGTCGCCTATAATCGCATACACAGATAATAGAAATCAATAGAAAAATATTGCTATTTATAGGATACAAACAAAAAAGCCTGCAAATCTTGCGACCTACAGACTTTAACCCGGATTATGTGTTAGAACATCGTTATGAGGAATGAAAGTGCAAACAATCAAGGATTTGTTGAGACGACTCATAGCACCGCTATGGTGAGTTGAAACAAGTTAGTTTACGCCTTGATTGGCAGTAGTTTCATTACGTAATAGGTTTTCTAACGCATATTGCGGGTTTAACATGATCCTATTAGGATTCGAAAAAGATGCCATTGTTCATTTCAATAAGCCTAATATCCTAAATAAACTTTGTGTCTCTGCGTACCTGTGTTCCTTAATTACATATAATTTTAAACCTCAACTGGCTTTTATACTGAAAACTATTTGCGAACCAATAACCACTCAGTAAGGTTTACACTGGCATCCAAATTCATTCTTTTTCTTACACGATAACGAGCATTCTCTACTCCTCGCACTGTCATGTTTAATAAATTGGCTATCTCTTTACTTGAAAGATTCATTCGTAAATAAGCGCATATCTTTAAATCTTTAGAGGTTAATTCTGGGAATTCAGCTTTTAATTTTTTTATAAAGTTATTATGTGCCTGATCAAACCTCAATTCAAAGTCATCCCAATTATCATCATCCAACTCAATATCTATAAAGTTTAAAAGGTTAGATAATCGTTTGGCTACTCTATCCGAAGCTATACCCATAATAGTAGATACTTTTTCCTTTAATTCGGTAAGCTTTTCGTTTTTATAGATTACTTTCATTGCCAATCCGGAAAGTTCCTGATTCTTGATGGCTAACTCATTTTCGAGTTTTTCCTCGTTAAAATGAGCCTGCTCCAATTCCCTAAGTCTTGCTTGCTCCTTTATATATCGCTCTTTTTCTCTTATTACTTTAACATTGCGAATTTTTAAAAACATTGAAAATGAAAAAATGATAACTAAAGCGTACAGCGCATATGATATTGGCGAACGATACCACGGTGGTAAAACCTCAAAACCAAAAGTTTTTTCTTCACTAACAGAATTATGAATGTTTTTCGCCTTTACTCTAAATAAGTACTCTCCCTCTCTTAAATTAGTATAATCCTTATACTGCTCTGAAGTCCATTCGGACCAATCCCGATCAAACCCTTGCAAGAAAAATTTATATTTTATATCCTCAACACTTTCGTAATCCGGCGAAGCAAAACTAAACTGTAAACTATTATCCCTAAATGGGAATTCATAATACTCATTGTATAAGGTATCACACAAAAACTGGAAACGATCATTATATACCTCTTTTTTATCTCTCAACCCGATTACCTCTCTTAACAAGACACTGTTTTTGGTATGACTATAGTTGATTTTATTTTTATTATAAGTAACAACTCCATCCTTTGTTCCTATTATGGTTGAGTTTGAATCAACAAAATAAAAATGCTCAAAGCCGGGAATATAATATTCATTTAATTTTAAAAAAGGGTCCTTTTGTACAGAAACACTTCCATTTGCATGCTTGTTGATGATACCTGATTCTTCACCTGTAATGAACCAAACATTCCCTTCACTATCCTCTTGCAACTTTCTTCCATGACCATAGCCAAGCAAACCTGTAAATTCTTTATTCAGAACTATAGAATCATTCAACATATCATATTTATAAAAGCCATATTGTGTTCCGAAAACAATTTCCCCCCAAATTTTAAAAACACTATTATAAACATTAGTAGGTAAGCCTTTTTGGTTGTCGTAGAATGACTTTGTAACAACAGTAGATAAATCATCACTTAATCTTAATCTAAATATCCCTTTATAACCATGCGCTATCCATATATTGTTCTGCTGATCAACTTCTATAACTCTACACGACTCCTCAAAACCTTCTATCTTTCTTATAAATTTAAATTTCGCACCTTCTTTCTTTAAGAGTATCAAACCAGAATAAGTTCCTCCCAAGAGGTAATCCGGATTATTAGGTAATGGTGTAATCACCCAACCACCATCATCCTCATCATATAAGGGAAACTGTTGCTCCCCCACGATCTGACTAAAACCATGAGCGTGTGCAATCACCAAAACTCCGTTTACATTAAAAAGGTTCCAGTTTAGGTCAGGCAAATCAGGTCTTTTTTTAAACTTAAGATTTACCAAAGGAGATTTAATTAAACCTTTAAGATCTGTTTCTAATAATCCATTATGCGTTGCAAAAAACAGTTTGTTGTTATACTCTGCTGCCGAATATACGCCCAAAGGCTCATCCGGATTGGGAATGACAAGTGAGAAAGGAGAGGCCAATTCAACAAAATCAATTCCCTTTTTATTGGCCACCCAAAAGTTGTCATTTTGATCAGAGAATAAAGCACGAATTTCATTATTCTGAATTCCTCTATCTTTTGAAAGGTGATAAACTAATTCGCCATGTTTATTTAAAAAACATATTCCATTTCCCACTGTTCCAATAGCATAATCCCCATTTTTACGTAAATGTCCGTTAATTATTTTGTTGTCGACAAAACTAAAACCAGCCTTAACCTGATGCTCTATAGCAACATTATCCTTTAAAATAAACAACCCATGAGAATTGGTCCCAACTAAAACCGAATTATCCTTAAAGGGCAGCATAAAACGAATATCCATATTCGAAAACTGCTCTCCTCCGGCAATAGGAATTAATCCTCCTGAATTTAGTTCATAAAATGCAGAGTTATCCTGAACTATAATTTTATCATTGATATCAAACACTCCTTTTATCCTGTTATCAGTTTTAAATACCTGAATAGAATCATTAGAATAAACAAAGATTTCATGCCATGTATTAAAAATGACCTGATCATTTTTAATGATGATATCATTAACATCTCCAAAATCTCTACATTCCTGAGGTATCTTTGGAGTTAACGAAATAAAATGTAATCCGTATGGTTGCCAATAATCAAGATAACCAAAATCGCCCTGAGCACCGGCATAAAGCCGTCCTTTATTATCTATCGCTAATGATTTAATATTTGAGCGGTTTGAAGCAATCTGAATAATCTCCCATTTATTACCATCAAATTCCAGTATACCATATTCATTGGCAAAATACATAATCCCCCTGCTATCCTGTATTATATCCCAATTGTTATTAGAAACCTCATAATCTTTATCTGAATAATGAGTTGAAAAAGGAATGCCATCTGTAATTTCAGCCTGTGCCCATAAAAGGCTCATTAATTGAAAGAAAATAAGCAGGTAAATATGTTTCATATAAGGAAATGTTAAACTATGATGTAGCAAATAAACTTCTACAAATTTATTATTCTTGTATGAGCTTGCAAATTGAATGGAGCTTACCTTTGCATTTATATAATGAAAAAGGCCTCTACTTGGGGAAAGTAATGGCCTTTTCATTCTCAACTAACACAACACACAAAATTCATTTGTCAACTAACACACAACATGAACAAATGAACTATATTCTAATATTTTTTAAGCATCGATTCAATGTACTAAGTTATTTAAAAAACAATAAAAATGCAATAAAAACAACTTCCAAATCACAAACAACAAGCTGATCATTAGTATTATATAACAACATTGCATCTTAAATGTTTAGAAATCCTTTAAATTAACCACTCCCCAATATGATTATATTATTGATTCATAAATCCCTGCTTCTCCAGCACACTCAATAACACTTTACTAAAGGTTTCATTATCCTGCTTTTTATAGCGCACATCTGTAAACACCTGAGCTAAAGACTCTTTATTATTTTCCTCTACAAACTTAATATTCTCAGGTAACTGCTCTTTAGGTGCATATATTTTCTTAATGTCTGACTCTGAATAATCCTTATACGATTCGTAATGTACAATACCGTCCAGAGGTAATCTGTCAGTAAGTTTAGGTTGCTCATTAGGATAACCTATGGTGATAGTTGTTACAGGTACAACACCTTTAGGAAGATTTAATATATCTATAATTTTATCGGCTGTATAAATGGTAGTTCCAAGATAGCATATTCCCAAACCATTATCTTCAGCTGCCAGACATACGTTTTGAGCAAACAATAAGGCATCAACAGCCCCGGTAACAAAAGAAAGAAAATTATCATATCCCGGTTTGGCATTACTCATTTCGCACCATTTATTAAAACGGTTATAGTCGGCACATACAGTTAATACCACTGGTGCATTTACAACCATGGGTTGATTAAAATGACAAGGCGCCAAGGCTTTTTTATTTTCTTCATCACGACTAACCACCACACTATACACCTGCATATTTCCTGTTGTAGAAGCTCTTGTTCCTGCTTCAAGGATTTTATTTAATAAATCGTCCTCAATATTTTGGGATGTATAACTACGGATTGTTTTATGGTTTAATATTGTATCTATCATGGTTCTATTTTTCTTACAACATTACAAATTTATTTATAAAAACAAAAAGGCCTTTCTTACGAAAGACCTCTCTGCATCATCATCAACAAAATATAACTAAACCTTTTCTGTATCCACAAAAAGGAATTAGATTAAACCTAATGTTTTTAACTCTTCCAATAATTGTTTCTTGTTACCCTCATCCATTCTGCACAATGGCTGTCTGAACACCTCTTTTATTAATCCCATTTCTGCCAACGCAGTTTTGGCCGGAATCGGATTTGATTCAATGAAGCATAAATCCATTAAATTATGATACTTATAAAATAAGTTACGTGTCAAAGCAGCATCTCCTTCTAGCGAAGCCTTCATTAATAAATGAAAATCTTCAGGAATAAGGTTTGCTATTACAGAAATACACCCATCCGCTCCTAACAAATTGGCTGAACTGGCCAGGAAGTCATCTCCACTATAAACAAGAAAATCATCAGGAGTATTCGCAATAATTTCGGTAAAGTATGACATTTCTCCGGCTGCTTCTTTCACAGCTACAACTCTTTCAAAATCATTGGCTAACCTTACCACAGTTTCAGGAGTTAATCCGGCGCCTGTACGAGATGGTACATTATACAATACTATTGGAATATCTACAGCTTCGGTAACCGCTTTAAAATGGTTATAAATACCTTTTTGTGTTGGCTTATTATAATATGGAACAACAACCAAAGCAGCATCTGCTCCTAATTCTTTAGCTTTTTGTGTTTTTTTAATTGCCGTCTCTGTACAGTTACTTCCACTACCGGCAATAACCGGAATTTTACCATTAATTATTTCTACCGCACGTGCTACTAGAGCTTCATCCTCCTCGTCCGTTAAGGTAGGTGTTTCACCTGTTGTTCCACAAACAACAATTCCGTCTGTTTTATTATTTAAATGAAAATCAATAAGTTTATCGAAAGCATTCCAATCAATTTCTCCTGTCTCTAAAAATGGTGTTACAATCGCAACTATTGATCCCTTAAGTGTAAAAGCCATGTTTATAATATTATATCATTCATTTAAAATATTGCGACCTAAAAGTACAAAAAACAAACAATTAATACCGGATAAGTTTATCATTCCGGAAACAATTGTATGTTAATAATTCTTTTGGATTTTAATATTTAGCTGCAAATATATATTTGATATCAAATAAAGAAAAATAACACTTTAAAAAATACTATTTTATAACAATTTGTTAAAATTTTAACAAATTGTATCTTTGAATAAAAAAAAAGATGATTACCATACCTCAAGCCGTAGAAATGGTTGTTAAGGTTAAACCTTTTATAGCAGAAGCTTTATCTGATGGTTTAATAAATATATCAGCACTTGCACGTAAAATAAAACCTGATATTGACAGAATAATTTCAAAAGAGTCAAAGCATGGTGCTATAGTAATGGCATTAAACAGGCTGAATCCACAAATTGATGTTTCAATTAACAGAGGTATAGATAAAATGATAAGCATGCTTGGAGATATTATTGTACGTTCAGATCTCACTGACTACACCTTCAACAACTCCAAAACACTGGTTAAGTGTCACATGCGCGTATTTGAAGCTATCGCAGACCATTCTGATATATTTTATACTCTGGTAAGAGGAGTACACGAATCAACTTTGGTAATTAGCAGCTATTACTCAAACCTCGTTGAAGAACATTTTAAAGACGAAGAATTACAACGTAAAACCGAAAACCTATCAGCCATAACCATAAAACTACACGAAAAAAATTCTCAAGTCCCCGGCTTTTACTATTACATATTAAAATCAGTAGCCTGGGAAGGCATTAATATTACGGAGGTTATTTCAACAACCAACGAGTTTACCATTTTAGTTAATGATGATGATGTGGAAAGAGCCTTTGCTGAATTAAAACGTTTACGTAAAAGATAAAATAAAACGATACGCTTTAACGTACAATTTAGTCGGTATGTTATTGCAATTAAAAAAGATTAATTCTACTTTTATGCACTAACATTATTTGTGTGGTTACTTTTTAGTCATACATTTTAATGAATTGGTCAGAAAAAGGCTGTTTTTTGTAACTCAATGTAAAAATACTCGTTACTACAGCTATACATTAAAAGATTAAATAAAAAACTATCATTAATTATATTGTAATTTACTTATTATGAAAAAAGCATTTATCTTGGTAGCAACTGTGGTGTTTTTTGTTGCATTAGGTCTAAGCTCATGTAAAAGCACAGCGGATTGCCCTGCGTACAGCAAAACAAACGTTGAAAAAAATGTTGAAAACGCATAAGCTATTTTAATAGCCAAAGGGAGTAACTTTTTTAAGTCTACTCCCTTTTTTTATACCTTTTTCTGCTCTACAACACCTTTATTTCCCTTTTCACATTTTTTAATACTCATTTTAGAAAAACATCAACCTTTTTTTTGACCGTTTATTAATGATTTTATACTTTTGTACCTCATTTTTAACGGAGTTGTAAATTTTATTTCTAAAAAACCTATAAAATGTCAAAAATTAAGATTGGTATTAACGGATTTGGCCGTATCGGTCGTTTCGTATTTCGTCAGGCTGTTGCCAAAGGAACTATTGAAGTTGTAGCTATCAACGACCTTATCGACGTTGATTACATGGCTTACATGTTAAAGTATGATTCTACTCACGGTATCTTTGACGGAACTGTTGAAGTAAAAGACGGTAAGTTAATTGTTAACGGATCTGAGATTCGTGTTACTGCTGAGAGAAACCCTGCTGACATCAACTGGGGTGCTGTTGAAGCTGAGTATGTTGTTGAGTCTACTGGTTTATTCTTAACTAAAGAGTCTGCTCAAGGTCACATCGACGCTGGTGCTAAAAAAGTTGTTATGTCTGCTCCTTCTAAAGACGATACTCCAATGTTCGTTATGGGTGTGAACAACAGCAAGTACACTAACGATATGAACTTTGTTTCTAACGCTTCTTGTACTACTAACTGTCTTGCTCCTGTAGCTAAAGTATTAAATGACAAGTTTGGTATCGTTGAAGGTTTAATGACTACTGTACACGCTACTACTGCTACACAAAAAACTGTTGACGGTCCTTCTATGAAAGACTGGAGAGGTGGACGTGGTGCTGGTCAAAACATCATTCCTTCTTCTACTGGTGCTGCTAAAGCTGTAGGTAAAGTAATTCCTGAGCTTAACGGTAAATTAACTGGTATGGCTTTCCGTGTTCCAACTCCAGATGTATCTGTTGTTGACTTAACTGCACGTTTAGAGAAAGGTGCTTCTTACGAGGCTATCTGTGCTGCTATGAAAGAAGCTTCAGAAGGTGAATTAGCTGGTGTTCTTGGTTATACTGAGGATATGGTTGTATCTAACGACTTCATCGGTGATACTCGTACTTCTATCTTCGATGCTAAAGCTGGTATCTCTTTATCTGATAACTTCGTAAAAGTTGTATCTTGGTACGATAACGAAATGGGTTATTCAGCTAAAGTATGTGAATTAATTCAGTACATGGATTCTGTAAAGTAATTTGCAGTTCACTATAATTTTTAAAGCATCCACATTGTGGGTGCTTTTTTTGTTTATCTTCATTTGTTTCTAAATTAACAATGGAGGTAAAAAGATTAAATTCTCTTGACGCATTTCGTGGCTTTACCATTGCCGCCATGATATTGGTTAATTATCCGGGCAGTTGGAATTACATTTACTCTCCTTTACTCCATGCGCCATGGAATGGACTAACGCCAACTGACCTCATATTTCCCTTTTTTCTTTTTATAGTAGGTGTGTCTATAAGCTTAGCGTATACAAAAAAAATAAAATCAGGTGATGCAAAGAGCTCCTTATATTCCAAAATCTTAATAAGAACAGTAAAGATATTTGTCATTGGCCTTCTGTTAGATTACATTCAACACTTTAATATAAATGAACTAAGAATAGCAGGTGTATTGCAACGCATAGCTATTGTGTTTCTCTTTTGCTCTTTTATTTTTCTTCATACTAAATGGAAAGCCCAAACAATAATATTCTTTTTAATTCTTTTGATTTATTGGTTAAGCATGTGTTATATTCCCATACCAGGAAACAACCAAATAAGCCTTGAACCGGGTATGAATTTTGCAGCATGGGTTGATAGTTATTTATTACCAGGAAAAATGTATCAAGACACTTGGGATCCGGAAGGTATTTATAGCACATTACCCGCTATATCAACCTCCATACTAGGTATGCTTATGGGGCAATTGCTTATCAGCAAAAAAAAATATAAAACTAAAATCATTCATCTATTTTGCATAGGAATAACACTATCTGTTGCCGGATATTTATGGAACTTAACTTTTCCCATCAACAAAAATATTTGGACAAGTTCATTTGTATTGGTAACAGGAGGTTTTGCTTGTTTGTTTTTGGGCATTAGTGTATATGTAATAGATATACTTAAGTACTCCAAATATGTGAAAACAGGAATTGTATTTGGAACAAATGCCATTACAGCCTACGTTCTAGCGGCAGTTTTAAGTTTTGTATTTTACCGCTTACCAATAGGTTCAACTTCCCTTAACCAACATTTTACAGAATTATTTGTCCCTTTCGCACCTAAATTAGGTAGTTTAATTTACTCACTACTGTATGTTGCAGTCAATTATTTACCCGTTAATATCTTATACAAGAAAAAGGTATTCATAAAACTATAAAACAAAAACAATAAAATTAACGACATTGCTTTTGCCGATATCTATTCAATAATACTTTCCCAAACAGGATCATCAGGTTTTATTTTAGCCAAAGAGTAACCATCATATTTGGCAAGGTCATTAAACTCAATCACATTTCTAAGGGTACGTACATACTCATACCGTTTTTCGGAGTAATTACTTAAATACCAGATCAAACGATACGGATTTCTTGAACTTTGTCTAATCTCTCTGAACTCCTTATAAGCATGAACCTTTGCTATAGTATTTAAATAATCATAAATAGATTCGAACAGGGAATCGTATTTTCTTAAATATACACTGTTTCCATTCCTGGATTCACTTGCCCTAATTCTTTTTTCATTGGAATTGTAGGACCATATACCAAAGATATTATTCGCTTCTCTACAAAAACGGGAAGTGCACCATCCACTCTCTATGGCAGCTTGCGCCAATACAATTGAAGTAGGATGCGGATGCAATCTTTTAATGACTTCCCTAATATCATCTGTTTTATATTCTTTTAAAACGCCTTCGATATAAATTGAATCTACATTCTGACCTGATCCATTTTCCATTTCATATTGAAGATGGACAAGTTTCTTACGTTTATTTTCCATCTTTTCTTTCGCTAACAACACAGATGGAAGCATTAGGTCTACAAACTTCACCATTCGTTCCTTATAATGAAGATCTCTTAAATCGGGCACTTTTTGATACATCACGGGAGAAACGAGAGAGTCATTAATATCCCAAATGGAATCAACCGCCTCACTTTTACAAACCTTAATATTAACACCCTTAACCACTTTAATCACCGGTTGATTAAAATAATATATCACCGAACCTGTAATTATTAGTAGAAGCATTATAAAAAACCTATATCGTGTTACAAAACGAAATAAATCCTTTAACACATTGGTTATAATTTTACGCATAAAAAGAATATAAAGATTATTCATAACGTAAAGACTCAATCGGATCAAGCTTAGCAGCTTTTAAGGCTGGCATTAATCCGGATAACAGTCCTACAATAAAACAAATAACAAAGCTAATAACAATCCAATCCCAAGGTACAACAAAGCCTGACTTAATGACCACCGATACAATATTACCAACAACTATACCCAATAAAACACCGCCGGCACCACCAAGCAATCCTATCATTACCGACTCCATCAAAAACTGATTGCGTATGGCTGCACGCGTAGCACCAGTAGCTTTACGAATACCAATTTCACGAGTTCGCTCCGCAACAGCTACAAGCATAATATTCATCAAACCAATAGCTGCTCCAAACAGAGTTACAAAACCAATAATATTAGCTATCATAGTTATGCTTGATAAATTATCAATTAGCATGCGCGACAAGTTGTCACTCTTTAAAATATTAAAATTGTTCTCATCTCTAACTTTCAACTTTCGCACCAATCTAAAAGTACCTGTTGCTTCACTTATAGCACCATCAATATGAGCAGGATTATTGGCCTTTACCTCTATTTTGTACGACATCTTTGGTCGACTAAAATATTGCCGAACATTACTCACGGGCAACAACAATAAATTATCACTTTGACCTCCAAAACCAGCTCCTTTCTCTTTTAAAAGGCCAACCACCTTATATTTACCAGAAGCCAAAGAAATTACTTTATCTACAGGGTTTCTTTTATCCGGAAAAAGATTTTTATGAAGCGCTGATCCAATAATTGCCACATTTCTTCCATCCTGAATATCACGCAATAAAAAATCCCGACCTTTATCTATGTTATGCCCTGCTATAGAAATAAAATTTTCATCCACCCCGTACACCGCCACATTAGGATTCGTTTTCTCAGATTCATATTTAACAGTGGCATTACCGCTGGCCATATAAGATATTGTAACCAAGGCCGGAAAATCAAAACTACGCTTAAAACCCATGGCCTCTTTATAAGATATATAGCCAAAATTCTTGGTCTTAAGCCTCTTTTTACCAATTCGCACATCTCTACCTCTATTTTCTATAGTAAATGAATTGGCTCCCATGCTGGTAAAATTATTGGAAATAGCTGTTTCAATAGACTGAACAGCCGTTATAATTCCTACCAATGCGGTGATACCGATAGTAATGATAGCTATCGTAAGAATGGTTCTGAGTTTGTTAGACCGAATGGCACCCAGTGCAATTTTAATGTTTTCTGTAAATAGTTTTGATAGCATAATTTAGGCTGATTTAAAATCTAATATAAGGAAAATAAAACGCTTCAGATCTCAACAAATCAGACATTTTTAGCTGCTTAAAATAATTCCCCTGATGCAAATCCTGAAATTAAACGAAAGAGAAGCACAAAATTTTGTACCAACATAAACATTTCTTAAACAAAAGCCCTTAATCTTGGTTACATTTTAGACATGACAAAAAGCACTTTTTTTTCTATTTTTTGCTAATTTTGTTCACCCAAATAAAAGTGCATTTAAACTGTGTAATAATCTTAAAATTGAATACGCAACTGCACCTTAATTGAAAATACTAAAACAAATAAAATAAATTATGGCGTTCGACATTGAAATGATTAAGAAAGTGTATGCCGAAATGGGAGAGAAAGTAGAAAAAGCTCGTACCATTTTGGACAAACCTTTAACGCTTACTGAAAAAATTCTGTATGCTCACCTTGACGAAGATGCTAAAGAAGCATTTACAAGAGGCGAATCGTATGTAAACTTTAAGCCGGACAGAGTAGCTATGCAGGATGCAACAGCCCAAATGGCCTTGTTGCAATTTATGCAGGCAGGTAAAAACAAAGCAGCTGTACCATCAACTGTGCATGCCGATCACCTGATTCAGGCTAAAGTAGAAGCAACTCAGGATTTGGCTACTGCTAAAGATACCAACAAAGAGGTATACGATTTTCTTAGTTCAGTGACGAACCGATATGGCATTGGTTTTTGGAAGCCTGGTGCTGGTATTATCCACCAGGTAGTACTAGAAAACTACGCTTTTCCGGGTGGAATGATGATTGGAACAGACTCACATACTGTTAATGCCGGAGGATTAGGTATGATTGCAGTAGGTGTTGGTGGTGCTGACGCTGTTGATGTAATGGCAGGTATGCCTTGGGAGCTTAAGTTTCCAAAACTAATTGGTATTAAGCTTACAGGTAAACTTAATGGCTGGGCTGCTCCAAAAGATGTTATCTTAAAAGTTGCTGGTATCCTTACTGTAAAAGGAGGTACAGGTTGTATTGTTGAGTACTTTGGAGAAGGTGCTGAATCATTGTCATGTACAGGAAAAGGAACCATTTGTAACATGGGTGCTGAAATTGGCGCTACTACTTCTACTTTTGGATATGATGCTTCAATGGAGCGCTACTTAAGAGCAACCAATAGAGATGATGTTGCTGATGCTGCTAACGAAGTTAAAGATTTATTAACTGCAGATGCTGAAGTATATGCCTCTCCTGAAAAATACTTCGATCAGGTTATTGAAATTAACCTTGATGAGTTAGAGCCACACCTAAACGGCCCTTTTACTCCGGACAGAGCGACTCCTATCAGTAAAATGAGAGAAGAAGCAGCCAAAAACGACTGGCCACTAAAAGTAGAGGTTGGTTTAATTGGTTCATGTACAAACTCTTCTTACGAAGATATTTCGAAAGCTGCTTCTGTTGCAGCAGATGCTGTTAACAAAGGACTTAAAGCTAAAGCTGAATTTTCTATTACGCCGGGTTCTGAGCAGGTTCGTTATACGATCGATCGTGATGGATTGGTAGATACCTTTAAAAAGATTGACGGTGTTGTATTTGCAAATGCCTGTGGACCATGTATTGGTATGTGGGCTCGTATGGGTGCAGAAAAACAAGAGAAAAACACAATCGTTCATTCTTTTAACCGAAACTTTGCCAAGCGTGCTGATGGTAACCCAAATACATTTGCTTTTGTAGGTTCTCCTGAGTTAGTTACAGCTTTAGCTATTGCCGGAGACTTAGGTTTTAACCCAACTACTGATACTTTAACCAATGCCAATGGCGAAGAGGTTAAGTTAGATGCTCCTACCGGAGATGAGTTACCACCAAAAGGATTTGATGTTGAAGATGCAGGTTACCAGGCGCCAGCTGAAAATGGTTCAGATGTTGAAGTAATTGTATCCCCTGAAAGCGACAGACTTCAATTATTAACACCATTTACTCCTTGGGATGGTAAAAATATTACCGGAGCCAAATTATTAATTAAGGCAGAAGGTAAATGTACAACTGACCATATTTCAATGGCAGGTCCTTGGTTAAAATATCGTGGACACTTAGATAACATTTCCAATAACATGCTAATCGGAGCTGTTAACAAGTTTAATGGCGAAACCAATAAAGTTAAGTCTCAAGTTTCAGGAGAGTACGGAGAAGTTCCTGCTACACAAAGAGCATATAAAGAGGCTGGTATTTCTACTGTAGTAGTTGGTGACCACAACTATGGAGAGGGATCATCTCGTGAACATGCTGCTATGGAACCACGTCACTTAGGTGTTAAAGTGGTATTAACAAAGAGTTTTGCCCGTATTCACGAAACCAACCTTAAAAAGCAAGGTATGTTAGGAATTACCTTTGCCAACGAGGCTGACTATGATAAGATTTTAGAAGATGATACTTTCAACTTCGTGGATCTTGAAAGCTTTGCTCCAGGCAAACAACTTACTATTGAAGTAGTTCATGCTGATGGAAATAAAGATGAAATCATTGCAAACCACACTTACAACCAACAACAAATTGAGTGGTTTAAAAATGGTAGCGCTTTAAATTTAATTAAAAAGCAGAATGCTTAATCACTAAGCAATTAAGCTCAACATATTAAACGCAGCTTCCTCTAAAGGAGCTGCGTTTTTTTATTCTAAACAATAACTTCCATCAAACTTTTGCCTGCTCTAAGTGTTATGTGAGTATGAAACACATTGATGAACATATACAAAAAATCCAAAACTGGTTTAAAAATCATCCGAAAGTACTCATTGCATTATCCGGCGGAGTGGACTCCTGCCTTGTTGCATTTATGGCACGAAAGTATTTAGGCAAAGAAAACGCCATTGCTGTGATAAGTAATTCAGTCAGCCTTAAAAGCAAAGATTACAAAGACGCTCAACAATTTGCTCTGGATAATGATATTCTTTTGTATGAAATTGATGCCAAAGAAATAAATAACCCTGGTTACAATTCAAACCCAATTGACAGATGTTATTATTGTAAATCAAACCTTTATCAATCTATCCAATCACTCACAAAAGAAAAATTCATAGATTACGAAATATTAAACGGAAACAATTATTCTGACCTGGGAGACTATCGTCCTGGAATAAAAGCAGCTAAAGAATACAAAGCTTTAAGTCCTTTAGCGGAATGCGAAATAAACAAAATTACCATTCGGGATATCAGTAACCACTTTCGTTTATCCGTTTGGGATAAACCTGCCAGCCCCTGCTTAAGCAGCCGATTTCCTTATGGAGAAAAAATTACTATACAAAAACTTAAACAAGTAGAACAAGCAGAAGATTTTTTAAATACCAAAGGCTTTCGGGATGTTAGGGTTAGATATATGAAAGGAAAAGCAAAAATAGAGGTTCCAAAAAAACAGATATCGTTACTGGAGAATATCCAAATACAAGTATCTCAACAGCTTAAACAAATTGGCTTTCATAATGTCACAATTGATAAAGAAGGTTTTGTTTCAGGGAAACTAAACCGGGATATTGATAATATTTTATAAATTAACCAGACAACCATATGCCAAACAGCGCTAATATCCATCCATTATCCAGTCCATATCTTTTATCTAATCCATTGACAAACAAATAAAACCTTTTAATCAAAATAAGAACTTTTCAAACAAGGGATTTGCATAAATTTACTTTAAAACAATTCAAATCCTGCCTAATGAAAAGTATTTTATTATTTGCAACATTGATCTTAGTATCACTCCACCTGAAGGCCCAGGGAGGAGCATCATGTGCTGAAGCTGTCACTGCTGTTGAATTTAGCACCGGAAGCAACAGTGCGAACCATACTGGCGACATAGATCAATGGTTTAAATACACTGCAACTCAAGATGAAAAAATCACCATTTACAACTGCGAATCAACCACAGCCGATACTAAAGTTGAAATATATACCAGCTGCGGTGCTGCATCTCCCATACACAGCAGCGACAACTACTGTGGAAACCAATCCAAAATTGCTTTTAAAGCCACCTCTGGCCAAACATATTACATCAGATGGAGATTATTTGATACACCATACACATATAACTGGTATTTAAAAGAAGAAACTATTCAAACCGGAGATTTTTGTGATTCACCTTTTGATGCAATTTTAGGCACCAATTCGGCTGACCATAGCTGTGGAGTTAGCCAGTGGTACACCTACACTCCAACCACCGATGGAAAACTAACCATTTCATCTTGTGGATTAACCGGCGAAGATACCTTTATTGAAATATACACTAATTGCGAAGGATATCCTTTTATATTTAACAACAATTACTGTAATTACCAATCATTGGTTACATTTGAGTCCATAGCCAACACTACCTATTATATTAGATGGAAAAACAATTACACCTCTTCATCATACAACTGGACAATAAGTGAAGCAGACCCTGAAGTTGGTGATTTTTGCATAGATCCTCTTACCGCCACTATAGGAACCAACAGCAGCGATCACACCAAGGGTGTTGATCAGTGGTTTACATATACCGCATCCATTGATGGTGAAATTACAGTTTCGAGTTGTACACAAACCAACGAAGATACTTTTGTTGAAATTTATAACGACTGTGATACAAAACTTTATTCAAATAACGATTATTGCAATACACAGTCTGAACTATCGTTTCCTTGCACACAAGGAACAACCTATTATATTCTTTGGACGAAGCATTACACAACAGGAAGCTACAACTGGACACTTAGCGAGGAAGATATTACCACTGGTAATTATTGCTCTACACCCTACGAAAACTTAATCATTGGTACCAATCATGCAAGTCACACTTCCGGTTACGACCAATGGTATAAATATACTCCGGAAACCAGTAGCAGGGTTGAGGTTTCAAACTGCGGACTAACCACAGAAAATACTGATTTGGCTATTTATAAATCGTGTGGTTCTACTGCCTATATATCTGTAAACAATACGTGTAACTCACAAGAGTCAGTTATATTTCCTGCATATATAGGAGAAACTTATTATATTAACTGGAAAAGCACCTATTCTTCGGGTGAGTTTGACTGGACCCTAACCTCTACGCCTTTAAGCGAAGGTGAAGAGTGCACTCAACCATTAAGCGCTCTACTAGGCACAAACAGCGCCTCGCACCTTAGCGACATTGACCAATGGTATACTTTTACTGCAGAAGAAACAGGTTCTTTAGTTATATCGTCGTGCGAGGCAACAAACGTAGATACCAAACTTCAGGTTTATAGTGACTGCAACACTTTACTTGCTGAAAATGACGATAATTGCGAAGAACGAGCCGAATTAACCTATGAAATTACTAACGATGAGACTATTTATATTAGATGGATGGGAGAAAAAGCCATTAACCAAAATTACAACTGGGACATAAGCTATGACTACTCCACCAGCATACTAAAAAATGAAATGGGTAAAGAAATTACACTCTACCCCAATCCTTGTGCTGGCAATTTTACCATTGATCTGGAAAGCTACACTAACCAAAAAGTTCAAATTACTATTTTCGACATTAGCGGACGTCTCATTAAATCAATATCTATACAAGGAGGAAACAAAATACCGGTATCACTTAAAAACATAGCTGAAGGAACTTACCTTATAAAAGTTATTGGGGAAAATAATTATATCCAAAGAGCGACACTCCAAGTTATTCGTTAACAGAAACCTATAAGCGCTCAACTGCTATATGCTATTGAGCGCTTAATTTGAAAACATTACTATAAATACAACTGTTTTTAAGGTGGTTTAAATTTTTATCGTAAATTTGCAGTTAGTAATAGGTTAATATACCTTTCAAGTAATTTTCTGACCAATTATCAAAGCGAATACCTACCTTTGTTTGTCCGTTTTTTACTATTAAACGTATCGTATCTTCATTACTATACAAATAACAACTTATAAACTTTTAAATTTTTAATGAATGGGGAGATCTCAAGAAACCTTTGGTAAGAAAGAAAAAGAAAAGAAAAGATTAAAAAAGCGTCAAGACAAGCAAAAAAGAAAAGATGAACGTAAAGCAAACGCAGGTGGCAGTAGTCTTGATGATATGATTGCATATGTAGATGAAAACGGAAACATTGTTGATACTCCGCCCGATCTTACCAAAAAAACAAAAATTGATGCCGAGAGCATAGAGATCTCCATTCCAAAGAAAGAAGATATCGAAGATCCTATTCGTACCGGACGCGTTGAATTTTTCAATGATTCAAAAGGATACGGTTTCATCAAGGATCTTGATACTCAGGAAAAATTCTTTGTACATGTAAACGGATTACTTGAAGAGATTAAGGAAGGCAACAAAGTTAATTTTGAACTTGAAAAAGGACTTAAAGGAATGAATGCTGTTAGGGTAAAGAAAATACAGTAAACATCATCCATAATGATATAACAAAAAGCCTGAAACAAAAATGTTTCAGGCTTTTTTAATTGTCTTCATTAAAAGAAATCAAAACAGTGTAGTTAAACCCGCAATATGCGTTAGAAAACCTATTACGTAATGAAACTACTGCCAATCAAACCGTAAACTAACTTGTTTCAACTCACCATAGCGGCGCTATGAGTCGTCTCAACAAGTCCTTGATTGTTTGCACTTTCTTTCCTCATTACGATGTTCTAACACATAATCCGGGTTAAAACACTTATCACCATTTGTTATATCACATAAAACGGATCTCCATTTAAATGCAAGGCCATTTTTTTAGCATAAAAAGTAATGATTGTATTTGCTCCTGCCCTTTTTATGGCCATTAAAGCTTCAATCATAGCAGGTTTTAAATCTAAATAACCATGCTCCGCAGCATTAACTAACATCATATATTCTCCTGACACCTGATAAGCCGCAATATGTGCTTTAGGATATTTATCTCTGGCACGCGCCAATACATCTAAATAAGTATGCGCCGGCTTAACCATTACCCAATCAGCCCCTTCATCCAGGTCTGCTCCGATTTCCTCAAGCCCCTGTAATTTGGTTCTGTAGTCAATCTGATATGTTTTACGGTCACCAAACGAAGGAGTTGGAACTGTAGCATCTTTTTCTGAACCATAATAAACAGATGCATACTTAGCTGAGTAAGAAAGAATTTTTGTATTCTTATACCCTCTGGTATTCAACTTTCTTCGAATGGCTTGCACCTGACCATCCATCATAGCTGATGGAGCCACAATATCTGCTCCCCCCCTTGCATGACTTTCTGCTATGCGAGCCAACACTTCAATGGTTTTGTCGTTATCCACAGTTAGACCATTCAACACTCCACAGTGACCATGATTGGTATACCCACATGTACATACATCAGTAATAACTGTTAGGTCGGGGTATTTTTCTTTTATTTTCTTTACCGTATTTTCAACCAGGTTATTGTGCTTGAAAGCACTTACGGCATCTTTTGTTTTATCCTTATCTTCAACTACACCAAACAGTAATATTTTATCTATTCCTAAACTTACTGTTTCTTCCAAATCCTGCAATAACAAATCAATCGAAAACCTATATACATCCTTTAATGATGGTACCGGCTCTTTTCTTGCATCTCCATCTACCACGTAATATGGATAAATCAGATCACGCGCATGAAGTGCAACATCAGCATGATTATCTCTTATTTCGGGACTTAGTCTGAACTGTCTGAATCTTTTAAACATAGCTTTTTGTTTTAAATCATTAATCAAATCACATTACGACAAATATTACCACACTTATTTCTCTCAATATCCTGCAAAACTTTTTTAGTTTCTGCACCCTTGCATATTATCTTTAAATGTGATGGTATTTCTTTGTACACCTCAACAAACACTTTTACTGTTGATGGAGAAGTAAACACTACGCCACTGAATAATTCTAAATCCTGCTTTATAATGGCTTTATTAGTTATAGCATGATATACTTTTATTAAAGATACATTATTACCTAGTTTTTTTAAACCATCAGGAAGTACAGAAGTACCCAGATTAGAACGTGGTATAAGAACATTTTCATTTGATATATTATTATGCTGATAAACCTCCACCATAGCAGCTGAAGATTCAAGCTCTGACAAAGGAGCCACAGCCAAACCGTACTCCCTAAGCGCTTTTGTTGTTGTTTTACCTATAGAATCAATCTTCAAATGACTCAAACTCCTTACATCTTTTCCCGCATCAAACAGCAACCTGAAAAAATGATGAACCGAATACCTGCTGGTAAAAACAATACGCTGATAAGCATTCAGGCGATTAATCTTGTCATCTATTTCTGCACTTAGATCAATACCCTCAATAGATATAAGTGGCGTATGCACCACATGACCTTCTGCTTTAAAATCATCAGCCGATATTCCGGTATAGAGCCATTTTTCCTGATGTTCATATTGCTTTTGCGCTGTTTTTCCAACTATAATAATGGATGGAGAAGGCAATCCACTACCCTTCTCCTTCATCTCCCTAAGGGTACCCCGGTAAACTTGCTGATTGTGGTTAGAGGCATTATACACCACTCCAACCGGCGTACTTCCAGACCATCCTTCAGCCATAATTCTGTTGGCCAATTCCATTTGGTTTGAAGCCCCCATGTAAAACACCAAAGTATCGGCCTTAGGAATTTTTAATTTATTTAAATCATGCCCGGATAAAAAAACGACCGATGACGAAAGCGACCTTTCTGTGAGTGGAATAACTGAACTTGCCGCTGCCGCAAAGGCGCTTGTAATACCCGGGATAATTTCTGCTTCAATAAATCTGCTTTGTAAATAATGATATTCTTCGGCTCCACGACCAAAAATTAACGGATCACCGCCTTTAATGCGCACTACCCATTTTCCTTTTTTGGCAGTACGATACATCAGCTCATTAATTTCCTGCTGGTCGAATTTATGCTGCCCTTTACGCTTTCCTACATAAATTTTCCTGGCACAAAACCTGTTCAGGTAATCTTCATTCACCAAATCATCGTAAAAAATAACTTCTGCTCGATGAAGATTATACTCGGCTCTTTTGGTGATTAACCATTTATCTCCCGGTCCAAAACCAGCCAGGACCACCCTGCCCCAGTTTTGCCTGATATCATTTTCCTTGAATTTATTCTTTAGAACTGTATTAGATTTTTCACCCACAACTGCCAAATGTCCTTGAAGCGAATGAGTTATATATTTCAGTTTTTCTGAGATTCTATGCGTTAAATTTAAGCTTTCAAGCTTACTGGTAGCTACAACAACCGCATCCACTTCGCCACTATCTACCAGAAAAATTAAATTCTCTACCTCGGCATCAACCCTTGCAAAAACTAAATCAGACCTTTCTTTCTTTAGCTTATTTTTTTGATGTAATGAAGTAATACCCACTCTTGCACCATAAGGCAATTTTGTCAATGTTAGGTTTTGTTGACTCACCAGAGCATCAGATTGATCCAAGGCGGGCAACAAAGCAAAAACATCAAGTTTATCGTTTAATGGATACGGCAACTCATTAGCCAAAGCAATATAAACATCGGAATCACCGTTAATCACAGCATCCTCCAAAACATTCTCTACCTCCTTATCATCTTCTCCATTGCTCTCTGCCTCGCTGGCATGCAATAAAATATCAAAATCTAATCCTGCATAAACCTTTTGCAAATCATGAGCTTGAGCTATAGATAGTTTACTATTATTTATATGTATAGTTATTCTTTGCATCTTTTTGTTTTATTCAACACTACAATCAAGTTAACAATCACAAAACACCTACTCTTTCTATAAATAACTGAGCAGAAAGATTATCTATACCTCTTCACTCATGGCAAATTGGGAATATGCCAGACCCATAACTAACTAATTATATGTAATACTCAGGCTGCTTAGGTTTTTCTTTCCCATATTGAATCCGGTTCCACAACCTTTCGTGCCAGTAATACAATATCATTTTGGTAAAAACCTCAACACCACTAATAGATGCAGCCAAACCTACTTTGCCTGTAATAAGATATGATATTACAAAAGTATCAACCGTGCCGGTTACACGCCACGAAATGGTTTTCATCAATGTTCTATATCGTTTCTCTTTCATTAAGCTTAATTTTTAAGTTAGCCTTTAATGCTCCTGTCTGTTTTGGTTAACAAACAGGAACAATATTTACTACTCTACCAGCTGTATTTCTTTATCGTGACTAATTATCCCCACTCTTCCTACAAAATCACCGAACTTTTCACCATCATTACGCTCTTCAGCATATCTCTTTAACAGCACTTTCAATTCGTCCAGAATTTGTTCTTCTGAAAGCGTTTCTTTGTAAAGGGTATTTAGTCGTTCACCGGTAAATCTGGCACCTAAATACATATTATACTTACCCAAAGAACGTCCGACAAAGCCTATTTCACCAAGAAAAGGTCGTCCACAGCCGTTTGGACAGCCAGTCATTCGAATTAAAATTTCATCATTGGTCAGGTTATTTTCCGCCAATATTTCTTCAATCTTATCCATTAAAGACGGAAGATAACGCTCAGCCTCTGAAAAAGCCATGGTACAAGTATTTAAAGCCACACAAGCCAACGCATGCTTTCTTGCTCCGCTAATGTTTTTCTTTGGCCAAATCTTATACTCCTTTAAAAGAGCTTCAATTTCTTTTTTATCTTCATCTTTAACAGCACCAATCACCAAGCCCTGATTACCTGTTAATCGGAAATCGCATTTATTTAATTCAGCAATCTTTCTCAATCCGGTTTTTAACTGATAATCCGGTTCATCCTTAACCCTTCCATGCTCAATGAATAGTCCTAAAAACCATTTTCCACTTTTGGCTTTCTTCCAACCAAAAACATCACCATTGGTTTTAAATTTATAAGGCTTAGTTGGCTCTATTTTATAACCAAGCCTGTTTTCCAGTAAAGTTTTAAATTCCTTAGGTCCGACTCTGTCCACTGTGTATTTCAAACGAGCCTTACGACGATTTTCCCTGTTTCCGTAATCACGTTGCAGTTTTACAATCTCCTCAACCACCTCAAGTGTTTTATCATATGGTACATACCCAATAATATCTCCCAGACGAGGATAAGTACCAGGCTCAGTAAAAGTCATACCTAAACCTCCACCTATAACAACATTAAAACCTTCGAGCTGATCTCCTTTTCCAATAGCAATTAATCCAATATCATTGGAAAAAATATCTGTATCGTTATATGGCGGAATGGCAATGGCTATTTTAAATTTACGAGGCAAATAAGTTTTTCCGTAAATTGGCTCTTCATCTTGTTTACCATCAACCAATAACTTTTTATTTAACCAGATTTCATGATAAGCAGTTGTTCGCGGCAGCAGATGATCACTAATATCTTTTGACATTTGATATGCAGCAGGAACCCATGGCGACAACGCCTCATTGGTAGTACACATTACATTTCGGTTTACATCACCACAGGCTGCTATAGAATCCAACAAGGTATCGTTGATTCGCTGCATCGTTTCCTTAAGGTTACGCTTTACAATTCCGTGAAACTGAAATGCCTGACGCGTAGTTAACTTTAATGTATTGCTTGCATGCGTTTTAGCAAGCTCATCAAAAGCCACCCATTGTTCAGCAGTTGATACGCCACCTGGAATACGAACCCTAATCATAAAACTATATAAGGGTTCCAGTTTTTGACGTTTACGCTCAACATCCAGATCTCTATCTGTTTGTTGATAGCTACCGTGAAACTTAATTAACTGTACATCATCATCTGAAATTGCACCTGTTGCCAGATCATTTAAACTTTCTTCAAGAGTTCCTCTTAAATAATTACTCCTGGTTTTAATGCCCTCTACATCTGAAAGGTTCCAAGATGGAAATATTTCGTTATTTTTTATATCAGCCATTACTTTTTCTGTTACGAGTTATAAAATAAGGATTGCACTAATACACATCCTCCTGGAAACGTCCTTCCGCTCTTACTTCTTTTAGATAAGCAGCGGCATCTTTTTTGGTCATTTTTCCGTGTGCCTCAATAATATTTACCAGTTCTTTTTTAACATCCTTCGCCATCTTATTCATATCACCACATAAATAAAAGTAAGCGCCTTGTTTTAACCAGTCATATACCTGAGCCCCGTGCTCCTTCATTCGATCCTGAACGTAAACTTTTTCTTTCTGGTCACGCGAAAATGCCACATCCAGCTGCGTTAACAAACCTTCACTACGGAACTGCAATAACTCCGTTTGGTACAGAAAATCTGTTTCGAAATGCTGGTCTCCAAAAAACAACCAGTTACCTCCCTCTGCTTCCGTAACTTCTCTTTCCTGCAAGAAAGACCTGAATGGTGCAATACCGGTACCCGGTCCAACCATAATTACTTTAGCCTGCTTATCCTCAGGTAACCTGAATCCGTCATTATTTTTGATACGCACATTCACTGTTTCGCCAGGATTAATCTGATCTGCCAAAAAGCCGGAGCAAACACCATGATGTTTTCTATCATTTAATTCGTACCTGACAGCACCTACTGTAATATGTACTTCATCCGGATTATACTCATAACTAGATGATATTGAATACAAACGCGCAGGCAATTTCCTTAAGAAACCTATAAGAGAAGCTGCGTCTAACTGAGCCGGGTAATGTGTAATTAAATCCAGAAAGTCTGCCCCATATATGTATTCCTGTAGCTTTTCATTATCAGCAATTAAAGCATCAAGATCTTTATTTTTCGCTATCTCAGCATACTTTTTAATCACAGGATTGGTCACCACAGTCAGCTCATAATCTGTAATCAAAGCTTGTTCAATTGTTTTAGTTACTCCTGCTATTTCAACTTGTTCATCCTCGTTAATATCAAGATTTTTAAGGATCTCCCTTACCAGCGAAGGGCTGTTAAAAGAAACCACCTCCAGTGCATCTCCCGGCTTGTAAACCAAACCGGCATCTTCAATATCAAGTTCTATATGATAGGTTTCTTTCTTAGATCCCCTTCCGTTAAGAAGTACCTTATCTAAAACTTCGACTTCAACCCACTGATCACTATCAATTGCTCCTAAATCCTTTACTACCTCCTGTACCTGAGGCTGAACAACCGACTTAGTAAAATTACTAACTACCGAAGGCAATACTGTTCCAATATTGTCTTTAAAGTCTACGTCCAATTCTACAAAGTCGTGCACATTATTTGCACCCAACTTCTTTAACTGATCATAAATATCACGACCTGTTTGACAGAATTTGGCATAACTGCTATCTCCTAAACCAATTACAGCATAATTCAAACTGCCTGATTTAGGTGCTTTTTTACCGAATATATATGAATAAAAATCTTCTGCTGAAGCCGGAGGATCTCCCTCTCCGTGGGTAGAAACAATAACCAACAGGTTTTGTTCCTCCTTTAACTTACGACTTTTATATTCATCCATACTCACCATAGAAACTTTAGCACCATTAGACTGCGCCAAATCTGATGCTTTTTGAGCCAGCAACTTTGAATTCCCGGTATGTGTACCGTATAATATTGTTAACTGAACTTCCTCAACAACTCCTACCACTTCAGATCCATTGCCTCCTAACACGGATGCGCCATTTCCATTAACAGCTACTCCATCTAATAGAGCTCCTGATTGGTTTAAACCAGACAAGTATCCGGACAACCACAAACGCTGTTCGGCAGATAGTGATGTATATAATTCTTGAGCTTGCTTTATTTGCTCCACAGAAAAAACATTTGTAAATGCTTGAATCATAACCTCGATAAAAAATGATATAACAATGGCCGTTGAACTCATTAACAACGAGCCAATAAATTGTAAAACAAAGGATTATTGATTGGCTAACCTTGCCAATAGTCAATAATCCTTCAATAAATTTTTGGTTAAAATATCAATGCTTAAATTTCAAAGCTGCTTAAATACCTTTCACCAGTATCAGGCAACACTACTACTATACGCTTACCTTTATATTCTTCGCGCTTAGCAACCTGTAATGCGGCAAAAAGTGCTGCTCCTGAAGAATAACCAACCAATAAACCTTCTTCAATGGCGGCTTTATGACTAGTTTGAATAGCATCATCATTGCTTACCTTAACCACATCGTCAATAATTTCAGTATTAAGGTTTCCAGGAATAAAACCTGCACCAATACCTTGAATTTTATGTGGTCCAGGTTGACCGCCTGAAATTACCGGAGAATCAGCTGGTTCAACAGCAATTACCTTTAAGTCAGGATTCTTCTTTTTTAATTCCTCACCTACACCGGTAATTGTACCTCCAGTACCTACTCCTGCAATAAATACATCAATATTACCATCTGTATCTTTCCAAATCTCCTGAGCTGTAGTGCACCTATGAATAGATGGATTTGAAGGGTTATTAAACTGCTGAGGGATAAAAGACTTAGCATGTTCACTGGCAATTTCTTCAGCTTTAGAAATAGCTCCTTTCATTCCTTGAGAAGCAGGAGTTAGAACCAACTCAGCACCAAATTTCTTAAGTAACTTTCTACGTTCTACACTCATACTTTCAGGCATAGTTAAAATAAGTCGGTAACCTTTAACAGCTGCTACAAAAGCTAAACCAACACCTGTATTACCACTTGTAGGCTCAACGATTACAGTATCTTTATCAACCTTACCTGCTTTTTCAGCATCCTCAATCATTGCATAAGCAATACGATCTTTAACTGAACTTGCCGGATTGAAATACTCAAGCTTTGCAACTACCTGTGCTTCACTTTCATTTAATCTGTTAATTTGAACTAAAGGAGTATTTCCTATTAACTCTACTACGCTATTTGCTATTCCACTCATGATATTCTTGTTTTAACGTTTTTACTTTGTTTTGACTTCGATACAAACATAAAGCTTGGAATTTGAATAGACAACACTAAGCCCTCTCTATTTCATACTATTTATACATGCTTTAATTCAACCTGCTAACAAACCTAAATATATTATTGCTTGATTTACAAACTATTAACACACACAGACACACAGTTAACTGAGCGTTTTCTCCCATTATTTTAATAGGCTATAATAATACAATCAAATGATACAAATCCACAAATACTATGATTTATTCAAATAATTATTCAAAAACCTACTATTAGAACTATTATATTATTGATAATCGAAACCCTTTTTAGTAATTTACGTATTCAATGACTTAAATTCTTAAATCAATGAGCAACATTCTAATTGTATTACTATTTGCCATCATAATCGGCACTGTTGTATTGCGCTACCTTTTTAAAGGAAGTATTTTTCTGCGAATTGGTATTATCTGGGTTATCAATGTATTTTTAGTAGTTGTAAACAGCAAGATTCATTATGCCAATCCGGAGAGCTATCCTTTTTCGGCAGCTCTTGCCACAGGTTTAATCCTAACCACATTAATGCTATATGGAGTATCTAAATGGGTTAGAAAGCCGCTTGACTATTTAATTGACAATATCAAACAACTTTCTAAAGGAGATTTAAGCAACATTAAATCTGATTCAAAACAAAAAAAATATAAAGGCGAACTTAAAACGCTTAATACAAACATAACAACGCTCATTAACATCTTTAGAGAATCTATCCTTGAGATAAACCAATCAGCTTCCAGAGTAAGCAATCTTGGAGATACTACTAATGGTATTGCAAAGGAGCTGTCGAGCACCAACACTGAACAAGCCAGTTCCATTGAAGAAATATCAGCATCTATGGAAGAAATGAATGCGAATATTGATTCTTCATATAACAACGCCAACAAGACAAAAAAGCAAACTGAATTAACCAATAATAACTTACGCGACAGCAACCAAAGTGCTCTGGAGTTATTACAAGCAATGCATCTTATTGCGGAAAAAATAAAGGTTATTGATCAAATAGCTACACAAACCAATCTTTTGGCTTTAAATGCATCTATAGAGGCAAAACAGGCAGGAGAAGCTGGAAAAGGATTTAATGTTGTTGCCGGAGCAGTACGACAATTAGCTGAAAACAGCAAAAAAGCTGCTGACGAAATACAAGAAATTACAGAAAAGGGAAAACTATTATCTGAGGTAGTTAGTCAGAAGCTGGAACAAACCATTCCTAACATGGCTGAAACTGTAAATTTAATGTCGGAGATCAGCGTTTCAAGTAAAGAATTAAAAACAGGATCAGATCAGATAACCCAAGCCCTCAATGGTATTAACAACATAACGCAATCAAACACCAAAGTTGCTGAAGAATTAACAAACCATTCGGGCAAGTTATCTAACCAGTCACATAAACTGCTGAAGAATATAGGTTTCTTCAAACTATAATCTGCAATAAAAACTCGATTACTAGATATAGTACATTAAGCTTTCGTTTAAGTTCCTATATTCCTTTTGGATATCGGCCAATGTTTTGGAACTTAACACATCACGAACACCTAAAATAGCTTCATTTAAAATAAGAGAAACTGCCTTTTGGTTACTGGAAATATCTCCTGATACGTCAATGGATTTTTTATAAGCATCCTCTAAGCACCCAAAAACCATCAATAAGGTTATTTCACTCGGAAGATATTTTAACCTATAACCACCTCCTGCTCCTTTTTTTACCTCAAGCATTCCTTCTTTCTTTAAGGAAACTGCAATGGCCTCTAAAAACTTCATTGGTATTTGATGGCGTAATGAAATTTGATATATACCCATAAACCTACCTTCACTCAACTCAGCTAAGGCCAACAAAAACCTTAACCCATACTCTGTCTTTTTCGAAAACTTCATAACCTAATTATTTAAATTAACCAGAGCTCAATGTAAAATCTTAAGCACTCCAACCATACCATACCTTATCAATATGTTTTAAACCAAAATAAGCAACTATAGTTCAACCAAACAACAATTTTAACTATTTTATAAAAAATAAAAATATACCAATTAGGTATGACTTATGGGTTTTGTCTAAAAAATAAATATATAAACTGAACACTAATTCACTTAGAATGCCTCACCCAAAGTAAAGAAAATACCTCGGTCGCCTTTGTTGGTTACACCAAGATCCATCCTAAAATTCAACTTCTCTTTTTCAAGAACCCGAAAACGTAAACCTATTCCTGTCATTAAGTGCAGATCTTCTACTACAGATTCATCCCATTCATTAAACACATTACCTACGCCGGCAAAAGCTTCATAACCCAGGCGCCACCATAAATGCGAACGATAAGCTACCTGCAAATACGCACTGTGATTATCGATATACTTATAAGGATGTGCGATACCTCTAAAAAGTTTTTTACCTCCCAGCACCGCCATTCTATAAAAAGGCACATCCCCGCGAGTAGAATGAACATATCCCTGAAATGCCAACACTCTATCATTATTTCCTAAATCAATAAACTTTCGTACATCAAGTTTTATAGATGAAAATTCGTAAGCAGCAACAGCCTCAAAATATTTAGTATAGGAAAGTTCTACATAATTACCTGATGTAGGATAAACAATGCTATTTCGCTGGTCGTAATTAACAACCGGACCTACTCCAAAATAACCCCCTCCGTCATAACCAGGTATCTCAGGAGTTAAAACACTTCCTTCTATATTACTGATTTCATAATTGCCGGCATCGTAATTAATCCCCACAAATAACTCATCCATCACTCCCTTCATAACCTTTCCTGAGAACTCAAACTTAGATACCTCAAAATCTGATACCTGGTTTTTATCTCCGGAATTCCCTATGCCGAAAAACTTATCCGGCATCGACCTGTAAACCCATTTATTTTGAATATACCAAGCGTTTTGAGTGTAGAAATCCGATGACAAATCAAACTCTAACATTCCATTGGTTGAAACAACTACCGAAGGAGAAATATTGGATGGTCGGTAATACCCTTCTTTTTCAGGCTTATCCCCTATATAAAATCGCCATACAGGCATTACACCAATTTCAAAACCTGTACGTTCTTCATACCCCATTAAGGGCAGAAAAAAAAAGGTATAATTTTCTCTTTCAAAAGTCACAAGATCCATTGCCCAATCGGCAAAGTTTGTAATTCCCTGTACCGATTTGGGATATTCCTGTTGAGCGATAGTATCGTTTTGCGCGTATATCCCCAAGGGAACAAGCAACATAAACAGCAATATAACTAACGCTTTCATTTACCCTAAGTTTGCCAATGCTTGTGAAAAATCAGCCTTTAAATCATTCACATCCTCAATACCCACAGACAGCCTCATCATGGTATCGCGAATACCCATTTCTATTTTTTCATCGTCAGAAAACTCAGAATATATAGTTGACCATGGATGTATGATAAGCGATTTGTTATCATTTAAGTTTGTTGCCCTGCGCACAATCTGTAACTGATCCATAAACCTATAACATTCCTCTTTAGAACCAAGATCTATAGTCATTACCGCACCTGGTTTATTAGAAAACTGCTTTTTACTTAACTCATGCCCGGGATGCGAGGCTAAACCAGGATAGTTTACGGATACAATTTGTTTTTCTCCTGTAAAAAACTCTCCTAAGTCCAAACAATTCTGCACACAACGATCCACTCTTAAAGCCAAAATATCCAGCCCCATATTTAAAAAGTGTGCCGTATGAGCAGTCATACAACCACCTAAATGACGAAATATCTCTTTTCGTATTCGCGCTATTAAAGCATTCTTCTGAAAACTTTCAACCCACTTGTTTAATGCAGGAACTTTTTCCCAATCAAATGTACCATTATCCACTACCGCTCCTCCAACCGCAGCTGCACCTCCCGAGATAAATTTAGTGGTAGACATCACTTCTACATCTACTCCTAAATCAGAAGAAGTAAAAACATAAGGCGGTGTTACCGTGGTATCAGCAACTACCACAACATCTCGTTCATGAGCGATTGCCGATATTTTTTCGATATCAACAATTTCTAACTGTGGATTTGTAATTGTTTCAAAAAACAACATACGTGTATTTTCATCAATAGCATTTTTCACCTCTTCTTCATTTCCCATATCCACAAAACGCACTTCAATACCCCATGACTGTATGGTATTCTTTAACAATGCATAAGTATGTCCAAAAAGATGATTTGAAGAAACTATATTTTCACCACGCTGAACAAGTGCAAGCATAGTATTTGAGATAGCACACATACCAGAAGAAAGAGCCACAACACCGTTTGACTGCGTAATATTCTTAAGCTTAAGCTCAAAGTATTCTACAGTAGGGTTTGAAGTTCGACTATAAGCATGCGCTATTTTCTTCCCCAGAAAGGCGTCTTCAATATCTTCAGAAGAATCAAATTCATAAGCCACCCCGTCATATACTGGCATATGTAACGAATTATATGCATCTTTTTCAGGCAATGAGGTATGTATAGATTGAGTTGTAAATCCTTTTTTCGCAGTCATCTTGAATATATTTCTAATAAAAAGGTAAAAAAATAACAAAATGCGCAAATGCACAAACTTAAGTATGTTTTTCTAACGAATACTTCAAACAATTAATATTCATTAACGCATATCGCTCACCTGCTGAGCAGAAACAAGCTTATCTTCATCCTTTAAATCTCGTCGCAGGTAATTTAAAACATCTGCAATTTCCTGATCACTTAAGTTTCGATAAGGCGCCATTACTCCGTTATATTTTTTACCCTCAACTTTCATCTCTCCACTAAGCCCGTTTAGAAGCACATTTATTAAATATTTTGAATCTCCATTAACCCTCTTTGTATTAATCACAGGCGGATATATACCGGGAACACCTTTAGCTCCGGGCTGATGACACACCTTACAATTTCGATTATACACCATTTCCCCCTCTTCAATCCTAAGATCTCCAACCACATTTTCACCCTCAGTAACTTGTTCCGATTTAAGATTAGAATCCTTAGCTTTATTCTGACATGCTATGGCCAACATAATTATTACAAGCAATATCGTCCATTTGCCCAAAAACTTTCTCATATGTATTTTATTTTATTAGCTGGTTAAACCCGATTTATGCATTAGAAAATCTATTACACATTGATATCACTTCAAATCAAGACACTTTGTTGCTTCACTTCAACTCACCAGAACGATGCTATGCCTCGCCTCAGTAAAGCCTTGTTTTATCGCGCTTTCAATGTTCATGACGAAGTTCTAATACATAATGCGGGTTAAACCTCAACCGCTGAAATTATTTTTTCACTTTCAATACCTGCCGAACTCATTGCCTTAGATATATTGCCTCCAAAAAGCATCCCCATCTTTTTACCCCGCAACCTGTTCACCACGACTTTTCCTCCCGTAGTTTCATACACCGCAATTCTACATGGCATTAACGAACTTGCCACCCTCTCTTTATTTCCGGATAAAATTTTATTGGCCAGCTCCGGCTTGCAAACTTCCAACACCTTTATTTTTTTAACATCATACCCGAATTTATTTAATATCGCCTTTAAATCATGTACATGAGGCATCCTCCATTCATTATCACTAACAGAGGCAGAAAGTCGCTCCACTGTCTCATCAAAGTCGAACTTACTTTCGCTCTCTTTCATCATGAGCTTTGACGCATAACTTTTTAGGATAACCAACGTAACACCTATACCCAAAAGAAAACCAAGTATTAAATAAATAAAATTCATAACTTTACGTATTTAGTTTACATTCATACCATTAAACATTCGTTTAGCATTTTTGTTTGACTAAAAATTTTAAACTCAACTATTACACAAAAGTCTTATTACAGCAATAATTCTGCGGACAATCAAAGAAATTAATATATTTGCCGTCCTTAAAAAAAAGAGATGACTATAAAACTAAGAATCATATCAGGAGAAGATGAAGACTTTTTAAGAGATGTTGAAATTAGCGGCAACTCATCTTTTCTTGACCTTCATAATTTCATTCAAAAGACATTACTTTTTGATGATACCCAAATGGCTTCGTTCTTTATCACCAACGAAGAATGGGAAAAAGACAGCGAAATTACCCTGATGGATATGGCCATGGACGAATCTTCGGAAACCGCTATCATGTCAGATACACCAATCAAACAATTCATTACAGAGAACAAACAAAGGCTATTATACGTCTTTGACTTTTTTAATGAAAGAAACTTGTTTATCGAAACCTATGAAATTAACGATACTGATTGTCCGGAACCTCGTTGCACGCAGTCTTTAGGTAATCCTCCGCAACAGGTTGACCTGAGCGACCTTTTAGGTGAAACTCCTGATCCTCTGACACCTTTAGATACTGATGATCACAAAGATGATTTATTAGGATTTTCAGACTTTGATGATGATATTGATAACGATCCCATGATTTCATACACAGACAATCTTGAAGATTTATAGTATCAGCCAATAACCATGCAAAAATCTTTAATTGTTATCATTGGTCCAACCGGCATCGGCAAAACCAAAACCAGTATAAAAATAGCCAGGCATTATAACACAGAAATAATATCTGCTGACTCAAGACAGATATTTAAAGAGTTAAAAATTGGTACCGCTGCCCCCACATCGGAAGAACTTGCAGCCGTCCCACATCACAATATAGCCACTCATTCTATTCATGACTATTATAGCGCCTGGGAATTCGAACAAGATGCCATGACCATTTCGGCAAAGCTATTTGAAAAATACGACCAGGTGGTTTTAACCGGTGGATCTATGATGTATATTGACGCTGTTTGTAAAGGCATTGATGAACTTCCAACTATTGATCAGGATTTAAGAGACGAACTGAAAGAACAATACGAACAGGAGGGCATTGAAAACATCAGACGACAACTCAAGCAACTCGATCCGGTATTTTATGATCAGGTGGATTTAATGAACCACAAAAGAGTTATTCATGCAGTGGAAATATGTCTGATGACCGGTAAACCATACAGCTCACTGCGAACAAACAGCGTTAAAAAAAGACCTTTTAATATCATTAAGGTTGGACTGGAGATGGATCGCGAAAAAATTTACGAGCGCATTAACCTTAGGGTTGATCAGATGATGGTTGACGGACTATTGGAAGAAGCAAAAAAATACTATCGCAACAAAAACCTAAACTCTCTAAACACCGTAGGATACAAAGAGATCTTTGCACATCTTGATGGCGAATATGATTTAAACAAAGCTATTGAGTTAGTAAAGAGAAACTCAAGAAGGTATGCAAAAAAACAACTTACCTGGTTTAAGCGAGATCAGGAAATTAAGTGGTTTAATCCTACAGATAGTGAAGAAATCATTGATTTCATTAACCAACAACTTTAAATCATAGCACCGGGCATCATTATTTATTAATTATTCACCCGCGGTTTACACGCTTTGTCCGGTGCTCTTATTTACTACTTTAGCTTTGCCTGCACTACAGTATGAAAAGAATCTTTTTCCCAGCTATCCTTTTTAAAACTACCCCAAAAGCTGAGCTCTTCAAAATCTTCTTTCAGGCATTTTTTTATTAATTCAGATTGCATAGGAAACAACGGAACCTTTTGCTCTAGGGTAACTTCACTACTTTTTTCTTTTAAAATGGTAGAAAACAAAACTACATCTTCCTTGGGAAAGGAATAATTGCGCTCAAAAACAAACCGGTCACTTTCTATGGTTGGCAGATGATCTATCTTTTCTCGCATAATGCGGTCATAATTCACCACCTGAAACAAGAGCAAACCTCTCGGCTTTAACAATGTTTTAGCAGACTGCAAAAAGACATTAAAATCATCCTCCCCGGATAAATGCGCTAAGGTATTTCCAAAACAGTAAACAACATCATAGCGCGCGGCCGGATAATCATTCCCAAAGGTCAATAAGTCACCTTCTGAGAATTTTACATTTAAAGCCTGAGGACATTTGTCTTCGGCTACTTGTATCATACTTAAATCTAAATCAAAGGCTTCTACCGCAGCTCCTCTCCGTCCTAATTCAATTGCCAAACTACCGGTACCACACCCGGCATCTAACACTCTTTTTCCCGTCAAAACAGAACAAAGCCCTTCTACAAATTTAGCCTGCACCTTATTTAAAGGAAATATTTCATCGTATGCCTCAGCAATAGAACTATAAAACGACATGATTTTAATTTAAAGTTTCCTCAATATGATACCTGTTTCTTTCCGGACTGTTTCTGGATACCAGTTCGGCTAAAAAACCTGCCAAAAATAATTGAGTACCAATAATCATACTTGTTAGTGCAATATAAAAGTAAGGACTATCAGTTACCAATGCCTGGTTAATATGGTGATATACGTAATACAGTTTTTTAATTCCTAAATACAATGCAGAAAAGAAACCTACGGTAAACATCAGGGTACCTAAGCTCCCAAATAAGTGCATTGGTCGCTTTCCGAATTTAGAGATAAAAGTAACCGAAAGAAGATCGAGAAATCCTTTTAGAAAACGTTCTATCCCAAATTTCGAAACACCATACTGACGCTCTCTGTGCACTACTACCTTTTCTCCTATTTTATCGAAACCATTTCGTTTGGCCAATATAGGAATGTAACGGTGCATCTCGCCATACACTTCCACACTTTTAATCACTTCTTTGCGGTAGGCTTTTAATCCACAATTAAAATCATGCAGTTTGATGCCCGAAACAATTCTGGCGGTGCGATTAAAAAACTTACTCGGAATGGTTTTACCTAAAGGATCAAAACGTTTCTTCTTCCATCCGCTTACAAGGTCATACCCTTCGCTTTTAATCATGCGGTATAATTCCGGCAACTCATCCGGATTATCCTGAAGGTCGGCATCCATGGTAATCACCACATCACCCTGAGCGGCTTCGAAACCACAATACAAGGCTGCAGATTTACCATAATTACGACGGAACTTTATTCCGCGTACCTCAGAAAACTCAGAAGACAGGTCTTCTATCACCTTCCACGACGTATCCGTACTTCCGTCATCAATAAAAACAATTTCGAATGAAAGGCCCAGGGGAGTTAATACTCCCCTAACCCATTTATTTAATTCTGCTAACGATTCTTCCTCGTTTAAAAGCGGTACAATTATCGATAAATCCATTCAATAGAAATATTATATCTAAACAAAACCAGACTACTCAAAAGTAACCTCAGGATCTTTTTTAACTATGGCTGCAACTATTAATGCAATGATTAAACCTATTAATGCAGAACCCAATATGCCCATAATTGACAATGAAAGAGGACTCATCATGGCATTCATAATTCCTTCCGCTTGTTCAAGCTGAGCTTCCGATGTGCCACTTTTCAACGCCTCTTCGTGAGCCAGGTTTATAATTTGCTGATGAATAGACGGATCTATAATGGCAAGCAATACGTAAGTAAATACCGAAGACACCACACCTCCAACAACAGAAATTAATACACCTAATCCAACACCACTTCCATACCTTAAAATGCCATTATTTACATTATTCTTATAATGGTTTAATCCTAATACAATAAATACAATCGGAATAAGGTAACCTAAATACGAAAACCCTTTGTTACCCAGTAAACCACCATAATAGGTAATTAAACTAAAAACGATTGATGCAATACCTAAATAAAGACCATAGGTAGTAATGGTTGATGATTTTGGAGCTGATTGTTGTTCCATAATTTTTTAATTTAAGTTAAGATTTGAATTCTGTCAAAGATAATGTTTAAATATATTGTTCATCATAAAGCCGTGAGAAATTCTTTATTTATTGGGAAAGATTATTGCATCTACAGGCAAGGGAATAATTATAATTGAATCCCTGTAGGATTCTTGATTTACATTTTATATGCCCCGGATTACATCCGGGGCTATTCATCTTTAACCACATTCGTGGTTTTTCACAATAAAATTCTAATACATATTTATAAAATCACCTTAATATTCCTTTTCTTGAATCTAAAAGTTACAGAACCAGGTCAACAAAAACTCAGCTCCGCACTTTCTAATGGCTCATTAATCCATGTTGGATTAATTTTTAGAGCAGAAAAAGCAACTTTATAATTCACCAAATAATAAGATTGTTTAAAACCAACACATTTTTTTACTGATACGATTGATTGAAAAAATACCATCAGACAATTTTTTGGCAAAAATCCCTAAAAAAACTTCAAAAAATAACGTACTGATAACAAACGAGTTAAATTTTTAAGCAAAAAAAAAGTTCATTTTTTCTCATTTTTTCCTTGCAGCGTATATGATTTTTCCTACATTTGCACCCGCTAAAGCACGGGTAAGTCCTGTACGACCAGCTCCTATTGAACTCCCCCAGGGCCTGACGGCAGCAAGGGTAAATGGTTGAGCGGTGCGATATAGGTAGCTTACCCACCCGCCAATGTAGCTCAGCTGGCTAGAGCAGCTGATTTGTAATCAGCAGGTCGTGGGTTCGAGTCCCTCCATTGGCTCTTAGTTTTCTTAACGTAGAAAACAGAAGAAAAAGTCTTAATAACATAAGACACGAAAATTTTGAATAAAAATAATGTTTGGGCAGATACCAAAGCGGCCAACTGGGACGGACTGTAACTCCGTTGTCTTTCGACTTCGCAGGTTCGAATCCTGCTCTGCCCACAACTTTATTGCCAATGTAGCTCAGCTGGCTAGAGCAGCTGATTTGTAATCAGCAGGTCGTGGGTTCGAGTCCCTCCATTGGCTCAAAAAAAAACATTTATTGCGAAAGTAGCTCAGCTGATAGAGCATTAGCCTTCCAAGCTAAGGGTCGCGGGTTTGAATCCCGTCTTTCGCTCCACTAAAAAGCCGATTGATAAATATATCAATCGGCTTTTTTTATTTCATTTACCCTACACGTAATATTATTTTGGACTATTCTATTGTATAAAACACATACTCCAAACTAAGCCAATCATCAATCTATTCTATTGTTTGTATGATTTCCTCAAAATCAATTTTATTCTGATTATTTATAACAATCATTTTTGATTCATTATTCTTATTTAAAGTGTAACATGTAATTTGAAAGTCTTCTGAGCAAGTGCTTACCTTATATTTAAATTTTGCGTATTTATAAGTTCCATATTTTAAACCACTCTCCATGCATTTAATACTACATCCCGAAAAACTATTTCTAACAACTTTTTTAAACTCCTCTCTCATTAAAGGAAAAGTTTTCTTATTTAATTTCATATAGGGTGGCCCCATAACAAGAATACTATTAAAAATATCGGTAGTATCTTGTATATATACATAGTTAGGAATCCTTTCAAGAGCTATCACCTTATTTAAGCGGTCGTAAAAAATCGAATCAGGTTCTTTCCTTCTGCTATAGAAATGTTCAAACTGTTCTGAATCCATTTGAATATAATTCAATGGAAGTTTTAGGGATATATTTAAAGAATCAAGCTTTGTATGATCACCTGCACAGCTCGTTATAAAAACAACAAACAAGAAACCAACAATCCTTACAACATTACATTTCTTCATATTTATATACAATTGTGTTTCACCACTAAATTCAAATCCTCGTTTATTAGAGGTGGTTATTTATAGTTCGTTTAGATTGATTACAATACCAACTACCTCTGTCTCTTTTTCTACAGTTCTTGTCGATATCTTAATAGTACCTTTCCCATTATCAAATCGACATTTATAATGAATTTCGTACCATTCTGCATTTTCATTATTTCCTTCATATAAATAATGAGAATACGTATAAGTATTAATCTTCCTGGTGGCTGATTTAAGCTTTTCAAATCCTTGAACAATATCATCTACCGACAATTGAGCTTTAGAATACTCACCAAATATATTATAAAAGCCTTCCCAATTTGATCTATTAAATTCAGTTTTTACATTATATACTATATCATCTAAAAAATCTCTTGTCACCTCAGAAGGCAGCTCTTTCGTTTCTATTAATTCTGCAGTTTCTTCCTTATTTAGATTGATACTGCCAACTATAAATAACATAGAATTAATCACAACCAATGCCAGGGTTATAAAAACAAGTATTTCAATCCTTCGAAGTCTTTTTTCCATAGTTTAAGTAGTCAATTTATAATTAGTTAGATATTTTAAATGTACTTTTTTATCACTTCCATTCACTAAAACCACACCTCATAAACCATTACTCCCTTTACACTGGCAGTTTTCTACTATTGGCTAAGATATAACTTATTTCTATAATGAATATCAAAGCATATGTAGTGATTATGAAACATCTTTATGGGGTTATTTATAATTCTCAAACCATTTTTTGGTAACGATGGTTAGTCGTCTGAGCTCCGAATTAAATATTCGGAGCTTTTTTAGTTTTAACCCGATTTATGCATTAGATTTTCGTTATGAACATTGAAAATGCAATAAAACAAACACTTACTGAAACGAGGCATAGCACCGCTATGGTGAGTTGAAGCAAGTGAGTAAAACGATTTGTTTTAAAGTAGTTTCAATGTGCAATACCTGCCAGCCGGCAGGCTGGGATTAGCTAATGCATATTCCGGGTTTAATGGCTAATTGGTTCTTACCCTGATTTAATTGGGGATAAACCAGAAAGTGTAATATGGGGTAAAACCAATATATTAATGATTTTGATTTGTTTTTCGCTAACTGTTGGTGTAGCATGATAGCTACAGACACCAAAACCATTCAATCAAAACAAACAAAAAGAAGCCTAAACTATTTTATTTTAATTTTGCGCTTTAATTTAATGCTGATACTTTTATGCCGGCAATTTAAACATTGTATAATCCTCATAAAATTTTTACCTTTTAACAAAACGATCGTATGCTTTTAAAGATTTACCCTGAAAACCCAAATCCCAAAGACATCAGGTATGTTGCGGAAGAAATGAGGAAAGGTGCTGTGGTTATATACCCAACCGACACCGTATATGGTATTGGATGCGATATTAACAACGCTAAAGCTGTTGAACAAATTGCCCGCATTAAAAACATCAACCTTAAAAAAGATCACCTATCCTTTATATGTTATGATTTAAGCCATATTTCGGACTATACCAAGAGCCTGGGCAACAACACCTTTAAAATGATGAAAAGGAACCTTCCCGGTCCGTTTACCTTTATTTTAAATGCCAACAGTAATGTTCCTAAACTTTTTAAAAACAACAACAAGAAGACTGTGGGAATACGGGTTCCGGACAATAACATTATCCGTGATCTGGTTCAAGAACTTGGGCATCCTATATTAAGCACCTCTGTTTATGATGAAGATGACATTATTGAATACACTACGGATCCTGAACTAATCTATGAAAAATACGAGAAGCATGTAGATATTGTTATCGACGGTGGATATGGCGGCAACATTCCATCAACTATTGTAGAATGCACCAATGCCGAATATGAAATTATTCGTGAAGGGAAAGGCATTTTACAGCTCTAACAGTGAGCAGTAAACAATGAGCAGTGAACAGTGAACAGTGAGCAGTGAACAGTAAACAGTGAACAGTGAACAGTAAACAGTGAGCAGTGAGCAGTGAGCAGTAAACAGAGAACAGTATTCAGTGAACAGGGCAGTTTGTTCACTGATAACTGATAACTGATGACTGATAACTGTTATTAGTTTTTCCAGAAATATGGCGAGAATAACAATACCACGGTAAATATTTCTAAACGCCCCATTAGCATTAAAAAGCTTAGGAACCATTTACCAAAAGCAGGTACATGTGCAAAGTTGGCAGCCGGGCCCACCTCGCCTAATCCGGGACCAATATTCCCAAGACAAGTAGCTACAGCTCCTACCGAAGTCTCTAAATCATATCCCATGATTGACATGACAATCATACTCACACCAACAATAAGCATATAGATCACAATGAACGCCAACACATTCGTTACCACCGTTGACGACACCGCTTTTTTATTAAATCTTACAGGGATAACCGCATTGGGGTGAATCAATCGTTTTAATTCGAAATATGCATTCTTAAGTAACAGAACAATACGCACTACTTTAATTCCTCCACCTGTAGAACCTGCGCTACCACCAATAAACATCAGCATAAACATGATGATACTTAAGGTTGGTACCCATACCAAATAATCAGCCGTTGCATATCCGGTGGTAGTAATTAAGGACACTACCTGAAATAAAGAATCGCGAATAGATTGTTCTATTGTAGGTGCATCTCCTGAAACAAACAGTACAACAGCTACTACTGCAGAAACCACAACTACAAAACCCAGGTAATATTTAAACTCCTCATCCTGCACTACTCTTCGGAAACGACCATGCAAAGCGCTATACGATAATGTAAAGTTTGCTCCGGCCACAAACATAAATAGTATAATTACATACTGTATATAAGCCGAATCATAAAAGGCTACACTCGCCTGCTTAGTAGAATAACCTCCTGTTGCCATGGTTGTAAACGAATGACAAACTGCATCAAACAACGTCATGCCTCCCAAACAAAGCAATATGGTTTCTACAACAGTATACAAAACATAGATTACCCATAACCTCTTGGCTGTATCTGCGATACGTGGATGAAGTTTATCAGGTACAGGTCCGGGTACTTCTGCCACAAAAAGCTGCATTCCGCCAACTCCCAACACTGGCAATATGGCCAGAGACAATACAATAATTCCCATACCTCCAAGCCACTGAATCAGACTTCGCCAAAATAAAATACCATGAGGTAAGGCTTCAATATCTTCGAGTATGGATGAACCTGTGGTGGTGAATCCTGACATGGTTTCGAAAAAAGCATCAGTAAACGATGGGATTGCACCGCTTAACCAAAAGGGCAACAAACCAAAGAAAGAGAATACGAGCCACACCATGGCTACAATAATATAACCTTCGCGCTTACCTATATTTTTTGATGTTTTGTAATTGGTAATACTTAATATACCTCCTATGGAGAAACAAATTAAAGCCGACCATAAAAAGAAAGGTAAATCATACTCACCATATATAGCCGCAACAATAGAGGTCAGCACCATAAAAGCGCCTTCAACCACAAGTAACAGTCCCATCACAAGTAGGACTATTCGTATATTTAACATACCAAAACGATTGTTTGTAAAGGATAATTTTTAAATAAAATCAGTGCAAATTTAGCCTACATCTTGGCTTCTGCAAAAAATAAACTAAGATTAATTAAACATCTTTTCTATTTTCCTGATTCCCGAAGGCATGGCAAATACCACTACTTTATCATTTGGAATAATCTGAGTGTTTCCTGTAGCTATAATTGCATTCCCATTTCGAATAATACCACCCACATTAACATCTTTAGGTAATTTAAGATCCTTCAGTCGGCCCTTTACAATTTTTGATTTTTCGCTGGCTACCAACTCAAGCACCTCTGCCTCGGAAGCTGTTAAACATTTTACGTGTGATACCCGGGCCTTTACTGTATAGCGATAAATATAACTAGCGGCAATTAACTTCTTATTGATCAGGGTTCCGATACCAATATTTTCGGCCAAATCGATATAGTCCATGTTTTCAACCTCGGCAACGGTTTTCTTCACCCCCATTTTTTTGGCCAGCTGACAAGCCAATATATTTACTTCAGAGTTAGCTGTAACAGCCACAAAAGCATCCATCTTTTTAATGCCCTCATCTTTTAAAAGCTCCAGATTTCTTCCGTCTCCACTAATCACCAAGGTATGTTCTAAAGTATCTGCTAACTTCGCACTCTTTTCTCTGTCAATCTCTATCAGCTTAACGTTATACTTATCCTCTAAGCGCTGAGCAACTTTTTTACCAATACGGCTTCCTCCAAGTATCATCACATTTTTTACATCAAAATGTTCTTTACCTGAATCTTCCATCACTTGCCTGGTTCCTTCCGGAGTAGTGATAATATAAGCCAAATCATTGTGCTTAAATGTTTCATTACCTCTTGGTATAATTGTTTCGCCGTCGCGATTTATAGCTACTGTGTTGTATAGTTTGGACTCATGCATTTCCGTGACCTCAGCCAGTGTTTTATTGACAATAGGTGCATTGGCACGTATTTTTATAGCGTATAATATTAATTTCCCTTCCGAAAAATCAATTTGCTGACGAATACCAACTCTTTTCAGAGAAGTCATGATTTCCTTAGCCGCTAACTGCTCAGGATAAATAAGCTCATCAACACCAAGCTGTTTAAAAAACTCCTTGTTTTCAGGTAATAAATATTCGTAATTATTAATACGGGCAATAGTTACTTTAGCTCCTAACTTTTTGGCTAAAATAGCAGACATGATACTTAACTCCTCATATGGAGGCACGGCAATAAACAGATCGCAAGAGCCAACATTTGCTTCTTTTAAATCCTCAATGGATGACACCGACCCTACGATAGTCATCAGATCAAAATGCGCATCTATTTGGCGTAATCTTTCCTCACTATCGTCTATTAAAATAACATCATGATTTGCGTTACACATCATTTTGGCAACATGTGTACCAACCTCACCTGCACCTGCAATAATAATTCTCATCGCTTTTTCCTTTCTAAAAAATACTTATACTTCGAAAGTATTGAATTTGAAAATCGGAGCAAATTTAAAAGATAATCTTAGAAATATCCTAACCTCAAAAGATATTTATCCTCAGTGCTTCATTTTAACTAAGTCTTTTTACCCCAATTAAGTTCAAATGATTTTAACCTACCAAATAAGATTCATCTCCGAATGCGTTATAAAACAAAGTCTTTCAAAACATAGCTACTCTATTTTTTAGGGCATAAAAGAAAGCCCGTCATAAAATCACTACCCTTTAATTTAGATGGAATTTAAGGTAATCTTTACAAAAACACCCCTTCTTTTTGCCCAAAAACTATATTTACGGTTAACTACGAACTGCCAAATTTTACAATTGAACAACAAAAGCTCCATCAATTGAGACAAAATGAAGTTTAGATATGTTATACTTTAACTGTTTTTTTAATCTGTTACACCTGTATTTTGAAAATGACGCATCAAAAACTACAGTCCCTTTATAATTATTCACAATTTGCATGATGCAATTATAATTTACGTGTGATGTCAATATCATTACATCTAGTCCTTTATAGGCTTTAGGGATAATTCTTTTGGCATCATTAATCACAAGCAGATTTTTATTACGCAAACTAATGGGATAAAAAATGGAATCCCTGATGCATACATTATTATTCTCAACACACTCCTGTTTCAGCCATAATGGGTAAATAGCATGACTGATTTCTTTTGTACTCAATGAGTCTGTGTACAAACACACACCCTTTTGTTTGGTGGTATAAGTTATAGCTGTTTTATCTTTAATCTGATGGATTGCAAAAAAAACCTCCTGGCTTTTTTGATAGCTTTTAAATGTTACCATTCCTATAGTCAATAGCAGAAACAACAAGGCATAAGCTAAATACTTGCCCGATTTTAAATTCATCCACAACACCATAAAAACGATATATACATACACCAAGGTCATTTCTGCTGATAACAACTGAATCTTCGTAAATTTAGAATACGGTAAAGTTCCAATCCATTGTGTCATTTCACTCATATAAACAATTCCGGACTGCACTATCTCTTCAATTAGCTGTACAGGTAAAGAATTAAATGGTAAAATAATTACACCAATAGATCCCAACAACACTACCGGTAAGATTGGCACAATCAGCAAATTGGATAACCAAAACCACGTTGGAAAGAATCCAAATAAATATATACTCAAGGGAAAGGTCGCTATTTGAGCTGCAAACGAAACAGATAGTAAAGCCCAAAGGTATTTTCCCCATGGCGTTGTAAAATAAAAGTAGTGATAGATCCTGGGATAAAAATAAACGATGGATAAAACAGCTAAAAAACTCAACCAAAATCCAGCGTTAATCACAGAATACGGATCAAGAATTAATATAACAAAAGCCGCAATAGCCATTGAATGATATACGTTATACGAATGACTCTTCCATCGTGCAATAAGCATGACACTAAACATGATGGTAGCTCGGAAAACAGATGGAGACATTCCGGTTAAGGCGGCATATAACCAGAGCACAAGTAACATTATAAACACTTTTAATCCCGACCATGATCCATAACGAACTTTTCCAAACAAAGCTATTAACAATAAGTACAAAGTACCTACATGCAAACCAGAAACTGACAACACATGAATAGCTCCGGAACTTGAAAAGTTAGCTTTTGTATGAAAATCCAAAAAACTCTTATCGCCCAACACCAAGGCTGATACAATTCCAAACTGCTCTTTATTCAGCTGTAAGCTTCTTAGCTTGCTTTCAGCCATAAGCTTAATCTGATAAAAATATCCCGTAAAGGAAAAGGCATGACCCATCCGCAGGAAATCTGTTGATGATAGAAATAATTGCCCTTGTACTCCGCGGATTTTTAAATAATTGGCGTACTCAAAAGCCGCCGGATTGCCTGTTAACTTTAAATCGGAAAGTTTTGCTTTAAATACAACCTGATCTCCCGGCAACAAATCAACAAAGGCACTGTCTTTAGAAAAATATGCTGCAACAGGAAAGTAATAATCCTCTCCCTGCAAAGAAACCTGACACTTAAGTATTATAGATTGATGTGTTGAAACGCTCTTTGTAATATCCTGCACAACCGCATGATACAAACAGTCGTGTTCAAACAGATTTTTATTAAAGTAATAATTTGGTGAATTAATAAATCCGGCAATAAAAAGAGCGAACCCAATAACTACACCCCACCAACTTCTGTTCTTATAGCTGAATGTGATGCGAGTCATTAAAAATAAACTCCCAGCAACAACAGGAAGAAGAAGAATCCAAAAGAAAAGGAAATTAACGGGTATAATTAAAGAAATTAGCCGACCTCCCAATAATGGAAGCAATAAACGAACAAACGGGAAGCCGCTATATACAAAATTACTCATTCAATCTTTAGGTTTGGTCACTCACCTAAAGTTAACAGTATTTTTCAATAGTTCAACAGAATAAGTCTCAAAATACTAATCCTGCTCAAAAAACTCTTTTATGGCACCAAGATAATAGGTATCCCAGCCTTCGCAGATATCTTCAAAATCTTCTTCGGGTATATTGGTATGCACCAATTCTACCTGACAATGATTTTTCTGCTCAAAAATTTTAATGGTCACAATTGAGGTCTCTTCCTGCTCACCAAAATACCATTGCTGCACTACTTTTTTATTTTCTTCAAACTCTAAATTCTTACCAACAATGTCCCCATCCCATAAGGAAAATTCCGAACCAGGTTCCTGACTCATTTTAGCCTTATAACCCGACCACAACTCAATGGTAAACGGATTGGTTAGTGCTGCATAAATATCTTCAGCTTCTGATTTAATCTTAATTCTGGTTTTATATTGTTTATAGCTCATAATTTTTAAAATAAGAAGGGTTTTACCTTTAACCCGCAATATACATTAGAAAATCTATTACACATTGAAATCACTTCAAAACAAGACACTTTGTTGCTTCATTTCAACTCACCAGAACGATGCTATGCCTCGTTTCAGTAAAGCCTTGTTTTATTGTGCATCCAATGCTCATAACGAAGTTCTAATGAATAATCCGGTTTTAATGGTGCAAATATAAAACAAAAGCCGCCTCCAAAAAAGGAAGCGGCTCATCTCTGATATCAAAAAGTCAATTGATTGGGTAAATGTTGATGATGATATCGGAATTTTTTATTTAATGCCTAGTTTCTTTTTAATATCCTTAGGCAATACATTCTTATTAATCATGATGTTCATGGTTTTAAGCAAAACAAATGCTTCAGAAGCATACAAGTAACCGTCATACTTATTGTTTGTATCCCATGAATTCTTCACCTTATAATAAATAGTTCCATTCTGATCTTTTGCCATGCCTGTAACATGCATTCCATGGTCGTCGGTACTTAAATAATTATCAAACTCCTCCTGACGCATTTCAGCTGTAATCACCTTCTCCTGCACAGGACCTTCAAAACTGTACATTAACTTATCTCTTTCTGCTTTGGTCATAGCTTCCCACTTACTTCTTTCTGAATCGGCCAATTCTTCGATTGAATTTTCAGGTACTATGGCTACTCCATTTCTGAAAGAAAAGCCTTTTTCGCTCACATCGGATGCCCAGCCAAAAGTATGTCCTTGTTCCAATGAGCTATGCATAATCGCTTTTAAATCCTCTAGCTCTACATTATAAACTTCCCCCCAAACCCAGTTATCAGGAACTTCGAAAATAAATTTAGAATTATAGGGATGATGCTTAAACGAAGTCACAATAATATAATCGTCAGGATTTAAACCTGTTACTTCTTTTGCAAAAGATTGTGGCGTATACTCTTTTCCCTCATATGTAAATGTTTCAGGATACTCTCCTAAATAACCATCTAAAATGCCATTAAAACCCTTATGCCAGGCATTAGATAACTTTTTATTCTTATTTCTTATTACGCCATCAACATAGCCTTTTAGCAATTCATCCATTTCGCCATGCACATGCTTTTCTTCTCCGTACTCCAAACCGCTACACGATTGCTCAGGAACCATTCCGTAGTTACGTAGAACATACAATACATCTTCAAACGAACCACCTGCTCCAAAATTTAGCGCACCATGTAAACGAACATACTTAATGGCTTTATCTGAATAACAGTTACGTACTACAAACATCTCAGATAAATCAACAGCTTCCCTGCCGTTTTTAATCATTTCTGACTCTAAAAAAGATAAGCCAGCAAAACTCCAGCAAGTACTGGAACGATACTGATTTTTTACAGAAGTGGCATCTACATCGTAAATTGTTTCAAAATTATATCCACTCTTCCCTTCCTTTGCAAATACATTTGTAATTCCCGAAACAGCAAAAACTATAGATAAAACAAGTATACTTTTCTTCATCATAAATCAATATTAATCCCTACTAAACTCATTGAGAACAGGCTTAATACGTAAGAAAAATCACTCTCGCAACATCTCCCTACTCAGCCTAAAGGCCGCTAAATAAATAAATATTGTAGTACTATTTTATGACATTACGCATGTTTGAACTTTTTTGTTAAAAATTCAAATACTTCAAAATCACTACATATATTCACTTCAAAGAGGTCTTACCAGATTAAGGTAATCACCACCATTTTCTATCCTAAAGAAAAACAACTATTTAGGCTGCCTGCCATATAGTATATAATAATAAGAGGTGTGAATTTCCATTTAATTTTGAAATAAATGGAGTTTATAATGTTTTCTGAAAAAAATCTCAATAAACACATCTTTCAAAATAACACCTACGAATTAAGCTTCCCACATATTTACTTTGCTTCACCTCTGGCAATCATTTGCCTTAATTCATTACGCATTATTTTAGAAGTTGGCGTAAGTGGTATATTTTTCACCTGAAGAATACGTTTGGGTTTCTCGTATTTATTAAGGCTCTGAATGTCTTTTATTTGCTTTTTAACCTGAGATAAATCTACTCCTTCTTCAACCACCAGTACCAACATTTCTCCTAATTTGTCATCTTGCACGGACGAAATCACAAAAAAGGCTTCTATGCATTTTGACAACTTTCGTTCTACCTGTTCCGGTGAAATTTTCACTCCTCCCGAATTGATCACATTGTCGTATCTACCTTGCAACAAAAGATGACCACAGGCGTCAACATCCACTATATCATTGGTAACAACAGGGGTGCTTGAAATATCTGGTGCTTGAATCACCAGGCAGTTTCGCTCATCCACATCAAAACTTACATTGGGCATAGGTTTAAAACGATCATCCTCCCCTATTTTCCTAACCGCCACATGCGAAACAGTTTCTGTCATTCCATAAGTTTCATAAAAACCGGTGTCTAAATCAACGAGACTAGATTTAAGTTCGTCGGAAACTGCTCCTCCGCCAATAATAACTGTTTTAACTGTTCGCCATGCTTCAACCTCTTGAATTGAATTACTAACCTGCAAAGGAACCATTGCGGCAAAATCTATTTGCGTTGTAATATCTCTTAAAGGATAACCTCCGGGTTCAACTAACTTTAAATCAAACCCTCCAACAAAAGCCCTTACAATCATCATTTTTCCTGCAATATAATTAGCCGACAAACACAACAAAGCCGTTTGATCAGGCTGCAGGTTAAAATACCTGATTGTTTTTTTTGCTGAAGCAATCATATGCTCCTTTTTCAGTTTTATTTTCTTTGGTTCTCCTGTAGATCCTGAAGTTTGCGCTACTATATAATCGAGAGGCGACAACCATTCTTCCACAAACTGATAAATATGCTTCTGCCATTCTGGTGTAGTTGTTTTGGCTATTTCCTGCATACAAAAATTTTGTAATGCCTCACCCGATCGACAAACTCCATTTAAAGAAAGCGTACTATATTTTTTTATACCCTCCCCCATAATTTATGCTTGCTATAAACCAGATGGCCTCCATCCATATCTAACGGAGAATCTATATTATTGGAAAACACCTTACCTGTTCCTAAGCCCTGGGGCATTGAATTGTCTTGTATGGCCGTCCATTGTGCAATGGCATTTAAACCAATATTACCTTCGAGTGCTGATGTTGCCCACCATTTTACGCCATGCTCTTCAGCTACCTGAATCCACTCCTCTGAAGCTTTGAAGCCTCCAAGTAAAGAAGGTTTTAATATGATATACTTTGGCTTTATTTCAGATATTAAAGCCTGCTTTTCAGTTAAGGCATTTACACCAATAAGTTCCTCATCCAATGCAATATCCAAAGGAGAATTCTGACAAAGCTTAGCCATCTGACTACGCTGCTGTTGCTTAATGGGTTGTTCGATAGAGTGAATTTTAAATTCATTCAAACGCTCCAATTTTCCTTGTGCCTCATCTACAGAAAAAGCACCATTGGCATCTACCCTGATCTCCAGTTCATCAGCACTAAAATTATCGCGAATACCTTTAATTAGGGCTATTTCTTTCTCAAACTCGAGTGCACCAATTTTAATTTTTATACAATTGAAACCACTCTTCAACTTCTCATGCAACTGCTTTTTCATGTAATCAATTTTACCCATCCAAATCAGGCCATTAATGGGAATTGCCTTTGCACTTTCGGTAAAACCGGATGGAAAATAGATTCTCTCTCCGCCATTTTTCAAATCCAACAAGGCCATCTCTAAACCAAACCTGATTGAAGGCCAGCTAAGCAGTGTTTCATGAAAATTCTTCGAATATTTATTAACCTGATGGCAAACTTCATTCAATTTAGTTTCATAACCAGATCTGTCATCGATACTTAAGTTGGGTAAAATGGAACACTCTCCTACACCTAGAATATTGGGCCGATCCTTTTGCCACACCCTTAAATACCAACTATCCTTTGTGGTTAAAACACCTCGCGAAGTACCTCCCGGCGATATAAATTGTAGTGTATGTTTTTTAAAATCTGCACAAAGCATAAATTCAACAATATGGGATTAAAACAATAAGGCCACTCCTGAGAGAAGCACCATAACAAATGTGGCCAGAGCCAGTTTTTTTAACTGAGGATCTAGATCTTGAGCTTGTTTGTTCCTGATTACCACAAATATGTTTTTTGCAAATAAAGGAAATGCCAAAACAAACCACCATTGATTTAAGGATACCTGACTAAATCCGACATACACCAACATAAAAATCATGGCCAACACCAATAAAATAATATGATATCTCTTTCCCCATACCATTCCTTTTTTTACGATAAGGGTGATTTTTCCGGTTTTGGCATCGTTCTCGTTATCTCTAAGATTATTCAGGTTTAGTACACCCACACTTAAAAATCCAACTGAAGATGCTGGCAATAGCAACCACCCATCAATTTCACCAGCATGTAAAAAATAGGTTCCTAAAACACCCGCTATTCCGAAGAAAATAAAAACAAAAAAATCGCCCAACCCTCTATATCCATACGGATTTTTACCAACCGTATATTTAATGGCTGCTGCAATAGCTCCAATACCCAGCACAAACAATCCCCAGGCTTTAAGGCTAAGTACCTTGAAATTACCCACTGATATCAATAGAATTCCTGATAATAACGACAATACCACAAATACTATAACAGTCCATTTCATTTCTCCGGCTGAAATTCTTCCCGAGGAAACCATCCTTTCAGGACCTACTCTCTCCTCATTATCGGCTCCTGAAACAGCATCTCCATAATCATTGGCCACATTGGATAATATTTGTAATAAAATAGTTGTTACTGCTGCCAAAACACCTACTTTCCAACTATAAAATCCACGATAGGCTGCAATAAAATTCCCCATTAATATTGAAGATAAAGCCAATGGTAAAGTACGTAGACGAAAGGCCGTGATATATGCTTTGATTTTAGACACTACAAATGAAATAAATAAGTTAATCTGTGACTTTTCCCTTTCTATTGATCAATAATAAAAAGGAAGCGATGTTATTTAATAGGTGCGTAAAGATATTAAACTATAAAGAAATCCGATATAAAGAACAACGCAAACATAAACCCCTTGTTTATTTTTAACAATATATTTCTGAACTCGTGTTAATAATTATCTTTGTTAATCAATTTTTATTAATCACAAAATATAATTACCGAACTATGGAAAACGAATTTCGAGAAGAAATATCTGAAGTAAGAGCATTAACCATATCAGAGAATACATCAGTATTTTTACTTAGTGCTGCTAAATGGGCAAAATTTATTGCCATCATGGGATTTATTGCAGTTGGATTTATGGTTTTGGGAGGCTTATTTTCAGGCATTGTTATGTCTTTCATGGAAAATGAATTTGCCATGATGCCATTTCCCCCATTTATTTTTAGTTTCCTATACCTGGCAATGGGTGCTTTATATTTTTTTCCGGTGTATTATCTTTTTAAATTTTCGACACAAGCCCAATATGCTATCCAAACTTTAAATACAACACAATTGGAAATTGCATTTAGAAATATCAAATCGTATTTTAAATTTATAGGGGTTCTAATTATTGTAATGCTTAGCTTATATGCACTTGCCATCATCGGAGCCATCACTTTTGCTCTATTTTTCAAGGCCATGCTTTAATTTATTGATAAATAAAAAACCTCCTTCGGAAATTTCGAAGGAGGTTTTTTGTATCATGGAAATTTTGGAAACTGTCCAAAATCAGGATCTCGTTTTTCGAGAAAGGCATTTTTACCTTCCTGAGCTTCATTCATCAAATAGTACATTAAAGTAGCATCTCCTGCCATCTCCATTATACCTGTCTGACCATCCAGCTCAGCATTTAATCCTCTCTTAATCATCCTAAGCGCCAAAGGACTACGTTTCATAATGGTTCTACACCATTCAATGGTAGTTTCTTCAAGCTGCTCCAAAGGTACTACCTTATTTACCATACCCATATTTTCTGCTTCAGCAGCCGTATACTGCTCACATAAGAACCAGATTTCGCGTGCTTTCTTTTGTCCAACGTGACGGGCCAAATAAGAAGATCCAAAACCTGCATCGAAACTACCTACCTTAGGACCTGTTTGTCCAAATCGGGCATTATCCGAAGCAATGGTTAGGTCACAAACCACATGTAGTACATGTCCGCCACCAATGGCATAACCATTAACCATGGCAATAACCGGCTTAGGCAGCGATCGTATTTTCTTATGCAAATCAAGCACATTTAATCGGGGCACACCCGAATCATCAATGTAACCACCAACTCCTTTAACATTTTGGTCACCACCTGAACAAAAAGCTTTATCACCAATTCCGGTAAGCACTACCACATTTATATCCTGACGTTCGCGACAAATATCAAATGCATCAAGCATATCGAACACTGTTTGCGGACGAAAAGCATTATACACTTCCGGGCGGTTTATCGTAACCTTTGCTATTCCTTCAAAAAAATCAAATTTTATATCGGAATACTCTTTTATTGTTTCCCAATTAGCATTACTCATACCTATATAATTAAACTTTTAAACACACTTAAAACTGTAAGATTTCAATATAATAAGTTTCCTAAAAACTTTACTTTATAAATCGGATTGTAGATTTTTAAAATAATTTCTTAAAATCTTTCCATTCTTTTCGCCTGGCGTAAACACCTCTAAAAGTGCAGGCTGCTCTTCTTCTTTAACAAACTCATTGTATTCAGTTTTCAATTCTTCCTCTGAAGAACAAGTATAATACTTCAGCCCATAAGCTTTAGCAATATATTCGGCTGACTGCTGATGTTTAGCCTCAAAAAACTCTTCCAGCTCCTGCGTTTCAGCCGGTCCCGGGATAAAACGAAAGATTCCTCCTCCACCATTATTGATCAACACAATCTTAAAGTTAGCCTTCAAATACTTGTTCCACAATCCATTTGAATCATAAAAGAAAGACAAGTCTCCTGTAACCAGCATGGTGGCATTCTCAGATACCAAAGAAGCACCAACTGCTGTACTTACACTTCCGTCAATGCCACTTGTTCCTCTATTGGAAAAAGTATTTCCCTGAATAACATCCTGAAAAAGCTGTGCATACCTCACCGGAGTACTATTGGCCAATTGCAGATCAGTTTTTTCCGGCAAATGACTGTAAACATACGACATTGCCTTTAAATCACTCCAATCAACACCCTTAACATAAGCCTTATGTAATTCCAAATTCTTTGCTCCTTTGTTCTGCCATAGCTCTGTATACCTCCCTTTTACATCCTTTACCTGCAATGATAATGCTTTGAAAAAAGATGTTGGGCTCATATTAATAGATAATGAAAGATGCTGAAAAGTATCTATATAATTCTCATTTAAAGACACATGCCAATGTTCTTTAGGGGCATTCTCCCTTAAAAATTTCTTTATCTGCTTACTTACAATTTGTCCTCCAAAGGATATCAACAAAGATGGTTTAAACAAAGCTGCTTCGTTTTCCGAAATACTAAAAACCTGCCTGTCGATACACTCTATAAAATACTCACTTTTTAAGTTAGATGTTGTTTCTGTGAGTACTACAGTATTTTTATTTTTTGCCAATTGATTTAGTGCTGCCTCCAATTCCTTATTTGGGGTAGATACGCCACATATTACCATAACCGACTCTGCCTTACTCCATTTTTCGGCTAAAGTACTTAATTGTGTTTCTGACAATACTTTTTCCGGAACCAGCTCAGTAATGACCTTATTTTTTATTTCGTACGGAGATGTACGACCGTACAAAGGTTCGCGCAAAGGAATATTGATGTGAACCGGACCTGTCGTCGGTCGCATCATTTTATTGAAAGCCTCTGCCAAAGTCCGCTTTACAAACCACTTATCATCCTCATGTTTGGCATCCACAGGAAGATTTGCATTAAACTTTACGTAGTTGGCAAAAACTGATGATTGGCGAATGGTTTGGCCATCTGCCTGTCCCACCCATTCTTCTGGCCTGTCAGCCGTTAAAACCAACAAAGGAATTTCCTGATAATAAGCCTCTACCATCGCAGGTGCATAATTTAAAGCTGCCGTTCCACTGGTACATAACACAGCAACCGGACGCTTTAATTGCTGAGCCATACCTAAAGCAAAAAAGCCTGCGCTTCGCTCATCTACAATGGTGTAACATGTAATTTCAGGAATTGCATTAAACGATAAAATCAAAGGTGCATTTCTGGAACCCGGAGAAATAACAATTTCCTTTAATCCCAAATGTACACACTGTTGCACCAATATTTGCACAACTGTTTTATCTGATAATATTTTGCTCATACATTAATTGCCTTTAATACTTCATACTTTAAGTAAAGATTACTAAAAAGGTTTATTCTTTCTTTACTTTTTATGTGCTGATTTTACCTCTTTAATTACCGACAGTAAGGTTTCTGCTTTTAATTCAGTCTCATTCCATTCTTTCTCGGCGTCGGATCCTTTGGTTAAACCTCCCCCCAAATACAGGTCAACACCTTCATCTGCAAATCTCATGCTTCTGATGTTTACATACAAATTGACATTTCCTTCAGATAATGTTCCCAGAAAACCAGCATAGTAAGATCTATTGTGAGGCTCAATGCTATGAATCATATCCATAGACTTATCTTTTGGAAGACCACAAACCGCAGGCGTAGGATGAATTTCCTGAATAAAACTTCCCATTTGCTTCGTTATCGCTTCAACCGGGAATTTATACTCTGTTTTTAGATGAGACATTTTTCCTGCCTTTATGGTTTCGGGGCCATTTACTGTTACCTGATTCACCTTAAACTTTTGCAAAGATTGATGAATAAAGTCAGACACAATTTGTTGTTCATCTATTTCTTTCTCATTCCACCTTTGATCAATATTGCTACTCCATTTTTGCGTTCCTGCCAAAGATACAGTTGTAGCCATCTTATGATCAGCCTTTAATAACAGTTCAGGACTGGCTCCTGCCCATAATCCTGACTCTGGTGTATAAACCATAAACACATAAGCTCTAACGTAAGTTTCACTGAGTGTGTAATAAAAATCTGCAGCTAAATCTTTAGAGAAACCTTTAAACGGCTTAATACGCGATAAAATCACCTTGGAAACTTCTCCTTCGGTTATCGCTTTAAACATATGATTAAATTGTTCTTGATACGAAACATAATCCGCATAAAAAGCTTCCTCTGTTGGCAAAACCTCGCCCTTAAGTAACTTTATTTTTCTAAAAACATCGTTTTCAACATTTTCTTCAATTGTATATGAAGCATTTAAAAAAGATGCTTTCTCATCTGATAATGAAAATGGAGCCATAACAAAGCCATCATACTGACTATCATTAAACAAGTCATTCATATAAACCTGTTTAACATGCTCCGAAACAATCATATTATTTTCCGACGTTCCCGGAAGTTTAGAAATTGCAAATGGTATTTGATGTTGGATACAATATGTTAGTACCTCTTTTTGAGTTACACTTTGCACAATTCTTATTCTGTTTTTTAAGGGCGCTTAGCTCTCTATTTCGTAATATAAAGTATAATAATTTAATCCTCTTTGCTGATCGTAGCCACGCTCAACATAGTCATGTCGACCATGAATATAAACATGAAAATTCTTATCCAGCTTAAGGATAGATTTAAAGGTACTTTTTTGCCCTTTCACTGCACTCTTTGATATATCAAACTCCTCTTTTAAAGGGATACTCGACTCTTGCTGGTAACTTTCTTTGTAATCTTTAAAAGCTTCAATAATCTCAGGTTGCGCAATAACTTCATGCTCAAAATTCTCTTCTCTGAAATTATCCTTACTATTAAAAAATTCCATTGAACGATTTAACAAATCAATTTGATCTGCTCTGGCCACCTCATTTTCTTTATTGTATACATTATCCACAAAACCCTTACACATATCCATATAATTACGTGTAAAGTAATAATTGTCTTCACGAGGTTGCAGTCCTAAAAAGTCATCCACCCAAAAACGGGCTTCATTTCCTTTATTAATATTATCAAGCGAACACACTTTGTAACCCTGATCCTTCTCAGTGTTAAAGATGAGACAACCTTTATCCAGCTTCTTAATATTGATCCCTTCCTGAGTTCCTAACTCAAAATTTTGATCCTTCAGGTAAACCTTTAAAAAAGTTTCTTTATTCTCTGATTTAAAAATTCCTATGGCATTCACCAATTCTCCGTCAACAACCACGTTATTAAACATAGCCATATAAAACTCGCCACCTCTTATTTTAGGGTGATTGGAATTTTCGTATAACCACTCACAGGTACGTATAGATGCATCATAAAATTCCGATGAATCCTGGAACAACTGATCAATAGTTGTGTAAACCGGATTGTTGCTTAATTCTTCAGCATGAAAAAAATTATAATATGCATCCTCCTTAAACGGCTTGAAAAAATAACTTAGCAGTACATCTGTAACTATTTCATCGTCTTGCAAATGCATTACACTTTTAGAAAACCGCATTGGCTGAGCTTCTGCACGACAACCAACCTCATGTACTACCATATTTTCTATGGTGGCTTGTGAAAAATCAATCATTATTGTTATTTCTTTTTTTACTTATAGCCTACAAATATAATAATAACCTGTAAGCGATTATCACAGATATGATAAGACCTTAACTTTTTATTGTTTCCCTAATGAGAAACCAGATATATTAAGTCCTAACAGAAACTCATGTTTATTTTTATTATAATTAACCAAACGGGCATAACGGTATCCAACCGTAATAGGATATAAAAACCTAAATACGTGAACCTCACCTCTAAACTCTGCCCCAAAAGATTTATAGTTATTGACTCTGGTAAAGGAATCCATACTATTTTCAAAAGTAATTTCCTCACTTGAACGTGAATAGTCAAAAAATAAATTACTGGTAATTCTTTTAAGATAAACCAGGCCTGGAACTGTTACATCAGGATTCCATAAAGGAAATATATAATCTCCTTTAAAGGAATAAAGCTGGTCATTGTTATCACGGTCATACCCTCTCGGCAACGTAAACATATCGCTAAATTTGTAATTATTTACGTAAATAGAATCTCCTGCATATTCATCACCTTTTACTTTATACTGATAGTTATTATCTATACGAATAGAATGGTGTTTAAAAATTCCAGGAAAATAAAAGCGCGTTCTGACACCTGTTATACTACCTGCGTTAATTGTACCCCACGGCGTATTCTGATATTTTAATTCGAGCAACTGCCCCCAACGGGTAGTTACATCTCTTGATGATCGCTTTAAAAGATGGTGAAAGTACAATGAGTATTCCAATCCATTATAAGCATACTTAGGCTGTGTCGCGAATAGCTCAGAATCAACATAAACCAAGTCTCGGCCATCAAGCACATAGTTTAACCGATCAGTATCAAAAGCCGTACGGTGTTGCATAAAATAGTTCACCGATGGTTGCAACAAAGTTGAATACTTTCCTCGTGTTAAATTTAATGGAAGATTTGCTCCAAGCTCAATTTGAGTCAGCGAATACTTTTCTGTTTCCAAACTAAAAATACCATTATCATCCTCATAGTACCCTTCGTAAACAAGCTGGTCACTTCCATGTTTAATTTCAAATTCTAAAACAGGATACCACCCGGTATACTTAAAATTAAAATAGTATTTTTCATTGCTCATTTGAGGATCCAAATTTAATCCGAGAGCTGTTACTGCTGTACCTAATAAGTTTTGCGATACCGCAGACGCACCCCAATTAACTTCGGCATCATTGACGTTTATAAAAGCCGGTGCCCAACTATGAAAATTAAATAAATTCCATTTTGAATACTTTTTCACCTCGTAGTCAGGCATATCTGATATATTGGAGAAATCAGGAACGCCCTGTTCCTGTGATGCAATCTTTTGATGAAGTTTTAGTGAATGGTCTTTAACCTTTACAAGGGGTTCATTGGCAAAAGAATTCGCATCAGTTTTTACCAACTGGTATCCATCAGCAGAATACCTGCTATAAACAATTTCCTCTCCTCCCGAAATCAAATTCGCTCCGGTAGCACCATATTTGGTTTGCGTTAGCTTTGTAATAGCCCCCGTATGTACATTAGCCGAATATATTTCATCAGTTCCACTATGGATTGAAGTATAAATAACCTCATCCTTATTTCGCCATTTTGGCAATGAAATATCTGCATATGAATAATCAGTAATTGAACTCCACTCACGCGTATTCAGGTTGTATTGTACCAACGCCTTTCCCTGACCAGAAAGAGCTACACATACCACAGCATTTCCTTCTTTGTTCCATGAAGGCGTTAAAAGATAATCATTATTACCATGCTCAAACTCCTCAATGAGCTCTCCACTTTCTTTGTCAATTAATACTAGCCTGTAATGATTTATATTATTTGCGCTTACAGCTATTATTTTCTTGCCATCAGGACTAATAGCTGGAGAGAAATACCTGGACTTCTTCGTAATCTTTCTTACTTTGCCAGAAGAAATATCATAACACTTAATAACTGAATAAGCTCTGTTTTCCCATCGGGGATCTGGTTCAGTTTCTGCCCAACAAATAGTATTATCAGAATATGAAAATGGTTCATCTGACCGGTACCCCGGAATAAACAATGTTTTATAATTTCCTGCCCCATCAACCTCTACAAAACGCTGAATCTCTCCAGGTCCGGAAAGTTGTGCAATATATTTCCCATCGCCTATAGAAACCGGATATTGAAAATTTAAATAGGACGTATTAATGCTAGTTATTGGAGTATAATCTGTTTTCTCCGTCTTTGAATCCTGTTTAATCCATTCTTCATGCAAATAATAGAAAGTACTTTTATACAAAGATGATTTATCAATCTTTGATACTTTCATTTGTCCGTTATTAAAAGGAATAATGGTATGACTATTTCTTCCTGAATTTAATAAAGCATGCTCCCAAATTTCCGGTCCATACCTCGACCTGGCTCCTGCCACCAATTGATAACCCATTTCGTAATGGTTAGGTACATAATGTTTATATGAACCAAAACTTGCCTTCTCATATGAGTACAGTTCTTTATCCATAATTTGAGCGCGCATTCCCTGTTCAAACCAGGGAGAACGCCCTCTGCCGGCTGGTGTTAATGCTGTTTCTGCCGCAACGGCATCGCCCTCTAAAAACCACATGGGAACATACAAGCCCAATACTCCGCCAACAGCTTGTTCACCCAATATATAGGATAACATTCTTGTCAGGCCCGTATTTAATTTATCAATTTGAACCACATGTCTAAACTCGTGAATAGCCAATTGTTGCAACCACTCAGTGGCATGCATGGTTTGATTAGGAGCAGCATATAACTCTATTCTTTTGGGCGCCCATGTCACAAATCCATTTGAATATGATGTTTCACTATGGACCAAAACATCTATTTTTTTAGGTTTATGATTGAGTGAATTACCTCCGTATTTATATACTTCTTCTAAAACCTTAGCTATATATTGTGCCTTTTCGGTAAATTCATCTGAAAACACTACCCTAAAGTTTGTTGTTTCAATTTTATTCCACTTTATACTTGCCGGATCTGATCCTGATAAATAAAACTGACCACTTAAAACCTGAGGAGCAAGCAAACTAATAAAAACGACTACAAAAAGATATTTTATCATTGGAAACAAATCGGTTTTAACCTATAAAGATTCACAGTATCTGCAAGAAAAACACTTCTCATTATTCTTTGTTTTCTATGCCTTTTTTAATCTTAAATTTTACACCCGCACGCTTTACTAAAAAATATGTAAGTCCCAAAGCCAGAATCATAACCGACAGACTAATTAATTCGCTATGGCTGTTTTTTGAAAAATCCCAGACAATTACCTTACGGGAGATTGCTATTATTGCAACTAAAATAACCAACTCAACATGAACCACATCATTTTTAAGATAAGCCTTTATAGTTTCTAATAACTCTAAGCCAATTAAAAGAATCAGAAACAGACTAAATAAATCCATCAACCTGGCTGATTCGATAACAAAAATAGGCGGAGTTACCAAAGTCTTATGTATTTCATATACAATATCAACAAATGCAAACAAGAGCATAAATGACAAGGCAATTAAAACTCCACAAATTAAAAACTTCTCAATATACTTTATTATTTTTTCCATATTCAGGTTAGTTAATTCATATAATATGGATCTATTACATAAGCTCCCATATCAAATTTTCTTAATTATTTAGATTTAAATATTTAGCAAGCCCCAATATTAACAATTAATTATGACACACTGAATATTTCAAAAGCATTAAACTCGTTTAATTGTTTTAGGCTTTTATCTCTATTACACTAATAAATTAATCTATATCGTGACCATTATTTTATTAATTTGAAATTATAAACATGTAAAAATTACTTTTTAAATAATTCCAGATTACACATCCACTAAAACGGTATTTTATTAAATTCACATCTGGTTTAATATGAAACTCACTTCTTAAGCAATGGATAAAATAATTATATATCAAGTTCTTACACGATTATTCGGCAACAAAAACCAAACAAACAAAAAGAATGGTTCTATTGAAGAAAATGGTTGCGGCAAACTGAATGACTTCACTCCGAAAGCTTTGCAGGAAATTAAGGCACTTGGTATTTCACACATCTGGTATACAGGCATTATTGAACACGCTATTACTACCGATTATAGTCAATATAATATTTCGAGTGATTTTCCGGAAGTAGTTAAAGGCAAGGCAGGTTCACCATATGCCATTAAGGATTACTATGATGTAAATCCCGATTTAGCCACTGATGTGCCAAACAGAATACAGGAGTTTGAACAGTTAGTTGAAAGGACACACAATGAAAACCTAAAAGTAATCATTGATTTTGTACCTAATCATTTGGCTCGCCATTATGTTTCTGACAGCAAACCTGAAGGCTCAGTTGATTTTGGCTTTAATGATAATGTTAATGTTCGATTTAATCGCGACAACAACTTTTATTATATTCCCGGTAAGGATTTTGACGGCCCTGTCACTCCAAAAGGTTCTAAACATTTAATTGAAAGTCCGGCAAAAGTTACCGGAAACGATTGCTTATCTGCCAAGCCCGGTATACACGATTGGTACGAAACTGTTAAGCTAAATTATGGTGTTGACATCTTTAATGACACTAAACATTTTGATCCTATCCCAGATACCTGGCTAAAAATGTTGGATGTATTACACTATTGGTCTGCCAAAAAAATTGATGGTTTTAGATGCGACATGGCAGAAATGGTACCAGTTGAATTTTGGAACTGGGTCATCCCTAAAGTAAAAGAAAAGTACCCGCACATATTATTTATTGCCGAAGTATATAACCCAAACTTATACCGTCAATACATCACTTATGGCGGTTTTGACTTTTTATACGATAAAGTAGGTTTATACGATACGCTAAAAGCTATTATTCAGGGACATGAAAAACCAAAGGCCATTACGAGAGCCTGGGATATTCTCAATGGAATTCACCAACACATGCTGTTTTTCCTCGAAAACCACGATGAACAGCGAATTGCCTCCACATTTTTTGCAGGGGAAGCTAAAAAGGCCATTCCGGCTATGATTGTTTCCGGCGCCATGTACTCCAATCCTCTTATGTTGTACTTTGGTCAGGAATTAGGTGAACCCGGCATGGATGAAGAAGGTTTCAGCGGTTTAGATGGCAGAACTACCATTTTTGACTATTGGGGAGTAGAACTGTACCAGAAATGGATAAATAATGGTAAATACAATAATGAATTACTTTCCGAAGAAGCATTAAACCTCAGAAACTGGCATAAAAACTTTTTAAATATTTTGAATCGATATGATGCCATTAAATTGGGTAAGTTTTACGATTTAATGTGGAGTAATGAAGACAATGATACCTTTGACAGTTCAAAATTATACACCTTTCTTCGCTTTTATAACGATGAAATTATTTTTGTGGTAGTTAACTTCTCCGGTGAAAAATTAAAGTGTCGGGTTAAAATTCCAGCTCACGCTTTCTTTACCATGGGCACCGAAAGCAAGAAGTACTTAAAAGGAATTGATTTATTAGGTGGCAAAAATAAAATTAGCTTCCCACAGGAGGTGGCCATAACAAATGGAGTTGGTGTAAAAATCCCCCCATATTCAGGTCGGATATATCAATTAAAATAAATTGTTTCTCACATTTCCATTACAGAAAAATCATCTCTTTTGTGAGGCATAAATATCCATATCTTATGCGATATTCAATTTTTATACAATCTAAATTGCATGTTAATACAAAAATACTCTTTTAAAAGCAATTCATTATCTGTATCTTAAAAGGAGTATTTGTTAACTAATTTATGGAGGATAACTATATGTCGAAAGTTGATTTTGCATTTAATATTTCATTAGATGACAAGGAGTTTATTCAAGTAGGCGATCATATCTACACTACTCATGAATCTCTAAACAGAGAACAACCAAGTATCCATTTTATCGGCACCAAATGCCTAAGCATTCTTAAAAGCTTTGAAGGCCGATTAACTCACAAAATTATCAGCGAGTGGTTGTTATTATCAAAAGCGCTTGATCAAACCTGCAGTTATAGCAATAGATGGGATGATTACAAGATTCTTGAAGAACTCATTAGGGGGGAAGAGCATCCGGTATCATGGTATGTACACAACTGCTCCGTTGCCTAACAATGATCAGTCATCAATGATCAGTTAACAGTAGTCGATTTGATAACTGAAAACTGTTAACTGAACTACATGGGCTCTGTACCTAAGGGCCCCTTACTAAGTTGTATTACGGTAATTTCTGGCGGCATACCAATGCGTGCAGGCATCCCCAGAAAGCCTAAACCGCGATTAACATACATGTACTGGTTATTATTCTGATATAATCCATCCCAGCGCTTAAACTTATATTTTGCCGGACTCCATTTAAACCCTCCCCAATCAATTCCAAACTGCATACCATGGGTATGTCCGGCCAGCGTAAGATCAAAGTTTGTTTTACCAATCACTTCTGCATCCCAATGATCCGGATCGTGAGATAAAAGAACCTTAAACGGAAATGACTCGGTTCCGGCCATTGCTTTTTTAAGGTTACCATACCTTGGAAATGGATCATGTCCCCAGTTTTCAACACCTGTGATGGCAATTTCTTCATTATCTATTTCAACAGAAACTGACTGGTCACGAAGTAATCTAAATCCAAAGTTTTTATGTGCATCAACAATTCCCTGAAAATTCTTTGCTTTAGCCTCTGGAGAACTCCAATCAGTATAATCACCATAATCATGATTTCCTAATATAGAAAACTTACCATACTTAGCCTTTAACTGCTTAAATACTCTATCCCAGCCATGCGTTTCTTCAGCAAAATTATTAACTAAATCTCCGGTAAAAAATATTACATCAGCATGCTCTTCATTTATAATATCTACAATTCCTTCCAGCTTATGATAGTTGCTGGAAAACGATCCTAAATGAATATCTGAGATATGAACAATCTTAAAGCCATCAAACGAGGACGGCAGATTAGGATAACTAATACGTTGATGGCGGGTAAAAAATGCAAAACGACCTTTATGCATACCAAAGAGTAATGACACAAATGGTGCGGTCGCGAAAATAATTCCTACCTGACTTAAGAACTTAGCCCTGGAAATCCGGGGATATCTAATGGTTGTTTGCTCTTTGGAGTATTTTTTATTTTGCCATCCACTAATCAATTTCGAAAGCAAATGAATAATAGCATAATATAAAATGTAAACCAACTTTGGAATGTAAATCAATATAAACAGACCATTTGCGGCCATAAACCAAATATAGAATACAGGAGATGATGCTGAACGAATTTGCAGAACTAAAATGAGATAAGACAGAATCTCAAATATCGGAATAACCCGAAATAATGTAACACTTAACCAACGATACTTCTTTGCCGTATCTTCTTTCACCTCTCTTTTCCAGATCCAATGACCTAAAAAATCAACAACCAATACAAAAACGACTACAAATAAAAAAACTGAAATTGTTAGCTTCATATATACATTTATAGATTCCCCACTATCACTCTCATTGTAAACCTTTGAGTTTTACAATCATGCAATATTACGCAATTAAAAGGTATTAGTTATATAATAAAGGTTAAAAAACGAATTGACCATTTTGTTCAAAATCATGCGATCTCTTACTTTAAGCAAAAAAAGAGATGCTATTACCACATCTCCCTTAAACCCGAAATATGCATTAGAAAATCTATTACACATTGAAATTCCTTCAAAACAAGTCACTTCGTTACTTTACCTCAACTCACCAGAACGATATTATGCCTCGTTTCAGTAAAGTCTTGTTTTATTGCACTTTCAATCCTCATCGCGAAGTACTAATACATAATGCGGGTTAAAATAATTTACACTAATACTATGATAACTTTAATTCACCATCCACTTGTATATATATTCATTATTACCTTGTTTTACATTAACCAGATATAAACCTGATACAAAATTGTTTTCCACATAAAACTCTGATTGTTTATATTCTTTTTGGAATTTAAGAGTTCCACCTACATTATAAACTCTCACGATTGAAGCTTCAACAGAATTGGTCTTTATTAGAAGTGTCATTCCTTTTTGAACAAATTGAACATTCTCATCTTCTACACCATTTACAGACGTAGGGGAAGTAATAACAAAAGATATTTCTAAAGGCTCTTCACCTTCAATAGGAATTTGAAGATTATCTGTTAGAGTAGCCTTAATTCTATAATTCCCAGGTACTGGTGGTGGAGCCAAAATGCTTTGGTTTTCTACATCGTCATTCCAACTATCATAAGAGTGGTTTGGAGTAGAAGCTACACTTGTGAAGCAAGTAATTGGATTTGAGAACCTACTCTTACTCCAGTAAGGATTAGTATCTTCATCTTTGTATAGCTCAACAGTAATCCGGTAATTTGTTATGGACTCAGGATCTGTTATTATTTTTAAATTAATTCCTTCCCAATAAGATACTTCCTCTGTAGTTCCGTTGGTCAAAGCTCCAGCATAGATATCTGATGCTGCATCAATTATCTGCACATGAAGTAAATCAGGGTGCTGAGCTATTAATGATACACTTGTCATTAACAATGTAATTAGTGTCATTAATAATCTTGAGTAATTTTGTTTCATTAACGTAGGTATTAAAGGTTAAGTATGTATTTAATAACCTGACAGACCCTTATGGTCTGTCAGATATACTTTTTTTGAATTTAATCAGTTATGGTAACTACAACTTTTTTTAAGTCACCTTTAAAAGCAAAATGGTCGTTATACTCATCAGAAACTGGCGTTCCCGTATCTTCCCCCACATCAAATGTTTCTGAAAGAGAGAAAGTTGCAATATGCATTTGAGGCATATCAACTTTAGATAACAGCTTTCCATTTACATACAATTCTCCTTTACCTTCGAAATTACCAGTTTTTATAAAATTAAATTTTATATCTGCCTTTCCTATTGGAAGAGGTGCTGACATTTTCCAGAATACACCATCAAAATAATTATAGTCGTAATGTACTTTCCTATCCTTTATATACAAAGTATATCCACCAGTCATAGCCCCACAAGCGACTATTACTCCTTCTTCATCTCCTTTAAGATTAAGGCTGGTTTCAATGGTATGTGCTCTGTTTTTAACCGGAGCCGATGCTTTTTCTGCTATTCGTGTAGCTCCCGGATAGTAGTAGATAAACTCTTTCTGATCGCCAAAGAGCCTGTCCTGTTGTTTGGCCAAACGCATGATCATATCATCATGCAATGGATATACTTGTTGCTCTTGAGCCAGCTCATCCCAACGAGCAACTAGCTCTTTAAGTTTTTCAGGATGTTGATCAGCAAGATTAATGGCTTCTGAAAAATCTTCGTTAAGATTATAAAGCTCCCAAACATCATCTTCAAAAGGTGTTACTGAATTAGTTAGCCATGGCATTCTTTTACCATGAATAGTAACTGCTTTCCAGCCATCTTTATAAATAGCTCGGTTTCCAAAAAGTTCGTAAAGCTGCTCTGTTCTCCTATCCTGTGCATCCCCATCTGTAAAGGTGTACGCAAAACTAATACCATCAAAAGGACGTTGACGATGCCCGTGAATTACTTCATGAAATGGCATGCCTGTTGCTTCTAATATCGTTGGAGCAATATCAGCAATATGATGATACTGCTCTCGAATAGCGCCTTTATCTTTAATTTTTGCCGGCCAATGCGCAATTAAAGCATCGCTTTGTCCGCCTCTGTGAACTATTTGTTTAAAATATTGAAATGGAGTATTACCTGCCAAGGCCCATCCTGCATGGTAATGAGGATAAGTACTTGCACTACCCCATTCATCGAGATGACGCAGATTGTTTTCTAAAGGTGTTTGTAAACCGTTTAACACATAGGTTTCATTGTGTGTTCCGGTTAAACCACCTTCTCCTGATGCTCCATTATCAGCGGTTAAAAGAATTAGGGTATTTTCCAGTTCTCCCAACTCTTCTAATTTATCAACAATTCGCCCTATTTGCTTATCCACATATGTTAGTTGACCAGCAAAAGCTTCCATTTGGCGAGCATAAAGTTTTCTTTCTATCGCTGGCAAATCATCCCAGGCAGGTATAGCTTCTGCCCTTTCAGTTAACTTAGTTCCTTTGGGTATAATACCTAACTCTAATTGTTTAGCATGAATCTCTTCTCTCACTTTATCCCACCCCTTATCAAACATTCCTTTATATGCATCAATATATTCTTTAGGTGCATGATGCGGAGAATGCATTGCTACAGGAGCCCAAAAAGTCATCCATGGTAAATCAGGCTTAATAGACTCATGACCTGTTATGTAAGCAATTGTTCTATCGGCCATATCTTTCTCTAAAAAGTAATCATCATTACCAACCCAGGGTTCTACCGGAGTATGATCCTGATAAACAACAGGATTAAAACAATGAGCATCCGCTGCCATAAAACCAAAATAATGATCAAATCCTTCTCCACTAGGCCAACGATCAAAAGGTCCCACTTGTGAAACCTCATATAATGGAGTATGGTCCCATTTACCTAATGCATAATTCACAAAACCACTCTCCTGCAAGTGATTAGCCACTGACTTACAATCTTCAGGTATCATAGCATTATATCCGGGAAACCCCATAGCTGTAAGTGAATGTGATCCTAAACCAATGGTATGTGGATAACGCCCTGCCATAATTGAAGCTCGTGAAGGAGAACACAATGCAGTAGTGTGAAAATCATTATACCGAAGTCCATTACTTGCTAACTTATCAATATTTGGAGTATTTATTACACCTCCAAAACATCCAAGTTGACCAAATCCTGTATCATCTAATAAAAAGATTAGAACGTTTGGAGTTCCTTTGGGAGGTAGCTTCTCTTCAGGCCACCACTCCTCTGAATCAGCATAAGATTTCGCAATTTTGCCTTTAAATATCGTCTTACCAGAATCTTCATTTTGAGATGTTTTTGAATTACAGCAACTAACTGCAACTATGGCCATCATCAAACAGATAGTCACCAATTTTATTATGTTTTTCATACTTTTTATTTTAGGTTATTATGAGATTTTAAAAATTAACAATAAATCCAACAGCAAAACTTGTGATGTTTGGCTTAAAATAATGCTTTACTCCCCCCGTAAAACCTAATCGATTATCTTTAAGAAAATAGGCTCCCAACCCGGCTTCTCCAAAAAAACCATCTTCATCCCATAATGCGTATCCACCATCTCCATAAAAGAATAATGTTTCGACAATGTTCTTTCTCAGGGCAAGACCAAAATCTACTTTTTCGTAAAAGTCAGTTCCAAACTTTCCTCCAATAGCAAAGCCATTTTCCAAGTTTTTAAAGGCCCTTAAATCCATTGAATAATCGTCGAACCAAGCATCTCCACGAATTTCTTCTGTAAAACCTAATGAAAATGTTGGATGCTCTTTTTCTTGAGCAAATGATAGTTGTACTATAACCATCAAACTTGATAACAATAAAATTTTCTTCATATTAATCTGTTTGTTTAAAAATTAGTGTGATTTGGAAATATATTGTACTAATAGGTAAGACTGAAATAGTTCTCTTTTATGTTTTTTGAGAATGAAATTTTGTTTCCTAAATCCAAAATAACAGAAAACACGGAAGGGAGTAATCTATAAAACATACGAATTAAATAGGGTTAAAATAGAACCTATAATTTACGTTTATCTTTTTGAACAATCAAGTGATATTTTCGAACCAGGAATATTAATCCAATCAGTTGGAAAACCTTAATCGTATTAATGCGATATACTACAAGGATTTTTCATTTCAGTGAAATAAAAAAGACCACCCTGCAATATGCAAAATGGCCTTTAGGAAATATTAAGAGTCATATTTTAAACTCCTACTGAGAACTTCGTAATCAATAAATCTATTTTCATCCCTGTGATATGCAGTTAATCAGCATCTGGTAAAGCTGGAGGTGGCAGATAAATTGGATTTTCTATTTGAGGTGCATCTTCACTTGGTGGAATATAAGCATCATCATTATTACAGGCTGTAAAGCTTAATCCTACTAAAAATAATCCTACCGCTAAAATTGACTTTAATCTTTTCATCTGTTTAAATTTATTTTTCAATGGTCAGATGGAACTCTCAAGTAAATTTTAATCATGCACTTGTGTGCAACTTTTTAATTAAAATTTACATGCTCGTTTCATGACTCTAAATTTATATTTCTATTATTTGTTGTTTTTTACTTTTAATTAATCTATTTCCTTAACCTACTCCTGACATTTAATTTGCATCCGGCAAGGCTGGAGGTGGCAGATAAATTGGATTTTCTATTTGAGGTGTAT
>NZ_VCHY01000220.1 GCF_005877885.1 Labilibacter sediminis
GTATCCCTACCCATGGTGAATTAAAATTTTTGGTGCTCCCCAATTTTGATATAATCAACGTGTTTTTTTTTTTTTACTTTTTTATGAATTGAAATTCTTAAAGGCATATGCGTGAGACACAATCTCCTAAAAATGATGAATCTACTTATTAATCTTTTTTTTCAAATATCTTAACTTAAAACATATGATGGTCTTATCTTATTTTATAAGACCTTACAATACCTCCGGAGCTAATGAAACTATTTTAGTAAAATTTAACTGTCTCAATTCCCGGGCAATTGCACCAAAAACTCGAGTTCCTTTGGGATTTCCTTCTTGGTCAACGACAACTGCAGCATTGTCATCATATCGTATTATCATACCGTTGTCACGTTTAAGTTCTTTACAAGTACGGACAATTACAGCTCTGACCACTTCTGATCTTTCTAGAGGCATGTTTGGAACTGCGTCTTTGATCACAGCAACAATAACGTCACCAATATGAGCATATCGACGGTTGCTAGCTCCTATGATTCGAATACACATCAATTCTCGAGCCCCGCTATTATCTGCTACATTCAAATGGGTCTGAGGTTGAATCATATCATTTTTAAAATCTATTCTTTCAATGCAAAGCAAAGAATGAAGAAAAAAAGAAATATTGTTTGTCCAAAGAAAGAAACCGGCACTTGTGATTGTTTTT
>NZ_VCHY01000221.1 GCF_005877885.1 Labilibacter sediminis
ATTCTATTGCTGTTAAACGAATCTTTCGATACCTCAAAGGGACTCCTCGATTGGGTCTCTGGTATCCTAAGAATCGTGAATTTGATTTATATGCTTTTGCTGACAGCAATTATGGAGGTTGTGATTTGGACAGGAAATCCACAAGTGCAGGATGCCAATTTCTAGGAGACAGGCTGATATCATGGCAATGCAAGAAACAACAAACCGTGTCCACTTCCACAGCTGAGGCTGAATATGTTGCTGCTTCTGCCTGCTGTTCACAGGTTATCTAGATGCAACATCAACTCCAGGACTATGGTTTGAAATTTCTTGACACTGCTATCTTTTGTGATAATGACGCAGCTATTCAAATCGTTAAAAACCCAGTTCAACATTCTAAAACCAAGCACATTGATATTAAAGTCCATTTTATTCGAGATTGCTATGAACGCAAACTAATTCATTTGGCTCAAATCCACACAGATAACAATGTGGCGGATTTGTTCACAAAACCTTTTGCAAAAGCTCGATTTGATGTGCTTGTTGGTTTGCTCAAAATGATTCGTTTTGAAGACTAATCAAAATGATACTGGGTTGTATATTTTTGTATATTTTTCATTTTTCGTTTTTATTTAGTTTAAATTTGTTCAATTTTAAAATCTCTCTAAATTGCACAAATTTAGGGGGAGAAAATTAAAAATCC
>NZ_VCHY01000222.1 GCF_005877885.1 Labilibacter sediminis
TCCATACCACACTCCTCCACCGGGTAGGTATCGCGCTTCCGCCCCTCGAGACACCACACAGAGTAGTACTCAAGCCGCCAACGGGTTATCCAATATAAAACCAATACAAAAGTTCACATGACCGATGATCAAATAGAAACAACAATACTCAAGAATACCAATGTAAGAGTTCACGAGACCGATGTTCAAATAGCAACGACAATACTCAAGAATGAGACTTACTTTCATATAAAACAAAACATAGTGTCAAGAAGGAATAATACAAGACACAACATAGCATGGGAAGCACATTGTTATACATACATACAGAGCATACAATTGTCTCTAAATGAACTCACCTGGAAGGCCTAAGCCGAAGAATCCATGCTATTTGGCAAATGTGGTAGCGGAAGCGTGGTGGGCCCATAACCCACAGGTCCCAGGATCGAAACCTAGGCATGAAATGTAAATGTCTTAGTGTTTAAGGAGATGATATAGTATTAATATTGATACAAACAGATGTATGCGCACTAGAGTTTAAGATTATATCATTATGATTACAATGATACTAATAGATATAAGTAATGAAAGGTATTAGTGGTCAAGAGATTATCACATATAGAAATAGATGTAAGATGGAATGTGATGAAAGATTTGTTAGAATTGGCAGAGGTGGTAAGCATTGAAAGTCGATGAGTTTG
>NZ_VCHY01000223.1 GCF_005877885.1 Labilibacter sediminis
ACCTCCATATAATAGAGACCTTCGATCTGACAGAAACCATGGACAACCAAATGTGCTTTATTGCGTACAATCACTCCACTGTCATCTTGTTAATTCCGGAACACCCATCTTGTATCTAATGACTTCTTTCCCTCAGGAAGCTCTACTAACTGACATACCTTCAGCTTTTGAAATTGAACATTCTTTGGCTCCATTTGGGAAATGAAACACGAATATAGACATTCGTTTACATGACCCGATTGACTTCTGGTTTGAACTCCATCAGCCACTGAACCAATAACATTTTCAATGGGATGGTTTCTCTGAACACTAGTAGGAATTGCATACTGGAAAGTCTGAGACGAAACTGGAAGATTTGAGATGTTCTCAACACCACTGGTTGATTCGTGGTTGTACGAGGTACTGGCCACATACTCCTCAGGAATCGGATCTGGGAAGAGTGATTCCATGAAAGTTGAATCAAATATATCAGCAGACGTAGAGACACCAGCTCCAGATGGAGCAGCAGTATCTTCGGAAGCTTGAGAGTCGTCTGTCGGAGTAACAAGGTCTATAACCGGAGCCTCAGTCACCTCAGGTTCAGGTTCAGGAGTGGTTAAATCGACTACAGGTTCCAAAATGTATAAGGGGTGATTAGGAGAACCGAAATCCGAATTGGTAACAGCTCCAGGATGCAATA
>NZ_VCHY01000224.1 GCF_005877885.1 Labilibacter sediminis
CGTTTTAGATTCGGTTTGCGTTTTCAACCATTCGGACCCGTGCAACGCACGGGATCCCACTAGTTATTATCAACATTAAGATGGTCTCTCATTCAAAAAAAAATCAATACTCGATAAAATTGCAACAAGCTTCAAACAAGCATATCTCTCTCTTAAAAACTTTTTTAAACATATTCAAACTCGAGTTTCTTTAGTATTAAATAAAAGAACCCCCAATAAGGGATTGTTTGGTGTTCCTTATGTTTTTTACTTTTTTACTTATTTTGTTCAAAATAAGTAAAAAAATTTAAAAAAGTGTTTGGTTGTTAAATAAGGACTTATGTAAATGACTTATTTTCAACCTAAATAAGTCACTTTTGATAAGTGACTTCAACATCACTTATTTACTTATGACTTATGACTTATTTGTCATTTTGCCTTATATAAGCTAATAAGTCTCCCAAACACTTTTTAACTTATGACTTATTAACTTATTTGAAAAAATAAGCACTCCCAAACACTTTTTTACAAACTCCTTATTTTTGGCATATAAGGAAATAAGGACTTATATAAATAAGTCCTTATTTTATAAATAAGGAACCTCAAACACATCTTTAGAATGGACACTTCAAGTCTATGTCAATATTCAAATTAAAAAATAAATAAATACATTATTTTGGTCATATTTAGAGATATG
>NZ_VCHY01000225.1 GCF_005877885.1 Labilibacter sediminis
CACCATCCACAGTTATATGGTATCCATAAAACTCAGGTGGCATGCTAACTCTACTGGATCTGCGTAGGGGCATGGATATGTCAGTTGGTACAACAGACTCCTCACTAACAGTCTCAGGTTGCACGCTAGTATCGACTATAGGTTCCTCGTTGGTGACTTCTTGAATCTCTTCAAGATCAATAATGCTCCCACTGTCCTCTTTGGACATTAGCGCTTTCTCTAAGAAGATTCCTCTTCGAGCTACAAAGACCACGTTTTCACTTGGTCTATATATTAAGTATCCAAAAGGACTTTTGTGGGTAACCGACGAATATACACTTCTCAGATCTGGTAGCAAGTTTATCTTGGGTTTCGCGTCTAACGAAAACCTCACAACCCCAGACCTTGATATGTGCAAGTGAGGGGGTTTTCCCACACCACATTTCATGAGGAGTTTTAGAAACCTTTTTAGTCGGGACAAGGTTCAATATGTGGGCGGCTGTTTCAAGGACATAACCCCAGAAACTTATTGGGAGTGAAGCTCGACTCATCATGGAACGAACCATGTCCAACAGTGTCCGATTCCTCCTCTCTGCGACACCATTAAGTTGTGGTGTTCTAGGAGGGGACAACTGTGAAATGATTCCACATTCCTTGAGGTAGTCGTTAAATTCGATACTAAGGTATTCTCCTCCC
>NZ_VCHY01000226.1 GCF_005877885.1 Labilibacter sediminis
TTTCATTTAGAAAGTTTCTTTATCCGGTCGCTAGATTTCATTATATTTAGCCTCAAACATGGGCCTCGGGACATGTTTACCTAAAATTCTGCACTATATTCTTTTGCTTATAACTTGATGGAATCACCTATTCCATTCCCATGTTGTTCAAACAAGCACAAAATAATTAGGTTTACATTGTCATTCATCCTAAAACATATCTTGATTACAATCAAGGTCAATTTTAACATGCATGAAGTAGATTTAAGTTTTTATGTTACTTTTCCAACTAATTACATGATTCACCATATCTTTTCATGAAGCTTTGGAGTTAATAAGATGAAATTACTAATAATCTAGCATCAATTTCGACATGCATTGACTAATTTTGCATCTTTGCTCAAAGATTAACACTTAGGGTTTAGAGATACCTTTGAAATTGAAGAATCTAACAATAACACAGTGAGGAAATCGAGTTTTAGATCATCATCAGACCACCACCGAACCACCACACCACCGTCGCCGTCCCCGGCGACCTGCGCCGCCGTCTCCGGCCAAACAGAAACCGAACAACAGCTCTTGCTGTTGTTCTTCTTCTTCTCGTCGCCTCTCTGCTTCGCCATCTCTCTCTTTCTCAGCCTCAATTTCTGCCACTCTCGATCTCCAGCTCTCTCTCTCTCGATCAATCTCGTATGC
>NZ_VCHY01000227.1 GCF_005877885.1 Labilibacter sediminis
AGGGTTTCGGGTCCGACATATAAATACTTATGTTTTAGGGTTTTGGGAAACCCTAATCCCATTTGCAGCCACTTTCCTCCCCACTCCAGCTGCTCCCTCTCCCTCCCCATCGTCTCCTTCTCTCAATCTCACTCTTTCTCTCGATGCAACGCAAGAAGCAACCGAAGAACATGAAGGTGATGGTGATTTCATCGATGGTAGATCATGGTGGTGCTGTGGTGGTGCCATGGTGGCTGTGGAAGCCATGAACGAGAAGCCTCCCCCATGCCTTAGAACTCAAGAATCTATGGTAAAACCCTTTTCTTCTTTGCTAAAATCGAAATTGTGATGTTTGATTTTCGGACAGGAAACTGTCCTATGTTGTAAAATTCATAGCTAATTCATACGATGTCCAATCGAGCTGATTCCAGCGGCCATAGCTGCGTTTTATTGTCTATTTCATTTGTCCAGTTGAGGTCAAGACCTCAATCGTTCGTTTTCTAGGGCTTTGGAACCGATTTCTAAAATGATGTTTTGCTGTTGTCAATTGGTTGTAAAAATCTTGTAAAATCGAGTGTTCGCTGGAATGCTCTGGATTTTTATGTGTAGAAGCACCTTGTCATGAGTCATGCTCGACCAAAAGGTCTTGCCTCAGTTCATTGATTTGGTTTGGGTTTTGGTGTGTGTAATCTAAC
>NZ_VCHY01000228.1 GCF_005877885.1 Labilibacter sediminis
TTGATTTTTGCGGTCTCCAGCGCAGTGACTAGTATTGCGTAACGCACTACGTAGCTGTTTGCGCGGACGAAGTCTTGTCTTCTACTTTTTGCGCTTCCATTTCCATCATTCCGAGTCCGTGAATGATACGCAGGAAAGAAGCTTCATCCAATGCCTTGGTGAAGATGTCAGCTAGTTGATCTTGAGAGTGAACAAAGTGTAGTTCAACATCCCCATTTTCAACGTGGTCCTTTATGAAATGATATCTCAAGGCTATGTGTTTAGTCTTCGAGTGTTGGACCGGGTTGTGGCATATGCGTATAGCACTAGAAGAATCACAAAATAGTGGGATCTTCTTCATATTATACCCATAGTCACGTAGCTGACTCTGCATCCATATTATTTGGGAACAACTAGCAGCAGCTGCGACATACTCAGCTTCAGCAGTGGAAATTGAAACACTTGTTTGTTTCTTTGACTGCCAGCTAACTAATTTTCCACCAATAAATTGGCATCCACCAGATGTGCTTTTCCTATCCAATTGACATCCCCCAAGATCTGCGTCGGTGTACGCATGCACATTGAATGGGGATTCAGTTGGATACCATAGACCCAACGAAGGTGTTTTGTGCAAGTACCGTAAGATGTTCTTCACGGCAGTCATGTGTGGCTCTCTTGGATTAGCCTGAAAT
>NZ_VCHY01000229.1 GCF_005877885.1 Labilibacter sediminis
TATCTTTTCTTGCAAATTCCCCATATTCATACTTTGGTCACTAATTCGTTTTAAGCATTCAAGTTTAGAGCATGGATTAGGGATAAAGGTTACCTTTTTCGAAGAGCTTGATTCGTCTGAATTTGCCATCAAGGCGAGATTGCCTTCAATCTTGTCATCATCTTCGTCAGACTCATCCCAGCTCTTACCTTCAGCAATGTAGGCTCGGCCTTTGAACTTTTTCTGAAGAGCTTCATACTTGTTCTTCAATTCATCATATGATTCTTTGGTGTATGTTTGTTTTGGCTTCCGACACTCAGTTGCAAAGTGTCCAATTTCGCTACAGTTGTAGCATTTGATCTTGCTCTTGTCAAACGTTCCAGCCTTGTAGCCGCTTGTGATCATCTTCTTGCCCGAAGAACTCCCCCTTGGAAAACTGCCTTGTTGATATCTAGGCTTTGGCTTGAAAGATTTTCTGAATCTAATGTTCTTGAATTTCCTTGCCAACAATGCCATAGATTTGTCATCCAATTCTTCCAACTCTTCAATGTTGAAATAATCATCTTCATCACTTTGAGAGTCTTCATGAACAGTTTCACACTCAAAGCTGGCATTCACATCAGCTTTAAGTCTGGGAGATTCCCCATGATAATCAGCAACTTTGGGTTCATGCGCTACAAGAGCAGTGGA
>NZ_VCHY01000023.1 GCF_005877885.1 Labilibacter sediminis
CAAAGAACGTAATAGGCTTAATGAGCCATGTTTATTTAATTTTTAATAACGTCCCTATTTTAATGGGACACTAGTGATATTATTTCAGAAATAACAGGATGGAATATACAGTTTATCCATCCTATTTATTCTTAATAGCCTCTATTTATTGGTTAAGCACGGTATCTTCTTCCTTTTTTGTTTTAGCACGTATAGCTTTCATACTTTGCTCATCTAATCCGTGTTTGAAAAATACCTCCGGGGTGTAACGTGTTTGTTGCTTTTTAAATATTCGTCGGTTAAAATCTCTGCTTAAGTCACAGTCGAAGCGGGCCAAAATGCAGTGCGAGTAACCATGATGCTCTCCCACATTCATATGACATAAACCCCAGGTAATTCCTCTGCCATCACCATTGTTGGCAAAGGCATCCTGCACAAATGGCCCTGGAGCAATAGGCATCATTTCGGTAATGGCAGCTATCTCAAAATTAACGCCATCGGCTGCATATTGAATGGTATTTACCTCAGGGCCATTTAAACTGGTCATAGAAGCAATACCTTCTTTCCATGGAAAGAAGCCCGTTTCGTGTCCTGAGTTAAGTACCGGGTTTAATGGATGCTTCTCAAAAGGTCCGAAAGGGTGTTCTGCAATGGCTAAGCCCTGGGACTGTTCAATACGTTTGGGATTAGCTTGTTTATCAAAGCGAGATTTATAATACAGGTAGATTATGCCTTTATATATTAAGGGATATGGATCGTGGATAGCATGCTGATCCCATTCTCCCTCTTTCCCGTTTTCAAGTACAATTTTACCGGCTGTCTTCCATGGTCCTTTAGGTGAATCAGCAACAGCTACTGTTACCGGGCAATAATCGCCACCGCTTAATCCCGGAGCTTCAAAAAATGCCTGATAATACAGATAGTATTTACCTTTCCATTGTAATATATCAGGTGTTGAAACTGAACGGTGCCCCGGTTCTGGCTTTTTCGATCTTTTGATGGCAACGCCTTGCTCTTCCCAATGAAAACCATCCGTGCTGATAGCATACCATATTTCACATAAATCCCAATCATAGGATGGTATAGTTTCATTGCATTTTTTTGCGCCCTGTGGTTTTGATTTGGTATCTCGATGTGTGTACCACACATAATACGTACCATCTATTTTTAGCACTTTTGATGGATCTCTGCGAGAAATACTACCGTCATCATTGCAGTAATCCAATCCTGTAACGGGTGTGTATTTAAAGGTTGAAAAGAGTTCGTTGGATTCAAAGGCATTACCATTCCATTGGTCATAGAAACGATGCATAGCAGAGCTCATTTCTCTTTCCGGCTTTTCGTCCGGCAGCACATAGGGGAAAGCATCCTGTGCCTCACAATATGCAGAAGCAACTAAAAGCAGTAATAAAAATGAATATAACCGATGGTGCATAATGTTTCAAATCTATTTTTTAATGATCTTTTTATAATAGCATTCTCCTGATTCTGTTTCTATAATAACAATTAGTAAACCATCCTGAATGGATGCAATATTGATCTTACCAGTTGGATTGCTAAGTTGTAGTAGTTTCATCCCCAAGTGATTGTACGCATCCACTGATTTTACCTTTACTGTTGACTTAAGCAAAATAAAATCCTCAGCCGGATTTGGATATAAGCTGATTTCTGAACTATTCGATATTTCTTTTATCCCAATATGCAAAGGCACTTCAATACCGCCGGTTTTGAAGGACCATAGATCTCCACCTACAAGTTGATTATTAACAACAGCATCTACTCGCCAGTAATAGGTCGTGTTTTTCTTCAGATCATCCAAAAAACAAATATTGGAGTCAAATTCTCCCTTATACTCCAGGTTATCGGCGGAAGTGCCAAACCAAACCTGATGAGCAGTAGCATCCAATGCCTCCAGCCACATCAGATCGGCGTAATACATAGCGGTTTCTGTTTTATCAGGAGGGATAGGCGTTGATGCTTTCTCATCCTTAAATCTGGCAATCCAGTAATGTATGTCTCCATATTCGTAAGCACCTATATCCGGTTTTTCGCCAACAAAAGGAAAATCAACGCCTTCAATAAGTCCGCCGCCATCAACCAGCACTGATCCTTCCTTTGGTCTGAAATCCAGGTTGTCAGGATCCATTAGCTGGCTTCTGACATCATGCTTGGTAATGTCGCTCACCCAGTTGTTAGACAGTTCACCACGCAATGGAAATTCATCAACCGGCTTAACTCTGTGCGATGACATGGTACCACCCAGGTTATTTTTAGTGATGGTATTGTTATTTCCATATTCAGGTATTTCGGGCGGTGATATGATAGCGAAATCATTGTCCTCACAATCAAATACAGTGTTGTTGTATATTTTATGATTGTCGCCTTTCACCATTAAACCACGACCGGCATTCCAGCCCACATTAAAACGCATTGTTCCATCAATCATATTAGAAGAAACCGGTTCGTTGTATTCATCGCCATCAAAACGTAAAGCCATTTTAACCATATCGTGCATCCAGTTATATTGTGGACTGGAACCTATCATTGTCTTAGGTCCCAGTTGAAATGCCGATCCATCGTCCTGCAAATGTCCGATACTGGATACTCTGTTATACTCAGCATGATAGGTGCCATTAACACCCATGGCTTCGGAACCTCCGGTTTGATAGATGGTATTGCGTACAAATGTGAGGTTGGTGATTTTCCCGGTTATGGTACGGCCTCTTTTGCGCACACAAGAGAAATCAATATGATGAAACAGGTTATTTTCAATGGTATGGCTGTCACCATTGATATCGATACCCGGACCATCTGTATAAGCAAATTTACAATTGTATAATGTGCAATTATTGCCCGATATATACGATGCATCGGCACCGATTACATTCTCTTTCAGCATCCTTTTGGAATAGGAAGCATAATCGAATTGGCAGTTCTGAATCGTTACATTTTCCGAAATATTGACATTAAAAGTAGATGCAAAGAAATCAAAGCCATTCATCTCTATCCACGATGCATTTTGGATATCAAAACTATAACTTAAGGTCTTTCCGGATATTTTTGAGTTGTTAATATCCATCCCGGGAAGCGGAATAACAAATAATTCTTTGGTACTTTTATCAAAATACCATTCGCCGGGCGCATCTAATAAAGCGGGATGACATTCAAGGAAATACCAGGCATGTGCCATGTTTTTACCATTGATGTACCCTTTGAATTTGTTCGTCAGGTAATCCCAGTTGGCCCATTCGTATTCAAAGTAATTGCTGTTGGCCTGATGATTCTGAACAATACTTCCATAGGTAATCATAGAGTTGATGTTCATTACAGCCACAGCACCATCCAGACTTTTATTGAACGATGCCAGATTTTTTGTGCCCTCATCGCGCAGGTAACCCAATCCGCTGCCACTAGCATCTTCATAATGCTTAACCGGTACAGCCCAGGTTTCGGGTCTGCTCCACCAATTACTATTTTCCACAACCGGACTACTGGCATTGGGCCAGCGCGCCGATACCATCATTGTTTCATCAATAAACAATTGCCAGATATCCTTAGGCAGAGTTGTTTGATAGGTACCGTTGTTATTGGTCCAGCTAATATCAAATGTCTCTGTGCCATCTAAGGTTACTTTCTCATCCTCGTATGGCATAAATACGATGGGAGCATTTTCTGTACCTGACAATCCGTTGATCGAAACTGTTTCGTGATAGTTGCCTTCCCGAATAAAACAGGTGTCGCCTGCCGACATTACCGAAACTGCCTTTTGAATGCTAGCAAAAGGTGCTGCCAGACTTCCTGAGTTTGTATCACTACCATTGGTAGCAACATACAACTTTGTTTGACCATAAGATATCAAACCCATGAGCCACAACAGGCATATACAGGATGTAATTTTCATAACTGCGTTTTCTTGTTTTATTTAAGACGTTAATTTTAATGTTTCGGTTTTGAAAAATTAACATTGTATCGGATGATAAAGGCCTCTTTGGACCCTAAGCGATAGCCGTGCGACAATCCCCATTTGGGCATTGGAGCCGGATGAAGGTCAATGTCTTTAAAATTCCCTTCGCGGAAGAACGTACCGGCATGCGGCACATCTGTTACGTGCGATACCATTTTGAAGTTCAAACCATCTTCGGCATATTGCATGGAGTATAGCTCCGGGCCTTGGCGCACCAATCCGCAAACACCACTTTTGTAGGGGAAGATAACCACTTCGTGCCCTCCGCAAACAACCGGATTAAGTTCTGACTTGATGAATGGGCCTTCCGGTGAATCAGCAATGGCAACCCCCCAACCAATATAAAAGTCTTCGCCATGCTGTGATCTGTCGGCATGGTCGCCATCACCTTTATAATACAAGTAGTACTTTCCACCTTTTACGATCAATGAGGGGTCGTGTACCTTGCGCGAATCAAAATGACCGGGTTCGCCAAGACCAAGTATGGGCTCTTTGGTTTTGTGCCATGGTCCTTCCGGTGAATCGGCCCAGGCCATGGCTATGTGGTGAGGTCCGTCGCGGTACACATGAGGTGAGTGTGCCACCTGGTAATACAGGTAATATTTATCATTGGCTACCAGAATATCAGGGGTAAAGACACAGCGGTCGTCATAGCTGCCTTTAGGCCCCGGTTCTAAAGCAACGCCTTGTTCTTCCCATGTGAAGCCATCTTTGGATGTGGCATGCCAGATAGACACATAATCCCATGAATAAATACGCTTCCATTGATTCCTGATTTCCTGATAAGCTTCCTGTGAACCACTTTCCTGGCCAACAGGAGGAACACCCCATGTTTTACTATACCAAATATGGTAGGTGTCGCCTATTTTTATAGGGCTCGTAGGGTCACGGAAAGTCGTGTTATCCTGAAAACCATCTATAGCATGACGCAAATGGTATGCAGTACCCAAGGGTCTTTTATGGCGAGGAAGCCTGACCAAATAAGGACCTTCGGGATCGTTGTTGTAGATGTCTAACTTTTCCTTTACTAAAGGATCATTAGCGGCTTTATTCATATAACCTAAGCCTTCCGTTAAAAAGTAAGAAAACCTTGGAAAGAAGGGGTTTAATGCCTCAAATTTTAAATCACTCTCTTTATAACGTTTAAATGCTTTGCTATACTTAACATTCTTTTGATATGTGTGTGTTTGTGAAAATATCGCTTGGGTAAGCAAACAAGCTATAAATAAGTAAATGTATTTCATTGTTTTTAGTGTTTATAATTTTTTCCTGCGCAATTATCTGTTTTACACTTGTGAATAAAGCAAAGTAAACATGGATAGCTAGTTGAGAATGCCACATATTTCCCAAAAAATACTCTCACAGTAAGGATTTGATAGTATACCATTTTTTCTGCTTTATGATCCGGTTATGAATTTGCCGCAAAAATTAAATAATACCAATGCGGATTTTCGTCTGTATGGTGCTTGTTACTAGTGTGGTGTCTGGTTTTTTCACAGCAGTTCCATGCTGCCGTATTTAATATGTTCTATTAATTGGGAAAAATGAATTATACGAATAGTAGAATACTAACTTCTTTTGTTTCAAACGCAACTAAACCAATAACCAGGAAACGATTAATGTCTGATATCACAGGATTAAAATAATTTATACATAATATATGAAAGCATCATTATACGAAGGTAATAAAACCTTCACTGTTGTAGAAAAAGAAGTAGAAGAGCCAAAAGCTGGAGAAGTAAGAGTAAAGGTTGCATATTGCGGTGTTTGCGGAACAGATGTTCATATTTATCATGGTATGATGGATCAGCGCGTAAATATTCCAGAAACGATTGGTCATGAAATGTCAGGAACAATAGATGCAGTTGGCGAAGGTGTAAATAACTTCAAAGTAGGTGATAAAATTACAGTTCGTCCATTGGATAATAGAGAAGAGGCACCATCGGATAAAGGGTTTGGCCACATAGCCAATAAGCTTAAATTCATAGGAATCGATAGTCAGGGTGCTTTTCAACAATACTGGAATGTTCCTGCTTTTACATTACACAAACTTCAGGAGGCAACGGATTTGAAATTGGCCGCATTAATTGAACCCCTTTCAGTAGCATGTCACGATGTGCGTATGGGTGAACTTACAGCAGGAGAAACAGCAGTTGTTTCTGGTGGAGGTCCTATCGGGCTATTGGTTGCTTTGGTAGCCAAAAGTAAAGGAGCTAAGGTTATAATTTCTGAGGTCAATGAGGTACGTATCAAAAAGGCACAGGAAATGGGCTTTGATGTTGTTAATCCGATCAAAACTGATTTAGTGGAGTATGTACATAAAAAGACTGATGGTGGGTTAGCTGACGTTGTTTTTGAAGTAGCAGGAGTGCAGGCTTCGTTGGATATTGTAACTGAAGTAGCTGGTATTCGCGGGCGTATAGTTATGGTGGCTATTTACGGGGAGCCTAAACCAGTGAACCTATTCAAGTTTTTCTGGAAAGAGCTTAAGTTAATTGGTGCTCGTGTTTATGAAAAAGAAGATTATGAAGAGTCAATTCAATTGATAACTGAGAAAAAATATCCTTTCGAAAGAATTATTACGGATACTAAACCTTTAGAGCAAATTCAAGAGCTTTTTGAAAGCATTGATTCTAATCCGGAAGGAATGAAGTATTTGGTAGACTGTCAATAGAAATTTAATGCAAGTATAGGGAGTACGATCGCTTTGTCTGAAGTTTCCGATCTCGCTAGGTTGCATGGGTAATAATAAAATGAATAAACAACTATAAAAATGAGCATAATAGATAAATTTAGCATAGAAGGAAAAGTTGCATTAGTAACCGGGTGTAAGAGAGGTATTGGAATGGGAATGGCAGTGGCTTTGGCTGAGGCAGGAGCTAACATTATTGGAGTAAGCGCATCTCTTGAAAAGAATGGTAGTGAGGTTGAGAAAGCAGTTACTGCTGTAGGACGAAAATTTACAGCTTATACATGTGATTTTAGTAACCGTGAATCGCTATACGCATTTATTAAAGAAGTAAAGGCTGAGAATCCTGTAATTGATATCTTGGTAAATAATGCTGGCACTATTTTAAGAGCACCAGCAGCCGAGCATCCTGACGAAATGTGGGATAAAGTGATTGAAGTGAATCAAAATGCTCAATTCATTCTTACACGCGAGTTTGGTAAAGAAATGGTAGAGCGAGGATCAGGTAAAATTGTTTTTACAGCTTCATTATTAACATTTCAGGGGGGGATTACTGTTCCTGGGTACGCAGCTAGTAAAGGTGCCATTGGTCAGTTAACCATGGCATTTGCAAATGAGTGGGCATCCAAGGGAGTAAACGTTAATGCCATTGCACCAGGGTATATCGATACTGATAATACAGAGGCTTTACGTAATGATCCTGTTCGTTCTGAGCAGATCTTATCTCGTATTCCGGCCGGAAGATGGGGTAAACCGGAAGATTTTGCCGGACCAGTAGTATTTCTTTGTTCCGAAGCTGGAGCATATATGCATGGAAGCATTATGCTTGTTGACGGTGGATGGATGGGGCGATAAGCTTAAGTTATAAGGCACAAAATCATAAAATACGTCTTTGTGTCTTTATGTAATAATTTGTCAAATTACAATTGAAATCTAACATTCTAATTTCAATAAAATGAATACCACCAAATTAAATTTCAAGCAATACATAAATGGTACATGGGTTGAACCAACAAATGGTGAAACTGCTAACATTTTTAACCCTTCTAATGATAAAATAGAAGGAACGGTTGCCAATGGTAATGAGGAAGATGCTATTAATGCATTAGAGGCTGCAGAAGCAGCACAAAAAGTGTGGGGGAAAGTGCCAGCACGAAAGCGCGCGGAATTATTGTATGCGTTTACTGCACAAATAAAAGCCCATAGAGAAGAGTTAGCTACAGTATTAACCAAAGAACAAGGTAAGTTATTTAAAGTTGCTCAGTTTGAGGTTGATGTATGTATTTCATTTATAGAGTATGCCTGTGAATGGGCACGCCATATTGAAGGAGATATCATCCCTTCAGACAATGAAAATGAACAAATATGGATTCAGAAAATACCACGTGGAGTGGTAGTGGCTATCACAGCATGGAATTTTCCGTTAGCATTAGCCGGTCGTAAGATCGGTCCTGCTTTAGTTGCGGGAAACACAATTGTGGTTAAACCTACAACAGAAACACCAATGTCTACATTGATGTTAGGAGAATTGGCAAAGAAAGCGGGTATTCCGGATGGAGTGCTGAATATTATTACTGGTCCTGGCCGTTCAATGGGAACAGCCTTGTGTAAAAATAAAATAACAAAAATGGTGACGATGACAGGCAGTACTCCTGCGGGACAAGCCATTTTTAAAGCAGCATCTGAAAATCTTGCTCATGTGCAGTTAGAACTTGGAGGCAAGGCACCTTTCATTGCTTTTGAGGATTGTGATATTGAAGCAGCAGTGGAAGGAGCCCTTCACTCTCGCTTCGATAATTGTGGTCAGGTATGTACTTGTAACGAGCGTATGTATATTCATGAGGATATCTACGATCAGTTTATGACTAAGTTCATGGAAAAAGTAAAAGCCATTAAAGTAGGGGATCCATTTGATGCATCTTCAGATATGGGAGCAAAGGTGAATAAGTCTGAGCTTAAGCATATGCAAGAATTAGTTGAAGTGAGTGTAAAAGAAGGTGCAACTTTAGCTTATGGTGGTAAAACGCCAGAAGGTGTTGAATATGAGAAAGGAAACTGGTTTATGCCTACTGTCTTAACTGATGTAAAACAGGATATGACTATCGTTCATGAAGAGGCATTTGGACCTATTCTTCCGGTTATCAAATTTAGCGATTTCGATCAGGTTGTGGAGTGGGCCAACGATTGTGAGTTTGGTTTAGCAGCAATGGTTTATACCAATGATATGAATCGTGTTATGCGCTTAAACAGCGAACTCGACTTTGGAGAAATATACATTAACCGTGGCCATGGTGAGCTACATCAAGGATTCCACAATGGATACAAGATGAGTGGTACCGGCGGTGAAGATGGGAAATATGGATTTGAGCAGTATCTGGAAAAGAAGACATTTTACGTAAGGTTTAAAGGGTAACGAAATATTATAGCTAAGAATCAGAAGTAGGGTGGTTTGCCTAAATGTAAATCACCTGATGTCTTGAAACTTTATAAAATGACTAGAATAAAAAACATACACACACAACTTTTCAAAGTTCCACTTAAAGAGGTGTTATCTGATGCTAAGCATGGTGACCATTTCCATTTTGAACTGGTGACAGCAACTATCACACTTGAGGATGGGAGCGTAGGTACAGGGTATACTTATACAGGAGGCAAAGGTGGGCATGCTATTAAGGCAATGATTGATCATGATTTTACACCGGTACTAATTGGTAAAGAAGGAGATGATATTGAGCACCTTCATGATTTTATGTGGTGGCATATTCATTATGTTGGACGCGGAGGTGTTGATGCATTTGCTATGGCGGCGATTGATATTGCTTTATGGGATATTCGTTGTAAAAAAGCAGGAGAGCCACTTTGGAAAGTAGCAGGAGGTAAAAATAGTACCTGTAAGGCTTACTGTGGAGGTATTGATTTAATGTTTCCGTTACCAAAGTTGTTAGATAATATAAAAGGATATTTGGAAAGAGGTTTTAATGCGGTTAAGATTAAAATAGGTCGTGAAAACCTGGATGAAGATATCGAGCGTATCAAAGCAGTGCGCGAGTTTGTCGGTCCGGATGTAATTTTTATGGTGGATGCCAATTATTCAATGAGTGTGCAGAAAGCGATTGAAGCAGCAAATCGTTTTAAAGAATATGATATTTACTGGTTTGAAGAGCCTACTATACCTGATGATTACAAAGGCTTTGGTAAGATTGCAGAAGCAACAGGCATGCCTTTAGCAATGGGTGAAAACCTGCATACCATTCATGAGTTTGAATATGCAATGGCCGATGCAAAGTTATCTTTTATTCAACCGGATGCATCTAACTGTGCAGGTATTACAGGATGGTTAAAAGCAGCCAGGTTAGCGGCTGAGAATAATATCCCTGTTTGTTCTCATGGAATGCAGGAGCTACATGTTAGTTTAGTTTCTTCTCAGCCCAATGCAGGTTGGATTGAAGTGCATAGTTTTCCTATAGATGAATATACAAAACGACCATTAGTGGTTGAGAATCATCGTGCTGTTGCACCTGATACTCCGGGAATAGGCGTTGAATTCGACTGGGAAAAGTTAATGCCATACAAAATACAATAGTCATTTGCCTTTAGTCAGAAATTCTGGATTTTACTACAAATAATACCAATTGAATTTAAAAATGAGAATTTAGAATTTTAAATATTATTAGTTTGCTTGAAGAAGAGACTTATTGCATAGCCATTGCTACGGAATTAGTCTATGATGATAAGCAAACTGATAAGAATATAATTATATGGCGCATTTTGATGTTTAAATGGTATAATTACTAAAAACTGTTTTTTAGCTAAAAAACTAAAATATGAAACGACCGTGTAAAATTTAATTATTCAATTTTTCACACAAACGAATGATTAAATTTTCTTGGGAGTTCCATGCAACAAATGAAAATTATAAACGCATGAAATCTACTACAGAAATATTTGGCAAATACGAAAATCAGGACGTTCACCTTTTTACGATGGAAAATGATAATGGTGTAACTTTAAAACTGATGGATTTCGGTGCTACAGTTACATCTGTCACTATACCTGATGCAAAAGGAAATCCCATTTCGATAGCTTGTGGTTTCAATAACTTTGATGATTATTTATCAGAAGCATACAAGGCAAACGCTCCTTATTTTGGGTGTACTGTGGGGCGTTATTGTTCTCAGATAAAGAATGCCAGATATAGTTTAGATGGCAATGATTACCTATTAGTCAATAATTGCGGGGATAATAATTTACATGGAGGAGCTGTCGGGTTTGACAAAAAAATGTGGAAGGCTAAAGCTATTGAAGGAGACAATAAAACAGGGGTTGAGTTTTCTTTAATAAGTCATAATATGGAAGAGGGTTTTCCCGGCACTGTAAATGTTATTGTAACTATAGAATTAAATAACGACAATGAAATCATAATTAACTACAAGGGGGTGAGTGATAAGGATACTCCACTATCTATGACAAACCATAGTTATTTTAATCTGTCAGGCTTTAAAAATACAGTTGAATCACATCATGTAAAAGTATATACAGATGAGCGATTGGAAGCTGATGAAACAGGCGCTTGCACAGGGGGTATTATTGATGTGACAGGAACTATTGAAGACCTAAGAAATGGCCAGGTTATTAAGAAAGTTCACGATGAGATTGGCGATGGGTTTGAGCATTTTTACATTTTTGATAATAAAGATGAAAAGTTACAAAAGGTGGCAGAAGTCAGTGAATTAGATTTTGGACGTTCACTAACGGTTTACTCTACAGAACCTTGCATGTTGTTTTATACAGGAAAATATACTTCTGATAACTTAATGCGGCATGAAAATGAAAAGTACGGGAAATATCGTGGCTTTGCATGTGAAACACATCGTTGGCCAAATGGTCCAAATATCGAAGGATCACCAAAATCAATAACTAAATCTAATGAAACGTATAAAAGCACTACTGTTTATAAATTAAATTGGTAGGAATTATTCAGCTTAAAACTAAATATCCAGGAATATGATAGAAGGAATTATATGGGCAGTATCAGCAGGAATTATGCTGGGCTTGTACGCTTTGCCCGAAAAATTTACAAAAGAATTTGAGTTTGAAAACACATGGGGAACCTTTTTTACAACAGCGCTTTTTATTGTGCCAATTATTGCAGTATTTGCTTTGGTTGATGGTTTCGGAGAAGTATTGACTGCCATACCTGTAGATGTGTTAATCAAAATGGCTATAGCCAGCATTCTATGGGGTGTTGGTGTGATGATGTGGGGTAAAGCCATTAATCATATTGGCTTATCACTTGGATTCTCCATTTTTATTGGTACAATTATTCTTGTAGGATCTTTACTTCCATTTATTGTTGATGGCTTGCCGGAAAATAACGTTTTATCTATCATAATGATTGGGATTTTAGTTGTGTTAGTGGGTGTTATAGCCAATGGCAGAGCTGGGATGATTCGAAGTGAAGTTAACTCTGAAGGTGAAGAAGCACAGGAAAAAGGTTCAATGTCAACAGGTATTATTATTGCGGTTGTTGGCGGTCTCTTGGCAACAGGATTCAGCTTCGCAAATGCAGTGGGGCGTCCATCAATTCACGAAGCAGTAATGGCACAAGGCAACGCTGAGTGGGTTACTGCTATTGCCATCATGTTTATCATTTATGTTGCAGGAGGTTTATTTGTGACCCCGTATTTCATAATTCAACTTTCTAAAAAGCAATTGTGGGGAAAATTCCAAACTTCACATTTAGGTCGTAATTTAACGATGACTACCATCATGGCTATTCTAAACTTTTCAGCATCTGCTGCATTTGCTTATGCAGCCTTTGCTTTAGGCAAAGCTGGTAACACTGTAGGATATGCTATTTTTAATACCATATCAGTAGCAGTAGCTATTGTTAGTGGATTAATCACCGGAGAATGGAGAAATGCACCTTCCAAAGCAAAAACAGCATTATACATTGGCCTTGCAGCCATGATTATAGGGGTTGTTATTATTGCAGTTGGTAATGGAATGGCTTAAATATCGTTAGAATTATTAGAAATTAATCATATCCACCGGATTATAGAATTAAGGAAGATTCAATAATCCGGTGGATTGATTTATAATGAATTAATGAAATGTTTAAAATCATCATTAATTAAATATTGAAAAAAGGTATCTCCCCTGGTGAGCTCATGTTATGCTTATTCACTCCCTGATAAATGAGGAGAATGGGTAACCGGCAGTATAAGAAATATTTAATATTGACCATCCAAAATATCAGGGGTAAAAACCTAGCGATTATCGTAGCTGCCTTTTCGTCAGTTTCAACAGCAACTTCTTGTTCTTCCCTAGTGATATACTATTTAATAGTGGTATGGCATATAGAAACAAAACTCCATGAATAAATTCCTTGCCATTGACCTTAAGTCTCCAGAACACCATCAACAGCATGACGTAAGCGGAAAATAGCTGCAAGGACCTTTTATTGCGAAGGAATCTGACCAAATACTTACCTTTGAGATCATTGTTATTGATGTCTAATTTTTCCTGCACTTGAGGATCAAAGTAAAGACTTCTGAAGATATCAAAAAGATCTTCTCGTCTTTTACCTCTAATGTTCCCCTTACGGATGTTCAGTTTCATCTGGTACAAAAAATCAGAAGATAGAGCTCTGGTATGAGATAGTTAAAAGTGAAGTTATATTTCAGGGGAATAAAACAAAAAAGTGTATTGTAATACTCATTATATATCATTTGATTTATTTGTATGAGAGAATTATTACAAAATATACTTCATTATTTAGAAAAATCCTATTGCTGTTGCAAAACGAATGGATACTTTTGTATATCTAGTTGTCCAAATCAACAGTCAATAGTAGGATACATTTTCATAAGTGAACTGAATAGGTTGTTTTAAAGATTTAGCCATAAAAAAAATGAGAAAAATATTAATTGAGATACTATGTATAGTGCCTATTTTAATTATGGTTCTAAGTGCCTGTTCCCACAAAAATACTAAACCAAATATCATTTTATTATTAGCCGATGACTTAGGTTATGGCGACCTGAGTTGCTTCGGTAGCCAGCGAATTAACACCCCCAATATCGACCAAATGGCAAGTGAGGGGATTAAGTTTACACAGTTTTATGCTGGATCAGCCGTTTGTACACCAACAAGGGTTAGTATTCTTACCGGACGTTATCCTCTTCGTTACAATGTAACCAAACATTTTAATGATGAGGAAATGCATCTGCAGGCCGATGTACCAACCATTCCTAAAGCCTTAAAAAAGGCAGGTTATGTGTCAAAGCATATTGGGAAATGGCATCTGGGAGGCTTAAATGAAGTACATATAAAGGATAGACCAAACAGCATGCCAGGTCCTATAGAGCATGGCTTTGATCATTACCTGGCGATGTTGGAAGATCCTTTATACCGTAAGCCAGCTATGCTTGAAAGACGTTTGTATAAGGATGGTGCAAAGCACTTAATACGCGATGAGCAGATAATTGATCCAATTAACAAGCACTGGACAGATGTAAAAACGGATGAAGCTCTGGCATTCATAGAGCAAAATAGCGCTAGTGACAAACCTTTCTTCCTAAATCTATGGTTCGATACGCCACATGCACCCTATGAAGCAGTTCCAGATGTTTCGTTAACACCCTATCTGGAAAAAGCAAAGGGCGATGATTTATTGTATCGTTCTATGGTATCACATTTAGATTATAGTGTTGGTCGCGTTTTATCGAAGCTAAAAGACTTGGGCATAGAGGAAAATACTGTGGTTATACTCACAAGTGATAATGGACCCGCTTATCTTGGTTCACCGGGAAAATACAAAGGACGTAAGGTTGATTTTCACGAAGGCGGTATACGTGTACCTGCCATTGCTTGGGGACCCGGTCAAATCAGAAGCGGTGGAATTATTGATGACTTAGCTCACACAAACGATTTGTTCCCTACATTTTGTGATTATGCCGGACAGGAAATTGATAAGAATTGGAAGCTGGATGGAATGAGTATCAGGTCTTTGTTGGATGATGGTGCAGAACAGGAAGATAGAGGTTTGGTGTTTTGGCAAATTGCGCTGTACAAACACAATGGTAACTATCATCGAACAACCGATAAGCGTCCGGAACCTATTGTAACTGAAGTTGTGCGCAAAGGAAAATGGAAGCTTTTGGCCAAAGATGGAGAACCTGTTGAGCTTTTTAATTTGGAGGAAGATCCATATGAAAGATGGAACTTAATGAAAGCTTATCCGGAACTGACAGAACAATTGACTTCTGCGTTAAAAAAATGGCTGGAAGAACCACGTATGGATATACAATATTAGTTATTGGTATGGTTCTATAAGTAAGGTAATAAAGGAAAAGAAACTCTTACTTTACATTCCTTAATTCATCTGGTAATCGATAATTTATTTTCATTTCATCCAAACGTTTAAGATGAATCTTTAGGGCTTTAAGAAATTCCTGATATTCTCGCTCACCTTTTTTTGACCATGTAACTTCAGACAAAGCACACAAACGTGGCAATGCCATATACTCCATATAATCAGGTGTAGCAATGTATTCACTCCATAGCTGGCCTTGTGCTCCTATGATGAACTTTGCTTCTTTATGAGTTAATGTATCTGGTATTGGGTTAAAATTGAAAACGGTTTCAAGTGGCAGAAAGTGACCATGAGCCAATGGTTCACTCTCTTTATTCCTGCTTTGATAACGGTTAAAATACGTTAACTTACTAGGGGCCATCACGGCTTTATGTCCCATTTTTGCAGCTTTTATAGCTCCTTTTTCTCCACGCCACGACATCACTGCAGCACCTTCGGCTAAACCACCTTCAAGGATTTCATCCCATCCAATGAGTTTTCTGCCTTTCGAAGTAAGATAATCATCTATTTGACTTATAAACCAGCTTTGCATTTCATGCATATCTTGCAATCCCCTTTCTTTCATTAACTGCAGATATCTTTCACTTTCTTCCCATTGGTTTTTATGGGCTTCGTCGCCACCAATGTGAATGTATTCTCCGGGAAACAGAGTTAAAACTTCATCTAATACATCCTTCAAGAAATTTATCGTTTTTTCTTCCGGGCTAAAAATGTCTTTACTAATACCCCAGTACGGTCGCACACCCGGTGAAGTGCCGGTACAGCCGTATTCTGGATAGGCAGCGACAGCAGCCTGGGCATGACCCGGCATTTCAATTTCCGGAACAATGGTGACATGACGCTCTTGTGCATATTGAACCACTTCTTTGATCTCTTCCTGCGTGTAATAGCCACCTTCTTTTTCGTATTTAAATTTGTGTGGTCTGTCACGCATGTGCCCGATTAGTGTTGAATCCCTCCATGCTCCGATTTCTGTAAGTTTTGGATATTTCTTGATTTCAATACGCCAACCCTGGTCTTCGGTAAGATGCCAATGAAAGGTATTCATTTTGTGATAAGCTAATATATCGATAAATCGTTTAACAAAATCTACCGAATAAAAGTGACGTGCTACATCCAGATGCATACCCCGCCAAGCGAATACGGGTTTATCTTTTATATGAACAGCAGGAACCATCCATTTTACATGTTGAACGGATGAAGCATAAACTTCACTAGGCAATAATTGTAGTAATGTTTGAATGCCGTAAAATATGCCGTTGCTGTTTGCTGCAGAAATGGTTACATGGTCTTTGTTTGAAATTAAAGCGTATGTTTCCTTGCCTCCTTTTGAATTGGTCTGTACGGATAGGTAAATATCACCGGATCTGGATCTTGATGAACCTTGAATGAGCGGTAATGTAAAACCGGTGGATTCTTGCAATTCATTTTGAAGATATTTGGCTTCAGATTTACATTCTTTTGTATAACTGATCCTTGTTTTGTTATTGATCTCAAAGGCTTTACCTTTTCCTATTTCTACCTGTTGTGGATAAGGAATAAGAGAAAGGTCCTGTGCTTTGACACAAGAAGCGCATATATTAGCCAGAATGATTGTAATAGCTGTATATAATATAAATGAACGATGCATATTGATCTATTATTTTACATTTTTATGAATAAACGTATCCATTAATTGTCTCATTTTATTGAGCTGATGCTTGTATTCCACTTTATCTGCCAGGTTTTTTAGTTCTGATGGATCCGCGGTGATATCCCAAAGCTCTTCCACCATAGGAGTGCACTCATGATATTGGATATATTTGTATTGGGGAGTTCGCACAAAGCGAGATCGTACAGTGCTGTAACTCGCTTTTTCCCTTTCATCCAATTCTGTCAGAAGTGGGGCGAAATTGGCAAAGTTATTTTCGCCATACACTGCCTCATGTATTTCCTGATCGGGATTTTCAATGAGAGGTAAAAGGCTTTTCCCTTGCATCTCCGCAGGGATGTCTGTTTCCGCATAATTCAGAAGGGTTGGAGCCACGTCAATAATACTGATGATGGCATCTATGGTTGTACCTCTTTTTTTAATGGGTAATCGTGGGTCGTAGATGATCAAAGGAGCTTTAGCCGATTCTTCATACAAAAGGTCTTTGCCTGATAAGCCTTTTGAACCACAGAAATAACCGTTGTCGGATGTGAATACAATGATCGTATTATCATCCAGACCCTGTGCTTTTAACTCAGTCATTACTCTTCCTACAACATGATCAACACCGGTAATAAGAGCGTAATATTTTTTAATGAAGGCTTGGTATTTCTTATCGCTATACCCATGGTTGCCCCGGTATTTATTTCGAACTACCACAGGGAGTAAGCTATTGGCACTATTTGTATCATTGGGATATCTGGGGATTTCCACATCGTCATACAAACGTAAAAACTCTTCAGCAGGTTGAAATGGGCTGTGAGGTGCTTTAAAACAGACCTGTAAGGAGAATGGTTTTTCTTGTTTTGCCGCCTCCCGGATAAAAGCGATGGACTGATCGCCACGATACTCGGTGCCGTGTTTCCCCTTAACATTGTAAAAGCCTTGCCCTGAAAAACCATACCATACATCGTACTCCTCTTTGGGAAGACACTCCTCTTTCAACCAAAGTTGAGTTTTGGCATCTCTATCCTGAGCATTGGTGTATTCCGCCGAATTACGTACTTTTTCTTTTGTGATAGGAAAGCCAAATTTACCTACTATACCAGTGAAGTAACCTGCTTCACGAATTTTAACAGGATAACTTTGAGCAAACTCAGCCTCAGAAATGGAATAGATGGCCGGTTTATCAAAACCACATTGATGGGTACCCACATATTGACTTAGCATAAAGGATGCCCTACTTGGTTGACAGATAGGTACCACATGGTAGGTGTTGTTGAATATAATGCCATTGTTGGCTAATTGGTCGCAATTGGGTGTTTGAATGTATTTATTGCCCATAAATCCAAAGGCATCCCAGCGTTGATCATCAGTAAGAAAAAAGATGATGTTGGGTTTCCTTTTAGAGTTTATGGAAGCTTTGGTATAAATATTTATTGATATAAGAATTGTAAATATTAGCACAGTTTGTTTCAGCATAGTAGTGTTCATTGTGTAACTTATTGTGAGTGTTGAGATCATAGTCATAGATGAGAGATGTTTAGGAATCTCGGTTTTTGTATTGTTTAATAATCTTTTCTGCATTCAGTGGATTCTTGAAATGCAAAGTGCTTTAAAATTATTCAATATTCATCCTATTATATTTAATCGAAGTGTCAAAGAGTTAATTGGGATAAATCTTAGCTAAATAAGAGTTACAAATCATGCGTATTTAGGTGTAAAAAAGGCTGCATTAATAGGAGCAGCCTTAAATCTAAATTTAATTAGAGTTGCTTATGGTATTACTACCTTATTGGTAAAAATATCACCTCCAATTTCTGATTTGATGATATATAATCCACTTTCAGTCATTTCAATAACGTTGTTGTTTACAGCCAGCTGAGCTTGCTTTATCTGACGCCCGCTTATATCATATATGGTAGCTGTGGCAACTTTATCTGTTTGGTTACTGATAATAATAGCCTGATTGCTTGACCAAACTTTAATGTATGATTCCTTATTGTCTCCAACAGCTGTTGCAATGCCAACTAATTTCATTCTGAAATTGTCGAAATAGTAGGTGCCTGCTTTCTTTACCGGAACTTCTATATGAATAATTGGATTTGCAGTGTTCGCAGGATCTCTTACCAATGCTTTTGCTGCAACGGCTTGTGTCTTCCATTCAACACCTGGTTTACCTGCATTTTGTGTATTACCTATACCTTCTGCAAAACACAATCCCCAAATGAGGTTGGTAGTGCCATCAAAATCTGGAGAATAATAATCAAATGAATAATCGAAATAAAGATCACCATCTTCAATTGCGTCTGTATATTCCATAGAATTACTAACGATTCTTACCATTTGAGGCTTGGAGGTGTTTTCAGATGGAGTAGTAACGGTTAGTTTCAAAACCTTACTATTACTTGATGTTAAAGGATCATCAACTACCTCCATAGTTGCTGCTCCGTTAACCCCGAGATCAAGTGTCCAATCTGTTGTAGTTCCATCTTCAAAATCTGGATTTTTAATTGTATTCTGCTGCGCATATGTGGCAGTAATAAAAAATAGCATTAAAAGTAAAGTGTAAGTTTTTTTCATAATAGTATAGATTTGTAATGATTAATAGATTAAAATTATAAAAAGGGTTTGGAGTAATCGAGCAGAAATTGCACGCTGACAAGGATAAATTAGGCAATTATGGGTTTTGGAGCTATAAATAGGTGTCGCTAAAATTAGAGACACTGCCTTTGTTTAAGTTTCGTAATATAAATGCGCCTCAAGTATCCGGGAGTTCTTGTTCTACTAATATTATATATCAGCATTTTAGTTTGTATTCATTCTAATAGATATGTGTGGAATGAAATTTTAAGATAGAGAGCAGAGGAATGTGTTATTCAATTTGAGAAATATTATTGGAGGAAATTTGTTATATCCAATTGCTGTCTCTTGTAAATATGGTTCTCATCAAGGTCGAACCTTTGTTAATAACGATTCCTGGTTAAGTTATAGGAGTTAGCTGCTCTTATTTTTTAGTATTAATCAATTATTGGAGGTACATGATGTAATTAGGACTCCTTAATACTTCGTTAAGACGGATGTGTGATTTATTTGCTCCTCGGTAATTTATTTTTTTGCAATGTTTGCTAATAGCTAAAAGGGGTGTGCAGGAAACTAAAAATTAAATCAAAATGTCAAATAAGAATATAGTATCAATCAGCCTTATGTGTAAGGAATTGTTTTTACTAATAGTATTATTTTTTTTTCTTGCTGAACCATCGAATGCAGAATCACTGCCACGCAAGAATATGGAAGAGGGTACGCATCTTTTTATATTCTCCGGTCAATCCAATATGGCGCGTTTTAAAACCAAGGATGTATTTCAGCCAATTGTAGAAGATGAGTTTGGGAGTGAAAATGTGATCATTGTTAAAGAGGCTAAAGGAGGCCAGCCCATTAGTAGGTGGTATAAAAATTGGAAATCAGTAAATGGAGAAATGCCGGAATCTACGGGCGATATTTATGATGTTCTTATGGAAAAAGTAAGGTTAGCCATTAAAGATAAAAGCCTGGCTTCAGTTACATTTTTTTGGATGCAGGGTGAGCAGGATGCCAAAGTGTCGCAAGGTGAGGTGTATGAAGAAAGTTTAAAGGGCTTATTAGCTCAATTACAATTAGATTTGCAATTTAATGAGATTAATTTTGTTTGTGGTCGCTTAAGTGATTTTGGGATGGATAATAAAAAATGTCCCCATTGGATGATGATACGTGATATTCAGCAATCATTTGCCGAGTCATATTCGAATGGGGCTTGGATAAATACCGACGACCTCAATGATGGACTTGATAAGAAAGGTCGTGATCGGCAGAATGCTTTGCATTATACTGTTGAAGGATACAAAATATTGGGTGAGCGTTATGCAGAAAAGGCAATAAAATTGATAAACGGAAAATAATGCCTGTCAAGATGAATGTTTTAAGTTTCGGACTTGTTTTTCTTATAGGAATCCTTTCGCCGGGTATTAAAGCACAGGATGTAATCCCCGTAATATATACAAAGGGTGGAGGTTTTGAGCCCGATACTATAATCAAATACAAAGAAGCCAAGGAAGCTAGTCTCCGGCTTTATGTCTTCTATCCTGATGATTATGAAGCAGGGGAAGAAAGACCGGCCATTGTCTTCTATTTCGGAGGGGGGTGGAAAGGGGGGCATGTATCTCAGTTTTATCCGCAAAGTGAATATTTGGCATCACGTGGCATCGTTGCTATTTGTGCTCAGTATCGTATTGGCAGGCATGGTGCAGAACCCTGGCAATGTGTTGAGGATGCAAAGTCGGCCATACGCTATGTTAGAAAAAATGCGAAAACACTGGGCATTAATCCGGATAAATTAGCTGCCGGTGGTGGATCGGCAGGCGGACATCTGGCAGCGGCCACGGCCACAATTAAATCGTACGATTGTCTAAACGATGACTTGTCCTTTTCAGCGGTTCCCAATGCTTTGGTCTTGTTCAATCCTGTATACGATAATGGGCCGAGTGGGTATGGCTATGATCGTGTGAAGGAGTATTATAAATCGTTTTCGCCAATTGATAATCTGGATGGTACTCAACCGCCAACCATCGTGTTTATGGGTGATCTTGATAAGCATACACCTGTAAGTACTACTCTTTTATATGAACAAGGCATGAAAGCAAATGGAAACAGTTGCAAAACTTTTATATACAAAGGGCAAAAGCATGGCTTTTTTAATCTGCATAAATCAAAAGACAAAACATATTTTATTGAGACGGCTAAGGAAATGGATCGTTTTCTATCGTCGCAGGGTTATTTAAATGGAGAGCCTACAATTGAAGAGTGGTTTAAATTAGAGGAGGAAAAGAAATGAAGCATATGTTCATCATTGTATTGATATTGAGTAATACCCTTTTTTATTCCACAATTGCATTTTCTCAAAACACACTTCCTGTCATTTCAAAACTTATAGTAACTGAGAAAGAGCAAGGTGAGCAAGGTGTTGTTCAAACAGTGGTTCGTGGAGTAGCCCGGGATGCTGAAGATGGTATGAAATTGAACTATGAATACCGTATCCTTAAGGGGGATGCCTCACTAACTCAGGTAAAGCGTTATGCTATTCTGAATTTAAATAGTAATGACTCGGTACTAATCGAGTTACTGGTAACAGACAGTGAAGGTGGTCAGTCTGTAAGAACAGTTGCTTATAAGCCCTTTAAAATTCTGCCGGAAATTTTATACACTGATAAAACTACCTGGAAAGCAGCCATTGGTAAAACCTATAGTAAAAATGCGTCATTCAGTTTTCAGCAAAGAGAAGATAGTCTGTCCAATGTGTTAATTATAGGTAATTCCATTTCCATTGGTTATACATCATATGTTCAGAAGGAACTCCGGGGAGTTTGTAATGTTAATAGGATTCCCACAAATGGAGGTGATACAAAGAAGTGTATTGAAAATTTGGATTTATGGCTGGGAGATAGAAAATGGGACGTGATTCATTTTAATTTTGGGATGCATGATTTTAAACGATTGCTGAACAATGAACTGGATGTTAAAGGTAAAGTGGTAATGCCTATTGCGGAATATGCGGATAATTTAGAGTTGATTGTGCAAGGATTAAAGTCAAAGACAAGATGCCAAGCTTATATGGGCTAATATTTCTGTAGTTCCGAAAGGGGCAGCAGGTCGAATAAAAGGGGAGGAAGTGAAGTATAATGCTGTCGCCTCAAGTATCATGAAAAAATATGGCGTTATTATCGATGATCAGTATGGTTTAACCAGCAAGTATCCGGAGGAACAGAGAGAGGCCAATGTTCATTTCTATGAAGAAGGAAAAAAACGACAAGCACATCAAGTAAGTCAAAATATACTGGATGTACTTGGTTTATAAATAGTGTGAGTATTGTTGAATTATTAATTAAAATTTGAAAAATGAGAACACTGATTGTACTTAGTCTGATAATGACAAGTGTGTATGGGTATAGTCAACAACCTAATATCATCTATATTTTGGCTGATGACATGGGCTATGGAGATGTGGCAGCTTTAAATGAAAACTGTCAGTTTCCTACACCTAATATCGATAAATTAACTAAAGATGGAATGAGTTTTACTGATGCGCATACAAATTCATCGTGTTGCACGCCTACACGTTATGGTATAATGACCGGTCGTTACGCCTGGCGTACTTCGCTAAAAAGTGGTGTGCTGAGCGGGTATAGTCCGTTAATGATAGATACTGAGCGTACAACTATAGCTTCGTTTTTAAAAAAAAACAGGGTTATTCAACGGCATGTATAGGTAAATGGCATATGGGAATAGACTGGCCTTCTAAAAATGGAAAGCCAATTAATAGATCAAAAGGGGGAAATGTTGATTACAGCAAAGATATTACAGGAGGTCCGTTGGATGTAGGCTTTGATTATTTTTATGGATTAGCCGGTTCTTTAGGTATGCCTCCTCATGGATTTATTGAAAACAATCGTCTAACCGGGGAGTTAGGCGAAATTACGGAGGGCAAACACAAGCGTAAAGGAGAACCGTTTTATCAATGTCGTCCCGGCCAAACGACTAAAGGATTTAACGTATATGAGGTATTACGCACCATTACAGAACGAAGCGTTACCTATATCGAAGGAAAAGCAAAGCAAAAGGAACCTTTCTTTTTGTATTTTTCATTGAATTCACCTCATGCACCTGTAGCACCACATTCAGAGTGGGATGGAAAGAGTGGAATTAATCCTTATGCTGATTTTGTGATGGAGACCGATTGGAGTGTGGGACAAATAATGAATGCGCTTGAAAAAGCAGGAGTGGCCGAAAATACCTTGATTGTTTTCACGGCGGATAACGGCTGTTCCCAAACAGCCGGATTTAAAGTATTAACAAACGCAGGGCATCGTCCCGGGTATATCTATCGCGGTCTTAAAGGAACCTTATATGAAGGCGGGCATCGGGTAGCACATGTTGTCAAATGGCCGGCAAAAGTAAAATCCGGTTCAACATGTGATGACCCCGTTTGTACCACCGATTTTCTGGCAACTTTGGCAGATATCTTTAAAGAGTCACTTTCTGATAACGAAGGAGAAGATAGCCAATCTTTCTTTCCGGCGTTTAATGGTAAGAAACTTGATTCCTCAAAACGAGAGGGTATAGTTCATCATTCGTCAGATGGGCACTTTGCCATACGTAAAGGGAAATGGAAACTGATTCTGCATGCCGGTAATGGTATGAAACACCCTAAGTCAACCGGTGATATGCCTCCGGTTGAGAATCCGGCAAATATACAACTGTTTAATTTGGATACAGATTCATCTGAATTAATCAATGTGCAAGCGTCTTTTCCTGAAATTGTTTCAGAGTTAAAGCAATTATTAATCAAGTATATTAAAGATGGCAGAAGTACACCGGGAAAACCTCAAAAAAATACACCTGCTAAAAAGGGGTGGACACAACTTGATTGGATGGATAATGAGTAGAAAATTAAATTTAAACGTATATGAAACGAAATGTGATTCTTATTTTGCTAAGCATTTTCTGTGTGGCTTTATCTGCACAGAGACCCAATGTTGTATTAATTTACGCCGATGACATAAGTGCCGATATGTTTTCTCCATACAAGCAGGAGGCGGCAGCTAAAACGCCCAATATTGAAAAGATGGCGGAAAACGGGCTGTTTTTTAGAACCTTTTATGCTCCGGCCATCTGCGGGCCTTCAAGAGCATTGATGATGACCGGTGTGTATGCCAATCATACCGGAGCCTACCGGAATGATATATGGACAAACGGTGTTAGAAAGAATATTTATACCAAATACCCAAGCTGGGCAAAGATCTTAGGCGATAATGGCTATAAAACCGCCATCGCGGGCAAATGGCACGCAGGTGCTCAGATGCCTTATGAAGAAGTGGTTGGATTTGATGAGCACTGTTTGTGGGAGTCTGCCGGTGAAATAAAACATGTTACCGGTATTGATATATATGCCGAAGGTTTACGTCAGAAAACGACACAAAAAGACATACGTTACTGGCATCCTTGTTTGCTGCGCAATAAAGAGTATGTCCCGGTTACACTTAATGATTTTGGTCCGGATATCTGTGGGGAGTTTATTATGGATTTCATCGAGCGAAAAGCCAAAGCTGATGAGCCTTTTGTGGCCTATTGGCCCATTTCATTGACCCATGGCCCTACCGTATGGACACCTGATAATGGAGGACCGGGTAATAATTTCGGATATGTGGAAAAGCCAAATACAAAAGGCATGAGCAAAGCGGATGCCACAGCTGCAAAACAAGCCTCTGCTGAAAGATTTGAGTTGGCTTTTAAAGGAATGACCGAATACATGGATAAGCTGGTAGGTAATGTAGTTGCCAAAGTTAAGGAATTGGGTATCTATGATAATACTTACATTATTTTCTGCTCCGACAATGGAACGGCGGTAACTGCAAAAGACAGAGGAGTAGAGCGAGGAGTACACGTTCCCATGGTTATTTGTGGAGCTGATGTAAAGAAGATCGGAGCAACAGACGAGCTATCTGATTTGTCGGATATTGCGCCTACTTTATTGGATATTGCCGGAGTGAAGCCACCTGCCAATACCCAATATTCCGGTTCGAGCTTACTACCTTTTATTACCGGGAAAAAAGCCACACATAGAGATTGGATATACGCTTATACAGGACCGGTACAGGTATTCAGAACCAAGAACTTCTTGTTGGAAGCACGTGCACCTTATTATGGAAAACCTGATGGACGTTTCTATTATACAGGAAATAATCGATTTGGAGTAGGGTATAAACGTGCCGAGAACAACCCTGAATATAAAGAAGCCTTAAAGCAATTTAAGGAAATTATAAAATCATTGCCGGATCATTTGAGCCCGGATCATCCTCACTGGAAAACAAAAGACGGCATTAAATGGGAAAAGAAAAGTCAAAAAGAACGCTCCTGGGAAAAACAACTTTATAATCATAAGGGGTATAAGAGATATGATGAGAAGGATTAACTGCTGAAAATATTATACACAATTGCATTGAAGGATTCCCTCTTCATGGCAATTGTGTATAATATTAGGCCACTCAAGTCTATAGTTTGGTTCGTTTGTGTTACGGAAATTCATTCGATCAATGCTTCCATATCTGACTTTTTGCTGATACTTCAACATCCCATTCCTGAGCCGGATTGTCTTTATACTTAGGATCCGCATCTTTTTTTGGAAAACTTCCGGTTATCTCATACAACTTCTCAAAATTTTCCTTTCTTATTTGAGTATTTAGTGAGTCAATCAGGTTTATGTTTTCATTTGGATTTTCAAGTAAGTCATAAAATGCTATGGCTTTTCTTTTTTTATCAATACGAAGTTTGAAGCGTTCATTTCTAATAACCCTGTCTCGAAATAAATACTTATTCTCAACTCCTTTATCAGTTAATTTTGCATTGTTTCCTCCCCCCATGCTTAAAATCCATTTGCGAGGCGATTTTTCATTTTTTAGTAATGCTTGCTTAAATGACACTCCATCAATATAATGAGTGGTGTTGTTGCGAGTGTATTCTTTACCAATTTTTCGTCCGGTTAAATCTATGCAAGTAGGTAATACATCTGTAAAATCAATCAATGAATTTGAAATGGTATTTGAGTCAACCAGAGAGGGATAACTGATTATAAAAGGTAGACAAACACCGGCCTCTGTTGTTTTTGCTTTCCCGCCTTTTACTTTTCGACCATTTCTTTTTCCTGTTATCTTTCCTGTTGTTCCATTGTCTGTAGTCCATATAATAATTGTATTTTCCCTAATACCTGCATCTTCAATAGTATTTATGAGTTCTTGGGTAATCTTATCAGCATATCTTACCATTGCTTTGTGTTTTCCAAGGTTATCTGTGGCACTATCATTTGGAGGATTAACAAAAGGCGTATGTGTTAAGACCATTGGGTAATAGATAAACATTGAAGTATCTTTATTAGCTTTAATGAAGTCACAAATGAAGTTTTTAAAAATATCCGGTCCATATTCTTTCTCATAAGTTCTGCTTCCGTCTTTAGTGAAAATATAAGGGGAATGATACCTTTTACCACTTGGTAAGGGATTTCCACTTTCTTGTCCGGTCCACATACAGAACTCATCAAACCCTATTTTGGTTAAAGCGTCCGGCTCCACCCGAAAATCATCAATTTGCCATTTCCCGGCGATACAAGTCTTGTATCCGGCTTTTTTCATTTCAACTATTAATGACGGATTTAATGATTCATCGAAATGTGCCCCGCCTCCCCAGTTCGGAACATCCCAATGATTTACCCAACCGTGTCTAAAAGGATATTGTCCTGTGAGTAAAGTAACGCGTGATGGAGTACATTGAGGCATTCCATAAGCATTATTAAACAAAATGCCACTTTTTGCCAACCTGTCAATGTTTGGTGTTTGTATATCTTCTGCTCCGTAACAACTCAGCCATTCCTTTCCTAAATCATCTACCAGTATCAGGATAATATTTGGTGCATTGGTTTTACCGGATGCTTTGTTTTCGCCAATACAATTCAGCGTAATTATGAAAAGAAAAAACAATATGCTATTTCTCATTTCTCTGTTTTTAATGGTCAGGAAGTTTATCCCGCTATTATATGGGTAACTCTCAAAATCAATTGATTACTTTACTGTATAATCGTTACCCTTGTTGCTGTTTTTAACTGATTTCAGCCAGTTGTCAAGGTCTTTTTGCATTGTCTCAGCAATATTCGGTAAACTATCTATGAGGTTGTTTTTTTCCTCTTTATCTGATAGCAGATCATACAATTCAAAAGTTTTTCCCCCATCAATACTGATTAGTTTATACTGATTGCTTACCCATGACATTTTTTGTCTTAGCAGGAAGCCCATTGGCGTATCTCTTACCGATTGTTTGTTTTTTAAGAAAGGCATAATGTCGGTTCCATCCATGGGGCGATCATCGGGATAGGTAATATCCAGCATGTTGATGATGGTTGGTAAATAATCACTGGTAAAAGCAGGTAGTTCTGTTCTTTCTCCGCCTTTTAAACCCTTTTTCCAGACTACAAATACAGGAATACGCACGCCTCCCTCGTATAAACTCCTTTTTCGATCTCTAAATGAACCAGTGCTACCGGATGTTTTATGTTCCGGTCCATTATCGCTGCAAAACCAGATCATGGTGTTATCGGCAATACCTTTCTGTTCCAGTTCGTCCCAAAGTCTTCCTATCTGATCGTCCAATGCTGTGATGCATCCATAATAAAGCTGATCCTTTTCAGACAAGTCTTTGTACATGTTTTTGTAATAGTCGCCGGTTACAAGGGGCAGGTGAGGGGTATGAGCCCAGACAGTTGTAAAAAAGGGTTTATTTTGCTTTACTGCCTTATCGATGAAAGGAATCACCCTGTCCATAATCACTTTGGTATCATCGCCCGATAAATTTTCTGTCGCCTTTTGTTCTTCACCTATCCAATAAGCCGTATTAAAAGGCTCATACTCTTCTCCTTTTTTTACCGCCGACCAGCCGTATCGTTCTGATTCACCATCTTTATAAACTTTTGGTTTAATCATCGGATCATAGGTAGGCACTTTTGCTTCTGTACAGAAAAACTCATCATAACCATGTGAGGTGGGAATGGTAAAATGATCAAAGTTTTTCTCACGTCCACCCCTGTTGCTTTCTATTTCTTTTTTAGTGAGTATACCCAGATGCCATTTGCCAAAATGAGCTGTTGCATAGCCTTTTTGTTTTACCAGTTCGGCAATGGTAATTTCCTCTTCTTTCATATGGCCTTTGTTTGCCGTAATAATACCCATGCGATTGGGGTTGCGGCCTGTAATAACACTGGCCCGCGTAGGAGAGCATACTGCTGAACCGGAATAAAAACGGTCGAATATGATACCTTGCTTCGCAATGCGGTCCAGGTTGGGTGTTTTTATTTCCTCGTTTCCATTAAAACCCGCATCAAACCATCCCTGATCATCGGTCATGATTAAAATGATGTTTGGTTGAGATTGAGCAAACAGGCTTCCGGCAAATAACAGCGGAAGTAAAACAATAAGTATATAGCGATTCATTGTGATCTTAATATGACGATTATGTATTATTTACCGTTAGGGATTTGATTCTTGAATGTTAACCTAAGTGGATAAGCGTGAGTATACGATGGCTTTTCAGGCAAGGCTATCTCCAGACCTTTTTCTGTTTGTTTCCAGGTTAAGGCCTTTTCATTACCAATCAATTCCACTGATTGCAAATCCTTTAAATCGCTTGAAGCAAGTGAGGTAATCACCATCTTATCACCCGGCCAATCCAAAGAAATGGCATAAAGTACCGTGTTGGCCTTATTGCGGGTGAAGCGAATGTCTTCAGAACAATATCCTACACCATTAATGTTGTGTTCAGTGGCCTGACCGTTGTAGTTTAGCTTTTTATTGGTAGCCGACCCTTCACCAAATACATTCCACGGACGGGTGCTATATATGGCTTCACCACACACTTTTAACCAGGCGCCTAACTCTTTGGCCAGTTTGACCTGCTCTTCAGGAAACGAACCATCTGCTCGCGGAGCAAAAGACAACATCAATACTCCGCGCTTACTTACAATATCCACTAACTCATCGATAATCCGGTTGGTAGGTTTAATAGGCACATTGGGTACATAACCCCAGGTATGCCCACCGTATACACAATCATCGGTTTGCCATATCATATCGCCAATATTGCTCATGCGTCCTCGCTCAATATCGTTCACGGCTGATCCTGCCGGGTAATGCTCGCCTTTATAGTTTAAGACGACCTCGGGGGCACCAAATTTGCCACCCCATTCTATGCCTTTGTTGTAGTAATGCGCCCCAAAAGCTTTACGGCCCGGTTCAAAATATGGTCTTCTAAATCCCCAGTCGAAATAATATAAATCGGGTTGATACATGTCGCACAACTCTTTTGTTCGTTCTAACCATCGGTCAAGGTCCCGCTTGCTGGCAACGGGTTTTCTGCCTTCAAAATCAGGGTTTCCGTATAAGTCCTGATAAGCCGTGTCTTTGGCGTCATAGCCATTTTTGTGGTTGTGTTCAAAAAACTGGTAGTTCCAGGCTGTGTGATTCGAAACACCATAATACAAACCTCTTTTACGTACTGCTTTGGCCATTTCGCCCACTAAATCACGCTTTGGACCCATGTTAACCGAGTTCCATTTCGACAGTTTTGTGTCCCACATACAAAATGAATCGTGGTGAGCGGCCATCATGGTAAAGAATTTTGCACCGCCTTCAACACAGAGGTCAGCCCATTCATCGGCATTAAACTTCTCAGCCTTAAACATTGGGATGAAATCCTTATACCCAAATTCAGAAGGATCACCATAGGTTTTTAAGTGATGCAGATGGTGTTTATAACCACGATTCTTCTTGCCCGATTGTCCATCCTGACTGTACATCCAACGCCCATACCATTCTGAGGCATGATCGCCATCAAAGGCCGGCACTGAATAAACGCCCCAGTGCACCCAGAAACCTAATTTTGCATCTTCGTACCATTCGGGTGCTGTATAGTTTTTTAAGGATTCCCAATCGGCCTCGTAGGCTTTTTTTACAGTGTCAGAATTTTCTTTTTGAGGCTTCTGAGAGCAGGCCATCATCGTGATGCCTATGGCAAAAATAGAAAGTAATATTTTCATGATATGATTGTTGTATTTAAATCGTTTCTGATTTGAACCCACAATATGGCATATTGATCGCTATTAAGCTTCCTGTTGAAACCCAAAGGTGTGTCAGGGATTTTATTGGGAGTAAAAAATGATAATCAAAAATGATGTTTTATAAAGAAATGCACAAAGCAAGGAATTAAATATTCAGGCAGATTGTAAACTTATACAACAAATTGAACGAGTTCCGTACTTATATTTCACATTTCAGGTCGGAAAAGAAATGTTCTTTTAACTCAACTTTGGTAAGACGCTTATAAGAAATCTTTCTCTTAGCTTGACTTTGCAATCTTTCTGTAATTCTTAATTATTTCCCGGCATAGGGTGGTTTATCAAAAGTATCACCTTCACCTGTTATTCTTGGGTCATTAGTTTTTTTTAGCTCATCTAACAGTTGTTTTCTTAAGTGATTTTTGGTTGTATCGTAATCCAAATTGTTAGCTAGGTTGTTAATTTGATACGGATCGTTGGTAATATGGTATAGCTCCTCTTCGGGACGTTTAGCGAATGCAAACTCATAATACTTATAATTATCAGCTGTGTTTTTGTTTTTAACTATCCAGGCTTTCGTAGGGCCGGCATCGTAGTCGGCAAAACAGGTACGATTTTTTTTCTCTACTTCCTTAATGCTAACATCGGGTTTTTCAGGATTACCCATTGGCCAACGGTCGGGTTTAAAATTGATGATGTACAAAAAATCTTTTGTTCTGATGGCTCTTTGAGGATATGGTAGGTTGCCGTCTCTGGCCGACTCAACATGTCTTTCTCTGCCGGTTATTATCCAAGCTCTTTTTTTCTCAATAAAGCCTGTGCTTTTATTACTTTTGAGCAAAGGCAATAAGCTTTTCCCGGTCATTACCTCGGGAATGGCCATATTGGTCACATCAAGAAAGGTAGGTGCTAAATCAACTAGGCTTACCAGGTCATCAACAACTCTACCGGGTTTTATCACCGAAGGCCAGCGTACCGCAAGTGTCACATTGGTGCCAAAGTCGTATAGATTGCATTTGCCATGCGTAAAGCCCGGTATGCCATGGTCGCCACTTACTACAATTAAGGTATTGTCTAATTCGCCTCTTTCCTCGAGCACTTCAATTAAAATACCAAGACCGGCATCAAAGGCCATAACTTCTCCCAGGTAATCTGAAAAATCCTGTCTCACAATATGCTCATCGGGCAGAAAAGGAGGCAGTTTTCCTTTTAAGTTATCAGGATCAATACCCCAGAATTTCTTTCCCGAACCTTTCACCCAACTCCGATGTGTATTTGTTGGGCCCCACCAATAGCAATAGGGTTTGTTGCCAGCATTGGCACTAAGGAATGAAGCGAAATTTTGTCGTACTTCGTCATACAATTCCATTTTGGCTTTTTCCAATGATTGACCGGCTTTGAGGATTTTACTTACATTTTGACTAAAGGAATTAAATCGGGTTCCACCATTTTCGTATTTCGTTCTTTCACCTCCATAACCGGCATTCTTTGGGTTTCCAGGCGACCAAACCTTGTAAGTGTATCCGATATGATAGCCATTTTCTTCTAATATCAGCGGGTAAGTTGGAATAGTGCTATCCCATACGGCTCCACGTAGAATTGCTCCTCTGCCGGTACGATAAAAATGCTGTCCCGACAATAAAGAACTTCGACATGGCGTACAGGAGGGTGAGTTGACAAATGCATTATTAAAAAGAATACCTTCATTAGCTATTCTGTCAACATTAGGCGTGTAAATTAACTGCTGCCATGCTTTACTGTTTTGAACTTTTGCATAGCAACTGGCATATTTTCCCCAATCATCGGCAAATGCGAAAATAATATTAGGACGTTTTTGCTTATTTGTTTTGCTCTTAAAACCATAGAAGGTGATAGCCAATATGCACAAACTAAATATCTTGCATGTCTTGCTCATGATGTTTTTAAGTTAATTCGTTTTATACTTGATGTTAAAGAGAGATTCCCTTTTTGCAATGCGTTTGTAAGGAACTCATACTTATTTAGATATTATTTATGCAAACCTTTTTTCCTCAGGTAGTCAAGCAATAATTGCGGTCGGTCAGTTTGTATGATGTTAATATTGTTATCAATGTACCAGTCGTAAACGGTGGGATCAAGGGCCGCTTTTTCATCGTCATGTCCACCATTGTGCCGTTCCCACAATGAATTAACCCATACACTGCTCCCTTTTTCTCTGATATCATCAAAATATTGTAAGAATTGAATGGTGTCCTGCGGAACACCAAAGGCAAAAGCTATGGGAGGATCCTTTTCGAGATAATCATCAACAATCGCTTTGGCATCCGGATTTGGCAATTTTATCTGCGGCATAAAATATACTTTATCGAGGTATTGCCCGTATTCTTTTTCTACTTCAGCCCTTGTTTTTTTTCCTTTCATAATAACATGATTAAGGGTGTTTGTTTGCTCCATTACCTTGTAGCATTTTTCAAAAACCGTATAGCCCTTATCGATGTTGACCAGGATATTACCTTTTGCTAAAAGGAGTGCCTCTTCTAGAGAAGGTATTTTGTGAGGTGTTTTCATTCCCAATCCGTCAACTAAATTAATATTTTCCAGTTCTTTGAGAGTGAAATCCTTCACCTTACCTTGCTTTTTAGTTGTACGATCAATCGTATTGTCATGCATCAAAACCAAATGGCCATCTTTCGTTTCCCGTACATCTATCTCAACCATATCAACGCCCATGTCAATGCAATACTGTATGGCTTGCAATGAATTTTCCGGCGCATTGCGCCAGTCGCCACGATGGGCTACTACAATAATTTCTTTGTTTTCTGAGTCCTCCAGATTCTGAATAAGATAATCTATGGATAGTTTATTCTCATTTTGCGAAAAGCATGAGAGGCTAATTAGTATTGTGGCAATAAATAAATTTAAGGTTTTCATTTTCTTATATTTTGAGTTTAATAGAATATATGTAGTCTGACGTTCTCTTTTTGTTTGCTGTGAAAGCTATTTCTTAGTCTTGTTTTTATTCTTCTTATCAGGCTTAGCATATTTGCTTTTCCATTTACTCTCAGTGGTTTCCAGTCTTATTTTTGTTTGATGCGATATTTCTATGGCTTTAGCCCTGTCTTCTTCACTATAATCCCAGTATTCTTCAATAACCGGGTTCACATATTTATTAAGGTCAGCTGTGTCCGCACCAATGTCTTTTCTTAATTCTTTAAACTCTTTCTTTAGCTTAACCACTAAATTGGCATATTCTGGATTACCGTACAGGTTATTCAATTCATATGGGTCATTCTGCATATCGTACAATTCCCAAGCAGCCGGAGTTTGTCCTTTTGCAGGGTTTTTAGAATCGTTGGTACCGTAGAATAATATGAGTTTATGTTTTTTTGTTCGCATGGCAATATGTGCAGGGTTATGATGACCGCCCATGTGAGAGTAGTAGTTGTAATAAGCTCTGTCCTTCCATCCTTTGGGTTCTTTCTTGTTTTCAAGGATAGTTCGGACTGATTGACCTTGCATGTAAGCGGGTGTTTCCACACCTGCAAAATCAAGCATGGTGGGAGCAAAGTCTATATTTTCGATAATAGCATCTGTTCGTCCCGGTTTAATTTTTTTTGGGTAGTGCACAATAAAGGGCATACGCATACTTTCCTCGTAGCACCAGCGTTTGTCGATGTAATCGTGTTCCCCCAGAAAGAAGCCCTGGTCACCTGTATAAATGATCAGCGTGTTTTCATACTGACCACTTTGTTTTAAATAATCAATCACGCGTTTGACATTATCATCTACACCTTTCACGGCTCTCAGGTAGCGTTTCAGATATTTCTGATAAGCGGCACCTGTAATGTCACCATTGGCTTCAGCTTCTTCTCTGGTTATAAAACCTAATTCGTTTTTATAGGCATGTCGATCACCAACAGAACTTCCGATATAGTTTTCCAATTCACCATTGTGTCCGCGTGTTGCCAGTGATCCGTTACCCCTGTTTCTAAGACTTCCAGGTTCGGGTATAAAGGTATCTTCTAGGTAGTTGTTATATCGTTCGTGATAGGAGAAGGGGCCATGAGGGGCTTTAAAGTGGAGCTTTAAAAAGAATGGTTCATCTGTGGTTTCAGCTTCTTTTAACCAGCTAATACCTGATGAAGCTATCACATCGCTGGAGAAACCTTCGTACTTCACCATCTCTTCATTGCCTTTTTCGTAAAACTCAGGATTGAAGTATTTTCCCTGACGAACTAATACCTGATAGTGGTCAAAGGCTTCAGGACGGGCATTGAGGTGCCATTTACCAATAACAGCAGTTTTGTACCCAGCTTTTTTCATTTCGTTTGCCAAGTGTTGATTCTCTTTTGTAAGCGGTTTATTATTTCCGGTAATCCCACTCACAAAAGAGTATTGCCCGGTCATGATGGCACCACGGCTAGGTGTACAAATAGAGTTAATACAGAAAGCATTTTCAAATAAAACGCCGTCCTTAGCCAAAAGGTCAATGTTTGGCGTTGGGTTAAGTTCTGCTAGCCTGCTCCCATATGCACCTACGGCTGTAGAGGTGTGGTCATCAGCCATGATGAAAAGGATGTTGGGCTTATCCTGACTGTTTGCGACTATGGTAATAACAATAAATACGACTAAGATTATACTTTTAAGATTTTTCATTGGTTTAGATATTAGTATCAACACAAATGAACACAGAGACACGGAGGCGCAGAGTGTTCTTTCTGTTTTTTTTGAATGACCGGACTATAAATAGTGTTACTAAGAAAATAAACGTTTTTTTAAGTGACTTATAAGAAAACTTCAAGTGCAAGGCTTGCGAAGTTCCGAAAATTTGGAGTTTACTTTTCGTAAATGACCAAATTGAGGACAAGCATAACGCAGTAATTGGAATTTCCTTATAGACACTAAATAATACTCCGGTCTTAATTCATGATTAATAATTCTTCACATATCCTTCAAGTACATCAAGTTGATTCCATCTTTTGCCCAATTCATTTTTCTGCGTGGCACCTTCGGTGCTTCTGCCATTGTCGATGTATTGAGCTAATAAAAATTTAAGCTCTTTAACAACTTCAGGATGTAAGTGCTGTACATTGGTTATTTCTCCGGCATCTTTTTCCATATCGAACAATTCGATGTCGGCAGGATTTATAACCGGTTTATCCTTTGGGTTTTTACGGCGCGTACCACCACCAGTAGCTAAAACCAACTTCCATTTTCCTTTGCGAATGGAGAATTTTCCGGCATCGGAATGGTGCACAATACCCCCACGCTCTTTGTCATTTAGCTTTTTACCAAGCAGGGCAGGTAAGAAACTTTTACTGTCTTCACCCATGTTGTCTGCCAATTCAATACCTAAGATGTCAGCCACAGTAGCCATTAGATCCGTTGTGCAGATGTTATAATCAGTAATAGTATTTTTCTTAACCTTTGCCGGCCACTGTGCCATAAATGGTACCCTATGACCTGCATCCCATAAGCTACCTTTTAAGCCACGGAAAGTATAACTTGGAAAATGTTCATGCTCATGTAGTACAGGAAATTTAGCTTGCGGGGAGCATCCGTTATCGGCTGTGAATATTACCAATGTGTTATCTGTAATATTCAGCTCATCCAGTGCTTTTAGTATTTCTCCAACAGACCAATCAACCTCCATGCAGAAGTCAGCATATTCGTTAATGCCACTTTTCCCCTTGAATTGTTTGCTTGGTACTATTGGTGCATGCGGTGCATTCAATGGCATATATAGAAGTTGTTTAAAGTCCTAAAATAGAACGTATTAAATTGTTTAATTAGTTGATATTCTGGTGATTAAATAGTATATTTAATAAATATTCATCAGGTGTTAAGTACTCAAATTATAAAAAAAACATAAGCCCATATTTAGCTTTTGGCAACTCATGGGACAATACTAAAGTTAAACTCCACCAAGTTGTAAAGGCTATCATATTTCGCCTTAAAACAGGCTGTCAATGGCGTGAGATACCGATAAAACAATTCTTTAGAGTAAAGTACAGTTGGAATAGCATTTATGCCCACTACCGCAAATGGTGTAAAGATGGTAGTTGGGAGAAGCTATGGCAAGTACTACTCAAAAAATATAAATCATCACTAGATATGTCATCAGTTCAGCTAGATGGAACACATACACCTGCCAAACGTGGTGGTGAAGCGGTTGCTTACCAAGGGAGAAAAAAGTGTAAGACAAGTAATATGCTTATTCTCTCCGACAGTAAGGGTATACCAATTGCCTGTAGTGACCCAATATCTGGAAACCATAATGATGCTTTTAATCTCCCACAAAATTTTGATAGCATGGTTACATCATTAGAAGAATCAAATATTAGTGTTAATGGACTTTTCCTTAATGCTGATGCTGGTTTTGATACAGTAACATTTAGAAATTGTCTTTACGAACACGATATCTTTGACAATATTGATAACAATAAACGTAATGGCAAGAATGACGTTTCAATCTTGGATCAAGCTCTTTATAAAGAACGTTTTGTCGTAGAAAGAACAAATGCTTGGCTAGATGCTTTCAAGGCAATACTTGTGCGTTTTGAAACCAAAAAATCGCATTGGAAAGCCTTAAATATCATTGCGTTTTGCCTTATTCTTCTTAGACAACTTTAAACAACTTCATACAAAGAATGGTTTATCAGGTGTTTCTTGGTGCGATTTCTTAATCCAATCGATGGTTTTAGTGGTGAAGGTACCTAGTACTTCATCCTGCTCGAAGTTATCGGCTTTCCACCCGATTTTGGCTCCGGTAAGTCCGGCTTCTTTTACTGCTTTTCTATCGCCCAGCCAGGTAAGGTTACCTTGCACCATGCGGTTTTCGATATAGGCATGAGGTGGCATGTTGAGTGATGCAGAAATGCCAAAGTAGTAGTCAAAACCAATATCAAGAGGACCGTTCATAATTGGCTTGGTAAAATCAACATCTTCACCGGTAGTTTCGGATTTAGATTTGGCTCCGCCTTTAAAAGTCCAGTCTTGTCCTAAATGCCATTTGCCAACAACAGCTGTGTTATAGCCGTTCTTCTTTAGCAGGGACGCCACTGTTTCTCGCTCTACAGAGATAAGGTGGTCACTGTGTCCTGCTGTTACGCCACTTTTCTTTTCTGTTCGCCAGCAATAACGCCCTGTTAAAATGCCATAACGGGTAGGTGTGCAAACACTGGAGTTGGTGTGCAGATCGGTAAAACGCATACCTTCAGTGGCCATACCATCAAGGTTGGGTGTTGGGAATTTACAACCTTCATTATAAGCACCGACGTCTCCATAGCCCATATCATCGGCTAAGATGTATATGATATTGGGTTTGCTTTGTGCTTGCAGTCCAAAACAAACCAGAAGTACTAGAATTGTAAGGGTGGAATATTTCATTTTCATTGTTTTATCAAATGCAGAGGATAATTACCTAAAATCACCCTCCGGTATTATGTGATCAGTTTATTAATTCTACATCCACAAAATATGATGGTATAGTGATGTCTTCTACTGACGATATCCATGTTTCCAGATCTGTATCACCGGCCTTAACATCCACCTCAAAGGTTACATGTGTATCTGTGGCCTGGATGTCTTTTTCGTAAGTATTTTTACCTATCGAAAGCTTTGCTTTGTTGGCTGTAAACTCCTTACTTCTTTTTCCTTTGGTTTTTGCATTAAAGGCTAATCCGGTATATAAAGGATAACGCGATAGGGTGACATTATATTTACCATCCTTAACAAACGTTACTTTCCATGGGCCACTACCTTTTTCAAGGTTTTGAACATGACCTTGTGAGAAGGCTGATTTCTCCCATAAGTCCTGTGTAGTTAATGAGATCTTCGGATGTTCTTTAGCTCCCAAAAGAAAGCGAACGGGTGTTTCGCGGTCGGCTGCATTTTTATCGAGCCAGACGATTAAGGCATCATCCATTGCTTTTGCTCTATCCGGATATTTGTCAGCTAAATTGTTCTTTTGAGCACGATCGTCTTTTACATTGTATAGTTCTTTTCTGCCAACCCAACGCCAATCACCATCAATAACGCAGTATTTGTTCCTTTTAAACAATACATCTTTATTCGGATTTAGCTTTACTAAAAACAGTTGACGCTCATCATTTCCGGGTATTGGCTTTCCATATAAAGCAGGTTTAAATGATACGCCATCCTGATCAAGTTCCTGTATAGTTTTCACATCACAAATATCCATCACAGTAGGGAGGATATCCATTACCGAAGTTAAAGCATCTACTTCTTTAGATTTGAAATTACCGTTAGGGTAGTGGAAGAAAGAAAACAAGCGGTGTCCACCTTCATATGGGGAGCCTTTACCTCCTCTTTGTCCCATGTTAAAGCCTTGTTTTGTTGGCCATTCGTTTTCGTTGAATTGTGCCGCATAGCCTGCGGTACCATCATCAGTGGTGAACACGATGATGGTATTGTCCTTTATACCTTCTTTTTCAAGGGCTGCTGTTAATCTGCCCATGTTCTCATCCAGATTGGTAATCATACCATAGTATATGGCTTGTTTTTGAGGATGTCCTTTTTCCACCCACGGTTTAGAATATTCTTCAGCAACAATGGCTGGCAAGTGAGCTACATTAAGCGCCAGGTATATCATAAAAGGCTTATCTTCAGCATTACATTCTTTTGCATAGCGGATGGTTTCATTGAAGAAGACATCGGTGCAATAACCTTCGTACTGTTTGGGCTCACCATTATGATAGTAGGTGTCGTCAAAGTAATCGTTTCCCCAATAGTCTGAAATCTGACTGATACCACCACATTTAAAGTTAACAGTCTCCTCAAATCCCTGATCTTGAGCTCTGAATGGCCAGCTGTCTCCTAAGTGCCATTTTCCAAACTGACCGGTGGCATAACCATTTTCTTTAAATACTTCTGCAATGGTTACTTCTTCGGTGCGCATATTACTACGCCCCACACTGGTTCGCCATGCACCGGTACGTAAAGAATATTTTCCGGTCATCATAGCAGTACGTGAAGGTGTACACATAATGGCCTGGTGGAAGTTGTTCAATCTCACCGACTCATTAGCAAATTTGTCGATGTTGGGTGTTTTTAACCAAGGGTTGCCCAAACAACCAAGGTTATTTCCTTGATCATCGCTCATGATGACGATGACATTGGGTTTGTTTTTTTGAGCCATACCAGTATATGATAAGGTCAACCCACAGAATAATAATAATAATAATAAGATTTTTTTCATGCGTTTAATATTTTTGTCATTAGAAAATGTGCCAAATATTTCTGCACATTCAGTAATTCGCATTAATTTGTTTTAATCACTTTCCTGTGTGTAGTTTATGATTAATAAAGTTAATGTTCGTTTCTTCTGTTTATAATTTCATTTGTTGCGTATTGTTTGTATGCAATTTGATAATTTGTTCTGAGGCTAAAGTTTCATTACATTCAGTGCAAGTCTCAATAACTTGTTGACATACATTCGTTAGAAGTCCTAATTTATGTATCTTGTTGATTTATAAGTTTAAGTAGGTAGAGGAAAGAGGGGTGAGTACAAATTAAATATTTTGAGACTACCTGTTTTTTTCTATTTTTTTAGACCATAATATAGAGACAGTTGTTTTATATAATAGTTTTGGAAGTCGTCGAAATGCATTTTATCTTTTAAGAGATATTGCACATTTGGTTTTGGAAGAATAAAAATAAGTACCTAACACTGTTTATTAAACATTTGGAGGAAAGTGCTAAATTTTGGAGTTGGTGCATTAATAAAAAAGCGTTGCAGTTTGAAAGGAAGGTGCTTTGAATTGCAAAATGTGTGATATACATGTCCGTTAGTTGAAACTATAAAATATACAACTATGAATAAGATTTTTATTTTCTTTTTGCTAATAATATTAAAACTGAACTATTCTTATGCACAAGGTGATATTTTGTGGGAATTTGAGACAAAAGGCAGGATTTATTCATCTCCAATAATTGAAGGAGACATTGTATTTGTTGGAAGTGGTGACCATAGTTTTTATGCTATTAATAAAAATACCGGGCATAAAGTTTGGGAATTTAAAGCTGGTGGAGAAATTCACTCATCACCATTTATACTAAACAATTTTGTTTATTTTGGTAGTGCAGATGGAAATTTATATGCTGTACATAAAGCCGATGGAAAGTTGATCTGGAAGTTTGAGTCTGAGGGAGAAAAAAAATATGACTTATGGGATTATTACCTGTCATCGCCCAAAGGAGACGAGGAAACTATTTATTGGGGTTGCGGTGATGGAAATTTATATGCTATTGAAGGTAGCAACGGACAATTGAAATGGAAATTTCAGACTAAAGGTATTATCCATGCATCACCGGTAATTTATAAAAACAATGTCTTTATAGGAAGTTTTGATGGGAACTTTTATTGTATTCAGAAAGAAAATGGTTCGTTAGTATGGAAATTTAAAACCGTTGGGGCAAGCTATTTTCCAAAGGGGGAAATTCAGAAGGCGGCATTAGTAAAAGATGATGTTGTTTATTTTGGTAGCAGGGATTATAACATTTATGCATTGGATACTCGTACTGGGATTGGTAAGTGGAACATGAGAGAAGTAAATGGTTGGATTATTGCTACACCAACTATATATAAGGACAATATTTACTTTGGCACCTCAGATGCTCACCTATTTTATTCCATGAACAAAGTTAGTGGATCAATTAATTGGACTATTCCTGTTAACATGAGAGTTTATGGTTCAGCTATTACTCATAACAATATAATATACTTTGGAACTTTTGATGGTAAAGTTATAGGTGTTGACTACTTAACCGGGCAAAGAAAATGGGAGTTCCAAACAGAAAAAAGCAAATTAAATTATAGTAGTATATATAATGAAAAAGGCGAATTCAAAGAAGGATTTGAAATTTATGGCAACGATTTCGAAGCATCAGAAGTCTTAATTCACTCACTAGGTTCTATCCTTTCCAGTCCTGTTATTGATAATGAAATCATCTTTTTTGGTAGTTCAGACGGAAACTTATATGCCGTAAAACTTAAATAAACTGAGTAACATAAAATAATCGCCATTAAACCCACTTTATGCATTAGAAAATCTATTACACATTGATATCACTTCAAAACAAGACACTTTGTTGCTTCACTTCAACTCACCAGAACGATGCTATGCCTCGTTTCAGTAAAAGCCTTGTTTTATTGCGCTTTCAATGTTCATGACGAAGTTCTAATACATAATGCGGGTTAAACAGGTGCATATTTAAATCCGTTCTACCCAAATATACTAATCCACATAAAGCAACTAGATTGCAACAATAGCCAAGGAATCTTAATCTTACCAATTTCGACGGGGCTGTTTTATGCACATTTTTTATAAATATCCACAAAGCTCCGGTCTTACGTTGTCCCTTTTCAATAACCTCATTAATACTTCATTTGTAACACATAAATGGAGTTTTTTTTTAGCTCAGTCACAATTAAGGGTTGAACTTTTCGCACAAGGTTCTACCTCTTACACCAATTTTATTATGAAATTAGCTTTAAATAATTTTAGAAATTTTGGATTTAATCAAGGCATAAAATTGAGTCATAGCCATAGCTACGGCGATATTTTATAATGAAGAGTAAATTCAAAAGAATAAAATTATAACGTTAATTTTATGGTAATATTGGTATTATTGTAACAGATCCTTTTTTTATGAAGCGACATGAAGTTCTAAAAGCAATCAAATATAAAGAAGATGGCTAGAAAAAGTAGGTAGAGATCTCGATTCAGCTCCACACAACTCCACAAATTTTCACAGCATATTCGGAAGTTCTACACAAACTGTTCGTACTCTTAGTGCGAACAGTTTGTGTACATTCTGCGAACAGCCTACGAAGAGATGTGATGCCGTTGCGAAGGATTTGCGATGCGGTCCCGAAGAAAAGTCGAAAAAAACGTCAAAACTCACCAAAACTGGAATGTACTTTCCCTTAACTCCAAAAAGCTGGAATCTTTTTACCGTATTAGGCATAAGAGTGGAGTTATTGGGTATTTGGGGCATCCTACCGGTAAGTAAATATTTATGGTGTAAATTTTAGTGGCACATAATCAGGTAAATACAAAGATAAAAAGTCGGCTTGTAATATGTATGGGGTGATTTTTCAAAAAAAAGAGGCATTGAGAATGCCGCATAAGTAGTGTCTTATTTTTTCTTTTTTCGAGTCTTCTTAGGATTTTTTATTCTTTCTGCTTTATACTCATGTGAAATATGAATAGCCTTTTGTTCATCTTCTGCTGTGTAATCCCAGTATTCATTGATTACTTTATTGATTGCATATTTTGGGTCATCTTCTTTATATTCTGCTCTAAGTGCTTTTAATTCTTTTTTTAGTTTATCCTGAGTGGATATAAATTCAGGCTGACCATACACATTGTTCATTTCGTGTGGGTCTTTTTGTAAATCGTACAGCTCCCAGGCAGGAGGAGTGGGGGCGTTAAAATCCTTACTGTTTGTACTTTTGTTACTGGTACCATAAAACTGAATTAGTTTGTGTGTTTTGGTACGTATAGCAATATGTGCTGGTACTTCGTGATGCGCCATATGCAGCCAATAATGGTAGTAGGCGGCCTGTTTCCAGTCTTTAGGCTCCTTACCTGTTTCTAAAATGGTTCTAAAGCTCTTGCCTTGCATCACTTCAGGTGTTTCAATACCTGCAAAATCCAACAGTGTAGGGGCAAAATCAACATTTTCCACTATGGCATCCGATTTTAATCCTGCTTTTATAGCTTTAGGATAACGAACGATAAAGGGCACACGAGCTCCTTCTTCGTAGCCCCAGCGTTTGTCTATATAATCGTGCTCCCCAAGGTAAAAGCCCTGATCGCTAGTATAGATAATGATGGTGTTATCGTAAATGCCTTCCTCTTTCAGATAGTCAATGACCCGTTTGATATTGTCGTCTACTCCTTTTATACAACGCAGGTATTTTTTTAAATAAATCTGGTAGGCTTCTTTGGTAGCAGCATCTCCATTTAAATCTGATTTTTTAAGATAGTTTCGTGCACAACTTCGGCGTGCACGGCCACTGACGGATGAACCGATATATGGTTTTAGTTCACCATTGTGCCCCTTTGTGGCAAGGGAACCATGATTGCCCTCTTCAAATAAACTGGCTGGCTCTGGAATCTCCACATCGGCCAAATAAGTATCATAACGTGGTGCATTGTCAAAAGGGCCGTGCGGAGCTTTAAAGTGGTGCTTTACAAAGAATGGTTTTGTCTTGTTACGGTTTTTCAACCAATCGATGACTTCATTGGTTATCACATCCGACGAATGGCCTTCTTCTTGCACCAAATTATTTTTGTCTCTTCCGATAACCTCAAAATCCGGGTTGAAGTATTTGCCCTGACTTTGAAGAACTTTGAAATAATCGAAAGCCAATGGTTGCGTGCTCAAATGCCATTTTCCGATTACGGCTGTCTGGTATCCTGCCTCACTCAGATAATTGGGAAGGTGCTGATTTTCTTTAGCCACCTTACCACCTAAAGAGGTTACACCATTAACAGCACTGTACTGACCGGTAAGTATAGATGCACGACTGGGTGAACAGATGGAGTTGGTGCAAAATACATTCTGCATCAACATCCCTTCGCTGGCTAAAGCATCTATTGTAGGAGTTGGGTTTAATACTGCCAATCGGCTGCCGTAAGCACCTACTGCCTCCGCACTGTGGTCGTCAGACATGATGAAGAGGATGTTTGGCTTTTCTTGAGCTTTTACTGTAAGCGCCAATAAGGCAAGTATAAAGAAGAATGTGATTTTTATATGTTTCATGGTGTGTTTTTTATGCGACATGCCTTGACTTTCTTTGCTTCCGTTTCTTGTGTTAAGACAAGAAATGAAGTCGGGTTTGGGCGGAAAGCCCAATTGAATTAAAACTCTATTGATAGAGGAAATTATTTATATTCCTTAACGTATCCCTTAAGCACTTCAAGTTGTTCCCATCGTTTACCAGAATCATTTTTTTGAATGCTTCCTTTGGTACTTCTACCGTTGTCAATGTACTGAGCAAGTAATGATTTTAACTCTTCTACTACTTCAGGATATAAGTGTTGTACATTGGTTGATTCTCCGGCATCTTTTTCCATATCGAAAAGTTCAATGTCAGCAGGATTGATTACCGGCTTGTCCTTTGGATTTTTACGACGTGTACCACCGCCGGTAGCTAATACCAACTTCCATTTACCTTTACGGATAGCGAATTTACCGGCATCGGAATGGTGCACAATACCGCCTCGGTCCTCATCATTGAGTTTTTTACCTAAAAGAGCAGGTAGGAAGCTTTTACTATCTTCAGCTGTATTATCAGCCAATTCAACATCTAAGATATCAGCAACCGTAGCCATTAAATCGGTCGTGCAGATGTTGTAGTCGTTAACGGTTTTCTTTTTTACTTTATCAGGCCATCGAACCATAAATGGAACACGGTGGCCAGCTTCCCAGGCACTACCTTTTAATCCACGATAAGTGAAACTTGGATAATGGCCTTGTGTATGTAAATCTTTGAATTTTGCTGTTGGTGAACAACCGTTGTCAGCTGTAAAGATGATTAAAGTATTGTCAGCTATATTTAGTTCATCCAAGGTCTTAAGAATTTTGCCCACTGACCAGTCCACTTCCATACAGAAATCGCCATATTCACCAATGCCACTTTTACCAAGAAAGTTCTTACTTGGTACGATAGGTGAGTGTGGGGCATTCAATGGCATGTACACAAAAAAGGGTTTGTCGGGGAATTGTGTCTGCGTTTTTTTTATCCAATCGGTAGTCTTTTGAGTAAAGGTACCTAACACTTCATCTTGTTTAAAATTATCTGCTTTCCAACCCTCTTTCGCCTGAACCAGACCAGCAGCCTTGATGGCTTTTTTATCGGCCAAATATGTTAAGTTACCTAGTACATGACGATTCTCAATGTAGGCGTGTGGTGGCATATTTAGTGATGCTGAGATACCAAAGTAATAGTCAAAACCAAAGTCTAGAGGTCCATTTTTTATGGCTTGTTTATAATCCACGTTTTCGCCTGTTGTCTCCACCTTTGATTTCGCCTCACCGACAAAGGTAAAGTCTTGTCCTAAGTGCCACTTACCTACAATAGCCGTGTTGTAGCCGTTTTTCTTTAATAAGGAAGCTACCGTTTCGCGCTCAAGAGCCATTAAATGTTTGCTATGGCCTTGTGTAACACCACTCTTTTTTTCGGTACGCCAGCAGTAACGACCAGTCATAATACCATATCGTGTAGGTGTACAAACACTGGAGTTGGTGTGAAGGTCTGTAAAACGCATGCCTTCGGTGGCCATACGATCGAGGTTTGGAGTAGGAAACTGACAATCTTCGTTGTATGCTCCTACATCACCATATCCCATGTCATCGGCAAGGATGTAAATGATGTTTGGTTTGCTTTGTGCATTAGAAAGACAAGAATACCCAACAAAAAGGGCTAATACTATTATAGTTTTTAATTTGTTCATCGTTATCGTTTTATAAACTTATAGGCGTTTGCATTATTTAATTTCAGTAGATAGAGCCCCTTTGATAAGTATTCTACATTAATGGAATGAGAATGTGATATATCGCCTTTTTGAATAAGTGCTCCTGATATACTATAAATGCTATAATCCGATAGTTCTTCAATGGAATGATTGAAGGATATTAGATCGCTTACAGGATTGGTAAATACTATTTCTTTCTTCCAATCATTTTTCCCTACTGAGGTATTGATACTCTCGTGGAAGGTGGCAACTACCGGATAATGGTCTGTCATTTCATCAATTAGAACAGTGTGGTTTGATGCCGTGACATAATTATGGATGATGCGTACGTTAGCTGTTTTGTTCGCTAATGCTTCACTTGCTAAAATATAATCAATTCTAGCTAAATGTTCCGTGTGTGTATGTGTGGTAGTCGAGTTGCCGTCATGATCTAAATTACTTTCATCATGAAACATAGAAACTGAAGACGATGGAAAGGTACCCCAAAGCTTGTTGGTTTCATATGTTGCTCTGTCAGCATATTGATCAGTTACATCAATAATGTTGTATGTCGAATAATCCCAGTATTTATCCATCATGCGATAATCCCAGGTAGTGCAAGCTACCATTCCGTTATCAGGTTCGTTAGCTCTGTTCAGTTCATGAGTGCATTTACTCTTAAAGATTCGGTACTGAAGCCTTTTGTCAATATTGGATTCAGCATACGTTCGATCGGTGATAGTCATTGAATTAAAATCACCGAGAATAATTACATGATTATTCATGTCCATGTACTTTTCATATAATTCAAGCACATACTTGGTTTCTTTTTCACGGTGGTTTTTATTGGCTGATTTTAGGTGAACGACAATAAAAACGACAGGCTCATTGGTGAGTTTGGCCGCAAAGGTGCCTTCCAGGTTGGTACCGTTGTAATCGCCATTATTACCTTCAAGAAACTCTATTGGGTATTTGGAGGTGATTCCTGTTGGTTGTTGCGTGTCTCTGTCGAAAATATATGAATAGTTATGGCCATAGCTCTGTGCAAAGGTGGATAGCTTATTGGGATCAAAGTTTTTAAGTTCCTGTAATGCGAGTACATCGGGAGCTTCACTTAATAAAAAGTTGGTAGCCTTTTGTTGTACTTCGGCTTGTGTGGCAATATATGGATGGTCAGAGGGTAAAATTCCTGCTGAGACCTCCAGTTGAGAGAAGCCATACCACACATTCCAGGTCATTACTTTAAGATTATCTAGAGATGTGTTGGGGATTTGTGCAGAAGTAATGCATGCAATAGAAATCAGAAAAAGTGATAGGATAGTTCTCATGATATATTATTTTAATAGCTCAACCTTAATATGGTACAGCTGTATGGTAATTTCCTTATCAGAATAGCCCTTTAGGCTAGGATCAAATTAGACTAAAAAGGAAAAATAATGAAGAATCCCCAGCATTAAACCAGGGATTCTGTCGAATATTGTGTCAGTTTATTTCAAGTTTATTTTATACACACAGGCATATTCAAAGTTCGCATTCATATTATGAAGAAGTTGTAAACCTTCATCCGTCATATCCCAGTCTATATCACCTTCACCCATCAACTCAATAGATTTAATAGTAGAGCCATCAAAATCTTTGAATGCTGTTAAAACAGCATCACCATTCGACGGTTGAAAAGCAGTAGCATAAATAACGCCTGGTTTTGTGGTGTATCGGTACTCTATTTCATGGATGCGCATGCTGTGATTACTATAGTGAACTTCAGATTCTTCAATTAATTCCCCGGCAAACTCACCATACTGCTTCCATGGTTTAGTGGAGTAGATGGCTTCACCATGCTTGTTAAGCCAGCTTCCCAAGGCTAATAACCTACGTTGCATACCTTCAGGAATTGTTCCATCGGCGCGTGGTCCTATATTCAGAAGTAAGTTTCCATTTTTACTTACTACGTCAACCAAAAGGCGTACTAATTCAGATGGTGTTTTGTACAAATCGTTTACTTCTTCGTTATGCATATAAGCATATGAAATACCTAAGGTTGCAGGATTTTGCCAACGTGGACCGATAGTGTCCATTTGTAAGTTATCCTTTTCGCGACATCCAACCCCGTCAGGCCAGTTGGTCTGACGCCCCTTATTGTTAAAATAGACTTCTTTACCTTTGGCATGTGCATCATTCAAATAATCAGCAATCATATGTTTAAAGGCTGTTTCAAATTTTATCACTTGCGGATCACCCTCTGCCTTATAGAAAATCGGTGCATCATCAATCCACATGAAATCAGGTGAATACTTGCGTTCAGCTTCTTTCCAACGCGCTACATAATCGGCTATAAACTCATCCGAATAGTCAAATGGGCCATATAAATCAGCAGCTTCAGGCATTCTTTTAATCTCTTCTGCTACTTGATCAAACGGTTCATCGTGCACTTTAAAATCAAGTGTGAAACGGCTAGGGTGGCGTTCTCTATGGTACGAAATACCATATTTCATACCTTCAGCTCTAACCGCTTTTTCAAGGTCGCCAATTAAATCGCGCATCGGACCCTTTTTTGTGGCGCACCATTCGGTTAATTCCGAATCCCAGTTTACAAAACCATCGTGGTGCTCTCCTGTAGGTATTACATAAGTAGCACCTGCGTCTTTAAATAGCTTAGCCCAAGCTGCGGGATCAAAGTTTTCGGCTTTGTATAGGTTCACCCAATCTTTGTATCCAAACTCAGGTGGCTTAGCTCCAAATTTCTCCATAAAGAACTCTTCATACCTCTCAGGCATTTTATACATATGGTTGGTGATTGCCTCTGCATAGCCTTTGTTGCGATCTTTATAACCGGCAACGCTATATGGGCCCCAATGAATAAAAATACCAAATTTCCCATCATCCCACCAGGTCGCTGGTTTTGCTTTGGCCAATGACTCCCATGTAGGTTCAAACGGTCCAGTTGTTGTGGACTTTTTCTGTTCGGAGGTATTGCATGCTGCTAATGATAGTATAGCAAGCAGGGCTAATCCTGTTTTTAAAGATTTTACAATTTTCATTTTAGAATAAATTGATTGTTATAATGATTTAGTATATATCAGGTTTGTGCAGGAATCACATCATTGGTTCCTAATTCCTTACGTTTCTCCAATTCTCCATTGATAATTATTTTGAAAGAAAGAGCCACCTGATTGGGTAGTGTTTTAGGCAATTCAATATGTAATCCTGATTTATCTCGTTTAAATTTGACGGGTCCATGTCCTAATAGTTCAATAGATTCAATTTTGTTTTCTTTTGAAATATTTACATCCTTGCTTAAAGATTTAATTAACACTTTACTATTTGGAGAAATTCCAAGTGTAGTGGCATATAGGATGTTATTTTTAGTTGTAAAACGAATATCAGTCCAGTCAAATAATTCAGTATTTGGTTGTATCTTACGTGATAGAGCACCATTACCCTGGTTGGTTTGTGTAAAGAATAAATCTTCCATATGACCTTCGCCAATAATTGTCCATGGGTGAGAGGCATAGATGGCTTCTCCATTTTGCTTCAGCCAGTTTCCAATGCCAATAAGCAGATCCTCTTGTCCTTTATCAAAAGAACCATCAGGGCGGGGATTCATCGATAGTAATAGGCCTCCATTGCGTGAAACAAGGTCAATCAGGCGACGGATTACATCTTCTGATTTTTTATATTCAATGTTTTTATCCCATTGCCAGTCGCACCATCCTTCTGCACTTGGGGTGTCATCTTCCCATGGCCAATCTACAAATGAGGGGCGTTTGTGTCCGTTCTCGTAGCTGTATAAGCCAAAGTTCTTTCCGAAATTACCTTTGTTATGCACACATACTTCTTTGTTATGTTTTAAACCATCATTAAAAAAGTGTGATAGAATTTTTTCGGTGTCGTATTTACCACCTCCGCCATCAAACCACAATACATCAGGAGAATATTTATCAATAAATTCTTTGGTGATAGCCAAGCGCTTTTCAGTAAAGCGTTCACGACCGCCTAAATACCAATAGTAGTTGTAATAGTCTTCATTTAATAAATCAGCTTTAGTAAAACGAGGGTCTTTTTTCAGGTTCTTAATGATTCCTTCAAAATGTTTAACCGTTCTTCCGTGGTGAAATGAAGCGATAGTTTTAATGTTTCTTTTCTTAAGTTCAGCTAATAGCTCACCGTTTACATCTCTCTTTGGACCTGTTTTTCCTGCACATAAATCAGTATGTTCACTATCCCACATGAGGTATCCATCATGATGCACGGCACACATACCTGCATATTTGGCTCCTGACTTTTCTATTAAGTCAGCCCAATACACAGGATCAAATTTTTCAGCTTTAAACTGTATAGCCATATCTTTATAACCAACACCATCTTTTATATCACCAATATGCTTTTCGAATAGCTGACGTTGCTCGTCGCTATCTTTTGTGGAATAATATCCTTTGTAACCTGTGATATAGTAATTACCCCAATTGCGCTTGGTATGTTCCCAGGCTCCACTTTGGGTATATACTCCCCAATGGGCATAAATCCCGAATTTAGCATCCTGTGCCCATTGTGGTACCTGATGCTTTCGCAACGATTCCCAGTCTGCTTCATAATGCTCTGGCTTTTCAATTATTTCTTCTGATTTTTGCTGTGCACCAATAGGCATAAGCATAATTAGAAACAGGGTGATTACTTGTAATGCTTTTTTTTTCATAATGTTCATTGGTTATCTTTATTATTGACACAAAAGGAGATGTTTTTTATCTTTTCCTGTGCAAGAAAATTCTCTATAGAATAATCTTAAGGCAAGATGGATATTTTGTTTCTGGGAGCAGTTTTATTTTATACTGTATTGGTCTCATTAACTTAAATGGGAGTGGTGCACTTTTACAACACCCTATCATTGTTGGTTGACGCTATGGGGGCAAGCTGTCTAATTCATTAAATTTTTAACACAGAAATTGCACTAAAGCAAAAAAAGCCTCCGATATATGATATAAACGGAGGCTTCTGAATTATAACTAGGGAAGTTTACTCATGAATCGGATGAAACGGTAAAGACTTTTGCTTTAAAACTTCATTATCTAGTTTTCTAAATTTTGCCGGATATGATTTGTTTACCCCAAAGGCATCAAAACTTACATCGAAAGGTATAAAACCACTTTTAAGCGCAGGTGATTTTTTCTTTAAACGGAAATCTCCTTTTTCAGCATTGTAAAATAAAGGATCAGCGACAACGGTTCCTTCTTCAATACCTTCTGCCTTTTGCTTGGCAAGAAATTCATCTAAACCATCGGCATAATATACATTGTTTTCTACGATGTACTCATAAGGCATTTTCTTTTTACCAGGCTTGTGTAGATTCATATTTTTTGGCCAGCTAGCAGGTTTATACACTTCAAAACCTTCAACGTTACTCATAAAAATATTGTTGCGAATTACTGCACCTGGAATAAACGATTGCTGTGGGTAAGCACGCATGTGTACTGCTTTTTTTACGTTTACAGCAATGTTATTGTACAATTGGTTAAATCCTTTAAAGATGTAGGCATTGCCACCGCAATTCCAAACAATATTGTTGCGGGTAATGGTTTCATCTTGCCAGTCATCAGTGCGAAAACCAGTATACATTAGATCATATAATAGGTTGTGATCAACTATATTACCAGCTCCGGCGCCTGAGATGTTAATGCTGGAACCGTCGGATAACTTCAGCATGGTACGTGTAGCTTTATTGTCCTTGATCAGGTTATTACGCGCATGCAGATATGGGAAATAACGTTGCTGTGGAGCCAAGGTAGAATCAACAGTGGCTTCAATTTCGTTCCACCGTATAGTACGTGAGGCTTCATCAAAGTCGGACCAGGGTTTCATCAATATTTGACAACGAACACCTGCTACTCCAATGGCTTTACGAGGAACATCATGTATCCAGTTGTTTGTGATTTTATTGTCTCCACTTTGCCACAAGAAGATACCGTGACCATGCCAAATTAATTCGCCACAATGGTGAATGATGTTATTATGGATAGTGTTATTTTTATTCACATATTTTGTCCCTGGTCCATAACCGGCCAGTAAGATCCCCATGTGACCAACATAGTCGATCAAGCAGTTTGATACAGAGATGTTTTGCGCATGCAGATCTAAACGAACGGCAGAACCTCCACTATTGGTAAAACGACAAGCATCTACAGAGCAATTTTCTGCACCTCTGAAACGAAGTAAAGCGTTGCCATAATCAAAGGTATCCCAATCGTGTTGTATACCCCATCCTTTATGGTTTTTGTACCAAACAGTACGGTCTGCTTTTGTAAAGGTTAATCCTTCAAAGTGGATGTTTTTAGCTGCAATATCCGAAGCGAGGTCGTAACGAATTTTTCCTTCTACACGGATAAGTTCCTTTAGGGCAGGTGCCTCAATGTTTTTTGACGGTGTACCATTTTCAGGCCAGTAGTATATCTTCTTTGTAACTGTGTTAACACACCATTCTCCAGGTTCATCCAAAAAATCAATGGCATTCTCAAGATATACGAAGGCAGGTGCATGATGTGGGTTTTTTGTACCTACCTGAGCATTGGCTTCAAAAGCCAACCAACCCATTTTATTTTCTGTATCCACACTTTCCAGTTGAATACACATCAGGTTCCAAGGCACTGGATTAAAGATGCATTCTATATCTGAGATGTTTTCCCATTCGCGCATTTGACTTTTCACATCCGGAACCATACGAAGTGCATAACGGTCTTTGTTGTTATGCACGTTACGGCTGTCGCTTTGCTCTATTGATTTTGATGGTTCAGCCGGAATCCAAGGCTCACTCTTGGCTCTGTTTAATCGTTTGTTACCATCAAATAGTGCTTTAAAAGAACCTAAACCTTCAGGTAAATCAGCTACCCAAAGGTTTCCTTTTGCTTTTTGAGAAGCGTGTGCAGGGAGTTGATTCACTTTCTGCCAATTTTTTAAAGGCACACCAGAAGTGATCACCGGTTCTTCATCCTGATAAGCTTTAAAGGTTAACTTATAGCCATTGTCAGGAGAATCTTTCAAACCTAATACAAAAGTTTCGCTTAAGTGATAAGATCCAGACCTTAGGTATACAGTGATATCTTCTTTTACTTCTTTTGCAAGTAAAGATCGAACAGCAGTTTGTGCCTCACTAAGGTTTTTAAATGGTTCTTCAATAGTGCCTGCATTTCCTGCCTTGCCTGCAGGAGAAACATAAAATTCCTTCGCAGAAATGCTCCCCATAAAAAGGGTGAGCATTAATAATCCTAAAATTGTATTTTTTATCATATTGCTTTTATTTATTCCAATTTTCGTTGATAATAGTTTGTAATTCAGGAAAGTCTTCCAGATTTACTTCGTATTTTGTTTGAAGACGCTTCAATTCAGTTTTTAATTCTTTTGTAATCTGATCGTACCCTGATTTCCCATATATATTATTCATTTCATTAGGATCGTTTTTAAGGTCGTACAGTTCCCAGCCAATAGGTGTGTTCCATCCCTCAGTAGTACCATTTAGTCCCATGCCGCGTCCGTAAAAAAAGATTAGTTTGTAATCATGTGTTCTTACGCCAAAGTGAGCCGGAACTTCGGAACCTTCAAATTGCATCCAGTAGTGATAGTACATAGATTGTTGCCAGTCTTCTGGTGTTTTGCCAATCAGGTTTTTTCTAAAGCTTTTCCCTTGCATATCATTAGGAACAGTAACCCCACCATAATCTAATATTAATTCTGCAAAATCAAGGTTGGTAATCATGTCATCACATTGCGAACCAGCCTTAATTTCATCGGGTTTACGTATTAGGAATGGCATTTTTAACGACTCGTCATAAATCCATCTTTTATCGTAGTAGCTATGCTCTCCCAAAAACATGCCCTGATCAGATGTATATACTACAATAGTATTTTCATTTAAACCTTTTTCGTCGAGATATTCTAAAACTTTACCTACGTTCTCATCGATGGCAGCTACAACACGCAAATAATCTTTTAGGTACTTCTGGTAGGCGGCGGCAATACGTTCTTCATCGCTCATGCCTTCAATATCCAGTTTTCCGGTAGGATAGTCTTTACCTCTTTTACCTTCGTACATTCGTTGCGATAAATTTAACATGTCGCGACCAAATGTTCTAGATCCTTCTGAACGATGTGTTTTATCTTCATTTAAACTTTCTGGCTCGGGAATAGTTACCTCATCATATAAATGTTCATGACGCTCGGCATATTCCCAAAGTCCATGCGGTGCTTTGTGATGTAACATTAAGAAAAATGGTTTTACACCTTCTCTATTATCCAACCAATTTAATGAATTATCAGTTATTACATCAGTTACATATCCATTGTACTTTTTACCTTCTTTTCCGGTCGTCCATTTAGTTCCTGTTTCTTTAAAAACGGGGTTATGGTATAGTCCTTGTCCCGGAAGGACACTATAATAATCAAATCCCTGAGGTTGGGTATGCAAGTGCCATTTACCTATCATGGCCGTTTCGTAACCATTTTTTTGTAGTAATGTAGCTACAGTCTCATCTTCAACTTTTAGGTCGTCCCATAAGGTGTATACTCCTGTTTTATGACCATATTTTCCTGTCATAATGGTGGCACGGCTGGGAGTACAAATAGAGTTAGTTACATAACAGTTGTTTAGCATTGCGCCTTCGTTGGCAATACGATCAATATTGGGCGTTTCTATTACATCGGCAAAACGCATTTTATAACTGCTAATCGTATTTGCAGTGTGATCGTCGCACATAATCCAAAGTATATTTGGTTTTTTTGCCGTTTCTTTCTTCTTACACCCAGCAAATCCAATAATTTGAATTGTGAGTAACCCTGCAATAAATAAAAGGGTTGAATAGTTCTTATTCATAATTATAATAATTGAATTGATTATTTCCTTTTTGAAATGTTTATGACACTAAAATACCCATATCCTTCTTTTAGGGAGTGTCAGTATTAGATCGTGTAGTCTCATAAAATTGAAACGTATATATAGTTGATGCATGTATCTGTTTATGAGCGATTAAAGGAGGTCTTGTTTTTGAGAAAAAATCATGTTCAAATTTGATTTTATTTTAAAAATTTCTCAGAGGTGAAATTTGTGCAACTTTTTGAAATATATAGAGCAAGCAGAAATGCTATAAGATATACAAAGCAACTATACTACGCGATTAACTACATTATGTATTCGTATTTGCATATAAACAATAGCCCACCGATATACAAACGGATGAAGGTAGGGGTTAACAATCATTTCTCTCTAATAAAGTATAGAGAGCGCAACAGACTGAAATCAATAAGAAGGTTGTTTAAAAAGTTGCCTTGAAATTTTTCATTAAGAGAACCCAATGTTAAATTTCCTTAAGCAATACTGAAAAGAGCAATAATCATGAAGTTATTTTTTCTTAGTTTTTGTCTTCAAGCACAAAAGTAAGTCTGTAAGGGTTGAAAACCCAATACGATTGAGATTGAGGACAATATTGTCAGACAATAATAAATACATGGTTTTTTCCTGTAGATTCTGGATGGTGCCATATTTGATGTAATGGTTAATAAATAAAACCTCATTATGATTGCAATAAATCTCCCAGTATATAAAACAAATCTTTCAAGTTTCAATTTCGAAATGTTTCTCATGTGACAAACTTCGATTCATATTACACAATTTACTGGTATTTAGTTGTTTGTGCTTTTGTCTGTTTTGTTTTACAACTATATTCGTTCGTTACATAAAAATTCAGGGCTAATGATATTGATAATTTATAAGTTATCTGAATGAGTTCAAACAAGCGAATTATTAATCATAAAATGACCATTATGTGTCATCCTTAAGAATGTCTTTTTTATAAATGAAAAGGATTAAAGAGAGGGGTTACATGTGGTTATTTGAAAAAACAAAATCTAGAAACATGAAAAGAACATTTACCTTTTTAATTTTAATGGGGCTGTTGGCAATAGTCAATATCACTAAAGTTAATGCCCAGGATGTATATACCAAGCTTGGACACGTAGGAGGAGGAATTACAGAAGCGCTGGATTACGCCAATGGAAACTTGTATTACAATGTTGGTCAAAAGTTTATTGTTACAGATCAATCAAATCCGCAGGAAACAAATGGTTTAGGAGAAATTATTTTACCTAAATTAATTAGAGAAATTTTAGTTATTGGCGACTATGCCTATGTTATTACATCAACTGATGTGGGAGAATTATACATTTTAAATGTATCTAATCCCTCAAATATTACCATTGAATCTACAACGAATATTGGTTTGATGTTTGTTGATTTTTTTGATTTTGTTCTGGTAAATATGGAGATTGCTGATGGATATGCATATATAAATATGATGTCTAATATTATTGTTATTGATATTAATAACAAAGCTAATCCATCCATTGTACAATTCTTTGAAGACCCGAACAATTCATTTGACGGAGGAATGGCTTTTAAAGGTAATTATATGCTAGCCAGTATATCAGATGAATTTGGCTTGGGTAAGTTAGCTGTTTATGATATCACGGATAAAGCAAATATTAGCCTTGTAAACGATGTGGATACTATTAGAGGATACGGAGAAGATATCACCATTAATGGTAACTATGCTTATGTAACAGAAGGAGATTATGGTTTTTCAAGTCATGATATTTCGGACATAACAAAACCCACACAGAAAGACACAAGTCAATATTACGGTTGGTACAGTGATATAGAAATTGCCAATGATTATGCATATATCACTTTAGCAAGTGGGGGTATGGTAGTGGTAGATGTGATTGATCCAACCTCTATTCCTAATATGCCGGATGGGGAGCATTTTTCACCGGTAGAATACTCAAACACCTCTGCTGTTGCAGTTAATAACAGTTATGCATATTTAGCTTCAGGTATCTCCGGACTGGAAATCCTGGATGTTTCAGATTCATATTTCCCGAACCCGATTACTTTAGAGTGGATTGAAGGTGGTGGTAGAAGTACCGATGTTGTAGCCCGGGATGGAATGATGTATACCTCCAACGGAACTGCCGGATTAACCATTGTAAATATTGAAGATCCTGCAGTGCCTAAAGTTATAACTTCAGTAGATGTAGGCTTCTATTGCTATACTACAGTGCTGGATGGCGATTATGCTTACGTTGGACATTCAAAAGGTATATCTATTGTAGATATTAGCGATCCAATAAATGCATCTGTTGTTGGAGAATACATAAAGGATGGGAATTCGAATGCAGTTCGTGGTATCGAAATAAAAGGAAACAGAGCTTATATTGCCATGGATGGTCAAGGGGTAGTTGTTTTAGATATTTCAAATAAAACTACTCCTTCAAAAGTTACTTACTTAAAAGCTACTTATGTATTAGAAACGGATGAATTCGGAACCCCAACGGTTACAGACAACGGTTATGCCAATGATGTGATCATTATAGGTGATTATTTATACGTAGCCGATAGGAATATAGGTACTTACAGCAGCAGTAAAGGTCCTATTAGTATTTGGAATATAAGCAATCCGGATAACATTACGCACCATAAGAACTTAACCTATGTTAGTTCAAAAGAAAAGTATCACTGGGTAAACCGTTTTCAAAAGAAAGGCGATTATTTGTATGTAGCCGATGATGCAGGAATCTACCTTCTTGATGTTTGGGATCCTGCTGATCCTATCTTTGAAAAAGAACTAACAGCGGTTGAAATTACCGATATAGCTATTGTAGGAGATTATTTATACGCTGCACGTTCTTCTAAATTGTTAATTTTTGATATTTCAAATCCGTTTACACTAGCGAAGAAGGCAGAATATCCTAAAATGGATTATGGTTATGGTGTAGGTGCTATAGATAACTTGTTCTTTTATGCCGATCTGGATGCAGGTGTGCATATTGTAAGAAATAACTTGCTTCCGGAACCAACTACCGATGTTAAGGAGAATAGTATTGAGGGATTAAATGTATATCCAAACCCATTCACTTCCGGTTTCTTTGTAAATGCACATGCAACTATCACTAATGTTGAGGTATATAATGTGGCAGGTCAAAAAATACAACAGGAAGTTGTACTAAATGGAAACCAGGTGGAAGTTAAGTCTTCTGATTGGAATGCTGGAGTTTACCTGATAACAGTTACCGATAATGAAGGTAATGTAGCTACTATAAAAATGGTGAAGCATTAATCTATTGCTTTTGAATTAGTTTGTTATGTGAGATTAATTACTGAAACAGCTTTACTCCATTTGGAGAAGTGAAAGTAAAGCTGTTTCAGTTTACCATAATTTAAATGCCTTAACCTAATAACCCGAGTTCTTTAGTTTTATTGATCTCAGGTTAATGTCGTTTTCAGTATAGAACAACAAGATTTTGGGAATATTCATAAATCAATCGGCAATGAAATATATCATTATTAGTTTACTTGTTTTAATATTCGGAGGTATTGTATATGCTCAAAATCCTGTTGAGTATAAGGGTGAAAGCATAAATTATGTAGATGAAAATAATAACAAGCAAGGTGTATGGAAGTTATATTCCGCGGATGATAATTTAGCTCCACATGGTAGTGTATATCTTGAATGCAAATTCAAGGATAATATAATTGATGGAATAGTTAAGATAAAGAAACGCAAGAAAACTATTATTGAAATAACTCCTCACATATCACACGAAGAAAAAGCAAGCTTTATTGCATTTAGAGGAAACGGGAAAATTTCCGGTTACATAGTTCAAGGTAAAAAGGGAATAGAAGTTTTTGATTCAGGAATGAATGAATTACCTGAAAAAGAAAGCGAATGGATCAAAACAAGAATTGAATTTCTACCACTTTACTATGGCGGAACTGAAAAACTGAAAGATTTCATAAAAGATACTGCAAAATCCCATCATGTTGAGGGAGAAAGAGGGAGGATTATGGTAAAGTACGTGGTGGATTCAAATGGTTTTGTACAGAAGGTTCAAGTCGCAAAAAAAATAGATGCTACAGCTGATCCCAAAGGATTATTAGATAAAGAAGCTATCCGCGTTGTAAAATCTTTTCCAAGGATGCAACCGGGTTTTCAAGGATATCGGTTTGTAAAAGTAAGTTATGTAGCACCGATAAACTTTAGATAAAAAAATACAGGCATGATGCGAAAGTTTGATTTATCCATGTGCCGAAGAGTCTGCGAGGAAAGTATGTTTAGATAAAACAAACATTTAATAAAAATAAAATGAGAATACTAATTACATTCATAATATTTACATTTTTAGGAATAACGGTGAATGGACAAAGGCAAACCAACGAAAAGCCCTTGTCAATGCAAGGTAACCTTCAGGGTTTAAAGTCGTCCTTAGCTCAAAAACACCTGAAAGTATTGGATATTGCCCATGAGCTGGAGCATGATATGGCTTTTGAAATTGATAATCGTTACGGGGTTTACGAAGAAGTTGATATAGATATAAAAACTATGGGTACACTATCTTCAGTAAAAGATATTCCGGGTCAGGAGAATGGTACTTTATATAGATATCAAGTATCTGCACCAAACTGTTTTTCATTAAGCCTGTTGTTCGGGAAGTACCATATTCCGGAAGGAGCAAAAGTATTTGTTTATACACCCGGATATACAACGGTTTTAGGTGCTTTTACAAATCAGAATAATAAAGGAGGTGGTATTTTGCCGATTGCTGATATAAGTGCAGATGAGCTTATCATTGAATATTTTGAACCTGATCATGTTGAGTTTGCAGGTGAGCTTGTTCTAAAAAGCGTAGGTAAAGCTTATAGAGAATTAGATCAGGCCTTTCAGGAGAAAAGTCAGGAGAATGGTCTGGTTGATATTAATTGTAACGAAGGAAAAGATTACCAGTTAGAAAAACATGCCGTAGCTCGTATGACCTACGAGGTTGGAGGAGAAGCTTATTTGTGTACAGGTGCCTTAATAAATAATACCAATAACGATGGAACACCATATTTTTTAACAGCAGCTCATTGTATCAGTTCCTTTTCGGAAGCTCAAACTCTTATTACCTATTTTAAGTATGAAAATGAAACCTGCGGCGGTATTGTAGGCGGTTATAAAACAATTGCCGGTTCAGAGTTACTGGCTACAAATACAGATAGCGACTTTACTTTACTGGAGCTGGACGAACAACCGGATGCAACCTATCAACCATATTTTGCAGGTTGGGATGCAACAGAAAATTTAACAACAGGAAGCTTTGGTATTCATCATCCTCAAGGTTTACCTAAAAAAGTATCTATTGGTTTTGATACTCCGGTGTCTTTTTCTTATGGTATTGATTGGGCTGCTGATGGTTCAGCTTTTGCCCCGGCAGATTCGCATTGGGAAGTATGGTGGGATATAGGTAAAACAGAAGGTGGCTCATCGGGTTCCCCCATGTTTGATACTAACGGAAGAGTAATTGGTCAATTGCATGGTGGTGATTACTTCTCTGACCTGTATGGTAAATTTTCCTATTCTTTCGACAATAATAGTGCTGTAGATAAGCAGTTAAAACATTGGCTGGTAAAAGATGGAAGCGATACTCGACAGTTAGATGGATATTTTCCGCCTGATAACGAAATACAAGCTAACTTTTATGTTAATGAGCAAACGATTTGCGTAGGGGCAGATATTACCTTACAAAACAAATCCAACTTTGGTGCAAATCAGTATACCTGGGAAATTACACCAACAGACTTTGAATTTATAGATGGAACAGATGCGAACTCAGAAAATCCAAGGGTACGTTTTACAGCGAGAGGAAACTTTGATATTACACTTACTGCTACCGATGGGGTAAGAACAGATGTTATTTTTAAGGATAATGCAGTTCGGACAAAGCCTATTATTTATCTGAATATTGATGAAGTGCTTACTAATTACATTCAGTTAGGAGGCACGGGAGTGTTAAAAACCAGCGGATTTGAAACGGTAAGCTGGTCTGTTACGGATCCTGCACTAGCTGATATGTTTGAATTTTCTTACGAAGATTTTGGAAGAACATTGATGAACCTTAAAGAAGGTGCTACTCCAAGCGGATATATGAATGTTCCCCTACAGGTAACAGCTTCACAGGCATCTTGTGCTGCCACCGAAAATACTCAATTGATTATTCCATTTAACGATTTGTTGGATGGTGCGCAAGCCATAAATACAGGTTCAATATATGGACCATATAGTAATGTTTTTGCCTCTCCTTCAGAAAATGAACCATACCCAAATGTTGGAGATTGTACAAGTGAGTTAAGTTGGTGCGATTGTAGTTTTATACCATTTATTGTAGACAACAGTTTGTGGTATAGCTTTGAAGCTCCTTCAACCGGTAACGTTCGCATCGAAACCTCAGGTATGGATACTCAAATAGCTCTTTACGAAGCAGAAAGTACCGAAGATATTATGTCGGGAGACGAATCCAGATACAATATTTTAGCCGCTAATGACGATGTGCAACTTCGTTCAGATGGTTCATCTGTCATTGGAAAAACATCAGTAGTACCGGGTAGGACATATTATGTACAGGTTGATGGTTCTGGTTGTGGAGCTCAGGGGGAGTTTAATATTCAAGTTATTGAAGAGGCTGCTACCTCAATTTATGATCATTCATCGTATAACTTAAGTATATTCCCTAACCCGTTTAAAAATGAGATAAACGTGGAATCTGATGTTGAAATAGCTCAAATTGAGGTTTATGGTATGGATGGCTTAAAGGTATTTAACCAGCCGGTTAACGCCTTTAGACAAACTGTAAGCTTAGCGGATATTGCCGGGGGTAACTACGTGTTGGTAGTGAAATATGCCAATGGTAATACGGATAGAGAGTTAATACAGAAGTTTTAAGGATAGAGTATGAAGTATTGTTCAGTTCTAATATTATTGATAGTTGCAGTAGTATTTGTGCAATGTAAAACCGGACTCAATACGCAGGTTGCCGATGTAAGTACAACGGAGATTTACAATAAGAATCGAACATACTGTATTAAGTTCGAAAAAGAAAGACGCTTTAATGATAGAGTTAGTAGGTTTTATATTGTAAAAGTTGAAGGTTTAGATACTACCTATCAAAGTAATGGTCAGCTTCAGTTTCTAGGCTGGGAAGATACATACATCATTAAATGCAGGAGAATATTAGGAACGATGGACAAAAAGAGCTCAAATCTATCGGAGGCTCATTTAACGGAAGGTAAGGTATGTTACCTCGATGTAAAAAAGGGACAAGTAATCAAGAAAAATTTTAAATAATACCAAATGAGGTTTATAATGCCGCATTGAAAAGACAAGTTTTATATGCGGCATTATATGGGTATTGAAAGAAAATTATAAACGAATGAAACGACCATGTAAAATTGATTATCCAAATTGACACTCAGGAGGATGATCAAATTTATTTGGGAGTTCCACCAGCCTGCGGTTGGCAGGTCTGACAATTGGAAAATAACTTTAAACAGATGAAAAAAAAGGTATTAATTATTGGAGGCGTTGTACTGTCTTTAATACTCGGAGCAACAATTTTGGAATATTGTGTTGGTCAGGAAGGTGACAACCAGTGGCAGGCATACTATACCAAAAAGAAAGAACGAAGAGAAAAAGGACTTCCGGGCAATAAGAAAATGAGAGTGGGGGAGTTAACAGAGTATTTCCATCAGATAAGAACAAAATGGGGGGAAGAAGAATCTAATTATCCGGCCAATTATTTAATGACAGAATTAAATAAGGTACGTAGTACTTTAAAAGCAGGTAATGCCGCAGGGATACATTGGGAATTAAGGGGACCCGGTAATGTTGGTGGGCGAACACGTTCGGTTATTGTAGATATTACAGACCCAACAAACGCAACCTGGTTTGCCGGTTCTGCCACCGGAGGTATCTGGAAAACTACAGACGAGGGAGCCAACTGGACAAATATTTCATCTGATATTCCTTACCAGTCTATATCAAGTGTAGTACAGGCTCCATCCAATCGTAATGTATTATATGCCGGAACAGGAGAAAGTTTTCCCGGAGCTATGGGAACAACAGGAGGCGGAGTTTTTAAAAGTACCGACAAAGGAAATAGTTGGACGCATTGTGTAGCAACAGGGAATGATGAAAATTTCCGATTTGTAAACCGTATCATTGTTAGCAATACCGATGAAGATATCATATTGGCAGCTACTAATTTTGGTATCTACAAGAGTATAAACGGAGGAGATAGCTGGAATGAAGTTTATGCTTCTGATACTAGAGTTGAACATATAGTAAGCGAGCCTAATAACTTTTCAGTATTATATGCTGGTGTTAACAGTCAGGGAGTAATGCGTTCCTTAGATGCTGGTGATACATGGTCTTTTATTAATAACGGTTTTCTTGGAGGTAATAACCGCTACGAATTAGCAGTTAGCCCATCCAACCCCAGTCGTATTTTTGCCAGTGTAGGGAATAATTCAAGAGGGTCAGATTTATACGTTTCATCCGATAAAGGAGATCAATGGTATTTGGTTAAAAATACTTTAGGCTTGGCTGTTGATTATCTGGGAGGTCAAGCTTCTTATGATAATGCTATTGCGGTTCATCCTTATCATGATGATACGGTTTTTGTAGCCGGTGTAAATAGCTGGAAAATTGCTATTTCAAATAGTTTTTTAACACAAAATGCACTAACCGATTTTAATACTGAAGAGATTGAAAACCTGATATCGTTTGTTGATTTTGGAGGACCTTACCCGGGTATTGAGATTGGTGATAATGAAGAATCCGTTGGTTTAAGTGGAGATGATTACGTAAGTGTAGAAATAAGATTTGGACCGGGACTTTCGCAAAAAGCGCATCGTTTTACAGTACCCGATCAAGCAACATCAGGTGTACCGGCAGCAGATTATACTTATCAGGACTATGTTGATGTTCCATTTGAAGTTTGGGATGTAGATAATAACGTACAGTTAATGTGTTCTTTCCGTGATCAGGAAAAGGACGGTGCTTTCAATTTGTACGAAACCATTGGAGAAAATTATGGCGAAAGAGGACGTGAATATTTATTCATCAATTCAGTTCCTTATAACGCCGATGCACCGGATGTTAATATTGCAACCCAAGGAGGACGTTCATATAAATTGATTTATTTCCTATGGCCGGAATTGACTCCGGGAGCTACCTGGGAGCCTGAAAATATGCCGGAAGTAAAAGCGCAAATTACCTGGGGTGAAATAGAATACCAAAAAGGTGCTGTTTTTAATGTTTCAGATGCCTATGGGGAGTACTCAGGAAGAAATACTTACGATTCTGAAGCAGGACAGAGTGAAACACATATACCCGGTTTTCATCCGGATCATCATGTATTAACCATCGTTCCTATCAGCGAAAGCGAAAATAAATTTTGGGTGGTAAACGGAAACGATGGCGGACTTGGATTGTCAAAAGATAACGGTTTTACTTTTCAGCAGTTTGTTAAAGGGTACGTTACTTCACAATTTCATGGAATATCTAAAAAACCGGGAGCCAATGAATATATTGGTGGTATGCAGGATAACGGTACCTGGCAATCGCCTAAAAATGCTGAAGCAACAGCCGAAAGTGATTACGTTTTCAGAATTGGTGGAGATGGTTTTCAAACAGTTTGGCATGCTACCAATCCGGATAAAATGATGGGTAGTGTCTATTTTAACCAGGTAATGGTAAGTACCGATGGTGGTAGAATATGGAACTATGCGGATGCGGGTATGTCGGGTGACGGGCCATTTGTTACCAAACTAACTATGATACCAAGAAAACCGGATAGAGTATATGCCGTAGGGTCAAGAGGACTTTGGTATACAGGTAATTTTGGAGCCTCTACATGGAGAGAAAAAGTTCTTCCTTCCGGATGGTCGCCGATAGGTTACCCAATCAGTTCGCATGAAATAAAATACTCCATTGCCAATGATTCTATATTATGGGCAGGGGCTGCACTAGCAGGCGATTGGAGAATTTATGTTTCTACCGATTTAGCCCGAAAATGGACCGAAGTTAATATGCCTGAAACCCCTATTAATGCCTATATCTCAGGCCTGGAAACACACCCAACGCGTGAAGAAACAGCTTATCTGATTTATAGTATTTATGGTGAAGGTAAAATATTACGTACCGAAGACCTGGGACAAACATGGGAGGATATCACCGGATTTAACGGAGGTAGTTCAAGCAATAATGGCTTCCCTGATGTAGGTTGCTTATCATTAATGGCATTTCCTGATAATCCCGATCGCTTATGGGCCGGTACAGAACTAGGTATTGTGGAATCTCTGGATAACGGAGAATCATGGCATTTATTAAATAGTGATTTACCAACAGTACCAATTAATCAAATATTCTATCAGGATGATCAGGTGGTAGTGGGTACATTCGGTCGTGGAATATGGTCGTATGATCATACTCCTGAAACTCCAACCTCAATCAGTTCATCTCTTATTGAAGTTGATGTTAATGTTTACCCTAACCCAAGTAGCGGCATTGTTCATTTGAATCTTTCCAATTTTACTTATGATGCTAACATCACGATAAAAGTATATGATATGGCCGGACGAATAGTTATGCAGCGACTTGAAAAGAGTAACCATACTATTCAGCTTGATTTGTCTGGGCAAGCAAAGGGACAATATATGATACGAATAGAAGCAGGTAATGAGATTTCAACGCAAAAGGTAAGCCTTTTGTAATTAATAAATACGAGAAAAGGGTTATCTGATTTAATTAGGTAATCCTTTTCGTCTATATAATATGCTATTTAATTATAATCATAACAAAGCATTAAAATATTTTTTATGAAAAAGGTACTATTAGCATTGTTGGTGTTACTGGTAGTTGGTCTTCAGTCAGTGGTGGCTCAAACCCGGTATATCAGTGGTATCGTTACAGATGCAGTAGATGGCACCTCTATTCCTGGTGTTTCAATATTAGTGAAAGGGACTAACCAGGGAACCATTACAGATATAGATGGAAGGTATAACATCTCATTACCCCATTTGGATAATACTTTGGTATTTACATTTATGGGTATGGCTACGCAAGAGATAAGAGTTGATAATCAGGAAATTATTAATGTGTCGATGAAAACCGATGCCATAGGAGTAGAAGAGGTGACGGTGGTGGCTTATGGTGCTGTAACCCGGGAAGCCAGAACAGGATCTGTAAGTAGTATCAATAGCGATGAGATAATGGATATCCCTGTTACATCAGCAGAGAAGGCGTTGGCTGGTAAAATGGCTGGAGTAATGGTTACTTCCAATTCAGGACAGCCAGGTGCAGAGACCAGTATTCGAGTGCGAGGTTCAAGCTCTATTCACGCGGGTAATGAGCCTTTGTATGTAGTGGATGGTATTCCTTTTGAGTCGGGCAATCATAGTTTTTTTACCAATACAGGTAATGCATTGGCTAGTATTAACCCCAATGATATTGAATCGATCACAGTATTAAAAGATGCAGCAGCAGCTTCGGTATATGGATCCAGAGCTGCCAATGGAGTCATTCTTATAACCACCAAGTCGGGTGCTGAGGGAGACAGTAAATACAGTGTGCGCGCTAAATTTGGTGTTTCACAACTGGCCAATGACAATAAGTACGGTGTAATGACAGGAGAAGAGTTATTATCATTTCAGCGAACAGCTGCTATAAATGCCGGTGAAAATCCGGATGATCCGACAAGTACCTATTACAGGCCAATGTCATTGCTTGAAGGGCCTCAAACTGATTGGGTAGATCATTTATCTCGTATTGGTAAATCATCGGAATATGAACTAACGGCTCAAGGGGGTTCGAAAAAAACAAAGTTATATACATCCATCGGCTACAGCCGTTCTGAGGGGGTGTATTATGGAGTTGATTTTTCTAAATTAATTTCACGATTGAATGTGGAGCATAAACTGAGTCAAAAATTAACCTTGAGCTCCCGTATTAACGGAAGTTATTCAGAAACCAATGATGTTCCGATGCAATCTCTGTATTTTGGTAACCCGTCATTTGCCGGGATGACTATTCAACCATGGACTATGGCTTTTGATGCATCAGGAAATCATAATACCGATATTCCAGAAAACTCAAATATCAACCCCAGGGCTACTGCAGAGTACGATGATAGATGGGAAAAGCAATACAAATTGTTGGGTAATTTATCTTTAGAATGGAAACCCTTAAAAGCGTTGACTCTTAAAACCACTAATGGGGTAGATTTAACCTTTGGAAATGGAAGAAGTTATTGGTCACCAGAAGCTAACCCGACCGAAGGAGGTACTTTACAAACCTCAAAATCTAATTTACTTACCTTAACCACCTCAAACACTGCTGAGTTCAAAAAAGTTCTGAATGACAATTCTATCCGTATTCTGGCTGGTCAAGAAGCTATGCGAAGTACATATTCATTGCTATATTTATATTCACCAGATGTCGATCCGCTAGTTCCTTACCCCAACACGGCATCTCCTATAGATGATAGTGGTTATTATGAAGAAAGTGCAGAAACCTTAATGTCATTTTTTAGTATTGCCGATTATAATTTTAAGGGTAAATATTATGCACAAGCGTCTGTAAGATATGATGGTAGTTCGAAATTCTCTCAGCCATGGGGACTTTTTTATGCTTTTGCTACATCATGGAATATGCATGAAGAGCGTTTTTTGAAAGAAGTAGCGGCCATTAATTTGCTTAAGTTAAGAGTCAGTTATGGTGTAAATGGAAATAATAATGTGCCTCTTTATATGCAGTATGCGACTTATGATTCTGGTACGAGTAATGGTGGCTCTGCTTGGCTTCCATCTAATTTAGCCAATGATAATCTTTCCTGGGAGTTAAATAAAACATGGAACGTAGGTGTAGATTTCGGATTGCTAAATAGGTTTTCAGGTAACATTGAAGTATATAAACGTATGACTGATGAGATGTTATTTGATAAATCACTTTCTGCTACCTCAGGGTTTAGTTCTCAATGGGTGAATATGGGGCAACTAACGAATACTGGATTAGAGTTTCAATTAAATGCAAATATCATTCATAAAGGGCAATGGAAATGGGATGCCGGGTTTAATATCGCTTTTAATCGTTCCGAAATAATTTCATTAGGTGATAAAACAAGGGAAGAATACATTCCGGCTCCTGAGTTATTTCATATAGTAGGACAGCCACTTTTATCCTTTTATATAAAAGATTATTATGGTGTTAACCCCATTAATGGTGAAGCATTGTACCGTTCAGAGAATGGTGCTTTAACCAATAAATATAGTGAAGCTGTCTCTGTTAATGCAGGAAGTCCGGAACCTAAATTTACAGGAGGTATAAATACTTCTTTAGCATGGAAAGGTTTCAGCTTAAATGCTTTTTGTGAGTTCAAAGGTGGTAATTATGTGCTTATATCTGATAATATATTTCTACATGCCGATGGAAGTGAAATGAACCTGAATCAGGCTAAAAGTGCTTTAAATCATTGGAAAAAGCCAGGAGATACACAGGTTCATCCTAAACCTGTGGCCGGTAACTCCAGTTTTTCTAATTCGTCCTATTCAACCAGATTTCTAGAACGAGGAGACTATTTTAGAATAAAGGATGTGACACTGTCTTATAATTTACCAAATCATTTTGTGACAAAAGCGGGATTAAGTTCTTTACGTCTTTATGTAAGTGGAATGAATTTATACACCTTCCATGATGTTGATTTTTGGGATCCTGAACGTGGTGTTGATGGTATGGGGTCAGGTATTTACCCAATGACAAAGACGCTTGTTGGCGGCATCGAGCTTAGTTTCTAATTTTTAAAGTTGATAGATATGCATAAGTATTATATACTTCTAATAATTCCTGTATGGATGTTAATTGGTTGCTCTGATTTTGTGATAGAAGAGCCCATTACATCTCAAAGTGATGTGGCTACCTTATCGAGTTATGAGGGGTTAGATAAAGCAACACTGGGTGCTTATAGCCCATTGTATAGTCCCTCCTGGTATGGTGCAAATTTTATTTTATCTTCAGAATTGAGAGCGGGTAATGCCAAAAATCCCACTAACTCAAATTTTAGAACAGGTCGTTATTCTAACGAAAATGCATGGAATTTTGATCCAACTGTCACGTCACCCCTTTGGTATACAGCCTATAAAACCATTACATCTGCAAATAGTGTAATTGATGCAGTGGATATAAAGATGGCTGAACTAATACAGAACGACGATGAAGACACTGTTCGTTACAATAATTTAAAGGCAGAGTGTTTGTTTTTGCGTGCCTTAGGACATTTCGATTTGGTACGAACCTATGCACAACCTTATACCTATGCTCCCGAGTCTGACGGAGTACCCATTGTTGTTGAGAATATTTCCGATAATCAACCGTCACGCAATACTGTGGCCAAGGTATATGAACAAGTAATTAATGATTTGCAATTAGCCGAATCAATATTTGATAAAGCGCATAAAAGGAGGGATGTTAGCGATACTTTGGCCGTGGTTAGTTTGCCGGCCATACATGCTATGCTTTCGAGAGTATATTTAAATATGGGTGAATGGCAAAAATGCGCTGATTATGCAACGCTGGTTATTGATAAAAAAGAAGTATTTGATTTATGGACCACAGAGCAATATACTGAGGTATGGACGCAGGACAAGCAAAGAGGTGTTGGCGAAGTAATTTTTCAGGTTTATGGCGAAGCAGGAGCGAGTTCTAATGGTTTTTGGGATGAGATATCGTGGATTGTCAATCCAGATGGTTATGGAGATGTGGCTGCAACTATGGATTTAAGACTTTTACTTGAAGAGGATGATGTAAGAAGTACACTATTTCGTTCTCATCCGCAAGCTATGGAAAGCATTTGGACTAATAAATATGCAGGTAAAAATCCTGAGCAACAGCCATCGGTTAGTAATATTATTGTTTTGCGTTTATCAGAAATGTATTTGAATCGGATTGAAGCTTTGTATAATGGTGCAAGAATATCAAGAATATCAGCAAAACGAGAGCTTGATAAATTAACAAATGCTCGTGGAGCAAGCCGTTATAGTACTATAAACGAAGAAATAATTTTTATAGAACGTCAAAAAGAATTGTGTTTTGAAGGCCATATTGTTTATGATTACGCCAGATTAAATCGCTCCCTGGTGCGTAACGATTATGATGGTTTAATTAATAAAGATGTTCCATTTCCAAGTTATATGTGGGCATTGCCCATACCCAAACGAGAGATAGATGCAAATGTAAATATGGTGCAAAATGATAATTATTAAGGAAGAAAAAATGAAGAAATTTAATGTTTTTACCGTAGTGATTGCATCTGTTTTATTTTTTGGGTGTGATTTAAATGAACTTCCAGAGTTTAATGATAAAGATGCATTTGTTGCATTCGAAGAAGCGAAATATAGTTTTCGGGAAGATGCAGGTGTTTTAAAAATTCCGGTGATGTTACCCTCTGCTAATGGCGTTGTAGCCAAAGTGGAGTATGAAATAAAGGATGCAACAGCTATTGAAGGTGAGCATTTTATGATTGTTGGTGAACGAACACTTAATTTTACAAACGAGAACTCCACTGATACGATATTCATCCTGGCTATTGATAATGAAAGGAGAGCGGTTGATATGAGTCTGGTTCTTGAATTAAAGGATGCAGGTGCTATACCTTTAGGAAATCAAGCAGAATGCTATATTAATATTGAAGATGATGAGCATCCTCTGGCAAATTTTGTGGGCACATGGGAATGTAAGGGAGAGAGTTATGATGATGGTGCTGCTCAATGGAACATGTATTTCACAAAAGATGAGAAAGAGGAAAATAAACTGTGGATAGAAAATTTGGTGTTGTATGGGAGTAACTTACCTGTTTATGGTATTGTTAATGAGGATATGACTCAAATAGTAGTGCCTGTTAAACAACATATCGGTAAAGCTCCGGACGACAAGTCCATAGCTGTTATTCTTTTAGAAGGTTACTATGGCCAATCCGGCAATGATATTCCAGAAGGTGGGGTAATCACTATAGATGTGATTGATGATGATCAGATGGAGGTAATGGACTGGATGGAATCAGTTGCTTATGGTGATCCTGGCGGCCAAAATGCTTATGGCTATTATAACTTATTCTACCCAAATGTTATGTTGACAAAAAAATAACCCCCGTAAATTTAACCTGGTTATATGAGAATGTAAGAGAGTACTTATTTAAGTGCTCTCTTTTTTTTATGGCATTAAAGCAGTCGAGTGGGTTTTACTGCTAATATTAAATCCTGTCAAATTTTCTTGTTGTTCAGTAAATACATTGGTAGGTTCAATGTTGTTATTACTTATCTTTTAACACTTTTTCCTCCGGTTCGATATTTATTTAATAAGGCTCTCATCTCTTCTACTTTTTCAGGGAACTGATTAAATAGATTATTCTTTTGCGAAGGATCTTTGCTCAAATCATAAAGTAAGCCGGGATTTGTTTTTGGATATTTTTGGTAACCCTCTAGTTTGTTATACCAATCAGGTGCTTTTGTATGTTCGCCACTATGGTTATCAATTAATACCCAATGTCCAACGCGTATTGTAAATCTGTCTTTTGAGGTGTTTTGAATAGTGGCTTCACGAAATGGAGTTGAGTATTCTTCATTTTTTAAAAGAGGAAGAAGGTTATAACTATCAGGTGCTTCGTTTAATCCTAGGCTATACCCGCATATGGCAGCTATTGTGGCAGCTATGTCTGTTTGGCTAATGACTTCGTTATTGATGGATGAAGGTTTTATATTGCCTGGCCATTTTATAATGAAAGGTACGCGGTGACCACCTTCCCATGTGTCACGTTTTAGACCTCTTAGATGACCAGAACTTCTATGCTTAAAGTTCAGAATCCGGTTATAAGCAAATTTTTCTGGTCCATTGTCGGCTGTAAAAATTACCAGGGTATTTTCAGATAATCCCGCCTGCTCTAATGCTTTTAAAACTCTGCCAGCTATATCATCTGTTTGTACCACAAAATCGCCATAAGCACCTGCTTCAGATGTGCCAATGAATTCTTTATTTGGTATAATGGGAGCATGTGGAGCAGGCAATGCAAAATATAGAAAGAATGGTTTGTTACCTTTTTGTTGCGCAATGTATTGCTCTGCTTTTAGGGCTAATGTGGGAAGTACTTCATAAGGGTCCCAACCTTTTACCATCGGCCCTTTTCTGAATTCCCAGCTTCCTTCTTTAGGTGCAACTTTGTTTGACAAGTCTAAATCAACCGTGGGAGCTTCCAAAAAATGGTCATTCTCAACCCATGCATATGGAGGGAAGTTGATGGTGCCATCCCCAAAATAATAATCAAATCCCTGATCGCAGGGGCCTCCTTTTATTGATCGATCTGTAATTAGATCAGAGGCTTTATAATATTTTCTGTTTTTCTTATCTACACCGGTAGGCTTTGAATTGAATTCCCAGTTCCATCCAAGATGCCATTTGCCAATACAGGCTGTAGTGTAGCCTTGTTGTTTTAACATACGTGCAATGGTAAATTCACCCTCTTTAAAACGGGAATTCCCAAAGGAATTGACAATGCTGTGCATTCGCCGCCAGTGGTACTGTCCGGTTAATAGGGCAAATCTGGATGGAGAACAAATACCAGAGGAGCTATGCCCGTCAGTAAAGCGAATGCCTTCAGAGGCTAAGCGGTCAATATTGGGAGTGTTAAGTTTGGCATTGTTATTCTGGCAAGAGACATCTCCATATCCCATATCATCGGCATAAATAATAACAATATTGGGTTTTGTTGAGGTATTTTCCTGTTGACCTTTTGAATAGGCATAACCAGAGCATAAGGTATTTATTATAAGCAACAATTGAATATGGTAATTCATTAGGATTTTGTGTATAGTGAAAGTTGTAATATTGATATTCTAACTTTCTGATTGTAATCTAAAAGCCAAGGTATAATTTTAAAATACCCCCTTCTAATTGCCTATGGAATAGGGAAGGGGGTAATGATTGATTTTACTTTTTTTTGGCTTTTACATGGATTTGCCATTTCTTAAGATTTTCAGCACCTACTGTTTCTTTAAGTTGAACTTGAGCAGTTTTCATCACTTGCTTATTCTTGATTTTGAAAGCTTCTTTATCATCCCCGGTTTCCTTTTTAAGTTCAGCTGTTTTTTGCATACGTTCAAGTAGAATTGAGTATACACTCTCATACTTTGTTTGATCCAATTCTAATACCTCTTGCATTTCTTTAGAGACTTTTTCAGCCTTTGCTTCAGGAGTGTTTTTCTGTGCCATGGCAGATAAACTAACCAGGGCAACAACAGCAATAATTAGTAACTTTTTCATGTTTTGTAAATTTATTTTTAATTGATGTTTAAAATGATGGATCGTAAAATTGATACTTTCTAGGTAGCGCTAAATGTGTTTTTCTTTGCTTATCGTTATTAAAGTGCTTGTAGCCACGTTTGAGCTGGTTGGTTTTCCAAACAGGATCGTTGAAGGACAAAGGTAAACGAGAACTCATTTGTTTTAAGTATGTTTCAAATAGCGCTCTGTCTTTTTTGTATGATTCATTATGGGTAATGTTTTCATACCCTTTTCCGTCATATGATCCATTAGTTTTATAAAAACGACCATTAGGGTAGCCATACAAAGGTGAAACTGCTTCCAGCAAAAACTCTTTGGTACGCACCAAGCTGGCAACACCCGGTTGAGCAAAAATAATATCCTTGGTTTTGTCTGATTTCCCAGTTAGAAAAGGCATCATACTAGTTCCGTCGATACTGTATTTTTGTGGGATTTCCGTTTGAGCAAAATCTGCAAGGGTGGGTAATACGTCAGTAAAGTCGATTAATTCATCTGTACCTCCTCGTTTCTTGATACCTGCACCCATTACTACAAAAGGAACGTGTACACCATATTCTACACCTTTGCTTTTAGCAGAAGAGGTGGTGCCATTATCGGAAGCGAATATAATGATGGTATTATCCGCAATGCCCTGTTTTTGTACAGTATCCAGAATTTTGCCCACCAATTGATCGGCATAATTAATCTGATTCAAGAAAATTTTATAACCTTCTACTGAACCATTTCTAAAATGTTGGTTGGATGGTTTTGCTCCGTTTTCTACATCAATTGGTGTTACGCAATGTGAGCTGTGTGCTAATACCATAGGGTAAAATGCCAGAAATGGTTCATCAGACTTGGCGTTATCTGTAATGAAATCACAAATGAAATTAGCCAGAATATCAGGGCCATAGTCTTTCATGGTGGTTTTCATTAACTCACCATTTTTTATGTATGCAGGTTTCCAATAGCGCGATAAGATAGGTTCTTTTGATATGGCAGCGATTTCCCAATCTTCATCAGGTGTGAGCTTAATACCTGTGATCTGTTCTATCTTGTCTGGTTGACTATTGTATACAATGTAATCATCTACACCTAAAAGTTCATTATGTACTCCCAGGATACCTCCAATGGGGTTATGCCATTTACCTGCTACCGCTGTTTTGTATCCTGCATCGTGTAATACCTTTATGAAATTTGGAAATCGATCTAAATCTCTTCGTTCGTCACCAGGTCTCCAATTAATCTTGTTATCGTAGGCACCATTATTGGCTGCATAGTTGCCAGAGTAGAACATGGCTCGCGATGGTCCACATATGCTTTGTGCCCAGGCTGTTTTAAAAAACACGCCTTGTTCGCCCATATTATCTACAAAAGGAGTATTGGTAGGCTGGTCTGTTTTTACTTTGTATAAACCAAATTCTTCGAAACCAATATCGTCTGATAAGATGACGACTATGTTAGGGCGTTTGTCTTGTTTTTGAGCTTGAGTAATGGCACACATTACTGCCAACAGTAATACACTTAATAAATGCTTCATCCGTTATAATCTTTAATTTTTGTTTGATTAAAATTATAATGAATAAATAGGATAGGAGGCCCAATAAGTATTTTGAGGTCTCGTTTGTGTAACTGTTGAATAATTAAATATTTAGGCGAGTGAAGTGCAAGTGGTTTTTTGAATGATACTAAATGTATTGTGCAGTATGGTCAATTTATTGTGTAATTTGTAATAGAAGGGACTTTATTAGTCTTGTTGAAATGTGATCTTATATCTACTAAACCAAGTTTATTATTGGTGTAATAGAAAAGGAATAACCTTGGAATAAAAACTACATCCGTCAAGTACTTTTACAAAAGTATTTGACGGATGTAGTATCAAAAACTGAATGGACATCATCTTTTAAAGAAGTTTATCAGGTCTTAACTACCCAACTTAAAATAAGATATTAAATGTGTCAATTTTTGAGCCTGTGCGGATAGTCCTTCTGCACTGGAGGCCATCTCTTCTGAAGCTGATGCGCTTTGCTGAGCAATGTGATTCAACTGCTGTACGCTCATATTCACCTGGCTAACGCCATTTTTCTGTTCAATACTAGCCGAAGATATTTCCTGAATAAGTTCCGATGTCTTCTCTATTTCAGGAATCACCTTGAATGTTAATTCATTAGAGTTTTGAGTGGTATCCACGCTATTGCCAGCAAATTTAACAATATCTTCTGCTGCAACCTTACTCCGTTCGGCCAATTTTCTTACTTCGGCAGCCACAACGGCAAAACCTCTGCCATGCTCACCTGCACGTGCTGCCTCAACTGCTGCGTTAAGTGCTAAAATATTTGTCTGAAAAGTAATGTCGTTAATGATTGAAATTTTATCAGAAATAGAAGATACAGAATCTAAGCTGTCTTGGGAAGCTTCCCTTACTTGTTTGATTGCTTGCACCGAGCTGATTGCTATCTTCTCTGTTTGTAATGAATATTCAGAGCTTTGATCAATGTTAGAAGCAATTTCTTCCATTGTTGAGGAAATCTCTTCTACTGAAGCAGCCTGTTCGTTGGATCCCTCGGCAATTTGTTCCGATGATCGACTTAGTTGCTGACTTGTATTTGCTATTTCTATGGCTTCGCCCTGAACACCTCTTAATACTTCTGAAAGTTTTTGCACCAACGTGTTGATGGCCCTAGACATATCACCAATTTCATCTTTACCTTTTACCTGATCCTCTGTTACCTGAATATTCAGATCACCATGTGACAGTTTTAATATATGAGATATGGAATTTTTTAAAGCCTCTACAATAGACTTAGATAACATAATGGAAATAACGACAAATCCAGCCAGGCTCAGCAGAAGCATAAGTTGTATAACCAAAGCTGATTTTTTTGAATTTTGATTCGTCAATTTGAAAGCCTCAGCCATCTCAAATTTTGAGTCCAGAGTAATTTGTTCCAGAAGTTGTTTGAGCTCATTATATTTAGAGACCATTAATTGCAGGTCAGCACTAATGTCATCTGAAAACTCCTCGTTGATCATTCTCCCTGAAGTAGCGAACGCAATATTAAAATAATCGTCGAAAAGCATACTTACACTATCCACTTCATTTTTCTGACTCCCTATTATGCCTTGTTTTAAACTATCTGCAATAGCTCTATAATTTTTTGCTATCTCCCGTGTATCCTCGAGCAGATCTTCATCTTGTGATGCCACACCATCCTGAAATCCTTTTTGCAGCTCTTTTTGCAAAACCATGAGTTCGCTGCTAAGTTCTACGTAAGGAATGTAGCCTTGTTCAATCAAGGTTAATTGTTTACTACTCCTCTGGTTACTCCACTGAATAACAGTAAATATAGCTGCTATTACAATGAAAAACAGGATTGGAAAGATGAGTATTTTGGATCTAAGCTTTAATTTATTCAACATCCTTATATCATTTAATCACTAACGGTAATTGTTTTTACTCCAGATGTATTTGTACCTGAAGAAACATAGCCAATGGCTCCACTATTTTGTTTAACGAAATTTATTACATCCTGATCTGAACTTTTTTCTACAGGAGGGGTCCCTTTACCAGAAAATACTGCCTGCTGCCAATAGCTTTTGACGGCATTTGTTGATTTGCTATGTACTTCTGATGAAAACACCTTACGAGTAGGATTGTTGCCCTTTAGGTCGATGACAGCAACTTTTGAACCATCAGGCCACTTTTTTTCCTTTTTTAAAAAAAGGTTCGATACCTGTTTCTTACTCAAGGCACTTGTTGAATTCGTATTGTTTACAATTACTTTATATGATTGTGCACCTACCGTAATTCCTACGCTAAACAATATTAATAGTATATATATCTTTTTCATATCTATTTTCTTCTAAACATTAAAATGAAATAACAGTAGAGAATAACCAGTGGTTATAATTATCCTGAAAATCGTAAAAGTTTGTTATGCCGCCTGCATAGTCAACATTAACTTTTCGATACTCAATTTTAAAGAGTGTTTCAAATATTGGACGAATGGCAACCCCTAGAGATTTTGCTGTTGTTGGAGCTTGTAGTCCTGATCCATTGATATCTTCAATAAAATCATACCTGACAAAAGGAGTAAATATTCCTGCCTGATACATAGCTTCGGCGTAATATCCTTTATATTTACTAGTGAGATTTTGAGCCAGATCGGTTGTTTGTTGTTGACCCTTCCAGTACTCACCGTTTATTTTTAGGCCAGATAGATTTAAATGTCCGTCAACACCCCAACTATATTTTTTTGCAGGTACTAACTCTTCAGCTACTATTGCTGTTGATTGAGTGCCATCAAAATAATTAAGCCCCAGACTAAATACATCTTGAAACGATGCTTCGAAACGAGCTGAACCACCGAGTAGATATTGTGTTTCTAATTCCGGCAAATCTATATGTGGTAATACATTTGTAATGTCTTCCTGTCCTTGTACCTCAAGGATACCACCGAGTGCGTGACCCAGGTTTGTATAATTACCATAAGTTAAATTGTATTTAAAATTTACCTTATCTCCAAATTCACCTGACACCTGAAATCCGCTAATGCTTTGAGGAAGTAAAAAATGGTGCGATACTATCATTGGCAATGTAACGGATATGTTCAAAGGAGCATAAAAATAGGTATTCACAGGGCTGAGAGGTGTTAAAAATTTACCTGCCCCAACTTTAAAATTATCGCTAATTGCATAAGTTCCATAAGCTTCAACTACTAAACTTTGGATGTTAGGAATGTGATGAGTGTATACCAGCGTAGCTTTTAGTTCCAGATTTTCAATGGGAGAATAACTGGCAAGAAAACCAGCATCAGAGAGTCCCATCCCCAATTTAGTATCTAAATGATCTAAGTTAGCATACTCTACTACAGTATTTACATAACCCGTTAAATGTACTTTTGGCTCCCATTCATCTTGAGCATATGTGCTTACAAGAACAATAAATAGCATAACAATGCTTGTAATCAGTTTCTTTGTTTTCATATTTCTGTGGTTTTAAATTGATTTAGGTTATGGGATAAAATTTATGGTTTCAATTTTTATCCCTTAGTTTAAATTTTAAAATTAGGCTCATCACTCATAATGGTATCTACTGTTATTATTAGCTCGGTATACAGATCTCTTTTTAAAATACAACCTTTGAATCCTGCTTCTTTTAGCCTTTTTATAAAATATTTATTGCAGTGCATAGTCATGGCGAGCGTTGTGATATTAACAAAATGATAGTGTTGTAATAAACGTTTCGTTGCCTCTATGGCATCTGTCTCAGGTATGTTTATATCAATAATTATGATATTACTTTGGATGTTCAAGCCATTTTTTAAAAGATCTATACAAGAGCATTCTTCCTGAATAATCTCCCAGTCAGTTTTTGTTTCAATAAAAAACCGAAGAGCATCTCTAAAAGATTTGTTATTATCAACGATACATATTTTACGAGGTACTTGCATATTCAATTTTTGAACATTACAAAGATGTTGTATATAAGGGAGATAGGATAGAGGGAAATTGTGTATTTAATATAAGGGAATAGCTTAAAGTCGCTAAGGGAAAACACCTAAAGACAAGAATGGTGTACCTGTATATTTCCAGATATGAGCTATAACTGTGGTGTGTATAAGTTGAGCTTTATTATTGAGGTAATAAACTTCAATGTTCGATGTGAATTTTATAATGTAGACTGTATATTAAAACAAGGTATTGTATTTTTACACTTTGAAGAGGTCGTTTTTAATGGCCCATATAATTAATTGAGCTACGTTTTTAAGTTTTGTTTTTCTCAATATATTCGATCGGTGTACCTCTACCGTTTTGGGACTGATAAAAATTTGATCGGAAATCTCCTTGGTGGATAAACCATGACAAATCATCTGCAATACTTCCAATTCTCGCTTGGATAACTTATCCAAGTTCTCTTTTTCTTTATGGATTGATTTGAAAGCCATTCGCTGGAGTATTTCTTGCGAAAAGAAATTGCCTCCTCTATTTACTTCCTGTATAGCTTGTATTAACTCATATTTACCTCCTTTTTTTAAAATAAAACCGCGTGCACCAGCATCAATCATCTGAAGGTAATATGCATCTTCAACGAACATCGTAAGTGCGATTACTTTAAGTAAAGGTTTTGTTTTTAGCACTAATCGGGTAGTATCAATGCCATTGGTTCCACTCATGTTGATATCCATCAAAACAACATCTACCGATAATTTTTCAAGTTCGCATAAAAACTCATCTCCTGAGCTAAAATCACCAACAACATTGAACTCATCTACCTGACCTAAAACAAGAATCAATCCTTGCCTGAATAAATCATGATCATCAACAATAGCTATATTCACCATATCTTAATTGTTTTGGGGTATAACTATTTTAACAGACATCCCTTTGTTTGGTTGACTATACAATTCAAAAACTCCGTTAAAGGAGTTAATACGCCTTTTAAAGTTCTTTATTCCCATACTTGTTTTCCTGTTTGCTACCTCTTTGGGATCAAAGCCTATTCCATTGTCCGAAAATAAGAACTCAATCTGATCTTCTCTTTTTTGTATGTTTATAGTTACTTCAGTGGCTTGAGAATACTTTAAAGTATTATTCATCAATTCGGTAAAAACACGATACAGCGTAATTTCCTGATGTTCATTAAAACGTGTGATTCCTGATTGCGTAAATTGAATGTCAAGTTTTGATGTCAGATTGAATTTCTCAATAAACGAGTTAATAGCCGGAATCAAACCATAGTTTAATAGGATATGTGGACTTATATTAAAGGATATTTCGGAGATACTTGTGATTGCCTCATCTACCAATTCGCTTAGTTTGTTTCGTATTACTACTGATTTTTCTTCATCTGTAGAATCCATTAGCGCCTGCACATACAATTTTATTGTGGTCAATAAAGGGCCAATTCCATCATGTAAGTCTGATGCAATACGTTTTCTTTCTTTTTCTTCAGTTTGTATAATGGAATTAAGAATCGCATCTTGAGTTTTTTTACGTTCGGAAATATCATTTTCTACTACCATATAATATTGCGGCCCCAGTAAATCAATTTTTTTGAGTTGAACCAAGGTATATATAAGCTCATTTGTACTTTCCTTTGTATGCTTCCATTCAAAAAATTGTGATTTATTATTCAATGTTTCCTTTACTCTTTTGCCTAAATCAACAGATAAATCTCGTTGCTCAAAATGACTTTCAAGGTTTTGATATGGAGGCTCTATTTTATCAATACTTTCATCACTTCCATATATTTCAAGTGCTCTTTGGTTGAAGTCAACTACTTTATCCCCATTCATAATTAATATGGAGTCATTAGTTTGTTCAAAAAGAGTACGGTATAGTTGTTCTCTTTTCGACAGTTCTTCGGTAATTATATGTTGTTCTGTTACATCCTTAGCAATGGTTAAAAAGTTGGTTTCCTGTTTGCTTATAATAGGAACGGTCTGTATTTGTAAATACAAGGTGTTACCATTTTTGCTGAGTACCTTAATGGTGATATCTGGGATGTTTTTGTTGGTTAATATTTTTTTTCGTCGTTCAGCAAATAATTGTTTATAATTGTGACCGATATAATCAAATATATTTTTATTGATCATATCTTCCCTATCATAACCAACAAGTTTTAGGAAGGAATTATTGATCTCTAATATTTCATGAGAAGATGACGTGATGGAAATAGTATCATTACTATTATTAAAAAGTGATAAGTATTTGTTGGCATTCTCTTTGGCTAATTGTTCACTTTTTTTTCTTTCATCAATTTCCAGAGTAAGTGACTTGTTTAAATCCAATATTTCATCCATGGTTACTTTTAGCTGTGAAATAGTGGATTTTAAATAATTAAATACATAAAATAAGATTCCCAGTAACATGGATAAAACTAGGATTACAACGAAAGTGCGTATGTTAAATAGGCCTACGTTGTAGCTAAACTTATTGGGATTGTAGTAAAATTGAATAATATTAAAATATACCAGTAAGGTAAAAACAAAGGATAGTGAGATTATTATGACGATAGCCCAGAATAGTTCACGTTTGGTTAATGCCAATATAAGGTAGGTTGCTAATATAGCTAATATAAGTAGCGTCATATCCAGGTCCCCAAATGCCAATGATCGAAGGCCTAAATTCAATAATCCAAATGAGAGTACAATTCTTTTCAGATAAAAAGCAACCCGTTTGTTAAATACTGAGCAGATTAGTAAAAGACCAATTGAAATAGAATTAATCACCAGAGATAAGGGATTTAACATGATGCTACCCCTGATAAAAACAACAAAGACAAAAAGCGGTAAAAGAAAAATGGTGAGTAATAAAATATATGTATTGGTTATTTTTTCTAACAATTCCTGTATTTCAAAAACGTTTTTTCCAATTAAATTTTTCCTTGATATCACCATCGGGAGTTAGATAAATTGCTTTTATTCAGATTAAACCATTTATATTGGTAAATGTTTAGTAAAAACCAAAGGACTTATGTATTTCACTCTTTAATAAATATATTAAAATAATATCACCTTTTCGGTTTATCTAATAAGTGATGAATATATTCTTGAATTTTGTTATATTTCATGGGTAAGTAATAGAACTAAATAATTATTGCTTTGTTTATTGTGTAGATAGTTCTTTTTAAGGGATTCTTGTTTCAATATATAACAAGTAATTGCAAGTGAAGTATAAATGGTTTAAAGCATACTATGAACAATGACTTAATTAATATCAAAGAAAAGGTTATCAATAATATTACAATTATTTCTGCCTTCTTTATTGGGTTTCCTTATGTGCTAAGTATTTTGCGAATGATTAGAATTGGTTGGGATTTTGCTTTTGTTTGGCATACAGTAGTTTATGCTATAGTAATAATTCTATCAATATTCCGACATAGAATTGCTCTGTTGACTAAAGTGATTGCAATGGCTACGGTTTATACAGTGATTGCTATTGCTAGTTTATATAAATTTTCATTTTTTGGTGCCTATTATTTTGTTTTTATAGGCATAGCAATTCTGGTTATTCTCCACGGCTTTAAGGTAGCATTGTATTATATTGGTTTATTTACTTTGATTTATGTTTTCATTGCAGTCCAATATATTTTGGGGTATCTTCAAGTAGAACTACCCCCTCAAGACCATACGACCAGTGTTTTTTCGTGGGTTGCCATTCTGGTAATATTATTATCTTTATCATTGGTTATAATTAAGGGATTTGGGCAATTTTACTCCGAGCTTATTGTTATCATACAGAAGAAAGAAAAAACGGAAATAGAATTAGAAAAGCATAAAGAACAATTAGAAAGAAGGGTTAGTGAACGTACCACTGAACTTCAACAAACTATCCACATGTTAAAAGAAACTCAGGCACAACTTTTACAAGCCGAAAAAATGGCTTCGCTGGGTGTGCTAACCGCTGGCGTATCTCATGAGATTAATAATCCCTTGAACTACATTTTAGGGGGGTATACTGGGTTGGTACAGTATTTTCGTGATAATGAGGTCAATGATGAAACAGTCACGGTTTTATTAGATAGCATTAAAGCAGGTGTTGATAGATCATCCAAAATTGTTTCAGGATTGAATGAATTTAGCCGTCAAAAGGAAACCTTTGATGAGCAATGTAATATTCATGAAATTATGGATAATTGTTTATTAATGATTAATAATCAATTGCAAAATAAAATTGAAGTAAGAAAAAATTACTCAAATGAAAATCCACATATAATTGGTAACATTGGTAAAATGCATCAGGTCTTTTTAAATATATTTACCAATGCTTATCAATCAATAAAAGATAATGGTAGTATAACTATAACTACTAAAACAAAGGAAGACATGTGTTACATAGAAGTATCCGATACAGGAATTGGAATAAGAAAAGACGATTTGCCTAAAGTAATGGATCCGTTTTTTACCACAAAAGATCCTGGTATGGGTACCGGTTTAGGGTTATCAATTACTTATTCCATTGTTAAAGAACATGGAGGGAATTTGGAGATTGAGTCTGAACAAAATAAAGGTACAACAGTTAAAATAAGCATACCCCATTAAGAATATATTCATGGATAGGCCTAAAGTGCTATATGTTGATGATGAAGAAATAAATCTTCTTTTATTCGAAATAAATTTAAGAGGAAAATATCATGTATTAAAAGCAGAGGATGGATTGAAAGGACTTGAAGTAATAAAAAAGAATCCAGATATTAAAGTGGTAGTGAGTGATATGAAAATGCCATATTTAAATGGCATTGAGTTTATCACCAAAGCAAAAGAACTAGCTCCTAATGTTTGCTATTTTATATTAACAGGATTTGAAATTACTGATGAATTACAGGCAGCACTGGATAAAGGACTTATATTAAATTGTTTTAGAAAACCGTTTAATATGAATGTAATAGATGAAGAACTTGAGAAAGTAATTTAAAACAAAAGAGGATGTTCTTGTACAAGAACATCCTCTTTTAATATAATTTTGTTTACTATTATTGTACGGCAACTTTTTGAGTAGCTACATTACCGTTTACTACTGTTTTAACGATAAAAATACCACTCTTCGCTAAGTTTATGCGATTTTCACCGGAAGCAATACTTTGTTGAGCAACAGTTCGCCCGGTCAAATCAAAAACCACCATGTTACCTTCATTATTACTGGCGTTGTTCACTATAATTTCTGATCCTATAGCCGTAATTTTTAAGAATGAGTTTTCTATGTTTTTTAAGGCTGTTGGTACTTTTGCTGTTGCACCATCTACTGCTGAATATACATCATCTAAAAGGAATGTACCACTTACATTCTTACCCATCTGTATTTCACATCTCATAGTCATTCCAGATGTTGCGTAGGGAAATTTTTTCAATAAATGCCTGGTTGCATCCAAAGACAATAAATTCCAAACATTATCATTTGCAACTACTTTTCCGTTAGATTTTGGTAAATCAACACCATTTGTTGTAACAACATGTCGCCATGCTATATCTGCAGCATTTGCATTACTATGTTTTACATAAACATCACCAAACATTTTAAAATTGGTACCTGCAGCTAAACCTACAATTTCATAATTCCCGGAAAAGTCAATGTTGTCGCTAACCAGTTTTATATTGTCATTGTACAAAGGTACTTCAGGAGTACCATAATTATCTCCCTGACTTGTTATTACAACCTGTATGGCATTGGTTCCTTCTTTAACGTCAGTTGTCGTAATAGATGCAGTGGCCTGTGCATTGTTGCTTAGTACTAATGTCCAGCCTTTTGCTCCGGTATTGTAACTTCCATCTAGTTCTTCAAAACTAGGATTTCCCACGTAAGCAACTTGTGCATTTAAGGCTAATGCCAAAACAAATAAACATGTAATTGTAAAGATCTTTTTCATAATAAATAGTTTAAATAAAGTATTAATATTAATTGCTTTAATGATTTAGTTATTCGGTTGATTGTTATTTTAATAAAAATGAATTAACAGCTACCTCATTTTTCTTTGTGGTGGCTTTTAAGATATAATGCCCCGTTTTAAGATTTACCACGCTAATGCGATGTTTGGGATCTTTAATTGTGCTTACAAGCTGCCCTTGTGCGTTGAATATTTTTACTTCCATAACATGGCTTAAGCTTTGTAATGAAATGTAATCTGTGGCAGGATTTGGGTAAATGGTGCAATTAATGTTTTTTGGTGACCAAATAGCTGTAGCCTGGGGTATACCTTCCCATAAAGCAACGGGGGTAAATGGTGTGTCGTAATCACCACCCGAATGACTGATGTAGCAAGAGATATTCCAATCTTCAATCTGCTTTTGCACTTCTGCCACTTTATTTGAGTGCTGACTTTTAATGTTAGTTGTTTCAAAAGGATCATCTTTGAGATTATAAACTTCATTTACATCCCAGTTATTTTTCGTTATAAACTTTAGATCACCATCAATCCAATATGCTTTACTCTTGTGCATAAAAGGCAGCGCTTGGGGACGTTCTGTCTCTAAAGCGTCGAGCATAGGTAACAAAGAAATTCCGTCTAAAGGTCGCTCATCCGGCATGCTAATGCCTAATGCATCAATAATAGTTGGCAGATAATCAAGGGTACTGCAAGTGTACTCAGAAACGGATGGAGTATCAGTTTTACCTGGCCAAATAATAAAGGCAGGTACGCCTGTTCCTCCGCGATATACACTGCGCTTCCGTCCGCGTAATCCGCCAGTAACGCCTGGTTTAGTAAGTGTTCCATCATCCAGCTCTTTACCCTCAGGGCCATTATCACTACAAAAGAAGATAATGGTATTATCGTCAATATTTAGTTCTTCGAGTTTAGCTTGTAGTCGGCCAATTTGATCGTCCATGGCAGTGATACAACCATAGTAATTCTTTTCATCTTCGGTATAACCCGGATACATGGCTTTGTAGTCAGGACCTGCTACAAAAGGTTCATGGGGTGCATGAAACCAAATAACAGACAAGAAGGGCTTCTTGTTTGATACGGCATTTTCTATGAAAGGTACAACTCGATCCATCATTACTCTCGAGTCATCACCTTCTAGGTTATCCGTAGTAATAACACCATTATCATAATAGGGAACAGATGTACTTAAAGGATCCCAGGTTGAGACAGAGCTTTCGGTAACAAAGGATTCATCATAATCGCGTTGCCATGGTGGTGCAAAATTAGCTTCAGGATCTCGTGCATCTCCTTTAGAAGAGAAGTTTGGATCTAGGGTGCCGATGTGCCATTTTCCAAAATGTCCTGTGATATAGCCATTTTGTTTCAGAAGCTTTGCAATAGTTACTTCTTGAGCTGGTAAATGGCCTTCGTTAGCTGCAAAAATACCATAACGGTATGCATGTCTTCCGGTGAGGCACGTGCCTCTAGTAGGAGAACAAACAGGTGCGCCAGCATAGAAATGGGTTAATTTTAAATGGCTGTTGGCCATGGCATCCATATGAGGTGTTTTAATAATGGTATTTCCATTAAAGCCCACATCACCATAACCCAAATCATCTGCCATTATTAAAATAATATTTGGTTTTTCCTGTGCTATAATAGACAGGGTAACACTACAAAAAAGTATTTCTAATATTAGCTTTATCATTTGTTATAATTTTTACTTTTTTTGAATTTAGACTCTACTCTATGTGTTGGTAGGTTTTTAGTATTGCTCAATACTATCATCAAATTAAACCTTAGAATAGTTTCTGGGGTATCATTTAATATTTTTAAAGTGTTAAGACAAAGCTATGTTATTTAGTATGTTACATGAATGATTTTGAAGCCTGAAACGTACCGCTAAACTTAAGAGTACTTTTTAAACCCTTTTTATAGAGAAATATGAAGAGTATAGAAAATGGCAGAAGTGATTTTTTATTAGGGGGGAGCTAGCGGGATAAAAAATTAAGATAATTATGACATATTTTGCTTTGGTCTAATTTAAATTGGGCATTGATTTTACCGATTTTAAATACAGCCCATTGCTTATATTCGAGTAGCTTTTTGCAACCATGATTCGCATTTGTATTATACCTATACAAAATCAGAGTGACTTAAGAAGTATATTTTTCAAAAACACTGATTTAATTTTAAAATGCTCTATATAATAAAAAAGCCTGCAGGTTTTTAGATCTGCAGGCTTGATGTAATGAAAACTAATGTATTATTTCTCCTTATTTTTCTTCTCCTTGTTTTTCTTCTTGCCCTTTTGGTCAGGTTCCTTTTTTACATCTATACCACTCCATCTATCCACAGGTACAAATTCACCTTTATAGTCGCCTCCACTATGGCTGTTTTTACATGATAGGTTCCATTCCATAATGTATTTTTCCATAGCTTTAACTTCTTCTGGCAATTGATCTTTAATATTGGTTGTTTCAAAACGGTCCTCTCGCAGATTGTACACTTCCTTTACCTTTTTTCCTCCGGTCATAAATTTTAAATCACCTGTAATCCACGCAACATTCCCACGGTGCATAAAGGGTAGAGGATTTGTGCGATCATCTTCTATCCCTGCTAACATAGGTAATAATGAAACGCCATCCAAAGGACGCTCATCAGGCATTTTCATACCTAACCCATCTATTATACTAGGTAAGTAATCCAAGGTGCTAGATATATAATCAGTAGTTGTACCAGCCTTGGTTTTTCCAGGCCAAACCACATAGGCAGGAACTCCGACGCCTCCACAATACAAACTACGCTTACGACCTCTTAAACCACCTGTTGTACCGGGGCGTTTATCCGATACCTCTTTTCCTTCGGGACCATTGTCGCTACAGAAAAAAATGATAGTGTTGTCATCCACCTGTAGCCTTTTTAATTCAGCTTGCAATCGACCGATCTGATCATCCATAGCGGTGATACATCCGTAATAATCTTGTTTTCCTTCAGAGTATTCAGCATACATTTTTTTATACTCAGGACCAGCAATTACCGGTTCATGTGGTGTATGGAACCATATAACCGACAAGAATGGCATATCATTCTTTACAGCATAGTTGACGAAAGGAACTACCCGATCCATAATTACACGAGAATCATCTCCATCAAGGTTCTCTGTTTCTTCAACACCGTTAAAATAATAGGGATTGTTATTATATCTTCCTCCAACGCTTGGGTTCCATGTGGCAACAGCAGATTCTGTCACAAAGGATACATCGTAATTATGTTCCCATGGAGGAGAAAAGTTTTTGGCAGGTTTACGTTTGGGGCCTTTAGGAGATATTTCTTTGCTTAGCGTACCCATGTGCCACTTGCCAAAATGGCCTGTTGTATAACCGTTTTCTTTAAGTAATTGGGCGAGCGTTACTTCTTGTTTAGGTAAATGACCAATATTGGCAGAGAAGATCCCGTAGCGAAAATAATGACGTCCTGTAACGCATGTGCCTCTTGTAGGCGAGCAAACAGGACCTCCTGAGTAAAAGTTAGTGAATTTAACACCAGATTGTGCCATGGCATCCATATTAGGTGTTTTAATAACGGTGTTGCCATTAAAACCCACGTCACCATAACCTAAATCATCGGCCATAATTAAAATGACATTGGGCTTTTTTTTATTACCAGCCTGTGTGCTTATTGCAATGCAGATAAGCAATGCTGTCAGGATGAAATTTAGTTTCGTCATAATACACATATTAGTATATTAGCCACTGTAGAACAGTGGCTAAGTTCATTAATTAATGAGCTACTTTTTTCTTTTTGTTGCCCTTGCCTTTTTTCTTGTCTTTACTCTTCTTTTCTTTTCCAGGCTTCGGTTCCTTCATAATACCTATTTTTTCTGACCAAGGAATATGGCGGTCGAATAAAATACCATACTTTTCATATCCATGATCTTTTACCGCTTCCATCTTCCATTTTTCAACCTCGGTATCATATATACTTCTCATTTTACTCAACTGCTTGGCATGAGCGGCTTCATTAATCAGGTTATTCATTTCACCTTCGTCATCTTTTAGGTAGAATAGCTCTTCTACTGGTTCCATTTCTTTACCATAAAACCAATAAAGGTATTTATACTCATCAGCAACAACGCTTAAGCAATGGGTTGGATTTTCTCCCCATGCCTGAATGAGTATGTCATGATCTTTAACTTCTTTGTTTGGTTTTTCTAGAAGAGGTACTAAGCTAACACCATCCATGTTTGCAGGTACTTCTATTCCTGCTAATTCCAACATGGTAGGAGCCATATCAATGTTAGAAGTTAAGGCATTACTAACGCTTCCATTACCTTTGGCATTCGGAGCATATATTAAAAGAGGAGCGCGAGAACCTTCTTCGTAAGGCAATACCTTACCACCAAAACCATGAGCTCCGCAATGGTAACCATTGTCAGTAGTATACATGATAATGGTATTTTCATCTAGCCCTTGCTTTTTCAGTTCTTCTAGGATCATACCAACGGCCTGATCAATACCATAGATAAGCTGATAGTATTTAGCCAGAGAAACATCGTACTTTTCTGGTTTCCAGTGATCACCTAATTTTTTATATTGACGTCCCTGCTTTGATTGTTGAGACAGGTGTTCACCTTTATCTCTCCAGTAATTTTCTTCTTCGGTAAAAACTTTACCTGCATACACATGATCAAAATCAGGATCAGGGCTAACAGGACCGTGTGGTGCTTTAAAACTAATGGATAAACAGAATGGCTTCTCACCATGTCCATGCTCGGTCATAAAATCTTTGGCAGCAGCACCTAATGCACGCGAAACATGAGGGTATTCCTCTGCATACTCCACCATATATTTGTTTTCGGCAGTATTATATTGACCTTGTCCAGGCCAGCCTTTCCACCAGTCAAACTTATCCACTGGTAAGTCCTCATATTTGTGGTATGAGCTATTCCCTTCAGCCTTAACAGCATAACCAAATTTGCCAGCAAAACCAACGGTATAACCAGCTTTTTTCATCAGCATAGGATATGATAACTCAAATTTATCAGGGTGCAATGCTCCATGAGAGAAGTTACATCCTGTTTTGTGTTCGTACATCCCTGTCATTATGGTAGCACGTGCTCCCATGCAAATAGCAGTAGGATTATAGTGCTGGGTGAACATGATACCCTGATCTGCAAGTTTATCAATATTAGGAGTCTGAATTTCGGTGTTACCCATACAACCCAAGGCATTGAAACGCTGATCATCCGTTAGTAAAAAGATAATGTTTGGTCTTTTATCACTGCCTTTCTCTTTATCACCGGCATAGGTTTTACCTATAACAAGGGATAATAAACCTATGAATAATATATTTTTGATCATGGTGCTTATAGTTTTAATTTACCTTTTACATTAATTTTAAACGAGCAAGCAATATCGTTTGGTATCGCCTCTGGAAAATAGATTTTTAAGCCTTCCTCTGTTTCTTCCCACCTAATTTTGGCGTCGGAACCAAGCATTGAAATGGATTCAATTCCTCCACCTGTACTGAATTCTTTTCCTTTATCTAACGTTTTAATGGTGTATGTTTTTGATTCAGGAACACCTAATACAGTTGCATATAAAGTTTCTAAATCTTTACTTCTGGTAAAGCGTACATCAGCAGCACAAAGGCTTGTGAAATCCCACTTGTAACGATTCTTTCCTTTAGACCAAACTAACATCTCTGTAGATCCTTCTCCTGCTGTTTTGTATCTGCGAGTGGCATAAATAGCTTCTCCATTGATGCGTAGCCAGTCACCCATGTTTTTCATAATCTCTTTTTCTTCATCAGGAATAGAACCATCACCTTTAGGTGTTAATGACAAGAAGAAAATACCTCCACGGCTGGTCATATCAACTAAGCTGCGAATATGATAAGGTGCACGGTGTTTGTACTGTTTGTCGTTTACATAGCACCAAGGGTAAGATATAGCACGGTCTGCCAACCAATAGCCTTGAGGATCTTCTTCCATATCGCGGCAGTTTTCGTAGCATCGTAATCCAAAACCTAACGGGAAGTTCCAGACTCTGGTACCTGGTAATTTACTGCATACAACAACAGAGTCGCCTGAATCAAATCCTTTTTTATAGTAGTATTTTAAAATATCTACGATTGAATCTTCAGGTACTTCATCGTTCTTGATTGAACCTGATAAACCATCGAACCAAATAACATCAGGAGAATAGTTGTCAATTACTTCACGAACCTTTCCACTCCATTCAGCAGCAAAGTCCTCTTTCGACATCACACTTTTGTCTTTATATATGTGTGCATATTTTGGGTCAAAGATGTCCCATGTCTTCTTTTGTTCTTTGCTATAGTTTTTGTCGTTATCGAACATGTATCCATATGTACGTGCCATGTGGAAGGTAGCTGCCAGCTTAATGTCATCACGCTTACGAATTTCTGCTGCTATTTCACCATAAATATCACGCTTAGGACCGTAGTTCACAGAATTGTATTTTGAGTATTGCGTATCCCAAAGGGCAAAACCATCGTGATGAGATAAACAGATGCCTGCAAATTTAACACCTCCGCTTTCCATTACATCAACCCATTCTTTGGCATCAAATTTTGGCGTGTTAAACATTGGTAAGAAATCTTTATATCCGAATTCTGCAACCGGGCCATATTTTTCTATATGATATTGTGCTGTTCCGCGTTTGGATTTTTCAGGATCGGCTTTGTACATTTCTTTTACATAGTCAGGACCGCCATGTGCCGGAACAGAATATATTCCCCAATGTGTATATATGCCAAATTTTGCATCCAACATCCATTCCGGAATTGGGTACTTTTTCATTTCTTCCCACTCTTCAGAATAGGCACGATCCCAGTCAAAACCGGCAGCACGTCTTTCCGGTTTATCTTGTGCTTGTGTTAAAGTTGTTGCTGTCAATAAAAATGCAGCTAAACAGATTTTTAGTTTCATGCGTATATCGTTTAAATAATTTCGTTAACGCAATGTATAGCTTTGCAAAAATCATAGAGTCCTACAACCACTTATTGGTGTGTCACTAAATTTAAACGATACTCTATTGCCCTGAATTAGTCATTTTTTCGTATTGAGCAGGGGTCATATTGGTTGCCTTTTTAAAGGCTCTGTAAAAACTTGATTTCGATGAAAAGCCACACTCTTCAGCAAGACCAAGTAAAGTAAGGTTGTGTAATTTGTCTTCTTTTAATCGGTCTTTAAATTCTTCAACTCTGTAATTATTTACATATTCATAGAATCCGATATTTTTAAATTTATTTAGAACTTGAGAAAAAGTGACGTTGGATACATCGAGCTTTTCGGTAAGTTCATCAACCGACAGTTTAGGGTTTAGAAAGACCTTTTCGTGTTTCATATAAGACTCAAGTCGTTCAAATATTATTGTAGATTCATCTTTTGAGAGACTAGAGTAACGGTATTTGGGTTTTATATTTTTTTGTTTGTGGTATCTATACGATAGAAAGCTAAGAATAATTAATACAAATGAAACAAATACATATATTAGCCAATAATTGGGGTATTTAACTTTTAGTTGCACAATTTTGGATTGACCTGATTCCCCATTAAGCAAAATAGGAGTCATATGAATAAGGTATTCACCATTTTTCATGTTTTGAAAGGATATTTCAGGCGAGGAAGTATAATGAATCGTTGAATCTGGATGAAGAAATTGCCACTTAAAAAAATGATGATTCTCGGATAATAGACTATGGTAGTGTAAATCCAATTTCCAATCTGATATATCTTTTCTTTGGAAAATATAAAGAGTATCACCTTTATCTACAGTGAACTCCTTTTCAATTTGATCGAATCCTGATGAAGAAATGGTATTAAAGGTAAGTGACTGGTTTATTGAGTTAGACGATTCGTTTTGGGGCGTAATGAAGTTTACCCCATTCACTCCACCAAAATAAAAGGTGTTATTTAAATCATCTTTATAGCAAGCATTTCGAGTATATTTTTCTGAAATTAATCCATCGGCATAATCGTATATTGTAAAATGACCATCTTCTCCATATGAATCATAACGAACTATACCTTTCCATGTACTTATCCACAATCGTCCTTTTTGATCGGATAATATCCCTACAGCGTTATTACTGGGTAAACCATTCTCTACAAAATAACTTTTAAAAGAAAATTTCTCAGGTACTTTATTTACTACCTGATAATGATCTATGCTATACAACCCATGTCTTGAAGTTATCCATATATTCTTATCTGAATCATAATTAATATCTGTAAAATAAGAAGATTTAAACTGTAAGTTATCCTCGTCTGATAAAAGTTTGGTTCGTTTTGCGTTTTTAGGAAAGATTAAAAAAAGCCCTTTGTCAGTAGCTAACCAAAACCTACCAACTATATCCGTTAGTCCTTTAATATTAGTGACTTTTGGCAGAGAGATGAATTTACTCACCGAGAAAAGATTACCTTTTTTAATGGCTTTATACAAAGTCTTATTTGATGCTAACCAAAATTCATTTTCTTTAATTTCGTATAGATATTTTATAGGGATATTTAAGGTGTCGTCTGTCTTGGGGTTAGTTATGAAAGCAGATTGAAAATCAGTACTGTTAGGAGGTAAAAAAGAAATGCCTTTTTCATTGTAAAAATAGGTATTTCCCATTGAGCATGTTGTAATATGCTTTATATGATCGCTGTGTAAATTAGAATTGTTTTGGTGGAAATGATGAAAGGTTTTTTTTGTGGGATCAAATAGTGATAGTCCACTATTAAAACCTGACATCCATATAGTACCATTATCTCCTCCATGAATACAAAAGATATTGTTATCATGTAAGCTTTGCGTTTTTACAGGATCGTACTGTAAAGCGTTAAACCACTGCCTGGAGGGATCAAGTTTATTTAATCCATTATAGGTAGCTATCCATAAAATCCCTTCATTATCAGCGTAAAGATCGGATATTTGATTGTTGGAGATAGAATGGGGATTATTGGCCTTGTAGTAATGTTTTACTATTTTTTTAGGTAATTGATCTTGGTCAAGTATAACCTGATTTAATCCACTTCTTGATCCAATCCAAATATGTTCATCGTAATATGCTATAGAGGATAAATCTTTATGACTAATACTGGTGCTTTTCCGACCTATATAAAAATGTTGAATAGAAGGATTGGACATTTTTAAATGTTTTTGTTTTACAACATACAAACCATTGTCGGTTGATATATATAAATGCCCATTATTGGTCATAAACATATCAGAAACAATTCCTTTTACCTTAAATTTTAGGGAGTCGTTTTTAAGGATTTCGCCGTATTGAGTTCCCTGCCATACTTGCCCTTTATGATCTTTTAACTCTGCTTTTATTACAAAAGGGAGTTTTTTATCAATAATTTTATGTCTGATTGCATCAAAAATATAAGAATCAGTATTTGTTGAAATCAGGAGCTGATTTGCTTTATATTGACCAATATAGGTAAAACGTGTAGGAAAGTCAGGGGGCAAGGGTATGCGTGTAAAGGAGTTCGTTTTAGGTTTAAATAAATGAAGACCTTTTTCTGTGCTTACCCAAATTTGTCTCTGATCATCTTCAAATAAACTAAATAAACGATATCCATAAATACCTGAAGTTGAATCGTTAGCGAATGTTTGAAAGTTTTTAATATAATGAGCATCGAATTTGCTGATACCTTCGATTCCGGATACCCATAAATAATCATCGTTCGATTTTAATATTTCTAAAATGCGTTCTCCAAATATTTCTCGCTTAGACGAAAAATATTCGAAATGATAATCTTGTGCGCTCATCCAAGATGAGGCAATTAGCAATAGTATATATGTGAAAAAAAGTTTAACCATGAGATCAAAAATAGTATGCAGTTGAGTTAAAATTTATACGTATTACACAATTAATGTTACATAAATTTACAAAGTGCTTAGGAATATATTATAGCTCATAGTCCTTTGCAAATTCTTTAGGTGATTTGTTATATTTTTGTTTAAAGCATTTTGCAAAATAAGAGTGATTTGTAAAACCAGTTTTATAAATAATTTCCGAAATAGTATAACCACCCTCACTTAATAATATTGCCGCTTTTCTTAAACGGTAATCTCTAATAAATTCATTGGCAGACAGTCCTGCGATAGCTTTAAGTTTTCGATATAACTGCATACGACTTAAAGATAATTCAAATTCCAGGTTGGCCACAACAAACTCACTATTGGAGAGGTTATTTTCAATTATTTTTTCAACATCCTGAAGGAATTTTAGTTCAAGAACTGTATAACTATTGGTTTTTTTCTCAGGGAGGGCATTGTTATTTTGGTACTTCTCTTGCAATAGTTTTCTGGACTGTAATAATTGATATACGTGCGCTGATAATACCCCTTGATTAAAAGGTTTTGGTAAATAGACATCAGCCCCTTTTGTAATACCTTGCAGGTGACTTTTATTAGTGTCTTTGGCAGTAAGAAGAATAATAGGAATATGATTGGTTGCAATATTTGTTTTTAAAATTTGTGTTAATTCAAACCCATCCATTTCAGGCATCATAACATCTGATATAATGATTTCAGGTACTCTATTGACTGCCTGATCAACTCCTTCCTTTCCATTGGAAGCTTCAATTATTTCGAAATTCTCATAAAAACATTGTTTAAGAATATGTTTAATCTCAATATTATCTTCAACAATTAGCAATAATGGTCGGTTAGTATTTGAAAGATTAGAATAGATTTTTGGAAGTTCATGGGTTAGATATTTGGCCTCTTCATCGGTTACGTACAAAAAATTTTGTAATTGTGGCAGTTTTTTGACTTGCGTTTTTTCAGGTTCTATACCCTGGAGTATTTCATCTATAGGAAGTTTAACAATAAATGAGGTGCCCATGTTTTCCTTACTCTGTATAAATAACTGGCCTTTATGAATATTAACCAATGATTTAACAAGTGATAGGCCTATTCCTGTACTTACCGTTAGGTTTTCTGACAAATTACTTGAGTGGTAGAATCGTTTGAAAAGTTTTTTTATATTTTCCTTATGGATGCCGCAACCAGTATCTTCAACACATATGGCTATGTGTCGATGCAGAGGGTGCCTTATAATGTTGATATAATCAGTATGAGATGCTTCTGTGTCTTTTTCATATATTTTGATATTAAATGAGATACGACCACCGGAAGGCGTGTTCTTAAAAGCATTGGAAAGAAGGTTGAAGAATATTTTTTCAACTTTGTCAGAATCAAAATTGCATACTAAATGTTTGTTTTCAGTATTAAAAACCAATTGAATATTTTTTTTCTTGGCCATCTCATTGAAAGAGTAAGTCAGTTCTTGTAAAAAATATACTAAATCTGCTTTCTCTGTTTTAAAATCCAGATGTCCGGCCTCAATTCTCCTAAACTCCATCAATTGGTTTATTAACTTAAGGATGCGGTTAGAGTTTATTTGAATGGAGTGAAGATTCTCTTTAGCATGTCTATCAAGACTCTTATTTTTTACGATGTTTTCGAGAGATGCTATAATGAGTGTTAGTGGAGTTCGGAATTCATGAGATATATTGGTGAAAAATCGTAGTTTTAATTTGTTTACTTCTTTGATCTTGTTCTTTTCAATTTGTTCTATTTTTAAATCGTTTTTTAGCTGCTGTCTAAAAATAATTACCCTGTTAAAAATAATTATTGCGGCAATTATTAGTAGAGCATAAATTAAAAAGGCCAGAGGGGTCAAATAAAATGGAGGTAAAATTTTAATATTCACTTTGTTGGTGTTAGTGCCAACAATTCCTTCCGGGGTAATAGTCCTTAACTCAAAAGTGTAATTGCCAAATGGTAGATTTGAGAAGCTTGCCCAAAAGGCATTTCGATCAGTAAATCTCCATTTATCAACCACACCAGACATTTTGTATTGATACCTGTTGTGTTTAGTGTGAGAATAATGTGTAGAAGCAAATTCAAAGTGGAAGCTTCTTTGGGAAGGTTGAATTTTTATTATCTCATCATTTTGAAATATTGGTTTGTCAAGAATAACCTGATTGTTATATTTCTTATTTGGCAGGATGCGTATATCTTGTATGTATAGGCTGGTAATAAAACTTTTTGGGGCAGTGGTGTCGGTTAGTATTTTAGTGGGATCAAATGAAGTTACACCATAAATTCCACCAAAATATAGTTTACCAGACCTTCCTCGGTGGTAGGCGTTTCTCCTAAAATTCCCTTTTTGAATACCGTCCGTTTCATTATAATTCTTGATTTCAAGTGTTTTGCCATTAATCCTTGAAATCCCCTTATCCGTGCTTACCCACAGTTCTCCATTTTTATCATTAATAAGGCCATAAATAGAATTATCAGCTAAACCCGAAGTTTTGTTTAGGTGAATATATTGGGTTTTGTTAGCTACATTATGGTTCTTTAAAATATTTATTCCTCCGCCAAAAGTACCAATCCATATATTGCCTTCATCATCTTGCTCTATACTAAAAATACGATTGTTGTTAAGTGAATTTAGATTGTTAGGTTTATTACTGTAATGTTCAAAAGAAAATGGTTTTCTTTCATTATTGAACCTTATTTTACTTAGTCCATTGTTGTGCGTTCCAATCCATAAAACGCTATCCTTATCCTGAAAAATAGTAGTCACTTGATTTGAACTTATTGAGTTAGCTTTTCCAACCCTGTTCAAGTATCTTTTAAAAACAGGATTCTCAATATCCTGGTCCTCGATTGTCATTTGAGTTAAACCTTCACCTTTTATTGAACCTAGCCAAAATTCATTCGGAGAAGTCTGATATATGGTTGAAATATTTGTTATTGAAAGGTTTAATTGATCCTGATAAAATGATTTATAATGAATTAATTTAGGTTCTTCGTTTTTAAAAATCTTATCGATCTCACTTTTAGTCAATAACAACAATCCCTGCTTGTTTGTTCCAATCCAAAGATTATCGTATTGATCAATATTAAGGGCAAAAACCTGGTATTTAGATAGTGAGGGGATGTAGTTTTGTAAGTGGAATACCTGATGAGTATCATCAGTGGGCTTTATAAGGTCTATTCCTTTATTATATGTAGCTACCCAAATATTTTGTTTACTGTCTTCACATATTGCATTAATCTGATTATGAATTAATGAATTCGGTTTGTATGGAATAAATTGAAATTGCTTAAATGGTTTTTGTTTAAGGTATAATTTTGAGATACCTCCGCGTGCACATCCAATCCATAATACATTACTTTGGTCCTTAAATATGGAGTTAACCTGATTGCTTCCAATAGAGTAGGGGTTTAGTGGGTTGTGTTGATAGTTTATGACGTTTTCATTATGTATCTTAAATAAACCCATATTGCGTGTACCAACCCAGTAGGTAGAGTCATTTTCTATAGATAGTGATATTATTCTTACATTATCCTTTTTGTTTAGTATGGTATTATGACACGAATCACCCTTTATAGAATAGATTTGAGAGCGGGTTGCTATAAGTAGGTTGTTTGATGTATTAGCCTTTATATCAATAATATGGTTTTCTCTAATAGGCTTAAAAGCTGACGATTTGTTTTCTAAAAAATCATATTTGTATGTATCGTCACCCTTAATAAGTTTTTTGTAGGACTTATTGGCCAGCATACATACTCCTTTTTCTGAACCAATCCATAGATTTGAATCTGTATCGAAACATAAGCAGGTGATCCTTTTATCCAGGATAGATTTGTTTTGGAGTGTTTTTATTACCTCAACTTTTCCCTTATTTTTTTTCAATAAGAATAAACCATTTTGTGTTCCAACAATGTGATGGTTATTACTTCCTTCTATAGAACAATTGATCGTATTTTGAAGAAGAGGTGATGGATTTTGGAAATTCTGAGTAATGGGATTAAAAACCGATAAGCCTACCTTTGTTCCAATCCAAATAAAACCCTCTGAATCGGTCGTAATATTATTAACATTGTTTGAAATGACGGAGCAGGAATCAGATGGATCATTTTTAAATGGTTCAAAGTTATATCCATCATGTCGGTATAACCCATTGGGGGTAGCAATCCATATAAAACCATACTTATCTTGGATTATCGACGAAACGGAGTTTTGAGTAAGCCCAGCTTCTTGTCCAAGATTTATAAAGCGCAAATCTTCTAAGTCATCCCCTTTTGTACTAGTGGAGAATAATAAAATAAAAAATGATATAATAATTTCTTTTAATCTCATTTCCTGGTTGCTAAATATTATTTTTTCATGCGTTTACAATTTTCAATTGCAGCATGGAATTCTGAGAAAATTAAATCATTCTCTTTTGAATGACTTTTGATAATTGAATTGTTATGCTCGCTATTATCACTCCATAAATAAGGCAATGTTTTGTTTGAAAACCAGAATCATGACTACATGATTGGGTGTTAAAGATTGATGAAAAGTAAATGGGTTATTATGGGTTATAAATGAGCAGAAAGAAAGAAAGAATTGAAATGTATTATTGTGACAGGTGTATCATAAAATAAAAGAAATCTCACATTGTAGAGCTTTCAGTGTGTTTTTGCTGCTTTCTCGGTTTTTATATAGGAATAGATTTATAGTTGCAGAATCTTTTTTTACAGGCGTTTATTGAAGTTTTGTTTTTTTTAAAATATATGTGAGAAACGTTTTTGAATTTGTGAAATATGTTTTAATCGTTAGTTCTATGTATATCTATCTTGCTTATGGAAATTAATAAATAAATTCATATGAAAAAATCATTACTTTTTATTGCAGTGTTAATCTGTAGTATTGCATCTGTGAATGCACAGGATAATTTAATTTCAAACCCTACAATTGTTGATGGTACGGGTTATAGTTCTAAAGGAACATCGTTCTCATATGATGGAGAAAGCCATACCGTTGACGGTTCGTTTTCAGCTAAAGTTGTATCGGATGGAAAAAAAGGTGCATTTGGTTATAATGTTCAAAGCGCAATAGCTATTGTTGACACAACTATGAAACATGATGCCAGTCTTTGGGTGAAACAAGTTAGTGGTGATGCAGCTACTATAAAAGTGCGTATTGAATGGGATAGTGATGGTACACAAACCCCATATCAGGGATCAACTCTTATGGAAGAAAAAGAATTAACTGTTGGGGAATGGGTACAATTTAAAAAAGAGAACTTCAAGGTGATTCCGAAGATTACGCATAGTAGTAATGGGACTGGTGAAGAAGTTAAAGGTGTATCTCTGGTTGTTGGTGTTGGCAATGTAGTCGGTGAGTTCTTGGTAGATGATTTGTTTCTTTCGCAAAATATTCCAACCGGTATTGAAGAAGTCGAAGTGGCAAAGTTGAATGTAACAGTTTCTCCTGATGGCAATAAATTAGGTATTTTAGGTTCCAATGAAGGACTTGTTGAAATTTATAATGTCTCAGGAAGAATGGTGAAACAACAGTTAATAGGCCAAACCAATACAGTTATTGATATCAGCAATTTAAATAAGGGTTTATATATCCTTAAATTAAATAATGCAACAGCAAAAATAGTGAAGTAATTGGTTTGTTACTCAATCAATATGAAGGGAGTATCTTTTTAAGATACTCCTTTTTTTATGCTTTTTTGTTCAAAATATTGCTTCAAAGAGGAGATATGTGGTAGTCTAACTACTTCATAATGGCAAACTTTGTGTTATAAATTAACCGTATTTTTTAAATATGATAAAGCTATTCGCATACACACTTTTATCGTTGTTATTTTCGTCAGTCGTTTTTTCGCAACAACAAATATTAAATGGTCATTTTAATTCAGAGCCAAGCGGCCAAATTACAAGCTCAAGCCTAAATGGTTGGGATATTGTATTAAACGCCTCTAATCCGATGGCTAAATTTTATATAGACGATGAAAGTGCTCAATTAGGTAAGTCATTAAAAGTTGAAGTATTAGATTTAGGAGTGCCATACAATCCTTTTAATATTGCCATGAGTACAGCTCCATCAGGTTATTTATCTTTTAATAATGGAGAAACAGTCACATATTCTTTTTATGCAAAAGCAGATGCCAATAGTAAGCAATTCAGAATAAAACTTAGAGATAGCAATAATGGGAATCGTGTGGTGAAAGAGTTTAGCTTATCCGATACATTTCGGAAGTATACGTTTGAAACGACTTATACTGAAACCAGGGATGACTATATGCTAATGTTCCATTTAGCCATGGAAACAGGTGTATTTTGGATTGATGAGTTGACCATAGAAGATGGAAGTAGTGGAAACGACAATGTCCAGCAAGACTGTTATGTTTCATCAACCTTAGGATCGGATAATAATCCGGGTACAGAGATTTTGCCTTTTAAAACAATTCAGAAAGCAATCGGACAGCTAGAGCCTGGTAAAACATGCTTCGTAATGGAAGGAGAATATCATGAGGAACTAAATATTTCCAATATAAATGGTTCTTATAATAATCCAGTTACGATTAAAGCATATCCTAGTCACCAAGTACAAATTAAGGGTACTGAGGTAATTGATAAAGTGTGGTCTGTGCATCAGGGGAACATATATAAAACTTCTTTTGCAAACGATATTTGGCAGTTGTTTGTTGATGGAGATATGGTTACTTCCGCACGCTGGCCTAATGCCCATGCATGGTCAGAGGATATGTGGAGTAGAGAGCAATCCTGGGGACATCAGGATGCCACCAGTACCTATGGCACTATGGTGGACGATGGTACTATGAATTTGGCTGGACAAACTGAAGATTTTACAGGGGCCATCGCCATTCTAAATGTAGGTTCATGGCTTTCTTTTGCTGAAAAAGTAACCTCTCATGGCGGTAATTCGGGTACTTTTAATTATACAACTAACTTTAAAGAAGCTCAGTTTCATCACAAAATAAATCATGGTAGTTATTTTTTAGAAGCTAGTTTGGCCTGTTTAGATGCCCCCAATGAATGGTATTATAATAGTACTACCAATGAATTGTATCTGTATACCGATGATGGACAGGATCCTACAGGTAGGTTAATTCAGGGTAAAGTAAGTACCTATGGTCTTACCATAGAAAATTCCTCTTACATTCAATTTAAGGATATTGATTTTTTTGCCAGTACCATTAAACTTCAAAATAGTAACAATTGTAAAATAGAAAATTGTCAGGTAGACTACCCTAGTTATTCAAAACGAATGTTGGGTAGTTTAACGAAGGCAGAGCCAACCGTTATTGATGCAGGATCAAGTACAAACAATTCAAATAATGTGCTTAGAAATTGTTCTTTTCAGTATGCAGATGGTACAGGGTTAGAAATAATAGGGAAAAATGATACTGTGGATAACTGCTTGTTTAAGCATATTGATTATAGTTGTGTAGGTTCATTACATGATGTAATGGTAAATGCAAGACATGCAAATAATCTAACCTTTAGATATAACACAATGTCATATGGCGGCAATTCAGTTGGCATAAAAATGGGTTTAACCAATAAAGTGGAATATAATCTGGTTTCTAAGCAAGGGATGTTACAAAATGATGGGGCTGCTATTCAAGCCGATGCTTCGGAATCTGATGGAGCCGTTATGAGCCATAACTGGGTAAATAATACCATCAAGTTTGGAATCAGATTCGATTCTCCATGGAATAACCCTTCGGTATACGGTACATATGGAAAAATGATATATAATGTAGTGTGGAACTCTAAGCCAATGATACCCAAAGGCGATTATCATACCATATATAATAACACTGCTTTTAATAACGAAGGATTTGACATCAGCATTTTTTCAGTTGAGGAGCACGGTGGATTAAATCATAACACCTTAGTTCGTAACAATGCGGTAGGTTCTATAAGTGGGAGTAATTCATCTACTTTAACTCCCTATAACGGGATTGTGGAAAATTGTTGGATTGGAATAGAGTTGATACCGGAGAAAGACATACTTGAACAGCTGAATGATGCAGCAAATAATGATTATAGACCTCATGTTAATAGTGAACTAATAGATAATGGTCATATACTTCAGGGCGTTACAGATGTGTTTGTTGGGGATTTTCCTGACAAAGGAGCTTATGAATTCAATGACACCAATTACTGGATACCAGGAAGGAAAGAAAGTAAGGCATCACATCCTATACCAAATGATTTAGGAGTTTCAAATAGTGATACCGTCGATTTAATCTGGAGAGAAGGGTATTTATCGGATTCTCATATGGTTTATTTTGGAGAATCGTTGCAAGCAGTTCAAGATGCAAATATATCATCTGGTGAATTTCTTGGTGAGTTTAAAAATAATATTATATCACCTGGTGAGTTAGTTGCAAATAAAACGTATTTCTGGCGAATAGATAATGTTGTTGGGGAGCAAGTTATAACTGGTGATGTCTGGAGCTTTACAGCAGGTAAGGATGCAAATGATTCAGTGACTGGGATATTTAATAAGATTGATATCCAAACATTAAAAGTATGGCCTAACCCTGTTTCAAAAACACTCAATGTTGTAGTCCCTTCAAAAGGACCAGTCGTTATACAGGTTTATAACATGAGTGGGAGTTTATATTATCAAACAAAATCTGTAGGTAAGGATGTTTTTAACATTGATGTGAGTGAGTGGCCGAAAGGGATGTATATGATTAAAATTGGCAGTGCATCCTCTCTCATTGCTAAAGTTTAGAGATAAATATATACTGCCACAAATTCTTCATCTGGCAAGACCTTTATGTACAGACATATGAGTTTGTTGTTATTTTGATACACAGGGAAAAAAAAAATGCTATTTGGGAAAAATCTTTCACAACAATTTTGTAAAAAACCCTTTGTTTGTTGTAGTTGTTTGTTATAAACCTTCACAAAAAAAAGATAATAATGAATATTGTAGATATGAACCTTATTAAGAGATCAATTTATATTGGCGTGCCGATTGTCATGTTTTTGGCATCATGCACAAGTAAAACAGATCAATCATGTTGTACTGTACATTCTCAGCAGGAATTAAGTGCCTCTATGCAGAGGTACAAAACACAGTGGGAGAATAAAGAACCTCGGGAAAATGAATTTTATTCATGCTTTAAATACAAACCATTAAAAGGATTGGAGTATGAAGAAGGGATTAGTCGTAGAGACCCAAGTACGGTAATTAAAGTAGCGGACAAATACTATGTGTATTATACACGTAGTCCTAAAACACCAGCACCGGTTGGTTATAAAAAAGCAACGGAATCCTTACCTGCCAATACTTGGGATTTATGCGATATCTATTACGCTACATCAACCGATGGAGAAACCTGGGAAGAACAGGGAGTCGCTGCTGCCAGAGGCCCGGAAGGCGAATTTGATGATCGCAGTGTTTTTACACCTGATATCATGGTATATGAAGGAAAGTATTATTTGTATTATCAAGCGGTAAAATTTCCTTACCAACAAAGAACACGAAATGTGATTGGAATGTCGTGGGCAAATTCCCCGGATGGACCATGGCATCGTAATCCAAAACCCGTTCTTGAACCAGGTGAGCCAGGAGTATGGGATGGCGAAGTTGATGATAGAAGTAAGATTTTAAAATATGGTGCTTTCGATAGTCATAAGGTACATGATCCAAACCTGATCATTCGAGATGGAAAAATCTGGATGTATTATAAGGCACACCCTATGGGGGTACATAGTAAACTTAAAAAACCATATCCTGATTTTTCTATGGGAGTAGCCATTTCAGATACTCCGGAAGGGCCATTTGTTAAGCATCATCTTAATCCGATTTCGGCAAGTGGACATGAGGCTTTAGTTTGGCCATATAAAGATGGAGTAGCTAGTTTAATAACGGCCAATGGACCTGAAAAAAATACAGTTCAATGGGCCAAGGATGGTGTAAATTTTGAAGTGAAAGCACATGTTGTTTTACCTCCAGATGCAGCAGGTCTGTTTTGTCCCGATAAGTATGATAATACAAAAAATGGAAAAGGTTTTACTTGGGGGCTTTGCCATATCGCCCAAAAACCTTCAAAACCATGGGCTTATTTAATGGCGTTTGAATGTGACCTAAGCAGTGTTGTAGAGAATTCAAAGTATAAAAAAGAGAACATCAGGTTTGATGAGTATTCACGGGTAAATTCAAACCGCTCCTTTCATTGGAAGAAATAATTACAAGCTGTTTTAACCGAATGACCTTACTTCAAAAGTCTATATTTTGGGGTAAGGTGGTTAAATTAGCCGTTTAATAAGAATTGAAAGAAATAAAGGAGTTACAGATAATGATAAAGAAGAAGTAGCTCCTCATGTTCTATCCAATTATCTTAAGGTTGTAGACATTGGTAAAGTCGCCATGTAGACAGAGGGGATTTTAAATGTCTAGTACTATGTGAAAAATGAGTGGAGAAGTCTTTTTTTACACTTTGTCTGAATCCTTAATTGCTAAAATTGTTATCCATCACTTTAAATTGAAATTGGTATTACTAAAAAAATAGGTTGGTACCAGATTAAGCTCTCGAGGATCTCAAGAGATGATGTGTGTAATCCATATAAATAAAGGCGATTTCAAGAAGATTTACTTCGTGGATAAAATTCCTTGTGAATAGATTGTTTGGTTCAATTTAGCGGGTTTTTTGGGAGATATCTCGTATAAAATCATGTGTAGTTTGCTCAAATTTGCTTTAAACAATGACAAAATCATCATGTAAATATTGTTAAAAATAAATATTATGAAAAAATCACTATTGGTATTATTTACAGTTCTATTATCTGTTTCAGCTTTCTCTCAAAAAAAGCAACAGTATGAACTTACTGCAGAAAAAGTGGTAAAAACCTGGGTTGAAGTATGCGACCTTGACGTGGAAACAGAAAAAGCTTTACTTCCTATTATGGTCGAAAAACAAAAAGAAACTTTTGAGGCCAGAAATACACATAAAGGAGATAAAGAAGCATTTAAAGAAGCAGAAAAGGCTATTGGCAAAAAGTATTATATACAAATAAAAGAAGTAGTTGGTCAGGACAATGTGAAGAAGATGGGAGAGCATTGGAAGGCACAAAGAAATAAATAGATGTGTAATAATTTAAATATTAGGATATTATGAAGAAGATATACTGGGTTTTATCAATGTTGACATTGGTTGGAATATTTGGAAACAAACAAGTATGTGCACAATATAATGTGCTTGAAAATTATAATCCTTCCGTGGAAGACTGGTCAGCATCAACAATTCCTGATTCATGGTCGCTAACTCTGGATGCAAATCAAGGTTCACCAGAAGCAGTAGTATTACAAGAGAGTACTGTTGTACAAGATGGCTTAAGTGCCGTTAAAATAGATATTACCGATGGAGGTACTAAACCATGGGCGATATTTATACAAAATGATGCGATCATTCCTGTGGATAATGTAAAAGGTAAAAAATTATCTTTTTATGCAAAGGGTGAGGGTAGAATGCAAATGATAATTTTAGCTTTTGATGCCGAAGGTAATAGTTTAACAACCAATACGAATGGACCCACTCGTAAATTACAAAGTATAGATTTGAATGCCAGTGGTACCGAAGTTAATGGGTATACAAAATATGAATATGGATATCATGCAGATCCTGACCCTGCAGTAGTTAATGTGGGAGTTAGATTTAATTGCGGTAGTAACGGTGCCAATTGGGATAATAGTGGTAAGGTAATGTACCTCGATAACGTTTATTTTGATGGAGCAGCTGAATTACCAACAGGTATTTTTTCTTCTAAAAATGCAGAATTAGTTATGTATCCAAATCCTGCGTCAACAGGATTGGTTCAAATTGAAGGGGTTAAACCAGAAGCGAAGATAGAGGTTTACAGTACTTCTGGATCTGTTGTTCATAGTTTAATAGCAAAACAGTCAGTAGCAAGTTTCTCTGTAGATAATTTACCTAAAGGAATATATGTGGTAAAAACCACTGCTAATACTGGTGAAACACGCGTTTCAAAATTATTGGTAAAATAATATAGTCATATTGTATTTATGTTAAAGTATTGATTTAAAGCAGTTATCTGGCAGTGTGTTATTTAGATAGCTGCTTTTGCAATTAAGGAAATGAGATTCAAAATTTAAGCCTCCAGGAAAATTTGCGTTTTTATGGCCTAGAGTAAATAGAGGGAGGGTAGAATTTGTTATTCATGTCACAAAATGATCTATCATTTGGGGAAATGAATTTATCTACAAATTCAATTCATCAAATAGTTAAAACCAACAAAATTCAATTTAAATATTTTATACATGAAAAAGTGTAGTTTAGTATTCCTGTTTTGTCTTTCCGTTATATGCGGAATAGGACAGACAGTATCATCTATCGAGCTAAAAACAAAAAAAAGCGTAAGAGAATGGGCTGAAGTATGTGAATTAGATACGGATATGGAAAAAGCACTTTATCCTTTGCTGTTGGCGAAACAAAAAGAGATTGCGATAGCACATAAAAAGTATAAGGGAAAAGAGGTAACCATAAAAGCTGCAGAAAGAGAAATTGGTAAAAAATACCATGGAAAACTTAAAGCTATATTAGGGTATGAAAATTTGGTTAAAATGAATGATTATTGGAAAGAAAAGAAAAATAATAATTAAGATTATGTAAGAATAAATTTATCTGTTTTTATAATTTCTTATTACATATATTTCTTAATAAATACAGCCTGTCCTTAAAGTCCGACTTCTATCCCCAGGAATCAGCACGTTATAGTTCAGACTCTTGACTTTATAGATAACGACAAAACAGCCTTTTAAATAGCTTTTTTGAATTTCAAACATTGATATATACCGCAACAGTAATTACCTACAATATCAAGTACTGAAAATTTGGTAGCCTAATAATCATATAAATTTAACTAATTGGTATCATATTATCTTTATACTAAAAGCTGGAGTAATGGCATTCATTAAAACGGCTTTAATTTTTTTGTCTTTTCGTGCAAGACCTTTAATGGATAAACAGTATTGAGTACTGGGCTTGGATTTAATGGTTTCAAACTTTAGGATAGCTTCTTGCATGTTTCCTTCAAATAATACGGGTTTCATCTTAATACCTTTAGTATTATTGGTCAGAAAAAAACGAACAGGTAAGTTGAAGTCAGCCTCACGCTTTAAACAAATCTTAATATTTACAGAATCATTTTCCGCCAATACGATCGGTTTCTCTTTGTTGGTGGAGATGGAGTATGGAAGCGGTGGAGCTATACTGGCCAAAAAGTCCTTCGTTGGCAAGAGGTGAAGATAGATGAAGGCTTGCAGGAGTTCCTCGGTAGGTTGTGCTTTACGAACAATATGGTCACCCTGGTATCTGCATATCCTTCAACCTGAAGATTTAAAGTGACGAGTATGGCATGATGTGGTGCAGTTGAAGTCATCATAAGTTAATCTGAGTCTTTGGGGATTATATTGATGCTACATTGATATCCCATCTGGTAAACCTTTAAAATCAATAGAGATGCTACCCCTGAAATTGTTTATTCAAAGTGCGTGTATTTTAAAAGAAGCAGAATTTCCTTGGGTTTAAATCTCATTAAGAAAGCAACGAGACTTCTGATGATTATTTTTAAACAAGTCCTAAATATCACAATGGATCATAACCTTTAGGTTGTCAGGATTATTTGTTTGATAGATTATAATTGTGGTGCATACCTTTATAAGATAATTAAAGTTTATTAAATCTTTGGAAGAGCAACCTGCTCCATTTTTTTAAGAAAAAATACCTTCTAAGAAGGAACAATCCTGTCCTAAATAAATTCTGACAGGATTTAATGAGCAATAAAAATAAGGGTTTACTGCATAAGAATTGAATATCTTAAAACAAAACCCCTTGTATTCCTTCTAGAGCTTTCTTAGGAGGTTCTTCAAAGGGTTTATCGAGCCACCTTTGTAAGTCAATTTTCACAAATAGGTTCAACCTGATAAATGCTACTAGATTTGATAATCGCCACCCATATTTTGATAGTGCTTTCAGATATTTTAGGACAAGTATGGTTATTAAGGCTGTCCATATCTGTATCATAACTGCATTTTCGCTTGTGCCGATGAAAGATTTAATGTGAAGCAGTTGTTTTATTTCCCTAAAGAATATTTCAATCTGCCACCTACTTTTGTAAAGTTCGCTTATGGTGTTTGCGCTCCATGACATTTGGTTGGTTATTAATTCAATCACCTGGGCATTTTCATCATCCCATATAGTAACTCGCCTCAGGTTTTTCGGATACTTATGTTTGGTTCGTATTCCTGTCAACTCAATGATTTCGTCTTTTAGGATATGTTGTAGCCGATTTTCCGGGAGTTCGTTTTCCCTAACCGTTTCATACTGCAGGTTTTCTTTGTGCCTGATAACAAAAAATACCGAGTTGCTGTCCCAAACATTTAACAATGAAAAGTCATTGTAATACCTATCGGCTACTATTACGCTGTTGGCAAGCAGAGGTATGTCATAAGCCCCTTTGTTATCGGCGGTTTTACCATCGGTAATATTTACGTATGCAGGCAAATTGCCATCATAATCAAGCAAGGTATGCATCTTAACAGCACCTTTTGCTGTTTTGTACTTCGCCCAATCAAAAAGGCTCAGACAAAGGCTTATGGTTGATGAATCAAGTAGGAATATTTTCGATTTAATCCTGAACTTTGTTTGCTTAATGTTCATCTGCTGTCCTAATTGAGAAAGCAGCTTATAATAGTACTCTCTGAATAATGTCCAATCCCTGTTTTTATTTTGGTAGCTTATTGTTGATTTAGAAGGGGCTTTCTGTATGCCCAAATGATTCAGATTACCTGTGGCTGATTTTAATCCATTGCTAATATCCCGTACTGATTGGCTTTTTGCAAACTGACAAAACAACATCGACACTAAATGAGTCCAGCTAGTATAACCTTTTTGGTGTTTATCGGTTTTCTTCTCGTTAACCAAGTATTTAAATGAGTGGCGATTCAGTTTTGAAATAATTTGAGAGAATAAATTTATCTTTGACATGTGTGAGAATTATTTTTTGTTGTGCAACTCAAAGATATTTGAGATACTTAATTTATTCTCACACTTCACTAGTGTCCCATTAAAATAGGGACGTTATTAAAAATTAAATAAACATGGCTCATTAAGCCTATTACGTTCTTTG
>NZ_VCHY01000230.1 GCF_005877885.1 Labilibacter sediminis
ATCGTGAGTTGCATTGTCTGTGTGAGTCACGTTATTTGGTAAACGGTTATTTGAATCTCGGAGCTGTTTCTTTGTCTTGACACTATTCAGTTGATATTGTTCAATTTGATTCCCCGTATGAGTCACCATTAGAAGTCATCTTCTCACTTCGTGGTCCTGGTATTAAATGGTCTCTTGAAATCCTGATTGCCAAGTCTTTGGTTTCCAATCTAATCCTTGATGTATTATGTTCATTTGGACGAGCCCACAGTTGTACTACTTGAGATAATTTCTTGTTTGTGATATTACTTGTGATATACTTCATATTTGGACAACTTTATTGGTCTTGACACACTTGATTCGTTGTTCTTCGGTTACCCGTTTTTGCTATTGTTTATATATGACATGCCTAGTATTATATTGTTCCTTTTGAACTCACTAAGCTAGTTGTAGCTTATCCTTTAGTGGATTAACATTTTCAGGTTAAAATAAGGCAGATGGCTCAAGGCTTGGAGTTAGAAGACATATGTAAAGATTAGTTTGATTTTAATACTTTGTGTATTTTGGGTATGTGTTAAAGGGTAGAATTGTCTAAATGTCATTTTATATTTTTGGAGTTTAGTATGGTTTGTATCCCAGTATTAGTGGTTTTGCATTTAAACCCTTGGGGGTATTTTGGTCATAGTTGA
>NZ_VCHY01000231.1 GCF_005877885.1 Labilibacter sediminis
GTCCTCGGAATCAATTAGAAGTTAGAGAGGTAGTATATACTCGCAAAACTTCATATAGAAATCAAATCTTTACATTTCCTCAGTTGTAATGTTCTTACCAGGGTTCTAAAAAGCGCGTCTAGACGGCAAAAAAGCGCGATAAAGCGTGACGCGGCGCGGCGCCGTTAAGAATACCTTCATGGCGGCGCTGTTAGGCGTGGCGTGGGAAAAAGCGGGAAAAGGCGCGCCTTGGCGTGATAAAGCGCGAGTTTTTAACGTTTTTTTTTTATCTTTTTGTTTTTTTATTTTTCTTATTGAAGTTGAAAGTATCGAGCTTTTGCTAACATTTTGTAATTAATTATTGATACAACACTTCTAAAAACTTGAGATACTTTATATAAATCTATAATTATGTGATATATTTACGTTTTTTATGTAAAAAATTGCCGCGTTAAATGCCGCTTTTTGAAACGTCATGTCTCGCCATAACTCGTAAAGCTTGAGGCTTGACCTTGCCGCCACGCCACGCCTTACGCCATTTAGAACCTTGGTTAATACAGACTATATTAGTGTGGTTAGTGAGATTGATCAGATAATACTTCATCTTTCAAGGAGCCACAATATCAAGAAGTTAGTTTTCGAGATTTTGGGAGGCTATAGTTACTTGCTACCCTGTTCGCTTTTTTCAT
>NZ_VCHY01000232.1 GCF_005877885.1 Labilibacter sediminis
TCATAATATAGATCTAGGATTGGTGATTGTAAACATGTTTTGCATTCATGATTCCTATGTTCTTAGTTTAGATATGGAGTAGGGTTTTATTACTTCCACAAAGATGTAAACAACTCTTGATCTTGTGGTTTGGTTTATGACAATGTTTTGATTGATAAAACTTTTGTTTAATTTATCTAATGATGTCTATTTGAAGAACCTTGTGTGATTTAGAATTCTTGGTATTGTTACATTCAATTGTTCACACCTTGATCATAGGGTGAATGCTATATTGGATGAGAACATATAGATCGACCAATAATCATATGTCTTAACAATATTTTAGATCTAGAATCTGTGCAAGCCGTTTATGTTTTCATTGACCATTTGGGGCATAAGATATTGAATCTGTAACAGGATTTGGTATAGGTAAAATAAATCACATAGATACGAATTTAATAGATTGATTGAAAAGGTTGCTTGTGTGTATTATGCGCATTGCATATGAGTTAACTTTGATATTATAGAATTGATTGTGAAATTACTGTGTAGCTTGACCATAGCACATTAGTAATTGACACAATAATTGAATTAGGAATCGGTAGAGATTAGACTATGAATTATTGTCATTGAATCAATCATAATCTATTGATGCGTTGAAATCAGGAGGGGGAAGTACTTTTTAATC
>NZ_VCHY01000233.1 GCF_005877885.1 Labilibacter sediminis
CACCATTTGAGAGCTCCTTTAGTGATCTATAACAATGATTATCAAGGATTGAAGCTAGGATTGATCAAGAACAAGGTATGAATTCTTGGCTTTAAGTTTTGACATGTTTTGCTATATGTTGAGGGGTCTTAAATGGTGATGATACATGATCATAGGATCATGTTTATCATGTTTTAATCATGATTTGAATGTTCTAAGATTAGGGTTCATGTTTAGTAGTTAATTTGGGGATTATGGCAATAATCACCCAACTAGTGAAATCAATGAAATTGACCATGGAATTAAGTTATAATAGGGTTGGAATATGTCATTTGGTAATGAAAATGGTATGGATATCACAGGAATTGATGATTGAAGGATTGGGAGGAATTGGTTGATTCCATTCCTTGGTGCAAGGGAATTGGTAATTCCATAGTTGTTAAGGCATTGGTTAGTCTCCAAATCAAGGTGAGTTCACTAGGGATAAATGTACACTTTGTATGAATGTATAACAATATGCTTTCCATGTTTATTGCTTGGTTCATTCATGAGTCCACTTGATAGAATTGGTTGTTTCGGTTATTCTTGGAATTATTGTTGTCATTGTAAAAGCTATAGTTATTGGACTCTTGGACGGATCATGTTTGGACACCCGCGGCGGCTTGAGTACTAATTCGTTTAGTATGT
>NZ_VCHY01000234.1 GCF_005877885.1 Labilibacter sediminis
TGGAGTTCGTGTGCTCTTCCCGATCTCAAGCATCTCGATGAGATTGACTGGACCGATGAGCGTTTGCAAAATGGGGTCAGGGTCAAGCTCAAGAAAGTGCCTTTTCTCGTGCGACTTTTCAAGATAGTTGCCCCAAACGGCGACATTGGCTGGGTCATTACCAACTCAGAGGCGTCACCCAGCGCGGACGACATTCAAAACGAGAATGCTGTGCGTTGGCAGGTGGAACAGTTGCACCGCGAATTGAAGCAGTTGACGGGCATCGAGAAATGCCAGTGCCGCAAGCAGCGACCACAACGTAATCATATTGCCTGTTGCTATCAGGCTTGGCTTGCCATCAAAACAAAAGCAGACGCGGTCGGTAAAACGCTCTATGCTTTGGTCGATGATTTATTGTACGACTACCTCCGAACCGAACTCCGTGATCCACGTATTCCGGCTCTGGATAATGCTTAAAAGCGAAAGTCCTAACTCGTTTAAACCCATTGTGAGCATACCCCTCCCCCACTACCGTTTAAGGAGAAATATCCCTTCTGTTTTGGTGTCATGACCATGGAACCGTCTACAGACGGTGCTTTTATTGGTATTCTTGTAGAACTTTTGTGCGTTTTTGTCCACATCAGGGGCGGTTTTGTGGTATGCTTATTATGGCAATGTCTCATAC
>NZ_VCHY01000235.1 GCF_005877885.1 Labilibacter sediminis
TTTATTGGAGAGTGAGATCTAGTGGGTGGGAGGCAGTGACTCTTCCAAGAAGTGTGATTTGACCATGCGTTGACTTAGGAGTGTGGTGCGAGCGCGTTTATGAGATCTTTGAAGAAGATCTTCTGCAGATGATGGTTTTGAATCAATGGGACCCTTTTTCCTTTATAGATTTAAAGCCAGTCATCACCAGATGGTGTGATGAGGTAGTAAGCATGGATTGGCTGATAGCTAATCAGACTAGAGTTGTAGATGATGAAGGGACAGTGAGATCTAGAGCACGTGGTGGCTCAAAGAGGTGAGGATGGAGGATAGTGTTGTAGACTGTGTGTGGAGATGACTTTTGCATGCAATGCAAGTTCGTCTTAAGGAATGATGGGAGGTGACATGCGTTGACACCTCTGTGTGGGTGACCCTGATTTAGGTCAGAGTTGACAGATTGGTTGAATAGTTCAGCCTATAGCTGGATAAGAGAATTATCCAAATGTTGGAAGGCATAATGTATGTATGTGGCGGATTGTAGTGGGAGTTAAGTGGGATGGAGACTGATGAAAAGTCTCTAACCGAGTTAAGAGTGGAGTTGTTGGATCAAAATTTGTGTCAGTAACACAATAATATTAAATGTGTGACTACAAAGGGTATTGGTTGGCTGAGAATGGAACAGTT
>NZ_VCHY01000236.1 GCF_005877885.1 Labilibacter sediminis
ACCCTTAGAGTTTCTTAGGTAGTATATGTGGCTTTTCTTACTTTTTGTTCTACTCGTTTATGCATGGAAGACCCAAAAAGTGCATATGAACCACAAAAATCCGTTGTTGACAAAATTGACAGACCTTACTTTAATGTGAATATGTTACATAGAGCACAAAGAAAAGTCATCAAAGATGATATAATAATTAAAATCAACCTGTATACTATCACTTTGAAATTGACGAAAAGTCAAATTATGCTTAGCCTAAGGCAAGAGCAATTTAAGAAGTAAATGGTGGATGTCAAGTGACTTCTAGGGTTGGTTTTCGATAAACTGAGGCCAGGTCTAGTAGAAGGTCATGAGCTCCATTTATATACAAGCTCTGAAAAGATGAGGATGCTGGGTCGTGGTGAAAATCTTTAATTAACTATCTTTTGATCCATGGCTTTATAGCATCCATACACCCTAAAGATTCTATGAAGTAAAACTTGTCGGTTGGTTCAATAATGGTGAGTGGAGCATAAATATTTATTTGGTGTCTTTGATGTGTGAATTCTGTAGTTTAAAAGGGGTAAGCAAAGTTAAAGTGGACCATACACATATATCCGTAGGTTGGTTTAGGGGTAGTGACATTTGCTTGGATTTATTTCTTTATTGAACTCTGATATTAGTTTAGGG
>NZ_VCHY01000237.1 GCF_005877885.1 Labilibacter sediminis
GGCAATCCCCTGACCATTTCACCTGTCACAAGATTGTTCATGTATCTGAAGTTTAGGTGAGCCAATCTTCTGTGCCATAACCAACTAACTTCAGACATGGCTTTGGACAACAAGCAGATCTGTGGTTTCCCAACCATTAGACTGATGTCTAGTGGGAACATTGTACCACGTTTCTTTGATGTGACAAAACATTTTGATCTATCTGCAGGCATGATGTAGTTGTTGTGTCCATCAAATTCTACTCTGTGGCCTGTGTCACATAATTTACCAACACTCACCAAGTTGTGTTTTAGCCCTTCAACATAAGCAACATTTTTTATTGTAAAGCTCCCATTGGTGATGGAGCCATACCCTTTGATTAGACCATTAGAGTTGTTGCCAAAGGTCACATATCCACCTGCGTTGATTGTCCTGTAATCCCTGAGATATTCTTTCTTCCCTGTCATATGTAAAGAGCATGCACTATCGATCAACCATTCCGTATCATGATCCTCTTCACATAGAGCCTGAAACAAAATCAATATGTTAGGTTAGGTCCCCAATGAGTTTTGGGGCCATCGTCATCGTAAAATCTGGTTGATGATTCATATTGTTCAGAATAAACGGGAGATGAAAAAGTCTTAATACTAGTTCTCCTGACAGGTTTGGGTTATCCTCTTG
>NZ_VCHY01000238.1 GCF_005877885.1 Labilibacter sediminis
AAATTCACCTGCAAAACAGTGAAACCCCCACCACCGGCGAGTTTGAGGTGTTTGTCGGCTACGAGATTGCAGACGTTGAAACCGTTTCGTTTGAGTTATGCGTGAAGGTGTTACCGCCAACGGATTACGCGCTTTTCACACTACGCGGTGACCAAATGATGGGCGAGGAACCGATTGTTGACCAATGGTTGGCAACAAACCCCTATGAAATCGCTCATACGTACTTTGTGCAACGCTATGATGATCGGTTTAAGGGATTAGACCGCGTCGAAGAATCTGTACTCGATTTTCTGGTTCCAGTGACCCTTATTGAGCCACAAACCGATGCCCCAGATTAAAGCCGTTTACCGGGCAATCACCCTAGTTGAAGAAAACCTGTGCGCCCCGTTAGATGTTGCGGCAATGGCGACAGCCTCTGGATATTCGTTGTACTACTTTTGCCGGATTTTTGGCAAGTTCACGCGGCACTCCCCACACGATTATCTCATTCGACGGCGGATCACTGAGGCGGCGCGAACCACGCTCGAAACACAACAAAAAATCGTAGACATCGCGTTTGAATACCAGTTCAACAGTCACGAGGGATTTACCCGTGCCTTTAGCCGTATCTTGGGGCTATCTCCCACCGAGGTACGTTCCGGGCACGTTATGCCAGCT
>NZ_VCHY01000239.1 GCF_005877885.1 Labilibacter sediminis
AGCAAAGAAGTTCTTCAAGAAGAAGTTTAGTAACAACAGTTCTAGGAAGTTCAATAACAACAATACATCAAGTCAATCTTCAAATCCGTACAAATTCAACTCTACTCCTTCATCAAGTTACAATGATGGAAATTCTGATTCAACAACAAAACAAAAAGAGCTTGTTGGTGATTCTGGCTATGATTGCCATGCATGCAATGGAAAGAATCATTTAGCGAAGGATTGCATGTACAAAAAGCAGCAAGACATGAAAGGACAGTCAAAATCTGCTGATTATGTTAAGCAGAAATTGGCTATGTATACTGAGTTGTATCAGAAAATGAAACTTGATGAAGAGAAGTCAAAAGAAGAGAAAGCTGGAGGTTCTAAAGCTTTGATTGTAACAGAGGAATCTGATGGTGAAATGGAATATTGGTCGAGTGGAAGTGAAGATGACGAGGTGTTGAAGACAACCAGAGGATCGGTGTGGAAAGATGTTGATGCTACCTGTTGCATGGCTAAGCTGGAGAAAGCAAGAGCTGATGGTACTATACCAGCTCAGGTACGTGATTTTCTGATCAAATTTGATATTTCTGCATCTGAGTATGATCCTCTGCTTGATGAGATAACTAAGGACATAGAAGGACTTGAGAATTTGTATGTCACAGCCTTTAAGG
>NZ_VCHY01000024.1 GCF_005877885.1 Labilibacter sediminis
TTTTTATGATTAGATACCACAAAAATAATCGCTCCTGGAAACTGGAGCCTAATTGGCTTTATTTAGGACAGGTCTGAAGAGAAATAGAAAATGAATGAAGATTTATCTTATAAAGAGAACGGTTCCTATTAAGCAGTTTGCTTATAAGGAACCGTTCTTTACATTATACAGGGTTGAATTTCTTTATATGATCAACTCTAATTAAAATACTACCAATGCAAATATCAAAAACGCTATAGTCAATGCAACAAAAACACAAAGACTGTATTTGATGGCTTTTAGCTTTCCTGACTGCTTAACCATTTTATCTATTTTATCTTTCGAAATCATGGTATAAATGTTTTGTTATCTAAATTCATTTATAAGCCTATCGCTTAATAAACTTTAGCGTTTGATCTTTAGTTCCACTTGAAAGTACAACCAGGTAAACACCTTGTCGATAATCACCTACATCAAACGACGCCTCATCACTACCAATATGACTATAAGATCTTTCATCGACTACCTGACCTACTAGAGAAACAATTCTGATATTAACATTATCCAGCGGTTGTTTCACTATTAATTTAAGTACTGAATCCTTCATATTTCGCGGACTAATAAAGAATAAATCATCATCCTTATGGCTTTTATTATCAAAGATAGAAGTATGTACATCTCCGTTAAATGCCCCAATATTAGAAGGACTATCTAATGGTACTTCATTACCAAAGAAATCAAAACCTCCATTATCAGGGATTAACAGACCTGCATTAAGCGCCGGGCTTCCCTCTCTTAAAATATAATCATTTACATCCGTTGATTGTCCGGGATTACGGAAACGAGCATCACCAACCACGGCATTAAGATCATCCGGTAAAGTCACAGGACCGCTATATAAGTTATGACTAAATGAATTATTTAAGCTATTGCCCATAATGAACTTAGTTTGCTCGGTAGCATAAAAAATATTGTTATAAAAATATGTTTCATCCGACCATCCATTCCATGATGTTGCTTCGATAAATGCTTTTTCAACAGAAGCCGGTTTAGGCTCAATATAAATAGTATTGTTATAAACCCAGGTATTTTTAGTTGGACCTGCCAGATGTATTGACGGGCAAAAATCGGCCCCTGTACCCCAGGTACGGTATCCATCATTAACACTTATATTGTAACGAACAACGGCATTTGTATTGGCACTTGCTCCCGGCTCGAGCCATTTACCATTACAGCATATTAATATAAAACCTCCTGCATTATCATGACTATAATTATACTGAATCAGGGTATTGGTACAATTCCAGTCGGCATCAAAACCCTGGCCATCCCACGAAGCCATATGTCCACTCACCTCGTTATGCTGAATAACGGTATTACTCGAATTAAACGGCCATATTCCTGCTGCTGCATTACCGGCAATATTAGGCAGGTTATCAGTAAAATCTCTACAAATATTATATTCTACCAAAGCACTGTCGCAACCATTTGGCACAATACCATCTCCGGGAATACGTTCGATCAGGTTTTGCCTGATCACCATTCTCTTGTGGTAATAATCAAATCCATAAGCTGTACTACTGGTAATTCCATTTCTTCCGCAATCGTAAATATGACACCCTTGTATTAAAGCATCCACAAAACGACTATTGGTTTCTCCATCACCATTGAAATGAATCGCTCCTCCTCCTCCGGCTGATTTATCCAGACTACCGTTAACATCAAAGATATCCAGATTTTTAATCACACACTCATGTATATCTCCTGCATTATTGGCATGCATATACACTCCACGACGCCCAGGCTCCTCGCTGGCTCCTTGATTTGTTATGGCCAGGTCTGAAACTTCAGTATAGCTTGAATTTAGCAAACGCAAGGTATACAACTCATCTCCTTTTCCATTTATCTGCGGCTTGTCTCCTTCTCCATATCTTGTAAATACAACAGGTACACCATCTATTCCCGAACAGTTTACTTCAAGCTGCCCATCCCACGAATCACCGGCTTTAAAAAAGATCGAGTCGCCGGGAATAAATGAATAAGCATTTACCTTATCCAAAGATTTCCATGATGTTTCCTGACTTAAACCGTTATTATTGTCATCACCCAGAGTATTATCTACATAATACTTACTGTATATACCCTCAACCACATTAAATAACATGCTGGCCGTTACCTCACTGTTTACCTTGGAAGTAGCTGTAACCCTTACTTCTCCCTCCTCCTGTGCAACAAACTGGCCATTAGCAGTAACAAATGCTTCTCCTGTAATATTTTCAACACTCCAGGTTACAGTCTGGTCGCAATAATAATCAGGGTTAAACAAGGTTGCCAGCTGGATTGAAGTACCCCTTGGAACCTCATTTCCTCCATTGTCATGTATTATTTCAATGCTATTTAAAGGCAGGTCACCATTCACTACATGCACAGTAAAAGATGCCGAAACTCCTGTTCCGTCATTTGCTGTAGCCACTAACTGCGAAGTTCCTTCGGTTAATCCGCTAACCAGGCCATTAGCATCTACACTAACCGATCCTGTTCCATTTATCACACTCCAGGATACCGACTTATCCAAAGCAGTGGAAGGTGATACTTTGGCCTGCAACTGTAAAGGTTTACCAATGGTAACTACCGAACAGTTTGTTTCCGATTCAATTTGAATATCCTGAACTTCAAGAATAAGTTCAAGCAATTGAAAATTATCGCAAAAAACCGGACCATAATTGGCATTGGCTTTATATAAAGAAATGGTAACCGGATCAACAATAGTACCTGTAGTGAAATTAATTACGTAATTGGTATACTCTGTAGTATTAACCACCTTAGTGATTTTTGTTCCTCCAAAATCCTTAACAATTAAATTCGCAGACTCACCCTCAGCAGAAACCCTGGCCCATACATTTAATACATAATCAGTATTTGATTTTAATGAGACAGCCTGTTGCACACTTCCGGAAGTATTGCCCTTAACGTATGCTGCATACTTACCCTCATAAACCTCATCAGCATTTGAGGTTATACCATTACCCCAGCTGTTCCAATCAATAAGATTTCCTTTTTCGAAGCCAGGATTAATCAATAAACTTTCAATATCATCAACCGGATCTTCAATTAAATAAGTATCGTTCATTTTATTGAGAGTGTGCTTTAAGCTACCATAAAACGGTTCAAAGGCTGCATTACCATCCGGAGTAGTTGCCGCAATAGGACTCTGTTGATATTGATCATTCTCGTTATCATACAAATAGCAATTCTGACTACCTGAAAAGCGTGTAATCACAAAAGTATGATCAAGCGTACGAATACCGCGCCAGCCTCCCTTTTTCCAGGTATCATCAGTACTTGAATACGGATCGCCCTGATAAGCACCGATGAATACGGTATCTTGCTCTATTAATCCGGTATTTTTAAATGATGCGGCTAAATTTTTACCATCATAATCTTGCGGAATCGTTTCCAGCTCCGCCAGGTTTAAAAGTGTAGGTAAAAAATCAACAGGACTAACAATACATTGCGACACGCCCGTTACCATTTTATTTGGGTAGCTCACAATCAACGGAATATTAATGGCCTCTTCGTACCATTTGTTTTTATACATCCGTCCCTGACTTCCCATCATTTCGCCATGATCGGCGGTAAACACAACTATCGTATTATCAAACAAATTATTTTCTTTCAGGTAAGTGATTAAGCGTCCAAACTGATCATCAATACCCGAAACTGCAGCAAAGTAATCTATCACCTGATTCGTAGCCTTAGCCCCATCTCCGGTTAATTTTAAATTTGCTCTATTTAATAGTTCTTCGGGTGTTTTACCTGCATATAAATCAAGATATTTTTGCGGAACCTGCCCTATAGGAGGATGAGGAGGGTTATATGACATCATCAATATAAAAGGCTTGGCAGGATCTCTGTTTTCGATATAATTAATAGCCACATCCGTTTCATGTTCCGGAGACCATTTACCCGGTTCAATCATAGTTGTGTTATCTTCCCAATAGTGTGGCGCTTCATGTGAGTCGTATGCATTGTAAGCATGCCAAAACTCAAAGCCCTGACGTTTCTCTCCGGGAGGCGTATAGGTATCCCAACGCCTGTTACCATCAGGGCTATAACCTAAAATATCAACGGCATCAGTGGCATCATCTAAATGCCATTTACCAATATATCCGGTTTGATAACCATTTGTTTTAAACACATTGCCAAAGGCAGATGCATCCGGTCTTAAATACAATCCCCGGGTAAGATCAGAACAGTTGCGTGTTACTCCTGTAGTTAAAGCATTTTTTCCGGTAATAAGCATTCCTCTAAAAGGCGTACAAACCGGGTTACTGCTAATGGCATTCGAAAACATTACCCCTTCAGTAGCAAACTGATCCAGATTTGGTGTTAAGGTAGGATCTTCGCCATTGAGTGCATGATTTCGGAATTGATCAGCAAAAACAAATAAGACATTGGGTTTAGTTTGTGCAAATACACTGCTGTACATTAGCAACATAAAAGCAACTGTGTAGATTGATTTTAAGGGTTTCATATTAAATCATTATTTAACCTTCATTTATAAAAATACGAACAACCAACAACAACTTTGTCACTGGTTGTATCTTATTAACTATTTATTTTACCTCAACAAGTTCGAAACTGTCGCAATAAGCGGTTCCTTATTTATACTGTTTACCTTCTCATTTTCCCAATCGATTTGAGCATGCACCATTGCTGAACTCAGCAAACATGCCAACATTAAAAACAGTTTTGTCCTAAAAATATAATTGCTGTCAAAATCCTTCATGCACTCTTCGTTATAATCCTGTTATTCATTTCTTATTTATTCCTCAATTGCAACACCTAATTTCTTTTGCCAGTAATCAAGAAGTTCTTCATCGCTACAATCTTCATCCAATCCATATTTATTCATCCGTTTTATATACATCTTGTGCATAAACCTACTCCAATATGCAATCTCCTTTTCATCTTCCGGATAAACTCCTTTGTCGTAGGCTGCCACATGTGATTCTAAAAGCATTCGATGTTTTTCTAACACATCGTTATATTCCGGATGACTTGCAAGATTATTCATCTCATAAGGATCTTCTACAACATTGTACAACTCCTCTTTGGGACGGGATGCTTGCATAAATGACTCCTGTACCCCTTTTAACTCGCCTTTTTTATGCATTACTTTCATTAAGGCCAAGGTTGGATACGACCATACTTTATAGGCATTAAACTGTGTATATGCCTTTTCGGGATAATAATTTTTAATGTATTTATATTGTTTACTGCGAACAGAGCGAATTCGGTCTACCGTTTCGTCCCGTCTGTCGCGCATGCTAAAAACAACCTCTCGCTTGCTGTCGGATAGTATATCTCTTCCCTGAATATGAGAAGGGACTTTAATTCCTGCCAACTTTAATGAGGTAGCTGATATATCAATATTGCTATATAAATTAGTATCGATAGTATTGGCTAGTTCACCATTCGGTAAACGTAAAAGAAATGGAGTGCGGGTACCTGCGTCATACAAAAACTGTTTTGCACGAACCATTGGTCGTCCCTGGTCGCCAAAAAACATGACTACAGTATTCTTTAATAAACCTTCTTTCTCAAGGCGATCCATTAGCTTACCCACAAAACCATCAACCCACTGGATAGATTCAAGATATAATGCCCAATCCTCCTTAACAACAGGGTGGTTTGGGTATATTGGAGGAATTTTTAATTTTTCACGGTTAACAGGATTTATTGTATCTGCTTTAAACGGACGATGCGGAAAATGAATTTGCATTTGTGCAAAAAACGGTTGTCCGGCTTCTCTTTGGTTCCAGTCAATACCATCAAACAAGACACTATCTTCCCCTACAAAATTATAATCTGTTTTTCCGGCCATTCCCGGTTTTGTGGCATCTCCATTACTTACAAAATAGCCTGCCTCTTTAAAATATTCAGTGATAGGTTTCACACCTTCAGGTAAGTTTTTTTTGTTCTTTGTACGATGTTGATGACAATCGATACTGCATGGGTACATTCCGGTAATTAAAGCAGAACGGCTCGGCGAGCAAACTGCCGTAACAGTATGTAATTCGGTAAACTTAATACTTTCTAAGGCCAGTTTATCTAACGATGGTGTGTGAATCGACTTATTACCATAACATCCTAAATCAGGACCCAAATCATCCGCCACAATCCAAAGAATATTTGGTTTTTCCTGCTCCTGTATTGTGCAGGAACCCAGAGAAACGATTACTAATAAACCAAATAAAAAAATACTCTTCATTACAATTTTATTAAACATGGAAACTATAGTAACTGAAACAATGCATAAAAGGAGAAAGACAGTGTATCTTTCTCCTTCTATAAAAGATTAATGACTACTTTATAAACTTAGTTGAATAGCTTGAGTTTTCACCTTTTAGCACAAGGATATGAACACCTGATTGTAACTGAGAAATATTAATTACTTCTTGCGCTGAGCCTTTGGTTATTATTCTGTTGTATTGCTGCACTCCTACCATATTGTAAATGGTTGCAGACCTTACTTCATCACCTGTAAAATTTAATCTGATTTCATTTTGGCTAACAATAACAGAGGTTTGCTCTTCTAATGCATTATCCGTTGAAGTTGCTTCTCCTAAATACGTTAACTCAACATTATCCATATGAAATTCTCCAGTTGGATTTACTCCACCGGTTTGCCACCTTGACAATGTAATAGAAATAGTTGTTTCTGATTCAGTATTAAACTCTCCAACTTTTTGTGTCCATGATGTTAAATCCTCCTCACCCGGCATAATACTTAACGAAACCAAAGTATTCCCTGAATTATCTTTTGCTGTCATCCATGCATTACCAGTTGCTCCGGCGGTAAATTTTACCCAACCAGACAACTGATACCTTGAGTTTGGCAGAAGCGTTATCGTTTGCGCAACAGATGCCTTTTTATTGTTCTTTAAATAAATAGAAGAAAGACCTTCCTGTGGAGTAGCCTGATTTCGCTGAACAAATGAAAGATTCGAAAATGTCCAGTTATCAATACTATTAAACACCTTCAAATCACTATCGTAATCATGATTTTCAAAGCTCCCATTAAGTAATAAGTTTTGTGCATTTAAGTTTAATAATCCGATAATTGCAATTGTAATAAGTGTAAATGTTTTTTTCATGATACTTGTTTTAGTTATGAATTAATTTGTATGAATTTTTCCTTAACAAATATCAACATTCACATACGCTTACTTAGATCCAAATCTTTCAAATCTGAGTTGAAAAAACATCAAATTAACAAGCCGAAAAACATCAAATAACAAAGTAAAATCTTTCATCTCATTGCATAACAGCCTGATAATCTACTTGTTTTACTTACAACACATTTTACACACAACAACACTAACGATCTTTTAAAATTAAAAAACAAACAGGCTAAACTTGTTAATTCTTTTTAAGTTGAATGATTTGGAAATCAAGAAGAAAAATCAGGGAGAGAAACAAAAAAAGCAGCCAAAATGACTGCTTTCAATTAATGTATATTCGTTTAACCCCCTTTATCAATGTCGTTTAGTTAAGAAATTCATTTCATGAATTTCTTAAGTATGGGACTTTGTCCCATACCCTACTTCCTTTTTTAAAAGATTATTGCTTCGTTCAACATTGCTCAAGCCAGCTTGGCACTGCTCTCACTTATCGCAATAATTGTCATTGCCACAAAAAGGAAGCAAAAAAGTCTAGTCGAGGAGAATGCCAACCCGCTCTTCCCGATTGTTTATAATTCTATAGAAGTAAGTGTTCTTTCAAACACAAGGACAAGCCCCTTCTATGAATTATATAACAATCGGAAATACACTGCCTCCATTGGCCTTCAACTCCTCGACGGGCCTGCGTGCCCCTTTACTATCGTGAGTTAAAATGTTTTAAACAGCTATGATATCCTTAACTAAACGACATTGCCCCCTTTATGCATTAGAAAATCTAATACATAATGCGGGTTTAATGAAATAATTTTACACTTATAAGCTTTTATTAAAAACACTTACATCCAGGTTTGAAAATCCTTTAAGAATACCTTGTAGTTTAGATGCTATTCGATCTACTCCTCCTGTGACATTAGATTCTATATTTATCGGTATTACCGGATCGTGCAGGGATAAGCGAACTAAAAACCATCCGTCTTCTTCTTCAGATTTACACTGAACCCTTATTCCTTCGTAATTTTCAGGCACTTTAACCCAACCATCACTTAAAGCGTTTTCAAGTTCTGATATCACAGTATTGCCATAACTAACAAAATCCTCAGTTTTTATATTAACCCTAAACTCCTTACTTTCTTTTGGCTTTGGTAAAATATCTATTAACTGCGATAATTCCTGGTTTTCGATACGCAGGTTGGCCAACTTAATCAAAAGCTTAGCTACCAAAAATGCTCCATCATCTAAAAAGTAATTTTCTTTTAAAGCAGCATGTCCGCTGGTTTCAATGGCTAACCAACTTTCTTCACCAATTTCATTTAACCTTAGCGATTCATTAATTACATTTTTATACCCTCGCTTAAACCTTTTATGTACTCCTTTAAGATGATCCTGAATAAACCAGGCTAAACCATCAGAAGTAATAGAATCAGTAACAACAGTACTTCCCGGATGTTCTTCCAGGATTACAGCAGAAATTAATGCAATAAGTTCGTTTCTATTAATCGGGTTGCCGTTTTTATCAACAATTGCAGAGCGATCAACGTCGGTATCAAAGATAATACCAAGATCTGCTTTTTCGCGTTTAACGGCTTCACAAATAGAAGCCATGGCCTCTTCATCCTCCGGGTTTGGAACATGATTTGGGAAATGACCATCTGGATCTAAAAATTGACTACCAGAAGTGTCTGCGCCAAGTTCGGCTAACACTTTTTCGGCAAAAAAGCCTCCTGCCCCATTACCTGCATCCACAATAATTTTTAATCCTTTTAAAGGCTGCGTTTTATTTACTCCTTCCTTTACACCATCGCGTATGGCTTGCACCAGACCTTTTGCATAAATAGAAATATAATCTAACTCATTAACTTTTCCTTTATTCGAGGCGTCTGTTAATTCCTGAGCTGCTAATTCAATAATTTCCGAGATATCACTTTTATTGGCTCCTCCTTCAGAAGTAAAAAACTTTAACCCATTTCTATTAAAAGGAAGGTGGCTTGCAGTAAGCATTACACCTGCATCAATAGAATACACTTTATCTACCGTAGTCATAAACATAGCTGGTGTTGAAGCCACGCCACAATCGTACACATCAACTCCCATATTGGTTACACCATCTATAAAGGCTTTTTTTAGCGTTGGTCCGGTTAAGCGAGAGTCCATACCTACAGCAACAGCTAACTGATCTCTTTGCGCTAACTTTTGTTTGAGCCATTGGGCATAAGCCCTGCCTAGTTGTTCAACCACCGGGACCGATAGGTTTACCAACTCGCCTTTTACACCTTCCATAGCAACGCCTCGGATATCAGAGCCGTTTTGAAGTTTCTTCCAATTTACCTGTGGATTCATTATTTATTTTTTTGATGCATGAATAGCTTAAATACCTGAGTTACACATAAATCTTTTAGCTCAGATTAAATATTTATGCACAAAGATAAAGAGCTATTGATTTATTTCAACTTTTATAAAGAACAAAGAAAGAGAAAATTCGATAACGAAACACACTAAGGTTATTTCAAATCGGCAATTATGGTTTCCATTACACCAAAAGACTTGAACCTTTTTATTTTTCTATTTTAAATTTCCTGTTTAAGAGCTTTACATTTATGGGCATATACTGAAAACGCACATGAAAATTCTTCTTTTTCTTTTTAACTGTTGAGTAGGTTTGATTGGAAGTACAAAGCATTTGATACGACTGATGAATCTTTGGCTGCAGTGTTTCTGAAGGTTTTCCATTTTCCTGAACAAATATTTTCCTTAAGCTTTTCCCCCATGACAAGCCGTGAAAATGAAAATGTGCTTTAGAAATATTCTTTATGGTAAGTGCATCATAACTATCCGGATCGATAAGCAAAGGCTTAGCCCCTGTTTTATCTATATGCTCTTTCAACATTTCGAGCATATAATGTAATGAAGATTTGGCCAGTTCGTTATCGGCATAACTACCTCCAAGATCAGCATGAACACCGGGAAACCAAACTTCATGGGTAATTCCGTCAACATTGTTCATCAATGATGGATTAAAAATGTTACGGGTTTCGTCGATGGCAACCAGCTGAACCGCCCTTTTTATGTTGGGCGCAATAAAATTATCAGTAAATAAATCCCGCTCTTTAATTCGTAAAAAACGCTCTATGTTATTAAACAAACGAAATGCACTTACGGTATCCCATACTCCAACAAATTCTATATCTACTGTAGGTTCTAAAACAGGACCTTCAATATCATACTTCTTTATCCGTTGCTCAATTACTTTTGTTTCACGATTAACTTTAGGGCCATAAGTGATGGTTATCTTCTTTGGCACGCTTTGGTCATAAATCTTTTTAGCCAATAATCGGGCAGCCGCAGCTCCTCTGCTAAATCCAAAAATATACACCTCATCCCCATTTTGCCAATCCTCAACAAACCTGGCATAGGCTTTATCTACAATCTTCCGGGTTCCTCTGCCTGTAGCACCTTTCCATAAAGTACCCATAAACTTATTGTCATCATCATTACCCACACCTCTGTGATAACGTACTATTTGATCAGGATCATTGATAAGTATTTTCTGAAGATTAACAATATTGGTAACAAGGCCACTTAATCCCTTTCCTGTTTCATCATTCCAGGTACCGTCGATAAGAATAATATGCTTTCTTTCCTTTTTCGGAGCATCAAAATCTTTGATATATTCCCTTTGAAATTCATCTCTTTTCATAATTCTCAGATTAGGATTTTGGTTAACAATTTTAACTTATGTAAGATAAGTAATTAATTTACCGATGTCCAGTAGAATTGTTGATATGAATTAAAGATTAGGTAACAGAGCCAACTTTACAGAAAACCAAAAGAGCCTGCAAAATCATTTGCAAGCTCTTTTGGTTAATAGTGGAGATATTGACACACTCTCCTGTAAATATCTTAGTTTGTAAAAACTGTGTTCCGGATAAAACAGATTTTGGAATGAATACTTTGTGAGGTTTTCTAGACGTTAATTGCATGAGGCATTGCCATCCCGCAGGGTGGTTATGACTTATGCATATTGTTATGCAAACGATTTATATTTCTTTTTTCAATGTTTTTCCCGACAAATCGTAATGAATCAATATGAGTTTAAACTTCTTTCCAATTCTTGTATTAAGTGTATACTTTAGATTATCTAATTCTAATAACAAGCCAGAATCGCCCCAAGAGTCCTTTTGGAACGGTAAATTCAACAAATACATATTATCTATTTTTTCAACTCTTACAGCTTGTTGAACTTCATTATTAAAATACTCAAAATCCGTTAGAATTTGACCGATTGCACTAATGTCCTTATTACTAATGTCACCCGTATCATAGAAGATTTCGTGTTTCAATTCTCCATATTCAATCTTCTCTCCAGGGAAAACTGGTTCTGAAAATGCAAATACAAGAATTATAACAAGATTAATCATGAGTCCAATAATCGTTAAACCTGTTACATTCCAATTCGACATCTTATTTTCTGATTCAACAATCTTGTCATTAATTTTATCGGCTAGGTATCTATGATAAATCAAGTAAACTATTCCTGTATACAAGGATGTAAATAAGATATCAGGAAGTTGATCTGATATTTCTTCAGGAAGCTGCATTAGTCCATAAAACAATACAACCGTAAATAGGAAAGTAAGTAATAAAGTCAATGAGGCTTTTCTATCATCTCCTATTCTTTTAAAATTTTTATAAATCAAAATACCTGGAGGAATGGGTCCACCGAAAAAGGTTGAAGCGTAAATCTGTTTTTCAGTATAAAATTTTTCCATAAAGTGTTATTGTTGCAGTTTGTTTAATAATTGTTTGTTAACGTGAAGCCTATGCTTTATTAGCCATTGTTATGGGCTGGCATTGATTAGTTTCTAAATATTCGTTTATGTATCATTATCGTAAATGTCAATCTTGCAATCTCAAGTAAAAATGTGATTCCGACCAAAATTTTATATCCTATCGAATCGTATTGTAATCCAAATATTTTTAACAAAAATCCGAATGTAAGAATCATAAACGCAAGCCTCAAAGGAATCTGAGCATAATAAATTATCAAAGAAATCTTCTTTCTCAGAATTGACAAAACTCCAGAAACAATCAAGGAAACAATCAAAAGAATTTCTAAAATACTCATAATCGGGAAATACTCAATACTGTCAAGCATGCTAACCCCAATCTTGTAGGTGCGGAAAAACGAATATAAATCCAAAAGTCCAAACGCAATTAATAAGTTCTTTTTCATACAAATATTTTTACCAAATCGGAATATTCGTGCCTGGGAAATAAAAATCATGATACAAGCCCCAATTTTCATAAACTAAGCTGTAAATTCCGTAATTCATTATTATTATCAACGCTATTAATCCAATTATCAAAGTCTTTTTAGTTAATCCCAATCGAAGTAAAACATAGATCTGTAAAACAATACACAAAATCGGAACTCCAAGTCCTTGCTTATCTCGTACCTCTCCGTAATAAAATGTAGAACCGTACCATAACTCAAACCAGTGAATCAAAGCAATTATCAGAATGATTAACAGTAAGAGATTGAAATTTAATGGTTTAATCGTTTTGTTTTTAATCCAGATAATGCCTAAAACACAAACAGTCAACCAAAAGATTAGTCTTGCAATAAAAATCAATACAATCCCTTTGTTGGTATAATAATCTCGAAATGGGTCGAATCCTTTTGAACCGTATTCGTGTACAGGTAATAACATATTAATGCAAGACAATATCAAACCAATCACCGCAATCGCTGAAATTCCAATCAAAATGTAATCCTGTCGTTTAATTTTCATATTAATCTTGTTTAGCTATGCACTGTCTTTTTTTGCTTGCCCATAACGTACCGGCTATGAAGCGTTGGCTTGTGTTGCGCCTGCGGCAAGCCTATGCTTTATTAGCCATTATTGTACGCTGGCATTATTAGTTTTAAAGTCTTCCATATTTTCTAAACGCTTGAACAGTTTGATATATCCCAAACCCAATAATTATCCTGCCTATAAATAAAATACCATAGGCCCAATTATAATTGTTGCCAAACGGATTGTATTTCCAGTTAGTAACATTTAACATTTGAAGCAACTGCTTCAAATTAACACCTAAATATTTTATTGAATAGTATAATTCGATATCATTTTCGACCTTAATTGTATAAATAAATAATAGATAAGACACAATAGTCGCAATACTTGTAAAAACTATTCCACGTATTGGTTTAATATTGTAACCATTACTAATTCTATTTATGAAGAGTATGAACTTGTCACTTTTGTTACGTCCTTTCAAAATCAAATAAAAGTCTCTAATGAATCGTAGTATAGAAAATTTTAAATGTGTTTTGTCTCCAAACAATTCCTTTTCATATTCTTCCATTTCATAAGCATGATATTTCAAACCTTCAATTCTATTGTTTTGTTTTAAGAATTCATGCTTAATAATACGCCATGTTTCCCTATTTGAATGTTGTATAGATGCATCTAGATAAAACACTCCTTTATCAATAACACTTTTTCTTAAATCTATTTTATATATAATACTGCTATAGAAGTATGCATTTTTTTCAAAGTTAGCGCCATGAAAATTTGCAATACCATTCTTCACTTCTATTTCTGTAAAGTTGGCTTTTTCTCTAAAGTTTGCCCATTCAAAATATATACTATTTTCACAAGATAAGTTCCAACTATTCACTTTTCCCTTGAACTCCACTTCTCTAAAAATAGCATCTCCTCCAAAGTAAGAGTCATGAAGTTTTAATTCCTGATTAAAAATGGAACCTTCAAAATCAACTCCCCTTTCAAAATTTGAAAAACTAAAGTTTGCGATACCTAAAAAAGAAACATTAAATATCACATGACTCTTAAAAACAGCTTGGCTAAAACAAACACTACTATTAAAAGAGCCAGGATAAAACTCTTTCTCAAATATACAAAATGAAAAATCTGAATGTCCTAAAAATTCACAACCTCCGAAATCAACGTTTTCCTGAAATTTAATTCCTCCGAATCTGACTTCTTCATTGAATTTTGCATTTGTAAAACATGCGTAATCATCAAAAGTTTGTACCCACTGAAATACTTTAAAATTAAAAACACATTGGTCGAAATCAAACCTTCCATATTCGTCTCTCCACCATTTTCCATCTTTTGACCTTTGTAAATAATAATACAGCTCTTTTTGGTTATTGAAAACATGAAACTCAGAACCATTCTCGTTCCAATTACTTGCTTCCAGCTCTTTCATTAAATTATGATCTAAAGCCATATTATCTTAGTTTATCTTAGTATTGACAGTGTTCTTCTTGCTTGCGTACAACATTTCCATATGCCTATTGTGTTAATCGTTCTTATATCTTTGTTTTTATTGTACAATACATGCGCCCAATTGGCACCATATGGTTAATGTCTGAAATTTATCTTTTTTATGCTTTCAAAGCCAAGCTAAAATAATATAAAAATTATAGTAAGCAAAAATTAATCAGTGCTCATTAAACTTTCATTTGCTTCGTTGTTTTAGAGTAGACTCTCTGAGAGTTGGCGGCTGTGACGCCATGTCGAACTTATTGGAATAGCTTACTCAGATTATTTGATTAGTGTGCTCAAGTTGTTTGATCAACACTGCTCAGGTATCACTTCAGGTACTGATCAGATATCTGTTGAGGTATTCACCAGGTTTATAATGAAAAAATAATATTCACATCGTTATCTCAAATCAATATTCTCACTCAGGAAAATATAGTGGCAACAACTCTTTATGCCATAATTGGTGCTGTGGTGGGTTTTCTGATTTCGATGCTGTTAAGATATTGGGTTGGTTTGATAAAAGGCAAGTAGATTGGTTATCTATTTGAATGGTTTGTGAAGAAAGGGTCTTACATTTGCGTAAGGACCTTTTTTACTGAAAAAACTTTAATAAGGTATTTTAATTTGAACATCGATCTTATCTTCATAAAATGGAGACGGCTTTAGATTATAACTTTTACTATAAAACTCGGTATTTCCATCGTTATTTATTCCATAAGCGTAATTACGAAAGAAGCCAGAAAACCCATTATCCTCATTAATGTCAAATGAGAAAGATTCATTTGAATTCCAAAAGATAGTAATTTCAAATTCCTGCTCACTGCTTTTAGGAACATAAATATATCCTCTCGTACCTAAGGCATTAACCTGAGCCCGTTCAAATCGTGTCCTGGTATTATTTACAATTACTTGTCCGGTAAGAAGGTCTACCGGCTTGTTGTTCTTATCTCTGATAAATACCTGTATTTCTTTGTCCAGATCTTCATTTTGTTGGATTTTGACCTTTACTTTTAACGTACCTGGATCTGATATATCCACATCACTTAATACAGACTCAGAGCAGGATATAAAGGAGAAGAATGAAACGAATAACAGTAAAGTTAAGGTTCTCATAGTTATTTTTTTAGCATTAAACATCTGTAATTGTAAGACAATTAGATTTTTATAAACACTTATAACATTTTTTAGATAAGCAGAAGCTAATAACCTGAGTAAATTTGATAAGAAAAAATAAGGCTATTCTAATAAACGAAATGGTTTTGATTTACTCCTTGAAATTCTAACGGTCAGAGAAGTTCATGAAACCCGCAATATGCGTTAGAAAACCTATTACGTAATGAAACTACTGCCAATCAAGGCGTAAACTAACTTGTTTCAACTCACCATAGCGGTGCTATGAGTCGTCTCAACAAGTCCTTGATTGTTTGTACTTTCATTCCTCATTACGATATTCTAACACATAATCCGGGTTAAATCAAAACCATTTCGAAAAAAGCTAAATCTTAATATCCTGGGTTCTGCTCAAGAATACCCGGTATCAACAGTGCAGATGTTTTTGGTAGTAAGCGACTATTTTCACTTACATTAGGATGTAAGTCTTTATTCACTCCAAACCGATTATTTCCATATTACGTAAAAATCGAGTACAACTCTTCAATCCGTTTGAGCAGATCTTTATCAATACTATTGTGTCGTATCGGAATAACGGTTATCAGCATACAGATAGGTGTGTACTATTGAGAGGTTAAAAGTTTATCGTTTTTTTTCCTAAACCCAGATAATCGCGGTGATCCGCTTTTAGAGGTGTAACAGATATTAAGTTCTTCCTGTATAGATTATCTAAAATTTTTGCCTAGACCCTAATATTGGTGCTGATCCATGATAATTTTATACTCCCCAGGTTTTCTATTTGATCAAAAAAAACTGACACCAATATTGACACCTTAAAACAAAAAAGCCTGTAAATCTTTCGACTTACAGGCTTTAAAGTGATCACGTTAGGATTCGAACAATAACGTATAAATCATTGAATTACTGATTCGTAAGTGAATTGAAAATAATCTTACTCACCAATCAATCACCTTCATTTTGACATATAATGACATGGTTTGCAGTCCTTTGACAAGTATAAAAATACGAAAAAACATTCATTTAGTGAGTCATTTCAGTACAAAATGCATGTATCCAACAGTATACTAGAACATATCTCATTTATTTGATGAAAATGCATACGAAAGTTGATCTGAATCCCCTTATCTCACTGTTAATTATATTGTACTGAAAGTATTTTTTTCATAACTTGTTAAGTAAAGAGTTTAACTCTAAAAATGAGGAAATGAAAACAAGTACTTCTATTGCTATCTTATTATGTTCTGCATTTCTTTCTATAAATGCTCAAGGGCTTGAACCTATAATATCATTTGAGGATAATTCTGAATCTTATTGCATGCAAATCTGTTTTGATGGCAAATGTTTTTACACGGTTAATGGTGGAGTTAAAGATGTTGGTAAGATAACAGCTTATTCAATTAATGGAATATTTCTTCAAAGTTATCCGCTACCACTTGATATGAGAAGTATCTTTTATCATACACGAAACAAATGTTTTTATGTTTGTACAACTGATAAAAAGTTATTTAAGATTATAGATATCAATGCAGGTACTTATGAACTCGTTTATGAAAACCTATATGATAACAAACAAATATCTCTGACTATAGATCCAAATGGTAAATTTCTTTATGCCTTTGATAATGGTACTCTTTCTATTTATAAATTTAAAACGGGCACTTTAGTACGTACTCTATCTGGATTAAAATGTGGTGAAGGTAATCGCAAAGGTGCAGCAACAGTAGCTATCGATAGAAAGAAGAATATTTATACATGGGATTCAGATACAAAAACCGTTTTTGTTTATGATAAGAATGGTAAGTTTTTGATATCACACAAGCTTAAATATGGCGATTTTGGCTATTCATTGTCTTTTGCCAAAGAAATGTTTTTTGTTTCAAACTCTCCAAAGAATAAGAAAGGAACATGGTTTGGATACAAACTATAATGAAGACCTATTTTTATAGATAAATAGCAAATACTCCATTGATACTATTCATTAGTAATTGACAAATAATGAGTAATTTATCCAACATAGTTCCCTTCGTAAATAATCTTCGGCATGATTTTAAAGCTGAAGCTATTATTGTAGATATTATTGAGAATGGATTAAGTGCGAATGACATAATAGGGGTACCAAATGGTTCATTCAAACGTCGATTCAAACAAGATGTGTCACATGCTGAAATCAGGAAACTGAGTAACGAACAGGAAATATTAGAGATTGCTATTACCAGAGATGGAATTTATGATGTTTTACCAGAGGGGATGTTTCATGATAATACTTATGAGATAGAAGAGGCAGGTCAGGATATAGCACATGATTCTAAGAAACAAAAAATAGAAGAACGGGAGGCTCGGAATTTTTTTCTACCACTTGAAAATGAAATTTTTTTTCAACGAATAGAGCTTGAATTAGAAGAAAGAAAAATACTCAATAGGTTTAATGAAAACTTGTTTGATGATATTGTGCCTGAGTTTTGGAAATTGGATAAGTCTCTACCTAAAAAAATGGTATCTAGAATGGTACTTCTAATGCATTTAGCTCACAAAGTGGCTGGAAATGCGGAAATGACCTCCAGAATACTTCAGATTATTCTTGAAGAAAAAGTTAGTATTAAAGTTAGTCACAACAATCTATTAGCAAGTGGCATAAATCAAACAAATATTGATGATAACAACTTATTAGGAACATCACTTCTTGGGATGAATTTTGTTCTAGATCAACATGACATCTATACTTCAACTATGGAGTTTTATATTGGACCTATACAAAATTCTTCTTTAGAAAATTACATTGAGGGAAAACCAATAAGGCGATTCTTAGAATGTTTTTTTGGTTTTTTTGTCCCAGTTGTTATGCATGTTTCCACTTTTATTATGATTAATGAAGGTGAACATGATTTTGTACTTAACGATTTTAATTCAAACATATTACTTGGATATAATACAGCTATATAGCTAAAAAATAAAATGATATGCATGCTGAACTAATGAAATGGTATATAATTCTCCTTATAGTGGCATTTATTATTTACTCAATTATGGAGACCAAAGCAAAAGAAGTAAAACCCTATCGAAGGGTAAATCTTTTGTATGCTGGTGTAGTAGCTCTTACAATCGGAATTGTACCCATAGTATGGTATCTTGGATTTAAAGAATCTACAATGTGGTACTTTGTTACTGTTCAGTTTTTAATTTTAATAATTGGTATACTTCACACTATATTTTTATATAAGATATTGCCTTGGACTTCTCCGTTTTCATTTATCTGTGAATTTTTATTTTCCCTTACTATTATTTGCCTTGGCTCTATTTTCCTTTTAATTAGTTTTTCATATCTACACATAACTGATCGTTATTTTTTAATGTTAAGCGCTTTAGTATGGATTTTTGTGCCATTTTTATTTATGCAGGCTTTTAATAGCTATGTTGCGATACCTGGCAAAATTTTTAAGAAATGGGTATTTCCATTACATCAAGCTATAGCACCACCTTCTGATAATGAAATGGAATCTCCTGTTGTAATAACTTTTGAGTTTAGTAAAACTCAGTCAGATAATGAAAAAACAATCTTTCGGGCTAAAGCACCTCTTCATATGTCATTGGGAAGATTATTTTACTATTTTATAAATGACTATAATGACAGTCATCCTGATACTCCAGTTGAGATTTCAAGCCATGAAAATGCTGCTTATGGATGGCTTTTCTTTAAAAAAGGGAAATGGTATAGAAAATCACAGTATCTGGATTTTGAAGAAACAATAGAGAATAATAAGATCAGAGAAAACAGTGTTATTGAATGTCATCGAGTTAATCAAAGTTAATTGCACTAAATTATGGAAGTTAATAGATATTTTCAAATTAATTGGGTAGATGGAATGAAGATTAATAAAGATCATTTCATTGCACTTGAAAATGGCATTAATGATCGAATTAATAATATTGTAGCTGATAATTTAAATAGTTTCAGTTATGGGTTGTTACCTGACCACTTAGGAATAGGTAAAACTTTTAAGATGGTACTTAATGTTGATAATCAACAATATCTCAATGTAAAAATTCTTAACTGTAGAGCAATAACCCGTGGAGGTGTAGTTATTCAAATTCAGGAAAACAGTCTTGAGGAGAATGGTTTTTCGGTACCTTTCCCTGAATTAACCCATAAAATGGACAGTTCTGCAGAATCGTTATTTTATGTTCTGCTTTCTGTGCTACCTTTCTCACGAGTACCAGTTGGTAATCCAAATCCCAATGAAGAGCCTCCACGATATCCATTTACAGTTCCCGAAATAAAAGTTAATCTGGTTCCAGAGGATCAATTTAGTCACAAAGAGTCTGCTGATTATTTTATTTGTATAGGGAAGGTTAATATTGTTGATGGACATGCAGAAATAGCTACTGATTATATTCCTCCTTGTAGCACTATTCAGAGTCATTTCGGATTGGTTGAACTACATTTAAAATATGATGTTTTCTTCAGTCATCTGGAAAATAACGTATTGAAAATCATTAAAAAGATAAAAGAGAAGGAACAAACATACGACTTAGCTAAAACGATTACCAGTCTCTCTGAGCTATTATTAACTTTCTTGAGTAATCACATTCTAAATTTTCGACTAATCGTAGCACAGCAACCACCTGTTTGTATGTTTGAATATATGGGACGTTGCGCAAGGATTATTAAAAATAGTATAGATGCTAATAGTAGTGAAGGTAAAGAAGAATTATTGAATTATTTGAGTGAATGGTGTCAGTTAAATCGTGGCGATTTTGAAAAGGTTTTAATAGGAGCTGTTAATTTTAAATATGAGCATAGCCACATTGATAAAACTGTGGTTGTTATTAATCAGTTTGTTGATATGATAGGTAGCCTGTTTGATAAACTAAGCACAATGGAATATATTGGTAAGAAAAAGGATACTGGCATTTTTGTGAAAGAACAGCAGCAAGGCAAAAGTAGTTTTTTGGCTGATTAGATAGTACAAATTCTAAATATAAAACTTATGAAACCAGAAAATACAAAAGATCGGAAATCGTTATTTATTCGCTTTATAGTTTTTTTTATTCTAGCCATTTTAATTGTTATTGTTCCTGTTTTTGTGACACTCCGTTTACCTGCACAAGAAAACGAACAAACTTCAGGTGAACTTAAAGCCTTGCAGGATGAAAGGGATTTTCAGCGTGACTTTTTTGCCGTTCGTATGGATTCAGTAAAAGGACTAGTAGATAGTTATAATTCAGATGATGTTGATATAGATAAGTTAAATGCGGACATAGGATTTTTGTTAAGTGAAATGGAAAAATCCATTGCCTCAGATACTACATGGAGGGCTTCGATGAACAAAAATATTGTAGCAACATACCTTTCACTTAAAAAGATGCAGAATAAAATATTGGAAGTTCATGAAGAGTTGGATGAAGTTACTAGTGATTTAGCAAAGTGCAAAAAAGATCTAAAAAGTAGCAAGAAGCCCAAAAATACAGATTCTTTAGATCCGTTATAGTTTTTAAGGTCAATACAAGCTTAAAACTATTATTTTTTTATTGTATAAAATCATGGTTGATACCTATTATCAAATACCATTAAAGCTAGGTGAAATGATTCACCAGCAAGAACACGAGAAATGCAGCTTGAGTAAATCGGTTGCTACTATGCTTCACTTAGTTCTTATTACAAACTTAGGAGAGTGTAAGTTTGATGAGGGTTTTGGGTGTGAGATATGGGAGCATGACTTTGAAAATATTGCCAACATACAACTATATAAAGAGAAATTACGGAAATCGATTAAGCAAACTATTGAGAAATATGAGCCCCGGTTAAATATTACACGCTTTGATATTCAGATTGAACAAATTGAAAATAGAGTTAACAATAGAAGAACAAAGAGTAGAATTAGTTTGTACGTGAAAGGAACCTTGATAAAAACCAACGAAGTATTTACCTATTCAGAGCAGTTTTTTATAGGTCCTCTTTCTTATATGTTGTAGGTTAATTTTAGTTATTTGATGATAATATATTCCGACATAATCGTCTTATGTAGGGTTTACGTTCTGATATTTGGTGTTTTTTTTCAACATTAATTTGAAGCCACACATTATGAGAGAAAGTAAGGAAAAGATCAAGAGCAGAATGATAAAAAATGCTTCGCGCTTGTGGGGTTTTCAGGATACCCAGGCAGAAGGTTCATTCGATCCTTTTGTTGGAATGATAATAGGTGCACTTTCGGGTGAGTTAGAAAAGGTATCTGAACAAATTGCCGGCACAGAATCTCGTGTAGTTGAAAAGTTAGTTGAGTTATTAACCCCAGATCCAATAACAGGTCCAGTACCTGCCCATTCTCTTATTAGTGCGATTCCTTCTCAACCCAATTTTACTATTGATTCTCTATATCAGTTTTATTTATACAAAAAAAGATCAATTGATAGTAATTCTAATAAGAATGAGGAAAAAACCATTTTTTTTAGTCCTACGGGTAAGTACAAACTTTTTCAGGGTAGAGTTAATTATATAGCAACTGGGGATAAGTTATTTGAGGTTAAGAAGAATGTTTATAAGGATGTTTGTGCAGTTTCCCAAACTAAATTGCCTGTTTCAAATTCTATTTTATGGATTGGTCTTGAACTGAATAGTCAATTGGAATCATTAGAAGGTTTATCTCTTTATTTTGATTTGCGTAATGAAATGTATCAAAATGATTTTTATCAAGCGTTATACAAAGGGAACTGGAGCATTAATGGACAAGCGATACAAATAGAGCAGGGTTTTTATAAAACTACAGAAAATACCAGAACTGAGCTGGATAACTTCTTGTTGTTAGATATGAGTACTACCGCAAAGATATGTAGTCATATTAACCGCTTTTATCAAAAAAAGGTTTTTACAATTAAACAGGGTGACGCTAAAATAGAATCATTGATGGTCGCAGAAAGATTTCCTTCTGTTTTTGAAAAAACTTTTAATCTGGAGGATTTAAAAGCAATGGATAAACCCCTAATATGGATTAAAGTAGAGTTACCTAATACTCTTCCTACTGATGTGCTGGAGGATATTAATTGTAACATAAACTGCTTTCCGGTAATGAATAGACATTTAAATAGTTTTACACAGACTTCAAAAGAGTTTATAAATATCATTCCTCTTCAATCTGAAGATACTTTTTTGGATATGAATAGTGTGACTAACAGCGAAGGAAAAGTCTACACTCAAAAGTTTTTCAGTAGCAGGGGTGAAGTAACTAAAGGTTCTTATATTCTACGACAGGGGGGAGTTGGTAGGTTCGATTCGCGTGATGCTATGGAGATTATCAATTACTTGTTAGAATTGTTACGCGATGAGAGTGCGGCGTTTGCTGTTCTGGGAGCAGATATGATTTCATCGAATCTCCGTGAGCTTAACCAAACCATTGCGCGCATGGAAAATAGGCTAAAAGAAAGCAATACAAGTAAAGAAAAAACATCGTACCTGATGCTTAAAGCCAGATCGGATGATGATATTGTTTTTGTGGAGTTTTGGTCAACACAGGGTACATTCGCCAATCAAATAAAAGCAGGGAGTACACTTACTATCTACGAAGGATCAGACATTATGCCTGATAGCGTTTCTTTTGTTACTACAACCATTGGAGGCAGAGATAGCATGGATACCGAAGAACGAATAAATACCTACCGTAAAACACTACTTAGCCACGGTAGAGTAGTAACTGCAGAAGATATTAAAGCAGTGGGCTATGAACATTTTGGCAATGTAATTAAAAATATTGAAGTGAAAAAGGGATTTATGAATAGCGCAAAAGCAGGACAAGGCTTTGTACAAACTATAGATGTCCATATTAATTTCGATAAAAGAAAAACAGCTTTTAAAGAAGACGAAATAAAATATTTTAAAGAAGATTTTTTGGTAAAACTGGAAGAACGATCTGCTAATATTTTGCCTTACAGGTGTTTTGTAAATGGCATAGATAACAAATAATTTACGAAACGTGTTTATTGTGATTTTAGTATTCAAATACTCAATTAAAGTATTGACATACAGTACAATATAGACTATATTACATACACCTTAGAATAATAATCTTAATGCAATTTAATAGTTGAAACTATGAGACTGGCTATTTTGGTTTTTATCGGGATTATAGCTATTGTGGGATGCGCTACCCAAAAAGAAACACAAACTGCATATTCATCAAAATACACAAGTGAAACTACAGATGAAGACGAGCAAAAGGATTCAGTCGGCTCAGTTGAAACAGAATCCCCCAAGCAAATCATTCATATCGTAAAAAGTGGTGAGTCCTTATCCCTTATCGCCAAGCAATATGGCGTTTCTCTTGAAAAACTGGTTAATCTCAATAAAATAGATAATCCCGATTTAATTGTGGTTGGGCAAAAGATTGTTATACCGGAGAGTGAGGATAGTTTGTGAATGATTAATAGAGAATAATAAATCAGTCTTTTACATCTTTAAAAATGAAAAAAGTTTTCGATGGACAAAAGGTTAAAGAAGTAATCCGCATGAAGAAACAGAACGAGTTCGACCTTGCGGTAGATATAAGAAATCGTTTCGACAAAGGAGAGCTAAAACGTGAGTTAAACAATATGGTGTGGATGAGTACAATTGTAGCACCTAATTTGCCAGGTTTCGAGAAAGTCTGGAAAAAGAATGGCTGGATAGGTGTAATCTCCCATTACAAACATATAGACAAGTTGGAAGAGGCTGCCTATAGGGGTAACGTGAAAGCAGAATACTGTGGTGATTGGATTCGGGTTTTTGGAGAAATTGCTGAGGAGAGCCCAAATTTAAACTTGGAAAAGGAGATGTTCCAAAGACACTATGATAAATTCTGGGATAAGAAGAAATCGGTCAATGACCACATGCCAATGTCTGGAAAAGGACCAGCGTTTCCGGGTAATCGTGTACGCCTTGGGACTTCGCACAAGCTAGGCGATATATCCGGAGAGATGCAGGCCAAGATTAAAAAATTTGGTGCAATTCAGCAGAGTAGTCGCGAGGTTCGTTTTCGAAATCTCGAAATCCGGGCTATATCAGAGATGTCCCAAATTGGGGGAGGCATGAAAGTATGGTCACCACAGGAACGTGATATTTGCTATAGGATCGAAGTTGCTTTTGGTCTAAGGGTTGGTGCTACAATCTCAGGAACAACAACAGATACTCTTTTCTTTTTGAAATATTTTGGTAGTTGGCTAAACGGTTATATGGATCCGATCTTTTATATGCTTCCATTTGCCACGATTGCAGCCGCAGGTCACCATTCCTTGATTGAGGTAGCACTACCGCTTTCGCTCTGGGGACTAATTGACTATACAATAGGCAACTACACTAGCCTTATTCCAAAAATGAAATCATCAAGTGTAGGGTCCCATGCCATTAAAGAAATACTCCGAAAGTATGAGCAAAATGAAAATAACCGGCGGATTCTGGTGTATTTCCTACAGAGTGAAGTTCCTGCAGGCTACTGGGAGTTTGAGTCTTCGGATCAGGGGGTGTTTAATACAATGGCAAAGGCTGATAAACAATTGATGAGTCAATTCAGCGCAATGCCTAAGCCATATATGGATGAACTTACGCTCTCAAAGTGGTACCGCAATGCACGGCAGGGAAATCCAAGATTGAAACTCTAAGTCATGTTTACAACTAAGATATCATGTTCTCACTATCTGACCATATGCTGACCAATGTGTATGATAGAGTTTATTGTTTTTGTTATCCACTAATGGTTGTTGGTTATTTTAATTTATTCTTACCCCCCAATCATAACAGTAGGGCATCCTAGAACTATACTTCCGCCATGAGCGGTGGTGTCTCCCATTCTGGCAGCTGGTTTACCGCCAATCAATACCGTAGCAGAGCCTTTAGCAATGGTGTCAGGAGGTCCAACGCAAGTACAACTATCGCCCATCACAGCTGCGGGCATGCTTGCTATAAGAACAGTTGGTGCACCTGGACCAATGATAGGACCTCCCACATGCGGTATAGGCGATGGAAACGCTGGTGTTTGCATCGGGCATGTATGCATGTCTGTTAATCTTGCTGCTGGTTGTCCCATAGGATTAATATTTAAAATTAGTTAATCATCACCATTGCTCCTTTAACGGTTGTTTGCCCTGAAGCAGACAATTCGGCTGTGGCGTTGCCTTTGGCAGTCAGGCTGGCATCTGCGTTTAAATTCACGTTAGTGCCTTTAAGTTCAGAGGTGCCAGACGATTTTATTGTAACACCACCAGTGCCTTCAATGCTAACATTTGCCTGAGAAGATATTTTTATATCTTTTCCACTGTTTAAGGTAATGCCATTAGAGCTAAGTTCCACTTTATTATTATTCTCATCATGTAATAAAATTGACTTAGCATCATCGTTTAAAACAATTTTATTACCACTCGGAGTTTCAATAGTAGTAGATTTTTTATCGTCATCAAATTCAATTTTCAAATTGCTTTGCGTAACGATTCCTTTAAATGAATTGTTTTGATCCGGGAACTGACTTGCAGGTTTGTTCTTTCCGTGATATAAACTGCCAATTACATAAGGACGTTCAGCATCTCCGCCTTCAAAACCAATTAAAACTTCATCGTCTATTTCAGGAATAAAATAGAAGCCTCTCTCCGCTCCTGAATACGGGGTTACTAATCTTATCCAGGGAGTTGCGTTTCCATTTCCCTGCCAGAAAAACTGCACCTGTATTCTTCCTAGTTTCTCAGGGTCACGGTTATCTTTAACTACTGCGCTTTGTGTTTCGCAAACAGGATACGAATTGGGATTGGTATATGGAGGAATCTTAGCTTCTGCGGGGATGGCTATAAATTTATTTTTGTAATTAAGCAAGTTGTCACATTTGTGTTGTACAGAAGTAATGATGTAATCACCGTAGCTTACATCTCCATTGCTCTCAGTTTTTAATGCGGTAATGCTAATTTTACTCCCCGGAGTCAGGTTCATATTTTCGCTGTTTCCACTAATTGCTGACATGTCAAGGGCTCTAGCCGAAGCAGAGAGTTCGATGGTGTCTTTTTGAGCTTTGGTATAATTGTTTGCATTTACATTGAGGTGCTGATAGTCAAAAATTGTTTGGTAACTAAAGTGTTTTTCTGATTGATCAAATGTATATTTACCGGGTTCGTTTTGTTGATTCTTGCCACTTGTTTTTTCTGTTTTTGTTTCAATACTTTTTGCACTCATATAATCGTACGAAACATATTTTACACCTGGAGCTTTCAGGTTTATTGAATAATCAAAAGTATCCAAATCTTTACCAAGTATTAATTCTTCGGTTTTACCATTGGCCTGTCCAAAAATCAGCTCCTTGCCATTGTAATACATCCATTCTCCATAGCGTTTGGCCAACCGATGAAGGAATGCCAAAGTGTTTTCCTTGTACTGAACACAGTACGGAATCACTTCTTTGTACACAGGATTAATGTTGGTTTTTAGTATATCTCTGGGATAAGGTTGTAATATATCATCTACAATTTGCCTTAAACTTTTTTCCTCGAAGGTACGACAACCAGGGTGATCCATTAAAAGAGCATCAGGACTAAAACCTGTAATAATTATCAGATCTTCATTAGCTATATCGGTTTTTACGGCACGGATGGATTGTATTATTCCTTTGTAAAACAATTCATAAAAATTCTTCCCTTCGGGATTTAATGCTTCGGCTGTAATGATGATGGTGGAACCAATAAGTTTTTTGGATTTATTCATTACAAAATCATCATCTTCTTCAAAAGTATCCATTCTACATCTGACCCAACAGCTTTGGATCTCATTCATCTCCTGATCAATAGAAAAATCAAGAAAGTCATTAATCTCCTGATTGTCGATTTCTATACGTACCGATGACGTAAGTGCCATAATTTTAAATTATGATTGTTTAATTAAAAAGCAAATGCATAATACAGTTTATACATTTTCATCGTACTTGCTCCATCTGTTTGTATGTGTAGCTCCAGACAAGATTAATTCTCGGGCCGAGATAGTTATTTCTTCATTCATTTCAAGATCGCGTGTAAATGATTCCCGATAATATACACATCTGGCATCAATAAACTCCAAGGTTTTAAAAACTTTCTCGTCATCGCCACCGGCAAATATGATTTTACCATTTTTGTCGGCATGAGGTGACATCATCCACCACATAATTTCCTCATCATCAATGCTGTTAAAACACATCCGTATAACACCTCCTTTTACTTGTGATTTGGGTAAACCTCGATGATCGATATCCTGAATGAATTCAAAATCGCAGGTAATCAAAGGTATTCCATCATCCTCTGTTTTATGCCCTTCGATATGTAGTCGTGCTGTTAAAACCATTATTCAATAATTGCTGTTGAAAATGAAGCTGTATTACAAGTCTATAAATAAAAGCCTTATTTTAAGGTAAAATTGAGTTCTGCAAAATACATATGATGCAGCTCATATATTTGAATATTACCTTTGTTCTGTTTGATCAACAGGCACAGCATCTACTGTTACTTTTTGTCCAATAACTGATAATGATATTTGGTATCCATATTCAGAAATAGATTCGTTATAAGATTCCAGACAAACTTTTTCAAGGGTTATATCTCTGGATTTGGCTTCCAGTTCTTGATCCTTAATCTCAAAAACTACCTTTTCTTTTATTTCGTGGTTAACCAACCATGTAATAAGGGCTTTCATGGAATCTGATGTAGGCTCAACAATGGTAAAAGAAAAAGGGGAAACGTTTACCGGTCCAAAAGATATTTTTTTTGTTGGATTTGAAACATTTGCACTAGAATCATAGCCAAAACTTAAACCACCTTGTAATTCCAAAGGGTCTGTAATACCGTCTACTTTACATTTTATTACTGTTGACATAATTAAAAAATTAGGGATTTATATACTTTCTAATGTAATTAACTTTGGTTATATTCAGCACTCCAATCTGTACCGTCATCTCCTTTTTGTCCATCCATTTTGATCAAAAAGTTTTTAGCAGGAAAATATGGCTTCATGTTAATATCCAGATATATACGGTCTTTTTGATTAGGATCTTGCTCAAATTTTGTGATTGTAAAATCTTCAATTAATTTACCAGGACCAGCAATACTGTTCAAGAATTTACCGATTTGACCTTTAAGTTCCTTTTGTGTTACAAAGTCAAAATTTTCAAAGGCTCTTCTATTTAGAAAGTCCATCATCACCTTGGTTACATAATCAAAAACCCTTACCACAGAATAGGTTTGTAAGCCTAGATTATCTCCATTAAAAAGAGTCTTTGCCGAGAAGGCCATTACTTTGCCATATTCATTCACTAAAGGAACTAAACCCAATTTTTCGAGACCTGCAATTTCACTTTTCTTCAATTCAAATTTAACACCATCCACTTCGTTAATGCAGCCATGCTTTTTTCCCGCTGCCACTTGTGACATAAGAGTGTTGTAAATTGAGCCAGCCAAAGCTCCTGATGGAGGCACATAGAGTTCTTCATCCTCGTCAACCTCTTTGTAGCTTTCGCGACCTACAAGCCAATTACATGCCATCATAATGTTTGAACGGAACATATCACCTCCTGTAAGATTGGCCTCCTCAAACATTTCCATCACATCATCGGGATTATCTAGATGTTCAAAGTCAGTTATCAACATCGCTTTGTTTTCATGTGCTATTTTAGCCCATTTTTCTACAACTTTATTTGAGCCAAGGTATCCTGGAACCACTAAAAGACTGTAATTTTCTCTTAAATCCAACCTATCGTATTTGGCGACTAATTCATCCTTAATAGCATCAATAAATCGAGTATCATCTAAATCTTTAAGTTGATCCGGTTCAGCATTCATAAACGAAATGTTCTTAATCTTGTCATTTTCTGCATTTTTAAAAAAGAGGGCAACTGAACGATAAGATTTTTCCAGTTCTAGTGATTCTTCAATTGCTTTTTTTAGATTTCTCTTAAGAGTTGCTTCAGCATCGGATGCATTTTTTTCACTCTGCTCAACCATTTCAATAATGCTGGAAGAGGAATTAAGTACCGAAGCCCACAATTCAAGCGTATTTTGTAAATTTTTTCGTTCCCCTTTTTTAGAGGAATCTGTCATAAAGATTTTTTTACGGGCTTTGCGTTCCGGGTTCATATTTTGTGCCCCTTCGAAAGCCATTTCTATCATATCAAAACCACCAACTTTAGCCAATTTTTCTAAACTTTGGTTAAGGAGATCTGATGGATTTTCAATTTTACTGACGTCTGACAATACTTTTTCGTGGTATTGTTCAAGACTATTTGTTTGGGTATTTGGATCTGCCATTACTTCTGTTTTTTATTGTTGTAAATGAAAGAGTTAATCATGATGAACAACCCATTACTTGGCTTCGTTTAACTCTTTAATTAAGGCATACATGGCATTTAAGAGAGCATCTTTCATCTCCTCATTTTCTAGTGCTTTTTTTAGAAGTTTGTTGCTTTTTAGCTGTTTAATAATTTTATAGCTTTGCTCTTTTTGAGCTTCTAAAGTTTTCAAAAACTCACTTTGTTTAGTAATACCTTTCACACCAAAATCGGAGAGGCCTAAAAATTGTAACATTTCAGTTTTAGCCCCGCCATCTTTGTCTTCGAATTCAACTTCTATTTCAGGTTTGTAATGTTCAAAAATTTCTTCCATGTTTTTTAGGTTGGTAACAATCTGTGGCTTTATGGGAGCGTCGGCTGTTAGTTTTTCAACCATAAGCGTGCGGTTTTGAGGAATTTCACCTATACCTTCGCTGGCATCACCTTTTACTTCTTGACCACCAATACTGTAATCTTGCATGACGTTGATGTATTAAGGATTAGTATTCTTATTTTATGGTAACTAATTATTGTATTTCCCAAAGTATATTGTTATTCTTATCTATTTTAATAGAGACTATCGATCCTTTACCTATTTCGTTTGAGATGATTTTTTTAGATAGAGGTCGTCTGAGCTTGTTTCTTATTACGCTTATAAGAGGGCGAGCACCATATTTAGGCGTAAATCCTGATTTTGCCAAATTAATTTTAGCATTCTCTTCAATATACAGCTGAATACCAAGTAAATCAAGAGATTTATACAGGCTTTTTAAGTGAATATTGAATATTTTAACTACGTTCGTTTCAGTAATAGGTGCAAAAGGAACAATTTCGGTCAAGCGACCTAAAAATTCAGGACGGAAATACTGTTCCATAATTTCTGCCAGTTCGTTAGATTGTGGAATTTCACCTTTATTAAAAGCATCTACAATATGTGAACTACCAATGTTTGAAGTGAATAGGATTACGGCATTTGAAAAATCACCTTCTTTTCCCAAACGGTCATGAAGTTTACCTTCGTCCAATATTTGAAGAAAGATATCAAATACAGAGGTATGAGCTTTTTCAATCTCATCAAAAAGCACTACGGCATATGGTTTTTGCCTTATTTTATTAACCAATAATCCACCCTCTTCATAGCCTACATATCCAGGAGGGGCTCCATATAATAATGCCGCAGAATGTTCTTCTTTAAATTCCGACATATCAAATCGGATCAGGGATGTTTCGTCGTTGAACAGAAATTCAGCCAAGGTTTTGGCCAGTTCTGTTTTTCCGGTTCCGGTTGGACCAAGAAAGAAGAAAGAGCCTATAGGCTGTCCTGACTTGCTTAAGCCCGACCGTGATTCTCGTATTGACTCCGCAATGCTGACAATAGCATGATCCTGACCTACCACACGTTTTTTCAGGTGATTTTCAATATTTAGAAGGCGGTCACGCTCCTGTGTTTGTATTTTTCCCATAGGAACACCTGTTTTTAAAGAAACAACCGCTGCTAAATCAGAATTGCTTAAACAGTTAGTTTGCTTGTTAACTATTTCCTCCAATTTTAACAGTTGAGATTTCAGCCACTGTTTCATCTCTGCAACTGTTTGGATATTAGAAATATCAACATCATCTCCAATCTTGGTGAATAACACAGAACCTATTTTGTCTTTTGCTTGGCTATGAAGCCATTGCATTTCATCCAAAAGTTCCGATTCGGTATGTTCCTGCTCGTTTATAATCAGCTTTTCAAGTTTGACTTTTAAGCTGTTTATTTCTTCCCCCGAAGTATCTAATGTTAGGCGTAATGCTGCCATTGCCCTGTCCATTAAATCTATGGCAGCGCCAGGGAGGCTTCTTTCTTTTAAAAAACGTTTAGATAATCTTACTGCTTCGTGTTGTACTTCTTTAGTAACGGAAATATTGTGGTGCTTTTCGTAAATACCAACAATGCAGCTAAGTATTCTTGTGCTTAATTCTAAATTAGTTTCTTCAAGTTTAATGAGTTCAAATTGTTGATTGAATGCTTCATCTGACTCAATAAATTTGGTGTAATTATCTATAGAAGTAGTTCCAATAATAGTAAGTAAACCTTTGTCGAGTTCTGGTTTTAAGAAGTTAACAGCTCCTGAAGCCCCACCTTGCTTATCCAAAATCATATGTATTTCATCAATAAAAAGAATAGCTTTTTCAAATTGCTTAATTTCCTGAATAATACTTTTTAATCGATCTTCCACTTCACCTTTGTAGGAGGCTCCTGCTATCAAAGATCCAAAATTCAGCTCAAACACTTTTGTGCCAGTTGTACTTTCAGGCATGTTTTGGTCAATGATTTGTTGCACAAAACCATTTATAAGTGCTGTTTTTCCTACACCAAGATCGCCAATAATCAATACGTTAGATTTAGATCTACGACCAAGTATCTCAGCTATCATCCTGGTTTCTTTGTCTCTGCCAACTACAGGATCCAGTCTATTTTGTTGTGCCAGACTTGTAAGATCAGTACAAAACTTAAGTAATGCGTTTTGTTTACTTCTGGCCTTTGTATTAAGATCAATACTTGGACTTACCTCCATCATGTTTTCTAGATCGTTTTTCTCTACAACTTTATCCAACAATTCCTGGTGTGTTACATTAAAAGATTTTAATTGTTCGTAGGTAAAACCTACCCCGGGCGTGCATAAAGAAATTAATACGCAAAGTGGATCTATTTTTTCTTTAGAAAGCTTTATGGAGATATTTTCAGCTTCTGCAATAACTGCTTGAGCAGATTCATCTGCTGGGGGATAATCAGGAATTTTTGATGATTTAGGATAAGCTTCAACTCTAACTTCCGCCCATTCTTCCATGTAATAATTGTCTTTTTCTATGACCTCCAAAAAAGAAATCAATCCGACGTCTTTGTGCAAGATTGCTTTTAATAAATGAGCAGATGAGAATTTATTATTCGAAAACTCTTTGGCTATCGCCTGAGCAATTTTTATGGCACGCTTTAGCTCTTCTGTTAGTATTAATTTGTCAACATCCACCATTTTTTAAACTAATTCAGAGATTTAACAAGGCAAAAATAAGAGAAGAAAGTATGTGTATTTATTGATTAACTTGCTCTCTAATTAAGTTTAAAAAAGTTACAACAATATTTAAGAATTTTCAATGCTTAAATAGGTGTATTTTTATGTAAATGAACAAATAAGGGGCGTTTAATGGGTTTGAAGAATATTTATTTCCCCCTGAATTTAAAAGAGTGATTAATGTTATATTTTTTGTTGAATTTTATAAGACAAAACAAATGTATTATATATTAAAACATTATTAAGAATGGATTACTCAATTAATGACATTGAGTTTGTAAACTAATTTGGACTAAAATCTATGGTTAAAAGGTAATTGATGATTACTTATTAAGATTGAAGCAACTAATCCATCAAATATTCTGCAATTACCTCTTTTGATATGCCTGAGTAATTTGTAAACTCATCAGTGGTAATGAATTGATGATCTTCTTTTCCTAACTCCTTCCGAATCTTCTTTAGTAAACGCTGACCTGATTTTTCACTTTTACCGGTCATTCACTGTACATCTTTTGGATAGATGCAAACACGACTTAATTTCATATTCGTTAAACTTTATCTATACTTAAGGCCTACTTGATCTATGCTCTATTCCTACTTGTAATATACTAAAATTTGAAATTAACATGTAGTCATTAAATATCAAGAAATACACTAGAAGACAAATAGGACACCTTAGTTTGGAAAGCTTACAGGATAGCTTCTACTTTCCCTTGTTAATCAATAATTGTGCGTTATGGCAAGACAAAAAGGAGTAATTAAGTTAGAGGGTAGAATTGGAGATCTTTCTTTTTATAAAAGTGGAAATGACTACCTGGCCCGAACTAAAGGTGGTGTGGATTCCGAACGAATTAAAAAAGATCCGGCATTTGCACGTACTCGTGAGAATGGAGCAGAGTTTGGCAGAGCCGGAAAAGCCAGTAAACTTTTAAGGGCTGTTTTTAAAGCCCCTATTTCTCAATCGGCAGATAAAAAGGTAGCCAGCAGACTAACTACTGCTTTACTTAAAGTGGTACAGGCAGACACTACTAATCACAGGGGTGAAAGAACGGTTCCCGGGGGTGACCTTACGCTTTTGCAGGGATTTGAATTTAATGAATCAACCAGTTTGGATAAGGTGATTGAAGCAGCTTATACTGTCGGATTTGACAGGCCACTGGTGAAGCGGTAGTTTGATTAAATATTGCAGATCCTAGTGAAGAGATTGAGCAAGTGGAAGGAGCTACACAATGTTCGACTAACGGTTAGTATTGGAACGGTTGACTTTGAGACAAAAGAATACGATGTGGATCTGGTGCAATCTGATGCTTTTGATTTGGCCTCAAAAGATGCAGTGGATATTAATACTACGGCTACTATTTCTGCTAATTCAGAAAAAGTGGTATTTGTAGTACTTGGTATTGAGTATTATCAAACTGTGAATCGGGAGTTGTATATCATCAATAACATGGAATGTAGATCACTAGCCATGGTGGCGGTGAATATCCCTTAATTGATTTAAAGTATAATCAGCATAAATATGGAACAGATACAGCAAGATGGCAAAGCGGGATTTCTACGCGGATGCTTTCTGAGCTTATTCAAAAGTGTGGCTCTGGAAAATATAGTTAAAACTATTATTTATGCCATCATTGGAACTGTGGTTAGTTTTTTGATTTCGATGCTGCTAAGATATTTGGTTGGTTTGATGAAAGGCAAGTAGATTGGTTACCTACTTGGTTGGTTTGTGGTTAAATGTCCTCGCATAGCTGCGAGGACATTTTTGATGTATTTTCTTATTATTCTATCCCAATTAATTTGCCATACGCCTACTCCATTCTAATACTGGATAAATAAAATGAAACATCACCATTTACATTTTTTTCACCAATATAAACTGAAACCTGGATACTTTCTATTTGTTGTAAATCAAATATACCTGCTGTATTATCTTCATAATAAAATGGAAGAAAATCGGGAAATGGTCTGGGAATGATGGCGTATTTACCATTGGTTAATTCATCCAAATTAATTTCATATTCTTCATCTGTGGAATTTAGTTCAAGCATCCCGGAATAAACTTTCCCTACCTTATCAATCAGGCTAATTTCTATACGTGCATGCACATCGTTAATTGACTTTGCAGCAACTATCAACTTGTTCTTTGTAGAGAGATCATCTATTCGGCCTTTTAATTTATCCCCTACATAGTACTTAAAAGTATTTATAGCCTGGTTACGTGATACTTTTTTTATTTTATTTTCGGATGTAAAATCATAAAACACTCCAATTTTTCCGGATTTAGGCTGCGGTTTTAATCGAATATTTTTATTCCACTGAATCATACCTTTATTCCAATCTGCCTCAGCATCCCATAACATTATTGAAGTGTTACTTGCTACAAAATCAATAGTGTATGATGATTTGTCATAAACATCCCAGTCTGACCACAAACCTTGCAGGCCAGAAGGAAATGTACGCCATCCACTTTTTTGTTCCACGTTTACATAGTAATTAACACGTCCTGCCTGAGTTAATTCTACCGGAAATGCTAATTCATACCTCCCTGCACTGACTTGCTTAGCCGATAGGAGTCTAAATCCAAATTCACCATTTAGAGCCACCTTAATTCCTGATGGTTTTTCGGGAGCTAATAAGTCAAAATAAATACTTACAGGCTTATTTTCTGAATAGCATTTTACATCATTCTCTTTAACCAACACGGTATCTAAATTTGATTCCGGAGCTACAAACTCATTGAGCTTAATATTTTTATAAGTAGCGGTTGGATTAACTTGATACTTTTTTGTTTTTTCTTTTAAAATATACACTCCGGGGGTAATACTAAAAGTATGATCAACAGCCTGGCTATTATACTGATTACCTTCAACAATGCTTTCTAAATAAAAATCAGAACCTAATTGAGGAAGATAAATACTCATTTGGTGCTCACTGTGATTTACTGCTGCCACCTGTCGTTTAGGACTTGTGGGTTCATAAGGATCTTCCAGCCAATAGGCATCCGGCATTACTTCTAAACGCCACACGCCTTTCTCTATTTCATCTAAAAAGTAAGCCCCTAAACCTTCATAGTTAACAAGCGGCGAACTCTTATAACCACATATTTCCTGAAGACCATTTAACTTTGAAGGTCTTGATTTAGTTGAATTCGAATAAAAGAAACGAGTTTCTGATACCAGCTCTACCAAGTCATTCTCTTGATTAATTGTAAAATGTGCGAATTTTGTATTTTGAGGATAGGTTCCAAAATCGCTACCCATTGGAATATCATGAAAAACAGCAGAGGCTATCTTTAAACTAATAGCTTTTTGCGGGGCATACGCCAAGTTCATATAGTGAGTCCCATAGTTAGTATTGTAGGGTGCTAAAAACATGGCATCGTAGGCAAAGTGAGTTGCTAATTGCATATTTGCATTACGAAAACTCCTCGCCATAGCCGGATACATATAATTCCCTGCAACATCTGCCGGGTCAAATTCATACACAATTTTTGCCTTTGACTTGAATTTTGGATGATCAGCAAAAGGAATGTCATAATTGTCTACATTAGGTAAAAAATTCCCTTTAAGGGCATGCTTTGCTACTAAACCACTCGGATACCACTGGAAGGTTCCTCCCTGTACATTAGCATTAAGATATGCATCTACTAAATGAATACTATGACTCATGTTGTAAAAGACAGGTGCTTGGGTACCTGTTTTACGCATCGATTTCACCAACTTATTAATGTATTGAGTTACTTCCTTTACAGAACCATTATGGTGTGGCTCATTTGAAATTTCAAAAGCAATAACATCTGCCTCATCTTTGTATGCTGTTTTTGTATACGGATTTACATGATTCAGTAATTGATTGAGATAATTGGCTTGAGCTTTAATGGCATCAGGGTTGGTCAGGCAATTTTCTTTCCCATATTTATTTGAAAACCCGGGCGTTTCTTCATCAGGCTCCGGCCATCCATTCCCCCAAAAAGCAATAGGTGTTATAACAAATTTCATTCCCCGTTGCTTCATCTCAGAGATCATAAAATCAAACACATCAAGATGATCGTTCTCTATCAAATTTCCTATAGAATCTGAAATCTCCGTATCCCAAACATGAACTCTATACAAGTCCAGATCGAGACGAGCAAAATGGTAAATATCTTGCTTTATTACTTCTTTAGGATTTAATCCCATTCGTTCAGCCATGCGATAAGCATGCGCAAAGGGTACGGTATAATTGACCCCAAAACCATGAATCTCCTGATTATTTTTACTCCATCTTAATATTCCATCCTCATCAACAAAAGAGCGATTTACTGTAGAAGGCACTTGCGAGTATGCATAGGGACAGAATAACACAATTGCTATATAGATTAATATGACTTGAGCTATTTTCATAAAATATGTATAAAAAAATACGCATACCCTAAACTATGATTAGGTATATGCGTATTAAAATTTTATTGATTAATTATTCTTTACAACTGAATAAGTGTAAAGGGCCTGGCTTAAATCCATAGTAATAGTATAGTTACCATCTTCGGCAATAACAATATTATTTTCATCCGTACCTTTATCAAGGATGCCATCCATTTCATTGTCTCCTTTTACTTTACTCCAATCTTCATTTGCGATAAACTTAAATCCGCCTGCCGTCACATCGGCTGTTAACGACCATGTATCCGAAGCTTCATCATAAGTCATAGGTGCAAATCCCCAGCTAGTGAAATCCCCGGTAATTGCCCATTCTGTTTTGTAAATAGAATAGGTAAAGTTTGGAATATTTGCTTTAATAAAATATACACCTGCACCATCAGGTGCAAAAATATTATTACCACCCCAATTACCTACTTGTAAGTTCCCTGTAGTACCACTTGCATCGGGATCGCCTATAATAGCATCTGCACTATCCCAATTGGGCTGATAAGACATTTTAAAATAATTGTCAGCACCCATGTAAATGTAACCCTCAAAAATTTCATTATCTGAAACAGAATAAAGCAAATCATCTTCAATAAAACTCCAACCATTCTGATCTCCTGTGACATAAATTTTAGGATACACTAAAATGATTTCATAAGGTGTTATTGTAGCAGATAACACATTACTTTCTGCTATAACATCATTATGCACACTACCTGTTACTTTAAATTCTAGTTTGGTAGCCACTCCAGGCTCTGCCCCAAGAGTAATCAACTTTTGATTGATTAAAGCATTGATAGTATCCAACTTTAGATCAAAGGTAGTTACCAGAGCAATGGCAGATTGAAAATCATTACCTTCAAAATCCATTTGTAAAGTATATTCAGGATCAGCAGAAGGGAAACCAAAGTCAGCAATTGTCCATTCAAATGAATCAAAAGCCTCATCTGACGTTTCATCAGTTAATACAATGGTTTTATTAGCTACCTCAGAGGATAAAACCGGATTTGTAATCTCTCCTAATTGTAACTTATTTACATCATCACAGGCACTTAATGCAATAAGCATCAAGAAACCATATATTATTATTTTATGCATATCTATAAATTTAATCAAATACATTAAGACTATATTTTAGTAACCATCTTGCTTTAAATTAGGATTGGCATTAATATCCGAAGCAGGAATAGGGAAATGATTAAAGTGATCTGGTAATGCTTTTCCTTCATAAACACCACCTTTCCATTCCCATAAGTAGTCACCACTGGTGAATTTATTATAGCGAACTAAATCGGTGCGTCGATAGCCCTCCCAATAAAATTCACGCGCACGCTCATCTAATATAAAATCCAGTGTTAAATCAGCCAATAGTATATTACCGCTGGCATTACCAAATGCTCTCTCTCGCACAGCGTTCACAAAACCTAGGGCTTCACTTATAGTTCCACCATTTCCTCCTCTAAGAACAGCCTCAGCACACATCAAATAAGCATCAGCAACACGAAGTAATGGGAAATCAATATCCATATGTTCAATGTTAGAACCTAATGTACCATTTGATGTAATATTCTTGTATTTCATGACGGAGAATCCGTTTTTAAATTCGGTAATTTCATCTGTGGTAACTGTCCTATCGTTAGTATAAAACATAGCTCGTTTATCTGTAGCTCCTGTATAGTCGTCAAACTTATCTACTAATTGTTTGCGGGCACGATTGCCACCCCAGGCATTAATTCCGTTACTGGCCGGATCCATATCTGAGGCCCATGAAGAACAAGCAATCATAGTTGTTCCTCCCCATGATTGTGCATTAATACCATCATTAACAACAGGTAAAATTATACCATCTGCTGTATGATTATCTGCTAAAAATAGGTTTTGATAATTTGCATCCAGTTTATATGATGAGTTAATTACTTTCTTTGAATAAGTAACAGCCTCGGTATATTTTGGAGTTGAAATATATACTTCAGCATTCAAATATAACTTGGCTAAAATCATCCAGGCTGCAGTTACATCTACACGTCCAAATTCATTTGCCCCTGCCGCTGGAAGTAAGGATTCCAATTCTGTCAACTCTATTTCTATATACGAAAACAGGTCTTCCTTTGAAATCTGCTCTGGTAAGAACGCTCCTACATTATCTTTCTCGGTAACAAAAGGAACACTTCCGTATAATTCAAGGGCATGATAATAACTTAAAGCTCTTAAGAAGCGTGCTTCAGCGCGATATCCACTAATTTTCTCCTTTTCTATATCTGACACTCCCCGATTATTTAAATTATCTTCGCTTGCTTCACGTATTAACTCATTTGCCAAAGTTATTTGATAGAATATGCGGTAATACATTCCTAAACTAATTTCATTGGCTGAGGTCCATACATTGGTTTGTAATTCTGGAATACCTGCATCACTCCAAATCCAGAGTGCCATTTCAGTTGTCATATCCTGCATATACCAATAGGCGCGAATATAATTGGATGCACCTTCATCAATTCCTAAAACATCCTGATCTCCATCAGGTCCAATTTGACCTGTTAATGAGAGGCCTCCATATATTTTTGCCAGTACCTGACGATATGATTCCGGATTATCATAAAAAGTAGCTGATGTAATTGTATTTTTATCTAATGGGATGGTATCCAAATCATTGACACAAGAGGACAATCCTATGACAATCACTGCAAGACCCAATATCCATTTTTTTATATCTCGTTTCATTTGTATAAATTTTAAATGATCTTTAATCTATTAAAGTAATTATTGATTAGAATGAAATATTGGCTCCAAGAACAAAAGTTCTGGGACGAGGATAAACAGCATTGTCTATTCCTTCAAATACTTCCGGGTCTACCCCATCATAATTAGTAATAACAAGGGCATTTTGCACTGTCAGTGATAGTCTTATATCCAACAAACCTTTCATCACCTTATCAAAACGATAGCCTGCAGAAACATTATCTAACTTTATAAATGAAGCATCTTGTACATAATAGTCCGAATATGTCTGCTGACTCTCAAAATTGGAATTCAACACTGAACGTGGTACATTTTGCAGATAATTAGAATTGTACACATATTGATAAGTGGCATTTCCAGCAGCTAAGTCGTTATACATATAGTTGCCTAAACTTGCACGCGCTGCAAAAGAAAAATCCCAGTTCTTATATTCCAAACGTGATGATAAGCCAAAAAGAAAATCAGGTGCCGATGACTTATAGTGATACATATCTTTTTCATTAACAACTCCATCATCATTTCTATCTGCATATAAGCCTTCAATAGGCATCCCTTGATGATCATAAACCTGCTGGAACATATAAAATGAATTAGCAGGTTTTCCTACTGAATTAATTTTTGCATAACCTCCAATACCTGTTGAGATCCCTCCTGTTTGAACACCATTATAATCCGGATTATCAACATTGGTTAATTTGGTAATCTTGTTCACATTACGCGACATATTAAACCCTATTTCCCAAAATAAGTCAGTTGTAACAACAGGGCGAACATTTAAGTTAAACTCTACGCCTTTATTTTCAAGTGTTCCTACGTTTGTAAGCAATACATTTGTAAAATTGGTTCCGGCAGCTACAGGTATTTCATTAATCAGATCTTTTGTTTCTCTTTGATATAATTCTATCGATCCGTTGATACGCTCATTTAAGAAACCATAATCAATACCCAGGTTATAAGTTGTTGTTTCTTCCCATTTAAGATCAGCGTCATATCCATCTGGTCGTGCCATGGTCACCCATTCATCTCCCATTAAGTAACGTGCTGTTTGTCTACTAATAGTATACTTAGCCAAATATGGATAATTATCGGATGTAATATACTGCTGACCTGTAATACCATAACCTAATCTTAGCTTAAGGTTAGATAATGCCTCTACATTTTGCAGGAACGATTCTTCTTTTAATCGCCAAGCCAGTGCAACTGATGGGAATGTTCCCCAACGGTTATCTTCCGCAAAACGAGAAGTTCCGTCATGACGAACTGTTACTGTTAACAAATAACGATCTTTGAAAGAGTAATTCATTCTTCCAAAGAAAGATACCAGATAGTTCTCTGTTGGAGTAGTTTGCTCGGGCTCTATTAAATAATCACCATTTACGCTGGTTGCTTTCACATAATTTTCACGCCAAAAATGTTGCCATGAATAACCTCCCATTATATCAAACTTACTATTAAGAGACGGTAACTTTTTATCATACTTTAAATAAAAATCCAATAATTCGTTACGCTTATCCTGCGAATATTTGCGATCTTCACCACTTATATCCGTACCATCAGAAGCTTTTCGATAAGCAAAAGCTGCTTCCTCAGGTATCTTAACTGTTCCTTCACTAAAGGAATAATCGTAACCCAAATTTAATGTTGCTGTTAATTGGGGTAAAAAGTGTAACTTATAATCAAACTTAGCATTTCCTATACTTCGGTATACTTCTGATCGATCTTCTTTTTGTTCTAAAAGAGCTAAAGGGTTGGACGTTGCTAATGAATTTGGTTTATCCCCATCCATCCATGTAAAATAACCTCCATAAGGGCTTGATTCATCATAAACATTTTTCGTAGGATCAAACAACATGGCACTGTTAATTGATCCATTATCAGCAAAACGGTTTTTAATAAACATTCCTTTAATATTTAAATCCACCTTAAGATGCTCATCGAAGAAAGAAGGATTTAAATTTAAATTCCCTGTGAAACGATCTAATCCAGATGTTTTAAGTAATCCTTTTTGATTTGAATATCCCAGCGATAAACGAAATGGTGTATCCATTGCAGAACCTGACATACTAAAATTATGGTCATGCCCTACTGCTGTTTGAAATATTTTATCCTGCCAATTTGTATTAGCATCCCCTAATAAGTTCTCTGCATTAGAACCCGATCCATAACGATTGGTGATTAATTCACGGTAATCATTGGCTGAAAATGTTTCTATTTCCTTTGTTCTTAAACCAACAGAAGTGTTTCCATTATAATTAAACTTAAGTCCTCCTTTAGAACCTTTTTTTGTTGTAATGATAATAACTCCATTGGATGCTCTGGAACCATAGATTGCAGTTGCTGAGGCATCCTTAAGTACAGAAAATGATTCTATATCATTAGGATTAATCGTATTTAGAGGGTTGCGCATACCTGACACACCATCATTATCAATCGGTACACCATCAATAATAAATAAGGGATCATTACTTGCCGAAAGAGAAGAACCTCCTCTAATTCGTATAGTTGCTGCACTACCTGGTTCACCACCCGCTGTAGTAATCTGAACACCTGAAGTTTTACCAACAAGTAAATCCTGCGGAGAGGTAATGGCTCCTTTATTAAAGTCTTTTGTAGTAACAGAAGATACGGATCCAGTTGCGTCATCCTTTTTTAATTGTCCATATCCTATTACCATTACTTCTCCAACATCAACCATATCTGAATTGAGTGCAATATGATAATTAGTACCAGGGCTCACCACTAATTCTTGTGTTTGATAACCTATAAATGAAAACACAAGTACATCACCCCTATTGGCTTTGATTACATACTCACCATCTATAGAACTAATCGTACCTATTTGAGTATTTTTCAGGGCCACAGTAACCCCTGGAATCGGTTCGTTTGTTTCCGAGTCGGTAATAACGCCTTCAATGCTAACCTCTTGTCCGAAGACAGAATGGATAAATAGCATTGAAACAAGCGTTAAAATGAATTTAATTTTCACGAATTGTTTCATAAAACTTAGAATTTAGATATTTATTTTTTTTCCTTAGGCATTCAAAACACTATCCCTCCCGGAATCAATGTACTTGAATGGTTAACTCTGCTTTTTTCAGACCATCAGCTTCAGCAATTATTTTTATTGTACCTGGAACAGAACCTGCTTTTAAGAGTACTGTTGCAATTCCAGCTTCTGCATGAATGGGATTACCTATTAATGATGCATTTCCTTCCACATTAAATCGAATTAGTGGTGCAGCATCAGGGACGACAGTACCTTTTTCATCAATAACTTCAGCATAAAGAAATACAACATCATTACAGCCATGCTCAAGAACTTTGTTGCTTTCATCCATTCTCAGCATAAGACCATAAGCCTCTGATGGTGTGCGCTGCACATAGGAAACTACTTTTTTATTATTCACATATCCTATAGCCTCCAACTCTCCAGGACTATATGTATCAAGCTCAAAAGTAAAAGGAGGATGATTCAGGTGAGTGGAATTTACATCCTTGTCAGCTTTTCTTTTTCCCTTACTTATACCATTTACAAATAGTTCAACCTCATCGCAATTACTATAAATCTTTATATCTAAAAAAGATGGATCGTTATAATAATTGGCAATAAACACCATAGGCTCACTTACGCCTTCAACATTACTCTCTCCAATCTCTTGCTGGCTTTGATAAAAGTAATACGCAAACTTGGGTAAACGAAAGATATCCATGATGCCAGATGCTTCAATATCTGGTGCATATCCACGATTGTAATCAAACATCAGCCAATTGGCATCACCGGTGGCCGACCCTTGCAAATTACTATTGTGCGCTTCCTGATAATTAAGTGCCTGCTGAGTTAATCGCTTTTGCCCGTACCCCCTAAGTTGACGTGATGTACGCTCTTCTTCTGATAAATCAGAAAAGGCCTTTTGGTTGAAGCCGGCATTCTGCGCATAATACTCCCAATCACCATATTCGGCTATGAATATTGGTTTATCATTTGAATAATTATTCCAATAATCAGGAGCCTTAGCATGTTGACGAGCTGGAATAAATACATCATAGACATCATCTAACCACCCACATGTATAAGTATCTTTTCCCGGATACTCCTGGTGCACTGCATTGTGAGCACGAATCATAAACTCTTTAGTCATAGCGGATTCATTAAGAGATGCCTCCCAAAGAATTACACATGGGTGATTACGACTTCTACGAACCATTTGTCTAACATCCTTAATGGCATTATCCTGAAAAACAGAATCTCCAAAAAATTGCCACCCCGGAATTGCATCCATTACTAAAATCCCTAATTGATCGCATGCCTTTAAAAAAGATTTACTTTGTGGATAATGTGACAGGCGAACGAAATTAAACCCGGCCTTTTTAATTTTATAAGCATCGCGGTAATTGGCATTGTCAGATAACGCATAGCCTATGTAAGGATATTCCTGATGACGATTCGTTCCTCTTAGTTTAAGTTTTTCACCATTTATAGTAAATCCTTCTTTATCTGAAAAAGAAAATGTTCTAATACCTATCTCTTCAGATCTGGAATCAATTAATTGATTGCCAGACTTAACATTGACCTTCAAAGTGTATAAATGAGGTGAATCAGGCGACCATAATTTAGGTTGATTAATTTCCAAAGAAACATTTGAAGATTTACTATTATTAGCCAGAACAGTCACTAAAGAAATATTTGCATTTGATACAACTGTTCCTTCCTGACTAAGCATAACTTCCAATTCAATATCCTGGCTAAGCTTTGTTTCATTTAAAATTTCAACCAACACATTTACTTTAGCCAATGCCTTTGTGACTTCTGAATACGAAACAAAAACACCACCTCCTGCTACTATATCAGCATCTATTTCGTTGCTTATGTGTACCTTATTTTTTACAAGTAAATGTACATTTCTATAAATCCCGCTGAAATAATTAAAATCGAGATCATCCAATGGTTTACCTGGTGGAACATTAGTATTATCCTCATTGTTTAATTTAACCACGATACAATTCTCTGTACCATAGTTAATATATTCTGTTATATCCACATAAAAAGGGAGATAACCACCTTCATGAATTTGAACCAATTCACCATTAAGGTATACTTCGGCCACTTGCATAGCTCCTTCAAAATATAGGGCCACATGTTTTCCTTTAAGCTTATTTGATACATCAAAAAACTTTCGGTATACACAATCGCCTTGCCATTGCTTACCTGTAATAACAAAGGGTTCAATATTTGCTGAATGAGGCAACGATACTTTTTCCCAATTAATGCCCGACTGTTTATCAAAGAAAGATGATTTTACAACGGCTCCTGTATCTTTCACAAACTCCCAATCTCCATTAAAATTACTCACTTGGCCCTCATCATCAAACTGTCTACTCTGACAAGCTGAAACCAGTATTGAGATTAGAAGAATGTATAGTGTTTTTTTCATCTGTTTAAAATTTTTGTCTTTAGAAAATGTGCCAAAAATTTCTGCACATTCAGGAACTCGCATTAACTTTTTTAAATCATCTTCCTGTGGGTACTCTATGATTAATAAAGTTAATGATCGTTTCATGCTATTATTTATTTACTTATTTAATATTCTCATATGGATAATTCAGGTAATCTGCCGCATCCGTTAAATTCCCCAAAAAATCAAAAAATGAACAGTTTTCCCAGGCAGACCCTAAACCCCACAAGTCTTTCATTTGAGATGAAATCCATGCAGGCTCCCAATACATTACTCCTATCGCTCCGGCGTTTATCATATTTTGGGTTAGATCAATCATAAATTCTCTTTGCCCTTCAACAGTATAGGGATACCCCGGGACAGGATCTTGTGTTCCATAGATATTATTATAGCTGTCGTTATTTAAAGTGGTAAATGGATAGGCAGTTTCCAAGATGACTACATCCTTGTTGATTTTACTTTTCAAATTTGAAACAACCGTAGATAGTTGATCAAAACCTACTGTGGTATGCCAAATATGATAGTAAGAAAAACCAGCCACATCAAAATCAGTAACTCCTCCTTGATTTATCACATTTGTAAACCACCAATCTAAATTCTTTGGATCAGCTATATGTAATGCCACTATTGTTTTCTTACCGCTAATTTTATCAACCTCTCTAACTGCTCTAATACCTGCATTAAGTACCTTACCCATATTCTGCCAATTCCCATCGCAAACCAAAAGGTTTGGAAAACCTGGTTTTGTTTTGGTATGCATCATTCCACAATTGGTCTCATTGCCAATCTGAACCATTTCCGGCAATAGATTTCTGGTATAAAGAGTTGAAAGAACATGATAAGTATAATTATATACCGAATCACATAAAACATCAATATCCGTAATATTTTCCCAGGCACTAGGAGGCTCCTGATGCTGTGGGTCGGCCCATATATCGGAATAATGAAAATCTAAATTAACAGCCAGATTATTATTCTTTGCTCTCTGAATACTTGTGGCAACATCTTCAAATCCACTATAAATAGTTGTTCCTTCTCCATAAACATCCCGCACCCATTCCGGATTATGCCACAACCTTAAGCGGACCATATTCACTCCTTTACTTTTTAAGGCTGCGTATGGATCGGCTTCTTCCCCTAACACTTTATAAACCCCTCCATGATCTTGTACTTGATTCACATAACTTAGATCAACACCATGTATAAAGTCAATGCTTTCACTTGGATTATTTTCTTGTTCAGCACTACTTATATCACTATTTTTTGTGCATGAACTAGCAATACTTGTTAATCCTGTAAAAACAACACCTATAAACAATATTCCTTTCTTCATTTGTTTATTTTTCATTTGTTTATTTTATTTTTAGTTTCTGAAACTATCCTGAATGAACTATATCAAAGGTATATAGAGTTTACCTCCGGGACATTATTGTATCTTACAGGAATTTGTCAAAATCATACATACTGACAAACCAAACACAAAAACACATCAAAACCCTTATAAATAAAGCCTTACATACTCTTGTCATTATTTGACAAAATTTTGACATTATCTTACCCCACCTCTATTAGTAATGGATCTTTGTTAACCTAAAATTTGATCTGAAAAAATATAAAACCAACGTATAGATGTAGAAATATAAAATTGTAGCATTGTTATTTGGGATTTTCTCTCTTGATCAAGCACCATTTAAACAATTTACCAGCTCAACATATTTAAATGACTTATTACCTACTACATCAATAGAACCTGATAATGCAAGTATTTTCGAATCTGCAACTACGAATCAATAATTAAATTTGATAAAAAATATGCTATCACTACCCATACTCACTCTACATTAAGTAACTATAGTACAGTTAGATTTAGATTATCTTAAACATTAGTCATGATAATATGTACAGAATGAGACAAATGTATGATTAGGACCAATTTCTGTAAGGTGTGATGAAGTCTCTATATTTCATTCGACATAAATTTGTCCTTTGATTCTATTAATCTTTAGAGACTACGTTACGGCACAAATGTTACATCGCTTGATATTAGCCCTTTATATTTATCGGAAACATAAGCCAAAATACAGATTATCGTTAAAGATCAAATTCGTAAATATTATCCTTTATCTACATCAGTTTTATGACTCAATTTAATATTAATCTAAACTTATTTAATCATGAAAAGTAAATCTACTTATTTAACAATTCTTCTTTTTTTTATAGGATTAATTGTAATGCATTCACAAACCTTTTATAAAGGAGCTGATGCATCTTATGTAAATGAAATTGAATCTTGTGCAGGTCAGGTATATAAAGAAAATGGACAGCTAAAGGACTTTTATAGTATTTTAGCTGATAATAATGCAAATATTGTAAGGTTTCGACTATGGCATACCCCGGAAAATGAATGGAGTGGGTATTTAGATGTCAAGAATGCAATATCCAGGGCAAAAGCAAAGGGTTTATCAGTTCTTTTGGATTTCCATTATTCCGACACATGGGCAGACCCAGAAAATCAATGTACCCCTGCAGCATGGACTCACCTAAGTAATGACTATCCTGCATTAGCAACCGAATTATACAACTATACTCACTCGGTTTTAAGTGACCTTAAACAATCCGGGTTGTCTCCTGAATTCGTTCAAGTTGGTAATGAAACCAATGGGGGTATGTGTTACAACAATTGCACTGTTGAATGGCCAAATACATGGGAAAAACAAACTTTATTATATAATGCAGGAATTTCGGCCTGTAGAGATGTAGACCCTGATATTAAAATTATTTTACACCAGGCCGATCCTCAACATACAGAATGGTGGGTAAGCGAGTTATTTGCGTATGATGTAATTGACTTTGACATTGTAGGTGTTTCGTTTTATCCTTGTTATCACGGTGATGATATTGAAACTTTTCAAAATACAATAACAAACATAAAAAGCGACTATAATAAAGATGTAATGGTTGTGGAAACTTCTGCACCCTGGACAGATGGGTGGAACGATGACCAAAACAATGTGTCAAACTGTGTACCTCAAAGATATCGGTCTATGGGAAGAAAACCAACTCCTGAGATTTGTTCTCAATGGTGTATTGATTTAGCTAATGCAATATATGAAAGTGGAGGTTTAGGGCTTATTTATTGGGGTGGAGAATGGATTGCTTCAGGTATTGAAGGGTGTCCATCATACGGAACTTCAGGAGGATCTACATGGGAAAATCAGGCTTTGTTTGATTTTGAAAATAACCTTTTACCAACAGGTGGTATTAACTTTATGCAATTGCATTATGGGCCAACCAACACTGATGGGCCAGATAATTTTAGTTTAATTTCTCCAGCAGGTTCTGTAGCTACATATAGCATTACGTATGACTGGAATGATGCAGGTAATGCTGACTATTACACTTTACTTGTAGCTGAAGACCCAAATTTCTCAAGTCTAATAGTGAATCAATCCAATATAACTCAAAGTAATTACACTATTGATAATGTTTCTCCAAACACCACGTATTACTGGAAAGTTATCGCTTCAAATTCTTTAGGTGATACAGAAAGTGATATCTTATCTTTTACAACTAGAAAAAGACTAAAAAGCGGTCAATTGGAATTAGTTGAAATAGAAGAACCTATCTGTAATATTTATCCTAATCCTATAAAAGATGGAATTTGTAAGGTTCAGTTTGAAAGTGAAATTGTTGGTAGTGTAAGAATTTCAAATAGCGCTGGCCTTATGTTAATTCATAAAGAGATTAACAACCAAGATTTTGTGAGTATTGATTGTTCGGACTTACAAAAAGGGCTCTATTTGATTCAAATAATATCTTCTAATATAAATATTACAGAAACAGTAGTTATAGATTAGAACAGTGTAGATAAACGGTTAATATTTACGAATAAATTACACAATAATATTGACACTTCGGAATACAATGTGATTGTTCAACACATTAGGGTTCAGCAAAATACTGAACCCTAATTTGCTATATAGGCAACTCATTTTATCCTCCACCTCATTTTTTAACATATGAGAATCTCAGCTTACAAATAATGGCAAAATTCTTATGAGCAACCTTTGCTACCTGTTTGATTAAACACTATAAACAGCTTTTACATGTAGCTCAAACTCCTAACTACCTTAATACCATTCCTACATGCCTTCATATTTCTTTGTACTCTGACAAAGCTGGTACTCATTGTGAGCATATATTTGCAAAATAATCCCCTATAAAGAGCATTTGGTCATTTGTCATTATTTGACAAAGATTTGTTATTTTCTTACCATCCTTCTCTAAATAATGAATATTTGTTAATTTTAAATGGTGAGCTAAAAAGATAAAATGAAATCAATCTATACATATAGCCATCTAACAAATGTGACATTATTAATTGTCCTATTGTTTTCGACTTCCTCTTTTACACAAACAACAAACAAATATTTTTCAAGTTTAAGATATGAAAATGGTTTACCTTCTAATTTAACGACATCAATAATTCAGGATAATGCAGGTTTTATCTGGATAGGAACAGACGAAGGATTATGCAGATACGACGGCCACAGCATGTTATATTTCACCAAAGACAATTCTTCCAGTTCGTTGCCATCGGAACGTATTAGTGCTCTTTTACTGGATGGTGAAAAAATTTGGGTTGGAACCTGGGACAAGCTTTGTACTATTGATACCAAAACATTTCAAGTTGAACATATTAATACCGGAGAACTAAACGCTTTTAGAGCACTTTACAAAGACAAAAAAGGTAATATCTGGATTGGTACCAACAATGGATTAATGCATTTTGATAAGATAAAAAACCAATACCGTTTTTATCATACAGGTAACTGTAAAATAAGTCATAACACGATTCGATCCTTTTGTGAAGATCATAGCGGAAACCTGTGGATAGGTACATTAGATGGAATAAATCGTTTTAGTAATGGATACTTTACCAGTTTTGATTTAAAAGGAGATTACAAATCTGAAATAAAAAACAATTTAATATTAAGCATTAAAAACCATGCAAATTCTGACTCTCTATTATGGGTAGGAACAGAAACCGGATTATGCCTTTTAAATATTTATACAGGACAATACAAGAATTATAATGCCAATAATACAAATATCAGCAATGAAGTTATCAAAAGCATCTATGTATCAGAGAATAATTTATGGCTTGGTACTGATTACGGACTAAACATATTGAACATCGATACGAAGCAAATAAACACATTCTACCATAATCCAAATATTAATCATTCTATATGTAACAATGTTATCTGGGAAATCTTTAGTGATAATAATCATTTACTTTGGTTTATTACGTCTAACGGTTTAAGTATTCTTGATTACAAAACAAGTCCTTTTTCCTTACATGAGGTTTTATATGATATGACCGGGCAAAAAGCAGGTAACCTAATTCGTGATATTTTAGTACTGGAAGATGGCTCGAAATGGTTAGCAACCATACACGGAGTAGTAAATGAATTTCCTGATGGAACCCAAAGAACCTTTACTTCGAATAGCCCTCCTAACGAACGCTTATTAATTGATAATGTTTATGCTTTAGAAATAGATAAACTGGGTCGCATATGGATTGGTACAGCTGGAGGAATCAATATATGGGATCCACAGATAAGAAAAATGTATTCAATTACTGCTGACACAAACAATGGACTTAAATCGAATTACATCAGTAGCTTTACTATTTCTCCTACTGGTGATATCTGGCTTAGCGCCTGGGAAGGAGGACTCTTTCAAATAAAGGGAGACCTTAATAAATTAGAGCATATACGATTTATTCAAATTACTGATGATGGGGCGGCTTTATCAACCTTTGTAAACAATCAATTATATTATACCAGTAAAAACAATCTATGGAGTTTTGACCCTGTTACTTCTAATATCAAAATAGTTGCTACAACACCTATTGATAAGTCTATTCATCATATTCAAGCTTTAAAAAATGATAAAGAAAATCGTGTTTGGATGGCACGAAGAGATGGCTTATGGCATTATGATTGTAACTCTGATAACTTAATCCATCATCCCTTTACTATCCCTGTCTCGCACATAAAGGGTATGGAATTAGATTCGCTCGGCTATATTTGGATTTCAACCCACAACTCTGTTCATAAGTTTGATACTATAGGACAACATCAACTTACTATACCGCTCAATACAAACACTCCAATTAAGAACTTTTTATCAAACAGCAGCATGTTTAGTCCAAATGGAAGGTTATTTTTGGGAGGTACTAATGGCTATGTGGAGATAGATCCAAACTTTACCTATTCTACTAATGAGAAGCCTTCCATTGTAATATCAGGTATTGATATAAATAATCAGGCTCTAAAAACAGGAAACAATCAAGACATCTTGTTGAATGATATACCTTATACCAGCAACCTACATTTAAGCCATGACAATAACTCTCTTACATTTAGATTTTCGAACCTAGAATATTGGTTACCCCAAAAAAGTATATTTAAGTACCGATTGCTTGGATTTGATCAACAATGGCAATACACAGATGGACAACAAAACTTTGCTATTTACTCTAACTTAAAACCGGGTAAATATAAGTTTGAAGTAATAGGAACCAATTATATGGGGCTTTCAAGTCAAAAAAGAGCAGGCATTACAATTGATATTGCCCCTCCCATTTGGCTAAGTAAAATCTTTTTTCTTCTCTATTTTATCCTAACAGTAGGCATTCTATATCTAATATTTTACATATTTAATTACCGAAACCGATTAAATAATCAACTTCAAATAACACAACTGGAGAAGGATCATTCTGAACAACTATTTAATGCCAAACAGCAATTTTTCACGAATGTTTCTCATGAGTTCAGAACTCCGTTAAGTTTAATAGTTCCTCCAATAAAACAAGTCCTTAAAACAGGAAAAATAGATGATAATAGTAGGCGTATGTTAACATTGGCGAATAAAAATTCACATAGATTACTTTCTCTAATTAATCAAATTCTTGACTTCCGTAAACTGGAGAATACTGATTTATCTATACAAAAATCACATACAAATATAAACGCTTTGTGTCATACAGTTTTTGACTCTTTTTCCGACATGGCAAACCGAAATGAAATTAACTATGAATTCGTGGAAAGCAGAAAGCATTATACATTAAACATCGATACACAAAAAATTGAAACTATCCTTTTCAACCTTTTGTCAAATGCTTTTAAATACACTCCAATAAACGGAAGCATTTCGTTAACAATCAAAGAATTACACCATCACTTACAAATTAAAATTAAAGATACAGGAGAGGGAATTTCAAAAGAAGAAAGTAGCCAAATATTCAAACGTTTTTATCAAGGCTCACAAAACAAAACCAATATAACAGGCTCTGGAATTGGTTTACCACTTTCTCTTGAATACGCTCGCTTGCACAATGGTACAATTAAGGTCGACAGTCAGCTTGAAAAAGGAAGCTGTTTTACACTCCTTTTACCCATAAATGATGACAACCATAAACTTTCTGACAATAAAGAGTTCACTGGCACTCAAACTCAAAGCAAACAGAGAAAAGAATCCGTTACAAAAGAATCCTTCAATTATTCAGACAGAAAATGCATCTTAATTGTAGATGACAATCCTGACATACTTGAATTTATTGAGCTTAACCTTTCTGATCAATATAACATTATCAAGGCAATTAATGGTGTGGACGGGCTACAAGAAGCTAAACAGCATATACCACAATTAATTATTTCTGATGTGATGATGCCTGAGATGGACGGATTTTCAATGTGCGAAAAACTCAAAGTAAATGAGAAAACAATGCATATTCCAGTCATATTACTCACCGCTAAAAATCTTGATAATCAAAAAATTAAAGGTATGAAAAGTGGTGCTGACATGTATATAACAAAACCATTTGAAATAGAATACTTACAAACCTGTATTGAGAACCTATTTAGAAGAGAACAATATTTGTTACAATACACAAAAAATTTATTAACTATCTCTCCTAAGGAGGATATACACTCTGAAAACAATCAGGATACAACATTCCTAAAAAAAGTAATGAATAGTATTGAGCTAAATATTAATAATTCCGCATTCTCAGTTGAAGTATTAAGTGACGAACTTGGGTTAAGCACAACCCACTTATATCGTAAACTAAAAAAGCTCACCGGGTTATCAACACAAGAAATTATTAAGAACTACAGACTTCAAAAAGCAGCTATGATGTTACAAAATGTTGAAGGCAATATTACTGAGATTATGTATGCTGTAGGATTCACAAGTTTATCTAATTTTTCAAAAAGTTTTAAGTCTCAGTTTGGAGTTTCGCCATCAGAATATATTAAGACCCTAAAAAAATAGTTATTACTCACCGTAAGCATTAAATAATTCTGCTATTTATTCTAATAAAAAAACGAATACGAAAAATTACAGCAAGATGACAAAGCGGGATTTCTAGGTGGCACTTTGTGAGTTTATTCAAAAGCATAGCTCTGGAAAATGTAATTGAAACTATTATAAATGCCATCATTGGAACTGTGGTTAGTTTTTTAATATCGATGCTGCTAAGATTTTTGGTTGGTTTGATGAAAGGCAAGTAGATTGGTTACCTACTTGATTGGTTTGTGGTTAAAGGTTCTCGCAGCTATGTGAGGGCCTTTTTTTTCGGTTCAATGGCATTAGTACAATAGTCAATTGGTATTTGTCAATGGCTTTCAAAAGCAAGGGACATAAGTTCTTGTTCGTTTCTTGACAGGTTATATTTAGTGGCTACATGTCTCCAATTTGAAACCGTATTTTTTACTTGATTAATAATATCAATGGCTTTATTGTTATCAATACGAAAGAATTCGGCCACCTCAATGGCAAGTTGCAGGTTTAGAGAATTATCATCATCAGTAATATTTAAAGAAAGGCCTGTTCCAAAGGCTACAGGGTTAATATCGTAAGCCGGAGACAATTCCCATCCTTGTTCACCTAGAAGGAAACCGTGGTTTCGAAGGTGGTCGTCGGTATTTTTTACACATATGCCAAATACAATCCTTCTCCATAACTGTTCCAGATCATTTTGTATAGTTCCTTTATTTCCATGTTGAATAATAAATTCAACGATATCCAGATAGCTTGCTCCACTTTGGAAGTTGTCTCCGTCCTGCATTCCCAGTAGTGTCATGGCTGATGCAAAATGAATACGTTTTCCTTGATTAATTCTATCAAAACGTTTGGTTAAGAATGTATGGTTTTTACTGGAAAACTTTTTTATCATGGAAGGTGCCATTTGAATTCCGGATTGAAGAGCCAATTCATGAACCACCATTTCCCATCCTCCTATGTCGGTATCATCGTTTAAGCTAGGAAATTTGGCAATCCAAAGATTTCCTTTTTCATCAAGAACGCTGGCTTTGGGTCTTGCACCTCCCAGTGATGAACCAGGAGCAGTTAATAAGTTAAGCCAATTCAAATATTCAGGGTCATCCATGGCATCATCTGCTTCTATTTTTAAACTGGCATATTCTAATTCTCTCAAAGATGTCCATGGAGGAGCAGCCATTTGTTTATTATCGTTGAGGAAAGGTCCAGTCAAATCCTCCTTAAACCTTAAGGCACCCATTCTATGTTCGTCATATACGCCTAAAAGATAATCTGAAGCAAATAAAGTTTTTTGCGGTCTATCTTCAGAACGAGCCATAATGGCTTCTCTTCTTCTCATCAATACTCTACCCCATCTATCGGGAGAAGAATCCAGAAACAGGCCATAATTTTCTTTGTTATCAGTAAGGAATTGCGGTCCGGAATACCATTGAAGGTCTGGGTCTAACAATAATCGGTTAGATGACTTTAACCAATCTTTATCATATTCAAAGGAAAAGACTTCATGCCCCCTGATTTGTTCTACATTTAAGACTCCCATTAAGGTAGTATCGGTCAGATTATGCCAATCCGCAAATACATATATTCTTTTTGTTGCCATTAAGAGTTTCCTTTAGTGTTCATTAGTTTAGCATCCTGAAGCTTTCGTCCTAATGTATCGTCTTTACCTACCTGGGTAATATCATCAGAAAGACCTAATACCACTAAAACTTGCACATAACTGCCAATGGCCACGCTTTCGGCTCCTTGTTCTATAGAAACCAAAGTACGTCGACTGATACCAGCTCTTTCTGCTACTTGTTCGGCTGTAAGTTTTCGTCTTAAACGAGCTAGTTTGATATTTTCTCCCAAGCTCATTAATACTTTTTTATGCTTTGGTAATAGTTTAATCCCTCTCATGATGTGCATTATAATTTACAAATATATAAATAATGAGCAATATAGTGCATGTTTATGTAATGTAACAATCAAATCTATTGATTTAATTGGTTGGTGAGCAAGCAGAATGAACTATCCTCATCAACTATTTAAATCAATGGATTTCAGCCTGGGGGTTTGGGGCGATGGTAATGAATGCCCCCAATAGAGCAAAAATGCGAAGCATACCCAAGGCATTACGGGGAGGAGAGAGATTTTTACTAAACGGATAACATTGTATTAAGGAGGGTGGGCACCAAAACAGTATTACTGCGAGATATTGCGCGGTGGGGCCGCCCGGGCCAAGGGGCTATTTAGCATAGTGCCGCTATGTGACTGCCGATAATATCTGGTTTACACCATTGAAGACAGGCAAGTTATATAGGGACGCATTATGCTAACATAGCTTGGGGGGTGGTTTATGGCGAGACTTTTGCCTGGGAAAGGCAGTTTTTTGAAGCTTTGAAGCAAAAGGATTGCAGGAAGGTACGAACGGAAACCATTTGAGAGAAAGTTTTAAGTACTGCAGGAAGATGAGGTTATAAAAGGCTTTTTAGTTGTGAGGGACGAACAGTGAAAGCTTTTTAATACCGCAAGTGCGTTAGGGCAAAAGGCATGACACAAACCACACCGAAGGGATAGAAAGCTGCAAACGTAGGCTTGTGAGAAAAGCAGCTTTTACCATTGATTAAGTAAGCTGTAAATTTGAAATGGTATAGGCTGCAGGATAAAGGGAGGTTTTTACGCTGCCATTTTTCAGGCTGGGCAAATACCGGAATGCGCGTGAGAAAAAGGCTCGTGTGCAGCTTATAGTGCGTTGGAGTGAAATAGCCAATCCCTAAGTGAATGTACCCCTAATGCAGAAAGGGGAGGTAGGGCATAAGGGGTGAATGAGTGATGGTAATTGTATAAAATTGGAGTATACAAACAATGTAAGAAATACTATAATAAACCAAATACGTACCGCAACTTTTAATTTATGACACAATAAAAGTTTGCTTAGTTTGTAGATTATTTTCTCTCTCTCTTAGGCAGTGATAATGAAACTCTAATACATTATACATATTTTCTTCACTGAAGCCTATGATACAATTTACTTTTACTTTAATGTGAGATTTTCCATCTTGTATAATGGACAATAGCTTTTCCTATTTCCGAAAGATCAGGCATATGCCAAACCATATATCATTTTTATCATCAACTAATATTCTATCATTCTTTAAAATATTTAGATATACTCATTACAACATACTTAAAACTATTTAGGAGGAAACAAACTTGATAGTAAACAACCATCTATCAATTGAATAGTTTTTAATCCAAGAGACTTTGCTGCATCAATATTTTGAATAGAATTATCAATAAATAAGGTCTCTGACGGTTTAAGTTTATTCTCTTCCATCAAGTATTTAAAAATTTTAACATCAGGTTTCTTCATCCCAACTTCGTGCGAATAATAAACTTCTTCAAACAGATCCGATAATCCATTATCCAGACCTAATTTTTCCTTCAATACCTCACTGTACCTTTTAACATGAATAGCATTGGTGTTACTTAACAGGAATAAACGGTATTTATTTTTTAAACTTTCTAACAACTCAATATTTTCAAACGGAGTTTCCTTTAGCATGGCCATCCATGCGGAGTCCAATTCTTCATCTGAAATCGGCACCCTCGTTTCCTTTATTAAGCTAGCCCTAAACTCATCCGGGGATATTTGACCAGTTTCATGGAGTATGAACAGTTCTGATTGATGCGTTTTAGAGTAATATTCTTCAAAGTTTTCAATGCCATATTTCTCAAATGCATTTATCGTAGCTCCATAATCGATATTTGTAATGACACCACCCCAATCAAAAATGATATTTTTTATATTTCCATAAATCATAACAATAACCTTTATAGATTCAGAGATAAGGCCACTAAAGTATGGTGACCTTATCGTAAAAATTGCAATTAACTCCTTATTATAAATATCAAACCTATTTCACAGTAATCTTTTGGTTATTTAAAGGGTTTGATGATTAATGTTAGGGTATCAATATTTAGACACCCTAACAAAAGCAATAACTTATAAAAAAGATACTTTATTTAACAACAACCTTAGTGGCAACATTCCCCACCTGAACAATATAAATACCATTTGAACATGGAACAATTGTTTTTCCTACCACTAATTCCTGAGAAATAACTACTCCATTTATTGAGATGATAGAAACTTCTGAAATTTCATTTACCGAAACCTCAATACCACCATTAACTGCTATGGCCTTAGCTTCTACTAGATTTACTTTATCTCCTATAGCTGTAGGGGTATCACAACCTCCGTAAATGTGATTTAATGTAATTGGTGCTGCTGGCACCTCAATTAAGCGGTCGGTATCCCAGGTGATATCTGGTCTAACATCTGGCCTAGACATTGAGTTTGCACACGGGCCTGCAGGTATATCTTCTCTTGATGCTGGTGCCCAATCTGTAGCAATAGTGTAGTAATAATAAAGAACATCTCCTGCAGGAAGACTTAATGTAACAGCATAAATATTACCCGATTCAAGAGTCATTTCAACGTGGGTCCAGTTCTCCACTACTTCACCAATAATATAAACACCAGTTGCATTAGTCATATCAATCCCCGACATATCAACTTTAAAAGTTACATCCACTTGTTGCGATATGGCAAAGGATGGCAGTAGCGTTAGCATCATGACAATGCATAAATTTCTTAATGTAGATTTTGTTTTCATTTTTTAATAATTTAAATAGTTAATAATTAAATTGATTTATGTTATGTGTTTAGAAACACCGATAACCCAGGAAGTAAATAGTTTCTTATTGAATGTTTGAGTTTGAGTTTTGAGATTTATTCATAAAACATACACACATTAGGTATGTATATACCTAATAGTAGGGCACAACTATTTGATAGGATTATATCACTTTACTATAGGAGCTATATTAATTAACTCAAACACAGCAAACAATACTTCGTGATCGTATGAAAGGTTAATCTCCTTTGTATAATCCATATGAGATCGTTCACTGAAGTCTCCACCAGAAAAAAACAGACGTACATTTATCAAATTCTATGTTGGCATCTTCATAGAGTTCATGATACATCATTTCGCATTTAAAAAATGTTCATTTTTTAAATGCTCTTTACATGATAACGGGCTTACTATGTTAATCCATGTATTTCCACTATTCTCCAGGGGCAAATAAAAGTCAACACTTAAATATTCAAGATGAGCAGTATAAACAAAAAGTGAACTGACTACCTCCCTAATTACATAGCCACAGCTATATAACTTCAAGATTTTATTAGAATATAATGAGACGATAGTAAAAAACGGAATGGTTCTGACTTACTCCTTGAAATTCATAAGGTCAGAGAAATTCATTAAATCAGAACCATTCCGAAAAAAAGCTATATATTAATATCCCTGATTTTGCTCCAGAATACCAGGTATCAACTGTGCGGATGGTTTCGGTAGCAAACGATTATTTTCACTCACATTAGGGTGTAAATCTTTATTTACTTCCACTACCATTTTTTTCCTTACTAAGTCAAACCAACGATTCATTTCAAAAGCTAATTCCCAATTACGTTCTTCAATCACAGCTTTATCAAAATCTGCCTGTGATATACCTGATGGTACATCCACACTTAGATCAGGTGTATTAATATCTAACCCCATTGCACGACGACGTACCATATTTATGGCCTTTAAGGCCTCAGTTGAAGGGCCTCCATCGGCCATATTAGCTGCTTCTGCATACATCAGAAGTACATCCGCGTAACGTAACAATACATTAAAGCCTTCTCCATTGTTTCCAACAGTTTGTCCTGCATCTCTATATTTTGCTATATGAGGCTGTACTCCTGCATCCTCCCATGTAGTACCATCGGCAAATACAGCAGTAAAGGAAGCTTCTTTTCTTGGGCCTTCAGGAAAAATATTATAAAATCGATCTTCGCTATAGAAATCGCCCCAACCACCTTCACCATTGCCCCAATGGCGAGAAGCTGTATGCATATGACTACCTGATACTCCGCCATCACGGATAGAGCCATAAAATGTGAAAATAAATTCAGAGTTAGTTAGCTTATTTTCTTCTTTCCATAAACCTGCGAAATCTGGCTCTAATTCATACATCCCAATTACCTCTCCGGCTTTTTCTTTAGCAAGAGTATAATATTCTGATTGTTCTAACGGCCAACCAGCCATTGTAAGATAAACTTTTGCAAGAAGCGTTTTTGCAGCACCTTTTGTTGGTCTTCCTTTTTCTTCAAATGATTCTGGCAGTTTAGTTTCCGCATCTTTTAAGTTTTCTATTATTGAAGCATAAACTTCAGCTACACTTGATTGCTTAATGGTTTCAACATCCTTCTGGTTTTCGAATGTTGTTAACTGCACTTCTCCGAACCATCTAACTAAATAGAAATATGAAAAAGCCCTAATAAACTTAGCCTGACCTTCGATCTCATTAAGCTTATCTTCCGAAATATTTTCTGCATTACTTAGGTTGCCAATGATTGTATTAGCATTAGCAATAGTTTGGTAAAATTGTTTCCAAACTTCAATCAGTGCCTGGTCATCACCTGTTGGCGTTAATCGGTTGAAATTAATATAAATTCCAGCATCAGAACGCACATCTTCAGCTCCAGAGGTCATTATCAAAGGATAGGCATAGTCAAAACCTACCCAATCCGAATATAAAGGACGAAACGCACCTGCTAATGCAGCATTAAACTCTCCTTCTGTAGTAAAAAAGTTATCTGGATTAAGCAATGACGGTGGATTTTCATCTAATTCAACTTTTGAACATCCAACGCTTACCAGACTCACCATCACAATAAAGATGGCAATTTGTTGTATGTGATATGTTATTTTTCTCATCTTCTTAAAATTTAATATCAAGACCAATTGTATAAGTTTTTTGCGATGGATATGACGCTAAATCAACACCTGCAAAAGTATCTGAGCCATTAGAGTTGTTAGCTTCAGGATCAAAACCTGTGTAATTAGTAAATGTAAAAAGGTTAGTGCCCGTAGCATAAATCCTTGCTGAACCAATACGTAACTTTTGAGTAAAGCTTTCAGGCAAAGTATAGCCTAGCGTAATATTCTTAATTCGAAGATAAGTCCCATCTTCAACCCATCTATCAGAGTTTCTGAATATCCCTTTAGGATCATGGCCAGGAATATCCGTATCTTCATTATCAGGGGTCCATGTATTTAAAAGAGCAGTGCTTAAGCCATCTGTTCCTTCCATTCTTGATCGACCAAGATTATAGATATCATTGCCATATGAACCAGTCATAAATACATTTAAACTAAGGTTTTTGTATACAAATGTATTATTCCAACTATAAGTAAAATCAGGTAATGCATTTGCAATATTTACAACATCTTCATTGTTAATAACGCCATCGTTATTCTGATCAACATATTTAGGCGAACCTGGTTCTACACCATATACGGCTGCCAAAATAGCTTCATCACTTTTCCATACGCCATCGTATTCCACCCCTCTAATCAAACCAATTGATTGTCCAACTTCCAGCCAAATAGCATCCGAGAATCCTGGCAATCCGGCACCTCCAAGTCTCATCTCACTTTGTCCTTCATTTAAGGCCAATACTTCATTACGGTTTCTTGAAAAGGTTACGCCTGAAGTCCAGGAAAAATCACCTGTTTGAATTGGTGTTCCTGAGATAGCAAATTCAAAACCTTCGTTTAATACTTCTCCTGCATTAACTAACTGTGTTTGAAAACCCGAAGCATGATACAGAGCACGTTCAAGCAATAAGTCTTCTGTATTCTTTTTATAATAGTCTGCAGTAATTGAGAAACGATTTCTAAACATCATTAAATCAACACCAACATTAAGTGTTTTTGTTGTTTCCCACTTAAGATCAGGATTAGGGGCTTGTGTCGACAAGCTTACGCCATTATTTAGGTTGTCTCCATCAAATGAATAAAATGAACCGGTTACTAATTGAGACAATGATTGATAAGGGCTAATAGCTGCATTTCCAACAGAACCATAACTACCCCTCAATTTTAAATTATCAACAACTTCAATATTACTCATGAATTCTTCTTGTGAGATATTCCAAGCAAAACCAGCAGATGGAAAGAATGCTTGTTTATTATTTTCTGCGAAAACAGAAGCCGCATCCGAACGTCCTGTTAAACTAATGGAGTAACGATCTTTATATGCATAATTTACGCGTCCCATAAATGATTGCATAGACTCTTCCGAACGATATGAGTAAGGTGTTCCAGGCATGCTGCCCAAGCTTAAATCATTATATGTCACAGAACTTGTTAAGAAACCGCTTGCACTCGAATAGTTGCTATTAAACTCTGTCACCTGCTGCTCATAAACACCTGTTAATTTTAATCTATGTTTCTCATTGAAAAGCTTTTCATATGTCAGCATATTGGTATTTTGGAAACGCGTCCATCTGCTATCTGAGATAGAAGCTTCTCGATCTGAATCATCGCCATTGACGACTTTCTCGTTATAATAAAAGTTGTCTTCATTATCAATTAACTGATAAGAACCACTAATATTAAGATTTAATCCTTTGACAATATCCCATTCAAAACTAGGATTAACAATAACATTTGTGGAGAAATTATCACGGATAGGTTCCTTAGCTAAAGCTAAGGGATTAAACTCTGTATTGGGGCCATATCCACCGCCAGGCTGAGAATAACTTCCATCTTCCATGTATACAGGTCTGGTTGGTGCAAAAACTAATGCTGCATATACCGGACTTCCTTGTCTATCCCTGGCATTTAACATTGTAGGATTGTCTTCGGACAATGAAAAGAAAGAGTTAAGGTTGATTCGTACTTTATCATTTAATTTAAAACTTAAATTTGGACGCAACGAATACTTCTCATATTCTGACCCCTCAATGATACCCTTAGTCTTGATATAGTCTCCTGCAACACTGTATGTAATACTTTCTGTTGAACCACTAATCGTTAAGTGTTCATTATGAGAAATGCCTGTTCGAAATATTTCATCTTGCCAGTCTGTTCCACCATTTTGCTTAAATCCACTAATTTCTTCTTCTGAAAATATAGTTGGAAGATCACGTGCTATTCTGTTTTCATTAATGAATGTGGAGTATTGGTAAGCATTCATTAAATCCATCTTTTCTCTTAGTCTGCTAATTGATACATATGTATTAAATGTTACTTGTGGCTTTTCATTCTTACCTTTTTTAGTTGTAATAAGAATTACTCCGCTTGCACCCCTTGATCCATAAATTGAAGTTGCCGAAGCGTCTTTTAATACTTCCATTGATTGAATATCATTTGGGTGAACATCTTTCATTGAAGCACCTTGAACACCATCAACAATAACCAATGGTTCACTACCCCCATTAATAGAACTAACACCACGAATTCGTATCGAAACATTACTGTTTGGAGATGCATCGTTATTCACAATATTTACACCTGCAACACGCCCTTGTAATGCTTGGTCGGCTCGTGCTATTGGTACTTCTTGAAGCTCTGCTACCTGAACTGACGTAACAGAACCAGTAATGTCGCTTTTCTTTTGTGTACCATATCCAACAACAACAACATCATCTAAACTAATAACATCAGACTCTAATTGTATTGTCAGGTTATCAGGCCCCACTACAGCTATCTCTTGCGATTGATAGCCAATAAAGCTGACTACTAATGTTGCTCCTATCGGCGCATTAATAGTAAAATTACCATCATAATCAGTTATAGTTCCCGTACTTGTTCCTTTAATTAATATCGAAACACCAGGTAGTGTTTCATTATCATCGGCTGATATAACTACTCCCTTTACAATTTCCTGAGCACAGACAATGCTGTTAATCCCCAGAAAAACTAAAAAGATAAATGTTTTAAAATTAAGTTTCATATCTATATGATTTATCTTCATTAATTACTGAATCACTATAATAAAATCTTTAGTACAGCTGTTAGCGACCTCACCACAAGGTATGATTGATGATGCTGTTGTCCAAGCATCTCCCGTTAAAACACGCATTCTAGTCTTGCCAATAACTGCGTCAGCTGGCACTGTAATACTTGCTTCGAAAGGCCCGTCATTCAATGATTCAAAAGCACCAAATTCCTGAACTTTTTCTATTTCATCAAAAGTACCATCTGCGTTCCAATCTATCCAGATCAAGGTGCGTGACCAATTGTTTGATTGCGTTAAATTGACTGTAAAGCTGCTACCAGCAGTAACTGTCAATTCTTCGTCGGTATAATATTCGAAATTGCCAGCAGGTAGCCCTCCTGAGTAATCAATGTTTGTTGTACCGCCTGTTGTTAATAATGTAGCTGCAGAATAATCACCGGTCCCTGATACAGAACAATAGCTCACACCACCAACTTCAATAAGGAAATCTTTAACACTGCAATTTGCAACTTCACCACAAGGAGCTGCATCTATATCCGTAGTCCATGCATCACCTGTTAATACTCTCATTCTGGTAATTCCAGGCTTTGCATCTGCAGGTACAGAAATAGCACCACTTAAAGGACCATCATTTAATTGTCCGGCTACGCCTAAAACTAACACTCTCTCACCATCATCTACAAAGTCTTTATCTCCATTCCAATCAGCCCATACTACAGTCATAGACCAATTGTTTGATTGTGTAACTTCAAGGTCAAATAAACCTCCTGGTTGAATAATTATATTTTCTCCATCATGTAGTTCGTAATTACCAGTTAAAAGACTTCCAGAATAATTAACATCAGCATCAGCCCCATAAGTTCTAACATTATCAGCATGGTAATCTCCAGTTCCTGTTACAGTACAATACTGCAAACCTAAAATTGGAGGGTTGCCACTAACCGCAATTTCAACACTTGCAGACTTACTCCCTTCTACACTGGTTACTGTAATAACAGCTACACCCGGAGCAACTGCCTGAATAATTCCATTATTAACTGTAGCTACAGACTCATCACTTGAACTCCAAACTACATCCTGAATAGTTGCATCTGCAGGAGTAAAAATTACATTATACGATGTTTGTGACGGATCAGAAATTTCGACTTCCTCCAGTTCTACTTTCTCGACTTTATTAATAACCCTTACATCAACAGTCTTTTCTCCATTATCAGAAGTTGCCGTCAATGTTACACTACCAAGTGCCATTCCTTTTACTCCTGCAACAAGGCCATTTTCTGAATATTGCACAATAGCTATACTCTCATCGGTTGAAATCCAATTGAGATTCGGGTCTGTTGCATCATCAGGAGTAACATTAACAGTTATTGGAACGATCTCTCCGATGCCTAATAAAAGAGTATTTTCACTTAGCACAAAGTCCTTCATCGAAATAATATCTTCGTTTTCTTCACAAGAAGATATGCTTATCCCGATTAATAATAAAAGTATGATCCATGGGATTTTTCTTGTCATCATGATTTAATTGATTTAGTTTCACATTTAAAATCTCATAGTAAATATATGTCCCATTTTAAGGTCAGGAAGTACTGAAATTCATCTTTAGAGGTAGGTATTTTCGATCACCAACAAGACATTACTCAAAGCACTAACACACAACACTTTAAGTAATTACGCTTAGCAATATCACAACACATTAGTCCTAATTTAATCGCTTTTGTTTGATATAATCACTGGGATTTACTCCATACTTTTTTTTAAACTCCTGACTAAAATGTCGACGATTGGTATATCCCACTTTAAAACATACATCAATAATTGGGAGTTTGCTTTCTTTAAACAACTGAGCAGCTCTTTTCAACCTATAGTCTTTAATAAATCCGATTACTGTCATACCTGTTAATGCCTTAATTTTTTTATAAACATTAGAATGACTCATCGCAATACTTTTGGATAGCTGATCGATATTAAACTCATCATCTTCAATATGCTCTTCAACAACATCTACTAACTTGGTTAGAAACTCTTTGTCAGGGGAGTTAACTGTTATCTCTTTAGGATTTATCATGCCCTCTTTAAAGTAATGCTCAGATAACATACGCCTATTAACAAGCAAATTTCTTATTCTTGCCTTTAATACTTTTTCATTAAATGGTTTAGTAAGATATTCATCTGCTCCCATCTCATAGCCTTCAATCTTATGGGCTGCCAATGTTCTGGCTGTTAAAAGAATAACCGGCACATGACTAATGCGTATATCAGATTTTAGCTTCCTACACATATTTATACCATCCATAACCGGCATCATTACATCACTTATAACCAAATCTGGCACAAGTTCAATGCATTTTTCAATCCCTTCTTTTCCGTTAGAAGCTTCAAACACGATATAAACATCGGATAATATACTTTGCAAATAAGCTCTTATATTATTATTGTCTTCAACAATAAGTATTGTAGAACCTTTAAACTCCTCTGCAGGTATAGCAACTCTCCCCAGGTCTTCTTCTTCAACGGTGTAATTTTCTATATTTTCCTCATTTAGGTCTTCATCAATAATAACATCCTTGAGGTGGTCTTTACCTAAAGGCAGTTTAATTTCAAAACAACTTCCCTTAAGTAATTCACTTTGTACAGCAATTGTTCCCTTGTGTAATTCCACAATATCCTTTGCTATAGATAAACCAATTCCAAAGCCCTTCTCCTGATAACCATCCTCTTCATTTTGGTAAAAACGCTCAAATATTTTAGGTAATTTATCAGCTGCAATGCCTATACCTGTATCTCTAACTTTTATAACAACGTGTTCTACTTGCTTTGTAACCTCTACAGTAATACTATTTTCTTGTTGTGTAAATTTAAAAGCATTTGATAATAAATTATATAAGGCTTTTTCCAGCTGTATTTTATCAAACCACACCTGTATATCATCTGCCGACTTGTTAAAAACATACCTGATATTATTATTAATAGCATGTTGCGTATAGCTTAAATATATTTCATTCACAAAGTCAACAATATTTCCTTTAGTAACTTTAAGTTTAATATGTCCTTCTTCCAGCTTACGAAAATTAAGCAGTTCATTCACTAAGTTCATTAACCGGTTAGTGTTACTTTTAATGATAGATAGCTGTTTTTTTTCTGACAGATCAGCATTTTCATTCTGCAATAATCTATTAAGAGGACCAGTTATTAATGTTAAAGGCGTTCTAATTTCATGAGAGATATTTGTAAAAAAACGAGTTTTCATTCGGTGCAAAAGATCTTCCTGCTCTCGCTGTATTTTTTCTAATTTTAAAGCATTCTTCATCCCTGACCACTTTAGGGTATACCTGCGATAAACATAAAGGATAAACACTATTATAAGAAGATAAATGATATAAGCCCACCATGTTTTCCAAGGAGGAGGTAATATCCGGAGGCTGATACTTGCTATATTCTGATTGTTCCATTCTCCATTGTCGGACTGACACCTCACTTTAAAAGTATACTCTCCCGATGACAGGTTTGTATAAGTAGCTGTACGCTGCATCCCAACATCTCTCCAATCTTCTTCAAATCCTTCCATTTTAACTGCAAAATGTATTTTATTTGCAAAAGGATAGTTTAAAACTGCAAAGTCAAAAGTAATTACCGATTGATCATGTTTTAAAGTGATTAAATTTTCAAGATTGATTGGTTGCTTTAAAACTTTACCATCACCAATAGCTATACTTTTATTAAATAACTTAAAGTCAGTTAACCTTACATTTAAATCAGTATTAACTGTTTTAAAGTGTATTGGATTAAATGCAACTACTCGTTCATCTCCTGCAAAGTAAAGTTCACCTTCTTCATCTTTAAAAGCTGCATTAATATGAAATCCGTCATCAATACTTGTCAGAGCTTCAACCTGTTTTGTCACGGTATCAAAGCGATAGATCCCTTCCTTTGTTCCCATCCATAAGTATCCATTTTCATCATGAAGTAAAGACACCACCATGTTAGAATTTAATGAAGTCCCTATTTTATAGGAAGTAATTTCATGAGATAAAATATCTAAACAGTTCAACCCTTCTTTTGTACCAATCCAGAGCTTATTGTTAAATCCTTTCAAAAGGCTATAGATGTAATTACTACCTAAGGTATCTTTATTACCTACTCCCTCTTTAAATTTTAGAAAAACCTCACTCTCCGGGTCAAATAAATTCAAGCCACCTCCATATGTAGCAATCCATAAACGACCATCACCATTTGGCTCAATGGCTAAGACGTTATTACTGCTGATTACTCCATTAACTTTACCCTTCGACTGGTAAATAGTAAATAATTCTGTTTGTATATTAAAATAGCACAAACCTCCTCCCCAGGTAGCCACCCAAAGATCTCCATTGGGTAACTCTATGATATCTCTAACATCGTTAAATGGTAATGAATTCTTATTACCCGGATCTCTCTTGAAATGTTTAATAATGCCTTTGTAAGGATTAAAAAGAATTAATCCACTGGCAAATGTTCCAAGCCAATAATTATTATCTTTTGTTGATTTTATACATTGAATATACTTCCCTCTAAACTCATTTTTATTATACTGCGTGACAGATTTACTATTTAAATCCAGGTAACTTAATCCATCACCATCTGTTCCCATCCACAAATACTGATTTTTTCGAAAAACTGACAGTATTGGTGATGCAGTGCGTGTTTGAGGACTGCTATAATAACTTGTTATATCATTACTCGTGGCTAATAGAACATTAAGACCTTTCCATGCATTACCAATCCAGATATTAGATTGATTATCCTCAAAGAATGTATTAACGGTATTATTAGATAAAGAAGACGAGAACTCTTTATCATGGAGAACCTGGTTAATCAGCTCTCCTTCTTTACTAATCATTAACAAACCATCACCATCTGTTCCCAACCATACTGTGCCTTTATCATCATGCCAAATCGTTCTAATAATTGAAATGTCATCGTAAGGGGTATTTTCAAAAAATCTGCTAACCACATTTGTTGAAGTATTCAATAGCAATAAACTTTGACCATTAGTTCCTATCAGCAATTTATTATTACCAAAATAACCTATATCATTAATGTAATCTATGATATACTTCTTATTATCTTTTGATATGGTAACCACCTGTTCTGCACTATCGTTCGCGGGATTATACTTTAATAAGCCAAGCCCATAAGTACCTAGCCAAAACATTCCCTTCTCATCCTCATAAATACTCCAAATGCTTAGAAATTCTGAATCCTTATGCTTAAAACTATTTAGGCAATATTCAAAAACCTCCTCTTTCTCATTATATCTGGCCAATCCCTTATCTGTACCTATCCATATTATGCCTTTCTTATCCTCGCAAATAGTATGCACCACCTTGAAACTAAGAATTTCTTTCTTCCGGGTAATGCTTTGAAAAGAAACAAACGAATTTAAAAGGTTATTATAAAGGTTCACACCTCCTCCACTTGTAGCTACCCACATCCTTGATTTACTATCAATTAGCAAGTCCGAAATGTCGTTTGAACTAATATTACTATTCTTTTGATGATATACTTTAAATTGATTACCATCATATCTATTAAGCCCGTTTTTAGTACCAACCCATATAAATCCTGTGGTATCCTGGACAATACTCGTTACACTCCCGTTCGAAAGTCCTGCCTGCCTGTTAATATGTTCAAACCTCATTTGAACCAGAGCACTTGCACTATTGGGAAGAACAAAAGACAGGAGTAAAATAAAAATCTTAAAATGAGTCATTATCAACCATTTTGTAAATAAAGTTAAGATATAATCTTAAAAAATTAAAGTATCCTTTCTGTTATTGTTTGCACAACTGAACAGAAATTATTCTTGATTTGATACTATCTTTTTTACACTTTATATACCATCTTTATAATGCTAATAATTTTATTGTATAACTTCTATTCTCGTAAGATACCTTTAAAAAATAAACCCCTTTTGGTATATATTTAGAAAGGTATACTTTCCCGGTATTTGAAAATGAATCAATTTCATCTTCTTGAATAACACATCCATTTGAACTTAAAAAGGCAACATGAACTTTTTTATTATATACATCAGGGAGTTCTATTGTAACTGTATTGCCGTCTAACGGATTTGGATATGCACGTATTTTTCCGGTTACATACGAATTATCTGGTATAATATAACTTGATGTTACATCAACAATATCATTGATAACATTCTGTCCCTCGCGCACAAACTCCTCCGCATTTACTCCGCTTGTTTTGTTAAACTTCAGAACTACACTGTTCAACAATTCTAGTTTTACATGATCGGCAGGATTAGTAGAAGTTAATAAAGCGTCCTTGAGAATTTTTATCTTCTCAAAATCTTCAATTCCCTCCCTAAGCATTTCCAACCTCAGGCTGGACAGAAAGTTAACCGGATCTGTATTGGAGCTTCTGTAAATCATTGAAAAATCCCCGGCTGTATGTGCTCCATCCCTGGCATCAAACGGATCAGACAGACGCCAATAATCATAGGCCCATCTCAAATAACCATCATAGCCTTGACTCAACGCGTGCCAACACATCCATGTCATCTCTGCGGAATTATTTTCAGGGGTAATATAATTGTTAGGATTTTTTTGTGTGCAACTAGTATAAAATGTTGATACTTTCCCCTCTGTAATGCCCTGATTGGATGCATCTTCAAGAATTCCTGATATATCGTAAAAATGTGATTTAGATTCATTGCTTAGACCGTGAGAGTATGCAATCCCTAACTTCCAGTCCGGATCATTGCCATGAACAACGGAAATCACGTTATTTAGTTTTGCTTCTGAAACTTCATCCAGGTATAACACTGTTTTATCGAACCACCCTTTTTCATCCAGGTGTATTTTAAATGCCGTGAGGAAGTGATTCCACCTGGTGCTGTATGTGGATGTATTTAAAGGTGCATTTAAAGTGGCTTTTTGATTGGTGGACTCATTCCAATAAGGTATTTGGCTTTCATTCCAACCAACTGGTGAAAAACAACTTATTTGTTCTGTTATTCCCCATGACATAAGTTTGGTAACATATTTATCAAAAACTGTAAAATCATATTCCCATGTTCCGTCTGTCTTTTTTATCCACTTCACCATTGATTCTGCTCCTAAAGCACCGTCTTTAATATATGTTGTGATCACTTTTTGACCTACATTAGCTAACAGCCTGTAGGCAGGTTCTATCAGATCAAAATGCTCGTCTGACCATGTAGTTATTTTATTACTCCAGTTAGCATCATTGTAACGATCAAGGTTATTTACCGGAAACTGCCATAAATCTAAATGAAAACTCCAATTAGAAACATCAGGTAAAGTGTAGTCCACGACTTTTAATTCAAGATTAAAAATTAATGGAGTATCTACTCCTTTTACGGTAATATTACCCGTATAAACACCAGCAACTGTTGCTTCAGGCACATCTATAATCACCCATAATTTTAAAGGATCCTGAGAAGTTATGGATGTATGAGGTTCATTTGATAAGGCATCAATTATTTCAACAGCTACTTCATGAGTTGGATAAGCAGAACAACTTCTTGCTTCAGGATCACCCTTAATGTATTTCCCAAAGCTTAATTTTATATTGGAGGAGGAAATCTGATCATTACCTTTTATTAAGGCACTAATATCATAACTTAAATTATTAATATCATAACTACTCCATAAAACAATCTGTTTATAAATTCGCTCTCCTTTCCATACAACCGTATGCCAACTTTGGGTTTCTTCTCCGACAAAACTTTCATTTTTTTGATATCGTTTAAACTTACTCTCAAAAGAGCCTTGTAATGATTGTGAATTGATCATATTTGAAAACAGATGTAATGTCAGAAGTATACATACAAGTTTCATAATCATGTTGAGTTTAATTTTTGTTAATCACTACAACTGCATAAAGTTTCTAAACAGAAGACTGTCACTTTTATAAAAGTAGAATAACTCATTCTAAACGAATTACCTCAACATAAGTACCTTCCACTAATTTTACTCTTACCAAGTAATAATCCGGCAATAAATTAGCAAGGAAAATATTCCCTCCCATAACTGGTTCCTGAAATTTTTGAAATAAAATACGTTTCCCTTTATAAGTTAATACTTCCACTTCAGTAAATTCTTTCTGAGCACTTATGGTAATTTGATTTGATATTTCATTTACTTCAATATGAACTTGATTAGATACTGTTTTCGTAGAATCAACTACAACAATTCCTTTTGACAAATTTTTCAACAATTCCTGTCCTTCTACAACCAGTTGATTGGCATTACTGCCACTTGATGCAGAAAATTTATCAATCATACCATTTAACAATTTCAATTTAAGCGTATCTCTATTTACTTCAAACTCTTCCTTCAAAATTTTTATTTTTTCGAAATCCTGAATTCCTTCTCTTAGCATTTCCGTTCTAATACCCATAACAGGCTTCATTCCCTGTCCATTTTTTGATCTATAAATCATTGAAAAATCACCTGATGTAAATGCTCCATCTCTTGTATCAAAAGGATCTTCTTTAGTCCAATAATCAAAAGCCCACCTTAAATAACCATCCAATCCTTCACGATGGGCATGCCATGCCATCCATGTCATTTCCGCAACACTATTTACCGGGGTTGTATAATTATTGGGAATAGTTTCTGTACAGCTGGTATAAAAGGTATTTGTTTTCTTTTCACGACCTGTTGTATTTACTACACCTAAAATTCCTGAAGCATCATATAACTGATTCATTGTATTTTGACTCTGCACACTACCGTATGCCATTGCCAATTTCCAATCCTGATCATTTTTTCGTACAAATGAAACCACATCATTCATTTCCTCACATCGGAGTTCGTCCATATAAAGAACCGTTTTATGAAACCATCCTTTCTCTACCAGATGCTGTTTAAAATGTATTAAAAATGTTGACCAAATCTTTTCATATTCAGGTGTCCATTTTTCTATTTTTAAATAATATAATGAATTGTCGTTTACTTTAAAATATGGCAACTCATTCCTTTTACTACCCAATAAAGAATGGCAACTTATCTGCTTTTCTATTCCCCATTCTTCCATATGATCCACATATTTATCAAAATCAGTAAAATCAAAGCTCCAACAGCCATCCTCATCTAAAAACCATTTAATCATAGGATTATGAGCTTCATTTACCTGAGTAAAAATAACTTTCTGCCCCATACCTCCAAGTATCTCATAAAATGGAGCCAGCAATTTAAAATGCTCTTTGGACCATGGTTTGATTGGCTTATGCCTTTCTGAAACATTATAATATTTCAAAACTTGTAATGGCCATTGCCAAATATCTAAATGAAAACTCCAATCTTTCACTTCAGGAATTACCCTGTCTAAAACCTGAATTTCAACTTTAAAAGTCTGAATATTTTCTTTATCCAAAGTCACTTTAATCTCACCTTTATACAGACCTGACTCAAGACTTCTTGGAACATCTATAGTCAGCCATAATTTTAAAGGATCGCTTGGAGACAAATGATTTACAGCTTTTCTAATCAGTGCGTCAGCTACTTCTGCATATGGTCTTTCTTCATTAAAATTTTCTCCTTCTGCAATGGTGGTGCAACTTCTTGGTGCAACATCTCCTTTTACATAAGAAGGAAATCGAAGGGATATATTGGATCTATCAATTTTGCTTTTCTTATTTTCAGCATTTATTAAATCTTTGATCTTATAAGTAACATTTTCATGAGAGGAATCACTCCATAGAACAATCTGTTGATGTATTTTCTCCCCTTTCCATACAACAGCTCTCCATTCATTTGTTTTTACACCCTCAAATTTTTCTCCCTTTTGATATCGTTTAAATTTACTTTCAAAAGAACCATTACTTTTTTGCGCTTTAAGATTTGAGAAAAAACAAATTAAGACGATAAAAATTAATAATAACTTGCCGAACAATTTCTGAATTATATCCATATCAATTCGCTTATTACTTTTACATTTCTGGTTCATCTTGACACACATCTCTTTAAAATTATTTAACAAATAGTAACTAACTAGTTCCTTTAATACGCTTTACCAGTTAATCTCCTCCACATAAATTTACCACCACTAGAATATTTTCAAACAACGGGATAACCAAAGGTTGGTTTAGCTTATGAATAGTATAGGTACAGCTACAGCAATAATCCATACTAAAAACAGACAGATGCTCCACTTTATTAAATGGATACAACACCAATTGTTCATCTTCTATTTTCAATAATTCATCAACTTTCATGATTGTGCAAACTCTTATTCACCTACCTACTAATAATCCTCTTGCTATAACCATATCCTCAGCCATTTTATATCTACCATCCTGATTATGGGTTGCAATTTGAATCGCATTGTTAATGATACTTTGATCCAGCTTTTCTTCATCTCTTATTACGCGCACAAGTTCATAATCTTCTATTCCTTCTTTTAATAATTCCCACCTGATAGAAGATATCGGTCCTCGCTCTCCAGGGTACACATAATAATCATCTCCTTGTGTATGCATAAAAACAGGATTTTCGAATGGTTCCTTAGGCCAGTTATTATAGGCCCAGCGCAAATAACCATCCGTATTGTACTTTAAAGCCAGCCAGGCAACCATCTGCCCTTCAATAGCAGGTGAATATGTAAGCGTATTAGGGTGACTTGGCTCGGCACACAAATAAAAAGTTGTTATCTGTTTATTTGAATTTCGTTCTTCAATCGTTGGAAGAACAGGAACAACAGCCCTTTCCTCTAATAATTGACCAGGAAAGAACATATATGAGATAGAGAGGTTGTTTGCATAAACGCCTGCCTCAGGATGCCCTGCAATAATTATTCTTTCTAAAAATTCAGGTGCCACATTTTCGATTAATTGCTGCAAAGACCTTAACACATCTTCCGGCTTTTCATCAAAGCCTAAGTATGTTCTTTCAAAATAACCTTTCTTTTTTAAATGCTCTTTAAAGCTTAACAAAAAAGCACTCCATACTTCTTTATATTTCTCATCTTCAATATTCAACTCTATAACTTTATCACAATTATCCTTGTTATCGAAGTAGTGGATTTTTTGACTTGTATGAAACGGTGTCATTGAAAAAGCATTAATAGCACCTTTTATTCCATGCTCTGTTGCTAATTCAACATATTTGTCAAAAATTGAATAATCAAACTCCCAATTTCCATTTAGGTCTTTCGACCATTTAACCATGCTCTCGTAACCGTACTCAATTTGAGAACGAGTAGAGTTATTAATCCATGGCTTATGCCATGGTTCATGTGTAATTGTGGTCGCAATATTTTTCCCTCCTCGAGAAGCATAATCCTTAAGGTATTTTGATATCATCTTCCAGTGAGCTCCAGACCACGGTGTCATTTTGTAATAGGAAGCTATTGCACTCGGATTTATCCATAAATCAAGGTGAAATTTATAATCTTCCGGTGATGGTATTTTTTTATCATGCACATGCAATTCTATTGCATAGGATTTATCATCAAACTGATCACAGCTTATTGTAACTTTTCCTCTATACATTCCAGGTTTGGTTTTGTCAGGTACATGAATGGTAAACCAAACTGGTTGTGCTCTAAAAGCAGGAATCGAAATATAACTATCCTGAATTAAAGGATCAGCAACTACATTGGGGTTTTGGGAGCCGGAAACACCTTCTCCTATAATTTCTTCCATTTTTGGCGACCATACATATTCACTTCTGGAGCGTTGTACCGGTACATACTTGACAAAACGCACCTGAATGTTCTCAGTATCTATAACATCGGCTTCAATATTTGTTAACTCGTTTAATTCTACATTAACATTGGTTAAATTAACCTTGGCAGCCATGGCCAGTTGAGCCGATATCTGTTCATTTTGTACTGCTTCAATTTTTAACAGGCGTTCAGCTTCAAGTCCTACTATTTTAAAATCTTCTAATGCTTTATTTGCAGTAAGCTCTGCTTCTGTATATTTTCGAGGAAACCTAGGCACTCTGATTAGGGCAGATGATTTAAATGAGTTTGTCGGTATCCATACGCTTAATCCTTCAAATGGTAAAGATTCTTCCACATTTAATTTCAGCCATTCCGGTACATCCTCCAGCCCATCATAACTTGAATTATTCTTGAAATTTTTATGCCCATCTATACTATTACAGTTTGTAAGTAATAGCACTCCGCAGAAAAGAAAAAATATTTTCACAAAAAGATTCATCATATCATTATTAATTACACACATTACAAATTAGGAAATTTATAGCCAGTTTTGAGGGATGGTTTTTCGTAATCATAGGTACGGAATTTCTTCAGTAACAAATAAATTATCTCAATAGCTGGCAGAAAAGAAACAATACCCATTAAAGGATACTTATCTATGGCAAACAAACCGATTAAACCCAATTGTGTAAAACAAATTAGCTAACAGAACCACCATCAAAAATATCACTTAACTAACTTGGCTCTTTAAATAAATGTTGAGCTTTGCTGACTTTGTTTAACTGAATGATAACAGTTCATCACAAATTTCTAATACACAACCAGGGTTTAATATCTACAAAAACAAACTAACCGAAAATTATTTACTCACTGCCAGGATTACAATCCGGCAACCTCTTTAATATCAGTAATAATTTTTTGAGCTAATTCACCGGCTTCTTTACTGTTAGGAGCCTCTGAATATATTCTGATGATAGGTTCTGTATTCGACTTTCTTAGGTGAACCCATCTGTCAGGGAAATCGATTTTTACACCATCAATATCGTTAATCTGTTCGTTGCTGTATTTAACTTTGATATCAGCAAGGATCTGATCAACATCTAATTCAGGCGTTAACTCAATTTTATTTTTTGAAATAGAGTACTCGGGATATGTTGCTCTAAGTTGAGAACAACTCTTTTTTGATTTAGCCAGATGCGTTAGAAATAAGCCAATACCTACCAGGGCGTCTCTTCCGTAGTGCGATTCCGGATAAATAATTCCTCCGTTACCTTCGCCACCAATAATGGCATTGGTCGCTTTCATTTTGCTTACTACATTGACTTCTCCAACAGCTCCTGCAGCATATGTACCACCATGTTTTTCTGTTACATCGCGTAAAGCTCTTGTTGACGAAAGGTTAGATACGGTATTGCCTTTTTGTTGACTTAGAATGTAATCTGCCACAGCAACCAGAGTATATTCTTCTCCAAACATAGTTCCGTCTTCATTTACAATGGCCAGACGATCTACATCAGGATCAACCACGAAACCAACATCGGCCTTTTGTTCTTTAATTAAAGCAGAAATTTCTGTTAAATTCTCAGGAAGAGGTTCCGGGTTATGTGGGAACTGTCCATTTGGTTCGCAATAAAGTTCAATTACTTTTTTTACACCCAAAGCATTTAATAATGCAGGCAGGTATGTTCCTCCTGTTGAATTTACACAATCTACGGCAACGGTAAATTCAGCTGCTTTAATGGCTTCAACATCTACCAGCGGTAAATTGCATACATGATCTACATGTTTTTGCAGGTAGGTGTCGTTATCACTTACTGTACCTAAATGATCTACCTCAGAAAAGATAAACGATTCGTCTTCAGCGATGGATAATATCTTTTCACCGTCGACAGCACTTAAAAACTCTCCTTTGTTGTTTAGTAATTTTAAAGCATTCCATTGTTTGGGATTATGGCTTGCAGTTAAAATAATACCACCATCCGCTTTTTCCATGGTTACGGCTAATTCAGTTGTAGGTGTTGTGGATAATCCTAAATTAATAACATTGACACCACACCCCATTAAGGTGCCCACTACCATTTTATCTACCATTGGTCCGGAAATACGTGCATCTCGACCAACAACAATAGTGATATTCTCTTTTTTTGTATTTTCTTTTGCCCAAGTGGCATAGGCAGCAGTAAATTTCACGACGTCCAATGGGCTTAAACCGTCTCCTGATTTACCACCGATAGTACCCCGGATTCCTGAAATTGATTTTATTAAAGTCATATAATTTATTCTCCTCTTTTTTTTAATTGCTTAATTACTCCATAATCTTAAAGGATACACACCATCTTCAACCAGTTTACTAATCGCACTTATTGCTTTCTCCTTATCTTCCTTATAAGTTACACCAAACCATTGCGCATCCGAATTCAGCACCTTAACTTTCACCTTCTCTTCTTCAATAATTTCACTGACTACTGAAGGAATAAAAAATTCTGATTTTAACTTCTGCCCTAATTGATTTAAAAATCTCACAAACTGTGCCTCTAAATAGGTAAAAATCTTAGGTGTAAATCCCCAGAAATTCATGGAAACAATTGAGCTTTTATCAATAAAAGTCCATTCCTCTTTTTCTTTATAGGCAATTCCACCTTCCTTTTTCTCTATTTGTGTTCTTTCAATTACATTCTTCAAATGATCATTTTCATCCGTGGAGCACACTCCTCTTGACACAGAGCCATTTTCTGAAATTGTATTTTTCAATTGGTATCCAACCATTCCAAACTCTTTATCAGATATGGTTTTATTTAAAAATTCGGCAATGGTACCAAAGGCTTCCTTACCATAGTAATCATCTGCATTTATAACAGCAAAGGGTTCTTTAATGCAATCTTTAGCCATTAAAATGGCATGACCGGTACCCCAAGGCTTCTCTCTATCGAGGGAATAAGTACAACCTGAAGGTATATCATATATCTCCTGATTCACATATTCAACTTCTATCTTTCCTGCTAATTTGGAATTAAAAAGCTCCTTAAATTCTTTTTCAAAGCTTTCCCTGATTACAAAAACTATTTTACCAAAACCTGCTTCAATCGCATCATGTATTGAATAATCAATTATCGTTTCCCCGGAAGGACCAATGGGATCAATTTGTTTAAGTCCGCCATATCGGCTACCCATTCCTGCTGCTAATACTAATAATGTTGGTTTCATTTAATATATAAGATTGAGATGTAGGCAATTATGACACCAGACTATTAAATACAGATTATTCAGGATATAAGAATCAAATCTGTTTTATCACATTTCACTTAATAAAGAGAAAATCTCATGCATAATAACTACATCTTGATGTTTTACATTGTTAATTTTAAAATTGATTATCAATCACAAGTTCCTATTTTTTAAGAGTAGATGCAGTTGTTAGTAATGCTTCCTTAACAACAAACTTCATCTCTTCAAACTGTGATTCAATACTTTGTAGTAATTTGAATTGAGCATGGGTACGTACAATATTATGCTCTCGATACTTTATTTTATAATAGTTGTCGCCATCGATATAATCCATCAAGAACCTTAGTACCTGTTCGTAGGTAATGTATTTTGCTGAAAACGCAAGATAATCGGCTTCTACTTCTGTGAGAAAGGATTTTGTTTCTGAAAGATATCCTTGTACATAAGCCTTAAATATTGTCATATCCATAGAAACATTACCTAGATCTACATCATCCTCAAGACCTGTATTTGTATAAGAGCGAATAGCATCACCAAAATCATTCAAAACCGTACTGCTCAATACAGTATCTAAATCAATCACGCATAGAACATCCCCTTTTTGATCAAAAAGGATATTGTTAATTTTAGTATCGTTATGCGTCACCCTGATAGGGATAGTACCCTCTTCAACCAACTTCCAAAATGCCAGCATTTCATCACGACGCTCTTCAATCCATGCAATCTCTTTCCTTAAATCTTTTTTGCGACCTACAGGATCTTCTGATAAGACTTTATCCCATTGTTCAAACCTATATCGGATATTATGAAATCCTGGTAATATATCTGTTAACTTCTCTTTAAAATCAGATGTCATTCTTTGAAACTTGCCAATCCCTTTACCTCCTGCATATGCTAACTCTTCAGTATCGGCCTTTTCATAAGTAACGCTATCTTCAATAAATAAACATACCGTCCAATATTCTTCTTCTTCATCAATAAGATATAATTGATCAGCATTGGTTCTTATTACAGTCATTGCCTCTTTTAACGGATTACCTCCAACTGCATTAATTTTACCTTTTAAGTGCGAGGTTATCTTTTCAATATTATCCATCATTGCAGGCACATCCGTAAAGATTTGCTTATTTTTACGTTGCAATAAATAATTGGGGAATTCACTCCCTTCTGTTACTATAATAAACGTATCGTTGATATAACCTTCACCAAGAGGCTCAATACTCTTTATACTACCTTCTAATTGAAAGCATTTTGCTATTGAATAAATATTATTCTTCATGTGTTTATAATTAGTATCAAGACACAGGTATCAAGTATCAAGACTGATGAATACAGAGACACGGAGACACCGAGTTTTTCTTAATCATCATCCTGTTTGTTCAATACCTAATCATGATAGTTTCATATACTCTAATTTTCATTTGTTGCATGCCTGCCAGCCGACAGGCTGGGGTTTTCTAACATATAATTCCATCTAACTAATATTGTTTTGCCAAACAGGCTTTCTTTTTGCTTGATCAAAAAGAAACCTGCCTTCCGTAGGCAAGCAAAAGCTCAAGTTCAATTCATCCTTCAGCCCACCTCCTTGTTGAATCTGTTGCCGTCACACATCCCTTATTCTCCCGCATTCTACTGCATCGCGCTATTACCGGCCCGGGCCAATTGAACAGGCCAACACACATTTTTATCGAGATAGAACTAAAATACTTGAAATAGTTAGCTACTCGGTTTTACTTTTCAAAAAGTCTTAGGAATACGGGTTAGATGGAACTCCCGGTTACCATTAGACAAGTACCAAATTTGATACCAAAACCCTGGATTAAGAAAAAATGTATTTACCTCAATTAAGTAATTCTGTCTAAAACTTATTCAGTTTATCTCTTTCAGAAACACTTAATTCCAACCTCTACTTAACTTAGATTTTACTCTTATTTATTTTCTGCTGCCATCTCCATGCCGATGAGATCATGGTATCAAGACTTAAGCCTGCTTTCCAATTTAATTTTTCATTCGCCAGGTTGGTTTCTGCATATATTTTTTCAATATCTCCAGCCCTGCGAGGTGCTATCTTATAATTGAGTGACTTTCCTGATACTTTCTCAAAAGACTTAATCATATCTAAAACACTATAACCATTGCCTGTACCTACATTATAATGTTCATAGTTTTCTCCACCTAAATTATTTAGTAATCTTTTTATTGCAGCAATATGTGCTTTTGCCAAATCAACCACATGAATATAATCCCTGATGGCTGTACCATCTTCCGTATTATAATCATCACCAAAAACCTTAAGTTCCGGCAATATTCCTGCTCCTGTTTGAGTGATAAATGGAAGTAAGTTATTAGGTACACCTTTTGGCAATTCACCTATCATAGCAGTTTCGTGTGCACCTACCGGATTAAAATATCTTAATGAAATCACATTTAAGCTATCTTCTGCCTTACATGCGTCTAGTAAGATTTCTTCACATATCTTTTTTGTATTGCCATATGGAGACTCTGCCGGTTTAAGTGGTGCATCCTCCGTTACAGGAAGATTATCAGGCTGACCGTATACAGTACATGAAGAAGAAAAAACAAGATTTTTAGTTATTCCCTTATTCATTTCATCCAGAACATTCATTAAGGATACCAAATTGTTTCTGTAATACTTCACCGGATAGTCAACAGATTCTCCTACAGCCTTAAAAGCTGCAAAATGAATTATACCGTCAATATCATTATGCTTTTTAAAAAATGCAGTTAACTTGTTTTGATCACATAAATTAAACTCCTCAAACTGGGGTTCAACACCTGTAATACTCTGAATCCTCGATACCACATCCTTATCTGAATTTGACAGATCATCAATAATTACAACTTCAAATCCTTCATTAATTAATTCTACAACCGTATGAGAACCTATATATCCAGTACCTCCTGTTACTAAAATCTTCTTCATTTATAAAAATTCCTCCTTATTATTTGATTATGAAATTTTGTTAACCATTTGATATGATCACCTTGATATGATCACCTTGATATGATCACCCTTGTTTATCTTATAATAAGATGAGCACATTTCTTAGTTAAAAAACGATTGTTTTCACATTCGGATTAATAACCTCAACGTTTCTTATCCCAATACAAAAGAAGATAGATATAGAGGATTTGGAGGGATGTATTTTCGGAATTCCAGGTATGGAATTTCTACCGTGACTCTTATAAAAGCCATCATGAATGATTATTAACAGTAACTACGATTAATTATTGGGATTTTTAAGGTTCCATGCTGACGTTTTTCAGGCTGGACAAATACCGGAATGCGCGTGAGAAAAAGGCACGTTTGTAGCTCAAAAGCATTAGAGTGAAATAGCCAATCCCTGAGTAAATTTACCCCTTTTGCAGAAGGGAGGATAAAGGGCATAAGGGGTGAATGAATGATGGGTAAGAATTTCAGTATCCAAATAAAAAAAAGTACTACTCCTTAACTGATTCCAATACTATTCAATATCAAATATGATAATACATTATTACCGGATGTTAAAACTCTTCATACTGAGTCGAAAAATCCTTAAAGACATCTTAACGTATCCTACGTTTAAGTCGGTTTATTAATACTAGCAAACCTGAATAAGGTATGTCTTTTTTTTATCAGGCTTTAATTATATTGTAAAACATAAAAAAGCATTATTTAGTGATTTAGAAATAAATCAATAATTATAGGCTACTGCCAGGATAAATTTAAGCTGTAAAAAATCTAAATAAACAAAGACTGTAGATTTGAGTTATTATTTTATGTAAGTTTACAGCATATTATGAGCCAATTTGATTACATAAAAGAAATAGCGAAGTATGGTTTAGAGAATGACCAAGAACATTTATTGAAGGTTATTAATGAATTTATTTCTTATTCCAGAAAGACGAAGAAGACTAATTTTGCGTTGCAGCTTCAGTCTATCTTAAAAGAGGGCCTGCGCTCACAGCATACAAAGGGGCTCACTAAGACTGGAAGTACTAAATATTTTATAAAGGAGGATGACCGAGAGATTAATGAGTTAATCATCGAGAAGTTAACTTCTGATTATTCTTTTGATAACCTTGTTTGTTCTGAAGAGATTAAGACTGACCTGGAGTACTTTGTGAAGGAGCATCATGGCATCGAGGTCTTGAATAAGTTTGATTTACCCGTTTCTAATAAGTTGTTGTTTTACGGGCCATCTGGATGTGGTAAGACTTTGGCATCGTATGTTTTGGCGGGTGAGCTGGATAAGATGATGTACGTGGTAAACCTTGGTGCGATTGTATCATCTAAGCTCGGTGAGACAAGTAAGAACCTAGCTAAACTCTTTAAACGCGCGACTCATGAAGATTGTATTATCTTCCTAGATGAATTTGATTCATTAGGAAAGGTACGTGATTATAGTCAGGACCATGGTGAGATGAAACGTGTGGTTAATACTATTCTTCAGCTATTTGATTATTTACCACAGAATAGCTTGATTATTGCTGCTACCAACCAGATGAATATGCTGGATGATGCTTTATTGCGACGATTTGACTTAAAGGTTAATCTGGACTTGCCTACCAAGCAGCAAATAAAAGAGCTGATTGAGAAGACAATTGAAAAAACTCAGTTTAGATTTAAAACTACGAAAGAACTAAACGAGGTGGTTGCTTTATCACAGGGCATGTCTTATTATTTGGTACAGAAGAGCATACTAACAGCTATTAAACGTACCTTGTTCAATAATGACAAAACCTCATCTAATTCTTTCTTAATTGATACTACTATACTTAAAGAGTTGCTTAAGCGCGAAAAGCAAGCTGAATCAACTTTCTAATTCTGCTTCCAGATCGATTGCATTCAATGCCGATAGTTCGTTAACTAATTGTATTTCGTCGTAAAGAGATTTAAGTTCTTCTCCAGATTTAGCCACTTGCTCTATTGATATTGCCAACGAGAATGGTATTGCATTTTCATAAGCACGCTTATCTGCTGTTGATAACATCTTTTGAAAGGCTGAGTTAACAACAATTTTGAAGGTATTATCTTCATTAATAATGGCTTCTTTTTTGATGCTTAATTCAACTTTCTGAACATTGCTGGTAAGCTTTCCTTTGTAATAGTAATCTTGAGACCAACCAGTGTTAGAATTCAAGCATATCTTACCTGAAGAGTTACCATTAAATCCGTCTGGAACTTGGACATCTTTAATTTTATTATTTTTATCTATCTTTTTTTCAGAATGCCATTTATTTAAATCTAAATTCCTTCCAATCGCAAAACCAACATGGTAGGGACAATACAAAAGTTGGTTATCATCTTTAGGAACAAATTTAAAACATAAAGTAGCCTTTACTTTTAATAATCCATTGATGCGACCTGCCTCGTTGAGGTATTTAGGTAAATGGATTGGGAAAGACTTGATGTGATCTGGATAGATTTCATCTTCAAGCAAAATGTTTACTTTATTTTCACTAGAATACCTCACATCTTCACCATTGATAGCGCCATAGCCCATAATTCTTCTATTGAAGGCATTCGTGAATGAGTCGAAAGTATCACCACAGTTGATATCATTAGCGGTATTTACAAGTAAAGCCTTTAGACTTAGCATATTGATATCCGGGTACATTTTTAATAAACGTGCAGCTTGGTTTGCTGCTAAAGGAGCCGAATAACTTGTTCCAAGACGTCTATGTATTCTTTCTTCCAGATTTGCTGATAAGACGTTTAAACAGCGGTGACCTGCATCATCATAACCAGGTTCATCGAAGAAGAGATATTCATGGTAGTCACCTCCCGGCATTAAAATATCCGGCTTGCGCAGAAGCTTATTTGTTGTTGCGTTATTGAAAATATCCTTGTTATCAAAATCATAATGCAATTTTCGGCTATAAATGGCTGGAAATTCCTTTGAAGGAGCTAAGCCTAAATAATCTGTATCCTCATGGTTTTCGGCATAGGCACCAATGGTTATATTATTCATACTTTCAGCAGGAGGTGCTATGTTCGCATTCTGCTCAGTGTACTTTCCCGGATAATCTCCTTGCTGTAGGTTAGGAATAAAGTTATTAGAGGTGGAGATGAAAATAAGTATATCTAATTCTGCAGCGAGTTTATCCAGCATTGCAGCATAGGATGAAAATTGCTGATTGTCTTTCAGAGGAAAATCTGTGTATCCAATTGTTAGCGTGAAGAGTTTAACACCATGAATACGGTTTGCTTCTCGAATGAGTTCAACAGTTTGGTTTTGGGAGATAGCTCCAGCTCCACTATCTAAGATCTTAATCGGGAGAATTTTGGCTTCTGCCTCAATTGCTTCATGATAATGTGGCAAGCAGCGATCGCCAAAGGCAGCGAAAGCAGCTACACCTGTTCCGTGGTTTGCATTATCGACAAAAGAGCCTGTTCCTGTAGTATCAAAGTCACCATTGTTACCTACCAGGATATCTTTTAATGGCGTTTGGTTGGAAACACCAGTGTCAATAACACCAATAATTGGTAAGTCATCCTGGGCGTTTGAGATACTGAAACCGTAATCTCTTTGAGGTGTGTTGTATATGTTTGGTTGAATAATAGCTCCAGAACCTGAACATGAGGCATGTATAATGTCAAAATTATCGATGATAGTATTTAATGTATCCTCATCAATGCCATAAAGTTCAGCTTGTTTGTTGTTTACATGATAGTCAATGCCATTCTCTATCAGGTATTCCTCAAATACCAACTTTTGTGGATCAACAAATTTGGCATCGGCAAATCCACCTTCAATTAATGAGAGGTGGATTGATTGGTAATTATCGATATTCCCTTTCATGTCAAGGGATGAGAATAGTTTAAACTCTTTTATAAACTTAATTTTGCGATCATACTCCGTTGAGGGAACATTTATGGCCCAGTTATAGAAATTATCAATTTGGGTAAAGAATGTAATGAATTTTTCCTCATCTTCAATGATGAATAAACCTTTTCGATTAAATTCAGATAAATGAACAAGCACTAATCCGAAATTGCTACTATAATAGGATTCGTATTTAGGTTGATCGAAGGTACCAAAAAAGGTTAATTCTATCATATCAAAATGAACCTGTATGTCAAGTGTTCTACGATTGTGGCGCGTAGATGCATCTGTTTGATATTGCTCTTTACAATTGACAAGGGTATTAACAAGGCCTTCGTAGGCCTCAGGCGGCTTTGGTTCTTCTTTTTCTTTATTTACAACACCAGGCCGAGGTTTATATGATTCTAATCCTTCAGTTGGGTTTTTGAAACGTAGATGAGGTTTTGACATGATTCAGGGTTTTAATTAATTAGGGTTAATAGTACAATATTTTTCATGGCCGAACTCTCCCAATATTCAGTATTTATTAAAGCATTAAGCCCCTTTTGCGTGTTCCTAAATCCATATTTTATACTTTTAGTAATTACTAGTAGTCTAATAATCACAAAAGTGAAGTATGTGCATTGCACGGAAAGGACAAAGTGAATGCACTAATTCTTTTCTAATTGATACTTTTTCCAGAAATACTCGCCTTTTTTAGTAAATATAAAATGAGTCCTTTTGGTTTCTCGATCAAGACTAACTTCCTTAACTAAACCTTTACCTGCAAAAAAGTTTAGTCTCTGATAAGAGATATGGGACCCATTTACTTTGTTACCAGATAATAATTCACCTATATCCCCAAATTCATTATACAATTCTGTTTGCTTAAATTCTAAATACTCTTTATCTAAGATAATCTCTTCAACATACTCTTTAGGCAATTCAAATCTTCCATCTTGCTCAGGCAAACTATTTATTAATTCCTTAACTTGTTTTTCAAGATCTAAAATCTGCTTTTCTCGCGCACTTAAATTTTCAACAACTTGCCCTTCTCGTTCTATTAGCTTTTTTATTTCCTTGTCTTTATTTTCAATATCTTTCTTAAATCCATCAATTTTCTTATTTAAATCAGCACTTTCAGCATAATTTGCCTTTGCTTGCTCCAATTTATACTCTGCTACAACTATCTCTTCTTTTCCCTGAAGCTCCTCAAGTGTTTGATTATTTTTAATTTTCCTTCGTTCACTTGTTGATTTTTCTACCACCCAATCAAAAAACCATGATAAATACGGTAATAACAAAATATAAAACAAAGCAATACCTAACGGCCAGCCAAAATAACACAACCAATTAGAGTACCCTTTATCTATTAGATCAATTTTACCTTCAATGTCTTTTTTTGAGTAAAGCAAAATCATCAGCGGCCTCCAATTAATGGCAATAAAGGCAAGTAAAAAAGAACTTATCAAAGGGCTTTTGAGACGTTCTTTTGAGGTTTCTAGTAGGGTTTTAAATAGGTTTAGCATCGGGATGTTTTAAAAAATTAGTTTTGATTTTCTTTCTTCTTCAAGTCAACTATTTTCTCTATATGTTTATCAATCTTTTCTAATCTATAGCTAATATTGCCGATATACGAGCCGGGAGGTTTTAAATTTCCTCTAGCTGCAATCTGAGAAAATTTTAATGTATACCACTCTTCCTTTAAATTACCATTTATTGACTTATAAGATGCTTTAAATATTAATTTAGCTTTTTCTATATCTTGTCTATCAAACTTCTGAGAACTAAACAACAAATATTCATCTTTATATCCTGGAGGAAAAGAATTAAAACCTTCAGAAAATAATGGGATATCACGAAGTCTTCTTATTACACCTTCGAACTCCAAGTCTTGTGATATTTCAAAACGCAACATCTTTGCAATACCTGCACCAATATTTTGAATTTTGATATAAAACAAATCCGCATGGTTTTCTGTAGCTTCTAAATAGAAAATCATTTGAGGTTCAATTAAGGCCTCACGCATTAACTTATTTTCATTTAACATCTTCCATGTAAAAAAGACATATACACAAGTTGATATAGCGACAATCGCTCCAAATATTACACTCCAAGTTTCTACATCCATACTTTTAGTTTACCCATAAATTTTTAATCCTTCAAGCATTGCTTCAACAGCAACTTTACCACCTACAGTCAATGATTGAGCGGTTAACCAATTCTTTGATTGTTCAATGAAATATTTTTTAAAATCCTTCTTTTGCATTTTCTTAGCATCCTGAAACACTTCATCAATTTTATCAAAGATAACTACTTGACCTAATTCTAATCGTTCAATTTTTCCCTTAAAATCATCCAGCATTTCGCTTAGTTGGTAAATCTCATATTGAGCAAAAGGTTTATCTTCATCAAAATCAATGACCCTTAATGCAGATTCAACTACTTTAACTCCTTCGTGTGTAATTCTAGTTGAAGAACCTGCACCAAAACCTTCTATCATATTTTCTTTAACAAGGTAATTATAAGCACTACTTACCTCCTTACTATCGAAACCTTTTCTCGTTCCCAATTCATTGAAATTAATCATTATGTTACAATCTCCATCTGATAAGAGGTAAATTTCCTTAAGCATATCAAATCTAACCTGATCTTTTCTTTGAATACTTTTCATACTCTAGATTTTTAGTTAAATACACTCAAATATAAAAAAAGCCCCACTTAAAAGAGAGGCTTTAACAAAACATTTTTTAATATACTACGCTGTCTGCACCCTAAATACATAAATAAGCGTATCTGTATCATTTATATAAAAGTTATTGAACTACCTACATACCAGTCTCATCACACTATTAACCAGTGCAAATATGAGGACTACACTATGTAATTATGCCTTGCTTAATTACTACTAAAACCTATACATATTATTACTATACACTTGTACATCAGGTTAGAAAAACATTTGCATGACATTTCTAATAATGTTTTTTTAAATCTTTATGTACCAATTGACTTTTAGCCAATAGTTGCTTTGGGAGTTTGCTTTAAGAAAAGATTTAATTCTATGATCTATTCCCAATTCAATTTTATTCTGTTTTGATATTTGATAACCCAATAAGGGAGATAAACGAAATTCCAATTGGTAGTATTTTTGATAAAACTTATTTAAATATTCGTTGGAAGCTTTTAAATAAAATTCTCCTGTATCTACAGATACTCCTTTAAATGGAATCAGTGTTGATATTTTCATTCTACACCTTAACGCGAAATTCCTATTTGTAATAGTTTGATCTGAAGCCAGCCTATAAGCCATTATATATTTCCTATATTGTTTTATCATTGAAAATTGTTGGATAAACCTATGCGCATCATTTTCATTGCTTACCAAATAAGAGTAGCCTGCTGATAGTTTATTTTTTAGTCCAATCTTCTTGCTTGTAATAAAAGACAAGTCTATTAAGCTACAATCTATACCATTGTCAAACTTATTGCGTGTTTCGAACTTAACCTTGTAACTCCAATCTTTCTTACTATCAAAACTCATATTAACAGTTGGCATAAATCCTCTTGTAAAAGAATATTGAGCAGAACAAATGGATATACTAAATAATAAATAACTGAATAATATATATTTAATCTTCAATACACTTAGGGATTTATTAATATCAAAAGAAGATGAAAAATATCTGGGGCTTTCTCATAAACAACAATTTAACTTACTCCACCTCGCTACGCTGTAATTGATGCTGAGAAATAAAAGTTATAGCTGGTAATCCTCAAGAGGTTTTAAATTGAAATTTGAGTCTAATATGAGGTGGGTAATAGCAACATAGTGAACTTTTGTGCTAACTGGATTAAACAATTTAATTACCCACCTTGAAAATTATCTTTTTTATTGTCAAGTATAGTTGATAGTGCATTTACTTTCAGTAGGATTAAACTGACATTAACTATATTGCTAATAAACAACCAATGGATAAGGTTTCTTTTTATATTTGATTACCTGAGGTGATTCGCTATTAAAAAACTCAAACTCAACAATTACATCTTCACCACTTATCGTTTTTAAATTTTTAACTTTATATGTAGACTTGACTGACTTGGCCTCATGGATCAAACTATCAGAATTCATTGCTATGGTTTGCAGGGTGATCGAATTTGCCTTTAGTTCCATATAAGATGGCGTTTTTATCCCTTTTTGACACTCCACTCTCTC
>NZ_VCHY01000240.1 GCF_005877885.1 Labilibacter sediminis
CGCGGAACGGCGCGCCACCGCACGCCGCACGCCGCGGGGAGGGGAGACCCAGCGAGCAGGCCACCTACGGCTTGCGCAAAAACTCCGCCAAGTCAACTAATTGCCGCGGCGACTGCGCGTTTCGCTTATCGCCGCCCCAAGTGGGCAGGGGGCGGCGAACTGGCGCGGGGGGACTGCCCACCCCACGCGCCGACCACGCACGCACCAGCCGAAGAGAGTAACAAAAATGGGCGGTCGGCAACGGTAGAGCGGTCACGACGAGCGGAGCGAACGAAGCGCCCCGCCCCGAGCCCCTTTTGCGGAGGGGCGAGGGACGGCGGCGCGTAGAGAGCGGAGCGAGGGGAGAGGAAGATACGTTGTTGTTTATTGCGAGGGAGCGGGCAGGGCCGCCGCCAGCGTAGGGGCGGCGGGCCGAACGGGGGAGGCGACGAGCGCCGAACGGCGCGAGGGGCGCGACCGAAGCAGAGAGCGCCCAAAGGGCGCGACCTCGCGGCGGTTGATAACGGCTCGGCGACTGATTGGCGGTGATGCGGTCGGGATTGTGGAGCGGCAACACGGCCGCCAGCGCGCAGACCGCCGCCAGCGTAGGGGCGGCGGGACGCGCAGGGGAGGCCGCGGCCGCGGTCGCTCATTGGCTGCGGTCGGTAACGG
>NZ_VCHY01000241.1 GCF_005877885.1 Labilibacter sediminis
TGTAAATATTAAACGACAGATAGATACACACTACGTGTAAGATTATACGTAATATTAATCGTATATCATTTGTTTAAATATATACACATAATAATTCGGGTCAAATGTTGCATTTATTTACGTTGACCTTTATCGAGTTATGACCCGGCAAAAATGGATAACACCTCGGTGTTAACCATTTTTACCCAATGTCGCATTACATCACTAAATTAACGACTTACATCGAGGTGCACATTTTTGTCACTCGACATGTTTTAAAATGGATGTATTGTTACAAAGTTGTTTGTAATGCTTCAGACGTAGTTGTTTTGTCATTCCATCGTTCAGTATGTTTCTAAATAATTGTTTTTGTCATCCAAATCGTTCAATATGTTTCAAGATAGTTGTTTTTGTCATTCGTTTGTTCGGCATGTTTCAAAGTTCTCATTTTTGTCTCCAAGTTGTACAAAAAGGCTTCCAAAATAGTTAGCTCGTTTCCAAATAATACTAAAAAGCCTCATAATAGTTGTTTCGGTTCCAAACCGTGCAAAGGGTTTTAAGTATTTGTTTTGTTTACAAATTTCTCGTTAAAACCTTAGTTCTATACATATAAATATATATATATATAAATGTGTTCCAAAACTACACCGAGTACGTTATTATTTTAGTGA
>NZ_VCHY01000242.1 GCF_005877885.1 Labilibacter sediminis
AACTGTTTGATAGGTTTATGTTTTACGTGAACAAAACAAACTTTTACCATACTGATAGAAAAAATAGAATCAGATTTGTCATATACCTAAAATTATCTAATTGTAACATACGAGATTTTAAACTCCTGTTATGTGTTGAATGTTTAAATAAGATAGTTGATGTATATTGAGAATGTAACAAGTGTTAAAATGTGCTTAAAAAGTGAAGCGAGCCCAAAGTTGTCGTAAGGTCTTGTAATTAAGATTTTCCTCTTGAAATGTCTTAGTTATGTGATTTCATGAATGTAGGAAGAAACGGCACTCAAAACGGAGTTACGAGTCAAAAGTTAGAAATTTGGCTTATCAGAACATTCCACGCCCGTGGAATGTTTTGCATTGTGATTCCACGCCCGTGGAATCATATGGTCATTTGGGCGAATTTTTGGTGCATTCCACGCATAAGTCCGCAAGTTGACACTCCGCAAGCGCAAGTTGAGCGCAACTTGGAATTCCGCAAGCGCAAGTTGAGCGCAACTTCCAACTCCGCAAGCGCAACAGCAGGTTGCGCTGACGCAAGTAGTCGCAGGTTGGCACTCCGCAAGCGCATCGCAAGTTCCGTAGGTTGGTGCGCAAGCGCAACTTCTCCGCAACGTTAGGTTGCGTATTTTAAG
>NZ_VCHY01000243.1 GCF_005877885.1 Labilibacter sediminis
CGCCACCGCCTTAAAATCGAGATCCTGTTCTCGTGATCGTCGCCCCGCGACAGCCATGTGTAGCCCCGCGACCAGTTACATAATTGTCCATTTTCACACTTTTTAATCTATATGATGAACCCACGTTCAAACCTCGTCAAACCCACGAAACATCAACACATAAAATCCTCCCCACATGTAGTATTTACGTCCAACCTAGCCGCTCAAACGTAAATAACAATTAAACAAGTCTCATTTAATCACACATATTCGTATAACATACGAACACACACACACCTATATTGGTTTAGGCCTTACAAGTTCTCCCCCACTAAAACTGATTCCGTCCCCGGAATCACATCAAATGAATGAGGGTATTTAATCTAGACACACCCTCCGACTCCCAAACAACATTCGCACTATAATAACATACACACTCTCACTAGTCTCACTGTCCCATACCATAGCTTTTCGTACAACACATTCGAGTTGCCCACACACGAATAACTGATTACACAATTACTGTCAATTACCAAACAAAGCGTTGGTACTGGTATAGTGTACCCACATCGATTATCGTGACAACTCACTATGTTCTAACATCTAAATTAAGGTTATTGGTACCTTCTATATCTCACCACACAATGTCCTTTTCAACAAAGCACTAAAT
>NZ_VCHY01000244.1 GCF_005877885.1 Labilibacter sediminis
AGTTCCTTTATCCTTCCAGCTCTCCTCCCTGGTTGCCGCCCGTGCCGCCGCCGCCTTGGTTGTCGCCACCCTCGGTGATGTCCTCTTCGCCAGATGCAGCGGCAGCCGCAGTCGGGTCAACCTTCTGCCAACTTACCTCGTCAGAGAACTGGCGGCTGAACTTGGCGGCTACGGTGCAACCCAGTCGGCTCTTGCCGTTGGCAGCGTTCAGCATGTCGGCGGTTGCCACGATGGGCGCATGAGTCTCGGGGTCTTCGGTGTCCTTCACGCTCAACTGAATGTTGGGATAGACGGTCAGGAAGTTGTCGCCCAGCTGACAGCGGAAGCCTTTCAGCACGTTGCGCTTCACGGCCTTCATGAACTCCGTCACGCAAGCCTTGGCGATAGATGGTTCAACACTCTTGCCGTCCATTGCCTCGTCCAGCAGCTCGTCAAACGTGAGCGTGCCGTTGGGGATGGGTACGGCATAGAAGGAATGGGTTCCGATAGAGGAATTCTCCTTGGCGTAATACTTTACTTTTGCCATTTCCTATTCGTTTTAATGGGTTTAATTGTTTATTTTACTCAACCATTGGTCGTACACTCTCGATGCGACTTGTGCCATCATAACGGGTGGGACACTCATGCCGCAGATGTATCGGACTT
>NZ_VCHY01000245.1 GCF_005877885.1 Labilibacter sediminis
TATTCAACTCCCGTCGAAACCAATAACACATGTGCATCACATGTCTATTATCACCTAGATAACTTCTTTCGTTCCGCCCTCTTTCGTCTGTAAACAATACTTAGTACCTCTTAACGCCTTAGTACCCATCTACCGCTACAAGCCACACTACATCGGGCTGTAAATCTAAAATCTCTGTCTATCACACTAGATATAGGTACACCATATCCGTGACCCATTTCCTTAACACACTCTCAACTATATTAGTATTATATAAGGCAGACCCAAATCAGTCTGTCATCAACAACCCGTATATGACCACTTGTATAATGAATGTCATCTCTAGTTACTCCCCAGGATGAACAATAACCATCATCCAAAGGTAATCTCCAGGTCTCACCCAACCTTGGGTACCGAATCGATACTTCTAAATCATGAGACTAGGTGATTAGTAATTACACCAATCCACCACTCTCAACCTTGCACACTCCTACCTATGTATTTCTGACCATACCGTGTCAGTAGTATCTTTTAATCTTTACCGCAAAGGCAACAACTATAAGTCTTACTTCATGCACTAACCAATACTACCCGACTGCTTACTACTGTGTGGAGACATATGATATCACTCTGTCTCCCATCTTATCTCACATGCAATCTGTCAC
>NZ_VCHY01000246.1 GCF_005877885.1 Labilibacter sediminis
CTTGTTGATTTGCCATGTTTATTGTCTTTAACGCTTCAAGTAGATGTTTGATATTGGTCTTGGTACATAGTCCTAAGGTGTAGCAAATGCTTGTAATGCCTTGTAGTCCTAAGGTTTAGTGAAAACTTGTAATGCCTTGACAACCGGGGTAAGGTTTAGTTCATGCTATATAATGCCTTGAAACCCGGGGATGGAATGAGAACTTGACCGGTCATGTTGTTGTTGTTGTTGATTGTTCATATTGGTTATGTCTTGAATCGTTTGTATTGTATTGGTAAATCTTGAATCTCGTGTTGCTCTTGTCTTGTTGATCATGTTTCTTTGGAATCCTTTGCCATGCTATTACTTGTCGTCATGTTAGTGTTATTTTATTCCTTTTGAACTCACTAAGCTTTTATAGCTTAACCCGTTAGTGGTGACATTTTTCAGGAAAAGAAGTGGTTGATTAAGCAAGGAATTGGAGAAGTTTAGAAGTCTTGCTTATCTTTTGGTATAGTTTGATGTATTTTGGGACCTTGGGTAGACTTTGAATGTAACTTTTGGTTAATAGTGGTTTGTATCCCATGATGGAATAGACATGTATTTGACATCTTGTAAGTACAATGACTAATGTTTTGGTTAAATGATAAATGTTTAAATG
>NZ_VCHY01000247.1 GCF_005877885.1 Labilibacter sediminis
AAAACAATATTGAAAAATAGAGTGTTCAATTTTCATCCAATTGGATATCTGATATTAACCGATGAAATATACCGAATGGATAAAAGGCCAACCAATCCAATATCTATTCGAATCGGTTCCGTTGCATATAACGAATTGAATTGAATTGGTTGAGAAAATCCAACATCTAATAAGTATCTGGAATATATTGGTTGTTGAATATCAGACTAATGTATGAAAAACAATCACAAGTAAACCAACAAATAATATAGAAGATTAGATGTTGATTAGTTGTGTCCAATTAAACCAATTAATTATTATCAATTACCAAGTTGTATTAGCAACCAGATCTGAATCCTACTTGATTAGATATGATCTAAGAAAGGAGTAGAAGCAGACTGTCATGTTGTTGGACGAGATTATTAGGACAGAATCAACCAACCTGAAAGAGTTCTTGAATCTTCTAGAAAGTTGTAGATCTTGATCTTCAAAGTAAGAACCGCACGGAATTGACTCCTGTCCTTAAAGGTTTTTACGCGCTTGTATCGCTGTAAGCCTCCACGTAGAACCCCAGGATTTGATGCAGACTATTGTTATTCCAACAACAATGGAAGAAACAATAACGCAACGCGAATACTCAGAAAGTAGAAGAAACGAGATT
>NZ_VCHY01000248.1 GCF_005877885.1 Labilibacter sediminis
AAGGAGACCCATAGGATCCAAATGGATATTCAAGAGGAAATATCATCCAGATGGATCCATAGCAGCCTATAAAGCAAGATTAGTTGCTAAAGGCTATAGGCAGCGAGAAGGGATCGATTATTTCGATACCTATGCCCCAGTTGCGAGAATAACTTCTATTAGAACTCTTATATCAATATAAGCATTGAAAGGATTGTACATTCATCAAATGGATGTGAAGACAACCTTTCTAAATGGTTATCTCAATGAGGAGATCTATTTGGAGCAACCTGAAGGTTTTGTGATACCTGGTCAGGAAAACAAAGTATGTAGACTTATTAAATCCTTGTATGGATTGAAACAAGCTCCTAAGCAGTGGCATGAGAGATTTGATACCACTGTAACCGCTTTCGGTTTTAAGCACAACAGTGCTGATAGATGCATTTATTCGAAATGCACAAATGAGTATACAGTCATTATTTATCTGTATGTCGATGATATGTTGATCATTGGAAATCATCTTGTAGGTATTCTTGAGACGAAGAAATACCTATCCTCGAACTTTAAGATGAAAGATCTAGGAGAAGTTGATACCATTCTAGGTATCAAGGTAAAAAGAGTTGGAAGTCAGATTTCTCTAAGTCAATCTCATTACATAGA
>NZ_VCHY01000249.1 GCF_005877885.1 Labilibacter sediminis
AGCAGTGATGACTTGAGAATTAATGGTTATTGTGACGCCAGCTTCCAGACAGACAGAGATAATTTACGATCTCAGTCTGGTTGGGTATTCACATTAAATGGAGGAGCAGTGATTTGGAAAAGTTCTAAATAGAATACAGTGGCATATCGACAGAAAGTATCACTTCGTAAGACATAAGGTAGAAGAAGGACGCATCATAGTGAAGTGGGTATCATCAGAAGACAACCCTGCAGATCCTCTTACAAAGGGATTAAGCAGAGCGAAGCATTTTCAGCATGCTAGGAGCATTGGACTGAAAGATGATATTAGTTTTAGTAGTTAGATAGTTTATATTTTGAAACGTGTAACAAGTTAAAAGTAATTAACATTGGTGATTAAATAAAAGAGTATTATTTATGAGTTGTTACTGCCTTATGTTAGTTAGTTATTCTTGTGTTTCTATTTGCATGTTTTACTTCCATAATAATTTAGAATTATTTAAAATCTACAGTCGTTCATACCTTGGGAGTAAGTATTGAATAAAGACTGTTGTGAATCATATAACACATTGGATTTTGGAAATCGCAATGAGTGGTGATGTGATTCATGAGTACTTAAAATAGAGATTTAAGTATTGGATAAACCCAAGCTCAGAGTATT
>NZ_VCHY01000025.1 GCF_005877885.1 Labilibacter sediminis
TTAAGTCCTTCTGTATTTTGATGACAAAAAGACTCAATTTTAATTTTTTACGCAATATTAACCTGACGGCTATGAGCTATGGCTATGCTTCTATTTTATTCCTTGTATAAACACAAAATAGTTAAATTTATCTATCATTTCATGATACATTTGATACAAAAAACCCTGTTCAAAATACATGAACAGGCTTTTACTTTATATTTTCTGCTTAAAACTTCATGGATACTCCTAAAGTTGTACCAAAATTCTTTCCTCCTCCAAATTCGAGGTTAAGTCCCCACTTATCACTCCAATACCATCTTCCACCAATCTGTATCCCTAATTCTAAAGGAAAATCATCTCCTATACCCAATCCGGCATTTGCTCCGGCATAAACATCCCAATTACTTGGAATATTTAACAGGCGATTAAAGTGATAATCACCTCTAAAAGCAACAGAAAAAGAACTTTCATCATCTATCAAAAGATTAACTTGTGGACCAAGGGTTACATCATCGTGAACCGCAAAATCAATTCCTCCATAAATTGGTATACCACTGCCATTAAAACCTAGCCCCATATTTAATTGCTTTTCGCCTTGTGACAATGGAGCCTGACCATTTTGAGCCAATAAAACACCTGAAACAAAAAGAAAAGCAAATAATAACTTAACTCTCATAATTTATTCTTTTAACTGTAAAAATTAGATTATTAATTCCTGATCAAAAAATCATTGATCGCCATGTAAGGATGACAAAGTTAAAGAAGCTAATTCAGAATATCAATATACATAATGCATGCAGCGAATAGTATGACCATAAATCTTAATTTAAACCCTACGCAAAACCTTTTTAGTAGTATTTATAAAAATGAGCCTCTAATATACATTCATCAATTTTTATTACACTTTAATAAACTAGTTCCTTAATTATCACACCAATACTGGAATTACTTTTTTGTTTTTCTTAAGTTTACTTAGATATATGGCCATACATTAAAAAATTTATTCTCATGAGAAAATTATCTATCATAACTAAGTTTGCTTTTATTTGCATTTTTCTTACTTCTATATTTTCCAGTGTAAAATCCCAAACAAAAAAAGAAATTCAGTTTTCATTAGACACCCTTCAAAGAGCTTATAATTCCCTGGAGGAAGAAAATAAAACCCTGCAAAAGGAATGGAAAATACAAAACCAGTTTTTTGAGCATGTAAAAAGCTCCCTACTACCAGCCTCCGACATTAATTTATCTGTAGATGAAGCTTTAATTAAATTCGACGATATCATCAACATGCAAAAAAACACAGCTGATAGTTTAGTTTCTGCCAACTCTATATTATCTGACTCTCTGGTTAAAGTGAATGAAAACAATGATAAACTTATTCAGGAAAATGAATCCTACTCAAATTTATTAATGTCATCACTAAATAAAGCTTCTTTTCCTAAATCTCAGAAAGAATTTATTGGTGTTTGGGACCTTTTTCTTGATCCTGTCCAAATATCAGGAGAGCCCTTTGAATCAGGCATCATCAGTTATAATCACTTTGTTGATAACGATTCAATTATGAAACACAATATTTATAAAATTGAATTTTCGGCTGATGATATTGCAACCTTATATTTTACAGGAGGTATAGAACAAAAATGTTTTTACTCCATTAAAGATTTTAGTATTAATTCGCCTTACATTATACGCTTTTCCAAGCAAGATGAGTTTAAACTAACCATGCAAATTTCAACATTACCAAGCGGCTTAGTAGCTTCATATGAAATACCGGACAAATCTGAAAAAGTAATCTATTTCTACGGTTTGATGAAGAAATAATAATTTATAGCTATTTTTTATCGTCATTATTTGAACAAGTTGCATATTAATCTTCTTTTCGTAATAGAAAATGATTAACAATTGGCATAAATGAATTATTTTTGCAGCCTCAAATATTGACGATAAGAATGCAAGATTACAAACAGTTGCTTGAGAAGCTAAAGGAAAATAAAAAGTGGCCCCAATTATATATGTTTAAATTTATTGCCCCTAACGAGGATGATAAAGTTAAACAAGTCGTTTCGCTGCTTCCTAAAAAAGGTAAGGTATCATACAAACACACTAAAAATTTAAAGTTTGTATCTATCACCTGTACCGCTAGTATGCCTAATGCTCAAAGCATTGTAGATATTACTTCTAAAATTAATCAGATAGAAGGTATCATGTCTCTTTAATCAAAGAGAGCTTCACATTTAAAGGCAACGTACAATTGCCATTTTACTTATTTAAATAGAAGAATCTGAAATGGATTTTTTAAGTATTGCGGACTATGCAGGTACCTGTGCTTTTGCAATTAGTGGTACATTATCTGCTTCGGAAAAGAAACTGGATTTGTTTGGGGCAACCTTTATTGGGTTTGTAACTGCCATTGGAGGGGGAACCATAAGGGATTTGCTATTGGGAAATACTCCAGTTACCTGGGTGGTAGGTATAGACTACTTTATATTAATACTTTCATCGATTGTATTTACTTTTATCTTTTACAAATACATTATCAAATTAAAACACACTCTATTTTTATTTGATACAATTGGTATTGGTGTTTTTACAATCATAGGCATCGAAAAGGCTTTATTGTTTGGTATCAACCCTCCTCTAGCCATGGTTATGGGACTTTCTTCTGCCGTTGTTGGAGGTGTGATAAGAGATACACTTTGTAATGATGTTCCGCTGATTTTCCACAAGGAAATTTATGCCACTGCCTGCATTGTTGGTGGAGTAATTTATCTACTGTTGTCTCATTTTAACATCAATATCTACTTTTCGCAAACCATTACCATTTTATCTATTATAATCATTAGATTACTGGCTATTAACTACAACCTTAGCTTACCCAAAATAACGAGTGCGCAAGAATAGCTTAAGAGGGTATTATAAATTAAATACCCTCTAATCATAGCTACTAAACTTCATTTTTAAACACTAATCCTGTTTTTTCAAAGTCAATTAGTATTTGTTGATCTTTTGTGATAGCATCAGCAAGAATTCTTTTCGACAGCTCATTTAACACTTCTTTCTGTAATAAGCGTTTTATAGGTCTGGCACCAAAAAGAGGATCAAAACCTGCTTTTGCAAGATATTTTACAGCAGTCTGTGTCATATTAATGTTTACCTGTTTAGCCAATAGTGTTTCTTTTATTCTATTGAACTGAAGTTTAACAATTTTCTCCAACTCCCTGGTTTTTAATGGCTCAAACATCACAATATCGTCAATCCGATTTAAAAATTCAGGTCGAATGGTTTGTTTTAACAAAAGAAACACCTCATTCTTCGTCTTCTCGAGTATGGCAGCAGAACTCATATTACTTTCTGCATCATAATTCCTCTGAATAATATCTCCACCGGCATTCGATGTCATAATGATTATGGTATTTTTAAAATCAACCACTCTTCCTTTATTATCAGTTAATCTTCCATCATCCAACACCTGAAGAAGAACATTAAATACATCCGGATGAGCCTTTTCAATTTCATCGAGCAGCACAACTGAATATGGTTTTCTACGTACAGCCTCTGTGAGCTGTCCTCCCTCATCATAACCAACATAACCCGGAGGAGCTCCAATAAGCCTGGAAACAGAATGACGCTCCTGATATTCTGACATATCAATTCGGGTTAACTTATTTTCATTGTCAAATAAAAATGAAGCCAACGATTTGGCCAACTCTGTTTTTCCTACACCCGACATTCCTAAAAATATAAACGACCCTACAGGGCGCTTATCATCCTGTAAACCGGCTCTGCTTCGTCTGATGGCATCTGAAACTGCTTCAATGGCTTCTTGCTGACCAACAACTCTCTTATGTAACTCATCCTCAAGAGTTAAAAGTTTTTCTTTTTCGCTGCGCAACATTTTTGTGATAGGAATGCCTGTCCACCTGCTAACCACACCTGCAACATCCTCATCATCCACCTCTTCTTTTATGAGTGCTCCTTCAAACTGTTTTTCATTAAGCTTAACTTTAAGCACCTCAATACGCTCTTCAGCAGTCTTTATTTTTCCATAGCGCATTTCGGCCACCAAATCAAATAATCCCTCACGTTCTGCTTTCTCAGCCTCAAATTTAAAATGTTCAATATCCGATTTCTGTTTCTGGATTTCATCCACAATTTGTTTCTCTTCCTGCCATTTCGCTCTAAACTGAGACCTTAGATCCTTTAACTCCGCCAATTCTTTATTCAATGATTGAAGCTTAATACTATCGCCTTCCCTTTTTATAGCCTCTCGTTCTATTTCAAGCTGTTTTGTTTTACGGTCAAGTTCATCCAATTCTTCCGGAACCGAATTCATTTCCAGACGTAACTTAGCTGCTGCTTCGTCAATTAAATCAATGGCTTTATCAGGCAAAAATCGATCTGATATATACTTTGTTGATAAATTAACCGCAGCAATAATAGCATCATCTTTAATTCTTACTTTATGATGTGTTTCGTAACGCTCCTTAAGTCCACGTAAAATAGAAATAGCACTCACTCTATCAGGTTCATCCACCATTACTGTTTGAAATCTTCTCTCAAGCGCTTTATCTTTTTCAAAATACTTTTGATACTCACTTAAGGTAGTTGCTCCAACTGATCTTAATTCGCCACGCGCAAGCGCTGGTTTTAAAATATTGGCAGCATCCATGGCTCCCTCTGACTTTCCTGCACCAACCAAGGTATGTATTTCATCAATAAACAAGATTATATTGCCATCACTCGATACAACCTCCTTTACCACAGCCTTTAATCTTTCTTCAAACTCTCCTTTATATTTAGCTCCTGCAATTAGTGCTCCCATATCTAAAGAAAAAATCAACTTTGATTTAAGGTTATCTGGAACATCTCCATTCACTATTCTGATAGCTATACCCTCACCAATAGCAGTTTTTCCAACACCTGGTTCTCCAATTAAAATGGGGTTATTTTTAGTTCTTCGCGACAGAATTTGCAAAACTCTTCTTATTTCGTCATCACGCCCAATAACCGGATCTAGTTTTCCCAAACGACCTCTCTCATTAAGGTTTATAGCATATCGGCTTAAAGCATTATAACTATCTTCTGCCGATTGTGAATCAACCTTAGATCCATTCCTAAGATCTTCAATAGCATTGGTTAAAGCCTTCTTTGAAACACCTGCATCCTTTAAAAGATTGGCTGTTGCATCCTTTACACTAATAATACCTAACAATAAGTGTTCAATACTTACATACTGATCTTCAAAAGTCTTTAAAAAATCTCTGGCTTTATTTAAAATTTCATTGGTTGTTCTGGACAAAAAAGGTTCCCCTCCTGATACTTTGGGGTAATTGCTTATAATTGCTTCTATAGCAGAGTTAATATTTTTTACTTCCAGCTTTTTAAATAAAAATGATACTACATTTTCATCAACAAGCATTATACCTTTTAATAAATGCGCGGGCTCAATAGCCTGATTATTATTGGCTCTGGCTATATCAATGGCTTTTTGAATAGCCTCTTGTGATTTTATGGTATATTCTTTCAAGTTCATTTTGTGTGTATTTTGGTTACGAAAACATTACTTCAATATTATTGCCAAATTCATAACTGCGTCATTTTGACGCTAATACAACATTTTACTCCGCCATTTTTTCAGGAAATTTTAAAGGGTATTTTTATATAAGCTTTAAATTACTGAACTTCAAAACCTTGTAATTATAATACATAATGAAACATTGTCACATTCGTTTTTATATCCACAATTTGTTTTATAAGTGATATCATTATTTATATTTGCTAACGACAAAATAAGCTTTCAAACAACAATTCTATGAAAATGAAAAACCTATTACTGAGTGCCTTTTTTGCCTTACTAATTGTTGCATGTGCTACAAAACAAGCCAAGCAAAAAAAAGAGGATTCCTGTTGTACAGCTAAAACAGAAAAAAGCTCATCTTGCTACCAAGATGATAAAAAAACAGCTTCTTGTTGTGCAGGTAAAGAAACAGAAACCGACAGTTTATTGGCAGTTATTACGGTTGATCAGCTCCTTTTAGCTCCGGAAAAATACATTGAGAAAAAAGTTGATTTAAAAGGACTGGTTGCCCACACTTGCAAAAAAAGTGGTAAAAAAATGTTTTTAAAAGGAGAAAATGATTCTGTTTTTATTCGTGTTGAAGCAGGAGAAAATATATCTCAATTTGAAGCCGATTTAGAAGGTGATTCTATTGTTGCAACGGGCTACATAAATGTAATAGCCTTGGAGCACAAACACAAAAACGGAGAAGCATGTAGCTCAGAAAAAAAGAGCAAAGATTACATGTTAACTTGTGAAGAGTTTAAAACATTATAATAATTTAAACCGGTCGATTTGGCCGGTTTTTTTTATACCTATATCTTGAATTTCAGAAAACTAAACAGAGTATTACATAAATATGTATCATGCTTGTTTACTGTAGAAAAGGCTAAAGATAAATACTGCATTTTTCTTCCTTGTCCTCCCAATCCCTAATGGTAAAATGTCGATAATCATTAATCCCGCTTTATGCATTAGAAAATCTACTACGCATCGAAACTGCTTCAAAACAAGATACTTCGTTGCATTACGTCAGCTCACCAGAACGATGCTATGCCTCGCTTCCGAAATACCTTGTTTTATTGCTCTTTCAATGCTCGTCACGAAGTTCTAATACATAATCCGGGTTAATATACGATATTAAGTGAACATTTTATTTTTATCCATGTTTTATCATCTAACATCACTATATTTCCAAAATCTTTAATCATGATGTGAGATAAAGTTTCCCTAAACTCTTATTACACAAAATTCAATCTATGCGAAACATAACTCATTATATCTTTGGAATAGTTATAATGTCTTTGTGGGGCGTCACTCTGTTAAGCCAAACAATAAATGACCATCCTCGCTTATATTTTAATGCTAAACAAATTAATAATTTAAAAGGAAAATCATTAAATCCTTTTGTTGACTCATTAATAATAAAACCACTTCTTAAAGAAGCAACGAAAAAGAAAGTTTTCATCGATACACCTGAAAAGGCAATTTTAAATACTTCTTTAGCTTACCTTATAACTGAGGATAAAGAATATTTAAATAATGCCTTACATGTACTTGACAAAATCCTAAATGCGCCAGGCGAATGGCATAAACCTCCCTATAAGTATAAAAACCTAAAATACATGAGTGTGACAGGAGCAAGAAAAGCTTATGCTCTTGCCATAGCCTATGATATGTTATACCATCAATTACCGGATTCTACTAAGGAAACAATTCGCCAGGCTCTAATTCAGAAAATATTTACTCCATACCTGAAGGCCTTTGCTAAATTTGACAGTACAAAACAAGTTTACACAGACATAAACGGACATCAGGAATGGTGGACTCAATGCTACTTCCCTTGGAATCCTAAGGTTAATGGTATGATTGGTGTAGCTGCGTTAGCTACATTAGGTGAAATTCCTGAATCGACACAAGTATTAAAAATGGCCCGTTTTGCTATAAAAAAAAGTCACACTGAGTTTATTACATATTTTAAAGATGGTAGTTATCAGGATGGTCCTGCATATTTTGTTTACTACCTATCGCACGCTATTCGTTTTTATGCTGCTCTTGAAAACTGCATGAATACAGATGATGGTTTTTTTGAGTTGCCAGGGATACAAAATGCGGCAAATTTCATCACTGATTTTACAGCTCCGGATTCAACTTTTGTTGCTTACGGATACACACCTTCCTACAAATTCAAAAACAAGCACGATGAATTGTATTATTTAGTAAAAAAAGATCCTTACCATAATCACATTAATTATTTTGATGATCATTTACTATATGGCGGAAATTTACCTTTTGCACTAATGTGGAGACCACGTAAAAAAATAATAACACCTGAATATCAAAAACAAAGTTTAAAATGTTATGATAACAATTGGGCTTTTGTAAATGATAAGCGCTTTTATGCCACACTTAGAGGAGGTGATAATGCAGTTCGTAAAAGTCACCCTGAAGCAGGCGAACTTAAAATTTGGCTGGACGATGTGAAATTTTTAAGCGATGGTGATTACCTAAATGCAGAATCTCCAATTAATAACACTTTGTTTTTCAATAACCACGGACAGGTAAATCCGGAAAATAAATTATTTTTCTCTGGAGACAGTTCAATATACAGGGCAAAAATTGTTTCCTGCGAATCCATTCGGGGTAATGAATATGTAAAAATGAACCTTACCAACACGTACGAAAACTTAAAATACTATTACAGACATGTACTTTTAACAAACTTGGGCCACCTTATAGTGATTGATGATGTTGAAATAAAAGACTCTGTAGAAGTTAGCCAATCATGGCACACCCCTCATATACTTGAAAAAAAAGGTGACAAGTTTGTTTTTGCCATGCATGTAAGTCACATTATTATTCATACCTATGCAAATGTACCTTTTATCAAGGAAATTATTAAAACAAATAACAGCCAAAATCTTTCCATATCTACTGAAGAGGACACTAATAAAGTTCAGCTCATAAACATATTTATACCCGGGGCATTAAAGAAATCTAGTTTCAAGGTAAATTTTGATATTCATGGAGTTTCAATTTCAACTCAAACAAAAAAGAAAAGCAGCCTTTACCAATTCAATAAAAACTTAAGCGGACTTTATTTTTCAGGTGAAATAACTAAGTAATAAAAATGTCAACGATTATAAAGCAAAAATATACTTTAACATTATTTTTTCTCCTCTGTAACATATACATATATAGTCAAAGTAAAAAAAGTACTGCCATTCGTATTAAAGACCCCATTTATTTAGATGGTCATCTAAGTGAAATATTTTGGTCTTCTATTCAGCCGGCAAATAACTTTTACCAGGACAAGCCATATAACGGGGCCCCTGCAAACTTTAAAGTTGATGTACGATTTGCTTATGACAACCAAAATATTTACGTAGGTGCATATATCAAGGATGACCCTGATTCAATAAGTGTTGGATTAGGTGACCGGGATTCTCAACCGCAAGCCGACCGTTTAGGTATATGGTTCGACACCTTTAATGACAATCTTAATGCTTCAGGATTCGTGGTATTCGCTTCCAATGTTCAACGCGATGTATCTATTTCTGCATCAGGAGCAGATGTAAATTGGAACGAAGTATGGTATAGTCAAACAGCTATACTTGATTCGGGTTGGAGCGCTGAAATACAGATTCCATACTCGGCATTGCGATTTCCTGCAAAAAATCAACAAACCTGGGGATTAAATATTTATTACGGCAACCATAGAACTCAGGAATTAGATTCATGGTCATTAGTAGATACAGACATTGCTGGATTTGTTAATCAATTTGGCGAACTCAATGGATTGGAAAACATCAAACCTCCATTGAGACTTGCCTTTATGCCTTATGTTTCAGGGTATGCTGACAAATTTGGTACAAACTCCATTAAATACTCCTATAAAGCAGGTATGGATGTAAAGTATGGTATTAACGAAAGCTTCACACTTAACATGATGCTTATCCCTGATTTTGGACAGGTACAATCGGACAATTTAGTATTAAATCTAGGTCCTTATGAAGTAAAATACAAAGAGAACCGTACCTTTTTTACCGAAGGAGCAGGTTTATTCAACAACTCAAACATCTTTTATTCTAAACGAATTGGTGCCCGTCCAGTTGATCACAAATTAGCCGATGACAATCTTTCGGAACATGAAACAGTAGGAGAGAACCCTCAGTCAACCGGATTAATAAATGCAACTAAAGTCACCGGAAAAACCAAATCCGGATTAAGTCTGGGAATTCTTAACGCAGTGTCGGAAAATACATATGCCATTATTGAAGATTCCCTTACAGGAAATCAACGAAAATTTAAAACGCAACCTCTTACCAATTATAATATCATTGCCTTTGAGCAAGTATTAAAAAACAACTCATATGTGGGTTTAGCAAACACAAACATGACCTATTCAGGATTTATGGCTAATGTAACGGCTGCTTCCTTTAATTTTAAAAATAGGCAAAACTCACATGAAATATCTGGGCGCTTGATTTATAGTCATCGCAATTTTACCGAAGCGGAAGATGAGACTGGTTATCATTATGATATAAACTTTAAAAAAATCATAGGCAATTTCAGGTATCAAGCAAGCAGAAAGCATTTCAGTGAAATGTATAATGTTAATGATATGGGTTTTACAAGGCGAAATAACTTTATCCACAATACCATTGTACTGGAATACAAAACCTTTGATCCTTTTTGGAAAGTATTACAATCCAGCAATAAATTCCATGCTGTATATCTACAACGCATTATTCCTCAAGACTTTCTTAATTTCTACTTAATGTATGAGTCGGAATTCACCTTTAGTAATTATGCAAAACTTAAATTTTTAGGATGGATAAGACCGAAGCCCATGCACAACTACTTTGAAACTAGAGTAAAAGAAAGATACTATCTTGAACCCAAGCAAGGTTTTGTAAAGCTGCAAGTAGAATCAGATAAAAGAAAGAAACTATCTTATATGGTATCTGCAAATTATCGAACAGGAGGAGATTACAATTACCACCAATACGGACTCGCCCTGAATCCAACCTTAACGCTAAGTGACAAATTGAATCTTAACTACAAAATCTCGTTTGACAAAAACCTGAACTCAAGAAATTTTGTAAGTAAACAAAATAATGGAGCCATTATAAACTTTGGTGAGCGTAATAACACGGTCTTTAACAACGCCATTACGGGTAACTATTCTGTCAGTCATAAAAGCTATATAAGCCTAAAAGTCAGACATTATTGGAGTGAAGCTATTTATGACAGTTTTTTCACTTTAAACCAAGATGGTTCTTTATTGTCTAATAAAGATTATTTAGAAAACGAAAACATAAACTTCAATGTATTTAATGTCGATTTATCCTATACCTGGAGGTTTGCCCCGGGAAGTGAATGTATAATGGTATGGAAAAATTCCATCTCATCTAAAGACGATAATGTATTTTTTAACTCTTATCAGGAAAATCTGAACTATACATTATCTCAACCCCAATTTAATAGTCTATCATTTAAATTACTCTATTATCTCGACTACAATAAAGTATCGAATCTGCTTTCGCAGAATTAAAAAAAGGGAGATAAACAATTTTACCTCCCTTTCAAACCTCAAATCAACGCATTTGCTCTATGACTACTAATATTATCTCCGTTGATATTACTACATTCCCATAATCCTAATCTCGCTGCACCTGTTTTCTTGATGTTCATCGGAAGAGCTAGACAATACGCGCTCTTCTGAAATATCTTTTCAATTATATACCTAACAGCTGATTGTAAGTTAGCTACAATTACCCCTTTCTTATTTTGTAATATTACAGGAGTGTTGGCAATCCTAGCTTTTGTCTTTCTATCTATTACATGTAACAGTTACTTAAACCCGTATTATGTATTAGAACTTCGTCATGAACATTGAAAGCACGACCTGCCAGCCGGCAGGCTGGGATTTTCTAATGCATAAAGCGGGTTAAACGACACTTCATCAATTGTTTCAAAACGATAGATATCGCCATCCCCTTTCCCACCTTCGCAATTGGAGGCAAAATAACCATGAATCCCATCTTCTTCGAGGAAGAAGCTAAATCTATCTTTTGAAGTATTTAATGTCAAACCAATATTTTTAACCGAATACCCTTCACTACAACCCTGGAAAGCAATAAAAACGGTTTTCTGATGTTTTTGCCATTTACATCAACATATAATCATTACAGGATTGATTATTCTTAAAGGAAAAAATGGAATTAGGAAAAAAGGTGTAATACAGATAATTGCAGGATTACTTATTCCTTTGTTATTTTTCTTTTTATATTAGAGTATCCCATAGCCTTAAAATTAAAATGAATTGCACAATACTTATGCACATACACGCAGATACTTTAGTAGCATAATTTATTTGATCTTGTTTTCTTTTGTTTTGTCATGCAAGCTCTCACTTTATGCACAGCAGCCCAATGACACTCCTAACGATACTGTAAACAACCAAAATAAATCAATACAGGAATATTTAAAAGATTATTCAGAAAATAGTTATATAAACAGAAAACTATATGAATGGCTTGTAGTTTCTGCCGATTCTGAATTATCACTCAATGAAATACTTTTTGACATTGAAGAGGAATACAAAAAATACAACAATAAACCCATCCGGAATATCAACATTAAAAAGGTTTCTCCTTTTGCCAAAAACATACTTGATACCTTAGATTTTACCACTAACAAAGTTGAAAAAGGATTAAGTCAAATAAGGTTTGAGACCAAGGAAAGTGTGATTAGAAATGCCCTCACCTTTAAAAAAGGAGAGTTTGTAAATACACAGCACCTATACGATAGTGAGCGGATATTGCGTTCGCTGAGTTTTATTACAGAAGCACTTATTTTGGTTGAGCCAGCCATGCAGGATACTTCAATGGTAGATATATTGGTGATCACTCAGGACTCTTATCCCTATGGAGTAAATGCTTCTGCTGGTTCTAATCCAAAATTTGGTTTTTACAGCAAAAACATTTTAGGATATGGTATAGAAATGAACCATACTATTTATACCACACCAACAAACAAAAATAACTTTGGTATATATGAGAGTGTTACATGGAATAATATTTACGGATCATATTTAACTTTTGATGCAGACTATGCCAACTACAAGGATTTACACAGATATAAACTTGGGATCAATAAACGTTTTTTTACACCGGAAATTAAATATGCAGGTGGTTTTAATATCACTCACAACTATAAAATAGAAGATCCGGATCTTGATTCTACTAAAAACTGGTCAAACAACCACAGCTATCTATATCAAAACTATTGGTTTGGCAGATCCTTTTTAATAAATGCTGATAATTTTTTTGACCGGTCTAACTTCAGTATTATGGGCCAGTCCATACTAACCCGGTACTACAATACACCAGACTCATTAAACAAACTACCACAGTACAAACCAAACCTTTTTATATTAGCCTCTTTTGCTTTTTCTAAGAGAAACTTTTATAAAAACAATCTGATATATAATTATGGTAGAACAGAGGATGTGCCTTATGGATTTTTACTTTCAACATCTTTTGGATACAATTACAATCAACTTAAAACCAGATACTATTTAGGCGGTCATTTTTCATTTGGTAAAGCGCTTATCCCCAATAAAGGTTACTTTTATTTTAGTGGTGATTACAGAAGCTTTTTATACAATAACATACCGGAAGAAACCATTATCAACCTACAGGCTAATTACATATCATCACTTATTAATATAGGCAAACAAAGGTGGCGCTCCTTTTTATCAACCAACTATGTAAAAGGATATAACCAAACCGTTGACGACTATATATATATAAATGAACAAAGTGAAGGATTAAGAGCATACAACAGCTATCAGCTTCAGGGAACAAGAAAGTTTGTACTAAGTACAGAGAATATCGTGTTTTCATCGCGGCAAACCTTAGGATTTAAGGTGGCCTTTTTTACTTTTTATGATATGGCCTGGATTGCCACTGATAAAAATGTTTTTAAGAATAAAGCTTTTTACTCATTAGGTGGAGGATTTAGAATTAGAAATGACCAATTGGTGATTAATACCATTCAAATTCAGTTAGCCTACTTTCCCAGAATACCTCCGGGAGGAATTGAATATAACTTTAGACTTTCAGGAGAGCAGGTTAGTTCTTTTAAGCAATTTGAACCTCCAAAGCCATATACGGATGTCTATAAATAAAAACATCAGGTCACTAATGAAAGCAACCTGATGTTTTTATTTATTTTATTGCTTATACAGCTTATAAAAAATCAGTAAAGTAAAGCGTAACTTTTTCCATCAGGTGCACCCTGTCCGGACCCAATACATTGTGCTCATGTCGCGGATAGACAAAATAATCTACCTGCTTTCTTTTTTTAATAGTCTGCTCTATAAAATCCATACTGTGTTGCCAAACTACAACCGGATCGATTGCTCCATGAATAACCAACAATCTTCCTTTTAACTGATCAACTCGCTCATTAACATTTGATCTCTTGTACCCTTCCGGATTTTCTTCCGGTGTATCCATGTATCTCTCGCCATACATAATTTCGTAGTACTTCCAATCAGTAACCGGACCACCAGATACACCTACTTTGAATGTTTCCGGGTACTTTTCCATAAGGTTAATAGTCATAAATCCGCCAAAACTCCAACCATGAACTCCAATTCTATCTGCATCAACGTATGGTAATGACTGTAAATATTTTATTCCTTCATACTGATCTGCTGCTTCAATTTCTCCTAATCTTCGGTGAATTATTTTTTCAAACTCACACCCCCTATAAGGAGTACCTCTGTTATCCATTGTATATGCAATATAACCCTGCTGTGCCATATACAGCTGCCACAACCTTGCTGAGCCTAACCAACTATTGCGTACTAACTGTGCATGTGGACCTCCGTAAACATATACGACTACAGGATACTTCTTATTCGGATCAAAATTAGGAGGTAGGATAATTCTACTTTTTAAATCAGTCTTTCCGTCAGCAGCTTTTAAGGTATTAAGAGTAACCTTCCCGACTTCCATTCCTTCAAAAGGATTTGCAGCTGTAAACAAAAGGTTTTCTTTCCTTTTTCTAACATCAATTACCTGTATAACTCTGGGTACATTTAAACTAGAATAGTTATCGATGACCCTATTGCCAGAGTTACTAATATTTACAGTATGATACCCCTCTGCATTGGTAATTTTACTTATCCTTCCACTCGAAAGTTGAACTTTATACAAATGACGATCCATGGCTCCATCTTTGGTTGACTCAAAGAATAAAGATTTATTCTTTGCATCGAAACCATGTACCTTAGTCACTACCCAGTCTCCCTTTGTTAACTGCTTAACCAGGCCTTTTTCAATATCGTACCAATATAAATGATTAAAACCGTCTCGCTCACTTTGCCATATAAACTGATTGCCCTTACCCGGAATAAAAAGGGCAGGATTTTCAGGTTCAACCCATCGGGTACTTTTTTCTTCAAACAATTCTTTAATTAAAATTCCACTCTGCGTATCATACTGATTTAACCTCATATGGTTTTGCCCTCTATTTAACTCGGCTATAAGAATGTACTTTTCATCAGGTGACCATGATACATTGGTTAAATACTTTTCCTTTGGCTCGCCTGTCTTTAAATATTTAAGCTCCTTTTTATTGATATCATACACCCCAACTGTTACATGATGACTTTTCATACCAGCCATTGGATATTTAATATTCTCCAGTTCTGCTACTCTTGCAGTTATATCTACCAGTGGGTAATCCGTTACCATTGATTCATCCATCCTGTAAAAGGCCAGAGACTTTCCTTTTGGGGACCAGAACATTCCATTATGAATACCAAACTCATTTCTATGAACAGATTGTCCTAATACAATATGCTCTGCTCCAGCTTTCTCAACCAAAACAGGCTCTGAGTCCGGGGTTGCTATATACAAATCTTTATTATAAATATACGCAATTGCATTGGCTTCTATATTGTAATCTATATCCTTTGCTCCCTTAGGGTAAGAAATGTAGTATGCCACTTTTTTATCCTGAATCCCATAAACAATAATAGACTCACCGTTATTTACCCAAAAAGAAGTTTCTCCTATAAACGTAATTCTATATAATGATTTAAGAGCTTTTAGATCTTCTCCTTTCAATGCTTCATTCACTTCTGTTAAACTTAGCAAAAGATCTTTTGAATTATTCTCACCAATCACATACAAACTATCTCCTTCATTTTGAAAAACCATATCTGTATCTCCCAGAAAACCCATGTATTTATTTTCGGGGATAAATTTTCTAAAATTCTTACCTCCGGAAATTACATCCTCCAATGTTAGTTGTTTCTTTTGCTGGGCTCCAACCATAAGCACAGAAAGGGTCATGGTAAGAATTAAAAGCATTCTTTTCATAAGTATTATTTGTTTTTGTTATTTGTGTATTTGGGATTAAATATCCATGATTTTTTTAGAAAAAAGAATAATTTATATCAGAACTGTTGATTTTGTAGCGATTTTTAATAAAAATACCTATTTTAGACTTTCAATAATTAACCTGAAGAAGCATAATTATTTGTTAATTTCAATACTTTAAGTTATTTATCATTTAAAAGATTAACCTATGTACTTTTATATATATAACTATAAAAGTACAACACACATATTTTTAAACACTCCAACTCATGAAAAAGGGACTTGCTTTAACCTTATTTATTTTATTATTTTTTAGTTTTACAACACCTACTATTGTTAATTCTCAAGATGAAATGCCTGGTAACTGTGGCGACTTAATAAAGGCCCCTTTTATATCAAACGGACAACCATTTAGAGCATTTTTAACAGGTGATGAAGTTGCTGAATTCCATACAACTTTTTTAAATGGCAGTTTGTATCGTTTGGTTGCCTGTTCAGGTAAAAATCAACCAATTATTTTTTCGGTATACGATACCAACAGAAACCTTTTGTTTACCAATGATGAGCACAACAGAGCAAGTGTTTGGGATTTTAAAATTGCAGGTTCTGTTGAATGCATAATTGAAGCTAAATTAGATACCAAGCAAGCAACATCGGGCATGGCATTAATGTACATTGGCTTTAAAAGTCTTGAAGAAAACTAAAATTAAAAGATTACAGACAAGATCACCCTTAACAACATAAAAACCGTAATATGAGCGAAGGAATATTAAAAGCTTTAATACAACTTTTTGCTTTAATTGCGTTTCCTCATAAAGACAATGAATCCAGAAGAAATATTGTAAAAAACTTTTTGGATCAACAACTCAGCCATCAAATGGTTGAGGAATACCTTCGTATATATGAATCTCACTATCAAGAGCATGCCTCAAAACTAGAAAAGCTTCAAAAACGAGAAACCTCAAGAAAAACTTTAACGGCTAATTCAGTTAAAGCCCTTCGAATTTCACATGAAATAAACAAAGAGCTTACTCATTATCAAAAGCTTATTGTTGTCATTCAACTGATTGAATTTTTAAAATCAGGAATTGAAATAAGTCATTTTGAATGGGATTTTGTTACAACAATTGCAGAAACTTTTCATATTGATGCTGATGAATTTCTCTTGTTGGAAGAATTTGTTTTAGGTAAAAAGTCTACTCCCAGCGACAATGAGAATTTTCTGGTTATAAATAATAATACCAACTTTCAACATAGTAAATCACGACACCTGTTCTGTGAACACCTTAGAGGTGAATTACATATATTACATATAAAATCCGGAGGTCTTTACTTATTAAGAACTAAAAACGAACCGGAAATTAGTATTAACGGTCAGTTACTGACTCCGGACAGGGTTCATGTATTAACTCCGGGATGTTCCATTCGAAACACACGAATAAACCCTATATATTTCAGTGACATAGTCAGTAAATATACAAGCGATTACATATCATCCCCTATAACTTTTGAGGTTAATAATATTTCTTACCAGTTCAAAAATAAAACTATTGGTATTCAGCCAATGAGCTTTAGCAGCAATTCCGGAAAGCTTGTTGGAATCATGGGATCCAGCGGAGCCGGTAAAAGTACTTTAACAAATATATTAAGCGGAATATATCATCCGGGTAAAGGAAGCGTTAAAATTAACGACTTTGACATCCACGAAAAACCTGAAAAAATAGAAGGTTTAATAGGATATGTATCTCAGGACGATCTATTAATGGAAAACCTCACTGTATATCAGAACCTCTATTACAATGCAAAATTATGTTTTGATAATTACAGTGAATCTGCCATCGTAAAAAAAGTTCTAAACTTACTCACATCGCTTGGCCTGGCAGACATCAAGGATATGAAAGTAGGTTCTCCTTTAAATAAGAAAATTAGCGGAGGACAAAGGAAAAGGTTAAATATTGCTCTTGAGCTTATGAGGGAACCTTCTGTCCTATTTTTAGATGAACCAACATCCGGGCTATCCTCAAGAGATTCAGCTAACATACTTGACCTTTTAAAAGAACTGGCACTGAAGGGTAAGCTTGTGTTTGTTGTGATACATCAACCTTCGAGTGACATTTTTAAAATGTTTAATCAATTGCTGGTATTAGATGATGGAGGATATTTAATTTATGATGGCGATCCGGTTGAAAGCATTAATTACTTTAAAGCATGTATTAAACAGGCTAACAGACAAGAAAGCGAATGCAATACCTGTGGTAACGTAAATCCGGAACAGATATTAAACATCGTTAACTCTCAGGTGATTGATGAATACGGAACTTTTACCAGAAACCGAAAAATTGAACCTAAAGAATGGTACCAAAAGTTTAACAAAGATAGAGCAAAACAGGATAGCACTAAAAAAGAAACCAGCAAAACATTACCTTCTATCCACTTTAAAGTTCCCAATTGGTTTAAACAATTATTTGTATTTATCAGGCGCGACATTCTGTCAAAACTTTCAAATAGGCAATACCTAATTATTAACCTGTTAGAAACACCTGTATTAGCCTTACTTTTATCTTCCATTATAAAATATTACAATGTAGATGCAGCTAACGGGCATGGGTATTCATTCCAGAATAACCCCAATATAATTGTCTACATTATTATGACAGTAATTATTGCATTATTTGTTGGTTTAACCGTAAGCGCCGAAGAAATTATCAGTGACAGAAAAATTTTAAAACGAGAAGAATTTTTAAACCTAAGTCGCTTCAGTTATATTCTCTCAAAGGTAATTATACTGACCTTCCTATCCGGAATACAAACCTTTTTACTGGTACTAATTGGGAACTCTATAATAGAAATAAAAGATTTGTTTTTTGAATATTGGATAGTATTATTTAGTGTTTCGGTATTTGCTAATTTACTCGGATTAAACATATCCGACAGCTTTAAGCATGCCGTAAACATTTACATTCTGATTCCTTTTTTAATTATACCTCAAATTATATTATCCGGTGTTTTTATTAGTTACGATCACTTAAATCCCAAGTATTCAAATCCGGATAAAATTCCCTGGTATGGCGAAGTAATTACTGCCAGATGGGCTTTTGAAGCCCTCACCGTTAACCAATTTAAGAACAACAAGTACACCCAAAACTTTTATGTTTACGATAAGGTTAAAAGTGAATCCAATTTTAAAAAGGAATATTGGGTACCTACACTTCAGGCAAAACTTGATTACTGCTTTAAAGTATTTGAAAATAAATCAGAGATTGAGTTAATGGCGCCTACGCTTCAATTATTAAAAAATGAGATTATTAAAGAAAATACCTCCGGACTCATTAACTTACAAGTTGACTTTATAGATTTATTAACCCCGGAAAATTTCGATTTAGATACCTACATGCGTGTTAAAGAATATCTTAAGACTAAGAAAGATGCGTACAAAAGACTTTTTAATAAAACTGATGAACGACTAGATATTAAAAAGAAAAAACTTACAAATACAAAAGAGAAAAGAGACAGCTTAAACCGTGTTAAGAACAATCATTTCAATTTAGAATTGGAGCGCTTTGCCCGAAATTCTAATAATATATTCTCAAACAAAATCATTGAATATAACGGCACGCTCATTCAAAAAACAGATCCAATCTATAAAATGCCAAAAAATAGCTTTATTAAGGCTCATTTTCTTAGTCCCTATAAAAAAGTAGGCAACTTATTGATAGATACAATTAAGGTAAATACGCTTATTATTTGGTTGTTTAACCTGCTTCTATTTATTACCCTGCATATGGGTATTTTAAGGAAACTCCTTAGCAATTCCAGCGCATTTTACAGCAGAATAAAAAAGAGCAACAACTAAATGTAAATATTTAATTATTGCTCCTTCCTGAAAGAGAAAATAATATACTATTACTCCTCCATCTCTATCATCTTAAAAGGTATATTAATAATAGATTGATAATCCTCTCCTGCCTCAAACATATCTTCATCATCTTCTTCGTAATACCAATTTACTTCAACCTTCTGCCCTTTTTTAAATATTAATTCCAACTTCTTGAAAATATCAAGGATACACTTTGAAGAACTAGTATTAAAGTATTCTAACTGAACATTTACGGCTGTTTCGGCCAATGCTGCATTACCATACTCTTCTAACCAATCAATTAATGGCTTATAAAACTCAATTGAGTTTTCGGGTATTGAACGACCTTTTATTTCGATAATCCCTTTTTCACCATCAAATCTAACATACGGAGTTTTTGGTGAACCTTCTCTAATTATTGTTTCCATATTGGTAACTATATGGTTTTTAACTTATATAAACGTCTAATGAAAAAAATATATGCGAATCGTTGTACTTATAAAAATAGTACTCCAACTTATTTCCTGTTTTTCTAACAATATCAAGCATTCCTAATCCGCCACCTCCTTTATCCGAAAACTCTCCGTTACTCATAATATCAAGATATAACATACGAATTTCCTTATCAGTCAAAGAATTAACCTGATCAATTCTATCCTTAATCACACTTATTTTGTTTTTATCAACAAAGTTTCCGGTAGATATTCTATAGAATGAACCATCTTTACTAAGAATAATCACCCCAAAGTTATCTTCCTGAACTAAATCCAGATCACTTGGTGGTTTATCTACGTGATGGTACAGGTTTTGAAGACACTCCACAAAAACATTATAAACCTTTTTTCTAACCCTATTCTTTTCATTTTTAAGATTAAGGCTTTTCTCAATAGTTCCTAACGCTTCTGTGATTAAATCAGGAGTAATACTTCCATTAAAGTTAAGAATAACTTCTCCCTCTAATTTTTCTTTATACCACTCCTTAATATTAAATGCCATTGTTATTTATAGTAATTCTTCACACAAATATATAAATTTTGTATGTTGATCAAACCTTATACATCATCATTTTTACAAATAACATCAATTCTTAACCGTTTTAGCAGATTATTGAGACAAAATACAATCAATAGTATATTAGATACCTCCTCCCTCGGCAAATAAAAGATCTCGAGGCTTAAATTGTACTATTTTTGAATTTGGCTTAATATCGTTGGTCACCCAAACATTACCTCCAATTACCGAACCTTTCCCAATAGTTATACGTCCTAAAATTGTAGCCTGCGCATAAATAACAACATCATCTTCTACAATCGGGTGTCGTGGTATACCTTTAATAGGATTACCATCAGCATCCAATGGAAAACTTTTTGCCCCTAGCGTTACACCTTGAAATAAATGTACATTTTTCCCTATAATAGAGGTCGCACCAATTACAACTCCGGTACCATGGTCAATAGTAAAATACTCTCCAATTTGTGCCTTAGGATGAATATCTATTCCCGTCTCTGAATGTGCCATCTCTGAGATAATTCTGGGGATAATTGGAACACCTAACTTTACCAACGCATGTGCCATTCTGTAATTTGATATCGCCCTAATGGCAGGATAACAGAATATAACCTCACCTTTACTCTTTGCTGCAGGATCACCTACAAAAGCAGCCTCCACATCCGTTGTTAAAACTCTTCGTAACTCGGGCAGGCCTGCAATAAACTGTTTGGTTATTTCAAAAGCTTCTTTCTTATGTTTATTTAGCATTTCCGGATCAGATGTATTACACTGAAAACATAAACCAGCTAATATCTGACGGTTCAGCAAATCAAATAATCGCTCTGTATTCACTCCAATATAGTAATGTATACTTTCTGAACGTACCGGAGAATCACCGAAATATCCAGGAAATATTATTTCTCTGGTTAAATTAACGATTTCAGTTAACTGCAAGGCTGATGGCATTGGATGCTCAAAAAAGTGTGTATGGCATACTGCCTTATAAGATTCTTCAGAAGATAGCTCCTTAATAGTTTTCTGAAGTATTCCCGGATACTTGTAAGTGGTCATATCTTAGTTATTTTTTTACAATAATTATCTATTTGGATAATGGCGTTATCTAATCGTTCCTTACCCTTACCTTTAATTATGGCATAATTAAAACCATAACTTTTTAATTCTTGTTCATATTTATCGAACAGTAAAGTTCTCAGTTCTTCATTTTCTCTTACTCCATCTGCCTCCCAAACCAAGTCATCCTTACATAACAAATATAAATCTACAGGTCTTTTTTTAAACTCCCCCTCAAACCAACCAGGTAATTTGTTAAAAACATGTAAAAACCAAACTTTTGTTATAATTAAATAAGTATCAAAAAAACAGAATCCTTCATATTTTTCCAAATTATCATACTCTGTTAATTGTTGCTTACATATTTTAATAACATCTTCATATTTATATGAATTATCAAGGGCTTCTACATACTCACGGGCAAATTCCCTGATAAAAGTACCTTTATAATATTGTGCTAACTGTTCTGCTAATATTGATTTTCCTACTGACTCCGGACCGGTTAACACTACCCTCATGAACTAACAACATTAATTATTAATTGATATACGCTCTTTTTTTAAGTCTGCCAACCATGCATAATATCCCCAAACAGCAATTGCGGAATAAACAAAAAATAAAACGGATGTAAGGTACAATTCTTTGTAAATATACATCCCCATTGCTACAGCATCCACAACAATCCATACCAACCATTGATCTATCATTTTCTTGGCCAACATCCAGGTAGCTACAAAACTTGCCGCAGTAGTAAAAGCATCCCAATAAGGTAAGTCCGAAGAAGCTATATTCAACATTGGGGGAACTGTTACAAGCAGGTATGCTAAAAAAACATATAAGAGCACAAAGACCAACAATAGTTTTAATAACATTGGAGAAGATGCCTTTACAATATGGGTTTTCTCTTTTCCTTCTTCAATCTGCCTTTCTCGCCATAACATCCAACCAATAATACTCACTACCAAATAATATAATTGTAGAATCATATCGGCATACAAATGTGTTTTAAAAAACACAATCATATAGAACAATGAAGATAATATCCCCATTGGCCAAAGCCATATTTTTTGATTCACCGAAAAGTATAAATAAATAAGAGCAGCAATAAAACCTACCCATTCAATCCAGGACAGTTGAAATTCCATCATTTATTTTAACAAATTTGAGTATAATGATTCTGAACTTAGAATTTCAATGGCTTTTGAATATGCTTCTGTTGTTGGATTTATGGTTTGAAAATATTCACTTGGCGTCCATAAACTCCTTGCAATTAATGCCTTAATTTGAGACTTGAGCATTGACATTGAAACCTTTAATTCTTCAACATCGGAGCTTAATTCTTCTTTTTTCGCCTCCTCAAGCAACATATCAACAACCTCATTATCAACAACAAAACCACTGCTGTAAGAAGAATAATCTTTATACCTCTTCTCTAATTCGTTACGATGATTATCAATATAATTTAAAATAAAACGGTTCAAAATACCATAAGCAATAAGATCACGATAATAATCTGAATAACCAGTAGTATCAATCGGAATCAACATATCTGGTGTTATTCCTCCTCCTCCATAAACCAATCGTTGATTAACGCGGGTATAATACTTTTCTCCACACTCATAGTCAACACTATCATTACTTAATTCTTCGGATTGATTATATCGCTGAAAGATCTCTCGATTATACGCATCATGATCGTTAGAGTATGGCTTCTGAATACTTCTGCCGGCAGGTGTATAATATTTTGCAATTGTTAATCTTATTACCGAACCATCCTGTAAATTCAAAGGGCGTTGTACCAAACCTTTTCCAAAACTTCTCCGTCCTAAAATAATCCCTCTATCCCAATCCTGAATGGCACCTGAAACAATTTCACTAGCTGATGCAGAACCTTCATCTATTAAAACAACAACTTTCCCTTTTTTAAACAATCCACTACTCGATGAAAGATAATCTTTACGAGGGCTGGTTAATCCTTCGGTATAAACCACTAAATTATCGCCTCCCAGAAACTCATCAGCCACATCTATTGCTGCTTTTAAATACCCTCCAGGATTTCCACGCAAATCGAGTATTAAATTATCCATCCCCTGACTATTCAATTTCTTTAAGGCGCCTTCCACCTCTTTATGTGTGGTGGCAGAAAACTGATTAATCTTGATATAACCTATTTCGGGCGTTGCCATATAAGAAGCTTCAACGCTATAAATTGGAATTTTATCACGTTCAATCGAAAACTTAATAACATCCTTAATCCCTCGTCTAATTACTTCTATATCTACTATTGTACCTTTTTTTCCTTTAAGCTTAGCAAATACATCACTGTTTTTAAGCCCAATACCTGCCACATTTTCGCCATCAATATTTATAATACGATCACCGGCTCGTACACCTACCTTTTCGGAAGGACCTCCTGAAATAGGAGATATAACCATTAATGTATCATTAAAAATATTAAACTGTATTCCAATTCCTTCAAAACTACCATCGAGGGGCTCTGTTAACCTTGCAATTTCTTCTTTAGATATATATTGAGAATGAGGATCCAAATTTTTTAACATTCCAACAATGGCATCTTCAACCAACTTTTCATCATTAACAGAATCAACATAAAATGTTGAGATAAGCTTATAAGCCAAATTAAGCTTTTGAATTTCCTGATTAAAATCTTGTGCATTTAATGATAATCCGGTTATCATTAAATAAACACATATGAAAATATATCTGATCATTTTATACAAAATTTGAAACACAATTTAAAAGGGATAAGTATTGTTTACACTCTATATCAGAGCCAATACAAATATAGAAACTATACGCTAAACACTATTCCATAAACAAAAAAAGACCGGAATTGTTCCGGTCTTTTTTGTATGCTTATTCCCACTCAATTGTTGCTGGTGGTTTTGAACTTATATCATAAACAACGCGATTAACACCTTTCACTTTGTTAATAATATCATTGGAGACTTTAGCTAAAAATTCATACGGTAAATGAACCCAATCAGCAGTCATACCATCTGTTGAAGAAACGGCTCTTAACGCAACTACCTTTTCATATGTGCGCTCATCGCCCATTACTCCCACTGAATTAACAGGTAAAAGCATTACTCCTGCTTGCCAAACTTCATCATACAAATCATTATCTTTTAATCCTTGAATAAAGATATGATCCACCTCCTGAAGAATATCCACTTTCTCTTGAGTAATATCACCTAGAATACGAATAGCTAAACCAGGGCCCGGGAAAGGATGACGTCCTAACAAGGAAGGAGAAATCCCCATGGCCTTACCAACTCGACGTACTTCATCCTTAAATAATAAGTTTAAAGGCTCAACCACTTTAAGTTCCATATCATCTGGTAACCCTCCAACATTATGGTGCGACTTAATGGTAGCAGATGGTCCGTTAACAGAAACAGATTCAATGACATCTGGATATATTGTACCCTGACCTAACCACTTAACACCTTCAATTTTACCAGCCTCTTTATCAAATGTCTCAATAAATACACGACCAATAATCTTACGCTTTGTTTCCGGATCAGATACGCCAGCCAATTCATCTAAAAATGCTTTTTTAGCATCTACACCAATAACATTTAAGCCCATGTGTTTGTATGAATCCAACACATTTTCATACTCGTTTTTACGTAATAAACCATTATCAACGAAAATACAAGTTAAGTTATCACCTATGGCTTTGTGTAACAGTACACCAGCAACTGTTGAATCTACTCCACCGGAAAGTCCAAGAACAACCTTATCATTTCCCAATTTAGCTTTCAACCCAGCTACGGTTGAATCTACAAAAGAACTTGGCGTCCAATCCTGAGAACATCCACAAATAGTTACAATAAAGTTATGCAGAATAGTTTTTCCATCTGTTGAGTGATAAACTTCAGGGTGGAACTGCATCGCAAATGTAGTTTCGCCTTCAATTTTATATGCGGCAACTTTTACATCAGCAGTACTAGCTATAATTTTATAATTATCTGGCAGGCTAACAATGGTATCTCCATGCGACATCCACACTTGCGAATCGTCAGGCACACCTGTCATCAACTCATTATCTTTATCAATAAAGCCTAAATTGGCTCTTCCGTACTCACGCGTATTTGAAGGTTTAACTTCACCTCCGTAATTTTGAGCCAAATACTGAGCTCCAAAACAAACACCAAGCAAAGGTAGCTTTCCCTTTATTTCTGATAAATCAGGAGCCGGAGCATTTTCATCCCTAACACTATAAGGACTTCCGGAAAGAATTACTCCTTTTACAGTACTATCCATTTCTGGTATTGAGTGATACGGGTGAATCTCACAATACACATTGATTTCTCTTACCCTTCTGGCGATCAATTGGGTATATTGAGACCCAAAATCAAGAATTATTATTTTCTCTTGCATTAAACAGGGGTTTAATGATTTATAAATACTAAATTTTCGGCAAATATAGCTATTAAAATTCACATTTAGCTATAAACACTAAAGTATGCTCACTACATCTCCTTCTTTAGCTAATTGCGCATCAGGAAACACCATTTGAGCTTCATCCAAGAAAGGTTTTAACGATTTATATCGTGATGAAAAATGACCTATTAATAACATACCTACTCCGGCTTTTATAGCAATCTTTGCAGCCTGCTCTGCTGTAGCATGATAAGTTTTTTTAGCTAATTTTTCTTTATCCTTAGTAAAGGTTGATTCATGATACAATACATCAACACCTTTTATCTGATCAATAATTTTCTCGGTATACTTTGTGTCGGTACAAAAAGCGTATGACCTTATAGGAGGCGGATCTAAAGTAATTTCACGATTTGCCATTAACCTGCCATCCGCATTTAAAAAGTCTTCTCCTTTTTTTATGGATAGAATTTCTTTGATTGACGGTTTATGCACAAATACAAACTCTTTTCTTATTTTCCGCTCTTCCGGTTTTTCTCTAAACAAAAAACCAACAGTGGGTATCCTGTGTATTAAAGGAATTGTTTCTACCTCTAAATGCTTATCTGAATAAATAACCTGCTTCTGTTTTGTATCAAATGGCTCAAAAACCACTTTATACGGAAGGTCTTTACAAAAATAATCAAGTTGAGGTTGAAATACCTTTTCCAGCTCCGGATGAGCATGCAAATAAAGGTTTGTTTTTCGTCCCATTAATCCCAGGGTTGAGATTAACCCGATTAAACCAAAACAATGATCTCCATGTAGATGAGAGATAAATATATGATCAATTTTGGTAAACTTGATCTTATTTTTGCGTAACTGAATTTGCGTACCTTCTCCACAATCGATTAAAAAAAACCGCTCAGACACATTGAGCATCTGAGCGGTTGGATATCTTTCAGAAGTTGGTAAAGCTGAGTTACTCCCTAAGATGGTAATTGAAAATGTTTTAGACATTATTTTTCAATGGCTTTCCTCATTAATTCAACACCTTCATCAAGATTACTGGCAATTGTTAAAACAGAATCTAACTGCGAAACAGAAATTAATCTTTCTACTGCAGGTTGCAATCCTGATAAAACAAATGCACCATCAGCATTTTTACACAATCTATTAGCTACAAGAATCGCACTCAATCCAGATGAATCACAATAGCTTGACTTTCCCAGGTCCAGAAGAATATTTTTTTCTCCATTTCCTGATAACAAAACAAGTTCAGATTTTAATGAAGGAGCTACATGCGTGTCCAACTTTTCTTTTAAAATCTGTATTAAAGTAAAATCATCTAGTTTATCTATCTTAAAGTCCATTAGTTAAAAGATTTTATTGAATACTACTCTTTAACAGGTAAATTACTTCTTCTCGTCAGCCTCCATTTGATCTTTTAGAGCCTGTAAGCTTGAAATATCACCTAATGTAGTCTTTTCTAGGTTATCTTTCAACTTCTTCACACCTTTTTTAGTAGTTTTTGCTTGTGTAGCTTTTTCTGAATCATCAGCAGCTTTTTTCACATCTTCAAAAACTCTTGAGTGAGAAAGAATTATACGCTTGGAAGCTTTGTTGAATTCAATTACTTTAAAATCAAGTTTTTCATCAACTTTAGCTTGCGCTCCGTCTTCTTTAACTAAGTGACGTGGAGTAGCGAAACCTTCAACACCGTAAGGAAGTGCAATTACAGCACCTTTGTCGAATAACTCAACAATAGTACCTTCATGAACTGAATCTACAGTAAATAAAGTTTCAAATACATCCCATGGATTCTCCTCAAGTTGCTTGTGACCTAAGCTTAATCTTCTGTTTTCTTTGTCGATCTCAAGAACAACAACCTCAACTTCTTCACCTATAGAAGTAAATTCTGCCGGGTGCTTAATTTTCTTAGTCCAAGAAAGATCAGAAATATGGATAAGTCCGTCAATTCCTTCTTCAATCTCAACAAATACACCAAAGTTTGTGAAATTTCTAACTTTAGCTTTATGCTTAGAACCAACTGCGTAGCTTTCTTCAATTTTAGCCCAAGGATCAGCTTTTAATTGCTTAATACCTAAAGACATTTTACGCTCATCACGGTCTAAAGTAAGGATAGTAGCCTCAACCTCATCACCTACTTTTAGGAAGTCTTGTGCACTTCTTAAATGCTGCGACCATGACATTTCAGAAACGTGGATTAATCCTTCTACACCAGGAGCGATTTCAACAAAAGCACCATAGTCAGCCATCACAACCACTTTTCCTTTAACTTTATCAGTTACTTTAAGCTCTGCATCTAACGAATCCCAAGGGTGAGATGTCAATTGTTTTAAACCTAAAGCAATACGTTTTTTCTCATCATCAAAATCAAGAATTACAACATTTAATTTTTGATCTAGTTGAACGATCTCTTCCGGGTGAGTTACGCGGCCCCATGAAAGGTCGGTAATGTGGATAAGTCCATCAACACCACCAAGGTCGATAAATACACCGTAAGAAGTAATGTTTTTAACAGTTCCCTCAAGAACTTGTCCTTTTTCAAGCTTAGAAATAATATCTTTTTTCTGTTGCTCAAGCTCAGCTTCGATAAGCGCTTTATGAGAAACAACTACGTTTTTAAATTCAGGGTTAATTTTAACCACTTTGAACTCCATAGTTTTTCCTACATACATATCGTAGTCACGGATAGGTTTCACATCAATTTGTGAACCTGGAAGGAAAGCTTCAATTCCGAAAACATCTACAATCATACCACCTTTAGTACGACATTTGATGTAACCTTTGATAACTTCATCATTTTCTAAAGCAGCGTTAACACGATCCCAAGAACGTAATGCACGCGCTTTTTTGTGAGATAATACAAGTTGACCTTTTTTGTCTTCCTGGCTTTCTACATAAACCTCAACTTTATCGCCAACTGCTAACTCTGGATTGTAACGGAATTCATTTCTACTGATAATACCATCAGATTTGAAACCAATATTAATTACAACTTCTCTTTTGGTTAATGCAATAACTTCACCTTCAATCACCTCTTTTTCTGAGATAGTAGAAAGAGTTTGGTCATACATTTTCTCTAAATCTTCTTTAGATCCAGACTTTCCAAACACTTCTCCCTGCTCAAATTCATCCCAGTTAAAACTTGCATCAGAAGTTGTTGCATTAGACAATACTGCCTCATTTTTTGCTTCAGGAGTTTCGTTTACTTCCTGAGCGTTTTCGTTTACTTCACTCATTTAAAAATCAATTAATTACTAGTAGTTAGACATTATATTTTGAAAATCAGGTGCAAAAGTACTAATTATTTATTTAATTCTAACATGATTAATCCACTAAAATCATTGTAAAAGATGTCTCCGGTGTTCACTACTAAACAAAAATGCCTTTTATTATAAATCTCTTCACTTACGATTACCTGTTACCTTAAGCATTATTTAAATTTTAGATTTGGCAATACAAATAAATTTAGCGGCATTTAAACATCCATATACAACTCATTACCAAACCCCTTCCTCGATACACCATTAAAAAAAATACAGGATTAACAACAATATGAAATTACATGAAGCTAATAATTACTAATTTTATTTACATTTGAATTTTCATTGACAACTTAAGTTTCCTCTTTTTGAAGAATAACACTCAGGAGTCAATAAAGCATATATAATTAAATATCAATTCAATACATAATCAAACAACTATCTTTTACGCATTTTGCATATGCATTAAAAAGATTAAAACTAAAATCAAATGAAAATTTCTATTGTTGGAACCGGGTATGTTGGTCTAGTATCAGGAACATGTTTTTCCGATGTAGGTATTAATGTTACCTGTGTAGATATTGATAACACTAAAATTGAAAACCTAAAAAAAGGTATCATCCCTATCTATGAGCCCGGACTTGAAACAATGGTGCGTAACAATGTTGAAAAAGGGCGACTGTTTTTTACCACCAGCCTTAAAGAATCGTTAGAACAAACTGATGTAGTTTTTATTGCTGTTGGAACCCCTCCGGATGAAGATGGAAGTGCCGATTTGAAATATGTTTTAGAGGTAGCCAGACAAATAGGTAAAAACATGACCAGCTATCTTGTAGTTGTTACAAAAAGTACCGTACCTATTGGAACTGCACAAAAAGTAAAAGCAGCCATTAACGATGAATTGGAAAAAAGAGGCGTTGAAATTGACTTTGATGTTGCATCAAATCCTGAATTTCTAAAAGAAGGTAATGCGATTGAAGATTTCTTAAGGCCCGACAGAATAGTTGTGGGAACAGAATCGGAAAGAGCAGAAAAAACTATGAGTCGTTTATATAAGCCATTTCTTTTAAACGGACATCCAATTATTTTTATGGATATACCTTCTGCTGAAATGACTAAATATGCTGCCAATTCAATGCTTGCCACAAAAATTAGTTTTATGAACGACATGGCTAATCTTTGTGAGATTGTTGGAGCTGACATTACTTCCGTTAGAAAAGGAATAGGTTCTGATGCCCGAATCGGAAACAAGTTTATTTATGCTGGTGCAGGTTATGGTGGCTCGTGCTTCCCTAAAGATGTAAAAGCAATAATAAAAACAGCTGACGACAATGGTTATAAGTTACGCATTTTACAATCTGTTGAAGACGTAAATCAAGACCAAAAACACATTCTTGTTAAGAAAATAAAAGAACAATTTGGCTCTAACTTGGAGAAAATGACTTTTGCCCTTTGGGGATTATCTTTTAAGCCTAAAACAGATGACATGCGAGAAGCTCCGGCTTTAGTGGTCATTGATGAACTAATTAAATTAGGTGCCAAGGTAAAAGCATACGATCCCGTAGCTATGGAAGAAGCCGAAAGAATTTTAGGAGATAAGATTGAATATGGCGAAGATCCATATGATGTATTAATTGATGCAGATGCCCTTATTGTAATAACGGAATGGCCTGAATTTAGAATTCCGAATTTTAAAGTAATCGAAAAACTACTTAAAAACAATGTTATTTTTGATGGCCGTAACATTTACGATCCTGCAGAAATGATTGAAAATGGATTTTCATATTACAGCATCGGAAGAAATGCTATGCACCCATAGTATACAATAAAGAAATCACCAAGGCCATTCGATATAATATTATGAATGGCCTTTTTCATAAAAACACAATAAAACAAAGCTAAATAATCACAGCATGAAAAGGATACTTGTTACAGGTGGAGCTGGATTCATAGGATCTCACCTATGTGAAAGACTGCTTAACGAAGGAAATGAAGTTATTTGTTTGGATAATTATTTTACAGGAAACAAACAAAACATTATTCATCTACTCAACAACCCATACTTTGAATTAATAAGGCATGATGTAACACATCCATATTTCATTGAAGTTGATGAAATCTACAATTTAGCTTGCCCCGCCTCTCCCGTTCATTACCAGCACAATCCCATTAAAACCATTAAAACTTCTGTAATGGGTGCCATAAACATGCTTGGTTTGGCTAAACGAATTAACGCAAAAATATTACAAGCATCTACTTCCGAAGTATATGGAGATCCGAATATACATCCTCAGGATGAAAATTATTGGGGTAATGTAAATCCTATTGGAATACGTTCCTGTTATGATGAAGGAAAACGCTGTGCTGAAAGTTTATTCTTTAATTACAACGCTCAAAACAACGTAGATATAAAGGTTATTAGAATCTTTAACACCTACGGACCAAGAATGAATCCAAACGACGGTAGAGTTGTTTCTAATTTTATTGTTCAAGCATTAAAAGGCGAAGACATCACCATATTTGGAGATGGAATGCAAACTCGAAGTTTTCAGTACGTTGATGACTTAGTGGAAGGAATGATCAGAATGATGAACTCTCGCAACGACTTTCTTGGACCTGTAAACATAGGAAACCCTAACGAATTTACCATGCTTGAACTTGCTCAAGAGGTTATTAACTTAACCAATTCGAAATCTAAACTATCCTACATGCCATTACCTGCCGATGACCCAACTCAAAGGCAGCCAAATATTGACTTAGCTAAAAAAGAACTAAACAACTGGGAACCAACCGTTCAACTAAAAGAAGGATTGACAAAAACCATCGAGTACTTTGATCATATTTTAAAAATGAAGTAAATTAATCATCATATTAAATAACCCTAACAACTTAATATCATGGCTAACTATAAAGGAATTATTCTAGCGGGTGGATCAGGAACGAGGTTATACCCGATTACTAAAAGTATTTCTAAACAAATTATCCCAATCTATAACAAACCGATGATTTATTATCCTCTGTCAGTATTAATGTTGGCCGGGATAAGAGAAATATTGATTATTTCTACCCCTCAGGATTTACCTTTATACAAGCAACTCTTTGGTGATGGTAGTCAACTAGGCATAAGCTTGTCTTATGCCGAACAACCTAGTCCTGACGGCTTAGCACAAGCATTTATAATTGGAGAAGAATTTATAGGTGATGATAATGTTTGTTTAATATTAGGAGATAACATTTTCTTTGGTTTCGAGTTTCCAAAAATACTGGCAAAAACAGTAGAGAGTAATGCTGGTGCAACTGTATTTGGTTATTATGTAAACGACCCGGAAAGATATGGTGTTGCAGAATTTGATAGCAACAATAATGTTGTAAGCCTTGAAGAAAAACCAAGCAAACCAAAATCGAACTATGCTGTTACAGGATTATATTTTTATGACAATTCTGTTATAAAAAAAGCAAAATCACTAAAACCTTCTGCAAGAGGAGAATTGGAAATCACGGATTTAAATAAACTATTTTTAGTCGAAGGTAACTTAAAAGTAAAGCTCATGGGACGAGGAATGGCTTGGCTGGATACAGGAACCCACGACAGTATGCTGGAGGCATCTAACTTTATTGCAACCATTGAACGCAGACAAGGGCTTATGGTAGCATGTATTGAAGAAATTGCCTACTCACGGGGATACATCAACAAGGAGCAACTTTTAAAATTGGCCCAATCATTAGAAAAAAACGAGTATGGAGCCTACCTAAAAAGAATTGCCAAATAGTTTATTACATTTGCATCCGAAAATCGCAATATTTACAAATTAAAATGCTGTATTAATAAACAGAATGGAAATCATTATAACAGAAATACCTGATCTCTTAATTATTAAACCAAACAAGTTTGTCGATTCCAGAGGTTTTTTTCTTGAATCATACAACAAAAAAAGGTATCAGTATTTTGGGATTAATTACGATTTTGTTCAGGATAATTTTTCAAGCTCTCAGTATGGAGTGATAAGAGGCTTACATTATCAATTAGCTCCATATTCACAGGCAAAGCAGGTACAAGTCATTAAAGGAAAAATCATTGACATAGTGGTTGATTTAAGAAAAGATTCACCTACCTTTGGAAAGCATTTTTCAATTGAACTTTCTGAAGAAAATGGATTACAATTAATGATACCACGAGGATTCGCTCATGGGTTTTCTGTATTAAGTAAAGATGCTATCTTTTCATACAAGTGCGATAATTTATACAATAAAGATTATGAAAGAGGAATTCTGCTTAATGATCCAGACTTAAAAATTGACTGGAAAGTACCATCTGATGCAGCAATAGTCTCCGAAAAAGACTTAAAACACCCTAAATTTATTAACGCAGAGTATAATTTTTAAGCAATAAGAAATAAAATGACAAGAGTATTAGTTACAGGTGGAAATGGACAACTTGGTCAATGTATTCGATCACTTACATCATCATATAGTGATATAGAGTTTATTTTTACCGATGTGGACGACCTTAACATCTGTGACCTCAATGATCTTAAATTATACACCAAGCCTCTTAATATAGATTATCTCATAAACTGTGCAGCCTATACTGCTGTTGATAAGGCAGAAAGTGAACAAGTTGCATCCAAACAACTCAATGCTGAAGCAGTAAAAAATATTGGTCTTGCAGCCCTTGAAAACAACTTTAAGGTAATACATGTTTCAACCGATTATGTTTTTGATGGTAAATCGTTTAAACCATACAGAGAAACAGACCTAGCTGTGCCCGAGTCAAATTACGGACAAACAAAATTGCTCGGAGAAAAACTTTTAATGGAGAGTCAACCTGAATCGATTATCATTCGTACTTCGTGGTTGTATTCGGAATTTGGGAACAACTTTGTGAAAACAATGATTAAACTTGGTCACGACAGAGATGAACTAAGAGTTGTCGCAGATCAGGTTGGAAGCCCAACGTATGCGGTCGATCTGGCCGAAGCTATTCTAACCATAATAAGTCAGGTTGAAAAATTCACAAAACCTTTTTTAGCGGGAATTTACCATTACAGCAACGAGGGAGTTTGCAGCTGGTACGATTTTAGTATTAACATCCACCAGATGGCAGGAGTTAATTGTAAAGTTACACCAATCGAATCAAGAGAATTCCCTACAGCTGCGCCTCGTCCCTATTACAGTGTACTAAATAAAACCAAAATAAAAGCTACCTATAAAATCGAAATTCCTTATTGGAGATTAAGTCTGGAAAAGTGCTTAATGAATTTAGTTTCGAAAAATTAAATTAACAAATAATACAAAAACATGGAAAACCAAGATGTTTTGGCTCTCGTAACCGAGAAAGCAAACCAATGGCTAGCTGGAAATTATGATGAGGAAACTAAAAATCAAGTTTCTGAATTATTAAAAAAAGAAGACAAGTCTGATTTAATTGACGCATTTTATAAGGACTTAGAATTTGGAACCGGTGGATTACGTGGCATAATGGGCCCGGGATCAAACCGCATGAACATTTATACTGTAGGAGCAGCTACACAAGGGCTTGCAAACTACTTAAATCAACAATTCAGCGACCTTAAAGAAATTAAGGTATGTATTGGTCACGACTGTAGAAACAACAGTAAAGAGTTTGCTGAAATTTCAGCTAAAATTCTTTCTGCAAATGGTATTAAAGCATTATTGTTTGATGATCTTCGTCCTACTCCGGAAGTATCATTCGTTATTCGCGAATTAGATTGTCAAAGTGGTATTATCATTACAGCTTCTCATAATCCTAAAGAATATAACGGCTACAAAGCATATTGGAATGATGGAGGTCAAATGATTGCTCCTCATGACACAAATGTGATTGACGAAGTTAAAAAGATATCTTCTGTAGATGAAATTAGGTTTGAAGGTAATGATGACCTTATTGAGGTACTTGGCGAAGAAATGGACCAAAAATACCTTGACAAGGTAAAATCTATATCATTAGATACAGGGGCCATCGAAAGAAATAAAGATTTAAAAATCGTATACACTCCAATTCACGGAACCGGGGTTAGGTTAATTCCTGCTTCATTAAGAAGCTACGGTTTTACAAATATCATCAACATCCCGGAACAAGATGTTGTGAGTGGTGACTTCCCAACCGTAGTATCTCCAAACCCTGAAGAGCCTGCTGCTTTACAAATGGCTGTTGATAAAGCTACAGAAATAGATGCAGATTTAGTAATGGCCTCTGACCCTGATGCTGACCGCCTAGGTATAGCCTGTAAAAATGAAAAAGGTGAGTTTATCCTTTTAAACGGAAACCAAACAGCACTTTTACTTACCTGGTACATGGTTAAAAGATGGAAAGAAAACAATCTGTTAACAGGAAAAGAATTCATCGTTAAAACCATTGTCACCAGCGAATTACTTAAAGAAATTGCAGTCAAAAACGACATCGAGTTCTTTGATGTATATACCGGTTTTAAGTGGATTGCTGACAAAATCAAAAGTTTCGAAGGAGAGAAAAAATATATCTGTGGTGGTGAAGAAAGCTATGGTTTTTTACCTGGTGATTACGTTAGAGACAAAGATGCTGTTGCTTCATGTGCTATGTTTGCTGAAATTGCAGCCTGGGCCAAAGATAATGGTGTAACACTTTTTGAACTGCTTCAAAACATATACTTAGAGTATGGTTACTCTAAAGAAAAGATGATTTATATCGTTAGAAAAGGTAAGTCAGGAGCTGATGAAATTCAACAAATCATGAAAGATCTTCGCGAAAATCCACCTGCTGAATTAGCCGGATCTAAAGTTTCTATCGTAAAAGATTATGCTGTATTAAAAGCCTTTAACAAATTAGAAGGAACTGATACCGATATCGATTTACCAGAAACTTCAAACGTTTTACAATTCTTTACTGAGGATGGTTCAAAAATTAGTGTACGTCCATCAGGTACTGAACCTAAAATTAAATTTTACTTTGAGGTTCGTGGAGAAATGAATACCAGAGAAGAGTATTATACAGCAGACGCTAAGGCTGAAGAAAAAATCAGTGCAATCGTTAAGGATTTAAAAATAGAATAGTAAACCAATACCTGTTATTGGTAAAACATATGAGGAGGCAGCTTTTTTTTTAAGCTTGCCTCCTTTTTTTTTAGTCAAAATATTCATCCTTAAAATTAACCAGGTATAACTTTTCTGTACATCTGGTAAAAGCCGTATATAACCAACGGTAGTAATCTCTGTTCACATTCTCTTCGGGAACAAAACCAGGATCTACAAAAACCACTTTCCATTGTCCCCCTTGCGACTTATGACAAGTCATTGCATAAGCAAACTTGACCTGTAAAGCATTATAGTATTCGTTATTTTTTACTGCTTCGTATTGTTTTCTTTTTGGCGACAATTCTGTATAATCCTCCATTACTTCATAAAAAAACTGTTCTTGTTCTTTCTGCGATAAGCCGGGCGTATCCATATTCAACACGTCTAACATTAACTTAACATCCACCTCAAGCTCCTTATAATCAATTAATCGCACAACACAATTAACAAAGCGTTTACCATAAAGCTCTTCATAACCTTTAATCCTAACTACCTCAGCAATATCACCATTAGCAATAAAATCGACTTCCTTATTATCCTTTAGCCAGTGATAATTGTTTTTAACCACTAAAACAAAATCACCCACTGTAATTTCTTCCTCCTTATATAAAATTGAATTCCGTATTCCTTTATTGTATAGATTTGTACGCTTATTTGACCTATTCACAATTAAAGTTTCATCCATACCGTAATTGTCATACGAATCTGAAATCTTCTCAATCAACTCTTCTCCAGTCAGTCTTTCTATGTCCTTAAATCCTTCAATATCAAACTTTGGCAGTTCTGATAAAACATCCTCTGATTCAATATCAAATCGTAAACCTGAAGAGCTATATAAAATACCACTCTCCTCCGATTGACGCACTACATCAGACAAAAAGCATTCTGTGACATTGGCTCCGTAATACTCCAAAGTATCTTTATCCAAGGCAGGACTCTCAGAATTACCCACAGGCGGTAGCTGTGCTGAATCTCCTATTAATACAAGTTTACAATTGCGTCCTTCAAAAACAAAGTTTAATAAATCCTCAAGTAAATTCCCGGTTCCAAAACCTGAGTATTCTCCTGAGAAACCAGAAATCATAGAGGCCTCATCTACAAAAAAAATGGTTTCCGGTTTAAGGTTTTTACTAACATTAAAAGTACCAAAGCCATCATTGGAAGTTTTTTGCCTATATATTACTTTATGAATAGTGAAAGCTGATTTTCCCGAGAAACCAGAAAAAATTTTGGCCGCACGTCCTGTTGGCGCCATTAAAACCATTTTAAATTTCAACTCATCCAAAGCATTCACAAATGAACTTACAAGCGACGTTTTTCCTGTACCTGCATAGCCCTTTAACAAAAAGACTGATTGTTCATTATGACTTGTAAGAAAATCCGAAAAAAGACTAATCGCTTCCCGTTGTGAATGGGTGGGATCATGCTGAAAATACTTGCCTATGGTAGATATTAAATGTTTATTGATCATTATTTTGACAAAATAACTGAAACAAAATCTAAAATTTGATTTTTTTTTTAAATTTGTGCATTCAAACTAATACAAAAATCCAAAAAATAATGAAAACAGTAATTCAAATTGTACTTATTATCGCAATTGTTGGTTTAGGATATTTTTGCTACGATAGCATTAACAGTGTTATCGAGTTTAATAGAATTCAAAAAGTTCGACAAGATATTAACATTGATAAACTTAAAGATATCAGAACTGCCCAGGTTGCCTACAAAACAGTTAATGAAAAGTACACTGGTAACTTTGACACGCTTATTAACTTTGTAAAAACAGATTCTTTACTGTTAATTAAAAAAGAAGGTAGTCTTTCTGATAGTTTGTTAGAAGCTGGTTGGACTGAAGAAAAAGCACTTAAGCTTGGTATGATTAAACGTGATACAATTTTAGTAAGTGTACTAGATTCATTATTTACAAATAATTATCCAATTGATTCTTTACGTTACGTTCCTTTTGTTGAAGGCGAAGAGTATGAGTTAGGTTCAGGTGTTGTTCAAACAGGTTCCGGCGTAAAAGTTCAAGTATTTGAAGCTAAAATTCACAACAACATTTACCTTGATGGTCTTGACAAACAAGAAATCATTAACCTAAACGATAAGGCTTTAAAGCTTGAGAAGTATCCTGGACTAAAAGTTGGTTCATTAGAAGAAACAAACAATAACGCAGGTAACTGGGAGTAATTTATTTTACTTTGTTAGGAGATAGTAAAAACTACTTCATTGTAAAATAATATTATGAGCAATTATTCTGTTATCGATCAAAATTTCGATAAAAACATTACAACATCATATTTTTTATCCATCCAGCTTACGCTGGATGGATTTTCTTTTTGTGTACTTGACCCAGTAAGCAACGAATACATTCAATTTGAAAAAATAAATGCCAGTCTAAATAAGAGCTTGTATGAAACTCTAAAAAAAGAACTAGCAAACAACAGCTTACTAAAATATCCTTACCAAAAAATATTTATTACCTACTATACGTCTGAGTATACACTAATACCTAGTCCCCTATATCAAAAAGGGCATGAAGAAACTTATCTTGATTTTTGCATATTAAATAACACAGACAATTTTGATAATTGCATTTTTAGCAATAAAATTAAGATGGCTGATTCTGTTTGTATATTTCGAATGCCCAAAAATATTGTTGATCTGATAGAACAAAACTTCGATGAGACTCATTATTTCTGTCAGGCAACTCCATTTATTGAATCCTCCTTACTTAACAGCACATCAGATTCCAGCCTGTACCACGTACACATAGACCTTCAGCTGTCATCATTTGATATTATTGTTACCTCTGGTAACAACTTAAAAATGCACAATTTATTTAAATATAACGATCAAAAGGATTTTTTATACTATACCCTGCTCATTTTTGAACAACTCAAACTTGACACCCACTCTACAAAAGTGTTTCTCTCAGGTAAAATTGATAAATCAACAGACATCTACCTATTAATAAAAAAGTACGTTAAACAAGTTGAAATAAAAAGGGATACCAAACACTTTAAATTCGCCAACATCTTTAAAAACATTCCATTACAAGATCAACTAAATTTGTTTAATACTCCACTATGCGTATAATTAGCGGCTCATTAAAAGGACGAAGATTTTCTCCTCCAAAAAGTTTTAAAGCTCGTCCTACGACCGACTTTGCAAAAGAAAACCTTTTTAATATTTTAAATAACACCATTGAATATTCCAACTTAAAAGTTCTTGATATTTTTGGAGGCACAGGAAGTATAAGCTTTGAATTTGCATCACGCGGAGTTACAGATATCACATGCGTAGAGCTTAACTTTAACCACTTTAAGTTTATTAAAAAAACAGTTGAGGAACTTGATTTGTCTTCAAAAATTAGAGCAATAAAAGGTGACGCCTTTAAATTTATTGAAAAAACCAATGAAAAATTTGACCTGATATTTGCTGATCCCCCTTATGATTTAAAGGATTCAGAAACGATTCCGGACTTAATTTTAAAAAATGAACTTTTAAACAAGGATGGCTTACTTATTTTTGAACACTCCGGAAGGGTTAATTTTAACGGACATCCTAATTTTATAGAAAACAGAGACAACGGAAAAGTTATATTCACCTTTTTTAAACCATCAATTTAAGACATAAAAAAAGAGGAGTGGTTGCAATACTCCTCTTTTTAATGACAATATTAAATTCAATTACGATCTTGGATGAAATTGAATTAAAGTATTTTTCAAATACTCTTTATCTAAATGAGTATAAATTTCCGTTGTAATAATAGACTCATGTCCTAACATCTCCTGAACAGCACGTAAATTTGCTCCTCCATCAATCAAATGTGTTGCAAACGAATGTCTAAATGTATGTGGACTTACATTTTTACTAAATCCTAATTTCCCAACTAAGTTTTTAATAATTGTAAAAATCATTACACGAGATAACTTCTTACCTCTTCTGTTTAAGAAAAGTACATCTTCACTATCAACATGAATTTTAAGATTTCTTCTGTACTCACTTAAGTAAAGATTAATCTCTTTAATAGCTTTTGTACTAATCGGAACCAATCGTTCCTTATTTCCTTTTCCTTCTATTTTTATGAAACCTGACTCGAAAAACAAATTTGATATTTTCAGATCAATTAACTCCGACACCCTCAAGCCACAACTATACAAAGTTTCTAAAATAGCTTTATTTCTTTGTCCTTCTGGTTTTTTTGTATCAATGGCATTTATAATACTATCAATTTCTTCTACCGATAAAATTTCAGGAAGTTTTCTACCAATCTTTGGAGACTCTAATAAAGCTGTAGGATCTCTATCTATCTTCTCTTCAATTAATAAAAACTTGTAGAATGACTTAATACCACTGATAATTCTGGCTTGGGTACGAGGACTAATTCCTTTTTGAGTTACCCACTCCATCATTTCCTTCAAATGTGCTAAAACAACACCTTCAGGACCAAATTTGTATCCTTTTTCATTTAAAAAATGCACCAACTTAGTCAGGTCAGTGACATAGGCATGTATCGAATTGTCCGACAGCCCTTTTTCGACTTTCAGATAACCTCTGAAGTCTTCAATTTCTGATTCCCAAATCATGATCTTTGTGTTAAATTAATATGTAATATAATATCAAGTAAATATATATATATAAGTTTTTTGAGTCAAGTAATTCATCATTTTTTTTATGTAAACACAACTCATTAACACGCTAGAGGTATTTAAACATACTTAATTATATTTATTTTTATCTTCTTAAATCCTTACAATCTCATATACATTACTTTAACCCACTTATATTTTACAACCAACAACACCACATATTATTATATATTTAGCCCTAATGCTTACTCAAACTATATCATTAATAATCTTTCATTCATTACTATTGACATTAATCATGTTTCCATTTAAAGAAATCACATAACATTAAATACACAATAGCACTAATGCTCAATTTATATAATTGATTATTAATAATACAAATTCATAACTCCTACTGACACTACCTACTTCTTTACGATTAAAAATGATACATTAATTTCAGGATAGAAAACTACAACTGTCGCTAACACATAAAATTAAAATTTAGATAAAGTTGGATAATTTATCTCCTTATAAAACTCGTCATATAATAAATTTTGGAATAATGCAGTTACTTCACTTTAATTTAAGCCTGTAACAATTAATACTAACATCAACACCATAATGGTCTATAATAAAACTGTAAGATATTATTGAGTTTTATTTTCAATTTGAAATTTAGAATGGTTCTATTAGTTAAAATTTGTGAATATTTATTAAGGACCCATATAATAATGCCACAGATGAAAACACCACTATCCTACTGCTAAACTGATACTTACAACCTAAAGTAAAAATATCAACTTTAACATTTAAGATTTAAGCGTATATATCTAGCCTCAAAAACTTGCAATTTTAAATTATTGTTGTCTAATTCTGTTTAAAATCAAATAAGTTTTCAATACCTTTGCGGCAGTTTAGTAGGGTAAGTTTGAAGTGATATAAATAATTAAGAATCTACTACAATTAGTTACAACAATGAAGCTTTTAATTTTAAATGGTCCTAACCTTAATTTATTAGGAAAAAGAGAGGTTAGTATCTATGGGAACAAGTCATTTGATAATTATTATATTGATTTACAAGATCAATTCCCTCAAATTGAACTTTCATATTTTCAATCGAATAACGAAGGTGAAATAATTGATAAGATTCATGAAGTTGGTTTTAACTACGATGGAATTGTTCTTAATGCCGGAGCCTACACCCATACATCAGTAGCTATAGCTGATGCCATATCCGGAGTCACCTCTCCGGTTATTGAAGTACATATATCAAATGTTTTTAAAAGAGAATCTTTCCGTCATCATTCATACATATCTTCTGTATGCATGGGAACAATTGCCGGTTTTGGTTTAGATTCTTATAAATTAGCCATTGAGGCCTTCACAAAGAAATAACATATTTGAAATATATTTTTGCCCAGATAAGAAAATTGAAATAAATAATTAGTTGATGAAAAAGTTTACAAAAATTGTTGCTACTGTGTCAGACATGATGTGTGACGAAGAGTACGTAAGAAAACTGATCAAATCAGGTGTTAATGTTGTGAGATTAAACACAGCTCACATGGACAAAGAAGGACTTGGAAGAGTTGTTGATACTGTTAGAAGCATCTCTGAAAAAGTGGCCATTTTAGTGGATACTAAAGGTCCGGAAATTCGTACTACACCAACTGAAGATGGTAACAAAATTCTTGTTGCTAAGGGTGATACGCTTATGGTAAAAGGTGATCCTGAGTGTAAATCAACAGCAGAATGCATTTGCGTTTCTTATGAAGATTTCGTTAAGGACATGTCAGAAGGTGGCGACATCCTTATTGATGATGGTGAAACTGCTCTTAAAGTGATTGAGAAAAAAGATGATCACTTAGTTTGTAGAGTTGAAAATGACGGAGAAATTGGTGGCAAGAAAAGTGTAAACGTTCCTGGTGTTCGCATCAACTTGCCTTCGTTAACTGAAAAAGATATTAAATTTATCGGTTATGCTGCAGAAAAAGATATCGATTTTATTGCACACTCTTTTGTAAGACACGCACAAGATGTTGCTGACGTACAAAAAGAATTAGATCGTCTTGAGTACCCAGCAAAAATCATCGCGAAAATTGAAAACCAAGAAGGTGTTGAAAACATCGACGAAATCATTGAATCTGTATATGGTGTAATGATTGCTCGTGGTGACATGGGTATTGAAATTGCTCAAGAAAAAATCCCTGGAATTCAGCGTCAATTAATCAGAAAGTGTGTTGAGCGCAAGAAGCCAGTAATTGTAGCAACTCAAATGTTACATACAATGATCAAAAATCCTCGTCCAACACGTGCTGAGGTAACTGACGTAGCAAACGCTATTTATTACAGAACTGATGCCATCATGCTTAGTGGAGAAACTGCTTATGGTGATTATGGTGTTGAAGCAGTAAAAACAATGGCTTCAATTGCTCATGAAGTAGAAGCTGCTAAAGATAGCCGTAACGATATTCCTGTACCTAACTTCTCAAAAAGTAAAACAGCTTATTTAGCTGATACTGCATTAAGAGCTGCTGAAGATTTAGGTGTAAAGGCTGTAATTACAGACAGTTTCACTGGACGTACAGCTCGTTACTTAGCTGCTTTCCGTGAAAGAACTCCTATCTATGCTCTTTGTTACAACAAGAGAATTGCCAGAGAGTTAAACCTTTCATATGGTGTTACTCCAAGAATTATGGCTCAAGGTGCTTCTAAAGAAGAAATCTTAGTTAAAACTCTTGATAAACTTAAAAAGAAAGAAGTATTAAAAGACGAAGATGTTGTTGCATACTTAGGCGGAAGCTTTGGTATCGGTGGCGGAACTAACTTCTTAGAAATTATTTCTGTTGAAAAACTTCGTGCTAAGACTTTAGAGTTAATAGGATAATATCATCCTTTATAAAATACGAGGAGGTTGCTTTTATTAGTAACCTCCTTTTTTTTTGCTTAAAAATTACAGTAGCTTTAACCCGAAATATGCATTAGAAAATCTATTACACATTGAAATCACTTCAAAACAAGATACTTTGTTGCTCCACTTCAACTCACCAGAACGATGCTATGCCTCGTTTCAGTAAAGCCTTGTTTTAATGTGCATTCAATGCTCATGACGAAGTTCTAATACATAATTCCATCTAACTAATATTGTTCTGCCAAACAGGCTTTCTTTTTGCTTGATCAAAAAGAAACAAAAAAATCAAGTTCAATTCATCCTTCAGCCCACCTCCTAGTTGAATCTATTGCCATCACACATCCCTTATTCACCCGCATTCAACTGCGTCGCGCTATTACCGGCCCGGGCCAATTGAACCGGCCAACACACATTTTTATCGAGATAGAACTAAAATACTTGAAATAGTTAGCTACTCGGTTTTACTTTTCAAAAAGTCTTAGGAATTCGGGTTTAATTAATCACACTTTTTATATTCTTCAGCTCAAAACTTAATCTACAAAACCATTGTAGCCTTTATAAATTGGATTATATAAAAAGAGTATATTCAATCTGTGCATACGGCTTAAATATTCTTAATTTGCTATTAAAAGATTCCTCTAATTCTATTTTATTCCTACCCATATTTAATCGAAAACATAACTTAATTCTTTAAAAAAGGACATAAAATAGCAAAAATACCAACTCATAATGCCTTAAAAAATTTTCCTTCCTTTTAAGAATTCATTTTTTTTGTATCCTCTATCACCTAATAGTTCCTATTTTTCCATTTACGGAATACTTAAGGCAGGCAATTAATTTGAATTTCATCAGAAATAATTCAGATATAAGAAAAGAATAAATTCAAAAAGGAGTAAAAATCTATTTTTTTCATCATTTTCTTCAACATCACACAAGCCCTCTTCTTCTTTTTAAAAGAAATATTACTGTTACTTTTAAGTAATTTCAAAGGCAAAACACCATTTACATGAACAGCTTAAAAAAAAGAGCATTTTTTAGCGAAAAAAAATCACCCCATTAAAGCACTGACAGGCAATACAGTATTAACAAATAAGCGATTTTATCGAAAATTAATTTCAAAAAAAAAGCTTCCAGGTATTGCATAAAGAAAAAGGATATCTATCTTTGCATCGCTTTCAGAAAAAACAACACCACGGTCTGGTAGTTCAGCTGGTTAGAATGCCGGCCTGTCACGCCGGAGGTCGCGGGTTCGAGTCCCGTCCAGACCGCAAAAAAGGGAAGCAATTGCTTCCCTTTTTTCGTTTATAGAAATTTGAAATATACTACTTACCTACCAACTCATCTAACATAGAATTCACATCAGGATACTGATAAGGGAAACGCAGTTCCATTAAACGCTGAGGCTTTACTTTTTGTCCCTTTAACAGCACATCCGCACCATGACCAAACAACAGCTTTAAAAAAGGCTTAAAAACGCTAAAAAGAACAGGTCTATTTAGTTTCTCACCCAGCATTTTCGAAAAATACTTATTGGATACAATTTCCGGAGCAACCAAATTATACACCCCATTTGATTCCGGATTTTTAAGAATATACCAAATTGCAGAAAGCAAATCATCAATATGAATACAGGGGAAAGCCTGCATACCATTGCCTACAATTGCACCACACCCCATTTTAAACGACGGCAACATTCTGGCAAAAGCCCCTCCCTCCTTATCTAGAACAATGCCTATACGCATTACAGCTAACTTTATGTCGGTTTGCAACAATGGAACCAATGCAGATTCCCAATCTTTACATAAATTACCTAAAAAATCGTTTGCTAATCTATCCGAGAATTCATCATGAATTTCAAATTCATCGTAAATACCAACTGCCGAAGCAGATAGTATTATAGAGGGTTTATTGTCTACCTGAAGAATGGCATCTACTAATTTCTTTGTTGTTTCTACCCTGCTGTTATAAATCTCCTTTTTGTATGCCTTGGTCCACCTTTTTAATATTGGTGCTCCTGCCAAATTAATCAACATGTCTGCCCCTTCAATTTTAGCAGCAATAACATCATTACCTCGAGAAAAATCTTTTCTGGAAATATTGACTACTTCAAAGTTATTTTCTTTAAAAAAGCGAGTAATCCTCACTCCTAAAAATCCGGTTCCACCAGTTAAACAAATCTTCATAGAGATTAAACAGAGAATTAGTTATACATAGCCACAATTTAGTAAAACATTTTGGTAAATAACAAACTCAACATGTTTTTCAATGGACTAGTCTTTATACCCCGATCGAATATGCAGGTCTCTTTGAGGGAAAGGTATTTCTACATCATTTTCTTTAAACTTATCGTGAATGGCAAAACGAAGATCACTTCTTACTTTTTCTACCCAAAACGAATCATCTATCCAAAAAAACAAACTAAAATCTAACGATGACTCTCCAAAATCATTAAAATACACAAATGGCTGAGGGGTAGAATATATCTTATCGTGCTCTGAAGCACATTTTATCAATATTTTTTCTACCAAACGAACATCTGAACCATAAGACACGCCAACATCTACTTTAAAGCGTGTTTTATGCTCATTATAGCTCCAATTAATGACGTTTTTACCGACAAAGTTATTATTTGGAATAATGGTCACAATATTATCTCTGGTAAGCAACTTGGAGGTTCTTAAACCTATTTCCTGCACTTTCCCGATAATTCCATTTTCTAACTCTACAATGTCTTGAACTCTAATGGTACCCTCAAAAAGGATAATTAATCCGGATACGAAATCGTTAAACAAAGACTGAACTCCAAATCCCAATCCTACAAATAAAGCTGCAGATCCCGCTAAAAGCACATTAACACTTAATCCTATATTCGAAAGAATTAATACTACTGTAATCACCCATACAAAATACTTTACTATCTGAAATATGGTATGGCCTTTACCTTTGTCTATTCCCTTTTTATTTATTCTTTCGTTATAAAAATATTCGAAAGATATAATGCACACATGAACCGTAAATCCAATGAACAGTGCCTGAATAATTTTTCCAATGGTAATTTGAACATCCTGCAAAGAAAACAATGTAATAGAGAAAAACGGAAAGGCATGATCACTAAACTGTATTACTCCACTAATGATAATCAGCAATACAACTAAAGTTACCCACCTTCTCAAGCCGGAAATTACCCTTCGCGGAATCCTTTGAGTGCCTTTTGAATTACTCAACACTCTGGTTAAAAATCTGTTCGTATATATCAAAAAAGCAACAGCAAAAACTAAAAACAGAATTAAAAAGCCGGTTACAGAAACACTTTCTCCCAAACTAAAAAGCTCAACTGCAAGTAATTTTTCTACTTTTATTTGAAATACACGCAATAACAATCCCGTAGAGATCAGCATTACTACAAACTGAACAATTAATGAAACAGACCTAACTATTTGCTTTTTAACCGAACTTCTGTTTTTCTTTTTAAGAATGGAAAACCCAAACCATAACACTACATTAAACGCCAATACAACAATAATGTATAATAGTTTTGATCCCTCCATAATTTATATGTATTTAATTGTCTTTGTCTTTCTGTGTTTTTTCGTCCTCAAGCAACACTTCTAATTCTTCAGGAGTAACACCATGGTTTATTTCACCTGCATGAAAATAAGATATTTTACCTGTTTCCTCTGATACAACAATTGCAGATGCATCAGTGGCCTCTGTAACCCCCAGGGCTGCTCTATGCCGTAATCCTAACTTTTTGGGTAAATCAAAACTTTGAGAAACAGGTAATATACAACCTGCTGCTTTAATTTTGTTGCGAGCCACAATAACAGCACCATCATGCAAGGGGCTATTTTTAAAAAATATATTCTCTAACAATCGACTCGAAATAACGGCATTTACCAACTCTCCTGTTTGCACATAATCCAGCATTTCCGACTTCTTTGAAATAACAATAATACCGCCTGTTTTTGTTTTGGCCATATTTTGACAGGCACGAACAATCGGTTTATTGTAAATATTCATCACCCCTGTTGTTTGACTGGAAAAAAGCTTTTCAATAGAAAACTTGTTGGCAATATTATACTTTGTTCCCAGCAAAAGAAAAAAACGCCTTATCTCCTGCTGAAATACAACAATTAATGCAATCACCCCAACATTTACAATATTGTCGAGAATAGTTGCAGATAACTCCATGTTTAACGACTTAATAAAAAGCCAGAAAAGAATAAAAGCAAATAGTCCAAAAAAAATATTTTGAGCTACAGTACCTCTAATTAACTTATAGAGCCTATACATTAAATAAGCCACCAGGGCTATATCAATAATATCGATAAAACGTATATCCAGAAATGTCATCTATTTATTCTGCTTAAACTGATTTATTTTATTGTAAATCTTAATACACTCTTTTGCTTCTTTAACGTCATGCACCCTTAAAATTCCCGCTCCCCTTTCCAAGGCAAGCATATTTAACGCTGTCGTACCATTTAAGGCTTCATCGGCTGAACTGCCAAGATATTTATATATCATTGACTTACGCGACACGCCAACCAACAAGGGTAACTCAAACATTTTAAATTCATTTAAACGAGAAAAGATTTCATAATTCTGATCTATTGTTTTTCCAAACCCAAATCCCGGATCAAGAATAATATCATGAACTCCCAACTGATTTAATTTTGCTGTCTTTTTTGCAAGATAATCAATCACTTCAAAAACTACATCATTATCGTACGATGGATTTACCTGCATATTTTGCGGTGTACCTTTCATATGCATCATGATATAGGGCACATTTAATTTAGCCACAGTCTCAAACATTGCTTTATCCATATCCCCTGCAGATATATCATTAATCATATCAACCTGAAATTCTCGCACAACATAGCTGGCAATATTTGACCTAAAAGTATCTACAGAAATAATGGCATGCTGGAATTGTTTCCGAATTACGGAAAGCGCATTTATCAACCTTTGTAACTCTTCCTTTTCATCAATATGTTTGGCTCCGGGGCGAGAAGAATAAGCTCCAATATCAATAATATCAGCTCCATCATTAAGCATATTGCTCACTCTATGTATAATCACACTTTCCTCTTCGTATTTGCCTCCATCGTAAAAAGAATCTGGTGTAATATTTAAGATTCCCATCACCTGTGGTTGAGAAATATCAATCAGTTTTCCCGAGCAATTATATGTTGTCTTATTTCTTAAAAAAATTTGTTTTCCTGTCATCGATAGTAATAAAAACGGTTGTATCTGTAATACTGCTGTAAAAATAATGCATTGAGCGACAATTAAAAAAAATCAAAACTGAATGCGCTTTCTGGGATCAAAATAACCTTCTTTTTACTGTATTTACAAATAGATTATTTCCTATTTGTAAGTATTTATTTTCACAAAACACTCTGCTAACATATTTTTTTAAAAACTCCACACCCCTCCTTACACCCTATACCTCAACCACTTAAATAAACCCTCGAGATTACTTTACATATCCACATATCTACTTTTTTGGATATTTAGATTATTGCATTTATATTTGATCCCTCAATAACGAAAAAAAATAGAAACAATGCATACGAAAAAAACATTCATCCTTTTACTTTTATGGAGCCTAGGGCTCAGTCTTCCCATAAAAGCAAATCTAAGAGACTCGAGTAATGTATTTTCACTCGAAAAAGTATTGATACTTGCCAAAGCAAACAATACAGAAATATTAAAAAGTTTGGCAGAAGTTAAAAGTGCCAAAGCTGATAACCAACAAGCAAGCGCTGCTTTTTTGCCTGCTATTGAACTCTCTAACAGCTATATGTCTTCAAATGATCCTTTGTACGCTTTTGGTTTTAAGTTGCAACAACAGGGTGTTACCATGGCCGACTTTGATCCTTCAGTCATCAATTCTCCTGGTACAACAAACCACTTTAACACGCAGGTATTGGTTGAGCAACCACTTGTAAATATTGATGCCTGGATGGGAAAAAGTGCAGCAAACCACAAGGTAAAAGCCACTGAGCTAAAAAGTGAGTACACCAAATCACATATCTCTTTTATAATAAAGCAAACTTACTATGCTTTGCAATTGGCAAAAAACAGAACCAGTGTAATTAAAAAAGCACATGAGGCTTCGGAAGCTTACCTTAAAATTGCCAGTGAAAACCTGAATCAGGGTTACTTAAAAGAAGCTGACGTTTTGGCTATTAAAGTGCGCAAGCTTGAACTGGAAGCTCAATTAAAAGAATCAGAAAGTAAAGAGAAATCAGTAACCGAGATGCTTAACTTTTTAATGGGCCGGGATATTTATCTTCCATTAGTCGTATCTGACTCTATCGAAAAAATTCCTTTTACATACAATGGCATAGAAAATGTTAATCAGCGTGCCGATGTAGTTGCCATGCAATATGGGTTAGAATCGAGGAAATTAATGCAAAAAAGTAGTGCTTTAAAATTTGCTCCAAGAATTAACGCTTTTGGTATGTACAATTTATACGATTCTGAATTCGCTCAATTCGATTCTCAAAGCTGGATGGTAGGATTAAAGTTACAATGGAAGATATTTAATGGTGGTCAAAACATTGGGAAACTCAATAAAACAAAAGCTGAATTTACCCTGGCTGAATTATCCTACAATGAATATTTATACAAAAGCAATATGGAACTTTCCCAGGCCAAAAGAGATATTGCATTAAGAGAAAGTCAACTTTTTACTTATCAAATGGCTACCAACCAGGCGAAAGAATCTTTACGCATTAGAACAAACAGATACGAGGAAGGACTTGAAAGAACCTCAGATTTGTTAATGGCTGAGGCAAAATTTGCTGAAAGCGAATTAAAATACTTAAATGCTATTTACAATTATAATGTATCAGTATTTAAATACGATCTCCTTTCATCTAAAACAGAATAAAATCAATCTATCATATTTAGTTCATACAAGTACCTTATCATTTATTGAATGTTAGGGTACAACATTTCATTGCTAATCATAAAACAATATAACCATGAAATTTTCAAAAACAATTATATTACTTATTACCGGGGGTTTACTTTTTCACAGCTGTAGTAACAATTCAAACACAGAAAGTCAAACCAAAAGTATTGCGGTGGAAACAAAGAAGGTTGCTGAAATCCCGGTATCTAAAACCTATCAATTCTCGGGCAATATCAACTCCGTTAAAAAATCAACGCTTAGCACCAGAATAATGGGGCAAGTTGATAAAATTTATGCTCATGAGGGAGATAAAATTGAAAAGGGACAATTATTAATTGCCATCAGAAGCAATGATATTGCTGCTAAAAAAAGTCAGGTAGAAGCAAACATTATTGAAGTATCTGCTGCATATAAAAATGCAGAAACAGATTATAACAGAATAAAAAACTTATACAAGAATAAGAGTGCTACCAAAAAAGAGCTTGATGACATTTCTACCCATTATAAAATGATGGAAGCCAAACTTCATGCTGTAGAAAAGGCTAAAGCTGAAGTTGAAGAAATGATGACCTATGCCAATATTAGAGCACCGTATTCCGGAACAATTACTGATCTATTTGTAGATGCCGGAGATATGGCTAACCCTGGCATGCCTTTAATTGCAGTTGAAGCTCCCGGTGTTTTTGAAGTGATTACCCGAATCCCGGAATCTGAAATAAACCTGCTGGAAAAAGGAGATACGGTTCAGGTTGCCCTAAAAAGTACGCTCAGCAACATTAAAGGTATTATTTCCCGAATCAGTCCTTCCAGTCGTTTTTCCGGCTCTCAGTTTGAAACCCGTATTTTACTTCTTCCAGAAAACGACCAATTAAAAAATATCAGAAGCGGCATGTTTGCCCAAATAAATCTATTTAAAGGCATAGAAAATAAAATATTGGTTTCACAAGATCTAATTGTTCATCGTGGTCAGTTAACCGGAGTATGGACCATTGGACAAACAGGAAATGCTTTATTACGTTGGGTTCGACTTGGAAAACTCCATAATAACAAAGTAGAAGTGATTTCCGGTTTATCAAAAGGAGACCAACTCATTGTTAAAAGTGACAAAAGACTTCATGATGGCTTAAAAGTAAACAGCTTATAAGTAAAAGTCATTATTTGAAACCTCAGTTACACACCATCATAAGTACATAAAATTTTACGCATATGAAAACAGGAATAGCTGGTACTATAGCCAGATTATTTATAAAATCGAAACTTACGCCATTACTCATGGTAGCATTCCTTATTATCGGAATGTATAGTTCGTACCTTACTCCTCGCGAAGAGGAACCACAAATTGATGTACCTATTGCTGATATATTTTTCAGATATCCGGGAGCTAGCCCCAAGGAAATGGAGTCGAGAATTATCAAGCCAATCGAGAAAATTATTTCAAATGTAAAAGGCGTTGAATATGTGTACTCGCAATCAATGTCGGAACAAGCCATGCTTATTGTACAATTTTATGTAGGTGAAGATATTGAACGAAGCCTGGTTAAGCTTTACAACGAAATCATGAAGAATATGGATCAAATGCCATCAGGAACCTCGCTTCCGTTGGTAAAAACCAGATCCATTGACGATGTTCCGGTATTGGGGCTTACACTATGGAGCGAAAACTATTCTGATTATCAATTAAAACGGGTTGCTCAGGAATTAAACTCAGAAATTGAAAAAATAACCGATGTTTCAGAAACCAAACTAATTGGTGGCAGAAACAGAGAAATTCAAGTTATCCTGGATCGTGATAAAATGGCAGCTTACAAAGTTGATCCTTTAATGATATCACAGCAGTTGCAAGCCTCTAATACACAATTTTCCTCTGGTTCTTTTAACCAAAACAACAACGAGTATTTGGTAAGCACAGGTAGTTTCCTTAGCTCCTCCGATGAAGTTTCAAATTTGGTAATTGGCGTATTTCAAAATACACCTGTTTATTTACACCAGGTAGCCAAAGTAGAAGATGGCCCTGCCCTGCCAACCTCATATATTGCATTTGGATATGGACAAGCCAGTCTGGAGAAAACTGAATACCCGGATGAATATAACGCAGTTACGATATCTATTGCCAAAAGAAGAGGTGCAGATGCCATGCGCTTAGCAGAACAAATTGAGCATAAAATTGAGATTTTACAGGGCGAATTACTTCCGGCAGATATCAAGGTAGAAATTACAAGAAACTATGGCGAAACGGCTTCCGAAAAAGTATCTGAGCTATTAATGCACTTATTAGGCGCCATTGTAGCCGTAACATTTGTGGTGATGCTTGCCATGGGCTGGAGAGGTGGTTTAGTGGTATTTATTTCTGTACCCATCACCTTTGCTTTAACCATGTTCAGCTACTACTTTTTAGATTATACACTTAACAGAATAACCTTATTTGCCCTTGTATTTGTTACAGGAATAGTTGTAGATGATTCTATCATTATTGCCGAAAACATGCACCGTCATTTTAAGATGAAGAAATTACCATTTTGGCAGGCAGCATTAAGATCTATTGATGAAGTTGGTAACCCAACCATTCTCGCAACTTTTACGGTAATAGCAGCTGTAATACCTATGGTTTTTGTATCAGGTATGATGGGACCTTATATGAGCCCTATGCCTATCGGAGCGTCTATCGCCATGATTTTCTCATTACTTGTAGCGCTTATGATTACCCCATGGTTAGCATACCGCTTGTTACGACATGATGAAGAAAAGGTAGACGACAAAGATTATTCTTTGGAAAAAACATTGATTTATAAACTGTACGACAAAAGCATGCGCCCAATGATTGAAAGCCCTATGAAAAGATGGATTTTTATTGGAAGCGTTACCTTACTTTTGTTGGGATCAGCCAGTTTGTTTTTATTTAAAGTTGTCACTGTAAAAATTCTGCCTTTCGATAATAAAAACGAATTTCAGGTGGTAATTGATATGCCTGAAGGTACTACGCTTGAACAAACAGCTAATGTAACCAAGGAATTAGCGGCATTTTTACGAAACCACGAATTGGTTACCAACTACCAAACTTATGTTGGCGCTTCTGCTCCAATCAACTTTAATGGTTTGGTGCGTCATTACGATTTACGTCGAGGCTCTAACGTTGCAGATATTCAGGTAAATCTGGTTTCAAAAAAAGAACGCGATTTACAAAGCCACGATATTGCTAAGGAATTAAGACCTAGCTTACAAGAAATTGGCAAAAAATTCAATGCAAATGTAAAAATTGTTGAAGTTCCTCCTGGACCACCGGTAATGTCAACAATGGTTGCTGAAATATACGGCCCCGATTACGAATCTCAAATAGATGTGGCTCAGCAGGTAAAGCAACTTTTTAAAACAACCAATAGTGTGGTTGACATCGATTGGATGATGGAAGATGACCAGGAAGAATTTAAGTTTGAAGTTGATAAGGAAAAAGCCATGTTAAACGGCATCAGTTCTCAACAAATAGTTTATGCCTTAAACATGAATTTACGAGGAACTAAAGTAACAAACTTATTTGCCGAAAAGGAACACAATCAGGTTGGCATTACACTTCGTATGGCCGAGGAAAACAGAACAAGCGTTGAAGATTTAAAAAAGATCAATCTTGTATCTCAATACGGAGATATGGTGGCCATTGGTGATTTAGTTAACATCCGAAAAACCATAAAAGAAAAAAGTATATTCCGTAAAAATCAAAAGCAGGTGGTATATGTCACTGCCGACATAGCGGGAGAACTTGAAAGTCCGGTATACGCCATTATGGATATATCTAATCGAATAGATGAAATTAAACTACCTGAAGGATATACCATCAGTGAATACTATAATGGTCAGCCTTTTGTTGAAAATGAATACGGTTTAAAATGGGATGGCGAATGGCAAATTACTTACGAGGTATTTAGAGACTTAGGAACAGCCTTTGCTGTAGTACTCATCATTATCTACATGCTGATTGTTGGATGGTTTCAAAACCTTAAAGTACCATTTGTTATGATGGTTGCCATACCACTTTCATTAGTTGGAATAGTGCTAGGGCACTGGATGCTAAATGCTTTTTTTACCGCTACATCAATGATTGGTATGATTGCTCTGGCCGGAATAATGGTTCGGAACTCCATACTTCTCATCGACTTTGTGAACATTAGACTCAAGGAAGGAGTGGATTTAAAAGCTGCCGTAATTGAAGCAGGAGCTGTACGTACTACCCCTATCCTATTAACAGCAGGCACTGTAGTAATAGGCGCGGTAGTTATCTTATTCGACCCTATTTTCCAAGGCCTGGCCATATCATTAATGGGCGGCACCATTGCTTCTACTTTCCTAACTTTACTTATTGTACCGTTGATTTTTTATATGGTAGAGCGTAAGAAACATGAAAAGCAAGCAACTATTAAAGAAACGGTGGAACAAGAGAAAGAAATTGAAGCCTAACAACATATTTTCATTTCCATCAAAGTATTTGGTGGAAATGAAAATTAGATAACATACAATGATAGAAGCTCATAATTATGTAACAAAATTATGAGTTCATCTTCATAAGACATAAAACATAGAGTATATGAAACTATTAGTTGCTGTAACCGTAGCAGAATATCAAGAAAAGCTGGAACAGTTTTTCAGTGATCAAAAAGTGCCATTTTACAATCAATTTGAAGTAAATGGAGTTAGTAAATCAGAAAAGCCGGAACATCGGGTTGGTAACTGGTTTGGACAAAGCAAAATGCCAACCAACAACATAGCTTTTTTTACAATGGTTGAAGACCATCAAGCCGATAACCTATTTATAGATTTGATGAATTGCAAAAAGGAAATGCCCAATTGTAATATCCACGCCTACATATTAAACATTGAAAAAGGCGTGTAACTAAAAAATATAAATTTAAATAAAAACATTATGCAGGAAAGAATCATTAGAGCTATAGCAGGCTCATTAATCTTATTAAGTATTGTACTAACTATCACCGTAAGTATTAATTGGCTATACTTAACAGGTTTTGTTGGGCTTAATTTATTACAATCATCCATTACAAAATGGTGTTTAATGAATGACATCCTATCCAAACTAGGTGTGCCTAAATAAGTATTTCTTGAAAATGATACCTATATTTAGTTCTTCAGCTAATAATTAGGATTAAATTTCATTTTCATGAAAAAACAAAATACTAAGTCGGGAATATTTCAAGGATTATTAAATTGGACGGAAAGAGCAGGAAATGCCCTTCCCCACCCAGCGACTCTATTTGCATTATTTGCATTAGGAGCCTTAATTTTCTCGGCCATTGGTACCGCTATAGGATGGCAGGTTGTACATCCCGGCACCAAAGAAATTGTAAATCCGGTAAATTTACTCTCCCATGATGGAATACATCGTATCATTCTTGAAATGGTGGATAACTTTACCGGATTTGCTCCTTTAGGTATTGTACTTGTGGCCATGCTGGGAATTGGCATTGCCGAACAAAGCGGACTTATTGGAGCCATTATCCGACTACTGGTTTTAAACTCCCACAAAGGCATACTTACCTTTATTATAGTTTTTACCGGTATTCTTTCCAACTTAGCCTCTGATGTTGGCTATGTACTCCTCATTCCGCTTGCCGGTGTAATATTTATGGCGGTTAACAGGCACCCCATTGCAGGAATGGCCGCCGCATTTGCCGGAGTAAGTGGAGGTTTTAGTGCCAACCTGGTTCTAGGAACTGTAGATCCTCTTTTAGCCGGATTATCGGAAGAGGCTGCCCAAATCATTGATCAAAGCTATCAGGTGAATCCTACAGCCAATTATTATTTTATGGTGGCATCAACCTTTGTTATTGCCATTACAGGAACCTTTATCACCGAAAAACTTGTTGAACCTCGTTTGGGTACCTACACCAAAAGTGAAGAGGATTTACAAACCACATTCGATAAATTATCTCCTCTCGAAATTAAAGGCTTGATAAATGCAAGTATTGTCCTTCTCTTCATAGTAATTATTACACTTGTAGGTATTATCCCACAAAACGGTTTTTTCAGGGGAGCAGACGGGGGATTCCTTAGCTCTCCGCTTATTAAAGGTGTTGTGGCCATGCTTTTACTAACAGCCGGAGCCATGGGTTTAGCATATGGCTTTACAACAAAAGTTTTTAAAAATGATGCTGATGTAATGAATGGCATGGCCAAATCCATGAAAACCCTGGCATCATATCTGGTACTTGTATTTTTTGCCGCTCAGTTTGTTGCCTACTTTAAGTGGAGCAATCTGGGAATTATTTTGGCAGTAAAAGGAGCTAACTTACTTATGTCAGCTGACATCGGACTCATACCTTTAATGATACTATTTATCCTGTTATCTGCCGCTATCAATATGCTCATGGGAAGTGCTTCGGCTAAATGGGCTATTCTTGCCCCTATCTTTATTCCTATGTTTATGATAATGGGTTATTCGCCTGAACTATCACAGGTAGTTTACCGAATAGGCGACAGTGTAACCAACGTTATTTCACCCATGATGAGCTTTTATGCGTTGATTATTGCTTTTGTACAAAAATACGATTCCAAAGCAGGTATAGGAACCATTATTGCCACCATGTTACCCTACACTATTTCCTTTTTAGCGGCTTGGATACTACTTTTAATTGTTTGGTTATTATTTGGCATACCATTAGGGCCTGGTGCGGAGATATTCTATTCAATGTGAAAGAACCGCATCTTAATTGCTAGAAACTAATAAAAAGAACTTAAGCATATTTCTATGTATGCTTGAGTTCTTTTTTCATGAGGTTTAACCCGGATATGCATTAAAACTAAGTTATGAATATAAAAATCTGGTAGGCGAATAAAACAATGTTTAACTGAAAAGAAGAGGACATCATTCTGGTCAGTTGAAGCGAAGCAACAATGTGTTTTGAGGCAATTTTAATGTGCAATAGATTTTCTACTACCAATTGCAGATTTAATTAAAACTCCCAACAATTTATTACTGCTACTTATTATAAAATGCAACTTACACCCCTTTCTCCGCTGACATTTCATCTATCAAACTAAAATATCTTAAACTGATGATGATATTTTACCATATTTTTGTGATTTTTTGATACTTTTACGCCCTAATATCAAAATGGATTATGTCGAATAAAACAGACCTACAGTTTGAACACGTTATTGACGTATGTAAAGACATATTTGTCAAGAAAATGCAAGATTACGGAACAGCATGGCGTATACTACGCCCCGCCTCTATGACCGATCAAATTTTCATTAAGGCCCAACGTATTCGAAGCATCGAAACCAAAGGAACTTCAAAAGTTGATGAAGGCATTCGCTCAGAATTCATCGGTATTATCAATTATGCATCCATGGCTATCATCCAGTTAGAACTGGGACCTTCAGATCAGCCGGAGATGGATAAAGACGAAGCACTCAGACTTTATACTGAAAACATATATAAAGCTAAAAATTTAATGTCGGATAAAAACCACGACTATGACGAAGCGTGGAGAAGCATGAGAGTGAGTTCGTTTACTGATTTGATTTTAATGAAACTGCACCGTACAAAACAAATTGAAGATAATGAAGGGCAAACCATTATATCTGAAGGGATTGATGCCAATTATTTAGATATGATTAACTATGCCATTTTTGCGATGATTCAATTAGATTTTCCAGAATCAGAAACCCAACCAGAAGCATAAAGAATGTTCAGATTCATTTTTACATTAAGCAGGATTATTGTAGGAATTACTTTTCTATTCTCAGGTTTTGTTAAAGCAGTAGATCCTGCCGGAAGTGCCATTAAATTTACCGACTACCTTACTGCTTTTCATCTTGACAGCCTAACGTTTATGGTTATGCCATTGGCATTTATACTGGCAGCCATTGAATTTTTAACCGGGATACACCTGCTTCTTGGCATTAAAGTAAAATCCTTTTCTGTTATCGCAACCTTGTTTATGGCCTTTTTTACTCCATTAACGCTGGTTCTGGCTATTACAAATCCTGTAACTGATTGTGGTTGTTTTGGCGATGCCTTAATATTATCGAACTGGGAAACCTTTGCTAAAAATGTAATTATTCTAATACCAACTCTTTTCCTGTATTTTAATCGCAAAAAATACTCTAGCACTGTTGAAAGATATAAACAATTCATACTAACAATTGGATTTACAGTTGGAATATTGAGTATATCAAATTACTCTTTAAAACATCTACCTATACTTGACTTTAGACCTTACAAGACAGGCAGTAACATTAGTGAAGGAATGCAAATTCCGGAAGATGCAGAACAAACCGAGTATTCAACCACCTTCATACTGGAAAAAGATGGTGTAAAAAAAGTATTTACAGCCGAAAATTATCCTTACACTGATTCAACATGGGTATTTGTAGACAGTGAAACAACTGTAATCAAAGAAGGTTATCAACCACCTATTCATGATTTTGTTTTAATTGATGATAACGGCGAAGATCAAACAAATAATATTCTTGAAGATGACCGTCCTACCCTGTTAATAATCTCTCCTAAAATTGAAAAAGGAGAATGGGGGAAAAACCTAAACAAAATTGTTGAATTAAAAAAGACTTTATTTGAAAAAGGTTATAACACCTATGCCATTACAGCCTCTACAGAGGAAAATATCACAAACTTTGAATTTAATACCGAAGCTGGTTTTAATTACCTGATTGCTGATGAAACTATGCTTAAAACAGTAATCAGATCGAATCCGGGATTGGTATTGTTACAAAAAGGTAATGTAGTTGGAAAATGGCATTACAACGACATCCCTAATGCTGATGACTTCAAGAACCCTGTATCATATGGTTTAAAAGACCTTACCCGAAAAAAAGGAAAATTCCTTATTACAGCATTGATTCTTGCATCAGCTTTATTTTCGGTAATACTATTAAAAAAGAATAAATAAACTATAATATTTCAATAACAAACATTTTTTACGATGAGACAAAACATTGTTGCCGGTAACTGGAAAATGAACATGACCCTACAAGAAGGGGTAGAATTAGCAACTGAAGTAAACAACATTGTTGCTTCTAAAGGAGCTAACTGTGGTGTAGTATTAGGGGTACCAGCTACTCACATTACTGAGGTAGTTAAAGCTGTTGACACTGCTAAAGTAAGTGTTGCTGCTCAAAACTGTGCTGATAAAGTATCTGGTGCTTACACTGGTGAAATTTCTGCTTCTATGGTTAAGTCTACAGGTGCTGGTCATGTAATTCTAGGTCACTCTGAAAGAAGAGAGTACTATGGTGAAACTAACGCTATTCTTAAAGAAAAAACTGATTTAACTTTAGCTAACGGTTTAACACCTATTTTCTGTATTGGTGAGGTATTAGAAGAAAGAGAAGCTAACAAGCAAAACGAAGTTGTTAAAACTCAAATCGAAGAGGCTTTATTTCACCTTTCAGCTGAGGACTTTGGTAAAATTGTATTGGCATACGAGCCTGTATGGGCTATCGGAACAGGAAAAGTAGCTACTCCTGAGCAAGCGCAAGAAATTCATGCTTACATCCGTTCTGTCGTTGCTGACAAATATGGTGCTGAAGTTGCTGATAACTGCTCAATCCTTTACGGTGGTAGCTGTAAGCCAGGAAATGCGAAAGAACTTTTTGCTAACCCGGATGTTGACGGTGGTTTAATTGGTGGAGCATCTCTTAAAGCTGAAGATTTTCATGGTATTATCTCTGCTTTTTAAGCTTAGATTTATTTAAATCAAATTAACAATATAAAATGGCTATCTCATACAGAGGTGGCCATTTTTGTTTACTTTTGTTTCGCATATCAATTAATAATTATACAATATGGAATATACTCAGGTAAGCTTTACCATCACACCCAACACCGAAATTGTTAGAGACATATTAATGGCAGAGCTGGCTCAATTTGAGTATGATAGTTTTGAGGAAACAGAGGCTGGACTAAACGCTTATATTCCAACTTCGCAATACAGCTTAAGCGATGTAAAAAACATCTATATCGTTAATAGCGATGAGTTTAAAATAGATATTCAAACGGAAGTTATTCCTGATCAGAATTGGAATAAAACATGGGAAACACACTACTTTCAACCTATTGTTATTGGCGAAAAATGCGTGATTCACAGTCCTTTTCATACGGATATCCCTAAAGCAGAATACGATATTTTAATTGAACCTAAAATGGCTTTCGGAACCGGCCATCATGAAACAACAGGTTTAATGGTTAAACACATTTTAGAAACTGATTTTATAAATAAATCGGTATTAGATATGGGGTGTGGAACAGGAATCCTTGGTATTTTAACCAGTATGAGAGGAGCTGAAAAAGTTCTGGGTATTGACATTGAAGAATGGGCATATAACAATACAATTAACAACATGAAGCTTAACCATATTAATAACATGGAGGTTTTATGTGGAGACGCATCTCTCCTAACTAAAGAAAAATATGACGTTATTCTAGCCAATATCAATAGAAACATTTTACTAGAGGATATTAAAAACTATGCTGCCGTTTTAAAATCCGGAGGTACCTTAATATTAAGCGGTTTTTATCAAACCGATCTTGATGTTATTGATGCAGAATGCAATAACAATAACCTGTCAAAAATATCTATCAAGGAACAAAACAATTGGGTTGGTGTTGCGTATACGCATACTAATTAATTGAAAACCTAATGAGATCTCTTTTTGCCTTAATAATTACATTTTTACTATTTACAAACACTTTAGCTCAAAGCAACAAAAATACATTCAGCGAAAATAGTGAAGAGTTCCTCCCGGTAATGGAAGAGCTTTTTAAATCTATTGCTGATAAAAAACATGCAAAAGCTTTCATTACTGAATTAACTGAATTTTGGTATTCTCCGGATGTTACAACAGAGCACAAAGAACATATTATACAGGCTTGTAATTATTTGGCCAAAAAGAAAGCTCGTCCCATTCCTGATTATGAAACCTACTTAAAATCAACTCAGGTATTTATAACATCTGACATAACTGAAGTCAGCTTTATTGCATGGAGGGATGCCATTACTGATTTGATAAAAAAACCAAGATACCCCTTACGCAAGGTCAACTCTTTGTTAAAAATCACAACTGATTTACTTACGGACAATATTATTTTTTCAACACCCTCAAACAAATGGAAGGCAAATAATAACAGTTGGCAATTATCTTACGATAAAGATCTTGTTGTAACATTTCCTGCTTTAAAACTAACCTGCTTCTCAAAAAACGATAGCATTCAAATATTTGATACCGAAGGTACTTTTAATTACACCACTAATATTTGGGAAGGTAATAAAGGTAAAATAACCTGGGAAAGATCTGGTTATTCTGATAAACAAATCTACGCCACTTTTGATAACTATAAAGTCCCTTTAAAAAAGTCGGAACTGGAAATTGATAGCGTACATTTTTTTAATTCCATTTACTTTGACCATGCACTAAGTGGTAAATTGCGTCACAAAGTAATGAATATCAGCACACCTGAAAATGCTACCTATCCTCAGTTTTTATCAAATGAAGAACGTTTTAAACTCGACAACATCCACCCCGATATTAATTACGAAGGAGGATTTGCTCAAAATGGTGCCAAATTTCTTGGTGCCGGAAGTGTAAACAACCCTGCACAAATAACTATTTTCAGGCATGACACTCTATTTCTGACAGCCAGGTCACTTTATTTTGCCTTACGTAAAGATCAAATTTTAAGTAATGATACAGAGGTTAAAATAAGAATGGACACATCATTTATCTACCATCCGGGTTTGGTATTTAAACTAATGGTTGATAAAAACGAACTACACCTGATCAGAAATGGAGAAGGCTTAGCCATCAGCCCGTATTTTAACACTTTCCATAATATTAGTATGGACATTGAGCTACTAAGTTGGAATTTAGACTCAAAAGTTATTGATTTAAAAATGGTTTCGGGAGCTGTTGAGAACCATGGTTCTTTTGAATCCTTAAGTTATTTTCGTGAAAACTTTTATAACCAACTCCAGGGGATGGATGCTATTCACCCCTTACAGGGATTAAAGAACTGTTCAAGACGTTTTAAAGGCAAACCGTTTACAGCAAAAGATTATGCTCGAACAATTGGTTTACCCGAAAGTCAGGTAAGACAACAAGTCATTCAACTCTCTTTTTATGGCTTTATTGGTTATAATGTAAATACCGATGAAATAGAAATTCGCCAGCGCCTAAACGACTACCTGCTTTTTCGCCTGGGGAAAAAGGATTATGATGTAATTCGCTTTTCCTCCAATACACCGGGTAAAATTGCCAATGCACAAATCGACTTAAAAAACTACGATATTAACATTAGCGGTGTAAAATCCATATCTATTTCTGATAACCAGAACGTAGTCTTTTTTCCCAAAGATGAAAAAATACTGTTAAAGCGAAATCGAAATTTTGTTTTTGATGGTACCATCAATGCAGGAATGCTTAACCTTTTTGGAGCCGGATTTAAATTTGACTATGATGATTTTTTAATTGATATGAAAAATATTGACTCCTTACGTATGCAAGTGCAAACAGGAGAAGTAGATTATTTTGGTCACCCAAAACTCACATACGTTAAAAATGCCATTGAAAAATTATCCGGAACACTTCAAATTGACAAACCAGATAATAAATCAGGGAAGGATTTTTACAGCGAATTCCCAATACTCCATAGCTCGCACGAATCGTACGTATATTACGACAAGCCCGAAATACAAGGTGGATTATATGATAGAGAAAAGTTTTACTTTCGACTGGATTCTTTTACCATGGATAGTATTAGTAAACTATCACGTAAAAACTTTGACTTCTCCGGAACCTTCGTTTCCAATATTTTTCCAACATTTAATGAAAATCTGACTGTACAAAAGGATTTTTCACTGGGTTTTACAAGAACAACACCTGAAGAAGGCTATGGAATCTATGATAACCGGGCAACCTTTATCAGTAATATTGATTTAAGTAATAAAGGTTTAAGAGGATCAGGAACCCTTAACTACCTTACCAGTACATCCGTCTCTGAAAACCTGCTTTTTTTACCGGAATTAACCAGTGGACAAACCCATAAATTCAATGTTGAAAAACGAGAAGAGGGAGTTGAGTACCCTGATGTACAAGGCCAATACAACCATATTGCTTATCATCCTTATAAAGATAAATTAGTTGCTACCAGCCAGGAAAAAGCTTTTACCATGTTTAACGACGAATCTCAGCTGGAAGGAAAGTTAACCATATCTAAATACGGAGCAACGGGAGAAGGAACCATATATATGGACAATGCCAACCTTGTTTCTCCGGAAATGACCTTTGGCGGACATACCATTTTAGCAGATTCTTCTGATTTTAACCTGGTTGGTGGTGATATGCAAGATGTATCATTTAACACAACAAACCTAATCTCAAACATTGATTTTGTTACCCGCCAGGGTAAATTCGTTTCAAAATCAGGAGGTAGTTTAGTTAACTTTACCGACAACCGCTATGTGTCGTATATTAGTGAATTTTCATGGGATATGGATTTGAATGATATCTTTATGGGAGCCAAAGGATCCGAAGGAAACCGTTTTGTTTCTACACATCGTAAACAAGATTCCTTGGACTTTAGAGTTCCGCTTGCCCGTTACGATGTTGAAAATAAAGTGATCTATGCCGAAGAAGTAAAAAACATTAAAGTAGCAGATGCCAACATTATTTTAGGAAATGGATTGGTTACCATTCGTGAAAATGCCGATATGGCTCCTCTGGATAGCGCTTCCATTGAACTTATTGACAGCACTCACTCTCATACCATATACAATTCTCATTTAAAGATTGATGGTAAATATGAATATTCGGGTTATGGGGAATATGACTTTGTTAATGGCAATGGAAAAACATTTACCATTCAGTTTAATGATATAAAACTAAACGAAGAACTTAGAACCGCGGCCAAGGGTACCATTATACAAACCGATTTATTTACCTTTGATAAGAACTTTACTTTTAAAGGGAAAGCAAATCTTAATGCTGCACAAAAACTATTAAACTTTGATGGTGGCGTCCAAATGTTACATCAATGTAGCGGAGGACCACAAACCTACACATACTTTAATTCATCAATTGATCCTCAAAAAATACGAATACCTATTGGTGATGAACCGGTAAATTTTGAGCGCAAGAAAATATATCGCGATTTCTTTTTAACCAAAGATTCAGCTCACCTGTACTCTACATTTTTACAACACCGTAAAGATTATAGTGATATTCCGGTGATTACAGCCAATGGTTATTTATATTTCAATGATAATCAAAATGCCTTTGAAATTGCTTCACAAGAGAAGATAAACAACCCTGACACGACCGGAGTTTTATTTAGATACTCCAACTCAAGTTGTGATATTATGGCAGAGGGTAACCTTAATTTAGGTATTGATCTTGACCAACTGAAACTTAAGGCAGCCGGAACTATAATCGATAATCCTGATAAAAAGAAAATAACATTAACCACCCTTTTGGGTATTGACTTTTTCTTTAACGAAGTTGCAACAAACCAGATGGTAACGGCTATACTAGCTTCAACAGCTTCAGAAAGCAAGCAATCTGATGAGGTTTTCACGAAACGATTGGCAGAATGGGTTGGCAGTAAAGAAGCCAAATCTGTAACCAATAAAAAGAAATCGATGAATCAGATTGAAAATCTAAATGCCGATATTAACAATATGCTTACTTTCGGAAACCTTGATTTTAAATTTGATGGTGCAGCCCATTCATATATTGCAGATGGTCAAGCTGATTTAACTTTTATAAAGAACTTTGTAATCAACAGAAAAGCCGATGTAAAAGCGGAAATTGTTAAAAAAAGAAGCGGTAATTCTTTAGATATGTTCATCAGCTTCGACAAAGACACTTGGTTCTATTTCTCATACAAAGCAAAGATGTTACAGACCTTATCATCCAATGAAGCCTACAACAATACTGTAAAAACCCTGGATACCGATGATAGGAAATCTAAAACCGGATCTTTCACCTTTATTCCGGCAACAGCAGGTAAAATGAACAGGTTCATTAAAAAATTCAGTCTCACACCAATTAAAACAAGCATGGGTGCAGCCGGCCAGTCTATCGAAAATCAAAACAAAGCTAATGAGTAAATTTGTTTGCAATTAAAACGGAAGGAAGAATCCTAAAATTTTTGCATGCCCTTCTTTTTAGCTACTTTTATGGCTTTCATAATTAATTAGAAAATGATCAAAATACAAATTGCACTTTTTATACTGTTATTTCAAATTATCCCTTTAAAATCGCAAACGCGTATTACAACTGATTTTAAGGATTATAGGTTTGAGATGTTTAATCTTAAGCAAATAAATAAACTCGATATTAGAGCACAGCATGCTGAAGTAAACCTCTTAAACTGGGACAAAGATTCAGTGAGTGTTGAAACCACCATTGAAATTTTATCCAACAAGCCTAATTTATCGAAGGAAATGCTTGATGAAGTTCAAATTAAAATTGTAACCTATTCAAACACGCTTCAGGTTAAAACCACTTTGAGTAAAGATTTTAACAGAACCATTCCTTATAAAATTAACTACAACATATTTTTTCCGAAAAAACTTGCTGTATATCTTGAAAACTCACATGGTATAGTTAATATGGCTGAAGCTTTGGGTGGTGTTATTGCTAAAATTTCATATAGCGATATAAACATCAAAAGTATTAAACCTTTAAACGATTCCATAAACAATAAAATTGATCTGGTATTTTGCAAGGGTAGCATCCATCATTTGGGCAATGCTAACCTTACACTTCAAAACTCTGTAATTAAAACTATAGATGCCGGTGATTTACAAGCTCAATCATCGTATAGTACCTTTTCGGTTGAACAGCTTCATAGCTATACCGGAAACTCAAATATCGATAACCTAACGCTTGGCCCATTAAAAAGTATTTCGCTAAAAGCTCTTAGTAGTTTAGTAACAATGGAGAGTTTTTCAGACAGCGCTTTCCTAAATTTTAACAAAGGAAAACTAAACCTGTTAAATTCCGATTCAACTTTTAGCGAATTGGTAATTGATAACATTGAAACAGAAACGTTCATTCATTTAAACAATTTAACTTCATACACCATAAATGGTGAAGTTACCAAAGGAAAGTTTATTCACCCGCAAAGTGAAAATCTTCAAATCATTCAAGAAGAATTTAAAACTTCCTTTTCAGGAGATGTTGGCTCTAATCCGCAATCTAATTCAAAAGTCATCATCTTTAATAAAAATCAAAATATTGAGTTTAAGTAAATAAAATCACTGTACTATGCTAACATCCGAAAAAGTATTTTTATTGCGTACTAAAATGCTATCACTGGGAATAGATGCATTTATTATCCCTGGTAGTGATCCTCATATGAGTGAATACACAGCTGCTCACTGGAAAAAACGTGAATTTATTTCCGGATTCACAGGATCTGCTGGTACAGTTGTAATTTTGGCTGAAGAAGCCGGTTTGTGGACCGATAGCAGATATTATTTACAAGCCGAAGAAGAATTAAACGGAAGTGGTATTGATCTTTTTAAATCGAGCGAACCAGATACTCCGGATTATGCAGACTGGATTGCGGAAAGACTAAATCCGGGAAGCACACTTGCTTTTGAAGGAGAAGTGTTTTCTCTTGATGATGCGCGAAAACTATCCAAAAAATTTAAACCATACGGCATATCATTGGATCCAAATCAAACATTATTGGATGAAATTTGGGAAGGACGCCCCCCCATACCAGAAAACCCGGTCATTTTACATGACACTAAATATGCCGGATACAACCGATGTGAAAAAATTGAGAAAATACGTATCGAAATGCGGACGCACGATGCTTCTCATTACATAATTACCGCGCTGGATGAAATAGCCTGGACTCTTAATTTAAGAGGTAATGATGTGCCATACAACCCTGTATTTCATGCTTACCTAATCATATCTCTTGATGCGGTTTACCTTTTTATCGACACGCATAAAATCACTGCCTCTATAGGAAAACAATTAGCTCAAGATGATATATCGGTGCATTTGTATCAGGATATTTTTAAATGGATTAAGGATATGCCAATTGAATCAGGGCTTCTTTTTGATTCATCAACTACCAATGCACAGATCTATTCGTTAATTCCTCGTGAAGTCATAAAAATTGAAAAGCCAAGTATTGTAAGAGACTTAAAAGGAGCTAAAAACAAAACAGAACAAGATGGCTTTAGAGCTGCTATGATTAAGGATGGAGTAGCGATGGTTAAGTTTTTACACTGGTTAGAAACTAACGTGCCCCAAGGAACAGTTAGCGAAATTTCGGCCTCAAAGCAACTCAAAAAATTCAGAGCCGAAAATGAAAATTTCGTTGGAGAATCATTTAATTCAATTTCAGGCTTTGCCGCGCATGGAGCTATTGTACATTACAGTGTTAACAAAGAAACAGACATAAAACTTACTCCAGATAACTTTTATTTAATTGATTCTGGTGGGCAGTATTTCGAAGGAACAACTGATATTACCAGAACCATTCATTTAGGTACACCAACCGAGCAGCAAAAAACTGACTTCACAATGGTTTTAAAAGGGAATATAGCCTTAGATACAACCAGTTTTCCTGTTGGCACAAGAGGTGTGCATTTAGATATATTGGCACGTAAAGCTCTATGGTCTATCGGCTTAAATTATGGTCATGGCACAGGTCATGGTGTTGGTTGCTTTTTAAACGTACATGAAGGACCGCAAAGCATTCGTCCCAATGACAATGGTGTTACCTTAATTGAGGGAATGATAACTTCCAACGAACCCGGGCTTTACAGGACCGGACAGTATGGTATTAGAATTGAGAACCTGATACTCACTGTTCCATCGCTCAAAACAGAGTTTGGTGATTTCCTTAAATTTGAAACCCTTACACTGTGCCCTGTTGATTTAAAATCGATAAAAACAAGCCTGTTAACGCACGAAGAGGTAGATTGGCTAAATAGCTATCACCAAACGGTATACGATAAACTTGCTCCAGTTTTGGATGAAGAAAGAAAAGCATGGCTTAAAACTCAAACACAACAAATTAAATAACAAAATCTGACTATGCTATCTGTTTGCATACCTCTATACAATTTTGATGTTACTCCGCTGGTTAAAAAATTAGTTGAACAATCCCAACAAAATTTTTTAACCATTGAGATAATGGTTTTTGACGATGGATCAACCCATTCGTATAAAGAACTCAACAGAAGCATTAAAGAATATAAGGAAGTAGTATACCTGGAGCTTGAAAAAAACCTGGGAAGTGCTGCCATCAGAAATAAACTGGCATCTGAAGCTAAGTATGATAAAATATTATTTTTAGATAGCGACTCTGATATTCACCCGGCTTTTATCAAAAACTACCTCCCGTTTTTATCTGAAGACCATTCAATTGTATACGGAGGAAGAGTTCATCCTAAAGAACTACCTTCTTTTGATAAGTCTTTACGTTGGAAAGTTGGTAAAATTAAGGAAGACCATAATGCTGCTCAACGTAGCAAAGTACCCAACAAAAGTTTTATGTCGAACAATTTTTTAGTACAAAAGGAATTGTTTAAACGTATTGCCTTTGATGAAACTATTGAACGTTCAGGTCATGAAGATACCATGTATGGCATTGAACTTGAATTAAAAGGCATAAAAATTGTTCATATTGATAACCCGGTGGTACATATCGGTTTAGAAAGTAACGATGAATTTATTAGTAAAACAAAACAAAGACTTGAGACTTTAAAATTTCTCAGCGACAAACACAAAGACAATCATTTACTGGATAAACGAATCACTATTTTAAAATATTTTAATCTAGCTAAATCCTTTAAACTGATCAGTCTTTTTAGTGTCATGTATAAACTAACACAAAAAGCTATAGAAAAAAACCTTTGTACTAAAAATCCCAGTATGCTACTTTACGACTTGTATAAACTGGGCTATTATTCAAAATTAACAAAGCAAAACTCATAAATGAAAACCAAATTAACACTCCGTTTTATACTATTTACTTTAATTGCCGTTACCTGTTCAAATACTTTTGCTCAAGGATATAAAATTGATGTAAGCATAAAAGGATGGCAGGATACAACGTTGATTTTAGGGCATTACTTTAACAAAAAGATGTTGGTAAATGATACCATTCAAATCAACGATAAAGGAATGGGAACATTTAGCGGTGATGAAGCTCTGCCCGGAGGTGTATACATCATATATATGCCGGATCAAAAATATTTTGATATCATTATTGATGATGAACAGCATTTTAGCATTTCTGTAGATAAAGAAGATCCAGTTGAATCTCTGGAAGTTAAAGGTAACAAGCAGGAAAAGGCATTTAACAATTATCAAAAATTTATTGCTGCTCAGCAGAAAGCCGCAAACCAGCTACAGCAAAAAATAAAGGATGCAGGAGATACCCCTAACGATTCTGTTAAAATTTGGAAAGAAAAATTAAGAGGATTATCTGAAAATGTTAACTCCTATTGGGATAAAATTTTACTAAATCATGAAGGTACATTTTTAGCTGCATTTGTTAAAGCTATGCGCGAGGTTAAAGTTCCTGATTTTAAAACGGATGAAACAATTCCTGATTCTGTAGTACAATGGAAAAGATATCAATACTACAAAAATCACTACTTCGACAATATTGATATGACGGACGACAGGTTGCTAAGAACACCATTCTTTACCAACAAGTTAGAAACATTTTTATCTAAAACTGTTTTCCAAATACCAGATAGTATTGTAAAAGAATCAATCAGAGTAGTTGAAATGGCTGAAGGCAATGAGGAAATGGAAAAATATCTCATACAACATACCTTTAACAGCGTAAACGAAAGTAAATTGATGGGCATGGATGCAGCAATGGTGGCTCTGGCCGAAAAGTTCTACCTATCAGGAAAAGCAGATTGGGTTGATGATGAGTTTTTAACCAAACTGGAAGACAGAGTAAAGAAACTTAAACCTAATTTAATTGGAAATCAGGCTCCCGATCTCAAACTAGTGTCACCAAACAATGAATACTACAGGCTAAGCGAAGTATATTCACCACTTACTATCCTGGTATTTTGGGAACCGGATTGCGGTCATTGTAAAAAAGAAATCCCCATTATAAAAAAAGAAATTTGGGATAAATACCAGGATTTAGGTGTTAAAGTTTTTGCCGTATTCACTCAGGTAGAAACCGAAAAATGGACCTCTTTTATTGAAGAGCATCAATTAGAAGAGTGGATTAATGTTTACGATCCTTACAATCAAAGTAATTTCAGAAACCTGTATGATATTTACAGCACTCCGGCTATTTTTATTTTGGACGAAAACAAAAAAATAATTGCCAAACGAATAAGTGCTGATCAGGTTCCGGGTTTTATTGACCATCATTTGAATATTAATAAGCAATAACAGGCATTAAAAACAAGACAATAGCTTGATGATGAATATTAAGTCAACCCCATTATACTTTCTCTTTATAGCCATAGGGATACTATTATTTTCCTGTGAAGAGCATGTAAAAGACATACCGCCTTCTGAAATATTTATAAATATGCCGGAAGACGGCTATGAAGTACGCGTGACTGATACCTTGGTTATTTCTCCAAAAATCACGTACGACATTAACTCAACATATACCTGGACGGTAGATGGCAAAGTAATTTGGAATGAAAAAGACTATACTTTAATTCCGGATGAGCTAAACCTGTTTGACGCTGTTTTTATGGTTAAAAATGACAGAGGTTCTGATGAAATCAGCATTTGGGCTCAATCAATGTATCTTACCGACTTTGAAGATTTAGAATTAGAAAATGATAGTTTTTGGGTTAACAACGAAGCAAACACATATTTTACTTCGGATAGTTTAAAATTTGAAATTAACGGCAGTTATAGTGCTGAGTCATGGACTGGCTTTACCTATTCAAACATGACCGGATCTAATTCTGAGGAAGAATATGAGAAATATAGCGCCTACAAACAGTCTGCATCATTTGACTCTGAAATTTTTGGTGTGATGATGCAGGATGATATTCAAACGTCATTAATAATTGAAACCATAGATGGTGAAGATCACGTATTTAAAAGTTTTGCCGTTAACAACTCTTATTATGTATATGATGCTATTAAGTCGGGTAATCACGGATCAAAAATATTTGGAGGAGAAGATGGTACTGATTTAGATTCGCTAGTTCTTAATATTAAAGGGTATACCAAAAACGGACTACAAAGCGGAACAATTCAGTTTTATTTGGCAAACTATACGTTTGGCAACAATAGAGACAATTACATTATAACAGACTGGTCGACCATTGACCTGCAAGATTTAGGCGCCATTAACAGAATAGAACTTGAAATAAGCTCAAGTGATGTTGTAGATGGAAAAATGATGACTCCTGGCTTTGTTTGTATTGATGAGTTTAAAATAATAGAGTAACAAAATAATAAAAAGGAAAAGCGGGTTATTTCATGCTGAAATAACCCGCTTTTCCTTTTTTACATCAATAACTTTGTTTGGTAAACTTTAGATAAGTGTACTTCTCTCCTACCCTTAATTTCATCACATAAACACCTTGTGAAAGATCAGTAATATCAATTGGAATATTTGAGGCTTCATTTTCTACTTTTTCCCAATGCACTCTATGACCATTCATATTAAAAATTTCACAACTTTCAATAAACTCTCCTTTACTATCAATGCTAATAAAGTCAATATTACATGGATTTGGGTATAATAAAATGTTCTTATCTTTTTCCGGAATAATCTGAGTATCACCATATACTACCATATTGGCCAACACATCAATCCATAATGATTTATTAACACCATCATATACATCTGATGCCTTTTGCCAACTATCGCCTTCGTACACCATCATGGAGTTATTAATTTTGCCATCATTTATTGAATGATATACTGCAAAAGTATCCACAGGTGATCCTGTGTAATTAATTTCATATCCTACATAAAAATCTCCTGTTACATTTACCGGGCTGGTAAATTCAATATAGGTTTCCTTATTAGATTTTAAATCTTTTATAGCAATATCCTTCTCCCTTACAACAATACTCTCAGGTGCTTCCAGTCCTTGCCAAACAACTAAATCAATGGTTTGTAAGGATCCCCACATATAAACTGCTGGCATAAAATATACACCCTTTAAGGTAGCCGATCGTATTCCTCCAAAATGTTCTGCAAACATGACTGATCCCTTTGCATTATGACCACTTATATAACCTCCAGACTCCACATGACTAACTCCTTTCTTTTCTCCATTTTCAACGTTGGTCAGGCGCAAGTAAGGATCATTTTCATACGGATCAAATCCCACTAAACTCTGTACTCCCGCATTAATTGGATCGAGCCAGTGCTTAAACTGACCATCAATTTCTGAGTTTTGATCCCAGGCTTTATAAAATTGCGTATAATAATCATTTCTTGAATTAGTGCAATTAGCCTCTCCACCCGATAATGTTCCAACTAATTTATTATTTATATCAAAAATACCACTCCCTGAAGAACCAGCTTCTGTTGTTCCGGTAGCCCATCTGCTAACCAACCAATGAAAATTCTTGACAAAAGGTGAATAATCGGGGTAACCCGAATTTAATCCACATGTAACCGGGATTAAATCTGTAAGCGAAGTAGATATCTTCTTTACATCTCCCTGTGGATGATGGATGCCTATAAAAGGCTTAGACGGTGAAGAGTTCAATGTCCAACCGGCATAATAAGGACGATAATGAGCTGGTGGTACTTCCTCCAACTCTACCAAGGCTATATCCATACTATCAGCACGAACTCGTGTTGTTCCGCCTGATACACTATGTAATTTTGTTCCTTCAATATTATCACTACAGTAAGGTACTTCATAGTTCATGTAAAATACTGTAGAACTTCCATCTTTATCTAAGTTATAACAATGCGAACCTGTGATGATATATGGCTTGCCATCCTGGGCTGTATTATTAATTAAAGTCGCTGTACATAGTTGCCTTCCATCCACTATCAATTTACCAACAGAACGTCTTATATCCAGCTCGTTATTTTCATCATAGCAAGAAATATCTTCATTACAACTTCCTGAATCGCCAAAAAAACCAACTTTTAACGAAAGTAGCTTATGAACACCTAAGAAATCATGATTAACAGCTCCAATTAACAGCTCACCTTTAAATTCAGCTTTAACCGGCTCCTGGTATTCCACAATAATCTGATCTCCTGCCACCGGTGCTGTTGCCAATACTCCAGAGGGCTTATTATTTTTTTTCGTAAAGGCCCCAATCACTTCTGAATGGTCGGTGTTGTAAATAAAAAGCTTTGCTCCCTTTGGTAATTTATACCTGTCGAAGATAAGGTTTATAGAGTAAGCTCCAGGAGAACTAATTGAAAGTCTCCAAATTTTGACACCCTCATCTGTCACGTGCCAAACACCTGAGTTATCTGGTGTATAATTAACTGTAAACTGGTGTGCAAAAGTTAATGCTTGTCCATTTTTTTGTTTTTTTGACTCTTGCAAATGCGCCTTTGAGGGCATATAACTCAGTTGTTTCGTATTATTTGATTTAACCGACAAACTTGCCTCCGGCCCAAAATAAGGCTGACCCTGATAACTAATTTGGGCCATGCTACTCTGTGAGATAGAACAAAAAATTAAACTTACTACAATTAATATATGATGTACTTTAAACATATTTCACTTACTAAATTTTTCTAAATGCTCTATAGACTACACCTTATCAAATAAGTTTAATCTAACTGGTTTTAGTTTCTACATTATCTTCATAAGTTCTTAAAGAAAATAAAGATTATACTTGTACCAACCTTGTCTACCAGCCGGCCTTACCCGGTTTATAATATGCAACCGAACACACAATTGTGATTCTTGAGCGTATAATAATAAACAAAAAAGTTGTCAATTAACCTGTAAATGACAACTCTTTTAATACGTATAAATCTGTTTAATGTTTTATCTATTGGTATATTTTACATTTTACCTGGTTGCGCATGGCCATTAAAGCATTTTGCATTAAGGCTGTCATTTCATCTTCTCCAGGATAAACAGCCACCGGAGCGATAAAATCAACCATTTCTTTAATGTAATCCACCACAAACTTATCGTGGGCAATACCCCCGGTTAAAATTATACCATTTACTTTTCCTTTTAATACAGTAGCACATCCGCCAATGGCCTTACCAATTTGATAACACATCCCACTTAAAACAAGTTCAGCATGCTTATCTCCCGCTTTTACTCTTTTTTCAACCTCATAGGCCTGATTAGTCCCTAAATGAGCCACCAATCCTCCTTTTCCATTTACAATCTTTTTCATTTCATCATAAGAGTATTTCCCGCTATAACAAGCTCGTATTAACGCTCCTGTTGGTAAAGTACCTGCACGCTCCGGTGAAAACGGTCCATAACCATCCAAAGCATTATTTACATCTACCACTCTACCCTGGCGGTGCGCTCCAATTGAAATACCACCTCCCATATGCGCAACAATAAGATTTAACTCTTCATAAACAAAACCGCGAGTACGTGCAAATAAACGCGCTACTGCTTTTTGGTTTAAGGCATGAAATACCGATTGTCGTGGCATTGACGGGCAACCTGTGATACGTGCTACTTCATCTAACTCGTCCACTACCACCGGATCTGCAATAAAGGCTCTTGCTTCAGGTAATGACTTGGCAATATCATCGGCAATTAAACCTCCTAAATTACTGGCATGTTCTCCTAAAATACCAACACGCAAATCTCGCTTTAGGGATTCATTTACCTCATAAACACCTGATTCAATTGGCTTAACCAAACCACCTCTACCCACAACAGCATCAATACGTTCAATATCGATATCTGCCTGTATTAATTCATTTAAAATTACTTCTTTACGAAATTCGTATTGTTCTGATATACTATTAAAGGGTGCTAAATCTTCGTTTGAATGCTTTATATTCTTTAAAAAGATAGATTTTTCATTATCGAAGACAGCAATCTTTGTTGATGTAGATCCTGGATTAATTGCTAAAATTCTAAAGGTTTCCATAAATGTTTATCAATAGGTTAATGATTGTCTTTAACTGTAAGGCATGCTAAAGCTAAACAATAGTATTTAGATTTAAAACTTTCACTGCGAGACATGACAACTACAGGGTGTGTAGTTCCCTGTATTAATCCTGCCAATTCTCCATTTCCAAATAACATTATCCCTTTATAAAAAGGGTTACAAGCTTCCAAAGTAGGAAATAATAACACATCGGCATCTCCATTTATGGGTGTTTTGGCTCCTTTAACTTTTACACTTTCCTTATCACAAGCTAAAAATAAATCCAATGGACCATCCATAAGGCAATTTTTTATCTCACCACGAGAAGCCATTTCGCACATATTTTTATATTCCCGAGAATTGGGAAAATGAGGAGATACTTTTTCTGAAGCGCCAATTAATGCCACCTTAGGTTTATTGACTCCTAATTGATGTGCCATATTTATTGCATAACGAGCCATAGCTACTTTTTGCTCCTGATTTGGGAATGGTATTACCGCCGGATCTGTAATTAGTAGTAATTTATGATACTTAGGAATTTCCAGAGCACATACATAACTAAGTACTCCATTGGTTTTCATAAGCCCTTTCTGCTTTTGCATCACGGCTTTTAAAAAGAGATCGGTACCTATTAGTCCTTTCATGATGATATCCGCATCACCATTTTTTATTAACTGAACCCCTAACTTAGCTGCTTCATCTGCCTGATTGCACTCTATAATTGAAAAAGTACCCGACTGTAAGGTGTTTTCTTTTGCTAAAAGTTCTTGTATCTTACTCTTATTGCCAATAAATATTGGGAATATAAAACCATCAGTACACGCCTTTACTACCGCTCCCATTGTATTGGCATCTTCTGCCATAACAACTGCTACACGCCACCGTTCGCCCGTATCAATAACATGCCGGGCTATTTGCTCTAGTTTTGTAATTGCTATATCCATAGCCCTTATGCTAATGCAGCCAATAAAATACTATGGTATTTAGATTCTTCAGAATCACTTCTTGAGGTTAATACTATAGGTGTTTTTGCACCAAGTATAACAGATGCTACCTTGGCTTTAGCAAAAAACACCAAGGACTTATACAACACATTCCCTACCTCAATATCAGGCATCAACAAAAGGTCTGTATCACCAGCTACGGCACTTTTAATATTTTTGTGTTTGGCACTTTCAAAACTTACTGCGTTATCAAAAGCCAGAGGACCATCAATAATACAATTTCGAATTTGATCGCGTTGATTCATTTTTGAAAGCAAAGCCGCATCTAGGGTAGCCTGCATATTTTCATTCACCATTTCTATGGCTCCTAAAACTGCTACTTTGGGTTTTGCAATCCCCATCACATTTAAATAACTCACAGAGTTATTGATAATGGCTATTTTATCCTGAAGATTTGGCGCAATATTCATGGCCACATCTGTAACAGCGATAAGTTTGTGGTAGGTGTCTACTTCAAACAAAGCAAAGTGAGATAATAATCGTCCGGTTCTTAGTCCCCATTCTTTATTTAAAACACCTTTAAGCAGAACAGGGGTAGCTACCTTCCCTTTCATGAGAAACTGAGCTTCATTATCATGAACCAGTTTAACGGCTATTTCAACACATTTGGTATGATCTACTTCATCAATAAACCGGGCTCCTTCAAAGTTGTACCCTTTTTCGGCAATAATACTTTGGGTATGACTCTTATCACCAATTAATATCGGCTTAATAAGACCAGCCTGATATGCCTTATGCACTGCATCCAATGAGTGTGGATCTTGCGAAACTGCTAAGGCCAATGTTTTAATTACATTGTTCTTTTTTACTAATCTTTCAAGGTCAGATAACTTTTTAAACATAAGCTACTATTTTTATTTTGCTCGTATGAATGTAAAAATATTAACTGCATTACAGTCAAACAAGAACTTTAGTCATAACAAAAACATTAATTTATATTCTTGCTACTGACCTTGAAAGAGCAAAAAACCCGAGTATTACTCAGGTTTTAATATTATCTGCTTGCCAATTCCTCAACAATATGTTTTGTATCTTTAGCAATGACCAATTCCTCATCAGTAGGAACTACCATCACTGTTACTTTACTTTTGTCGGAACTAATTACAGCTTCCTCACCTCTAAGGTCAGTATTTTCACTTTCATCCATTTCAACACCCATATATTCTAAATCAGAACATATTTTATATCGTGTTTTATCTCCATTCTCACCAATACCTCCAGTAAAGATAATTACATCAGCACCACCCATAGCAGCAGCATAAGATCCAATATACTTTTTGATTCTATAGCAATACATATCTAAACCTAAGTCTGCTAATTTATTGCCATTGCGCGAAGCTGCTTCAATCTCTCTCATATCTGAAGAAACTCCTGTTATTCCTAACATTCCGCTTTGCTTATTAAAAAGCACACTGGCAGACTTAGTTCCAATCATCTCTTTATCCATAATATAAGTAGCAGCACCTATATCCAAATCTCCAGCTCTGGTTCCCATTATTAAACCTTCAATTGGCGTAAAACCCATTGAAGTATCAACAGATTCTCCGTTTTTAATCGCAGCAATAGAAGCTCCGTTACCCAGGTGACATGAGATAATCTTACTCTTAGTATAATCCAATCCTAAGATTTCACAAGCTCTGGCTGAAACATACTTATGACTGGTACCATGGAACCCATAACGACGGATACCATATTTCTGATATAATGAATAAGGAATAGCATACATATATGCATGCTTAGGCATAGTTTGGTGAAATGCAGTATCGAAAACACCTACCTGAGGAACATTAGGTAAAAGTTGTTCGATAGCAGTTATACCACTTAAGTTTGGCGGATTGTGCAGAGGTGCTAAATCAATACACTCATTCATTTTATTTACTACCTCATTGGTAATAAATACACTTGAATTAAATTCCTCACCTCCATGTACAACTCGGTGTCCAACTGCATCAATCTCTTCAAGATTAAAGATACAACCATGCTTTTCACTGGAAAGCACACCTAATATATAGTCGATACCTGTTTGATGATCTAAAATCTCACCTTCCAATAAAACTTTTTCACCACTTTCTTTTTCGTGCTTTAAAAATGAACCTTTTAATCCAATTTTTTCTACAGCACCTTTGCCCAATACGTTATGACCATTGTCGTCCATATTGAACAATTGATATTTAATTGAGGAACTACCGCAATTTAATACTAATATTTTCATGTGTTTACTATTTGCTTTTTAACGATAAGACTTTTAACCTATTGGATTAAAATATTATCTATTCCTTAATTATATTCCCATTTTCGTCGTACTTGTAAAAACCTTCACCGGTTTGTTTTCCCAGGTGCTTAGCTCTTACTAAACGCTTAATTAATGGTGATGGCTTGTATTTTGTGTTTCCAAATTCTTCATACAGATTATCCATCCATTTCGAAATCTTATTTAATCCAATAATATCAGCAGATAAGAACGGACCAAATCTCATTCCTAATCCAACCTCCATTGTTTTATCGATATCGCTCATAGAAGCAATTCCTTCCATAAGGGTTTGACAGGCCTCATTTAAAAGGGTAACAAACAAACGCACACTTACCAGTCCTGCAGATTCCTCAACAGGAATAACATCACGATTGATTAATTTTACAAAAGTACATACTCGGGTATATACCTCTTCTGAAGTATATAATCCTTTAACGACCTCAATAATTTTTGCTTCTGGTGAAGTAACAAAAAAGTGAAGACTGATGCACCTTTCCGGCTTTTTCATTTCAGAAGCCAATTCTGTAATGATAATTGTAGTAGAGTTAGTAGCAATAATCGTATCTTCTCTTACAATTTCTTCTACCTTTTTAAATACTTCTTTGCGTGCATCTATACTTCTTGAACCTGTATTATCATCAGATCTGATAGCTTCAATCACAAAATCACAATCTGCAAAGTCTTTATAATCTAAAGTTCCTTTGATACGACTCATGATTGCTTTCTTTTCACTGGAAGTCAATCCCCAGTTTTCAATTCTATTGTCGAGCTCTTTGCCAATATTGCTTATCGCCTTTTCAACCTTTTTTTCTGTTAGCTCAAGAAAAACAACTTCCATTCCATGCCAACTGGCAATACGAGCAATACTTTGTCCCTCTTTACCGCAACCGATCACACCTATTTTTGAAAAAAGTGTGGTTCCTTTTGTTTTCTTTTTACTCAGTGCGTAGCCCTCAATAGGCTCAACTAAAATCTCAGCCATTATATATATTTCTTTTAAAATTCTCTTTTACAATATTAGAAAGCATTCTTTCTAACAGATATCAGACAACTATTCCCAATAAGATACTAAACGTTTCCTGAAGCCTGATTACAAGTAATTGCTACCAGATTTACAATATCACTTACAGAACATCCACGTGATAAATCATTAATTGGAGCGGCCATTCCCTGTAAAACAGGACCTATAGCTTCGGCATGTGCCATACGTTGTACAAGCTTATATGCAATATTTCCTGTTTCCAAGGTTGGAAATACAAGCACATTTGCTTTTCCGGCAATTTCGCTACCTGGTGCTTTTTTACTACCAATAGCTTCAACAATAGCAGCATCAGCTTGTAATTCACCATCAATTTTTAAGGCAGGATCCATCTCTTTAGCCATCTTAGTTGCTTCTGATACCTTATCTACCATCTCGTGCTTAGCACTTCCTTTGGTTGAAAAACTTAACATAGCAACACGTGGCTCAATACCCACAATGGATTTAGTTGTTTTACCGGTAACCACCGCAATTTCAGCTAATTCACTTGCTGTCGGATTAGGATGAACAGCACAGTCTGCAAATACTAAAGTACCATTTTCACCAAACTCATCATTTGGTAATATCATAATAAATGCACCTGATACAACGCTAATGCCCGGCAATGTTTTTACGATTTGAAAAGCAGGACGTAAAACGTCTCCAGTGGAATTCTCAGCACCTGCGACCTCGCCATCAGCATCTCCATTCTTAATCATTAATGTAGACAAGTAAAGAGGATTCTCCACCAACTCTTGGGCTTTTTCACGAGTTAAACCTTTACTTTTTCTTAATTCAAGTAATAAGTTTGTGTACTCTTCTTTTTTATCGTGATTTTCAGGATCCACGATAGTCGCTTTATCAATATTAGATAATCCAAACTGTTTAGCTTCGCAAGCAATCTTTTCCGGATTACCTATCAATATTACTTCTGCAAAATTTTCTTGAATAATAATATCTGCAGCTTTTAGGGTTCTTTCCTCAAGCCCTTCCGGAAGTACAATTCTCTTGATGTCTTCTTTGGCTTTAGCTTTAAGTTTGTTAATAAATTCCATTACGGGTATACCTTAGTGTTTACAATTAATACAAAGTTATTCTTATTTCTATTTTAAATCCATGTTTTTTATCACGATAAAAACTTATTTGAAACAAGGTAATTGTTTAAATGAAATTGACCTTGACCTAAGTTTTGTTATCCAGAATTGAAATCCTTATTGATTCATTGTAACTTGATTAAAAAACAAAATTATGGATCTGCAAGCTGTTTTTTCCAGACTTTTTGAGGATTACAAATCATTGAATCCTTCTGTCGACAACATTCATTCACTATTAAAAAATAAAAATGAACAAATCGTAAATGACCATATTGCCTTTAGAACATACAATCTACCAAAAATCAATACTGATGTGCTTGCCAAAGCTTTTGAAGTTAGAGGCTACAAAGAAAAGGGAAATTATCGATTTAAAGAAAAAAAATTGACAGCAAAACACTATGAAAATGATGAAATTTCATCCGCTCCTAAAATTTTTATTAGTCAGCTGGAAATAAACGAACTTAGCAAACAAAACCAAACGATCATTAACCAACACTACCAAAGCATTTTAGACGATTTACCAAATCCTGAAGAACTTATTTTTGCTCTAAACAAATGGATTACTCCATCTTTTAAAATTTATGAGGAATTAAAGTTAGAATCGGAATATGCAGCCTGGATGTATGTCTTTGGTTTTAGAGCCAACCATTTTACCGTTTTTGTAAATCACTTAAATCAATTTAATACACTGGAAGAATTAAATGACTTTTTAATGCAGGAAGGTTTTGAATTAAACAGATCAGGAGGCATCATAAAAGGAAGTAAAGCTCAATATTTAAAACAATCGAGCACCTTAGCTGATAAAGTGGAAATTAAATTTTTAGAAGGTAAACACGTTATACCAGCTTGCTATTACGAATTTGCACAGCGCTTTGCCTTACCCAATGGTGATATATTTAATGGTTTTATTGCCAGTTCGGCAGACAAAATATTTGAGAGTACTGATTTTAGGAAATAAACCAAATAAATGCAGATTAAAGAACTTATTGCAATACAAAATTAATAGGCACTGAAAATTGAACCCTAACCGGTTTTCCTCTTTGTTTACCGGGAGAAAATGCAGGTAAGCTTTCTACTACTCGAACAGCTTCTTTATCTAATTGCTCATGAACACCTCTGGTTACAGAAACATTCGTTACCCTGCCATGTGGTGAAACCACAAAATTAACATATACTCTTCCCTGAATCCCGTTTTCTGCAGCTATAACAGGATATCTTATCGAACTGGCAATATAGTTCATAAGCTCAACATTACCCTGCTGCGTTGTTTTACAAATATCTGGTCTGAAAATAGGCATTTCCTCAACTATAATAAAGATCGGTGCTTCTGTTTCTTCTTCTTCCAGTTCTAAATCAGGCATTTCTACTATTTCTACCTCTTCATCTTCAGATGTCTCGGTATCAATAATCTCCAATTCATCTTCAATATTCACATCATCATCCACAATATTAATGATATCATAAGCCCTAACCTGCCTGGGTGGTGGCGGTGGAGTAAATTGTTCCTGTCGGGTAATTGGAATCATTTCTTGTTCTGCTGTAACCTCTGTACTTTCGTTTAATGCAAGATCTTCTTTTTCCTTAAAGTTCATCTCCATACAAATAAATACGATAGCCAGACTCAGCAAAAAACCAATTTCAAAGAATAAGGATCTTTTATGCTCCAGATCGGCATGTGTAGTTTTACGAGGTAACATGACTTTTGAATTAACAAGTTATTTCTATCGTAACGAAACCTGAATTAACCCGGAATTCTTGCTAAAAAAACATACGAACAAAAACCCGAGATTTCAGGCATTATAATACTCTGCTCCATAGCATCATCTTCTTCAATCATTTATACGTAAAAAACATACGTAAAGTTACCGATTATCGCATAATTTACAGAAAACTAGTATGAATAAATTCCGATATTTAATTGTCGTTATAATTAAGATAATTTTCTTTGTACAATTTTTTACAATATCATTAGATTAAAGACATAAATTCAATAAACCATGACAGAAAACTATAAATTTACCCAAAATAGAAAATGCGAATATTTCCCGTGTCATAAGGTAAAAAACGAGGATGATTTTAATTGCTTATTTTGTTACTGTCCGCTTTACATGTTAAAAAATAAGTGTGGCGGTAATTTTAAATATACCAATGGAATTAAAGATTGTAGCGATTGCACCATCACCCACTCCCGTAAAGCACATGAATATGTGATGAGCAAAATGAACGTGATTATCAAAATTGGTAGCGAAAAGGAATTATAAAGCCCACTTCTATATTTTTAATTTAAATCGGACACACATAAGAAAGTATTGCACTTTAAGCCAATGCGTTTTTAATCAAACCTTCTATTTCCTTTTTAAGATCCGAAGGTGTTACACGATGTAAAACAATGGTTTTACATTCGTTAAATCTCATAAATGGAATAATTTCCTGAATTAAAGCATAAGCAAATTCCCCAGTTTTAGATAAAGCGAACTCTAAAACAAGGTGCTTAATATGCAGAACTGATTTCTTACGTTCGGCTTTACAATCAATACGTGCCACTAGTTTTCCATCCCACAAAACGGGTAATGAAAAATATCCATATTTCCTTTTAGCTTCAGGCACATAACACTCAATTTGATAATCGAAATCAAACAAAACCTGCATTCTTTTGCGCTGAATCAGTAAATTATCAAAAGGAGATAAAATCTTAAGCTTATTGCGGGATAAAGGTTTATTTAATAAATCCAGCGAAGACAACAAAGTGTAATAATTATTTTCTCCAACGCTTACCTGAATCACTTCTCCTTCATCAAGCATATCCTGTAAAACTCTTGCTACGAACGGCTTTACATTTTTAATTAGATAAGTTATTTCTCCCACCTGACCTAAGCCATTAGCGCTTAAATACTGTATAATTAAAAAGCGGGCATATTCCTCCTGAGTTGGAGTAGAAACATCAATTTCTTCCGGCAATACTCTTTCGGTAAGATCATAAACTTTATGAAAGTTAACGCGATTAGGTACCATCAATTCTCCTTGCATAAATAAATATTCGAGAGCTATCTTGGCTGGTTTACTTCCCCAGTCTGATGTTTTTTTTCCATTATGCTCAAAATCCCTGGCCATTAAAGGTCCTTCATTTTTAATTCGATCAAGCACATATTTCATCATCTGCTTATCACGCGGATACCAATGACCTTGCTCTTCTCTGGCAATAGATTGCTTTCGAATTAGACTGAATCGATAATGGCTCACAGGCAAATAAGCCGCTGCGTGCGACCAATATTCAAACACCTTCTTTGCTTCCATCAATTGATGTAGATGCTTAATCTGATAGCGGGGATTTCTATTCCATAAAGTGTGATGATGTGCACGCTGAATAGCGGAAATGGTATCAATCTGAACATATCCCAGATGCTCAATAACCGAAAGCGTGGCTTCAATAGCACGCCCACGATATTTTGGAGGAGGTACTTTTTGCGAATGCAAAATTATTTTTTGTGCCTGAAGCTTCGATAATGAATCAAAATTTAAACCCATAAGTAATTTTCATATACCTTCTTAATCATACGTAAACAAACTCATTAAATCCGAGAATTTAAAGCGGTAAACCAAGCGTTGTTTTATTTTAGCATTACTAACTATCTTAAATACCTTGGGAACACCTTCCTTAAAAACAGGCAGGTTATACCCCATATTCACCATCTCTTTGGTATAAAACTCTCTTCGTGTGGGGTGTGTATCTGCGCACGCATTAAAAATTTCTCCCCATATTTCTTGATCTATAAGCTGAATCATTATTCCAATACAGTCATCTCTATGAATTAAATTTACAAAACCATCGGGCTGATCAACAGCTTTCTTGCCTATGAAAAAATTTGCAGGCTTTCGGCTATACCCAAATAAGCCTCCAAATCGAAGAATTGTGGTTTTAAAATAAGAATTTAAGTGAAACAAACTTTCGATTCGAACCAAGGAGACATCCATTACAGGTGTTTCTTCTGTTACTGTTTGATTTAAACTTTCATAAACAGATGTTGAACTTACAAACAACACTCTTTTAATTGAAGATTTTTCAATGTGGTATATAAGTTTTTTATAATCCTGAATACTTTTTGAGGTGGTGGCAATGATTAATATATCCGAGTTTAAAAAATCTGAAATATTAGATTTTAAATCACTCAGTTGAATTAAATAGGGCTTTATGCCCTGCTGTTTTAAAACTTCAAGTTTATCATTTGAAGTGGTTGATCCTTTTAATGCATAACCTTTTTCTCTCAAATTACCAGCCAACGGCAATCCTAACCAACCACATCCCAGAATACTAATTGTTTGTTTCATTACGTATACCTAATTATCAACCATCTTTATACTAAAGTAAAAAACTATCGCCAACAAAAATATAGCTTAAACTATCTTCCTGCTTTAGCGTGTATTTCATCAATATTAAGTTTAAGGATATTCATTTTTGCATATACCTTCTCCGATTTTAACATCAGATTTTCAACTATATCCTCCTTTTTCTCAAGATGTTCAAGTAATATATTCATTCCGTGTTTTTTCTCTTCATTGTCTTCTACAATAAACATCTCTCCCCAAAACACGGCAGTTTTATATTCATGTGCACATTCACCTTGTATATACCCCTTATCCTCAATCACCGTTGCACATACCTTCTTATTGGCAGCAATAAAATCCAGTTTTAAACCTTCAGTGGCACAATGAAAATACAGGCACTTGTTTTTAAGGTCATAACCATAACTTAAACTCACAATATACGGTTCATTATTTCTACACATAGAAATAACTGCAAATTTTCCGTTTAGAAGAATTTCATTAATCTCTGTTTCTTCTTTTAGCTCTCTGTTTGGACGATTATGTAAATGGTACTTTTTCATAAAATTTTATCTGGTACTTAAAACAAAAATAAAATTAATACCTAATAATTCTATTCTCTATGTGCATTAATGGTTTATCTAAAACACTTAATCAAACACAGGCAATTATTCTGTTCTATTTTTTGACTTTGAGTATTTGTTTTTTGTAACTTTTGTTAATCAAATATTCATATACCAATTGTTATCATCCAAATCTCCGGCGAGATTATTTATAATCTTTAACATTCCCTAGTACCTGTACATGGATATATTTGAAACCAGAGCTGTCCTAAACGATTTTGTATTTAGATATTCGAATTGATAAAATGTGGTTTTGGGACAGTTTTTCAGTTTTT
>NZ_VCHY01000250.1 GCF_005877885.1 Labilibacter sediminis
TATTCTAAGACCAAGGAGGAGCATGAAGGGCACCTCCGGGAGCTTCTAGAGACACTTCGGAGAGAACGGCTTTATGCTAAATTCTCTAAGTGTGAATTCTGGTTAGAGGAAGTCCAATTCTTGGGTCATGTGGTGAACAAGGAAGGTATTAAGGTAGATCCAGCCAAGATTGATGCTGTTAAGCAGTGGGAGGCTCCTAAATCGCCTTCAGAGATTCGCAGCTTCTTGGGTTTGGCCGGTTACTATCGTAAGTTTATTGAGAATTTCTCGAAGATTGCTCTACCACTTACTCGTTTAACGAAGAAGTCAGAGAAATTTGTATGGGGTCCAGAACAGCAGATTGCATTTGAAGAACTTAGGACGCGGTTGTGTAATGCTCCGGTGTTGACTTTACCGGAAGGGGTGGAAGACATGGTGGTGTATTGTGATGCGTCCCTTCAGGGTTTTGGTGCGGTGTTAATGCAAAGGGGCAAGGTGATAGCTTATGCTTCTCGCCAGCTAAAACCTCACGAGAAGAACTACCCCACTCATGATCTGGAGTTAGGAGCTGTTGTTTTGCTCTCAAGATCTGGAGGCACTACCTTTATGGGGCCAAGTGTATCATCTACACTGACCATAAGAGTTTGAAGTATCTGTTT
>NZ_VCHY01000251.1 GCF_005877885.1 Labilibacter sediminis
TGACGCCCAGGTTTCTTGAAATCTCGCTTCTTTGGTCCAAAACTTTTCTTAGATCCATTCTTTCCCTTTTGCCCAGAACCCCCACCAGCAAGGTGGTGAACACTAGAACCACTTTTACCCTTCTTGTCTCTAATCCTCGTTTCCTCCTCGATACGAAGATGATTCAACAAATCATCCAAGGAATAGTCCTCAGATCGATGCATCATCCTCTTTGAAAAATCTTTCCAGGAAGGTGGCAACCTTACAATGATAGCGCCTACCTGGAAGAGTTTTGGTAGAACTATGGAAAGGGCGGTCAGTTTGTTGACTAGAACCTGGAGTTCATGCACTTGCTCCAGAATTGGCTTCTCATCAACCATTTGAAACTCCAGATATTTAGACACAAGGTACTTGTTAGTGCCTTCTTCATGTGCCTTGTATTTGAGTTCTAAAGCATTCCAAAGTTCCCTTGGATCTACTACCCTCGCGTAGAGATCATAGAGGCGATCAGACAGGGTGTTCTTGATGTGCCCAAGGCACAGTTCTTAAGACTCTCTACGCAGAGCCCTCAGTTTGTCCAGATCAGCAATAACTTTCAGAGCAGGTTCCTTTCCTTCTTCAAGGATCGAATTTGGTGGGATTGGCTGGAGTTCAGGAT
>NZ_VCHY01000252.1 GCF_005877885.1 Labilibacter sediminis
ACAACACCGTACATCAGAGTGAAAATACGGATGTTGCCTTGATCCATACTGCTTGAACGATTGGTTAAGCAGCGTTGAACCAAAGTAAAAATTAATCGCCAAATGGGTGGGAATTGGGGTTTTAGAAAATCCGATGCCTTTGTAACCAAAGTACGATGCCCTAATTGGTTGAGCATATGAAATATCTCTGTATCTGTTGTGCGATGAGGTTTGGATGGAACAGCCAATCCAAGAATAGAACAAAACTCTGATTGTTTGATAGTAACAGTAGTATCAGGATACACCTTGAAAGATACTGAATCAGAAGTAGGAAGATACTTTATTGATTTCATTGCCAATAGAAAGTAAGAAGCAGAAACAGTAGGAGCAATGGTTAGGGCTTGATAAACCCTAGAATGATGAAGACAAGTGAGAATTTCATGATATTCTCGATCATACTTTGGAAGTGAGAGATCAGCAACACAGTTGGAAGATGAAATAACATGATCTCCAACCATGCCTACAGAAACATTTAGAGCCATTTTGAACAAAAGAAACGAAAAGCACAAGTTAGCAAATGAACAAAAATTTGCTAAGAAGAAGTTTGAAAGAAATTTGAAAACGTAAAGAATAAAAGAGATTAAGAGACGTGTATT
>NZ_VCHY01000253.1 GCF_005877885.1 Labilibacter sediminis
AAATAAATATATATGTCCAAAAAGAAAGAAACCTGCTATTGTTTTTTTATCACAAAGATCTCTTTCCTTTGGTTCCACATCCCTATCCCGCAATAATGAATTGAGTTCGTATAGGCATTTTGGACGCTGCTATTGAAATAGCCCTTCTGGCTATATTTTCTGTTACTCCACCCCTTTCATAAAGTATTCGACCTGGTTTAACAACAGCTACCCAATATTCGGGAGAGCCTTTACCTGAACCCATACGCGTTTCTGCGGGTCTTACTGTAACTGGTTTATCTGGAAATATACGGACCCATATTTTTCCACCGCGACGTGCATTTCGTGTCATTGCTCGTCGACCTGCTTCTATTTGTCTAGATGTGATCCAAGCGGGTTCAAGTGCCTGAAGAGCGTATTTACCAAAACAAATATCATTACCTCGATAAGATATTCCCTTCATTCTTCCTCTATGTTGTTTACGGAATCTGGTTCTTTTGGGGTTATAGTTGATGGTTGATTCTGAATTCCATCTCTACTACAGAACTGGACATGAGAGTTTCTTCTCATCCAGCTCCTCGCGAATATTAAAATCTTCAAATTGTCTATTATTCATTTGTATATCTTTTTTTTAGCTAACTAAACATATTAATAT
>NZ_VCHY01000254.1 GCF_005877885.1 Labilibacter sediminis
CCAATGCAGTAGCTGTAACACCGTGATTTTACAACCAATTTTGGTTTTAAAACAACATTAAATAACATCTTTAAACCCACATTTAAAACAAACCATTCGCAAGCGGAAGTCTTTAAAACACCTTTACTTAAAACCACGATATTACCTTCGTAATTCAAAACCAATTTAAATCTTTAACTCCATAAAACTCAACTTAACGAAAACAACCAAAACAAAGTGTTCCAAATGGTATCAACCAACTACCCAAAGAACATCCCACCTCACCAAGCCAAGACTTCAAACCTATACCGCATCAAGGCAACCAAGAACAAGTGTTAGTATCAAACCACGTGAGTCTAATATAAACACAATCAACCAGAAAACAACACATATCCAGATAATCCAACCAAATAAGCCAAACCAACAAAACTTATAAAATCTGGAATCATACTGTTGCCTGCGCGCCGCGTACACCAGGGACGCGCCGCGTGGACAACAGCAGGATATAACGATCCAATTCTTTAGCATGTTATAGTTATACAACTATCCAAATAACACCAGTTCATACCATACTTTGCTTAGCAAATCTTATATTAGCATGTTAGCAACCAATTACATCTAGCATATAGCAACCGACCAACTATTAACCA
>NZ_VCHY01000255.1 GCF_005877885.1 Labilibacter sediminis
CTCTAGAAGCTCTCGAAGATGCTCCTCATGCTCTTCCTTGGTCTTAGAATAGACCAAGATATCATCAATAAACACAATGACCGAGCGATCAAGCATCGGATTACACACCCGATTCATAAGATCCATGAAAGCGGCGGGGGCATTAGTGAGTCCGAAAGGCATCACCACAAATTCAAAGTGCCCATAACGAGTTCGAAACGCCGTTTTCTCTATGTCATCGTCACGGACTCGCATTTGATGATAACCGGAGCGCAAATCAATCTTGGAAAACCAAGACGCTCCCTGAAGTTGATCAAAAAGATCGTCAATACGAGGTAAAGGATATCGATTCTTAATCGTGAGTTTGTTCAATTCCCGATAATCGATGCACATCCTCTGCGAACCATCCTTCTTTTTCACGAATAGAATAGGAGCACCCCACGGCGAGAAACTTGGCCGAATAAACCCCTTATCACGAAGCTCCTGCAACTGATCTTGAAGCTCTTTCATCTCAGGTGGCGCCAAACGATAAGGAGACTTTGCTATTGGAGCAGCACCCGGTATCAAATCGATACGAAACTCCACTTGCCTAACAGGCGGCAAACCCGGAAGTTCCTCAGGAAACACGTCACCAAAGTCAGAAATGACA
>NZ_VCHY01000256.1 GCF_005877885.1 Labilibacter sediminis
GTTATCAAAGATTTACCCGAAAAGCCAGGTCAGTTTCATTACACGACCGTGTAGAGTTCTGTGAAGCATTACGCGACTGTGTAATTCTAAATCATGCTATTACATGGCCACGTAACCTCAGTGGGACATGTAGAAGGCCTTTAAATACCATATTTCACCTCTTAACCACAGTGGCGAGTCTAGAACGAAAAAGCACGTGGGTCACTATTTGATTGTGATTTGTGGCTTGGGCAAGGAGCCAAGGCCTTCGGTGGCGGTGGCCAACGGCCAAAGAAATTTGAGAAATCGAAGAGGTTTTGGACAAAATTTTCCAAGGTTTGTGAAAAAATTGAGAAATTGAAGAGGTTTTTGAACCAAATTTTCCAAGGTTTGTGAAGAAAATTGAGAAAACGAAGAGGTTTTAGACAAAATTTTCAAGATAGGTCACAAATTATGAAATTAATTTTCAAGGTAGGTCACAAATTAATTCTTATATTATTTGTAACTAAAAAAAAAAATAGGTAGGTCATGTGACCTACCTATTTTTCACTAAACTCGCCACTGCTTGTTTGTGAAGGATACCAAAGGTGATTATGACATGTGTCAAAATCAAAAGAGATAATTAAGAAAAACTGAAATTAAACATA
>NZ_VCHY01000257.1 GCF_005877885.1 Labilibacter sediminis
ATAGGCTTGGTCAATTGAATAAACTAGGCGAGCTAAGAGACGAAGCTTATGAGAATTCGCACATCTATAAAGAGAAGACGAAGAAATGGCACGATGCAAGAATAAAAGGAAACAAAATCTTCGAACCAGGAGATAAAGTATTGTTGTTTAACTCGCGATTAAGGTTTTTCTCAGGTAAACTTAGAACGCGATGGTACGGTCCATACACGGTGGTACAAGTATTTCCACATGGAGCCATCGAACTTGTGGGAAAAGATGGAATGAAATTCAAAGTGAACGGTCATCGTGTGAAGCATTTTGAAGAAGGAGCGAGCAATGAGGAAGAAAATATGCCATTGATGGCATTGGACGAAACGTAGATATCCAGGGAGTCCAGCTCAGAGACTCCGAGAAAAAGAAGCGCTACCGGGAGGCAGCCCGGATTTGGCATATAGTTTTAATTTATTTTAGTTTTCATCCAGGTACATTTACAAGTCACCCGAATTCAACCCTCGAAGCAAAACTTTAAGTGTGGGGTGGCGATTGAAGTAAAGAAGGAAAAATTGCAAAATTGAATTATCCTGTTACCCACGCGCCGCGTGCACCTTGGTGCGGGCCGCGTGGACGACACAGTGAACACTTGCATT
>NZ_VCHY01000258.1 GCF_005877885.1 Labilibacter sediminis
AAACATAGTATAGAAAAGATATCCAAAATGATATAGAAATCACTATCCTACCCTTAGTTTTTATTTCCTTAATTTAATTGAATTTCGTTTGATTAGGGCAAAGTTCCTTAAAAACCTCTGCCTTTTTTAAAATATCCTGAACAGTTCCTGTAGGCTGAGCGCCTTTTTCAAGGAAATAGAGAATAGCGGGAACGTTTAAATAACTTTGATTCTTTATCGGATCATAAAAACCCACGTTCCGAAGATCTCTTCCTTCTCTTCGAGATCGAACATCAATTGCAACGATTCGATAGACGGCTCATTGGGATAGATGTAGATGAAAAAGAACCCCCCCCTAGAACCGTATAGGAAGTTTTCTCCTCGTACGGCTCGAGAAAAAATGATTCGAAGTTTTGTCTATGGATAAAATTATAATAAATAGTAAAGGAATCCGTAAAAGAAATTAGCCTATAATTTAACTCATAGTCATTTTTATTTATCTTCATTCCTGAAAACTAAAAAATCATTTGTACTCATAACTCAAGTTCAATAATTCTCAAATATATTAAAGAAAATTCAGATATTTTTTTTGAGTGGTCTTTAACCTCCTTTTTGTCTCGTTGAAAATCTATTTGGATTCTTTATT
>NZ_VCHY01000259.1 GCF_005877885.1 Labilibacter sediminis
ACCAAAGAAGGATGTGAAATATCCATAGAATCCAATGTACACAAACAAGTCCCAAGAAAACGACATAGCATACAATGAGATCTCATTAAGTCCTTTGTATATAATTCTGGCCTCGTCCCCTATGGCCAATAGGGAGACGAACCTGGTAAACGTAACCGTAATCGGTACCTACGTTACCTCCCACGTTCATACCCCTACTCCTCCACCGGGTACAATACGTGCTTCCGCCGCTCAACGTACCAAACGAATTAGTACTCAAGCCGCCACGGGAATAACGGGACAAAACCATTATGAACATGATCATATTTAAATACAATACACAACAATGAACTTGATAGCATATGATTCACAAGATAGCAAATATGATCAACAAGATTGATGCAAGTCACCACGGGAATTAACAGGACAATACAATGTCAACATGATAACTTTCAAAGCAATACTCAATAAAGAATTTCATTTGGTTTACAAGATAGCATAGCAAGAATAATCAAGGATCACAAAATGGTTGACATGGAAAGCACATAGTCACACAATCATACAAAGTGTAAAAGTGTCCCTAATGAACTCACCTGGAAGGCCTAAGCTGAAGAACCCATTGACTTAAATCATATCAAGGCTCCT
>NZ_VCHY01000026.1 GCF_005877885.1 Labilibacter sediminis
CTGCATACTGTGGGAGAGTAGGTCGCCGCCGACTTTTAAAAAAGGTTAGTTTTCAATAGAAGACTAACCTTTTTTGCGTTTATAGACTTTTCTTTTAAACCGGGTATATTAAAAATCTTTGCGCGAATTTGTGATCATCCTTTGTGCAACTTTGTCGTTAAAAAGTATCACACAAACATCTAACCAAGAAGGAACCCGAAGTACATTCACTAAGTATCACGAAGGATTTAAAGAGTGCATTTACATATGAAGAATATCCTTCTAAAAACTCTCATGTAAATTTTAATTTCTTTTTTTACAGACCCAAATGTTGTTGTGATGTAATATATAGGCATAAAAAATGCAGGATGAATCATTCACCCGGCATTGATATGATTATTTTAAGCTTTATATAGAAGCTTTAATTTATTAACTCTAAATAGTTCTCATAAAAATGAGGAATGGCTTCTAAGCTTCTTAAATAAGTTTTTGAAACAGGATGGTAAAATGAATTAATTCTATCGTTTTGACTCATGAAGTGCTTCAGAAACGTTAATGGCATAATCACCTATTTTTTCACATTCGTGCACAATGTCTGTAAAAACTACGCCTTGATCATATGAGTAATCATTATTTTTAAGACTTTCAAGATGTTCCGTTTTTAGTTGTGTAAAATATTGATTAATTCGATCTTCAATTTCATTTGCTTTATCCAAAGCAACATTTCTTTCTTCAGCATTTAAGTTTTGCCTCATAATATTTAAAGATTCTTCCACCAGATTAAACATCAAATCTAGTTTGTCGTGAATGATGGAAGAAAATTTAATATTGTTTTTGTGCATCCGGTTAATAATTCGGGCCAGTGTATAACTACTGTCTCCTATGCTTTCTAAATCGCTAACCAGTTTTAGCATTGCTCTTATTCGTATTCTGCTTGCTTCACTTAATTTACCTTGTGAAACTTTTGCCAGATAGTTGGCTATTTCAACTTCTACATCATCGCTAATGGATTCGTATTTTTCAATGCTAGTGTATAAACGATTAAATTTTTTCTCGTTCTCTTCTAATATAAGTTTCCTGTTAAATCCAAGCATTTTATTTGTATGCTTAGCATATGATTGTAATTCTTTTTTGGCCTGAAGAATGGAAAGCTCGGATGTTGAAAGCATTCCGGTGGTTATATAGCTAAGTCTAAATTCTTCACCTTCTTCACTTTTTTGTGGCACCAATTCAATAATTATTCGATGTATGAGAGGTACAAAACCTATAAAAAGAAGTAGATTAATAATATTAAAAGATGTGTGAAAAAGGGCCAGAGCAAATGGAATAAGGGCTTGAGGATTTTTTACGGAAACAGCACTGCTACTACTGATTATTTTTTCAATGAATCCTGTATAAGGAGTAAAAACAAATAGCATCCAAATCACACCAAGCAAATTAAACAACATATGTACCCGAGCTGCTCTTTTGGCACTAACATTACCAATGGTAGCAGCAATATTTGGGGTAATTGTTGTTCCAATATTTTCTCCCAATATCATGGCAGCACCCAGTTCGTAAGGAATCCATCCCTGATTACACATCACAAAGGTTATGGCCATTGTAGCACCTGATGATTGAATCAGGACGGTTAAAAGGCTTCCTATAAATAGAAATAATAAAACAGATACAAAGCCAAGGTTTGTATATTCAGAAAGGAAACTTAAAATTTCAGGATTATTATTAATGTCAGGTACTGTTGTTTTAATAAAATCAAGGCTGACAAATAATATTGAGAATCCAATGATGGCTTCTCCCCATGATTTATGTCTTTGAACTTTTGAGAAAACCAAAGGAAAGCCTACTGCCATAAGCGGCAAAGCATATTCGGTAAAATTAAATCTAAAACCAAACAAGGAAATAAGCCAACCTGTTACTGTTGTACCTACATTAGCTCCCATAATTACACCAATGGATTCTATAAGTGAGACCAGGCCGGCATTAACAAAGCTGACAACCATTAAAATTGTAGCACTTGAAGATTGTATAGTTGCAGAAACTATTAACCCGGTTAGTACTCCCAAAAATCTATTAGAAGTCATGGCAGCAAAAATGCTTCTCATTTTTGCTCCTGCCACTTTTTGCAGTGCTTCACTCATCAGTTTCATTCCATAAAGAAACAAACCTACTGCACCAATCAATTTTAGTAATTCAATTAAAGAATAATCCATAGCCAACTACAACTTCATTATGTATCTATCTATCGAAAACAAATGTTTATGATACATGTTAAAAAAGGAGCTATAAAAATAGTAACATTTTTATACTGAAGTATGATTAGGAGTTAAATTGAGAATATAAATTGAAAAAAATAGATAAATTTAAAATGAATAGACATATAATCGTATTATATAAAGGACTAATAAATGATTAAAAACTATTCTTTTTTTATAATTTTAAAAAAAATAATTGCTAAAAATATGTACATACAAATGATTTGCAAATATTTGTATTTTAAGTGGTTGATTGTGATGTTTTTTGCTCTTTGTAGTGTAGAAATGTTAGGTAATGAGTATCAAATTACCTACTTATCTGCAAAAGATGGCTTATCACAAAATGAAGTTACTTCCATTTATCGTGATAAATCTGGATTTATGTGGTTTGGTACCAGAGGCGGACTGAATAGGTATGATGGTTATGAATTCAGGCACTATAAACCTTTAGCTAATCAAAATAGTTTACAGAATCCTTCTATTGAACGACTATATGGAGATAGAAAAGGGAATATTTGGATTGGGACTAAATCAGGAGGTTTTAGTGTGTATGGCCTTAAAAAAGAGCGTTTTTACCATGCAAAAGATTCTTTGCAAAGATTTCCGAATCGGGTAATATCTTTTTATGAGGATATGGAAGATAACGTATGGATGGGAAGCTGGCCCGGAGGTTTGTTTCAGTTAAATTCTGATAAGAAAATTGTTAAGCATTATTTAGGCAATGATAGGGTAAATTCTATTATTGCAACAGAAGATACAACAATCTGGTGTGGAACAATTAACGGATTGCGTTATAAAAAGGGAAATGAGGTATTTAAGCATGCTACGATAGGTAAGGGAAACCAGGAGGTAACGGAAATTATAAAGGATCCTAGAGGACCTTACTTATGGATGGTAGGATGGAATTTACACTTAATTAAATTTAATTACGAAGATTTTACTTTTAAACAGTATCGTATACCATTTGAATTGACAAACAAGCCAGCTAATACATATTCCATAGAGCAGGATATAAATGGGAATATTTGGGTAGGAACATGGAGTAATGGATTGTTTTTGTTTGATACCACAGAAGAGTTGTTTCAACATATTGATATTAAGCCGGAAGGAACCATAGCGTCAAATATTGATTACGATGTTATATTAGATATATTCCAAGATAATATTGGCGATATTTGGTTGGGAACAGATGGTGGGGGAGTGGTTAAATTAGCTAAGAAAACACAATTTAAAAATCTCAATTCTGACTTAAATAGTAAGATTAAAAAGCAACATATTAACGCTATTTGTGTGGATTCTAAGAATCAAACCTGGATTGGAACAAAAGGGAGTGGCCTTTTTGTATCATCAGGTATGAATAATTTTGAACATGTAGGGTTTGATTCAAAGGATCCTTTATATAATACTAAAGGGATTATAGTCAAGTGTGTTTATGAAGATTCCGATAAAAACATATGGGTTAGTATAAATGAGGGATTATATATTGCTGACAAAGATGCAAGGGGAAAATATACTTTAATGCATTCTGCTCCTTATTTTAAAAGTCCTCAATTAAGGTTTATATTAAAAGCACACGATATATCCCTTAAAGGTGATGATTTATGGATTGCCACCCAACAAAGGGGAATCTTTTATTATAAAAGAGTTAATGGAGTTTATGAGAAGGTAAGGCAATACACCGTTAATGACCAAGATTCAAAAATTTTAGATAACCGTGTAACTTCCATAGTGCATGATGATAAAAACAGAATGTGGATTGGTAGCTACAAAGGGTTGATGTTGTTTGAACCTTCAGATTCAACATTTATACCATTGACTAATTTGTTAGGCAATGACCAAGAACCATTGTGTGATATCGTTTTAAGTGTACATATTGATCCGCAGAATAACATATGGTTTGGAACTCCATGTAGTTTGAATAAATTGAGTGAGAAATCCGGTAAATTTAATTTGCAAGCTTATACTCGTGATAGTGGTTTACCAGATGATTATATAAACGGAATTTTGAGTGATGAGAACAATAATATATGGATTAGTAGCAATTCAGGGATCTCACAATTAAATCCCGAAACTGGGGTTGTTGGTAATTATGATGAAAGTGATGGTATAGGCGGGATGAATTATTCGGAATCTGCATGTTTTAAAGACAAGAATGGTAATTTATATTTTGGAGGCTATTCACACCTTACCTATTTTAATCCAAAGGATATTGAAGAAAATAAAATATCTCCTCAAGTTGCAATTACTAATTTTAAAATTTTAAACAAAGAGGTGCCCATTGAAGATAAGGGAATTCTTCCTTATTCTATAAATTACATGGATAAGTTGGTGTTAACACATAATGAGGAAGAGTTTTCCATTGAATATGCAGCACTAGATTATAAGGCACCTATCAGAAATCAGTATAAATATTGGCTCGAAGGTTATAATGATGATTGGATTTATGCAGGAAGCCGTAGGCATATCTCCTTTAGTAACTTGCGTCCGGGTGATTATGTGCTTCATCTCACCGGTTCTAATAGTAATGGTGTTTGGAACGAGAAGGGATACCAATTGGCTATTGAAGTTTTACCACCTCCCTGGAAAACATGGTATGCTGTACTTATTTATGTTTTGCTGTTAATGATGGTAGTTGTTCTCATTACTTTTATTGCCAAAAAGCAGGAACGGTTAGAGAATAAAATTCATATGGAAATGGTGATGCGAGAAAAAGAGCATCAGATGAATGAATATAAATTAAAATCTTTTACCAACATATCTCACGAAATTAGAACTCCGTTAACCTTAATTCTTGCTCCGGCAAATGAATTATTAAAGAGAGAGTTTGAGAAAATTACGCCAGGTTATTTTAAAGATAAAGTAAATCTGATATATCAGAATACAAACAGACTTTATAACCTGGTAAATCAATTGTTGGAATTTAGAAAAATGGAAGCAGGGAAGGTTAAATTGGAAGCTGCCAAATTGGATCTTTCTGCTTTTTTTAATGAGATTGTCTTTAATTTTGAAGAGTTTGCTAAAATAAAGGACATTTCTTTCCAAAAGAAGGTGCAGGGTAAAGATTGGATGTGTTATTTTGATCAGGATAAATTAAGGGTAGTTGTTAATAACCTTTTGTCTAATGCATTTAAATATGCCGGTACACCTGCTGAGATTGGTGCGGAATTAAAGGAGGAGAAAGATTTTTTTAGTATAAAAGTAACCAATAATGGGAAAGGTATTCCTTCGGAAGATATAGAGCATTTGTTTGAGCGTTTCTATCAAGCTTCTTCTGGGAAACATGATATGGGAAGTTCAGGTATTGGTTTAGCTCTTGTGAAGAATTTCGTTAAGTTACATCATGGTCATATTTCAGTAGAAAGTGAACCAGATAAATATACTTGGTTTACGGTTACTTTAAATAAGGGAGATACTCATCTAAGTCCTGATGAAATACAATCAGGTAGTAATGAATCGATAAGCGAAGTAGTGTCAGCTGAAGTTACAGAAAATCCGGTTAGAACAAAAACAGTTAATATAGGAACCAAAGGAGCAACGGTTGTAGTTGTTGAGGATAATGCAGAAGTTCGTTCTTACGTAACTGAACTTTTAAGCGAACAGTATCATGTTTTAGAGGCTGAAGATGGAATGCAAGGATTAGATTTAGTAATAGAGCATAAACCACAGGCAGTTATTTCAGATGTAATGATGCCCAAAATGGATGGTTTTGAATTATGTCAGAAAATTAAGGAAAATGATTTAATTTCACATATTCCTGTTATTTTATTAACTGCTAAAGGAACAATGCATGATCAACTATTTGCAACAAAGAAAGGAGCAGACGTTTATTTAACCAAACCGTTTTCTCCAGAGTTGCTATTAGAAAAAGTCAACATGGTTATTGCAAGCCGTAAATTGTTAACAGATAAGTTTTCCCAAATTGTAAAACTCGAAGCAAAAGATACCAACATTACTGCGTTTGAAGGTAATTTCTTAAAAGAAACCATTGCTGTAATTGAAAAGCATATGGGGGACTTTAATTTTGATCCTGATCAATTGGCCTCAGAATTAGCGATGAGTCCATCTACTTTTTATCGAAAAATTAAGAAACTAACAGATAAAACACCAGGACGTTTTATTAAATCAATAAGGTTAAAAAGAGCTGCTCAGTTGCTGGAAGAAACAGAATTATCAGTTTCAGAGATCATCGAAAACGTTGGGTATCTGGATGCTAAAAATTTTAGAGCTAATTTTAAAGATACTTACCAAATGACTCCTTTAGAGTATCGAAAAAAAGCTGAAACCAAAAAATAATCTTCAATTCAATATTATAAAGCCTTCACGGAAATTGTATTTTTAATTTTCGTGAAGGCTTTATTGTTAATAATATCTCTCATTTAGCATACCATATTTCTTGGCCTGCTAGTATGATTTCTGGATGCTTAAAAGCAGGATAGAATTATAAGTATTTCTGTTTTTTTTACTTTAAGTGTTTAACCCGCTTTATGCATTAGAAAATCTATTACACATTGAAACCACTTCAAAACAAGACACTTTGTTGCTTCACTTCAACTCACCAGAACGATGCTATGCCTCGTCTCAGTAAAGCCTTGTTTTATCGTGCATTCAATGCTCATGACGAAGTTCTAATACATAATGCGAGTTCAATTAAAATTTCTTTAAGAATCTTTTACATTCCGAAGTGTTTCTTTAAGATTTCTACACCATTTTGCTTAAAAATCAAAGGCGATTTTAACGTTTGTTGACGTTGTATTTTGATTTGTTAACGAAAACCCTCAATAATGTTAAAGGATGTTAAATGTCTTATTTAGAGGCGTTAACGCACGGTGTGTGAATGTAATTACCTCTTTTCTGACAATTCATAATATCTTCTTTTGATGAAAACTGCCTCACAGAATGATGAAATCAAGCTGTGAAGAGGAAGCTATAATCCCCAACTTGCAAATATCAAGTTTGGAGAAATTGTCTTCGCTAAGTACATAAAGCAAAATAAGCAATTATGGTTAACAATGAACTAAAAGAAAAACTCAAAGCAGTTAAGAGAACAAAATACATTTTGTTCTTCTTACTGGGTATTCTTTTAATCACCTACATGATATTGATTCTCGCGTAAATTTTATTGAATTATTAATTAAGGGATATAAATCACTGAAATAAACTTTTTATGAAAAAAACTCTAAGTCGTTTGAAGTTAATTGGTTTTATAACCGGATTGTTACTTTCTATAAGTAGTGCGGTTGTAGCTCAACAACTACAAATTAATGGTAAAGTGACAGATCAAACGGGTGAACCATTACCCGGAGTTGCTGTCGTAATAGAAGGTACTGCAACAGGTACTATTACTAATCTGGATGGTGATTATCTGCTGTCTGCATCAAAAGGTCAGGTATTGGTCTTTTCTTTTATTGGTATGAAGTCACAATCTGTTACAATTGATCAAACCACAATCAACGTAACATTAAGTGATGAAACCATGGATATTGATGAAGTTCAGGTCGTTGCTTATGGTGCCCAAAAGAAAGTGACTATCACTGGAGCAATTAGTTCTGTGAATTCGGATGAGTTACTAAAATCACCAAATGCCAGTGTTGGTAACTCATTAATGGGACGTGTTACAGGTCTAACTTCTGTGCAAACATCAGGTCAACCAGGTGTTGATAATCCTGAAGTATATATTCGTGGTATGGGTACATTTAATGATGCGAGTCCTATTTATATTGTGGATGGGGTAGAGCGTGATTTTATGCAACTTGATCCAAATGAAATAGAAAGTATATCTGTACTTAAGGATGCATCTGCTACTGCTGTGTATGGTATTCGAGGAGCTAACGGAGTAATCATTGTGAATACAAAGCGTGGTTCTGAAGGTAAAACCGGGGTAACTGCATCAGTTTCGATGGGTATGCAACAACCTACCCGTTTATTGGAGTTTGCAGATAGTTACACATATGCAATGCGCTATACGGAAGCACAGAACAATGATGGAGATGATCCAACTTTCTTGCCTCACGTTATCGAAGCCTTTAGAACAGGATCTGATCCTTATATCTTTTCAGATACTGATTGGATGGATTATATGCTAAAAAATCAGGCATACCAGCGTCAGGGTAATGTAAGTGTAAGTGGTGGAACTAAAAAAGTAAAATATTTTGTATCTGTTGGGGCAATAAGTCAGGATGGTTTATTTAATACATTTGACTCTGATTATGACTATAACTTTAGCTATAATCGCTATAATTATCGTTCTAATGTCGATATTCAAGCTACAAGCACAACTAAGGTTGGCATTACACTTGGAGGTAGAGTTGGTGTTAAAAATGAACCGAATACTCAGGGTGGTATGGATCAATTGTTCCGTCAGATTTATTGGTCGGTTCCTTATGCCGGACCAGGTATTGTTGATGGTCAATGGGTTAAAGCAAATGATGTTTACATCCCACTTCCTAAAAAGGAAGGTTTAACACCTTTTTATGGCAGGGGATACAATAACAAGCTTTCTCATGTTGTAAATATGGACGTTGATGTAAAACAGGATCTAAATAAATATGTAAAGGGATTGTCATTTAGGGCTAAGTTTTCTTATAACACAACTTATACGCATACTAAAAACAGAAGTACTACAAAGGCCTATTACGAGCCTTTCTATAAAGCACATTTAGATCCGGATAGTCCTTTATTTCAACAGTATGATGTAATGCCAGAGGATAAAACTGTGGTGTTGCAACGTCAAAGTGAAGACGGGACGCTTTCATATGGAGAGTCAAGAACGAAAGCGCGTAACTGGTATTCAGAATTTGGATTTAATTATAAGAGAGATTTTGGTGTTCACCACCTGGGAGGTCTTTTGCTTTACAACCAGAGAAAAACTTATTATCCTAAAAATTCTAATGGCACATACATGTCGTATAGTGAGATTCCTGCGGGGGTTGTTGGTTTAGTAGGACGTGTAACATACGATTATAATACCAAATACATGGTTGAGTTCAATGTAGGTTACAACGGATCAGAGAATTTTCATCGAGAAAGGCGATATGGTTGGTTCCCTGCCGGATCATTAGGTTGGGTAGTTACTGAGGAGCCGTTTATGCAAGGGTTAAGTTTTCTTAACTATTTAAAGATAAGAGGTTCTTATGGTATTGTAGGTAATGATAAGTATGATAGAGATCGATTTATTTACTTAAGTAACTTCAATTTAAATGGGGGAGGTTATAATTTTGGTGTAGATAATCCCCTTAATCAAATAACAGCTTATGAAGAAAAAATTGGTAACGAAAATGTGACCTGGGAAACAGCGCATAAGCGTAATTTGGGTATTGATACCTACTTTTTAGACTCCAGGTTAGCTATTAATGCGGACTTATTCTGGGAAGATCGATCTGATATATTAATGGAGCCACTATTTTACCCGGCTGTAGTTGCGCCAGACTATAAAGCAGTTAATTTAGGTAAAATGGAGAATAGAGGTTATGAGATAGAGGTGAAATGGAAGGACCAAATTGGCGAGTTCTCTTATTGGTTAAATGGAAATATGTCATTCGCACGTAATAAAGTGCTAGAGATGGGAGAAGTTGAGCAACCAGAAGAGTATATGAATCTTACCGGCCATCCACTAAAAACTCCGTTCGGTTTTGTATTTGATGGTTTCTTTACGCAAGAAGAGATTGATTCTGGAGAGTTTATAGATCATGCTACATTGCAATCTCCAAGTGCCGGTGATATGAAGTACAAAGATCTAAACAATGATATGGTTATTGATGAATTGGATAGAACAACCATTGGGTATGCAAGGGTACCTGAATTTATATTCGGATTAAATGGTGGATTTGATATAAAAGGATTTGACTTTTCTATGTCATGGGCAGGAGCAACTAATGTTTCAAGGGTATTAGGTGAAACCTACAGAGTTGCTTTTGGTGGTACAGGAAACAGATCTTTACTGCAATATATGGCAGATGGACGATGGACACCGGAAAATGCAGAAAATGCCACTTATCCAAGATTGTCCTTTAAATCAGTCAATCATAATACTGCAGATTCTGACTTTTGGGTAAAAGATGCATCTTATATACGTTTAAAGAATGTTGAGTTTGGATATAATTTTAAAGGAGGTGTATTAAATAAGTTGGGTATTAAAAATCTGCGAACATTTGTAAACGGTTCTAACTTGCTAACATTTGATAAGTTAGAGATTGCCGATCCTGAATCGAACACACAAAAAGATTCAAAATATCCTTTAGTTAAGATTTATAACATTGGTGTTAAAGCCAGCTTCTAATTAGATATAGCAATGAATAAGATAAAATATATCATCGGATTATTTGTGGTCGCATTCTTAATTGTAGGATGTGAAGAATGGGCTATTGGAGATGCTGCCCTGGAAGAACCACCAACAGTAACAGCTAACTTAGATACTGTATTCTCCAATGTAGAGTATGCGGAAAGGTTTTTATTTGGAGCTTATGGCACTTTACCATATGGATTAAATATTAATTGGGATGCCAATAGAGATAAACTGGGAATGGATATTCTGGAAGCTTTGACCGACTTGAATCATAGTTACTTAGCCTGGGGCGGTGCTAATCAGGTTTATTATGGAGGTCAGTATGCTGCACTTACAGAAAATGAAAGTAGTAAGACAAAGTTTCATTTTACTAAAGAGAAAACCTGGTCAGGTATTCGTAAAGCCTGGATTGTGGTTGAAAATGCAGACAAGATTCCGGGTGCGGAACAGGCATACATTGATCAGTTAAAAGCTGAAGCCAGAATGGTTATTGCCCTACATTATACAGATATGTATCGTCACTTTGGAGGACTGCCTTGGGTCGACCATGCATATGATGGAGACGAAGATATGACCTTTGTTCGTCTTACAGCAAAAGTAACTTTGGAAAAAATAATAGAGCAAATAGATTTGGCTATTGCCGATTTACCATGGGATATTAAAGACTTAAGTAACTGGGATGGTAGGTTCTCTCAAGCTTCAGCTAAAGGGTTAAAAGCTCGTTTATTACTTTTTGCTGCCAGTCCGCTTTTTAATGATGACGTGCCTTATTTGGAAGGGGAAGCTGCTACTAAAGAATTAGTGTGGTTTGGAGGAAAAGATGCTACCCTATGGAACAGAGCAGCTGAAGCAGCTGAAGATTTAATCGCAGATGTGAACAGTAAAGGTGTATACCAATTGGTAAATACCGGTAATCCTCGCCAGGATTTTCAGGATGCTTATTACAAAAGAGGTAATGGAGAGGTATTAATTTCTACCCGTGTTCGTTTTGAGTCGCCGGGTTGGTGGAGTGGAAGTTATTATTTTTATCAAAGTGCTGGTAATTATGGTTGTGGATGTCCAACTCAGGAATATGTAGATATGTTTGGAATGGCCAATGGACTACCTATTACTGATCCTGCTTCAGGTTACGATGCAAATGATCCTTTTACAAGTAGAGATCCGCGTTTGTATGAAACTGTTTTAGTAGATGGAGATACCTATCAGGGAAGGACATCCGAGCTTTGGATTGGAGGAAGAGAACGTAAAAACACTGGTTTTAAAGGAACCAAGTCCGGGTATGGATTACGTAAGTTCTTGCTTGAGCGTAATGCTGCAACATCCATTAATTCTGTTGTTCAATGGCCTTATTTACGATTAGCAGAGGTTTACTTAACTGCCGCGGAAGCATTAAACGAAGCAAATAATGGTCCCACAACTAAGGCTTATTCTTATGTAAATGAAGTAAGAAGAAGAGTAGGTTTAGGTGATTTAGAAACCGGTTTATCGCAAGAGGAATTTCGTGAAGCAGTGTTAAGAGAAAGAGCTTTAGAGTTTGGATATGAGGAGGTACGTTGGTTTGATCTTATTCGTTGGAAGCGTGAGGCTGATTTTACAAAAGCTTTACATGGAACAGATCTTGTAAAAATAGATAATGGTCAGCCTGCTACACCAGATAACTTAACGCGCACATTAACAAATCTGCCATCAAGGTACTGGCAATCAAATTGGTCGCCTAAATGGTATTTAAGTGCATTGCCACCAGATGAGGTAAATTTAAAGTATGGATTAATCCAAAATCCAGGATGGTAAGTATGAGATATTTATTGTGAAGTTTACTGATTGTATAGTAAACAACATTTGCAAATAATATAAAACTTAAACAGATGAAGAAAATATTAAAAATATATTTAAGTCTATTCGTACTTAGTTGCCTATGCCTGACAGGGGTTTATGGTCAGCAGGATTTACAGAATGGGCGCATAATTTCTGCTGAAGGAAAATCAGTGAAAGATGCAGTAATAAGCATTGTTGGTTCAGATATTAAAACTACCTCGGATGCAAAAGGATATTTTAATTTAAGTGCTAAGCCTGGCGATATTATTCGTGTGGAAGCAGGTCTTGTATCTCAAACATATACTCTTAAAGAAGACAAAGAGCAATATGTACTAAAGGGATTTCATGAATTTCTAAATGTAGGATTGGGAGATAAGCAAAAAATCGAGGAAGTAAGCTCTGCTATTAATACTGTTTATGCTGATGAGCTTAAAAATAGTGTAATTAATCCAGAGAACACTTTGTATGGTCAATTGGCTGGTTTAACAGTTCTTCAAAATGGAGGAGCTCCTTGGAGTCGTCGTCCGGATATGTTTATACGTGGGGCGTCAAATATTCTTGTATTAATTGATGGAGTTGAAAGACCATTATCTTCTATTATCGTAGATGATATCGAAAGTATTTCAGTGCTTAAAGATGCTTCTGCACTGGCTATATATGGTCAACGAGGTGCCAATGGAGCCATTGTTGTTAAAACAAAGAGAGGAGAGTACGAAACATTTAGTGTTGATGCTTCTTATCAGTATGGTTTAAATACGCCTACCAGACTTCCAAAAATGTTAGATGCATATAGCTATGCTCAGGCAGTTAACGAGGCTAGTGCGTTAGATGGAAATCCATTTATTTATTCGCCATGGGATTTGGATGATTATAAAACTGGAAATCAGCCATATTTTCGACCTAATGTTGATTGGATGGATGAGGCATTGAAAGATTTTGGAACATCAACAAATTTTAATACACAGTTTAGAGGAGGAGGAAAAGGCATCAGGTATTTTTCTTCAATAAATTATCAAACGGAAAAAGGACTGTTTGATCAAACTAATTTGGATGATCGTTACGACAGTGAGTTAAAGTATAGTCGTTTTAATATACGTGCTAATGTGGATGCAGATATTACTTCTAGCACATTAGTTAGTGTGAATATTAGTGCTTCAATGAACAACAGAAAGTATCCAGGTGCTGGTGTTTCAAATATAATGAGCGCTATTTATCATACACCATCTGCAGCATACCCAATTAAAACGATAAACGGTAATTGGGGGGGTACTGATATTTATGGAAATAACCCCATCGCATTATTATCTGCTACAGGATTTCGTAATGATTTTCATAGAGAAATATTGGGAGATCTAACAATTAAACAAGATTTGGATAAGCTTGTGAAAGGTTTGTCTGCAGAAGCAACTGTTGCTTATGATAATTCTGCAATATTTTATGAGGGACAAACCAAAACATATGCCTATGAAAGTGTTGATATAATAAGAGATGAACAAACCGGGATGATTACCGATACCATTTCAACGTTTTATGGATTGGAAAATGACCTTGAGGTATATGATGGAGGCCATACAAGTTTGTCTCAATGGCGTAGAGGAACTTTAAGAACAAAGCTTAATTACGAAAAAAGTTGGGGAAGGAGTGATTTAAATACATCTTTATTATACACGCAGGATAAGTATGTTGGAGATACCCAGTATAATACCTTTTTACATCAAAATATAGCAGCATATGGTCACTATGCTTATGATGGAAAATATATTGCAGATGTTACTTTAACATACGCGGGAAGTAGCAATTTACCTGATGGCGATAGATTTGGTTTTTTTCCTGCGGTTTCAGGGGCATGGGTGATGTCTGAGGAAGCATTTATGGATAATAATCAGGTGTTTGATTTGTTTAAAGTGAGAGGATCTTTTGGTATAACAGGAAGTGACTTAATACCTCCTAACTTGTATGATCAACAATTTGTGAATGGGGGTACGTATTATTTTACCAATAATTACCAAAGTAATAAAGGCCTTAGGGGAGGAAGATTGGCAACAACAGATTTGACTTATGAAAAATCTATCAAATCTAACCTAGGTGTTGATATGATGATGTTTGGTAAATTAAATCTTTCATTGGATGCTTTTTATAACAAAAGCACTGATATACTTGCAAGTACCAGCGGTATTATATCTGATATTATTGGAGTAAACACACCATATCAAAATGATGGAGAGGTTAGTTATCAGGGTGTTGAAGCCGATTTGATGTGGAAAGATAAAGTAGGTAGTTTTAATTATTATTTAGGCGGAAATTTTTCTTACACTAAAAGTGAAGTAATAAATATTAATGAGGTATATAGACCAGAAGAGTATTTGAAAAGAACTGGTCAACCTTTAGGTCAAATGTTTGGTTTGGAGGCCATAGGATTTTTTGAGGATGAGGCTGATATTGCTGCCAGCCCTGAACAAACATTTTCAGAAGTTCGTCCTGGTGATGTAAAATACAAAGACCAAAATAATGATGGTAAAATTGATAACAATGACCAGATTGCAATTGGCCATTCAAGTTTATTTCCTGAAATTTATTATTCTTTCAAGTTAGGTTTTGATATTAAAGGATTTGGTGTAGATGCGTTATTCCAGGGAGTAGCCAATCAATCATTAAGTTTAGGAACAACCAGTGTTTTTATTCCTTTGTTTGAAAACAACAATATTTCTGAGTTTTCTGCAAACAGATGGGTGCCTCAAAATATGGAGGGAGCTGAACTGCCAAGATTATCTTTAGATTATGATTTAAATAATTATCAGAACAATTCAATCTGGATAGCTAAAGCAGATTATTTAAAACTACGATCAGTAGATGTGTATTATAATTTCCCTAAGAGCATAGTTAGTAAAATTAAACTTGGACATGCCAAAATATTTGCTCGCGGAATGAATTTATTCTCAATTGATAACATCAAAATGGTTGACCCAGAGGCAAAGGGAGTAGTGTATCCTACTTTAGCTTCATATCACTTGGGTGTAAACATTGGTTTTTAATTTAAAAGGATCTGAAAAATGAAACAATATATTAAACTATTATTCGCCATTGTTTTTGCAGCCTTTTTAGGTGGATGCGATTATTTGGATTACGATGAATCATCGTATATGTTAAAGGAAGATGTTTTTGAAGAATTTTCAAGAACGAAGAGGGGTTTAACTCAAATTTACTCTCAGTTACCTCATGACTATAGTACTATAGGAGGTGCTATGAGATCAAGTGGTACTGATGAAGCGCTGCACGTAAATAGCTTATCTGCTGTAACTTTTTTTAATGATGGAAGCTGGAGCCCGTTGCAAACAGTAGATACCAAGTGGGGAAGTATGTATTCAGGAATTTATAATGCTAACCTGTTTCTTGAGCAAATAAAGGGAAAAATGTGGGAAGAGTTAAAGTGGAATGATGATTATAAGGATATTATGGCTCAGTTCGAGATGTATCCTTATGAGGCAAGATTCCTAAGAGCTTACTTTCATTTTGAACTGATGCGTCGTTATGGATCAATTCCTATCGTAACAAAAGAATTAACAGTTAGTGAAGCGAATAATGTTGACCGTTCTTCTTTCGAAGATGTTGTTAAGTTTATCGTTTCTGAATGTGATACAGTTGCTAAATATTTACCAGTAACCTATGAAGGCCTTGGTGGAGTTAGTGAAACCGGGCGTGTAACAAAAGGGGCAGCTATGGCTCTTAAAGCTCGTGTTCAGTTATATGCAGCAAGCCCCTTGCACAATACAACAGGTGATATTACAAAATGGGCAGATGCAGCAGAAGCTGCTTATGAAATTATTAATTCTTCATCTTATGTGTTAGAAGCAGAATATAAGGATGTTGTTAATAATGGTATTAGTGATGAACTTATTTTGGGAGTGCGTCAGAATGAAAGTGCATATTTTGAGATTGCAAATTTTCCAATAGGTTATGAGGGTGGCAATACAGGAACCTGCCCGACTCAAAATTTGGTTAATGCCTACGAGATGGCTTCAACAGGTCTTGCAATTGATGATCCTGCATCAGGTTACAATCCTGTGTTTCCATATTCAGGAAGAGATCCAAGGTTAAATGAAACCGTAATTGTGAATGGTTCTACATGGAAAGGAAAAACAGTAGAAGTATGGTATGGTGGACCAAACGGAGCACCTAAAGCCAATGCTACTAAAACAGGTTACTATTTAAAGAAATATGTGATTGAGAGTGTTAATCTAATTCCGTTAACCCCTAAACGTCATAATTGGGTATTGTTTAGGTATGCAGAAGTCTTACTTAATTATGCAGAGGCTATGAATGAAGCTTATGGTGGTCCGGAAGCCGCAGGCCCTCATGGTATGACTGCTTTGCAGGCTGTTAATTTGGTTCGTTTAAGAGCCGGAATGCCTGAATTCCCTGCAGGAATGTCTCAGGATGACTTTAGAGCTAAATTAAGGAATGAAAGAAGAGTTGAATTAGCTTTTGAAGATCACAGATTTTGGGATGTTCGCCGTTGGGAAACCGGTCCTGAAACAGATATTAAGGGAGTAACAGTTGTACTTAATCCTTTTGGAGGATATGTATACAATGAATCTGATGTGGAAACTCGTGTGTGGGATAGCAAAATGAATTTGTACCCTATTCCACAGGTTGAGCGATTTAAGAATCCAAAATTAGGACAAAATCCTGGTTGGGAATAAGTTAATTCTATAGTTAATTATTGTATGAAACGACCTGATTAACTTTCTCAATAGTTTATTAGGGAGTTTCATCTGACAAATAAAAAGAATAAAGCAGATGAAACGTACTATATTGAATTTTAAAACATTTTTAGGAATTTGTTTTGTCGCTGGAATGTCTTTCACAGGTTGCGAAAGTATTTATACTGGCGATGAGTTTAAGATTTACGAGCAAGAAGAGCCTGAGGGACCAGAATTACCTGAAATACCAGAAATAGGTAAAAAAGGAATTGGTAAATCTTTAAAAGGATCAGATTGGTCTTCTAAGGTTTCCAGAACAAAATCTCATTGGCATTATTCATGGGGTTCAAAACTAACTATCAAAGAGCCGGATAATATTGATTATGTGCCAATGATTTGGGGTAGGTCCGGAATTGATGAAGATGTGGTAGCTGAGCTTAAAGATTTAAAAAATGAAGGTAAAATTAATTTCTTATTAGGATTTAATGAGCCTGATGGCGTAAAGCAGGCAAATATGACCGTTGCTGAGGCTGTTGATCTTTGGCCAATGCTCGAAGAGGTTGGTCTTCCTCTGGGAAGTCCTGCTGTTGTAGGGGTAGATAACGAATGGCTTACTGAATTTATGGCAGAAGCTGAAACCAAAGGATTAAGAGTTGATTTTATTTGTGTTCATAATTATGGAGGTTTGAGTGTTGAGGCTTTCCTTGATAAGCTAGATGCAGTACATACTAAATATGGTCGTCCGGTATGGATAACGGAATTTGCTGTTGGTGATTGGAATGCCAGTACAGTTGAAGAACATAAATATACACCTGAGCAAGTGTTGGCCTATATGCAGGAAATCTTACCTGAATTAGAAGACAGAGGATATATTCATCGATATGCCTGGTTCCCATCTTCAGTAATGGACCCTCCATTAGTATCTTCTGCATTATGGGATGAAGAAGGAAACTTTACTGCGTTAGGAGAATACTATGCCAATTTTAAACCCAATACCCTTATTGGTCCCGGAAAAGATGATCTGGTAGATCCAAATGATGTTCCTGAGAATAATATAATCATTAACGGAGGATTTGAAACCGGCGCTCTTGATCCATGGCAAGGTTTTAAAAATAACGTAAGTCTTGAAGCTTTTGCAGGAGTATATGGGGGTAAAATTGAAAACCACGATGGTTCACTATTTCAGGTTATTACAGTAGAACCAGGTCAAACCTACGAAGTTACTTTTTATTGTAAGTGGGAGTCTGCTCCGCCAAAGCAGTTTAACTTTTTGGTTAAGGAGGAAACAGGTGCTAAAGCTAAATTACTTGTTGAACCAATTGAAGCGAATGAAAATGATTGGACCAGAAATGCCTTTACATTTACTGCTTCACAGGAAACTACAGTACGATTAGTTTGGTACAAGGGGAAAAGTACACCTCAATTCCCTCCTTTCTATTTAGATAATGCAATTTGTTTAAAAGTTGAATAAATAAAATTGGAGGACCTTTTTATGGTCCTCCGTTTAAAACGGTTACTAATCATTTAAAGTTTATATTATGAAAAAATCTTTACTTTTTTTAGCAATAGCTTGTATTATAGGACTTAATGTAAATGCACAAACAACAATTTGGGAAGATAATTTTGATAGTTACACAGCTCCAACCGATCTTTCTACTCAGGGTTATGTTGTATGGGAAGGGACTTGTCTTGCAGCAGATGCCGCAGGAAATGGTATAACGGCAGTTTCTGGAACAAATGTGGCCAAATGCAGTACAGGGGCTTCGAATAATGTATACTTAAGAAAGACAATTAATCTTGAGGGAGGTAAACAGTATACGTACTCTGCATATACGATGCAGGCAGATGGCAAAAAACATTTTATACAAGTAGTGGTCGATGGAGCAACATTAAAGGCAGAAGGAACTAATACAACCTGGGCAACCAAATCAATAACATTTACACCTTCTACAACTCAGGATGTAGTTCTTACTACTTATTTGTGGCCTAGTGGATTTGCAATGTATGTTGATGATATGAAATTAGTAGAGGACGCTCCAACTTCTATCGGCGATACCGAAGCTAATCAGGTTGTTGTTGCTCCTAATCCGTCAAAAGGATCATTTAAAGTTACAGGATCAGCTGCTATAGCAAGTGTTGATGTTTATAATACAAGTGGTCAGCTAGTAAAAAAGATTGAAGGCCTTGCACAAAATGAGGTTTCAGTTGAGTTAGATAATGCTGCACCTGGAGTTTATATGGTGAAAGTAAAAGCTGTAAGTGGTGAGAATACAATATCTAAAGTGGTTGTAAAATAATTGGAAATTCATAAAAAGGAGCAGCATATCCCTTTTTTGAGATGTGCTGCTTTTTTGTGTATGGGCATCTGTTAAAATATTAAAATGGGGAGAGTAGCAATATTTATCGGAGTATTACTTTGTTTTGGAGCTAATGTTTTTAGCCAGGAGTATATATGGAGCGGAAAAGCAGAGAATAGCGATTTTTTTGATGAGGGTAACTGGACCATTCAAGGTACGCAAAGCGGGCCATCTGAAGGCTCAATAGATCCTTCTCAGGCCATTAATGCAAATCTTACAATATCAGATGAGGTGGAAGTAATTAATGCTTTGGGGGAGATGTTTTTGGGAACCGGAAATTTAACTATTATAAATAGCACCTTATCATCAGAAGCAATTGGCAGTGGAAGTGTAACAATTGGTGAAAAAGCATATCTTACTTTAAGTGCAGAAAATCCTTTAACCAATAATTGTCAGATAAATATTATATCGGGTATGGCATGGTTAAAAACAAGCAATGTTTTACCAGATATTTTTAATACAAATTATCTATCCCAAATAAAGGTTAGTCAGGTTGCTGCTAATTATCCGGCCAATATCCGTCTGGATAATTATTATTCGCAAGGAACTATCGTCAGAGCTCAGGACGAATTAGTTAAACCTGTTACCGTTTATGATCAAACCAACCTTCAAGGTAATTCGGCACAGCTAACAATTGATCAAATTCATAGCGGAACTCAGCTTCCGAATTCAATGAACAACCAAATACAATCATTTCAACTGGCAAAAGGCTATATGGCTACGCTGGCAATAAATGATGATGGTACGGGTAATAGTAAGGTTTATATTGCTTCAGAAGAAGATTTAGTCATTAACGAATTGCCTGTAGAACTTCAGAATAATATTTCCTTCATTAGGGTGATTCCATGGAACTGGGTATCTAAAAAAGGTACAGGTGGCGATATTGAAGGACTGGGAACTACATGGTATTACCTGTGGGGTAATTCAGGAACCTCATATTTAAACAGAGAGTATGCCCCAATGGCGTGGGGTAAAAATGCAGCCAATGATCAGGCAGATGTGGATTTGTACAAGGGTAAGTATAAGGCAACACATGTTTTAGCATTCAATGAATCAGATAATTGTAACGACCAGTCAGGGCAGTGGGGTGATCTTTGCAATACTGATGTGGCAGTGGCAACCTACGAAAATCTTATGAAAACAGGTTTGCGTTTGGTGTCTCCTTCATGTCGTGAAAATGCGCCTTTCGGATGGCTTAAAGATTTTTACGATAAAGCAACAGCACAAGATATCAGGATAGATGTTATTGGAATTCACTGGTACGACTGGAGCAGTAGTCCGGCCAATTCGCCCAACGCTGATCCTCAAAAGGTGTTTAACAGATTTAAAAATCATCTGCAAAAGGTATACGATTTGTATAATTTGCCTATTTGGATCACAGAGTTTAATGCCAATCCAAACAGAACAAATGCAGTAAACAAAGCATTTATGGAGTTGGCTTTACCATATTTAGAAAGCCTTGATTACATTGAACGATACGCATGGTATCAACCTGATTCTGACGTGGCTGATTTTTATGATGTAAATGGAAATATTACTGAAGTGGGTAGTGTATATGCAAATCAGGCATCTACACCTTCAATACCTGAATTAACGCTTAAATCCGAAAGTAATTTAGAAATCTCTTTACCTACTTCAGATAAAACAGAAATGAAACAGGTTGGTTTGGAGGTTTATCCAAATCCGGTTGAAGATATATTATACATTAATTGTGATAATATGCAAAGCAATATCCATATCTATAATTCTAAAGGTTTTCTTGTTATGCAGATTAACAATCAAAATCAAATAAATGTATCCAAACTGCCAAAGGGGTTATATATGATTAGAGTAGATAAGGAGCTTGTAAAGTTTATTAAGAAATAAAAATATAGTCATGATTGGGGATGTATGAATAATCTTCAATCATAAATTTCAACCGGCAAATGGTTGAATAAAGCATAAAGGGTATGAAAAAAATATTTGTATTAAGTATTGTTTTGTGGTTGGGTTTCCATTTAGGGGCAACAAAATACTATGTGAATTCTGAGAGTGGTGATGATAGCAATAATGGTACACATATGTCTGCGCCATTTGCTAGTTTAAGTAAGGTAAATACGCTTAAATTAAATCCGGGTGACCAAATATTACTTGCCAGAGGGTGTGTATTTAAAGGAACGCTCGAATTACAAAATCAGGCAGGAACTAAAAATAAACCCATTGTGGTTTCCAGTTATTCACACAATAACTCTGCAAAAGAAAAACCACTTATTGAAGCCAATGGATTTTTAAATGGAATTCTAATTATTAATTGTAGCAATATCCTTATAAAAGATATTGAAATAACAGCTAAAGGAGGCGGGTTTAAAACAGATGTGAAATTAAAAAATTACATGTGTTGTGGCGTTTTGGTTACTACCTCGAAAGCCGGAGAATATAAAAATATCTTACTTCAGAATTTAACGGTACGAGATGTGTTTTTTGAGAAGGAAGGTTTTTCAAGAGGTGCCGGTGAAGTAAAAACAGCCAATGGAAAACAAAACTATGGATGGGGAATCCGTTTTATTAATGCTACAGAGGATGCTGTTTTAAAGGATCTAACAGTTAAAGACTGTACCATAAAAAATGTAGCGCATACTGGTCTTAAGTTTACAGGAAAAGGTAAGAGTATTCATAATATTCAGGTTTTTAATAATGATGTGATCGAAACAGGAGGCCCTGGTATTCAAATGTCAGGCGTTCATACTGGGCATGTAAAAGGAAACAGGGTTAACCACTCAGGTAGCAATAACGATTCGCGCAAATGGGGCCGGGGAAGTGGTCTTTGGACATGGGGAACATCGGATGTAATCATAGAGCATAATTCATTTAAAAACGCCAATGGGCCTGGAGATTCTGCCGGCTGCCATATCGATTATAATTGCAATAATATTATTGTACAGTATAATTTAAGTGCCTATAATGCCGGTGGCTTTTGTGAAATATTAGGAAATAATTACAACTGTGCCTACCGATATAATGTAAGCGTTAATGATGGTCATAGAGTTAAAGGTAAAGATGGTGCTTTTCAGGAAGGAAAAATATTTTGGCTAAGTGGCTACCAGGGCAATAAAAAAAGAAGCGGTCCTTTTAATAGCTACTTTTATAACAATACCATGTATGTAAACAAAGGGATTGTTGCAAAAATAGCTGTTAACAATGCTTCGTCCGGAGTATTAATTGCCAATAATATTTTTCATATAGAAGGAGACTGTAAAGCAGTATTAGGAGATCAGTATAATCCCCAAAAAAAAGGTGCTTCAAGAGTTAAAAATATTGTGTTTAAAAACAATTTATACTTAAACAAGAGTAACTGGCCCAAAGAAGTATTAATACAAGATGAACAACCTATCATTGGTAATGCCCGGTTTGTTAATGCCGGAGGTAGCAGCTTACAAGACTACCTGCCGTTAAATGCTGAATTAATCAAAAATAAAGGAATCGAAATTGAAATGCTTCCCGGTGATTCTATAGGTCTTATTAACGGCCTTAAAGTCAGGAGAGATATCCTGGACACCAAAATAAAAGGCTTGCCGGATATGGGAGCCATTGAACTAAAATAAAAACAACTGTTATTCTGGTTGTCTGTCTTAAACGGGCAGATGATCAGGATTATTAAAAATAAGAACCAAACAGAATATTCTACTCTTTCAAAGTTAAACTATATCAGTTCTATAGTCTGCAAAAGTGCAGTCAGTCTTTCTTAAATATTGCTTATTAATCTTATCCATGAAATAAAAATTACTACAATGAATTACAGGATAAACCTTAAAAACTTATGGCTTGCTTTAGTCTTACTGTTTAGTATGCAGAGTTTATCGGCACAAAATCCAAATGTTATAGTTATAGTTGTTGATGATGCAGGATATGCGGATTGGGGGTTTCAAGGATCCACAGTGATGGAAACTCCACGTATAGATCAGTTAAGAAGTGAAGGAACCAATTTTACACATGCTTATGTTACCAATTCGGTTTGTGCACCTTCCAGGGCAGGTTTGTTAACAGGACGTTATCAAAACAGGTTTGGTTTTGAATACAATATTGTGGAGTATTATGCTGCACCTGATCATACTTTAGCCGATGTAGGTTTAGATCCCAATGAAAAAACGATTGCTAACTATTTAAAAGATTTGGGTTATAGCACTTCAGCTATCGGGAAATGGCATTTAGGAGAGGAAACGCATCACCATCCTAATAACCGCGGTTTTGATTATTTCTATGGATTATTAAGTGGTTCGCGTCCATACTTTCATACAGCAGATTTGCCAGCTAATAAAAAATTAATGCGCAATTTTGAGGTGGATGATATGGCGGATGGCTATATGACTGATGTGTTAACTGAAGATGCTATTAACTGGATGACACAACAGGTAAATGCCGATAAACCATTTTTCACCTACTTGTCTTATACGGCTGTTCATGGCCCTTATGAATCAAAAACTGAGGATTTCGATTATTTTACTGATAACTGTATTGGTTTTGATGGTGCTCCGTGTTCAGATAAACGACAGAATTATGCAGCTATGACATATAGCCTTGATTACAATGTTGGTAATCTTATTGATAATTTGAAGACTTTAGGGGTATATGACAATACGCTCATCTTTTTTATAAATGATAATGGAGGTAAGTCGCCTCAGGTAGTTACAGATAATGGTGAGTTAAGAGGAGGTAAATCATCTCAATATGAAGGAGGATTAAGAGTCCCGTTTTTTTGCGTATGGCCTGGTCATGTGCCGGCAGGAGCAGTATATGATAAGCAGGTTATTTCGCTGGATATTTTACCAACGATTATCAATGCAGCGGGAGGAACATTGCCAACAGACAGGGAATTTGATGGTGTTGACTTAGTTCCATTCACAAACAATACTGGTTTAATAGCCCATGACTATTTGTATTGGAGAAAGTTCTTAGTGTGGTCTGTGGTTCAAAGTGATAACAAAAAACTAATCATTAATTATAATGGTCCCGATGACTTTGATAATGACACATTATTGTATGATTTAAACCTGGATATCAGAGAAACAAATAACCTTTATACTTCATTAGATGATGAAGTTGCCGCTGATTTAATGCTTCATTTTGAGGATTGGGAAAAAGACTTGAAGCTTCCTGCCTGGATAGCAAATACCGTCTCAAATACACAATGCAGCGAGGGAGTAACAGATATGGCTGACTGTGAAAATATTATGATTGCCTACGGAAAGTTAACTAAACCCGAGGAAGTATGGAGTATGGAAGCCGAAGATGGTGAGTTATCCGGAGCAGCTGAAGTAAGAACCGGATGTGATAATGCTTCAGGTAATGCTTTTGTAAAACTAAGTACGGATGCTTCAAATAGTTTGCTGTTTAATAATATAAATATTGAATCAGCAGGTAGTTATCAGTTAAGAATAAAACATTTTAATTCTGCTCAGGTTACTCTTCAGTTGTTTGTAAATAATATCTTTATGGATCAGGTAATCTTTCCTGAAGCCAAATTCTGTTATCAGGGTCCTTCTTCTGAAACAATTATTGAAATTTCATTAAATGCTGGTGTAAATAGCATTGAGTTAAAACCGGTGCAAGGCCTAAGTTCTCCCTTGCTCGACCGTGTTGCTATATTTACACCTGTGACTACAGATATTTTTTCATACTATAAAAATGAGCAGCCAAATTATTCAGTGTATCCTAATCCATGTACCAATCATTTATATATTAAGGGAGTAAAGGGATTCAAGGAGTTTACGATTTATTCTATAAATGGATCAAAGGAATATCAAGGACTAACTGATGGAAGTATTGATTTAAGTGCAATTAGAAATGGATTGTATGTACTGGAAATAGCAAGTAACTATAAATTAAAATTCATAAAAGAATGATCAGTAAAATATGTGTAATGACCTGTTGGCTGCTTGTCGGCTGTTTTTATGGTATTCAAGCTCAAACACAAGTATGGTATAGCGAAGCTGAATCAGGAGTTCTTCTAGGTGATGCCACATTTAAGTCAGGCTGCTCAAATGCTTCGGGTGAAGGTTTTGTACAGTTGGGAGATGTTAACGGCAATGGCATTCGATTTACGCCCGTTAATATACCTGTTAGTGGAGAATATACATTAGTGATTAATTACTTTAATGCTACAGCCCAAAAGTTGGAGGTATTTATAAATAGTCAATTGTCGTCCGTTACTGATGTGTCTGCTTCAAACTGGTGTTATCAGGGTGCTCCCGGAGTTGTTGAAGTTCCTTTAATATTGGCAGAAGGAGATAACACGATTGAACTTTTTGTGAATAACAATACAGCAGCTCCCTTTATTGATAAGCTGGTGCTTATCAGCTCTGGAGCATTGCCCGTTGATCCAATCAATTATTATATAAGTGCTTCAGGTAATAACAGTAATTCCGGACAAAGTGAAGATGAACCATGGCAAAGCCTGGATAGAGTAAACAATCAATGGTTTAATCCTGGAGATTCTGTGTTTTTTAAGGCAGGAGATACCTTTGTTGGTCAGTTAAAAGTACCAAGTTCAGGCACTAAAGGTAAAGTACTATATTTTGGCAGCTATGGCGATGGCAATAAACCTGTCATTGATGGAGGAAATGTAAGTGGAGGGGCTCATTTAGCCGCTATATTGGTAAATAATCAGGAATATATTGAGATAGCAAATTTAGAGATTACGAATGATCGATTAAGCTCGCGTGATGGTGTTGCAGACGAATTAGCTTATGGTATTTATGTTTTAAATAATGGAGCAGACACATTAGATTATTATCGTTTTCATGATTTAACCATTCGTGATGTTTTTGCCATTACAACTGAAAATACAGAGTTTAATAATATAAAAGTTGCAGGTATTGGATTTAGAACAACTAAGAATAATACTTTAGGAAAGGAACGCAATATACAAGATGTCATTATTGAAGATTGTTATTTAACAAGGATTACACGTTTTGGTATGCATGTAACGCATGAAGGTGGAGCTGCCGGTGTAGGTAATGACTCCATTAACCGCAACATGAACTTTATTTTCCGCAACAATCATTTTTACCATATTGGAGGTACTGGTATTATGCCTGGGCGTGTATATAATGGTTTAGTTGAAAACAATATTTTTGAATATACAGGTTCAAATATTGACCCAAGAATGACAGCCAGAGGAAGTGGTGCATGGTTTTGGAGTACACGAAACATTATTTCTCAATACAACAAATCGTATCATATAAGAGGTGATGGTGATTCTTATGGTCAGCACATCGATTTTGGAAACAGGGATGTTATTTTGCAGTACAATTATAGTGAAGATAGTGAAGGAGGTTTTGCCGAAATATTAGGAGATAATGTTAACTCAACCTATAGGTTTAATGTAAGCGTTAACGATGGGTTTAGAGATAAAAAAGGTAATTCAATCTGGGTATCTGATTGGTCTATGGATAAAACATTGTCAGATAGCAACTATGTATACAATAACACCATTTATGTAGATGCCAGTATCACTCCGGATATTTCTATACATGGGAAAAATACCTTTATATATAACAATATTTTTTACGCCAAAGGAGATGCAACCATTGGTCAGCAAGTGCTCGTGGACATTGAAGAAGGGAGTGCATTATATATGTCAAACAATCTCTTTTATGGTAATGTAACAACAGCATTTTCGGATTATGATGAATCTCCTGTATTTGGATATCCAGACTTTGTTAAACCCGGTGCTTTAAATATTGATGCATATAAGCTCGAAGAACAAAGTATGGCCTTGGATGCAGGCAAGTCTTTCCCTGAACCTAAATTTCCAATGGCCGGGAAAGGAATCTTTAAGGATGTTAAGTTATATCCGGATGAGGATTTATATGGCAATCCGGTTGATATATCCAATTCTGTTCCGCATATAGGAGCCTACAATGGCATTGCCCTGGAGCATGTCGGTGTTGAGGATTTTGAAATGGTAGATGCGACTAGCATGTCGGTATATCCAAATCCGTTAAAAAGTAATGCTTCTATCACTATTGATGCAGTTAAGTATGGTCAAATTTCTGTATTGCTAACTGATCTTCAGGGAAAAGTGCTTCAAACAGAGCCTTTTTATATTTATGAGGGAACAAATAAAATTAACTTAAAAATTGATTCTGCTATTAGAAATGGAATTTATCTGATAAGCATACAGGAAGACAAATATTTTATAAGCAAAAAGGTTGTTTTAACTCGATAGAATAAAAACGTTTCGAGAATAGTATGCAGTGATTTATATGAGAGTTGATTTTTAAAGCTATTGATAATTAGAAAGGTATGTTTTTATGTGATATGTAAACATACCTTTTGTGACATTCTCATGAAACAGTTGATGACTATTTTTTAACCCAATTTTGAAGATTTGGGAAGAAGTACCCGGTTGATTTTTTTTAAATCTTGTACCTAAGAAATAATAGAAGAAATTAATATCAAATTATGTTCGAATGAAGAAGTTACTATTCGTATATGTATTCATGTTATGCGTAAGCATAGTATACGGCAAAGGCAAGCCTGCCTGGGATAATGTTAAGATTTTAGAAATCAACCGCGAAAAGCCACATGCCACAATGATGGTATATAATTCAACTAAAAATGCGGTTACATTTAAAAAGGAAGCATCCAATAACTTTAAAAGCTTAAATGGGATATGGAAATTTAACTTGTCAAAAAATCCGGCTAGTCGTCCTGTAGATTTTTATAAACTTTCATATGATGCTGAAAACTGGAAGGAAATACCTGTTCCTTCTAACTGGGAAATGGAAGGGCACGGGATTCCTATTTATACCAATACGGTATATCCTTTTGAAAAAGAAAACCTGGAAGCTCCAAAGGAGTGGAATCCGGTAGGATCATATCGCTGTACCTTTACAATTCCATCTGAGTGGGATAACAGGGAAGTGTATGTCAACTTTGACGGTGTTCAGTCTGCTTTTTACTTATGGGTGAATGGTAAAAAAGTGGGTTATAGTCAGGGAAGTCGTACTCCTGGAGAATTTAATATTACCAAATATCTTAAGTCCGGAGAAAATCAGTTGGCTGTTGAGGTATATCGATGGAGTGACGGATCATATCTTGAAGATCAGGATTTCTGGCGTTTAAGTGGAATTTACAGAGATGTATATTTGTGGTCAACACCTAAAACACATATTCGTGATTTCAATATTACTTCATCCTTAAAGAATAATTTTACCCAGGGTGTTTTTAAAATCGAAGGAGAAATTGTATCAAAGGCTAAGGGTGCAGTTACCCTGGCTTATGAGCTTAAAGATAAAAAAGGAAATTCTTTGCTTTCGGCAGATATCCCTGTAAAAACTAATAAAGGTTTGGTACAATTTAGCACTCAGGAACACACTGTTGATAAAATAAAAACATGGAGTGCCGAAACACCGGAGCTTTATGATGCATTATTATCTTTAAAAGATAAAGAAGGTAAAGTGCTAGAGCTTATCCCGCAAAAAGTGGGTTTCAGGAAAGTAGAAATCAAAGATGGTAATATTTTGGTAAATGGAGTGCCTGTTTTATTTAAAGGTACCAATCGTCATGAACATCATCCTGAAAGAGGTCATTATGTAACCACTGATGATATGATGAAGGATATCATCATGATGAAGCAGAATAATATTAATGCTGTCAGAACATGCCACTATCCAAATACGCCTGAGTGGTATCAGCTTTGCGATAAGTACGGTATTTATTTGGTTGATGAAGGTAATATTGAAACGCATGGCTTTGGTAATAAAGGCGACAATAGATTAACGTGTTCTCCAGAGTGGGAGCATGCTTACCTTGATCGTGTGCAACGTATGGTTTATCGCGATCGTAACCATCCATCAGTTATTATTTGGTCTATGGGTAACGAGAGTGGTGATGGACAAAATGCTTTATCTTGTTATGAGTGGGTAAGTAAAACAGATTCTTCACGACCTTATCTTTACGAAGGCACAACCCGTAAGGGTGGCCGTAATTATGCTGATATTTATTCCCGTATGTATGACAGACCTGAGGAATGTGCTAAGGTAATCAGGGAGAGATCAGATATGCCTTTTTTATTGTGTGAGTATACTCATGCCATGGGAAATAGTAACGGTAACCTTAAGGAGTACTGGGACCTTGTTTATGCAGATAATAATTTTCAGGGTGGTTTTGTTTGGGATTGGATGGATCAGGGAATTACTCAGCCGGTTCCGGATAAATACTTATCAACATCAAAAGAAAAAGAATTTTACGCTTATGGCGGATGGTGGGAAGATCCTCGTGGCCTTCATCATGATGGTAATTTTTGTATGAATGGTTTACTTGCCTCAGATTGGACTCCGCATCCGGGATTAAATACTGTAAAGTATTTTTATCGTAACATTCATGTTGAAGCGATTGATTTGGCTAAACTTCAGTTTAAAATTACTAACTGGTACGATTTTTCTAATGCCAACCAGTGGGTTGAAGGTAGCTGGGAACTGATTGAAAATGGTTATGTGGTGAAAACCGGGGCATTGGATGATTTAGATATAAAAGCCAGACAGAGCAAAGAAATTCAAATTGATCTGGGTGATTATAAGCCACTATCAGGAAGTGAGTATTTTGTGACATTTAGTTTTAAGCTAGTTAAGGATACATTTTTTGCCTCCAAAGGTCACGAGCTGGCCTGGGATCAGTTTCAATTGCCGGTTCCTCAAATTAACCTGTTAGGAAACCAAAAGAAAGTACAAAATGCCGTACCACATTGGCGTGAGGACGGACGTGTTGTATTCGTTTGGGGTGAAGATTTTTCTATTCTTTTTGATAAGATCAGCGGTAGGCTGGAGAAATATTTCCTTGGCGATGATCTCGTGATTAAAAAAGGACCTCAGCCCGATTTTTGGAGAGTACCTACAGATAATGACCGTGGAGCTGTAAAAAGTGGTAAACGTAAATTGCCTCAATTGGGAATTTGGGAAAATGCAGGAACGTGGATTACTGATGATTTTGTGGTGGAAACGGCAGGTGATAATATTGTACTTACGGCTAAAGGCAAGCTGCCTCTAATAGATGCTGAGTATATACAGAACTATGTAGTTAAGGGTAATGGAGAAGTTGAAATTAACTGTGTTTATAAGGCGGGTGAAATGGTATTGTCAATGATGCCTCGTAAAGGTACAGAGTTAGTGATTGCACCTGGTTTTGATCAAATGGAATGGTATGGTCCTGGAATGAATCCAACCTATGAAGATCGTAATATTGAAAAAGTAGGCATTTATTCTTCAACTGTGGAAGAAGCTTGGGTAGAATATTCTAAGCCACAGGAAAATGGATACAAATCAGGAACGCGTTGGTTTACATTAACGAATAATTCAGGTAAAGGAATTAAAATTTTAGGTAATCCTATAGTTGGTTTTGGAGCAGCGCATTATAGTAAGGATGAAATTCAGCAAAGTGATTACTCATTTGAATTGGTTGCTCAACCAGAAATATATCTGAATGTGGATCTAAAACAGATGGGAATCGGAGGAACAACAAGTTGGTTGATGGATGCATTTCCACGTAAGGAATATCGTATTATAAACGAAGATTATCAATTTACATACATAATTCAACCTGTAAAGTAATTAGAAAGTATTATCTGTAAGAATTTTAAACATCCCATATTGGGGTGCTTATATAGGTTTATACTTATAAGAAATAAATGTTTAGTGGCAGATGTCACTCACCAGTAGTTTAATTTATTATACTTATATAAATCACATAACAATGAAAACAAATCAGTTAATAGTAGTTCTTTTATCTTTGATTGTATTCGGATGCAAGCCTGAGAATAAAAGCATTAGGCCTGGTGAAATTTGGGCCGATAATAATGGTGTTCATATTAATGCTCATGGCGGTGGTATGCTGTTTTATGATGGCAGCTATTATTGGTTTGGAGAACATAAGGTAGAAGGAAAAGCAGGAAATAAAGCGCACGTGGGTGTTCATTGCTATTCATCCAAAGATTTGTATAACTGGAAAGACGAAGGTATTGCACTAAGTATGACTGATGATACTACTTCTTTAATGGTGAAAGGTTGTATTGTTGAGCGTCCTAAGGTCATCTATAATAAGAAAACCAAAAAATTTGTGATGTGGTTTCATCACGAATTAAAAGGTATGGGTTATAAGGCCGCAATGACAGGGGTGGCAGTAAGCGATAATGCCACCGGGCCGTATACTTATATCAATAGCTATAACCCTAATAAAGGTGTTTGGCCAATTAATTATCCTGATTCCTTAAAAACAAAAGAGGTAGATATGGATGCCATAAAAAAATGGGGTCCGGAATGGAAAACGGCTGTTGCTGAGGGATATTTCTTACGAAGAGATTTTGATAAAGGTCAGATGGCACGTGATATGACACTTTTTGTGGATGAGGATGGTGTAGCTTATCATATTCATTCAGCAGAAGAAAACCAAACGTTACATGTTTCTGAGTTGAATGAGGAGTATACATATTTTACAGGAAAGTATTCGAGAGTTTTACCGGGAAAAGCAAATGAAGCTCCTGCAGTTGTTAAAAAAGGTGATAAGTACTATATGATCAGTTCGGGTTGTACCGGATGGAAACCAAATCCGGGTCGTTCTGCCGTGGCTGACCATCCCTTAGGTCCATGGAATGAATTAGGTAATCCATGTATGGGTAGTGATGATGAAATGAAAACAACATTTCGCTCACAAAGTACTTATATACTTCCTATTCAAGGCAAAAAGGATGCTTATATATATATGGGCGACAGGTGGACTCCTAAAAATGCAATTGATGGCCGTTATATTTGGTTGCCCATTGAGTTTGAAAATGACAGGCCTGTGATAAGGTGGTACGATGAGTGGGATTTATCGGTATTTGATAAGTAAATTACAACATAAAAGCTTTAGAAGATGAAAATTTTTACAAGATGTACATTGCTAATAGTCATGATACTTTTGCTTTGTACTCAAGCAGGTATTGCTCAGGATATCAAGCGTTCTGATAAACCAAATGTAATCCTGATTTTAACGGATGATCAGGGTTATATGGACGTAGGATTTAACGGGTGTAAGGATATTCCAACTCCTAACATTGATCGTATTGCCAATGGAGGTGTGCGTTTTACCAATGGTTATGTGACTTATTCAGTTTGCGGACCAAGTCGGGCTGGTATTATGACCGGACGATATCAGGATCGTTTTGGTTTTGGCAGAAATCCTTTGTTGGCCCCCAATGATACAGCAATGGGATTGCCATCAACTGAGGAAACTTTAGCGACGGTTCTTAAACGCTCAGACTATACAAGTCTGGCTTTGGGTAAATGGCATTTGGGTGCACATAAAAGTCAATATCCATTAAAAAGGGGCTTTGATGAGTTTTTTGGATTTTTAAGTGGTGGTCACCAGTATTTTCCTGAGCAATGGACTCTAAGAGACTTGTCTGAGGTGAGAAAACAATTCGATGGTTATAGAACCAGGCTGATGAAAGATAATGGTCGTGTTGATGAGAAGGAATATTTAACCGATGCACTTTCGCGTGAAGCTGTTTCTTTTATTGAAAAAGAAGCCGATAATCCATTTTTTATTTATTTGGCTTACAATGCACCTCATGGTCCGCTTCAGGCTACAGAAAAGTATTTAAGTCGTTTTAAGCATATCGAAGATAAAAAGCGAAGAACATATGCAGCTATGGTTAGTTCTGTAGATGATGGAGTAGGTTTGGTGTTAGATAAGTTGGAAGAACTGGAAATTGATGATAACACCATTGTGTTTTTCCTTTCAGATAATGGTGGTCCGGAAAAGCATAATGCATCAGATAATGGACCTCTTCGTGATGGGAAAAGTAGTTTGTATGAAGGCGGTATTCATGTGCCTTTTGCAATGCAATGGCCTGGGCGTATTCCTGCAGGACAGGTTTTTGAGAATCCGGTGATATCATTGGATATTTTTGCCACAGCTGTTGAGTATGCCGGAGCAACACCTAAAAACAATTTAGACGGAGTAAACCTGGTTCCTTATTTAACCGGGGAAAATTCAGGTAAGCCACATCAGCAATTATTTTGGAGAAAGTATGATGGTGGTGATTATGCTATGAGAGGAGGCGATCATAAACTTGTTAAGTATCAAAGTGATGTTGATGAGGTTTATAATCTGAAAAAGGATATTAGTGAAGAGAAAGTACTTAAGTTAAACGATAGGAATCATTATGCAGAGATGAAGTCTGCATATCAAAAGTGGGAATCGGAGTTAATGGATCCTGTCTTTTTAGGCTTGATGCAGGATAAGCAGTACACGAAGGAAAATCCAAACAGATATAAAGTAATTAGTGAATACAAAGTTGATAATTTAGAACCCAAAGTACCGGAAGGTTATAAGTTGCTTTGGTCAGATGAGTTTAATACTGTTGGTAAGCCAAATCCTGAGTATTGGTCGTACGAAAATGGTTTTGTGCGTAATCACGAATTACAATGGTATCAATCGGATAATGCCAATATCAAAGAAGGTGCATTGGTTATAGAAGGAAGGCGTGAACAGGTTAAAAATACCAATTATAAAAAGGACAGTAAAAATTGGCGTCATAATTGGGAGTTTGCAGAGTATACATCTTCTTGCATAAAAACCAAGGATAAATTTAGTTTTCAATATGGAATTATGGAGGTTCGTGCCCGGATTGATACAAGCATGGGTATGTGGCCGGCTATTTGGACACTTGGAGTAGAGAATCGATGGCCATCGAACGGAGAGGTGGATCAATTGGAGTATTATCGATTTGAAGGAGAAGCGAAGATATTGGCCAATGCATGTTGGGCAGGAGAGAATATGAAGCCCGTTTGGGATTCAGAAAAAATACCGTTTAAAAATTTTATTGCAAAAGAACATGACTGGGTAGACAAGTTTCATGTTTGGAAGATGGATTGGACCAAAGATTATATCAGATTGTATTTGGATGATGTTCTCTTGAATGAAATTGATCTTTCAAAAACGATTAACGCTGATGGCACCAACCCTTTTCATCAACCACAATACATACTACTTAATCTTGCTCTGGGAAGTAATGGAGGAGATCCAACAAATACAACATTTCCTCGTAAATATGAGGTGGATTATGTAAGAGTGTATCAAAAAAAATAGTTGTGCAGATGCTGTAGTGCCATTTTTACAATGGTAATCGTATTTTTGTAAAAGGTTATCTTAATTATGTTGAGATGGCCTTTTGTCGTTGATGGTCATTTAAACCCGGATTATGTGTTAGAACATCGTTATGAGGAATGAAAGTGCAAACAAATCAAGGATTTGTTGAGACGACTCATAGCACCGCTATGGTGAGTTGAAACAAGTTAGTTTACGCCTTGATTGGCAGTAGTTTCATTACGTAATAGGTTTTCTAACGCATATTGCGGGTTAAAGTTAATCTTTTGTATTTAGAAGATAATCCGAATTTGAAGAGACATCACTTGTTAAATTGTTGTCTGTAATTGTTATCTATTCGTCAATAGTTCAAAAAGTTGTTCGTTGATATAATAATTACCAGTCCCTAATTTTTCTTTTTTAAGCATATTATCTTCTGCTAATTTGTTAAGATAATTTGCTGCCGTCAATCTTGATACCCCTAAGTCATTTACAACATATTCTATTTTAGTATAAGGGTGTTTAAAAAGATTGTTGAGTAAATCCTGACTATAAAATTTATAATTATCTCTCAATCGATGTTTATAGTCAAGCATGAGTTCTTTTATTTTAATTATTAATTCAATTGTTTCTCGCGATGTAACCTCAATGCCCTTAATCATAAATAAAATCCATTCTTCCCACAGATTTTGATTTCTATCTTGCTACAGGTGTCCAGTACACCTATTATAATTTGTATAGTAATCTAGGATTGGACAAGTTCGAACCGGTAAGGTAATGCTATATAATTCAAAAACTCTAAAGCGGGTTGGATATATCAACTGGGTGCATCATATTACTAAGCAAAAGGACTTCAATTTAAAACAAGTATTCTTTGGCGCTCACCTGCTTATTGATAAGACAATACCTGTGGCCATTGCCGAAGGTGAAAAGAATGCCATATTGGGAGCATTGTATTATCCACAATACAATTGGATAGCTGTTGGCTCTGTTGAAACGAGCCAGCATCCAGCTCTCATATAGGGTATGAGGATTAGTTCTGGCGAGTTCAATGTGGCCTTTAAAAAGAAAACTTAACACATTAAATGTTAAATGTGCAAAAGCTAAATACGCTCAAAGGTTACCAGGTCACTTTATTTCCGGATAAAGGAAAAGCTTTTATGAAATGGATCAAGATAGCAGAAAGTGCTTGCTTTCATGTTCAAGTAAATACCGTTCTGGAGAATACCGACTTAAATGAAGGTGATGACATTGCTGATTTGGTTATTTCTATCAAAAAGGAACAGTATCTGGCAGGTCCAGAAGCTTTAATTGATAAGTTTAAAAGAAAGAATAAATACCTGGGGCTATTGATACAGAAATTTGACTTGGTTATCGGTTGCACTATGATTCTCTTATATAATGTGTATTGATAGTTTCTTGTTAGTATTTCATTCTGGTTTAATCCCAAATTTCACAGCAAAGCACTTTTTAAAATAGTAAACATCTTGAAAGCCCACTGCTTCAGAGATTTCATTTACCGTCATCTTTTTTTCATTAATCAATTCCTGTGCTTTTTTTAGGCGAAAGTCTTTTATGAATTCATTGGGAGTTGAATTGGTTAGGGATTTTATTTTTCGATATAAACTAGAACGGCTCATAAATAATTTATTTGCCATATCATCAACGTTTATGTTTGGATTACTTAAATTATCATTTATAAATGAGTGAATGGAATCGAATAGCTTTCTGTCCAATACAGATAGACTATCTATAAACGATTGATTATTATCTTCGGTGTTGTTATTGTATCGTTCAATGATTTTTGCTCTGAGACTTAAGAAATTATCAATTTGTGCAAGTAATATTTCTGAATCAAAAGGTTTACTTATGTATGCATCGGCTCCGGAATTGATACCATCTTTCTTAGCCTCACGTGATTTTTTAGCAGTTAATAAAAGTATGGGTATATGGCTTGTTTTTAGATTGGTTTTCAATGTTTGACACAATTCATATCCATCAACAACCGGCATCATTACATCAGAGATAATTAAATCCGGGTTTCTTTTTAATGCTATGTTTATCCCTTCTTGTCCATTTGAAGCAACAATGCATTTGTATTTTTGACTTAAGAATAAATTCATCCAAGCCTGAAGTTCCTCATTATCTTCAACCAGCAAAACTGTGTGTTCTTTTTTAGAATTTGATTTTTGAAGAGGAATATTCTCTTTTCTTTCAAATGGTATTTCTGAAGTGAGTTCGTATTTGCTATTTAAGCGTTCCGTCTCATTATAGTCATCTATTCCAACCGGTATTTTAATAGAAAAAACACTTCCTTTCCCAACGGTGCTTTCTGCATATAATTCCCCTTTATGAAGTAATATTAGTTTTTTAACAAAAGAAAGACCAAGGCCATATCCCGAATGATCTTGACTCGAATCAGAAACTTGAAAGAAATCATCAAATATGAAAGGGAAATCTTCAGGTGATATGCCTATGCCATTGTCTTTTATTGAAATTACAATGTATTTTTCATTTTTGCTTATCGCATTTCCAAATGTAAAAATATTAGTGTTGTTAGATTTTATATGGTTTTCTGTTAGATTGATATTAATCTTTTGCTTGTCTTTATTGTATTTAAAAGCGTTGTACAGAAGGTTTAATACAATCTTCTTAAGGATGACCGGATCAAAGTATACAGACTCATTCAGTGATGAATTAAACAAAATCGGTGTATTGTAATAGGATAGTGATTTGTCTGAAAGATCAGTAATGCTTTTAAGAAAATCATAAATGTTTATCTCTGAAACCTTAATTTTGCGTTTCCCTCCTTCTATTTTCCTGAAATCCATTAATTCATCCAATAGTTCTCTCAGGTAATTGGTATTTCTAATTGCTACATTCAAGTGATTTTTCACACTAGGTGATATAGCCTCTTTTATCGCCAGGTCCAGAGGTCCTGAAATAAGTGATAAAGGAGTTCGGAATTCGTGCGACAAATTGGTGAAAAATTGAACTTTTTGATCGTGTATTTTTTTGTTTTTGTTTTTTTGAAGTTTTTCTAATTCAAGCTTGTTCAGAATCCTGTTGTGTCCCTTTATTATTTTCCATGCTAATATCCATATTCCGATGAATACTAGAAGGTAAAGGGTAAATGCTAAGTTTGTTTTGTACCAAGGAGGTCTGATTATAATATTTAGCCTCAAGGGATTTGGATTCCATATATTATCGTTATTGGAAGTATAGGCAAGCAAAGAGTATTTACCGGGAGATAGGTTGTTAACGGAGATATTTGAAGTTTTCCCGGTAATAATAGTACGACGTTTATCTTTAAATTGCCATTTATATTGATTGTTTTGTGACATAATATAATTAAACGCAGCTACGTTTAGTTTGATATTATTTTGCCAGTGTTTTAGTATAAGTTTAGAGGTATATGCAATGTCTTGTTGTAGTATATTTGTTTGGTCATTGGGTTGAATGATCTGATCATTGATATATAGTTCTGTTAAAGCAGATGGTGGTATGAAATTGTTATTGGCTATTTTGGTAGGATCGAAAACGGTGAAGCCGCCATTTCCTCCAAACCACAATCTGCCATCGCGGGATTTAAAACCGGCAGCTTTTGTAAAGTCATTAGACTGAATGTTGTGTTTGTAATCATACGTGTTTGTACATGATAGTTTATGATTTATTTTCACAATGCTATTGATTGTGCTGATCCATATATTATCCAAAGAATCCCCTGTGACTGCCATGATATTATTACTAGGTAGTAGGTTACTTGTATTGAATTCTTCTATTTGGCAATATCCATTGTTGGTGTTGAGTTTTGATATTTTAAGTAAGCCATAGGTGGTTGCTATCCATGTGTTACCCTTTTTATCCTCATATAGATGTCGAATGTTATCAAATGAGTTTTGATATGAATCAAAGTTGTTAACGTTTTTAAATTGATTGCTTCGAAAATCAAAGAAATATAAACCTGTAGTGGTACATATCCACATGATATTATGCTTATCAGAGTGTAGTACGAATTTGGCTATTTTTGTTTTCTCAGCTGATATACTCTTGTAAGGGGAATCTTCATTAGCTATAGGTTTAAAAGTTTTCTCGTCAAATAAAAGTATGCCGTTTCCGGGTGAGGCTAACCAGAGGATACTATCATTATCTCTTGCCAGGCTGTATATTGGTAATTCTGCGAAGTAATGGCCCTTTACGGCATGAGTCTCTTGATTAAATAAATCAATACCTGATTGATGCCCCCCAACCCAAATGTGCTCTTTATCGTGTTTGAGTATGGTTTTAACATACCTGTTTGAAATTGAAGATGGAATATTTTCCAGGGACCGAAAATGTTGAAAGCCTTCTTCATTCATTAAAGCTAAACCTTCACCATCTGTTCCAAGCCAAATACCATAGTCATCCTCGAAAAATGTGTTTATAATATTCGATTGTAAACTTTTATTGTTATTCGCATTTCTGGAATACGTTATAAAATTATATTGTGTCGCATATTTAACGCTAATTCCCCCACTATATGTTCCAATCCAAATGTTTTTGGCATTATCCTGAACAATATCATAGATTGAGTTGTGGGATAAACTATTAATTTGGCCTTCATTAGAATAGTACGTTTCCAGTTTCAGTGTTTTTGTATTAAGTGAATACAATCCATTAAAACTGCCTATATAAACATTGTTCTTACTGTCCTCGCAAAACGTCCTTATTATTCCACTTTTCATCTCACTGAACTGTTCCGGAGAAAAGTAATAGGTAGAATCTTCAGATTTGGAATAGAAAGCAAATCCTTCAAAGTTTGATCCTATGAAAATATTATCATTTGAATCACGAAACAGGCAATTTATAGTTAGAAACCTATCATCAATTAGATTCGATGCCACAATTGATTGATTGATTTTATTGTAATGGTATAATTTGTTTCCGGATGCAATCAGTAGTTCATTATTAATAGGTTCAATATCTGTTATTGGAATATGATTAAGAGTTGAGCCTTCTCTGAAAATATTTTCTCCCGGATCTTTATAAAAAACTTTTTTTGAGGCAACAACCCAAATAACACCCGAACCATCTTTTTTTAATGATGTAATATTCAAGCTTGAAAAAGAATAGAGAATTTCACTTTTATCGTAGTAGAGGGCTTTTGTAAACTCTTTTTTAGCTGCATTGTAAAAATCTAATCCATTCGTAGTCCCAATCCAAATATCACCATTGGAGTCTGCAAGTAGTTTTTTTATTGAATTCGATGATATGCTGTTACTCACATCATCAAAGAAATTAAAGTGAGTAAAGTTTTTACCGTCATATTTGTTTAATCCGTTTGCCTGTGTTCCAAACCATAAATAACCGATACTGTCTTGACATATTGATAAAACTGAATTTTGGGATAGACCGTTTGTTACATTTAGGGAGTGAAAATGAACTTCAGATTTTACAAAAGTAGATAATAGAATAATGGATAGTAGCCAATATTTCATACAGTTTTTATTTTATAATAAAAGTACTAAAAAAGAAAATACATCCGTGTTTTGGCAGGCCGAGTGGCACAATATTTTAATAAATGACACAATTATCCAATCTGGTATATTGTTGGGATAATATTCCAATTATTGAAACTTTAGGATGGAGTAGTAGTAGCTAAGAACAATACATTTGGTGTAATAATTAATAAATAGTTACGAAATAAATTCAGATTATGAGGAAGATATTATTTATGAGGAAGACATTATTAGTGTTTCTTTTGCCAGTATTATTATCGTGTGGAAAGGATAACTTTAAAACTGAAAATATCATCGATAATATGAAAAGGGTTGCCGATTATGAATTGGCACATCTATCTACGCATTATAGCCAGGATGATAAATACAATTATCCTAACGGTTGGGTTCCTGCAACATTTATTGTTTCTCTTGTTCCTTTGTTTGAAGCAACAAGTGATCTTAAATATATGAAAGAAGTAAAAAATTGGAGTAGTAACTCTCAATGGGATTGTGCACCTCGTTTTAGGCATGCAGATGATATCGTTTGCGGACAGGTGTATCTTGACTATTACAGGCATAATAAAAAAGAGGTATATGTGAATAAATTAAAGAATCGAATGGACTCTTTAATGATAACAGCTATACCGGGAAGGGAAGATTGGCATTGGTGTGATGCCTTATTCATGGCTCCACCCGTTTATATGATGGCAGGCTCAATTCTTAAGGATGCAGCTTATCAGGATTATGCGAATGAAATGTATTGGGACGTACATGATTATTTGTTTGATAAGGAAGAAGCACTCTTCTTTAGGGATGATAATTATTTTGAGAAAAGAAGTCCTAATGGAAAAAAGTTGTTTTGGGGACGTGGCAATGGATGGGTAATAGGTGGCTTGGCACGTATGATTCCATATGTTATGGATGAGACTTTTAAAAAGAAATATATTGAGCTGTTTAAGATCATGTCTCATCAAATTATTCAACAGCAACAAGAAGATGGGTTATGGCGAAGTAATTTATTAGATGCCGATCATTACCCTGAAAAAGAAACTTCAGCTTCATCATTTTTTGTTTATGCTCTTGCGTGGGGAATTAATTATGGAATTTTGGAATCGGAAACATATCTTCCTCATGTGTCAAAAGGTTGGAATTCGTTATGTGACTGTATTGATGATGAAACCGGTATGTTAGGTTGGGTTCAACCTATAGGTGCAGCTCCCGGTAGTACCAGTGCTTCTACGACAATGTCCTATGGGGCCGGAGCTTTTGTACTTGCAGGTACAGAAATTTTAAAACTATCAAATAATTAGAGCTTAAGTTAGTCTAATCACTCCCACATTATGAAATTTGTTTAAAAAATTTATCTATGAAAAACAGATTAAGAACACTGGTGATGTTTGTTATCTTATTTACATGTTATTTAAGTTCACAAGCACAAATTACCGGTAAGGTGATTGATAGTACAGGAGAAGGTTTGCCCGGGGTTAATGTTGCAGAGAAAGGTACTTCCAATGGTACCATAACTAATTTTTCCGGAGAATTCTCGCTAAAAACATCTAATGAAACGCCTGTTTTGGTATTCTCGTTCATAGGTTTTGAGCTGCAGGAAATTCAATGTAAACAAGGCGACGTGCTGAATATAAGCTTAAAGGAAGATGTTACACTTTTAACAGAGGTTGTTGCTGTTGGTTACGGAACTCAAATAAAACGCGAAGTAACATCTGCCATGTCAACCATAAAAGATTTGGGAGAGGGAGGCGGAAGTTCTTCTATTGGGGAATTGATGAAAGGAAAGGCTACCGGACTTCAAATTACAACCACCGATGCAACGCCTGGTGCTTCCATGCGTATTACGGTAAGGGGAACAAACTCCATCAATTCAGGAGTGGAGCCTCTTTGGGTGATTGATGGAATAACCGTTAATTCGAATCAGGAAAACAGTAATTTAAGATCAAGTGGGGTAATGGATATTTTTAATCCACTGGCAGATCTCAATCCTGATGATATAGAATCAATTCAGGTACTTAAAGATGCGGCATCAACGTCGATTTATGGTTCCAGAGGAGCCAATGGTGTTATTCTGGTTACCACAAAAAAAGGGGCATCGGGGAAAATAAGGACCTCTGTGAATTTTGAGGCAGGTATTTCTGAAGCTGTAAACTATAAGACGTACCTCAATGGGCCTCAATTTCTGGAAATGGTGGATGAGATGTATGTCAACTCAGATTTAACTCCGGGAACTTTTGTGCCAGGTATTTTTGATTACAAAAATCCTAAATATGACTTTTATGACAGGGATTATGTTGAAACCGTAGATAATAATTGGCTAGACATGTTACTTCAGAGAGGGCATTACAACAAAACTTTTGTCTCCGCAAGTGGTGGTGTCGGTAAGACAAATTATTACCTCTCTTTTTACAATAAAAACACAGAGGGTGTGATGGTGGGAGACACTCGGAATGACTACGGTTTTACATCAAACATTAAGATGCAGATGAATGATAAGGTAGATGTTGGCTTTGTTTCTCGTGTCACTCATAATAAATACAATTCGGCACAAAAGTGGGGAGGCGTAGCTAGTCGTACACAAACAGGCTATCAAAACTGGGGTGGAAGAGCAGGATGGAAAGCCATAAATAGGAGTTCCCTTCCTGTATACCCTGTATATACACCGGATGGTGAGTATTTTGATCCTTTGGGCGGTTATAATCCAATCCCGGCATCACTGTCCGATAATCAGGATAATACGACAAGTATATATGCCACCAATGTCTCAGCATTTGTAAATTATAAACCTCTTCGGGGGTTACTTATTAGTGCCAAAGGAGGTGTCAGTTATTCAAATAAATCACAATATCTATATATAAGCGAAGTCATTAGGTCTGATGGAGAGAGCTATGAAGGATCCTCACGAGGAATTCAAAATACAACTGAATATTTCAATAAGACATTTAATACTGTAATAAGTTATAATAAACGCATTAATGATTTTAAGCTTGATGCGATGCTTGGTATGGAAACATTCTCAAAAGAGAGAGAAATCCAAATGGCAGATTATGAAAACTTACAGAGTCAGCAAAAATCAATGGGAAATGTTACTGCAGCAACATTCCTCAGAGGTAATTATTACACAAACAGCGATGTTTTCTTATCCTCGTTTGCCAGGCTAAATGGTTCTTATAAGAGCAAATATTTGTTCGGGATGACTATTCGTTATGATGGATCGTCGGTGTTTGCCCCTAAGAATAGATGGGGTGGTTTTGGATCTGTTTCTGCAGGGTGGATTATTTCTGATGAAGATTTTTTCAAGTCTGCAGAGTTCATAAACCTATTGAAATTACGTGCAAGTTATGGTTCTACAGGAAATGCAAGTATTGGGTCTTTCCTGTGGAAAGACACTTATCAGACCTGGGGGCTGTATGGTTCGGGACCTGCAATAATTCCAACTAACCTAGGAACATCTGATTTGACCTGGGAAAAATCCTACACATTTGATGTAGCTATTGATTATGGAATGCTTAAGAATAGAATCAGCGGCTCTTTAGGGTACTATCGCACACGAACTGATAACATGTTGCTCAATTCTCCTATTGCTCCTAGTTTAGGAATTTATTCCAATAATGCCGGCCCTACTGCCATGATTAATGTGGGAGGAATGTATAACAAGGGTGTTGAGTTTGAAATATCAACAGTCAATGTTGATAATAAAGGATTTCAGTGGAAAACATCCTTCAATATATCAACCAACATGAATGAAGTTGGACAATTAGCTGAAGGCATAGAAAATCCTTTACAGATAAGCTATACGCCACCATTTGGATATGGTGGAGGTGTTACGCTGAACTCTACATGGACAGGAGAGCGTTTAGGTAGATTTTATATAGCAGAGTATGCTGGATTGGATAGTGAAGGGTTTCAGACCATTTATGAAATAGACCAGCAAAAGTTTGAAGAAAGCGGTTATACGGTTACAGAAAAAACAGGAAATGTTATTAGAGCTACACAAGAGAATGTTCTGGATAACAGAATTTATCAAGATGATAAAACAGGATTACCAACTTTCTTCGGAGGTTTGACCAATACATTTTCCTGGAAAGGAATAACATTAAATATCGCATTATCATTTTCTGGTGGCAACTATATTTATGATCAAACTGTAAATCAAAATGGTGTTGTAAGAGCAGGGCGAAACACATTAAACGATAAAATGTATGGGAATACCTTTGTAAAAGGAGTAAGAGAGGATACGGAATATCCTATACAGACCCTGAATAACAAAGATTTTGATGGTAAAGTGATGAGTCTTTCTCACTCTAAATATCTATACAAAGGTGACTATCTGCGCCTTCAAAATATTGGTTTAAGTTATTCGCTTCCCAAAAAACTTATTACTAAAACCAAATTGAAGGAGGTAAGATTATACGGAAGTGTTTCTAATCTTTATGTATGGTCATATTTCAAAGATTTCGATCCTGAATTTGTTAATTATGGAGATATACATGCTGTTACTTCAGACAGAAACTTAGGTCAGGGCTATATTCAATATGATCCTTTCCCAAAAGCAAGAACTGTGAGTTTTGGAGCAAAAGTTTCATTTTAAGGTTAACGAAAAGGCAATAAACGGCTATGATTTTCAAAAATAAAAAAATTATGCAAAATCAAATTATAATTTTCATTGTTGTCGCTTTCACATTATCTTCTTGTGAAGACTATTTCGACAACGCTCAACTTCCTGCTATTCTGGTTACTGATGATTGGCAAAATAATGACGACCTGGAGAAGATAACATCTTCAGCCTATTATTTGTGGAAAGGTTACAATGAAGGTATTAGCGATATGAGCATTGTAATTCCTTCATTTACTTCAGATGAAGGTATTCTTAGTGCAGAAAATGATCAAAATATCTTGTACGGTAATCATGACTTACTCTACTTGAGAGAAACTGATGATAATTCCATACCGTATTTGGAAAGAATATGGCAATCAGGCTATGAAGTTGTGAGAATGAGCAATATTGGCCTTAAGCACCTCAATGAGTTTGGAACATTTAAAACAAAACCAAACTCACAATGGGAAGATAGGCTTAAAGGGGAGAATTATTTCTGTAGAGCTTTTGCTTTCTATTCTTTGATAAAAACATTTGCGCCTCCATATGATGCCAATGGAGATATGAGCATTCCAGGTATAATAATTGAAACAGTTAATCCAGAAGGGGCTTATGATACCAAGCCTTTAAAAACAGTTCAAGAGGCTTATAACCAAATATTAGCTGATGTGGATAGTGCTATAGCGTATCTACCGGAGGCATACGATGCCGATAGAGATCCGGAAGCATATCAGGATAGAGCAAAAAGAGATGCAGCACACTTTTTAAAGGCAAGAATTTACTTTCAGATGGGCCCGGAATATTGGGAGCAATCGTTGGCGCAAATAGACATTGTTTTGGGAGACGGCAAATATCCATTAGCTGTGGATCCGGCAGATGCGTTTGAGAAAGATGAGCTGGGTGCCATATCTACTGAGACCGTATTTCAATATGTAAACTATGCTGCCGGTCAACAATGGCGCAGGCCCGCTATGCACCGTTATTTTGAAGCAAGTCAAAGTGGCAGGATGTTTCATATGAATGAATCTTTTGCTCAATTTATTGGTTGGGATACAAATGCTGTTGCAATGGCAGATTTGAGGTTTACCTCTCTTTTTACAAATCTTTCTTCTGGAATATGGGTAAGTAAGTGGAAAAATAGCAAGCACGCTGTACCAATGATGCGATCTCCAGAGTTACACCTTACTCGTGCTATTATCTGCCTGCTTTCAGGTCTGGGAGGAGGAGATAGTCAAGCTATTGCAGATCTTAATGTTGTGAGAGAGAGAGCATACGGGGGCGGTTATATTCCATTAGATAACAGTACTACTACCGAAGAGTTAATAGATATTACGCATAGAGAAAGAGCTATTGAATTATTTTTCGAAGGAGACAGACTGTTTTATTTGCAAGCAATCAGAGGAAAAGTAAATCCCGGCGAACGAACAGATCAAACGGTTTTAGAATGGAATAGTGATAAGCTCTATTGGAAAATTCCGGAAAGAGAAATGAATTTGAATAATAATATACACTAAATCAGTTTTTTAAATAATACATAAATAAGAGAAATATGAAAAAATTTTATAGCATAATTGGAGTATTGGTATTTGGAGTAATGTCAACCTTTGCTCAATCTTTCACAGAGGATTTTGAGGCATCAAATCCTATGGTAGGAGGATATGATAACACAACATTTGTAAGCTCAACAAATGGCTTAACATGGACCCTGAACTCTTGTCGATATGATGCCAATGCTGCTTTTAATATTGAAGGAAGAAGCGTTATGCTTAGGGCTGAATACGGAAATGTTCAATCTCCTGTTATTACAGATGGCTTAAGGCAGTTAAGCTTTATGCAACATAGGTCATGGTCAAATACAGATGATCGCACCTTTACTGTTGTAATCACTGATGAAACAACAAAAACTACTCAACAATTTGATTTTACCAGAGCTGGGACGGATGCTTCTGCTGAAACATTTGTTATTGATGGATTGACTATTGATGGTGATTTCTCTTTCGTAATAACCAATACAACTCCCAGTGTACCAATTACAATCGATAATATAACCTGGTTAGGGCCCAATGTGATATATGAAAATTTTGAGAATGTAGACAAAGTAAATACAGGATATCATGATGCTTCTTTTGCTGCAACGGATGGTTCTACATGGAATTATACAAAGTCTCGTTCCGGAGAGCAAAATGGGACTAACGCTTTGATGATGAATAGTGGTTGGGGACAGGCGCAGTCTTCTGTTATTGAAGGTGGCGTATCTAGTATTGTTTTTACGGCTCAACAGGTTTGGACAAGTAATTCACAAGATAGGTTGATAAAAGTTAGAGTAATGGATGCAGCAGGCTCAACAATTCTAAAAAATTATGACCTGACTTACAATTCGGTTGCCCAAGCACCAATCGTTCCTGAGACCTATATCGTTGATGTTACAGGCGTTACTGTTGATTGTAAAGTATTTATTATAAACACTTCGCCAGCATCTCACGAGTTGTTGTTGGATGATTTATATATCACCAAAAACAGTGGTACTCCAACAAGTATAGATAATATGAAGCCAACTGGTGATATCATTGTAAGAACAGTAAAGGATGGTATTGCTGTTGATGGTTTATCTGCTTGTTCGATGGTAGCTATTTTTGATATCACAGGAAGATGTATTACTAAACAATTAGTGAACAATGCACATGCAATGATTCCTGTAAATAGTAAAGGACTTCATATTGTACATGTAAACGAAGGTGGTAATACAACCGTAAAAAAGGTCGTTTTACAATAAATTTAAATTTCTTATTCAGTGTGTGGATTAAAGCTATGCACTGAATAGATTTTTTCAATATAAACTAAATTCCTATGAAAAGAAGTGTATGTTTTATTCTCGGAATACTATTTTTTACAATAGCCAATTTAACAGCACAAAACTTAGCTGTTGATGTAGCGTTGGAATACGTCGCGCAAGACACTTTTAAAGTAGTGTTTAGTGAAAGTGTAAATCAAACAGAAGCTGCAGATGTATCAAATTATACGCTAAGTGGTACTGGTGGCATTACAGGAGCACCGGCTGCTGCAATAGTAAACGGCAATGAGGTGAAATTAGCACTTGCAACCGGAGTGTCAAACTTTAAAGCGAATCAGTCACTTGTAGTAAGGGTTAGCGGAATTAGTTCTGCTTCAGGAGCAAATACACTAGATCCGGATAAATCAGTAGCAAAGTACTTCTTATGGCATTTCCACGAAACAATGAATAATATGAATCTGTCCACATCAGGATATCTTTCAGGCGGTTTTATTGGAAAACATGGAATTAATTGGGACTACGTTAAGGGTATCACATATGTTGCCAAGGGGGATACAGCTATATTACTGCGTTATAGTAATGCTAGTTATGGCTTTAGCTCCATATCTACACTAAACTCCTCTTTAGGTGTTGGGTCTTTTTCATTTAAATACACAAAAGCTTGGTCGAGCACCGATGATAGAGGTTTTATTGTAACGGCAGGGGATAACGAATATGAGCATCTGGCGGGTGCGCCTGAACAGCAAGTTTATGTTTTATATAAACAAGGTGAGGTTAATAGTACTACGGCCACAACAATAAAGATCCAGAATAAATCCAATAATAACAGAGAAATTCTGGTTGATGATATTCGTTGGACATCCTATGCACCACCACATATTAATCATTTGACGGTTACATCTGCTACTAACATTGAAGTTGCATTTGATCAGATATTGGTAGAAAGCACTGTATCTACCACTCAATTTATGGTAAACATTGGTGGGGTTGATGTGACAGTCGATGGTGCACTATTGAAAGAAGGTAATATTGTAGTTCTAACAATAGATGAAAGTTATATATCTACGGCACCCAATGGCGAGGAACTAAAAGTAACTGCCTCAGGTGTGGCCAATTACTTTAACAACCTGGTTGCTGATGCAGATGAAAAAACGATGTTGATCGAAAAGCCAAGCGTAATTGAAGATTTGCAGTACGTGAGCGATACACAGTTCAGACTTCGCTTCTCGATGGATATGAATGCAACGGATATGGTCAATTTGGACAATTATATATTGGGAGGAACTAGCGGAATTACTGGTAAACCAACTGCAGTAACCAGAGAACATGCAAGAACAGTTTTACTAACGATACCAAGCATTGCAGAGACTGATAATTCTACCACATTGACAGTTACTGTAAATGATGTTTATAGCGCAGATGGAATTGGTAGTGTGGAGGTTCCTGATAACGTTGCTTCTTATTTTATAGATAGAATACCCCCAATGGTATTACCGGATTTGGAATTTGTTGATATGTCCACATTTATCCTTACTTTTTCGGAACCCGTTGTTGCATCTGATGATGTGTTGGATTATGCACTGGGAGGTAGTGCTGGTATTACCGGTAATCCTGACCTTGTTGAGATATTGGACTCCGTGAAGGTGAAACTTATAATTCCGGACATATCATTGGTTTATGCTAACGATAAAACGTTGGAGATAACAGTTGCAAACACCTCGGATATGGTAGGTAATCCACTTGATGGTGCAGCTAATAAAGGAACATACATCATGGACACTTCATCTCCTGTTGTAGTTGTTTCTAAAACAGACAGTATAGAACACCGAAGTGCTGTGTTAACACTAAATGTTGATAAGGCTGGCGATCTCTATTGGAGTGCCTATAGACAAGGTATGACAAGTCCATCCATAGAAGAGATTTTAAGTGAAACAGGAATCGCCAACGGCTCGATAGAAATTCCTTTTGGGGTTAGTGAAATGAGTGTGAAAGTTGATGATTTGATATGGGATGATTCCTATGATGTTTATTTGTTATTGGAGAGCAGAGAAGGTTATTATTCTGTACCAACATTGAACAGCTTCACTACTTTGGCTCCCAATGATGGATTTTCAGAGGAAGTGTTGGGGTATTACCGTTCACACTCTGTTACAGTTAAATCATCTCGTATCATTATAAAGCGAGAGTTACCAAAAGAGGAAGTGGGAGGCAATCAGCATCTTACTATCTATAATCTAAGTGGAGTTATTGTTTATAGTGCTCCGCTGAAGGAGGATATTGTTGAAATATCTCATTTGCCTGGTGGATTGTATATTGTCAATATCCGTGGAGAAAAAGGACAACAATCAGATAAGATCATTATACGATAACCATCAATTTTAATACTAAAAAAATCTTTATATATGCTATAATGTGAGAGTATCTGTATTAAACAAAGATACTCCACATTTTAGTATTAGATAGGAGCCGTTGTGGTTTAGTAACCTTTGGTGGATAATGGATTTTTGAATTATTCATTGCTTTGAATGGAACACATATCCTAATTCCTAACTTTTTAATAATTACAATAAATTCTGCCCTTTGGTATAGGTTTTATCAAGTTGTAGCTAAAATAAAATCATATGATAAAGTTAACCTTATTAGTACTTATCCTATTTTGTAGTACATTTCTTTTTGCTGTTGAGTATGAAAACATAGAAACGTTTGAAGGACATAATTGTCCGGATGCAGGTTATAATGAAGATGCTTTTAAAAGTACTTCAAATGACTACTGGTGGAGCTATGTTGATTGTCGAAATGCAACAGGGACGTATGCTATTACTGGTGAAAGTTTGCTCCTGGACAAATATGATGGAAGAATTTCATCCTCCCAAATTAAAGGTGGTATATCTTCTTTAAGTTTTGATATGAATAACTGTTGGACAACTGCCCAAGGATTAAGGGAATTTGAGGCCAATATTTATTCCGAGGAAGACGGAGTACATACTTTCGCTTTTTCCCGATCAGGAACAGCTACAGGAGACACAACCATAGTAATTGAAAATATTAATATTGAAGGATTCTTTAGCATTGAAATTAAAAATACAACCACGACTACTGCTATTGTAATTGATAACATTAAGTGGAATTCATATAATAACGTAACTGCATGGACACCTCAAATATGGAATAGTTATACCATGGATAGGACATCCAGTACGCTATACGATTTCTCCTATGCAGGCTATAAGTCGGGGGAAGATACTATACCCTATGTGGCTGCAAAAGCTTACATTACAGACTTTGGAGGTGTTGCTAATGATAGCATTGATGATACCCAGGCTCTTCAGGATGCAATTGACGCTGTAAGTGCCTTAGGAGGAGGGGCTGTGTTACTGCCCAAGGGGAAATTTATATTTAACTCCTTGGGTACTAATGATGGCTTTGTTACAATTCCGTCCGATGTTGTTATAAGGGGAAGTGGAAATGGAGTAGATGGAACCATATTGTTCCTGAGTGAATATATTACATCTGATTATGGAAAATCATTACTCTGTGCAGAAGATTTAAGGGTGAATACAATAGTTACTCCTTACGCATACGTATCCAGTACAAGTCCTAAAGGAGGAAATGAAGTGTATGTTGCCAGCACCTCGCCATTTACAGCCGGTGATAATATTAGGGTTCAAATGTTGAATCCGGAAGAGAATGGGGTACGTCAAAATACACTTAGCCTGGCACTTGTATCGCCATTAGTGCCCGAAGAAGGTTGGACGAACTTTACGAAATTTGACCCTTTCTTAGCAATGTTCGAAATAGAAAAGGTGGTTAATGATACAACATTACAACTTAAACAACCTTTGATGTACGATTTTACAACAGAATGGGGCAGTAGGCTTGTTAGGTGCAACTTTGCAGAGAACATAGGTATTGAGAACCTCCGGATCCAGTCTGCTTTTGCAGGAGGCTATTCGCACCACAAAAATTGGGAAGTTGATTATGGCTGGAGTGCTATTGAATTTACAAATGTTAAGAATGGTTGGATAAGAGATGTGGTTATTGAGGATATGACCTTGGATATCACCCTCAAAAGTTCCATGAATATTACAGTTGAAGATGTTATTGTAAAAGGACTTGATGGTCATTCCGGGCCCAGGGCTACAGATAGCAATTTTTGCCTGTTTAGGAACAGTTATATGCAAGCTGGCAGGACCCACACCCTAGGATTAAGCGGCAAATCTTATGGAAATGTCTTTACGAATATCATGGTAGAACCAAAGAATGGAAGCCTCGATATTCATGGAGGGGGATTTTCATCGCATAATCTTTTCGAGAAAATTAATAATTGCAATGAGAATAGCGGTGGAGCAGCTGAAAATATGCCGCATTCAGGACACTATAACGTGCACTGGAATATGATTGGAAGTATTGCAACTTTTTACAATGCACCACAATATGAGTTTTTTAGCGGTTACTGGAATTATGCTGATCAAATTCAGGCACGAGGTGGAGCTTTTAGTCACGAATGTTACAAGTTATACCCCAAAAGTATCCTTGTTGGGTTGTATCACAACCATGCATCAATAAATGTAGATGAATTGAATACGGATAGGGATAACGAATGGATTTATATTGAGGGGTTTAATGATGAAGGAGTGACGCCTGCATCGCTCTATGATGCTCAATATGAAAGAAGAATGGAGTTCTATCCTCCGGTAGAGACGCAAGAGTTAGTGCAAAGCGATACTATTTATCAGGATTTTGAGACCTTTAGTAATCTCAATTCTGCCTACCACAATGGAAGTTTTATAGCCCAAGACAGTTCTAAATGGACTTATATCAATGCACGTTCAAGTACAGTAGTCCTTAATGGTCAAAAGTCAATCATGTTGGCCAACAATGCGGGGCAAGTCACCTCGTCCCTTATTCAAGGTGGTCTGTCAACCATTAAATTCATGGCGCAGCAAGCATGGACTGGTGGCTCTTCCAACAGGTCATTAACTGTACTTGTAGAGAGCACCAATGGCATAGAACTAAAGTCTTACATTTTAGATTATGAAGCGGTGTCTGCACTGCCATATAAGGATACCACTTTTGTCATCACGGATATTGATGTGCCACATGACTGTAAAGTATCCGTCATTAATAATTCCCCAAGTCAATGTGAAATTGTCATAGATGATATTTATTTAGAGAAGCCAGTGGTAACTTACCCTGCTGATACTATTTATGAAGATTTTGAGAAGTTTAGTAATGAAAACACTTCTTACCATGATGGTACTTTTATAGCTCAAAATGACTCTGTATGGAGTTATATTAAAGCGCGTTCAAGTTCGGTGGTATTAAATGGACAAAAATCCATCATGCTGGCCAATAACTGGGGACAGTTTACAACGTCTGTTATAAAAGATAGAATCTCAAAAATAGAGTTTAAAGCACAGCAGGCATGGACTGGCGGTTCATCTAACAGGTTGATAACGGTGCTTGTCGAGAACCTTGCAGGTGCAGAATTAAGATCCTACGTTTTGGAATATGAAGCCGTTTCTACCCTTCCTTTTAAGGATACTACTTTTGTTATATCAGATATTGATGTTACGGAAGATAGTCGGGTTACGATCATCAATAAATCACCAGGTTCATGCGAAATTGTTATTGACGATTTTTACATACAAAAACAACCGGACCCTATTGTTGAAGACTTTGAGAAGTTTAGCAATGCAAATACGGCATATCATGATGGAACATTTGAAGCACAAAATGACTCCACGTGGTCTTACATCAATGCACGTTCAAGTTCAGTGGTTTTAAATGGACAGAAATCCATTATGCTAGCTAATAACTGGGGACAGTTTACAACTTCTGTTATAAAAGATAGAATTTCAAAGATTGAGTTCAAGGCACAGCAGGCATGGACTAGCGGTTTGTCCAACAGATTAATAACGGTACTTATTGAGAACCTTGCCGGCGTAGAGTTAGAGTCCTATATTCTAGAATATGAAGCTGTTTCGGCTCTTCCGTTTAAGGACACCACTTTTGTTATATCAGATATTAATGTCACGGAAGATTGTAGAGTTACCATCATCAATAAATCGCCAAGTCAATGCGAAATAGTTATTGATGACATCTCTATTGAGAGAATAATTTCAGACAATATTCCTTCAGGAGTAAATGCAAGAAGTGCAACTGGGATTACTAAATATGAAACAGAAAATCCAATTGAAATATGTACAGCCTCAAACAATATTGTTGTGAAAAGTCAATCATTAGGCGATGTCTTCATTTATGACATAAGCGGTCGATTGATAAAGCAAGTTAAGCTAACCAGTGACTATGCCAATATCCCTATATATTCTGTGCAAGGATTATTAATTGTAAAAGTTGCTGATGGTCAAACAGTGGAAACAAAGAAAGTAATATTAAGAAATTATTAAGATGAAGGTATTATCATATACAATTACCGTCCTATTCTTTTCTCTCATATTTGTCTCGTGTCAAAAAAAGAAGGTAAGTAAAAAGCCCAATATTATTTATATACTGGCAGATGATTTGGGCTATGGAGAATTAGGGTGTTACGGTCAGCAAAGGATTGAAACACCTAATATTGACCAATTGGCGAAAGCAGGTATGAGCTTCACACAGCATTATTCAGGAGCTCCTGTTTGTGCCCCTTCACGGGCTGTTCTGCTTACGGGTAAACATTTGGGACACTCACCTGTGAGAGGAAATGATGAATGGGCAGAACGTGGAGAAGTATGGAACTACAGAGCCATGATTAATGATCAAAAATTAGAAGGACAAAGACCTTTACCTGAAAATGAAATAACTATTGGTAAGCTATTGCAACAAGCAGGTTACACTACAGGAATTGTTGGAAAATGGGGATTAGGAGCCCCCAACACCTGCGGCGAACCAAGCAAACAGGGATTCGATTTCTTTTATGGTTATAATTGCCAACGACAGGCGCACACCTATTATCCGGTGCATCTCTATAAAAACAATAGGCGTGTATATCTTAAAAACGATACCATAGAACCCAATAAATTACTTGAAAGCAAAGCTGATCCCTATGATATCAATAGTTATAAAAATTTTATGCTTAAGGATTATGCGCCGGACTTAATGTTTGATGAACTTTTGAATTTTGTTGAAGAAAATAAGGGTAACCCATTCTTTATGTACTGGGCTGCACCAATGCCCCATGTTCCGCTTCAGGCACCTAAAAAGTGGGTGGATTATTATGTTGAAAAGTTTGGAGAAGAAGAGCCTTATCTTGGTGAAGATCGGTATTTTCCTACACGTTATCCGAAAGCAACTTATGCTGCAATGGTATCCTATTTTGATGAGCAAATAGGAATACTTGTCAATCAACTAAAAGAGTTAGGGTTGTATGATAATACTTTAATTATTTTCACTTCAGATAATGGAGCAACTTATAATGGAGGTACTAATTCAGAATGGTTTAATAGTGGTGGAATTTTTAATGCAGCTTATGGGCGTGGTAAAGGTTTCCTTTACGAAGGTGGCATTAGAGTGCCAATGATAGCAGTGTGGAAAGACAAGATTGATGCAGGTAGCTCAAATGATCATATCTCTTCATTTTATGATGTATTGCCTACCTTATGTGATATTGCCGAAATGAAAACTCCTCAAGATGTTGATGGGCTTAGCTTTCTACCTACATTGTTGGGGGAAGAACAGAAAGCACATGAGTTCCTTTATTGGGAATTTGCGGAGTATGACGGACAAGTTGCTGTAAGGATGGGAGACTGGAAAGTTACAATACAAAAAGCATTAACAAACAAACCTAGTTACGAATTGTACAATCTGATTGAAGACCCTCGGGAGCTTAATAATTTAGCTGAATCTCATCCAGAGATAATGAAAAAGGCTCAAGAAATAATGATACATGAGCATAAAATATCCTATAACAAAAAGTGGCATTTGCCTTTATTAGGTGATTAACATAAGTGGCATAGTTGGTGAGAGAATGCCCGCATGTCATTTAAGCATTAATACATTATTTTTTTAAAACACATGTAACGACCTGGTGAAATTTAATGATTCTATTTTTTATACTGGAGAATAATTAAATTTCTTTTGAGTTCCATGCAACAAATGAAAATTATAATCGCATGAAAAATACAATAAGTGTAGAAAAGTTGTTCATTATTTTTACATTACTATTTTCCACAGTTCTGGTCGCTCAGGAAAAAAAGAAGTTCGTTTTTGAAGATTCTTTTATTGAGGCAGGTGAAAGCTCGGAAATGAATTATGGCACTAATGGTGATTTAAGGTTGCAGAATCCAGGGAAGATAAACAAGTACAATAGAGAAGTTTTCCTGAAGTTCAAAATTAAAAAAGTCGAAGATGTAAAAACTGCCGTTCTTTATGTGTATGGTAGAGCTTTTCCGAAACCAGGTGTTATCCAAAGTGGTATTCCTATCGTGGTGGATGGCGTTAGCAACGACTGGCAAGAATCTGGTATTACCTGGGGAAGACAACCCAAAGTTTTATTGACCATTGGTCAATCAGAGTTAAAGAAAGCGACAAAGGAGGAGTGGCACGCTATAACCTTAGACGCTGATTTTGTAAAGTCTCAATTAAATCAGGGTTTTCTATCCTTAAGAATACAACAACCAAAATATAATGGATTGGGAGGAGTAATTTATAGTAAGGAAAAAACTTGGTCAGATGGCACTTCTGCAGATAAGGAGCCCTATATCGTTATTAATGGGAAAAAAGCTGTGGAGGCCAAAGAAGCAAAAGCGATAAATAAGAAAGAAGACAAATCTGTAGCTCATGTTATCACAGAAAAAGTATCTGTTGCAACAGATGTTGTGGTGTCCGATTCACCTCAAGGCAATGATGATCTTATTGTATTTGGCGGAAAAACAAAGCAGACGAATAAAGAGGTCTTTTTGCAATATAAAACAGGAGCAATAACTAACCACATTGTAAAAGCCACCCTATATCTGCAGGTTAAATCGCCATCTGCTGATGCGGCTTTAGCAATTTATGATGCAAAAGGTTATAATCTCGATGAAGAAAAAACGACGTTAAAATATAGACCTGTGACAGGTGAGAATATTGCGAGCATTGATGTTAAAAAAAGCGATGAATACACTATTATCCCAATGGATGTAACAAAGGCAGCTCAGAAAGCTCATGCTATTATTCGTGGAGATTTAACTATTTGTATTACAGATTCGAAGCATTCTGAAGTGCCAGTTTACATAGGTTCAAGAGAGTCTGACACATACAGATCTTTCTTAGTGCTAAAAACTGTTGATCCGGTATCCTTACAAGCTAAAAATGTAAAGGTAGAATTACCAAATTATCCAAACCCCGAGAAAGATAGAAAACGATACGACAAATGGATTGTTGAAAACCCTGTACCGGAAAATGCCTGGGTGCCTGAGTTATGGAAGGATTATGTAATGCAAGGAGGGAGATCGCGCTTGAATGATTTTTCCTATGCTGGCTACCATTATGGAGAAAAAGCCATTCCCGTAGTTGAAAATATAATTGGTAAAGTGACCGATTTTGGCGCTATACCCAACGATGGAATAGATGACACCAAAGCAATACAAAAAGCTTTTGACAAGTTAGCCCGTAAGAAAGGAGTTATCCTCTTTCCTAAAGGACGATATATCGTTAATGGAGATCCCGAAAACCCAACACAATTAGAGCTGAATGGAAGTAACATTGTATTAAGAGGGGAAGGCTCCGGAGAAGATGGTACAATCATTTACATGAGTAATAAATATCTACCTGAAAAAGGATTTGGAGATTATGTCTTGGAAATTGGTAAAGAGGCTCCATATTTTGAAAAGTCTTCTTCTAAAATTACAACTGAAGCTCATAGAGGTGATCGGACATTAATCGTTGAAAGTACGGATAACTTTTCCAGTGGAGACTATGTTAAAATAATATTCTACTCAGATAAAGATGAACAAGGCAATCGGAAAGTGGATCTCGGAAGAACCCTTACCTACCCTCTTGTAGAAGAATTGGAATGGACGAATTTTAAAAAATACGATCCGTATGTGTCAGTTAATCAAATTGAAAAAGTAGTAGATGCTAATACCGTAATCTTAAAAACAGCTTTAAAGATGGATGTGCTGATGCGATGGAATCCAAGATTGCATTATCATAAATTACACGAAGAGGTAGGAGTTGAAAACATTAGATTTGAAGGGGATTGGCACGGACCCTATAAACACCATGGATCTCGAGAGATGGACTATGGGTGGAGCGCTCTATCGATGAATAATGTAGCAAATGGTTGGGTAAAGAATGTAACATTCCATAATCTCACCAATGACTTTAGAAGTATTGCATGTAAAAATGTGACAGTACAAGATATTACGATTACAGGAGCGCCAGGTCATCATTGTATCTATGGTTCAAAATCGTATGATTTATTAGTAACTGATATCGAAATAATAGCGCCGAGAACTCACGGACTAGGGGTGACAGGAATAAATGAAGGTTGCGTATTTACCAATGCCACAATCTCGGGTGATGATGGAGAGCTAGATTTTCATGGAGGAGGTTTTCCTATGTGTAACCTTTTTGAAAATATTAGAAATGCTAGCGTTGCCGGAGCCGGAGCAGTTCAAAACATTCCTCACTCAGGAAGAGAAAATACTTTTTGGAACATTGAAGCAAACAGCCAAAAGCCACTTTATGAAGAGCTGAAAGATGAATTTATACCTTATGGTTTCTGGAATTATTGGTCAACAATTGAACGACGAAAAGAGGTGCGTACGGACTGTTATAAACTGTATCCCGGTAGTTTAATCATTGGAGTTTATAAGCCTCAGCGCACTCTAAAGATTGGAGGCGTTTCATCAGACAGAGATGAGGACTTTATTTATATTGAAGGATTGAACAAGGAAAATGTTTGGCCACAATCTCTTTATAAGGCTCAATTAAAATTACGTACAGATCAATAATAGTACAGTTAAATGGCAGCGATGCCTCATAATCGCCATATGAGGCATCGCTTCAGTTAATATTGAAGTATTAAAATATCTCTTTATGAATCTCAAAAGAAGTTACGGTTATCAAAATCATATAATCAAAAAATATGAGGAACTTTAAACTACTACACCTTATTATCCTATTAATACTTCCATCGTTCCTGTTTTCACAACCAGCACGTAAGGATGTGAATATTATAATAACTCCTGTAAGTAATGACTGGACATATGATTTAAGTGAAAATGCGAGTTTTGAAGTAAAAGTTGAGAATAAAGAGGGTGATCTGATTCCTAATGTTAATATATCCTATACAATAGGTTTGGAAAAGATTGGAGAGGTAAGATCAAGCGGAAGTGAAGTGCTTAAAAATGGGGAAACAATTATTGAAGGAGTGTCTCTGGGTGTTCCGGGTTTTATAGAATGTAAAGTAAGTGCAGAAGTTAATGGCAAGAAGTATTATGGTTCAGGAACTGCCGGTTTTGAACCGGAAAAGATAAAACCAACCGTAAGCATGCCTGATGATTTTGATGCCTTTTGGAGTAAAGCAAAAGACGATCTCTCCAAAGTGCCAATGAATGCTATTGCAACACTTGAGACTGAACTTTGCACGGATGAGATTAATGTATATCACATTAGAATAGATAATTATAAAGCTCTTACAACATATAGGGGGAATAGTAGAATTTACGGAATGCTTTCTGTTCCTAAAAAAGCGGGCAAATACCCTGCAATACTTCAAGTGCCTGGTGCAGGAATAAGACAGTATGGAAGAGATGACCGTGCTGCAAAAGGAGTTATGGTATTAAGTATAGGTATTCACGGCATACCCGTAAATATGGAGCAGTCTTTTTATGATGATTTGAGAGGGGGAGCATTACACAATTACTACTCTATGGAGCTCTACGATAAAAATAAATACTATTATAAAAGAGTATATCTAGGGTGTGTTCGTGCAATAGACTATATTTATTCACGCCCTGAGTTTGATGGCAACAATATTGCAGTTTCCGGAGGGAGTCAAGGGGGAGCACTTTCAATTGTTACGGCAGCATTAGATCAAAGAGTTGATTGCCTGGCTGCATTTTATCCTGCATTATGTGATCTTACAGGACCTTTAGATGGAAGAACAGGTGGCTGGCCTAATATGCTGATGAACAAAAAGGATCGAATGGCAAATCCTCTATGGGAGAAAAATATTTGTTATTTTGATGTCGTTAATTTTGCAAAAAAACTCAAAGTACAAGGATGGTACTCATGGGGATTTAATGACAAAGTATGTCCACCAACTTCTACATATGCTGCATATAATTCAATTAGAGCAGCAAAAGAATTACACATATATCATGAAACAGAACATTGGACATATCCGGAACAAAAGGAAAATTGTAATTTATGGTTGTATCAAAAATTAGGCGTTATACCATAATGCTTTAGTCCCTGCTTTATAATCGCAACGCTCATTTGATATCTTCAAGTTTAAATAGAGAGACGAAAATGAGCTTGTTGTATGTTTTTATTGCATATCGAAATGTGTAATATTAATTAACAAAGGCTCATAGGTTGAAAACTTAGGAGCCTTTGTAGATTCTTAATACAAATCCTTAATCTTCTCCATATTTTTTTGAATCAAAGCTTCCGTTGTCCTGGCATAACGTTGCGTCATTTTCGTACTGGAATGACCTAGTGTTTTTGATACAACCTCTAAAGGCATGTTATTCTCTAAAGCAACGGTTGTTGCAAAGGTATGCCTGGCAGTATGTGTTGATATAGATTTATCAATACCACATATGATTCCTATTTCTTTCAAAAAGGCGTTCATTTTCTGATTACTTAAAACAGGAAGCACTGTACCCTTTTCATTAAGTTCCGGGTTGTTTTCATATTTGGTCATTAACTTTTTGGCGGCCTCAATAACAAAGATGGTGCTCATCTGGTCGGTTTTCTTGCGTTTTTTATGAATCCAGGTAATTCCATTGCTATCAGTTGTTATGTGTTCACGTTTTAATGATTTGGCATCGGAGAAAGCCAGCCCGGTAAAGCAACAAAAGACAAAAACATCACGAACCTGCCGTAAGCGTTCTATGCTTATTTCTTTATTAATTAGGGTACTCAATTCATCTTTAGTGAGATATACTGCATCAACAGGTTTTAGTTTGAATTTAATGGTCGCAAAAGGGTCTTTCTTTATCCAACCATTGGACAGTGCAATGCGTACTATCTTTTTAAAGTTTTTCAGATACTTAATGGCAGTGTTGTGGGCACATTTACGCTCGGTTTTTAGGTATAACTCATAATTACGTACAAACTGATGATTCAGGTCTTCCAAGGCCACGTCTTCACGCTTATACTGCCAACGAATAAAGTCTTTTGTGTGCATGTAAGAAGTCTCGTAACGCTGAATAGTGTCTGGTGCGAAATCAATACCAATTAGTTTCCTGGCATTGTCGTTATGTTCCTGGAATACTTTTAGGATGGTTCGCCTCGTTTCTTTTTTACCAATTAATTTTTCCTGAATAATTCGAGCAGTAACGGTTTGATTATCCAAAATCATAAAATCAATATAGGATAATATCTTCCGATGATATTGATCGATGAACTCATTGAGCTCAGCAATTTCTTGATTTCTGCCTTTGGCTCTTTCCTTTTTGTCATCCCAGTTGGCAGGATTAACATGTTTTTTAAGTGAGAACTCTGTTCTTTCCTTATTAATAGTGATTCTAACAAAGATTGTTGCATCTCCACTTTTGGTAAGCTTAGTTCTTTTAATGAAGAACAGGATTTTGACATTTTCAAGTCCACTCATAATGATAAATTTTAATGTTAAAATTATTTCTATGAGTTCATTTTGTAACGATTTAAAATCGAGTAATACAGCGCAATGCAGAGTATTTTAAACTGTCAATCGAGGACTTTTTTAAAGCAAAATAAAGTCCTCGATAAGTCCGCTCAAAAACTGCGTTTTTTTGCATCTTTTTGCAAAATATTGCGCATTAAAAAACCCTGTAAGTGTTGACTTACAGGGTATTTCTTAAAATTGCTTTCGCTATCAGCGGAGAGAGAGGGATTCGACCCCCCGGTACCTTAATAACTATGGCTTTTAGTATAAGTGGTAAAAAGTCTGCGAACAAAAAAGCTGTACGCTACAAATATTACTTCTGTCTCGGTTAAGGAGCTTCAAAAAAAATATTAGATTACTATAGATGCTCTGACATAGCTTGTACAACATAAAGACAAGATATCCCTAAAGTATAAACAAAGCAGGCTAACTCTATGTATACTCTCATGCTTAAGTAGTATAAACAGGGATTAAAGTTAGATTAAACAGGGATTAAATAGGGTTTAAAGTAGGATAGTACCTAACTTGATTTGAATTTAATTATAATTAAATGTAAATTGAGTAAAACTTAATGTTACTTGTTCCCTACTTGATGATAACTGTATCTATAGGGATTTAATACTTGAACACTATGGCACGTATAGACAATAAACTCTTAAAAGATGCTAAAGGCTCATATGCTGATGCGGTAATTTAT
>NZ_VCHY01000260.1 GCF_005877885.1 Labilibacter sediminis
GAAAAAAATAGTGTATTGCTAGAGCATGACAAAAGTGTTATGTTCTAACAGTGTTACTTAGCCAGACCATGAGACTAGTACACTAATAAGTATATGAAGTATCGAATACTTGGGGAGATTGGAAGAACTCCAAACGAGATTGGAATGAAGAAATTCCAAGCGACATTGGAAGAATTCCAAGCGACATTGGAAGAAAAGTTCCAAACGAGATTGGAAGGCAGAAGTTCCAAGCGACATTGGAAGAAGAATTCCAAATGAGATTGGAAGAATTCCAAATGACATTGGGGGAACTTGGAGTTGAAGTCAAAATGGAGCTTTGGAAATCTTGGAGGAAAAACTTGCAATGTTAAATGATATTTATTCATTTTGAAGTGTAAAACATTAACGAGTTTATTTAATGAGGGAAAGGGGAAGGGAATTTTCGAATCTGCATAATCACTAACAAAAATTGATGTTTTGAAGTGATGTTCACGAAACAGGGACAATGGATAATTGCAGATTCGTAAAGATTTTGGTCTTGAGGTTTGAGACTCATGTGAGATAGGCTAAACGTGATTTGATGATATTCCCCAATGCTATACGTTAGACTATCAAATAAGGAACAACCAGTTTAAAACATTCGGG
>NZ_VCHY01000261.1 GCF_005877885.1 Labilibacter sediminis
TTTTCAGGTTCGGTCCAGTTCGGGTCGGGTCGGGTCCAATTCTTATCCCTACCTGTATCAATCTAGACTAATACGAGTGTGCACTCCGCACCTCCTGAAGTCGTAGTAGAACTAACGTTGAATACTTTTGAAACACGTATAAGACCCATTACATAAAATGAACAAGTGACACTAAAATCACCAAACATTAAATAGAGTGATGATGCATACAATACAATGTTGGTGATTTTAGTGTCACCAAGTCATTTTAGGTAATTGGAACTACATGTGAGCTAAGGGGCCACTTAGTTTGTACTCTAATATACGTTCGGATATGTGCGGAGTGCACGCATATATAAGATCGAATGAGTAGCCACTAATGGGAGCGCTATAAGTTGTCAAAAGCATATTAGACAGTTGTCAAAAGCATATTAACTGTTGTCAAAAGCATATTAACTGTTGAAAGCATATTATGGTTAAAAGCATATTAACATGTTAAAAGCATATTAACATGTTAAAAAAATATTATGGCCAAAAGCATATTAACCTGTTAAAAGCATATTAACCTGTTAAAAGCATATTAACATGTTAAAAGCATATTATGGCCAAAAGCATATTAACCTGTTAAAAGCATATTATCGGAT
>NZ_VCHY01000262.1 GCF_005877885.1 Labilibacter sediminis
ACATAAGAAAAATAAAAGAACAGATAAGAAGAAATACGGCCGCCCCCTACCGATTTAATAACCTCTGCTACAAAGAAACTCATAAGACCAACTCCATTTGGAATTGCATCAATTATTCGTCTATCAAAAAAATGAGCGAAGTCGGCCAATTTTCTAATCCCCGCAGTTAATAATTTTCCATAAAAAGCATCTATGTAACCCCGATTATATGACCAATCATATATACCATTTATTGTTTTGTCCAAAAGAACTCTCTTAGAACCGGTTTTTACAAAGGAGTTAATAAAGTCCCAATTTTGTAAAGATGAATAAACCGGTGTATAGAAAAAAGAGGCTATAAATATTCCAAAAAGGGCTATACTAACTGAAAAAAGAGCATTTTCAAAAGATTCATACCAATCTGTTGCTGTTGAATTAGTCAAATTTTGATGTAAAAGGTTTATAGGCGGAGTTAACCATTTTGATAATATGTCCAAATACACCCCTTCTTGATTGAAAGGAATTCCTATGAATCCAACGAACAACGTAAATAAAACCAATACAAGTATTGGGAATAACATAGTATTATCCGATTCATAAGGATATGAATATGTCTTGGTATTGCTAAAATGCGGAATAGAAA
>NZ_VCHY01000263.1 GCF_005877885.1 Labilibacter sediminis
CCTAGTTTCTGGAATGTTCCACCGTGCCCTATAAATAGGACACCCCTAATCCGATTTTTGGTACTGATTTTCACTTGAAGGTCAGTCCCTGCTAACCTAGCTGTTATTCTGTTCAGTTGACTATTGGGTGTGAGCCATTAGAGGAGTTCTGGTTTGGACTCTAGATCTGGATTCCTTGGTGATCACTCGTTCTCAATCGAAGCAAGCACAACAAGATCAAAGAGTAAGTTTTCTGGTTAATCAAGATACTTCAAGTAACATGAACTAGATCCTAGGATTGCATGCTAAATGTTTTAATCGCTTCCGCTACTTGATTTCTTGTTAATGCATGCGTTTCCCAACAGTGGTATCAGAGCGTTAGTTCTTGTTTTTGTTGTTCTTGATGATCTAAGTATTGATTATATGTGTTATTAATCGTTTTGACATGCTTTAAACTGATTGGATCTGTGTTTGTATGGTTAAAATCGATTAGATTCAAAATTAGGGTTTGCTGATCTGCGCACAGCGCAGGGCGCCTTTCTGGGCGCAGGGCGCTGGCGAGATCTGCAAGTTTTTTTTTTGTTGTTTTCTGGATCTGTGTCCGACGCGGGGCGTCACCCCTTGCGCGAAGCGTTTTTCCAT
>NZ_VCHY01000264.1 GCF_005877885.1 Labilibacter sediminis
ATTTAGTGTATTGATGGAACATGATAGAACATTCATATTGCCCTCTGACAAAAATAGAATTTTAAACAAAATTATTTTGATTCAACCGTCTCTTTCTCGACTTGACTACTTGAATCATATATTTTGAATACCAACTAATCAAATTCTATTCCTTGTTATTTTTATCTCTTTTTTGAGATTCAGAAATAGTAACCGATTCGATAAATCTATGAAGGTTCCGAAATGAAATAAGTTATTTATCTTATTATTAATCACGGATTTATTATATAGCTAGAACGCCCTTCACAAATTGCGAATACTAATTTGTTAAGAATTAATCGGATTGAAGATATAGCGTCATCATTGGCTGGAATCGAAATATCTGCGAGATCGGGGTCACAGTTTGTATCGATTAAACAAATTGTTGGAATTCCCAAAGTGATACATTCTCGAAGGGCGGTATATTCTTCGTGCTGATCAACGATGATTACAATATCTGGTAACCCCGTCATATATTTAATCCCGCCTAGATATGTTTGCAAGTGGGATAATTGTCTTTTCAACATAGCCGCATCTCTTTTCGGAAGACGGTTGAGTCCCCCTGTTTTTTGTTCTGTTCTCAAGTCTCTAAACTTATGAAGT
>NZ_VCHY01000265.1 GCF_005877885.1 Labilibacter sediminis
GTCATGCTGCAAGTGAGATCATCACTCTAATAAAGAAAAATGAGACACTGACTGGTCTCAAGGTTAAGCAACTGAGAAGTGATCATGGTACTGAGTTTCGAAACTCCACCATAGAAGAATTCTGTGAATCAAAAGGCATTGGTCAAAACTTTTCAGCACCTCGTACACCTCAGCAAAACGGTGTTGCTGAGAGAAGGAATCGTACGCTGATCGAAGCAGGTAGAACACTGATGATTCATGCCGGACTTCCCATGTCCTTCTGGGCTGAAGCTGTCAACACAGCATGTTACACGCAAAATCGTTCACTGATTCATAAGACTCTCAAGAAGACACCATATGAGCTTATGAAAGGACGTAAACCAGATGTCTCATACTTCCATGTCTTTGGATGTGTGTGTTACATCTTAAATCAGCGTGATGCAAGATCAAAGTTTGAACCCAAAGCTGACAAAGGTATTTTCGTTGGTTACTCTTCTATCTCAAAAGCTTTTCGTGTTTTTCGTGCTGACAGGCAAAGGATTGAAGAATCTATTCACGTTAAGTTCGATGAAGACTCCTACACTGATGAACGAGTTGATCATTCCTCAATTATCTTCAGTGAATTGCTCGCCAGCCCAT
>NZ_VCHY01000266.1 GCF_005877885.1 Labilibacter sediminis
GTAGCAGTGGTTAGCATTCCATGCAGCAGATCTGGATGGACCAAATACTTCTATGAGGAAGATGTCCAACAGTTCTTCACCTCTCAAAATTCTTTGACAAAGGTGACTTACTCGTCTTGCATAATAAGCAAGACTCACATATATCATCTGATTTTAAGTCAATTGATTCCACACTCCATCCCTTTGGAGTTGTGTGATGTGATTCTCGTTTATATGCCAAAGATGATAATGCCACAAGCAGGGTTTAAGAATCAATATCATTCTTTATATTACTCAAATTATTCTTACATACCCATCTCACTAACCACCATTCCAAGGTTTAACTTTGATGATAAAGGAATCACCCTTTTTATTCCAAAGTTTCTCCATTCAAATTATCAGCGATAATAATGGATTCCTTGTCTGAATGGCACATGGAATGTAACTCACATAACAGTTTCATAAACACTGTTACAAGGATGAACTTTGAATATAAAGGAATCACCCTTTTATCCCAAAGTACTTCCATTAAATCTTTAGAGATAACAATGGAATCCTTGTCAAAACAGTGTAAGAAATGAAATTATGTGTCTTGTCATTTATGACGAATAATAGTCATTAAATAAAGTTATCCAATCT
>NZ_VCHY01000267.1 GCF_005877885.1 Labilibacter sediminis
TCTAGACCACGGAACACGTTCTCGATAAAACTGAGACATTCACTTTATGGATTGAAACAATCTGGACGGATGTGGTATAACCGTCTAAGTGAATACTTGATCAGAATGGGATATGTGAGTAATGATATATGCCCATGCGTGTTTATAAAGAAATCCACTTCATGATACACAATTATTACAGTCTATGTAGATGACATGAATCTCATAGGAACCTCAAAAGAATTGTTCGAAACTACTGAAATCCTGAAGAAGGAATTCGAGATGAAAGATCTTGGGAAGACACGTTATTGCCTCGGCCTGCAGATCGAGCAACGTAAAGATGGGATTTTAATCCATCAAGAAAACTACACCCAAAAGGTGTTGAGACGTTTTAGTCATCATGACGCAAAGTCGTCACCTACTCCCATGGTTGTTCGTTCTCTAGACATTAAAAAGGACCCATTCCGTCCAAAGGAGGACGATGAAGAGATATTGAGCCCCGAGTGTTCATATCTAGGTGCAATAGGTGCATTATTGTACTTGGCTCAATGTACTAGACCGGACATCCCGTTTGCTGTGAACTGTCTTGCTCGACACAGCACTGCGCCAACACGCCGCCATTGGAATGGCATTAAAG
>NZ_VCHY01000268.1 GCF_005877885.1 Labilibacter sediminis
AACAGTAACAGGAGTCCTAAGATTGGTGAGATAAACCGATATGATCGAGGTTGGCATGAGAAATTCTCTAAGGCCATTTGAGAGAACCTCGTGAAATCCTGTCTTTAAAGGTGAGATGTGGAATCTCAAGGTAATCTTGGTTATGTGAACATGAGATATGTTCTCGATGACAAGATTCCTGAGATTGAAAAGGAGATACTGATACAAATCGAGGTTGGCGTGAGAAAGCCTCATAAGCCACTTGAGAGAACCTCGCAAATTCCCGTCATAACCATTTGACATGGTAAGGGAATGAAAGGAAAGGTTTTTGCTCGACTCAATTAAAATGTGTCTGTTAATGGAGCGTGTGTGGTTTACCGGCACATTAACATGAGACCATGAGAGATCGTAAGTGGAAAAAGCCGAATGTGATATTCCTTTCACAAATGATCTGAAATGCCATCTGTTATTACCAACAGTGATTAGACATTTGGAAACGAAGCCGCCCATAATACCTGTAGGATTGCGAGATGGAAATCCAAGATGTTTGGTTCCACCTCAGGTACAATGAATAGCGATCCAACTCTAAACGAGGAGAATAGAACCTGATCATGGGAATAGGCATATCGAGCCTAT
>NZ_VCHY01000269.1 GCF_005877885.1 Labilibacter sediminis
TCCGATCTAAATATTGTATGATTTTTTTATGTTATAACGAATATTTCTTTTGTTTTGCCTTTTCTATTATTGCATTGACTCAAAATTATCAATCCAAGAAAAGAAAGTTTTCACGGGCGAATATTTACTCTTTTCGTTGCTATTTCAGTTGTAGGGTTAACTCATGACTTTTCCCAATGAAGGAATTAGTCTCTGGTTTGTTTCGCCATCCCGATCAATGAGTCTCTTTTTAAGAGATTTGAATTCACAGGTTCCGTCGTTCCCATCGCTTCTTATTTAATGGTTAGGTCTGAATTCTACAATGGAGCTATTAGTTCTTGAGTCAATATTCTTAGCCTTTATTGGCTCGAAGCTCTTGATTTTTTGTTCGATGAGCAGATCCATTTAATGTTAATGATGAATCCGTATTGATGCTTTATTACACAGCTTTTTTCTGAGATGACTCATAGACCTTACATATTGGAATTCTATATCATCAATATTCTTTTTCTTTCTTTCTCTCATCCTTCCACTTATCGATACCCTTTCTTTTTTATTTCGATTGACAACTTAGAAGCATATTTTATTAATTATTAATAAATAATAAAAAAAGATTTCAGTTGCTACAACAATAT
>NZ_VCHY01000027.1 GCF_005877885.1 Labilibacter sediminis
TGAAGCGTGCTGAAAAAAGATTCCCCTATTTTAAAGTAAGTTTACATGAAGGTTTTTTTTGGTATTACCTCGAACAAATAAATGATCCAATATGTATCCAACATGATAATGCTTTTCCTTGCAAAGCCTTTAACCAGAAAACCCAAAATAACTTACTAGTGAGAATTCTTGTTCATAAAAATAGGATTAGTGCAGAATTTTCACACATACTTACTGACGGATACGGTTTATTAACCTTTCTAAAAGCCATCCTAATTTATTATTTTCAGGATAAAGGACTTATTCACAAGAATCAAATAGATAGTTTTCATACAATGAAAGCTGTTGATGAGGAATTTGAAGATGCTTACAACAGGTATTTCAAAGAAAACATACCTCATGCAGTAAAACAACCCAAAGCCTTTCATTTGCCCTTTCTTTTACAGAAAAAACCCCGATTTGACCTTCTATTTGCTATTTTATCTATTCAGCAAATAAAACAAAAAGCAAAGAAAAAAGGTGTTAGCATTACAGATTATCTGGTTGCCGTTTATTTGTTAACACTTCAAGACATCTATCTTGAATACAAGAAAAATGGAATTTACTCATCAAGTATGATCGCAAGAATTCAGGTACCGGTAAATATTAGAAATATTTATCCCACTAAATCATTGCGTAATTTTTCACTTTTTGTTATGCCCGAAATAGACTTTCGCTTAGGTAAATATACATTTGATGAGATACTTAAAGTTGTATATCATAAAATGAAGTTAGATACTGATGAAAAACTAATCAGCAAAATCATTTCACGTAACGTAAGTGGTGAACGAAATTTATTGGTTAGGGGAATTCCTATTTGGCTCAAAAGTTTAATCCTGTTTTATAAATACCATTCTCAAGGAACCAACTTGTATAGCGGTGTTTTAACAAATCTGGGAAAAATAGAATTACCCGATCCAATTCGCAAAAAAGTTGATTATTTCACAATATCGCCTCCTCCTCCAAATAAGAAGCTCAAGATTAACTGCGGTGTAATTGGTTATGAGGATACGCTTACTTTAAGTTTTGGTAACATTACAAAATCCAAAGAATTTGAACGAAGGTATCTTCACTTTCTCTCTAAGCAAGGCATAAATATTAAAATAACTAAACATTAAAATTAGTTTATGGAATATTGTAAAAATTGTGAAGTAGAATTGGATGATGATATGGCATTTTGCCCTTTATGTGGCCTAATAGTAGGCGAAGAGCCTATCCCGGTTAAAATTCCCAAAGAGAAACATCCCGATTTTAGAGATAAAACTATAAATGAAATTGAAAACTTAAGCCTTACTCAAAAGCTAAAACTAATTTGGAAAATATCCGGTATTATTCTGATATCCGGTATTATTGTCACACTTGGTATAAACTTTATTATAAGCCAAAATATCAATTGGGCTAAGTATAACTTAATTGCCTCATTAGTAGCTTTTGCCAACATTAGTATTGTTATCCTTTTTCGAAAAAAACCTTTGATCCTGATTATATGCAGCTTGACATCCTTAATATTGATGTTTTTAACGATAGATTATTTTAATGGAGATAGTAATTGGGGGATAAAACTGGGAATTCCTATTGTTACATCCATTTATGTTTTATCACTTGTGATTTTAGTATTAATTCGAATATCCAATCAAATAGGATTCAACATCTTAGCAGTCATTTTTATAGCCATAGCTTCACTATTAGTTTGCATTGAAATTTTTGTATCTCTATATTCTCATCAAATAATTATACTTAAATGGAGTTTAATAGCAGGAGCATCATTAATACCCATTTCCGGTATATTGTTTTATGTACACTATAAACTTAAAAAAGGAATAGAGCTAAAGCGATTTTTTCATATTTAAAATCCTAACATTAGCTCTAACCAAGGATTACGCTCCAATGCATAATAAAGTAAACAGGTTGCTATCCAGCCATGCGTGATACCAATTGCCCAAAGGTTACGCCATTTAAGATATACTGAAGCCAAAACCAATTCCAGGCAAAAGGTGTATATCATCAAAAAAGCATTTGGATAATGAATGATACTAAACAATGTTGACACGATAAAAACTAAAATAGTATTACTGGCTTTCCCATTAAAAAATACAATTAAATTTATCAGAATAACCTCAAGCATAATAAATTGTTGAATAACTCCCCAAAGCGGATAGAGAAGAAAAACCAATAGAACGTGCCAAGATATATAGAAGGTATTATTATTGTATGCATAAAATGCACAAGCCAAACCATTAAGTAGAATAATGGGTAATAAAATTATAAAAAAATGTTTAAAATTATGTAGTTTAAAAATTTCATTCTCATTATGAGTTCTTTTACGAAATAACATGTATCCAATCCAGAAAATCGAAACACCTATGATATATATAATTCTAGCATTGAGCCAGTCTATCAACAGAAATTTTAAAATTGATGTAAATAATACAGCAATGAGTTCAAAATTCTTTTTTATCCCATTTTTCAACTCAAATTATAATTTATCATTTTTTCCATAAAAATCAGCTTTATTAGGTCCTTTTTCCATTGTAAGAAAATCCCAAACTTCATTTAATATTTGTCGTTCTTCTATTTTCGATAGTTTGCTGCCTTCAATATATTGTACCTCAGCAACATTTTGAAAGAATTTTTCAAAATCAGTATAATACCCTTCTACACGCAAAAAGCGAACAAATACTCTGGGAAAGCTTAACTTAATTACGAATTCGTATTCCGGGAAAAATAATTTATTTGATCCTAAAAAATAGTTTTTAAATTTATTTGGTATCATATCTTTTATAATTATTAACCTATATCAACAAAATTATTGCCTTTAACCATCTATAGCTTTAATAAGAAGTTTCATTATTTGCTTCTTTTTTTGAATTAGGTATAGTAAACTTGAATTCACTCCCATTACCAATAACGCTTTCAACCCATATTTGCCCCCCTTCTATCTCAACTAATTCTTTACATAGCAATAATCCAAATCCTGTACCACACTCACTTGCTGTACCTTGTGTAGATTCAACCCCCTCAATCTTAAAAATATTCTTAAGTGTTTCTTCATCTATTCCTATTCCATTATCTTTAACAGATATCTCAACAAAGTCATTGTTTAATTGTGCAGAAACATCAATACTACTTTTTATATTTGAAAATTTAATGGCATTATTGAGTAGATTCCTAAAAATAGTACTTATCATATTGACATCGACATAGGCATAAATATTCTCACGTATGCAATTATTAATATTGATTTTTTTATTCTTAGCAGTCAAGTCTGTTGCTAATATGGCCTCAGATAATATTTTTGATACATTTACTTCTTCCGGGTTAAAAGACAACTTCTTACTATTTATACTTAGCCATTCTGAAAGATTTACAAGTAATTCAAACGAAATATTCGTAGTCCCATATAGAATAGTTAGAAAATTCTCAATTTCTTTTGGTGCATAACTATGAAAATTATTAAGTAACAATTCCAATATCCCTAAAATACTATTAAAAGGATTACGTAATTCATGTGCTATAATCCTGTAAAATTTATCTTTTGTGCTGATAAGATCAATTAATTCCAGGGTTCTCTGCTCTACGATTTTTTCAATATCTTTTTGTTGTGTTTTTATTATTCTCTTCAGCTCAGAAATCTCCTGCTCTAGAATTTTTATGTAATCTTCATCGGATGTAGTTTTCATTTCATCTTTCTAAAATTTCTATACTTCTATTGATAAAAACTATAAGTTAAGCTTTTTCACATTTCAAAACAATTAAAATATAGAGTGTAATAAGATAGAAATTCATAATTAAACACAATATTACCAATCTAATTTCTTACTTTTTTTGAACTTCACTCAATATTATCATAAAATAGGTTAAGCATCTGATAAAATCATGCTCTTGAGTCTTTAAAAATGTACGCTATGCTTACCTTCTTACTAAAAAATTTTAACGCAACAAAACCCATTTTTAGGTTCGGTTCCTTTTTGCTACTTTTGGAGTGAAATGAGTTCATTAAAACGCATTTGAAACGGGCATTTTTTAGCCAATTTTGGTGGACTTACAGAGGACTTTAAAAATTGAATTCGTAAAATATTGAGAATTGGGCACTTAAAGTAAATTTTCAGTTCCCTCTCTCTCCGCTGAATGCGAAAGCAATTTATAGTATAGAATAAAAAGCTACAGTTTTATTAAATACACCAAAGTGTACACGAAAACCATCAAAAACTCAGTTTTTGAGCGGACTTGTCGAAGTCTACTCAATAAAGAGTCCTCTTTTGTGGTTTTAAATCTTACTGTATCGCATTGAATTCTTGGTTTTTAACCATTCCAAAATAAACTCATATAAATAATTTAACGTTCAAAATTATTTATATGAGTGTACTTGAGAATTTCAAAAAAACACTTAACAGTAACTAAATAATATAAGACAATAGTTACAAAAAAAGGTCCAGTAAAATACTGAACCCAATAAACATACTCAAAAGCAAACTATTTTTCACCCTTCATCATCGTAATTGTTCCTACCCAATGATGATGAGAATAAACATCCTGGCTACTATTGTAATCATCAGTAAAACCTCCACCTTTAGCATCTTTAAAACGTCCTGTGCCATCCAATATAACAAACGGATCTCTAAAATACGAAACTACGAAATCGGGATGATCATCGGCTCTTCCTCCAATTACCTGACCAGAGACATATACAAATAAAGAATCACCATTTGCTGCAACAAAATAAGCCTCCATATAATCACCCGGATAATAACTATCTGCATCCACACAAAAATCAAAATGATGCGTAAATTTTCCAAGATGAGTTCCAGTTCCTTTACCGTTATTAACTACATTAATCCATTGTTCACCGCATTTATCTATGTCAACACCAATAAAATCGTAATTACCAATAAAACTAATCTTAAATGGTTTAGTCACCATCTTAGTTTCAGACGATGTATCCGCACCTAGCTCACCTTTCTTCAGAACATTATTTGGTTCCTCTTCCACAGGATCTGAGCAAGCAAAGCATAAACTCATCCCGACAATTACGATTAATACCCATTTGAAGTTTTTCATAAAATTGACCTTAAAAGTTAATATAGAACCTATTTTAAGACACTTATGTATAAATGTGTCTCAATTATTATCATTAAGTTGCATTCAAAAAAATCGAAGAAAACACATCCACTTAAACTACAATTACAGGATTTTAACTTATTGGGCAAGTTACTATCAAAAGCAAAAAAGATCAATAATTTTATTTTAAGCAGCTCTAACTAAAACTCATTTCCAATTATTTCACTTTTTCTTATTACATAAAAAAAGGCTGTAAAAGTAATACTTCACAACCTTTTTATCATTTTATATGTCGCTGTTGATTCTATTATAAAAGACTAAATTTATAAATCGTTATTGATTCAAACTCTTCTCCCGGATGTAAAATGGTAGACGGGAAATGAGGCTGATTTGGACTATCCGGGAAATGCTGTGTTTCTATACAAACAGCTTCTCTAAATCCGAGTGGCTTACCAGATTTACCCACAATAGTTCCATCCAGCCAGTTGGCTGTATATAGCTGCAATCCGGGTTCTGTGGTATATACCTCCATTACCCTTCCTGATTTTAAATCGCTTAATGTTGCGGCATGTTTCAACTCTTTAGCTCCAACATTCAGTACATAATTAACATCGTAACCATTTCCTGCCTTTAACTGATCAAATTCATCTTCTATTCTGGTTCCTATTTTTGAAGGTACAGTAAAATCAAAGGGCGTTCCTTTTACATCTGCCAATTCACCGGTAGGTATTTGCTGTTCATTTAAAGGAGTATACTTATTGGCATTAACAAATAACTCATGCTCATAAACCAATCCACTGCCTTCTCCTGCCAAATTAAAAAAAGCATGATTGCACAAATTGATATGTGTCGTTTTATCTGTTATAGCTTTATATGATATTTTCAATTCATTATCATCCGACAATTCATATAAAACTGAAACTTTCACATTCCCTGGAAATCCCTCTTCCCCATCTACCGACAGGTAAGAAAATTCTATTTTATTATTACCAATCATTTTAGCATCCCAAATTTGGTTATAAAATCCATTTGAACCCCCATGCAAAATGTTATTTCCATTGTTTTTGGGTAAACGAAAAGTATCTCCTTCTAACACAAACTCAGCATTTGCTATACGGTTAGCATAGCGACCTACCACGTTACCAAAGTATCTAACTTTTGAATCGATATACTCCTGCCCGGTTGCCAAACCCAAGTTAACATCCGCATAATTTCCATCCCTGTCGGGCATCCATAATGAAACCAAACGAGCACCATAATTACTTAATTGAGCTGTAGCACCTGTTGCATTTGTTAAGGTATATAGTTCGATTGTTTTACCGTTTAAATCTGCTTTAAACGCATTGGCATCAAGAATATCGTAAGAATTATTTTTCTGTTGGCAAGCTGCTATGATTAATATTGAACCTAAAGTCAGCAATACCTTATTTAAAACCTTCATCATTAATTGCATATATAGTTATTCGTATTATTCGCTTATTTCAATAATTTTAAAACTTTGAAATTTGGTACCATCCTCCGTTATGGCTGTAACAGTAATTCTATAACAGCCCGGACTCAGATTATCCGGTATTTTACATCTCCACAAATGATTTGTTTCTGCAGTTTTTGGTGACCATGACTTATGACTTTTACGTAAATCTATAGTGGCCTCCATAAAAGGATCTTTACCTGTAAAATTTTCCATTTCAAGTTTCTCTCCATTATCTATGGTAGCATAAACTTTTTGATCCGGTTTACCAGTAAACCAATTGGCTACAATCCAACTATTGGATAAATCCTCTTTCTTTATATTCCCCAAAGGCGTAGATATTCTGATTTGAAACTCATCACTATAATGAACAGGAATGAATTTATACTTGTAATGAATACCCGAAAACTCAAATAAAAAATAACCTTTAGGAGAACCATCCATACAGGTTGATACCGGAATTCCATTTTCATTTTTTGGTTTTGTATACCAGCTTCCACAAGAAGCTCCGGTTATCACACCTTCGTGAGGAGTATCATAATTCCAGTAACTTTCTGCATTATTCCAATAAGTATTAACCGTATGTGTATGACCACTTAAGGTTAGAACCTTTCTTTTTGATTTAAGCAAGTCATGTAATTGCTTTATAACTTCTTTATCAGCAAAATGCTCAATAAAGGGAATATGAGAATTTACCACCACTAATTTATCATCCGAAACCAATTCTAAATCATTCTTTAACCATTTAAGCTGCGCTTTATCAATGCCACAAGTATATTTACCTCTTTTACTTTTTTCATAATTCCATCCCTGGTAATGAATATTATTGAGAATGATGAAATGAACCTTACCATAATTAAATGAATAATAATCAGGACCATACTCCTTTTTAAAAGTTTCATTTTTAGATATATTATCCGGTGACCTGTAATTCATATCATGATTTCCAGGAACATGATAGCCTGGAATTTTTAAGGTACTCATGATTTCCTTATGGCGCTTATAAATATTTAAATTATCATCGGCAATATCGCCTAAAGCTATATATAAATCAGCATGATGACGAATCATATCATTCACACTTCCATCTCTGAAATAATTTAAGGTTTCATCATTAGGTGTTTGAGGATCGCCAATGGCTAATAATTTAAAAGGTTTGGTTTCCTTTGATGGGTAAACCGGAAAATCAATACGCTTAGGTGCTACCCCTGTCGCTTCTACACCTTTATATTTAAGGTTACTTAAAGATCCCTTGGGATGGTAATGATAATGAGACTCTGGCAGATACTGATCATTTAATTTTACCTGGTAGTTTGATGGTTTAACCAGATAAACGAACTTATTCTCAAGTAACGGAAGAGTATAACGACCTTTTTTATCCGTTAAAACTACTTCTCTTTGATTTGAAACAGCTACGCCTTTTAATGGTTTATCGCCTTTATTGAACAAACCATCCATATTTTTATCGACAAAAACAATTCCGGTAATTTCCTTGTCTTGCGCCGTTATATCCAGGGCAAGAAACAGTAGTATCGTAAGAACTAAAAATTTCATAGTAAATAGATTAAAGAACAAATATTTATACTTGAACAATTATTCCAATGCTGAGATATAATTGCCTTGATAACATACCAAATTCATATCGAACAAGTTTAGGGTAAATATAGCATTAGTCATTCTTTTTTATAATACTTATCTTAAAAACAGAATACTCTTAATGCTAAGGATTTGTAGCTAATCCATAGTTTGCAGTCAAAATTATGACATAAAAAAAGCCACCCAAAACTGGATGGCTTAGTAAAGCTAAAATATAAATTCTAGTGTAATACAACTTTTTCAACACCTTTTGAAGCATCTCCTCTAATGGCTTCAAACTCCTTAATTAATTCTTGTAATTTTTCGGGGTTAGTTTCAGCAACGTTGTTTGTTTGAGAAATATCCTCTTTTAAATTATAAAGCTGATATTTTTTAGCATTACCTGTTTCAATGTTTACCTGCTTAATAACCGGCCAACCTTTATAAGGAGGAATCATTATCCAATCTCCTTTTCTAAGAGCTGTTCTGGTAGTCGCCTCAATAACTAAACTTTCTCTACCTTTATCACTCTTACCTAGAAATACATCTAACAATTCTTCACTATCAGTTGTGTTTACTTCATCTCCAACCAACTTAGCTAAAGAAGCCAGTAAGTCCATTTGACATACTAAAGCATCAGATTCTTTAGGCTCAATAGTACCTTTCCAATAAGTTATAAAAGGAACGCGTGTACCAGCTTCGAAAAGACTGTATTTACCACCTCGTAAAGGACCTGTTGGTTTGTGATCTCCTAATTTCTCTACAGCATCATCATAGTAACCATCGTTTAACACAGGTCCGTTATCACTTGAAAGGAAAATTAATGTATTTTCCAATATTCCTGCTTCCTCAAGCGTTTTTATAAACTCTCCAATACACCAGTCAGCTTCTACAATCACATCACCACGGGGTCCCATTCCTGATTTTCCAACAAAACGAGGATGTGGAGTACGAGGTACGTGAGGTTGTTGCATAGTATAGTTTAAGAAGAATGTTTCATCCTTATTATTTTTAATATACTCTTGCGCTTTAGCTAAAAAGTGATCTGCCATATCAACATCACTCCATTTTGCCGCTTCGCCACCTTTCATATAACCGATACGAGGAATACCATTTACAATAGTATTATTGTGACCGTGATGCCATTTCATAGTACATAACTCAGGATTCTCTTTTCCGGTAGGTTGTCCTTCGTAGTTTTTAGCGTAATCCACATAAATTGGATCATTTTTATCTAATCCATCAACATTTCCGTTTTCAATGTACACAGTAGGAACTCTATCCTGAGTTGCTGCCATAATATACGCATGATCAAAACCTACTTCATTTGGTCCTGGAGAAACTCTTTCATTCCAATCAACAACCCCAGTTCCTAAACCTAGGTGCCATTTTCCAATAATAGCAGTTTTATAACCGTTGCTACGTAGCATTTTTGGAACAGTTATTTGAGCCGTATCAATAATTAACGGAGCTGTTCCCGGAAGAATTTTTGCATTTTCATTTTTCCAGGGATACACACCTGTTAATATAGCATAACGACTTGGCGTACAGGTAGCAGATGATGCATAACCATTTGTGAATCGAACACCGCCATTAGCTAACTTATCAATGTTAGGTGTTTGGAGCTCTGTAGCACCATAGGCACTAACATCTCCATATCCTAAATCGTCTAAATAAATAAAGATAATGTTTGGTTTTTTGGGGTCGATTTTAGCTTCTTTTTTCTTATCTACCTGACAAGAAAATAGCATAATACTTGCTATTAATAGCAATAGATTTTTCTTCATTTACTTTATTTTTTAAGTATTTATTTAAAAATTAGTTTATACGAAAATAGCTTTTTACAATCACTTTGTACAAATATTTTAGTACATAAAATGTTCAATAAACAGCTTATTTTGTACACTTATTAATCCACTTTTTAAGTTGACCTTCATTTTTAACACGTACCTCCCTGTTAAGGAAATAATCTTCATGAATCATCCATGTGATTTTGTCCCACACTTCACCTTCTGTCCATAATGGAGTCATTAATTGTGTTTCCCAGTTTTCAAGGTCACTCATTAACTCTTTATAAGCTTCAGGGCTCTCTGCTATTAAATCATTAGTTTCCTGTAAATCAGCATCAAGATTATACATTCTTTCGCCTAAGTTTTCTACGCGAATTAATTTCATATCACCTTTACGAGTAGCTGCCATTTGGTCTTTTCTCCAGAAAAGTTGTTTATGTGGATTACCTGTCACCTCTCCATTTAGGTACGGTAAAAGGCTGACCCCATCAAGATTTTTTTCTACGTCAGGAAGTCCGCCTGCAGCATCTACACAGGTGGCAAATATATCAAGCGATGATGATAAACCGTTAAATTTACTACCTGTGAGTTTTAAACCAGGATAATGCACAAAAAACGAAACTCTATGACCACCCTCATATTTGTTACCTTTAAATCCTTTTAGCGGAAGATTGGATGATTGGTTGTTATGTGCACCTCCATTATCACTTAAAAAGAAAATAATGGTATTATCCATTATCTGTTCATCTTCAAGTTTCTTTACAATTGTACCCACTGCCTTATCCAACGACCATGTCATTGCTGCTAAAGTTTGACGTGGGTGGCCTTCGAATAATTTTAAATCTTCTTCTGCTGCTTCCATAGGAGTATGCACAGCATTGGGAGCCCAATAAATAAAGAAAGGATTATCAGCATTCTCACCAATCCATTCAGCTGCTTTATCTCCTAACCTGTCAGTTAAATACCCCTCGAAAGTAGTAAATGTATCATTTTCTCGTATTGAGTGAACTTCTCCGGGAGTATCTTGCTCTTCGTTAGGAAAATAGCTTCTTCCACCGGCAAGGAAACCCCAATAATAATCAAAACCTCTTTGGTTTGGACGATACTCTGGTCCGTCACCAAGGTGCCATTTCCCAAAAGCGGCAGTCTTATAACCTGCTTCCTGCATAGCGTTGGCAATAGTAATTTCGCTTGTATCTACACCCGAATATTTGTGAGGTGGGTTACATTCAAAACCAAAACGTTGCTGGTATCTTCCTGTGATAATACCTGCTCTGGATGGTCCACATACAGAAGCCGAAACATGAGCATCAGTAAAAACAACACCATTGTTAGCAAGTTTATCAATATTAGGCGTTTTTAAATCTTCACATCCGGCAAAACCAAAATCGGCATAACCTGCATCATCAACCAACATAACAATAACATTGGGTTTTGATTGTTCTTTGTTTGTTTTTACCTCTTGATTACAGGAAGATAAAAACACACTCAAAAGAATGCTAAATACTAAAAAATGTTTCGTCATAAGTATTACTTTTTATATCATTTATATCTAACTTTTTGCATACTTTTCATGCAGTTTTTATGTCAGATGAAAATTATTGTCCTTTATTTATGCATCACCTTTATTACCATCTCCCTCCAATAAAATTTCACATATCCCAAAACTTTTAATTTGGTTTGCAATATAGGTGTTAAAATATTTTATCAATTTATTGTAGACATTAAGTTCAGCATGCATCATATTTATTTTCACACACCTGGGTTGCTTATGCCCCAATAATTCAGTAAAAACAGAAAGCACAATTACACACTCTGCATAGTCTTTTGCTTTATTGTTAGAAAAGTTTAATTCAATGAGCGAGCTTTTTTTGCATTCATTAAAATATATGCCTTTATATTGCTTTTTCCTCATTTCAATAAATTCAACATTCCTAACTATAGAACTCTCAGACACAAAACAATTGTTCTTATTGCCTCAGCTCCCTACTTTATGGGAGCTATTGTATATTTAAAACTATAATCACTATTGGTTAATCTATAATCAGCACGCGGAAATGCCTGCTTTAACCAACTTGTTGTTCCACCGATTCCCATCTGACCGTAATCTACATTTAAAAATACCTGTGGGTATTTAGTCAACTGATAAGAATAATCACTTTTTTCTATATCGGCTTTACGATAATGTGACACCCCAAATCCAATAAGAGAATCAGCTTTAAATTTAAGTCCCTTACCTTCTGTATTGGTTAATGTTAACCAGCGAGTATCAACCTTGTAGCCATTTTCCTGAGGTCTGGCATACTCAATCCACTCGTTTTCAACTGTTGAAGTATATACGCCAACTTTCTCCACATTACGATCTTTATAAGTTGGGTATTTACCAGGTCCGTACCATGATAACTGATCATAACCAGCACCAACAATAAGGTTAGTACCCATACGCGGAACCATTGGCAATGCCTTATCTCCAGCAGTATAGTTACACTCAACATCTACTTCTCCGTTAGCATAAACAGTATAAGTTTGAGTATACTCTGCCTCAACAATTGGCAATGCTCCCTTGGCTGTAAGTACGATGGTATTGTTGCTTTCTTCAATTACAAAATCCGATGTAATCCACGTACCTGCATTTTTCCAAATTCCCAACTGTGGCAATTTTCGTTTACCACTTTTAACAGCACCTAAGTCATTATCTGTTGGAGCTCTCCAGAAATCTGGTTGCGGACCTTGTTCTAACACTAAATCATTGTCAACATAGTATTTTTCGATACGGCCTGTTAGCTTATCAAAGAAAATAGAAAAGCCTTCTCCCCACACATAAACTTCTCTTCCACTTACTCTATATGAAGGTTTTGTATCTTCTGTTTGATCTGCGCTTTTAATTGAAGCGGACTGTAAGTTAAACTGATCCCAGGCTAATTCATGTCCTTTTTTAGCAAAATAAGTATCCTTATTTAAATAAAAGTTGAAAGTAATAAAATACTCTTTATCCTCTTTTAACGCATAATTATCTAGCGACAATTGAATTTCTTTACTATCTCTGGCATCTATATTTAAATCTTCAATAGGCTGAGTTAATACGGGAATTCCATCTTCTTGCAACACCCATTCTCCATAAACCCATTGGTTCAGGTTAGAAAAATCATACCAGTTGGTAATTTTAAAACGAAGCTCATCGAGATTTACTGCTTCAACATGTGCATTTCTATGAAAATACTTTAAAGTATTTAAACCCGGATGTGGAGTCCAGTCTGCAGCCAATAAACCATTCATACAGAAAGTACCATCGTGATAAACACCTGTTGGATTTTCGAACCATCCGCCATAAACATAAATTGAATCGTCATTAGATTCTGACTGGTAGTTTGCAGGCACTGGTTGCTGAATTCCCTGATCCATCCAATCCCAAACAAAACCTCCCTGGAAGTTATTGTCGGCATAAATTTGATCCCAATACTCCTTTAGGTTACCATTACTATTTCCCATAGCATGAGTGTACTCACATAGTATAAAAGGCATTTCCGGATAATCCTTAATAATTTGCGCACAAACCTCAGGACTTGCATACATACGAGAATAAACATCTGCTGTATTAAAGCTTTTTGGATGTGTAGTTCCTTCGTAATGGAATGGTCGTGATGGATCTGTTGCTCTAACCCAATCGTAAGTAGCTTCAACATTTGGTCCATCACCACTTTCGTTACCCATCGACCAGATGACTACAGATGGATGGTTACGGTCGCGAAGAACCATACGTGCTACTCTATCTACATAAGCTGCTTTCCATTCAGGATCATGACTTAAACGGTTTTTAGCATTATTTCCAAAACCATGTGTTTCAATATTTCCTTCATCAATCAAATACAAGCCATACTCATCACACAGGTCGTACCACTCTGGCACATTTGGATAGTGACTTGTACGCACAGCATTAATATTATTTTGCTTCATGATAATAATATCACGCATCATATCCTCACGCGTTACGAAATGTCCGGTAACCGGGTGGTGTTCATGACGGTTAACACCTTTAAAAAGAATTGCCTGTCCATTCACCAACAATCTACCGTTAGCAATATGTACTTTTCTGAAACCTACTTTCTGAGGAATAACTTCCAACAGTTTTCCGTTATTATCGCAAAGTGAAATATTCAGATGATACAAATATGAAGCCTCGGCATTCCACGATGTTACATCTTTAATTTCTTTTGGTTCTGTCTTAAACTCAACTACACCACTAACTGCAGAAACACTTGAAGAACCGGCTAATACAACATTGCCTTTGTGATTAGCAATCTCATATTTAATTTCAACAGCAGCTTTTTTATCAGATGTGATTTCTCCTTTAATTCTAAAAATACCGTTTTTATAGGTCTCATCTAAAGTAGAAGTAATGTCAAAATCACGAATATGCGTTTTAGGTGTAGCCCATAGGTATACATCTCTAAAAATACCGCTTAAACGCCAAAAGTCCTGATCTTCCAGGTAAGAAGCATCACTCCAACGATATACTTCAACTGCTAAAGTATTTTCTCCTTTTTTCAGATACCTGGTGATATTAAATTCACCGGGTGTTCTACTTCCCTGACTATACCCTACTTTTTTTCCGTTTACCCATAAATAAAAGGCTGACTGAACACCATCAAAATTTATTAAAACTTCTTTCTGTGCCCAAGCCTGAGGTACGGAAAATGTATGACGATAAGAACCTACCGGATTCCACTCTTTAGGCGCTTCTAAGTTATCTTTTTCAAAAGGGTATGTATCATTTGTATAAATAGGCATTCCATGTCCTTCCAGTTCCCAGTTTGAAGGAACCGGAATCATATCCCAAGCCTCATCGTTAAATGATGGTTTATAAAAATCAACTGGTCGCTCTGCTGGATTTTTTGACCATTTGAATTTCCACTGCCCATTTAAACTCTGGAAATTACCTGACTTACTTTTGTTGTATGTATTAGCTTTTTCTTTTGAATCGTAAACCATCATAGTTGTATGAGGTTGTTCACGATTAACCTGTAAAACTTTTACATTATCCCATTCTGGTTTCTTTTTACCATGTATTACCATCATTACCGAAAACAATACAAATACCACCAACAGCTTCTTCATGAGTCTAAAATTTGTTTTTAATTGCCACATGGAACTCGCCAACTTTGACATACTCCTTCGTAAGAGTTTTTCTCATGGCTCGTTTCATATAATAATTTGTTTTATCTTGAATAATTATACCTTAATGAGCATTTTTCCTAATGGAGAGTGAAATTATCAAAGGTCTTTAAAAGTATAATATCAGACCAAACTCAACATTGTGTTTAAAATGCTTTTTTTTCTAATTGCAAGGTCCGAAAACTAACGCCAAACACCTAGTATGTATTTTTCAAATCAGGAGCGTTTTTCATTCAAATAACCAATAATACGGTATTCACCCATAGGGTAGAATACTGTCACCCCCAAGTGACTAAAACCTAACTATCAACCACTTGATTAAAATCAAAAAGACAATAATCTAAATAACCCGAGATGCACAACAGTCAAAAAAATAAACTTGTTTAAACAATTTTATCAAACTTATAAACAGCTATTCTTAAAAAGTTTTTAGGTAATATGATGAAACATGGAAGTTAATTTACCTAACACTTAACGCTACTACATCAACCAACTTATTAAAAAAACTACTTTCTTTCTTTATCCAATTTACATCTGCAATGTCATCTATTGCAAATATTATTTACAGAAACAACCACAATTTAGGGTACAAAAAAAAGTACAACGCTACATAAATAATTATGAACACATTGCACTTTTTAAAACTATGGGATTACTTCCAAAGTGGATTTTGTTCCATTAGGTCGTTATTATCAACTTCTAACTGTGGTATTGGCCAATATAAAGATTTTTCTCCTTCGTAAACGGCATTGTAAGGAACCTTAATTTCATCGGAAGCGGCTCTTTGTCTTGCTTCTTCTAATAGTCCCCAACGCTTTAAGTCATAATATCTAAATCCTTCTGCTGCAAACTCTACACGACGCTCATGGCGCAATATTTTTCTTAATTGTTCCAGAGATAAGCCTGTACCTTCTACTTCTTCTATTGTTGGCATTCCTACACGATGACGAACAGCATTTATAAGATCATATACCTCTTGTGTAATATTGTTACTTTCAATTAACGCTTCAGCTCTCATTAGCAAAATATCTGCATATCGTATTAAGTAAAAGTCTTGCGGACCATCATCTACATAAATTACTTTGTCTCTAACATATTTTTGCAGACAATAATTGGTGATCGATAAATTATTATCAAACGCAGGTTTATCCTCAATCCATTTTTCACCTCCAAACAGAACGCTTGTCTCCAGCCTTGGGTCTCTATTTTCTCTTTCTTTTTCTGAATCGTACAATGGTGATACATCAATTGGTAAACCATCAGTACAGTAATAATCATTCACTAAGTTAGGCATTGGTTGATGATGCGTTTGAGGACTTTTCGCCCAGGTTCCGGAAAACTTTTCACCCTCACCATTCCTTAAGCTTTCGAATAAAACAGAAAATACGATTTCTTTACACTGTTCATTTTCTTCGGTAAAAAGGGTAGAATAATCATCAAATAACTCATATCCCATACCTATTACCTTTTGAGCTGCTTCTGCGGCTAACTGATATTCGTGATTATACAAATATACCCGAGTTAGCAAACCGTAAGCTGCTCCTGGATTAACTCTTCCAAAATCACCATTGACGGCATTGTCTGCAGCATAAACCAGATCTTCTATTACCTGCTCATACACTTCCTCTTTAGGACTTTTTGCAATATGTGCATCATCGGCAGTTGGAACTGTTAAACGTAAAGGAACATCTCCGAACGAATTGATTAAATTAAAATATGCCAGACCTCTTATAAATTTTGCTTCAGCTAAATAAGCCTTCAATTTATCTTCAGTTAATTCTTCAACTGTCGGTGCATTTTCTATCACGCTATTTGCTCTTCTTATGGCGGTATAATTATCCTTCCAATAGTAAAGCATAAAATCATGATCTGCTGTAATTGATCCTTCTGCAATAAAAAGCATACCATTCCAGCCCCATGCATTATAAGCATCATCACTCAAACAGTCATGGTCTCTAAAGTTTGGACTGTATGGTCCTCCACCATATAATGTATTACGTTGTAAAACATCATAACAACCATAAATGGCATACAGAACATCTGTTTCCGAGGTCCAATAAGTATCGTCAGTAATCTCATTAGGATCACTGGTTCTCAAAAAATCACTACAGGATGTTAAAACACCCATTAATACGATTAAACTATATATTATTCTCTTCATGTGTTTTAATTTATTTTCATTTGTCCCATGCCTGCCCGACGCAGGCGGGGAACTCTCAAATAAATTCAATCATTGACTACATCGATCTCACGATTCTCTTGTGTGTAATTTGAATAATTGAATTTACATGTTCGTTTCATAACTCTATTTTTTAAAATATAATATTAACCCCAACAGTAAACGTTTTAGATAACGGATAAGCCAAATTGCTTGGACTTTCCGGATCCCAATGATCCAAATCTGTAAATGTTAATAAGTTTTGTCCACTCACATAAACCCTTAGCTTTTCGAGGTGTAATTTATTAGCCCATTTTATTGGTAAGGTATAACCTAGCTCAACATTCTTTAATCGTAAGTATGAAGCATCTTCAATGTAGAATGATGATGTAGCATCATTTAATGCTTCACCTCCTAAACGAGGATGACTTGCATTAGGATTATCCGGAGTCCAATAGTCTGTCCAGTCCGATACCCAGCTCATACGGTCGCTTCGACCACTGTGATTACCCGAACCACCTGTATATCTATCAACATCATAAACTCCTTGAAAAAGAAATGAGAAGTCCCACGCCTTATACTGAAATCCTCCATTGAAACCGAAACTAAATGCAGGTATTCGATTTCCGATTACAACACGATCATCTTCGTTAATCACTCCATCTCCTGCGTCAGCAATACCATCACCATTAGTATCTACGGTTAACTGATCTTTCATTTTTAAATCTCCGGCAGAAGTACCTCCTGATTGATAGGCATGATTTGCCACTTCCTCTCCACTCTGGAAAATCCCTTCTACTTCGTAACCATAAAATGATCCAATAGCTTCACCCTCACGCTGAATAGTAGTGTTTGTAATGGTTTCTGTTCCTTGCAAGTCCAACCATTCATTATGAATATGCGTTACGTTAAAACCAACATTATAATTAAACTCTCCAATATTATCACTAAAATCAGCAGCTAATTCCCAACCTCTGTTTAGCACTGTACCGGCATTCTGATATGGATTATTATCATATCCCATTGAAGGAGGTAATGGCAATACCAGCAATAAATCACGAGTATATTTTACAAAGTAATCTGCAGTTATATTTAACTTGTTATACATGGTAATGTCTGTTCCGAAATTATACATTTCAGTACTTTCCCATTTTAAATCATCATTTTTCAAATCGTTAATTGACGATCCCCCTACAACAGTGCCATCTGGTAAAATATAATTCTGCTCAGTGTTCCATGTAGATGCATGCGGATAAAACTCATTTATTTCCTGATTTCCCAATAACCCCCAACTTGCTCTAAGCTTAATGTTAGAGAATGTATTTGTCCAGTCCTGGGCAAATGGTTCTTGTGTTACCCTCCATGCACCGGAAAAAGATGGAAAAACTCCGTATTTATTATCTTCCGGGAAACGTGAAGAACCATCTACACGCACATTGGCTTCAAATAAGTACTTATCATCATAATTATAAGCAGCTCTACTGAAAAATGATTGCATATTTAAAGCCTCTGCTCCTCCGTCAATCTTAGCCATAGTAGCTCCGCCACCAAGTTCTTCATTTTCATTATTAATATATCCTTCTTTTATAGCCATAAAAGTATCTCCACGATATTGTTGAGTAGAATGACCAAGTAATACATTAACAGAACTCTTACCTAAATCTTTATTATACCTTAAAAGGTTTTCGTTTAACAAAGTAGTACGGAGTGTATTTTTATTTTGTAATCGAGCCAGATCATTTTGTATAACAACATCACCATCAGCATCTACTTGTTGAAAGGACGGATTATATTTTGACAACAAGTAGTTATTATAACGATAAGACACACTTGTTTCGAAAGATAAATTACTGGCTAACTTCATATTAGCATACACTCTGGTATTGAATCGATGCTGATCTTCATTATTGCTACCAAGCTGAGAACGGAAAACCGCATTTTTCACAGGGTACATTCCTGAACCATCCTCTGATCCCCAATCTCCATTACTGTATTTTACCGGAGCAACCGGAGAATCTGTATAGATAAGATTCATCAGTCCGTTGTTGCCACTCAAAGACATAGCAGGCTGATCAGTTTTTCTAACACTTCCATCCATATTAACACCAACCTTTAACCAGTCTTTTACCTGTACATCATACTTTCCTCTCAGGTTATAGCGATCGGAACTTGTATTTTGCATTGTCCCTTGCTGACCCATATAATTCATCGACAGAAAGTAATTTGACTTCTCATCTCCACCGGAAAATGAAAGATAATGGTTTGTCATTGGAGCTGTTCTAAATAACTCATCTGCCCAATCTGTATCCGCATATCTATCTTTATCTTCTCCGCTTTCAATCAAGGCAATCTCTTCCTGAGAATAACGTTCCTGCCCGGTAGCTTCATTGATCATACGTGCATAATCTGCAGCACCTACCATATCAGGTAAAACAGTGGCCTGTTGCCAGCCAACAAAACCATTATAGTTCACCTTCATCTCTCCAGACTTTCCGGATTTTGTGGTAATTAACAGCACACCATTAGCCGCACGTGCTCCATAAATTGCCGCAGAGGCAGCATCTTTTAATACAGAAATACTTTCGATATCAGACGGAGACACATCACCTAATGGACGTTCAACTCCGTCAATAATAACCATTGGAGCTGAATTTCCGTTTGTACCCACACCCCTAATATTTATAGTCGGGTTATCGTAACCAGGCTGACCACTTGCCTGTGTTAATTGTACACCTGACATTCTACCCTGAAGCATTTGTGCCGTATTGGTCACCGGCTGATTCACTGACTCATCAACTGTCATTGATCCCACAGCACCTGTAAGGTTAGCCTTTTTTTGCTTGCTATACCCAACAACCACAACTTCTTCTACTCCTACCGTTTCCTCTTGTAATACAAGTGAAATTTCAGTTTGAGATCCCACTACCACTTCCTGGCTTGTCATCCCGATAAAAGAGAATAGAATCACTGATTCGGCATCTTCTACATTAATAGAATAGTTACCATCAAAATCTGTTACTGTTCCATTTGTAGTCCCTTTTTCTACAATAGAAGCACCAGGAATCGGGTAACCTTCTGCATCAGTAATAACACCTGTAACGTTCAATTTCTGAGCGCTGGCGAAACCACTTCCAATGATCAACATTAACAGCAGTGCTGCTTTCATTTTAAACAACTTTATTTTCATATAAATTGTAATAATAAATTGATAATAGTTTTATTTAACCCCATTTTGCAAAAAGTGCAAAAACGCTACATACAATTACTGCCAGAGCAAATAAGAGCGCGTATTTGGTTCTTCGAACCTTTTTTATTTCTACTTCCTTGTTATACATACCTATCTATATTCTTATGTTTTGGTTAAACTTTCTTAAGTAATTTTGACTCGGGCAAGTTGAAAACTTTTTAAGTGTAAGTGCAGCAAAACAACTTCATCAATGGTAGCTGTATGCGTCAAATGAAAGATCAAATCATATTCACAAAAAGAGACATTTGGCGGTCAACTCAAAGTCACAACAGCCTCTTTACCAACCACTTTACGCCCATCACAACCCTTTGTAATATTGATAAATTATATTCAACCCTGACAATTATCAAGTTTTTAGAAAGTCAGAAATATGTTGGAGTAGAAAAATAATTACACTTGTACAGATATGGTGAGCCGGATGAAATACCGATAAATTCCGATAGTAAAGGCAAAACTGTCTCCTGATAAAAACAGCTGACTGCCATACCAGAAAGTACACTTACAAAGTTCCTCTTGAAATTAATAAAGGCTGATCACGAAGATCATTAAAAGCAATTACTACAGAATAAAACAACCTGATATAAAAGTACCCTCACAAGTTCCATGCTAAACCTGATTATCTATCTGCATTTGATTATTAAAATTATAAGAGCTACCTGTTCTTAGGACAGGTTAAAAAGGACTTCACGTTACTTTAAGCGCGACTTAATACGAAGCTATAAATCTCTTGTTATAAAAATATTTTAATGCGTAATACCTGCCAAAAGAAGGCTAAGGATTTCCAGTAAGTTTTATACCAATACTACATTAATATGAGCCTTATTCTTTCGTTCTTTTTTACTTATACTTCGTTGAAAAATATCGCCGTAGCTATGGCTATGACTCAATTTTTATTTTATGATTATTGCTGCTTTCGGCATTATTCAAGCAAGCTTGATACTGCACTCATTTATCGCAATAATTCGCCTTGTCTAAGCTAAAAATATTCAAAACAATTTAAGGCTCACTTTAAAATAGAATTGGTATTACAGGAAAAACTTAAGTTATAAACAATAATAACAGGCGTAATAGATATGTAGTGCAGACATAAAAATCCTAAAGTTATATACTAAAAAAGGTATCCGTTATAAACAGATACCTTAGTTACATATATTATTTTATTAGCCCCGCGGGTGGTTTACCCCTCCCATCGGGGCTTTATTGTATCCATCTGGATTATGGACCAGCCCAATGGCTCAAAAACTATCTCAATCAGCTTAAAAACAACATCAACTGGCTACCCTTACCTTCCCCTGTGCAATTTTTCCCATTCCATCGGCTGATTTAAGCATACAAATGGATACTTTAAGCTGTCCATCGGCTTAAAAACGGCTCCAACTGGCTGAATATCCCATTCAACCGGGTGGCTCACCCATCCCATTGGCCTAATCTCTTTTTCAACCATAGAATTCATTAGAAAATCTATTACACATTGAAATTCCTTCAAAACAAGTCACTTCGTTACTTCACCTCAACTCACCAGAACAATGTATGCCTCGTTTCGGTAAAGTCTTGTTTTACCAGCCTGCCGGCTGGCAGGTTGCACTTTCAATATTCATGACGAAGTTCTAATACATAATGCGGGTTTAACGAATATTACTTATTCAGCGTCTTGTTCTTTAAGTCTTTGCTCTTTGCGATATAAAGCCGGTGTATTATTGTAGGTTTCTTTAAAGTTTTTTCGGAATGTACGAATATCGATATAACCCACATTTTCAATAATCTCAGAAACTGTTAGGTCGGTATCTATTAATAGCTGTGCTGCTCTTTTTAGTCGAAGAGACTTTATAAATTCACCAGGGGTTTGCTGCGATATTTTTTTCAGTTTTCTATAAAATGTTGAAACACTCATGGCCATTTCTGTTGCTAAATACTCCGGATCAAAACTGGCATCTCCAATATTATTTTCAACCACCTCAATGGCTTTGTTTAAAAACTCTCCTTCCTCTTTAGATATGATAGCATCTCGCGGTTCAAGTACCAATTGTTGCGAATATTTTACCTCCAGTCTTTTGGTTGATGACAACAACTGCTTAATTTTTTCGAGCAATAACTCAGGATCAAAAGGTTTTTTAAGATATACATCTGCACCTCGTCGTGTTCCGAAAAGCATATCTCTATCGGTGACCTTAGCTGTGAGTAATATTACAGGAATATGAGATATCAGATCGTTGGACTTTACTTTCTCACAAAATTCAAAACCATCCATACGTGGCATCATTACATCAGATATAATAATGTCAGGAAAGGTTTCTATAACTAAATCAAATCCTTCTAGTCCATCCTCGGCAACAACCACTTCATATTGTTCTGACAATAGAGAAATAAGATATTCTCTTACTTCTTCATTATCTTCTGCAATTAACACCTTTGCTCCTTTGTTACCTACATTAACAGTTTTGGCTTTCCTAACATCAATAACTGGTTCAGGAAGCACAAACTCTTCTTCTTTTGTTTCTAACTCTACTTCAGTAAAATGCTCTTTACCCTTACGCAAAGCTACCGTAAACACAGTACCACTTTTAGTATCGCTGGTAACAGACACCTTTCCATGATGCATTTGGGTATAGGTTTTAACCAGTTCTAATCCGATTCCTGAACTGGTAATGGAGTTTTCTCCTTTGATTTGATAGAACCTTTCAAAAATAAGTTTCAGATCATCTGCCGGAATAACTTTTCCGTTATTGATTACATCAATATAAAACAGATCATCGGACTGCCTTAAAGCAAGCTTAATCCTTCCCGGTTTGCCTACGAATTTAAAAGCATTGGACAAAAGATTGTTTAACACGATAGCCATTCTTTCCCTATCAAAAAACAATAAAGAACCTGATGCTTTATTAACAATCTTATAATTTATACCATTAAGTTCGGCCAGTTGATGAAATGGTTTACTTAACTCTTCAACGAACTTATCTACATTATTCTCAGAAACAAATAAGCTTACCTTATCATCCTCTATTTTTCTAAACTCCAGGAGTTGATTTACCAGATTATATAATTTACTGGTATTGTGATAAATCAGATCCATTTTGTCGGTGAAATAATTGCCAGATATAGATGAGAACTCTTTTTTTAACAGGTCTTTCACCGGTGCAAGAATCAGGGTTAACGGAGTACGAAGCTCATGTGAAATATTTGTAAAAAAGCTTAGTTTATAATCATTTAAACTTTGTTCCTGCTGGCGCTTCACTTTTTCCAATTCAATACTATTTTCAAGTCTTTCCTGGCGCACTCCAATCCAGCTTATTAGCAATACCACCCCCATAATAATTAATACATATATCACTATGGCATATAGGCTTTTCCAGGGTGCCGGTAATACTTTAATCTCAATTTTCTTTATTTCACTATTCCAAACCCCGTTACTATTGGTTCCCCGCATGAGCAAAGTATAATCACCCGGATCCAGGTTACTAAATGAAATGTGTCTTCGATTACCTATATTCACCCATTGATCATTATAACCTTCGAGCTTATATGCATAGAGATTTTTAGACGGAGCTTTATAATCCAATGAGGCAAATTCTATTGAAAACTCTGATTCCTCATAGGACAACTCAATTTTTTCCGTTTCATTTATGCTTTTGGATAAAATACCATCTTCCTCAATTAGTACCTCTTTATTTAGAATGGAAAAATTAGTCACCACAATCTGTGGCTTACTTATATTTTCCTTAATCTCTAAAGGATTAAAATAAGTGTACGACGAATATCCTCCAAAATACAAGATCCCATCTTCCCCTTTAAAACAAGCTCCCTCAGTAAAATTGACTTCTCCTATTCCATCATTCTCATCAAAGTTTCTAATTTCTCCTGTTTCCGGATTTAATGTGGATATCCCGGAATTGGTTGCCATCCAAAGATTACCATTATCGTCGCTTATAATACTATTGATATAGTCATCAGCAAGACCTTCTTTGTTTGTATAAGTTGTTAAAGTAACCTCGTCCTTTGCATTACGATTAATACGATTTAAATTACATGGAGTACCGAACCATAAATTTTTATGATTATCTAAATGTGTACATAAAACAATATCACACAATAAAGTATCACCTTCCGTAAGTAATTGTTCTATAGAATTAAAACTGGTATCTTTTTGATTTAAATAGTATAAACCATTATAAGTACCAAAAAACATATTTCCATCCCTGCCTTTTTTAATTGATGTTATTCGGTTATCTCCCAGCAATCCTTTACGTAAGCCTCCTTTATAATTTGTCAGATACTCATATTTACCATTATTCAACTTAAAAAGGTAAACTCCCTTTTGCTGAGTACCAACCCAAAAAAGTTTATCATCCCACAGCAAGCCGTGTGCTTTGGTGACTTTACGCAAATCAGGACTTTTAAAAACCCTGGCTGCTGCAACTAATTCATAAAAACCCTTGCCATCTGGCCGGGCAATATATAAACCATCATTAACACTAACCCAGATATTCCCATCAGGGTCTTGTTTTAAGTCTTTTACAATAATCTGTTTTCGGTTGTAAAGAGAACTGGATTTGTGAAAAGGTATTTTTTTAAATTCCTTACTAAATATATCGGAGAAAAAAAGTCCATTCCCCTTAGTTCCAATCCACATATTCTTGTTCATATCCTCCAACACGGCACTTACATGTGGACGCCTGATTTCAGAACTGGCTAAAACATCCTGATATTTAAAATTACTTTTGGGAGATAATTTTACAATTCCGGAATGAGTACCAACCCAAATGTCACCAATTCTATCTTCGAAAATATCCAGAATAACATCGAATCCGATATCTGGAACCACAGATTCATCCGGATAAATATTAATAGAGGAGTAAGTTTCCTTTTTCTTATTAAATTTAAAAAGACCCTTTCCCCAGGTTCCAATCCAAAGATTCCCTTTTTTATCAGGTTCCAAAGTGTATGATCTATGGTTTATTTCATCCTTTAGCAAACTGTTTGGAAATTCCTTATAACTAAGATCAAGATAATTTAACCGTATTAATTCCTGTTTCCACCCTAGCAGCCATAAATAAGGACCATCTGAATCCAACGTTATATCTGTGATTTCAGTATCAAATAAAATTGAAAAGTCGGTTTGCCCTTTCCGTTTATATTTTAAACCATGATCCACTGCAACCCATAAAGTACTATCCGGAGCACGTACGATGGCATTTACACGATCCTCCTCAATAATTGTTTGGAAAGAATCTCTTTGTTCTGAAACTCTAATAAGGCCTCCCTTCCATCTTCCCAAATAAATATCATGGCTGTTATCTTCAAATAATGAAATTACCCGATCATGCTCTAACTCTTCTCCTTTATATGCAGATAAAAAGTGTTCTGTTTCCTGATTATAAACAGAAGCTCCGCCAGATTTTGTACCTACCAAAATATTACCCTTTGAATCGCATAATAGTCTCTCTACCGCTGGATTATTTAATCCGGCTTTTTGATCTAACGAAGGCTTAAACTGTTTAAAACGATATCCATCGAACCTGTTTAAACCTCCACTTGTACCGAACCACATAAAGCCGTATTTATCTTGTACAATGGAGGTCACCTCATTTTGTGACAATCCGTCCTTTACTGAAATAAAACTTTTTTGATATTGGTTTGATTCTGCAACTACATTTATACTTGATAGCCACACAAATATGACAATTAGTAACTTGGCAAAATTGTTAAATAAACTATTTAAAGCTATTACTCGAAATAGTTTATTCATTATTGTATAACTCCTTACGTTAATAGTAAAATGATGTTTAGTCATAAAATGAAAATCGGTATAATTAAACTCTTTTTACCAAAGATTGTACCAAAATATACAGCATTAAATGAATGAAACATATACCAATTAGTATGAATAGTAAAAGACCTGAAAATTTAAAATCCTGCAAATATAACAAGCTAATTAAAGCATAAACTTTTTTGATATAATAGAAATATAGCCAAGGGTGAATCGTAAAGTTAATTGGACATTTAATCTTGTTAAGATGTACAAGAAGCCTTCAATACCTCCATACACAACTGATATTCAATCAACAAAAACCATTGTCACGATAAGTCTTCTAAAAAAGTAGGATTAATTTTTTTACAAAATTTCACACTTTTTTACATTCTAAAGGATTTTTTATACTTTTGACCTCGAGATATTAGTTATGAATCATAAAAACTTGTTTCTATGGGTATTGTTGGAATAGTTGTTTTAGTAGTAGGAATTATTTTTATCAGGAGAGAAAGACTAAGATTAGTCGAAAAATTAAACTTGATTCAGAACCCGGAAAAAAGCTAATACAGTTACGCTTTTATTGACCTTAAACTTATAAAATAAAAAAGGCTGGAGATACCAACGGTATTCCAGCCTTTTTTATTTTTCTTACTTGTAATTATTTGGTATAAACTATTTCTATTTAATGATATGATAGAGTTCATCGGCAAAAAGAAGCATAAATATTTGGCTTATTCATTTTTACCGGATTATTGGCCTATTCGTGTGATTGCTCTGTTCCTAATATCATTATCATTAGTGACAACAGTATCTACTTCCTAAAAATAAACTCTCTTCTCATAATTTTTCAACAATTATATTTATCATTGTTCCATTAAATACGTTTGATATTAGTGTTCATATTCAGGGTTTAACTTGGATTTAGGTAGGCCATGTTTTATTTTAGCTTCTTCAAGTTTTCTGATTAATAGCTGCGCTTTTACAGTCTCTTTTGTAAGGATATTTTTTGTTTCTAAAGGATCATCATCAAGCTTGTACAATTCATAGGTATTGGTCTCTACATCTTCCAACAACTTGTAATTATCATCCAGAATTACATTTACCCATTTGGACTGAAATTCCTTTGTTTTTGAGTTAAAGCCACTGTAATTGGTATAAAACCATACCAATGGCTTGTTCCTTTTTTTCTGCTTTTTACCCAATAGCTCAGTTTTTATACTTACACCATCCAGTTCATGACCACCTTTAAGTGTTAAGTCAAGTAAATCAGTTAAAGTTGGGAGTATGTCAACATGAATAATTGGCATTGAGGATTGACCGGCCGGTTCAATTTTACCTTTCCATTTAAAAATGTAGGGAACTCTAATACCACCTTCCCATACATCTCCCTTATTGCCTTTGTATGGTAAGGCGAACATATTGTTACCTTTTACACGATAATGACCATTATCTGAAGTGAAGATTACAATTGTATTATTGTCTACTCCAAGTTTTTTAAGTGCTTCCATTAGCTCTCCGACACTATCATCCAATGATTTAATCATTGCCAATACATCAATTACCTGTGAATGGTCGTACTTAGTGCCACTAACTTTTTTACTAAAATGCTCAACATATTTGGCTTTGGGCTCAAAAGGAGCGTGTACCAAATAATAAGGCATGTACAGAAAGAATGGCTTTTGTTGTTCTACACAGTTTGCCATAAATTCAATGCCTTTCTCAGTGCAGTAATCTGCATTGTATACTTGGTTGTTATAATCAGTTTGAGCAGGGACACTTTTAAAACCATAATGCCCTTTCGTTTCTATTGCATCATCAAAGCCTGCATTTTGCATCGCAGATGTCCCCATGCCTAAATGCCATTTACCATAGGCGGCTGTTTTATAACCACTTTGCTTAAAGGCTTTGGCTATATTAAATGTTTCCGGATTCAGACCATTGTTATTTGAATACAGGTGATTACTTGGAGGAGGCAAGTATCTCATGTGTTTTCGCATCTCAACAGCATTTTTAGCTATCTTGTAACGATCAACTACGCGATAAATATTGGTTCGAGGAGCATGTTGTCCCGTCATAATTGATGCACGAGATGGGGCACAAGTTGGATCATTTGAATAACCATTTGTAAAGTGCATCCCCTCTTTGTATAACCTGTCAATGTTAGGTGATTCAACAACTTCATTGCCATAACAATTCAGGGCATTAATTCCTAAATCATCTGCCAGAATAAACAGCACGTTAGGTTCGGTATTTTGTGCAGTAAGACCTGTTGATAGAAACAGCAGGATAATAATCAACTTTGACATTTCTATTCTGTATATATTAGTATTTTGTTGATTTCCAATTCTTTTTGGTTTTTAAATATCAGTCGTATTTTACTGGTGTTAACAGGCTCGCTAAAATATACACCACAAAATGAACCAATATCTTTACCTTCAAAAACAGTAACCCATTTAGCATTATCCCATGATTGTATTTCAAATTCACCCACATCCGATTTCTTTAATCTACGCCCTTCTTTTAAGGATATTTGTTGAACGGTCTGTTCAGAGTTCCAGCTATATGTTATATAAGGCTGTTTGTCATTGTTACCAGGACGCCATGATTTTTTTATTCTGATACCTTCTGAGAAATCTACACTTGCACCTGGCAACAGATTCTCTACCTTAAATACATCCGATTTATCGGAAGAAGACCAAACAGATGCCTCAGAAAATATTAGTTTACCCGCCGTTTTTATTGGATGAATTTTTGAAGCATCACAATCGATTGTTAGTTCAACAATTGGAAATAATTCGTTGTCATTGGCCTCATAACTGATTATCATGCCATCATTGCTGTTATTAACTTTTAAGTCTTTATGCTGCGTCAGTGCCTTGTAGCTTATTATATTAACAGGTAATTGCGGTAGTATCAATTCATCGCCTTGTTGATGCCCCATTAAATGCAAAAACACTTTATTATCGCGATATGTTGCCGAACCCCAGGGGCCTGAAATGTATGGTCCACCCTGAGTTGCATAGATGCTTTCTCCATATTTCTTCAGATATTCTCCTGTTTCTATTAAACGAGTAGCGTGCTTATCTACTACTGAACCATCCGGGCGAGGACCTGTTCCCAATAAGAGATTACCGCCGTTACCTGCTATTTTTGTTAAAGCGCGAACCACTTCGCTTAATGGAGCCGGTTCCGACTCTCCGTTATAAGCCCATGCTCCTGCAAGTACATCGCAGGTTTCCCAGGGACGATTCACCTGAAAACGACCTATGCCACGCTCAGGACCGTCAAAATCGCCCATGTGCCATTGTGGTGTTCCATGTCGGTGATTGACGATGGCTTTCGGATTAACCTCACGAATTATCTTCAATAGTTTGGGCGAGTTCCATCTGCTTGGAGGCAGGCCTAGTCCATCGAACCAGATACCGTCAATACCGGGATAAGACATTAATTCCGCGATTTGAGGATATAATATTTGCTCGTTATATTCGGTATGAGGTAAGTCCTTTCTATATAAGGGATGCGTCCAGTCTGGCTGTGAATAATACCACATTAAACGCATATCATGTTTCTCGCACGCTACCGCAATGTCTTTCATGACATCCTTGCCATAAGGCGTATTCATAATATTGAAATCCGTAGTTTTGGTATCCCACATGCAAAAACCATAGTGGTGCTTAGCTGTAAAAACAAAATACTTAGCCCCGGCCTCTTTCCAGATTTTCACCCACTCTTCAGCATTAAACTTAACAGGGTCAAAAGTTTTATAGGTGTCATTATATTCCTGTTCGGGAACACCTTTTGTGACTTTACCATCGGAAGAGTGATGAGGTCGTCGACCATGCCGCCCCCAACTTAAAGCAGCTTCTGTTATGGCAGAAGGCGCCCAATGAACAAAAATTCCAAACTTTGCATCTTTCCACCATTGCATATCCTCATCTGACGCAAACATGTATGGCAAGTAAGCCGGATCAATTGTTTCCAGATAGTCTTTTAACTGTTCTGTCTGGTAATAGGGTTCAATTCCATCGGTGTGTGGCTTGTGTTGTGCGTAAAGGCCTTTTACAGATAGAATTATAATGGATAATAGGGCGATTTTAAAATGCTTCATCGTCTTGTTGTTTAAATAGATATAACTCACACTTTTATATAGTTGACTATTGGTGTTGAATTACTTATTAGCATCCAAAAGTGCCTTTTTCATTTCCTCGTAAATAGCTTTAGGCCTTAAATTTGCATCCCATGGCGCAATAACCAACTTATTCTTGTTACTAAAATGAGATACATCCTTTATGTTCCACAGATTAAAGCTAACCACACCACTGTGCCTCATTTCAATAACTGCATTAAAAATATTCATATAGGTGGCAACATGCTGCAGCTCTGTTCCCGGGTCTTTCACCGGCACATGAATATTGCATTCTGTTACATAAAATTCCAATTCATGTTGATGTGACCAGGCAATCAAATCTTTTAAAGCCTGTATGCTTACCTCAGGTGATTCCCACTCTACATCACGTCCATAACTGATGTGTGCCTGCCAGCCAATGCCGTCCACCCGGTACCCATTATCGCGCAGATAGCTTACCAAATCTTTTATTTTATTCCATATTAACGGACTCATACTTCCATGTTGGTTAATAACCAACTTTTTATTGCTTGCCTCTTTGGTAGCTATTTCAAATGCCCGGATTATGTAGATGGGTACTTTGCCATCAAGGTGTGGGTATTTATTCTTATCCGCCTTTACATAGCCGATTGATTCCCAGGGTAGCTCCCAACCGTTATCGCCTGGACGCGCTGTTTTCCAGGTCCCGTCACGACTCACCGTTTCATTCACCACATCCATCCAAACCACCACTTCTTCATTATTATAACGACGACAAAGTGCAGTCATGTACTCATTCAGGTTAGTCAATAATTCTACATGTGTTCGTTCATCATTTTTAGCCCAGCGTGAACACTGAGGACTTATAGGGCCATGAATTCTTATTACCTGCTGATGTTTTTTTACAAATTTTATCCATGCATCAGCCCTGTCCCAGCGCCAGGTTTTTAAATCAGGATGGATATAGGATTGTTTAAAATCATTGGCGGGCGTTGTATAACTAAATTCACGAGCAAGAATACGAGCTTCTTGTGTGCCAATTTTATCGTACATGCTGGTAGCACCAATGTACAGGTTGTTATCCGAAAAACTAAGTCCAATTATTTCTCTGATTGACTTTTCTGGCTCTTTGCTATATATATTACCTGAAAATACAATAGTGAGCAATGTTATTAAACTTAGTTTCTGTATCATAACTAATGAATATGGTTGAATTATGAATTATTTTGAGATTATCTGATAAAGCTCCTCTGCAAACATGGCAGCGCCATCAATACCAAAGTGAACTTTATCGGTTAATACATCTTGCCTTAGGTTGGCTTCTGTAGTTATTTGATCCCCGGCAATAAAATATAGTTTATCATCTCCGTCTTCAATAAACTGATCAACTAACTTTTTCAGCGCCTTACGATAATCGTCAGGTACTACGCCTGTTTTTTCATTTCCAGAGGCACGTGTGTAGGTTACACTAATGCAATAAATTTTAGCATTGGGCTGGTTTATCCTAACCTGACTTAAGTAAGACTTATAAGCTGTTTCGTATTCTATAACTGTCTTGTTGTTCGACATCATATCGTTATATCCAATTAATATAGTGATGATATCTGCCTGGGGCATTTCCTTTGTTTGCGCGGCAATGGCTGGTGATATTTTTGCCCCGCCAATAGCCAGGTTATAATAGTTCATATTAAGCTTTTGCGCTAACAAATACGGATAGGTTAAGTACGAAGCAGAACCTTGTCCCACACCATGAGTAATACTATTGCCCAGAGCCAGGTAAAATGGTTTTTTCTCAGGAGTAAAAGGAATAAGATCTTTACCATCACTTAAAACTATGTTGGTGAGGGAAACATTACAAAAACTAGGCAAAACCACTTCAATCAGAGTTTCCTTGCCAGGAGATGCGTTTTCAATTTCCAATTGCATATCCTGAGCGCTTTGCTTCGCATTGAAAGCATATGTTTTGGTCATATTACCATTTTGTAATACTGCAAATTCAGCTCCTCTGTTTGCACCTTCTTCAGGAGAGAAAGTGAGGTGAATAGTTTTGGCACTGCTCTTAAACAGAAGTTTAATACCGCTGCAGGTTCTTCCCTTATCGGCATTAAACATGCGATCATTTAAAGGGGCATTGAGAGTGGTTTCGCTAAAGCGGTTAAATGACAACTTATTTTCAGCTCGAAATACATAGTTGGCCCCTGATACATTAATGTGCTGGCTATTTGCCGGAATAGTTACCGGAATAGTTGTCGGCTGAGCAATTGTGTTTGAACAGCTTATGAGCAGGGTGCTCATGATAAGCCATATAATTTGATGTTTCATTATAGTTGTTCTTTTAATAGAGATAATAATTTATTTTCAAGTTGTTTGCGGATGGCTGTATATTCCGGATCCTCAGCCAATGATTTTTTTTCCAAAGGATCCGCTTTGTAATCATACAGCTCAGCAGCAGCAATGTTAGGACTTGTAACAATCTCTTTGTCGTAAAAAGCTCCTTTTAACCACAGCGTTAGTCTATATCTGTTGGTACGAATGGAATAACCCATAACGTTTTTTCCTCTTGGGTATTGACTAATGGCATAATCTTTTACTATTGTTTCGTGGTCTTGTAAGGCAGGAATTAAACTCTTTCCTTCCAGTTGTTTGCCAACAGGTAAACCGGCCAAATCAACCAAAGTTGGATATACATCCACAAATTCTGCCATAGTACGTGCTTTTTTATTGACTTGATATCCGGGAGCTGAAATAATCATAGGCACTTTTGTGGCTTGCTCAAAATTGGAGTGCTTGCACCACAGTCCGTGATCGCCCAGATGCCAGCCATGATCGCCCCATAAAATAATGATGGTGTTATCGCTTAATCCCAGTTCTTCAAGTTTATTCATTACTGTACCAATTTGTGCATCGATAAAAGATACACAGGCCTTGTAACCATGAATTAGCTCGCGTTGTTTATTTTCCGGCACAGGTCCTTTTTGAGGGATGTCAGAATAGTTTCTTAATTCGCCCCAGGTATGATATGCATACTCAGGTGCGTTTTCGGCTTTTTCCTGATATGGAGCAAGTGTAATTTCATCGCGTTGATATAAGTCCCAATATTTTTTCGGAGCTACAAAAGGTAAGTGTGGTTTGTGGAAACCCAAAGCCAGAAAAAATGGTTTGTTCTTTTTACTAAACTCCTCAAGTTGTTTTAAAGCCTTTACAGTGATAGCTCCATCGGAATAGGCATCATCAGGTACATTCAAACATTCTACGGAAGGCGATGCATTATGTTCTTTTAAAAACAGGTTGGTTTCCTTCCAGTTTAATTGATGCTTTTTAGATTCTTTAAAGATCTTTTTAGTTAACTCATTTTGATATTTTCCATTTGCAGGGTATGAGTATCCATCGGCATAAGTCAAATATTTATCCTCTTTGTAAGGAATACTCCACGATTGAGGATCACCCTTTCGGGCGCCATGAAACAATTTTCCATAGCCTACTGTTTGGTAACCATTTTGTTTAAAAAACTGAGGAAGAGTAATTACATCCGGGTTTTCATCCCGCATATAGGTTTTTAAATCCCATACCTTGGTTCTATCTGGCCTAAGGCCTGTAAACAGACTAATACGAGAAGGGGCACAAACAGCTTGTTGGCAGTAGGCGTTTGAAAATGTTACCCCTTGCTCGGCCAGCTTATCTATGTTTGGAGAAATTATCTCCTGATCGCCGTAACATCCTAACATAGGCTTTAAATCATCTATATTTAAAAAAAGGATATTTGGCTGTTTTGTATTTTGTGCAAGTAATGATGACAGAAAACCGCTAAGCATGAATACCATCAACACAAAATAATTTTTAAACTTTATTTTATACATGTAATATTTTAATTAAAACTTAATACTTTTTTTTCTCTGTTATAGTACTTTTAAGAGTTTAAGCACCACACCTAAACATTCTGCAATACAATATCTTCCATCTGTATAATTGATTACGGCGAATAAAAAACCATCACTATTAAAATCGTTCATATTGTAGTCCATTAACTGGTCCATTGCAATGGATATGCTCGATCCGTTTTTTTGATGTATAGATATGAAATCAATTTCCAACATGTGCTCATTTCCTGAATAAGATAAATTCTAGTGGTCTTTCTTTTTCCATTTGCTTTTTGATGCATCTATCATTTTTGCGTTTATAGATTTACGCCATTCTTGTACCATGTTAAGCATTTCCTTAGCTTTTTGTGGCTCTTCTTTTGACAAGTCGTGGTTTTCTCCAATATCATTTTTAATATTAAAAAGCTCAACTTTATTCTTATCATACCAATCAATGAGTTTATAATCACCAAGTCGCACTGCACTAGAATTTTCATCACCTGTACTTCCCGGTCTTCCTAAAGGAGAGTGCCAAAAAACAGGCGTTTCTCTTTTAAATTTCTTTCCCTGTATGGCATGTGTAATGTCTATTCCATCCTTATGATCTTCAGGACGAAGAGGTAATCCTGCCATCGATAGAACTGTTGGGTAAATATCAGTACCTGTAACCAGAGCATCAGAAACAGAACCGGGTTTTGTTACACCTGGCCATTTAACGATAAAAGCTTCTCTTATTCCTCCCTCATATAACCATCCTTTACCATATCGTAATGGATAATTGCTTGTAGCCAATGGTCGGTTTGAGCCTCTTGTGGATAATCCTCCATTATCTGCAGTAATAATGATAACGGTATTATCTGCAATATTTAAGTCCTCCAGCGCCTTTGTTATACGCGCCATACTATGGTCTATACTCTCAATCATGGCAGCATAAACCGGAAAGTCCTGACGAAGTTTGGTATCACCTGTAATGGTTTTTTCATATTCAGGTAAATCATACTCCATGGTTTTAAGTTTCTTTTTATATTTTTCAACCAACTCAGGCTTAGCTTCAAAAGGTGTATGTACCCCATAATGTGATAAAAATAAAAAGAATGGCTGTTCTTTATTCGTCTTCACATGATCGGTCATAAAATTAACAGACTCATCCGTTAACCTGTCTGTAAGATATTCTCCTTCAGCACCTCCTTCAAGTCCATGAATCTCACCTTTTTTAAAGCCTTTTGTTCCGGAAACCGTTTTTTCACCCTTGCGGTAAGGATACCAATATGTACTTGGAGCACCGGAAGCTCCTCCCGCCACATTAATGTCAAACCCTTGGTTTTCCGGCATATTACCCTCTTTATCTTTAAAAAGCAGATGCCATTTACCTGTAAAAAAGGTTTTATATCCGCCCTCTTTTACTGCCTCGGCAATGGTAACATCTTCAGGCACCAATCCGGCACCTCCCGGCACTTTACCTCTTGCAGGGTACTTTCCTGTCATTACTCCATACCTGGCTGGTACACACCTGGGGTGCGCTGTATAAGCTTGTGTAAATCGAACGCCTTCACTGGCTACTTTATCAATAGCAGGAGTTTCGTAAAATTTTGATCCCTGCACCGATAAATCCATCCAGCCCAGATCATCTACATAAAAAACAATGATATTAGGTTTGTCTTGTGCGGTTGCGCTTAATACGAATAGATTAAATACCAATAATAGAATTAACCTGAGTGGTGATTTAAAAATAAGTGTATTCATTAATTAGAGTTTTTGTATTGAGTAACCTACTGTTGTAAATGTAAACCGAAGGAAACAGAATAGAAATAATAAAATAGTCATTAATTGATTTAATGATGATAAAATTATACAGCAACCAGATTTATGTGCGTGTTTAAATCGTTCTTATTGGTATGGAATTTTGTTCGTACAGGTAAATGTAGAAATAAACAATGGTTATTTTTAGAATTAAGTTGAGGTAGAACAGCGTTTTAAAATCCAGAAACTTTAGGTTAAAACCTTTTTAAACCCGCAATTCATTAGAAAATCTATTACACATTGAAATCACTTCAAAACAAGACACTTTGTTGCTTCACTTCAACTCACCAGAACGATGCTATGCCTCATTTCAGTAAAGCCTTGTTTTACCAGCCTGCCGGCTGGCAGGTTGTGCTTTCAATGTTCATGACGAAATTCTAATACATAATTCCATCTAACTAATATTGTTTTGCCAAACAGGCTTTCTTTTTGCTTGATCAAAAAGAAACAAAAAAATCAAGTTCAATTCATCCTTCAGCCCACCTCCTTGTTGAATCTATTGCCGTCACACATCCCTTATTCACCCGCATTCAACTGCGTCGCGCTATTACCGGCCCGGGCAATTGAACCGGCCAACACACATTTTTATCGAGATAGAACTAAAATAATTGAAATAGTTAGCTACTCGGTTTTACTTTTCAAAAAGTCTTAGGAATCCGGGTTAAAATTAAAAACAAAGAGGCTTGCTATGGCGTTTTAATATTGTAATTTTAAAAATTTAAATAAACGATTCACATTGATTTCAGTTGAGATATACAATAGTTTACTTCAGTATAAGGAGGGACATCATGCTATTATTTGGGCTAAAGATGCCAATGGTTCAATATTGATTGGAGATAAAGAATTTAAGCTTTCATCTTACAATATTATTACTGTAGGAAAACAAGAAAAAGTTCAAACTCAGGATGCAAGCATCAACGGTTTGATTGTATATTTTTCAGATGCTGACTTCCCAAATTCGAATATTGATTCTGTATGTCGCATTGTTTTGCTATACAACTATTTTAATATTCATAATCAAATCATTATTGAAGATGAATTGAACACAAAGTTTGACCAGCTCTTCACTTTAATGTATAGTGAGTATAATATGCAGGAAGCGCAGTCTTCAAATCCTGTGCTTTCATTACTGCTTCAAACCTTACTTTTAAAAATGGAACAAGTCATTCGGAACTCTATCGAAATTAATTCCAATAAAAACTCTATTGACGAAGAGTTGTTGACACATTTTTTTAATGCATTAGAGACAAACTATACCAACCATCATCAGGTAAAAGATTATGCAGAACTATTAAATGTAACCAACAGAAAACTTAATGATATAACCAAACAGTATTTTGGCACAACGGCCAAAGAACTTATCTCCAATAAGATATACATAGAAATCCTAAGACATTTACAGTTTTCTTCTACTTCAATAAAAGAAATTGCTTATAAAATGGGATTTTCATCACCATATCATCTTAGTAACTTCTTCACTAAAATAAATGGGATATCTCCTGCGGCTTATCGTGATAAAGTAAAATCTTAGTTTATCGCGATAATGTAGTGTTATCATTAATATAAGAGTCATATACAAAAGAAAATCCCAACTAGTTTTAACTAATTGGGATTAACGGCATTTTTATTGAAAAACACTAAGTAGTTTTATCTAATTGTTTGCAGCTTTTAGACATCACCTACCAGTTTCTTTTAATTCACTTTTTATTAAACTTTTGAGTTGTTTTTACTCCGTTAATAGTAGTTGTTATCATGTATAATCCGGCACTTAAGTTTGATACATCAATTCCCGAAGACAGATTGCTTACTTCTAAAACCTTAACCCCTGACAAATTATAAATCTCAACTTTCTCAACTTGTTCGTTAGCCTGAATATTAATTTGAGATGATGCAGGATTTGGATATACAACAAACGGATATTCTTTAACTTCTCCAATAGACGTCGGTGCACTTTCGTCAATGATTATATTATCAATCCACAGGTTATAACTTACTCCTTCTGCTTCTGATACTCCGGCAGTATAAAATGTAATTAATCTTGTAGTTCCATTGTTAGGATTAACTACTACTTCAAAAGTACCGGTATATTGAGTATAGGCAGTAGTTAATGTGTGCCATTCAGCTTCATCAACACTTAAACCAATCTTAGCATCTCCTAATCCATCAGCGTCAGTTTTAGCATAGAAACTTATGTCATAAGTACCTGCAGGAATATTTACAGAACGTAGTCTAAGGTCTTTTCCAATTTTATTGGTAACAGCTAACTTCATGGCTTTTGTGCCGGCATAGGCATCTGCATCAACGGTACAAGTATATGCATTGGTATTTTGACCTCTCCAAAAACGATCGAACAATCCATTATCGACAGCCCAAAAATCACTTTCAGTAGTTCCGTCATATGAAGCTAAAGTATTAGCAATAACATAGCCAGCTGCCTCAAAGTCTTCTGTAAATGGGAACGAAGTATATTCAGGATCGACAGGTTCAACCGGAATAGATTCTACTTTTTCAACTGTAACATTATCGAGCCATACTTTATAGCTTTCGCCAGCTCCTGTTGTAGGAAACCAAATTTGAATTCTATTATTAGCTATGGCTCCATATAATTCATAGGTGGCATAAGTTGTAGTTAATACTTTTGAGAAATTGTTTTTAACCACACTAATTAACTTACCTCCAGCATCAACCCCAGCTTGGTCGGTTTTGGCATCCACAGTTACTTTAACAAAATCACCGTTCACGTAATTAACTACGTCAGCCGCTGTTCGCATACGTATGTCTGCAGTATTTGCACCAATTTCAAATAAAAAAGCCTGTGATCCTTCTGAAACATCATCAACGATAGTAACTGTTGTGGCTTTGTCGTTTATTGACCAGACATTTAACCAAAAATTATCATCGACAGTAACATTGGCAGCGACATTAGCAAATGCGACTGTTCCATTGGCAGTTGCTCCAACAATTCCAAATCCGGGTTGTTCAAATCCACCTTGCCAAATAGTTTGCGCATTAACCTGTGATAAAAGCAATGCTGCTGTAAAAAGAGTAAAAAGTTTTTTCATGGCATTACGATTTAGTGAATACTTTTTTTAATTCAATTGTAAAGGTAGATGTCAGCTTAAAAAAGGAATTGGTATAAATGGTTCTGCGAGGGTGTAAATTGAGTTCTAAAAACAATAAAAAAGCTGAAAATAAACGGATTGTAAACCAAGAACGATTTATATATCCTGAGAGAACGTAAATTAAATATAAAGGATTATTAAGCTTGGTATTTTTACATTTCCTATTCTGTCGATAATTCCCTAATGGCTTTTTATCGACTTATAAATCTCTTATTATGACAAAACATCTACACAAATCATTTTTAATCTTTTTTCTGCTGTGTCCGTTAATGATTATGGCACAACGTAATTTTTATTTAGACGGATGGAAAGCCAAAAGTTATGAAGTACCGGAATCGTTTCAAACCAACACCTTAACTTCTGCACAAAATCCTGATGCTATAATAACAGTAAATACCTCTGTAGAATTGGCCAAGGTATTACCTACGCATTTCGGCTCCAATACTACATTTCGAAATGGAAGCGATCAACGTACAAGAACACATTTATATACCAATTCGGGTCATGGTATTATGCGTTTCCCGGCAGGTAGCGGAAGTAACAAATACTTTTGGGATGGCAATATCCCTTCTGATATGGAGCAGGTGATTGATAAGCACAATGAAACCATAGATGTAGCTGGCATAAATGGCACCAATGGTAATTATATGACACCTGATATATTTGCCCAGTTCATAAAGGATGCAGGAAGTCAGGCAACTGTGGTGGTCAATTATTTTTATGCCCGATATGGAAAAACAGCCGAAGGAACCCGCGAAGCGCGCGTACAACAGGCTGCAGATTATGCTGCCGGTTTTGTACGTAAAATGAATATTGAGCTTGGTGCTAATATTCAAAACTGGGAAATAGGTAATGAGTGCTATGGGAAATGGGAAGAAGGCTATAATGTTGGCGGAAGTATTGTTACCGGTAAAGAGTATGGCGAAGACTTTAGAGTTTTTGCCGAAGCCATGAAAGCCGTAGATCCAAACATAAAAGTAGGTGCTGTGGTTACCCGCGAGGATGATGATTGGAACAGTCAGTTGTTGCCTGAAATAAAGGATCATGCTGATTTCTTAGCTGTTCATAATTATTTTACAACCACCAACGACGCCACTCCGGAAAATGTTTTGGCCAGTGTAGGACAAATGGGAACCATTTTTACAACCTTGCAGGATTGTGTGGCCAAGTATACCGATAAAACGCGCGATTACTTTCCCATAGCAATGACCGAATATAATAGTAGAGGAGTATATAATACCACTATGATGAATGGCCTGTTTATTACACAAATCTTAGGTGAACTCATTAAATCGGGTTATGGAATGGGAACCATTTGGGTAAGTGAATGGAGCTGGAGTGCTTCGGCTCAGGAAAGTAAAGGTATTCTTGCACGGGATGATCCGGATCAGGCAGATTATACGCCTCGTCAGAGTTATATCCCCTATCAGTATTATCATCGTTGTTTCGGCGATAAAATGGTAGATGCAAGCTCAAATAACGCTGATATAAAAGTGTATGCATCTACGTTTAATTCCGGAGAAATAGGTCTGGTTATAGTTAATCCCACCGCAATAGACAATACGGTAAGTATTAATTTAGACCAAGTCAGTAATGGCGTAGATTTTAATAAAGTGTGGTGGTACGATTTTTATGCTGATAACATGAATCAGGGTAACAAACGATTTTATTTAAACGGAACTACCGGAACAACTCCTGGTGGTGGCCCTGATAACTTTGCCACCTTAGATCCTTATTATTCCGACTATCAGTCAGGCAATACTTTTCAAAGCAAAAAATACAGTGTTCAATTTTTAGTATTAAAGACAGATATTGAAGTCGTAAAACCTGAAATAATCCAGGATGGTGCAGAGATTACCCTTTCCTCTGCTACAAGCGGAGCCAATATATACTATACCACTGATGGCTCCGACCCCAATGCTCTTTCAACTTTATATGAGGGTACTTTTACCGCTCCTCCGGGATCGGTAATAAAGGCCATAGCAATAAAAGATATGGTGAGTAGCGATGTGGCTAGTTTAAAATTGCAGTACAATGTACTGTTTATTGCCATTGATGACTTAAGGCCCGTGCTTAACTGTTATGGAGAATCACAAATAATTTCTCCTAATATCGACGCATTGGCCGATCAGGGTATTGTTTTCGAAAAAGCCTATTGTCAATGGTCTGTTTGTGGTCCTTCCCGTGCCAGTTTTTTATCCGGTTTAACACCTGATGGAACAGGCATTCGGAATTTATCTTCTCAGTTACGAACAGAAACACCAGGAGTTGTTACTATGCCGGAATATTTTAAAAACAATGGATATACAACAGCTGCAGCTGGTAAAATATTCGATCCGCGTAATGTAGATGACGGACACGATAGTTTTTCGTGGAGTATCCCTTATACTGACCCGTCTTCGTATACATATCCGGAAGAGTATGGCGATTTTGTGCAAGGGAAGAACTATCGTGTAACAGCCAATACTGCTACAGAACAAGGACCTGTAGGTGTAGGAGATGATGGATACACTGATGGTCAGATTGCTTTGGATGCATTGGGTAAGCTTGATGATTTTGCCCAAAACAGCAATCAGCCGTTCTTTTTGGCTGTAGGTTTTAAAAAACCCCATATTCCTTTTATAGCACCTGATGAATATTGGAATCTGTATGATCGTAATAATTTGGATTTGGCATCATTTCAAAAAATAGCCGAAGGAAGTCCTGAATATGCTTATCATACTCCGGAACCAATGGGATATGTGGATATCCCTGACCCATGGACCTACGATGATGTGAGTTTGGGCAATGATATTTTAGATCCGGATAGTCAACGTAAATTAATACATGGTTATTATGCATGCGTGTCATATATCGATGCGCAAGTTGGTTTATTAATGGATAAATTAAAGGAAAAAGGACTGGACAAGAATACGGTGATTATGATTCTTGGTGACCATGGATATCATTTAGGCGATCATAACCAATGGGGAAAGCATACCCAATTTGAGAATTCTGTAAGAGCACCATTAATTATTTCTGCTCCCGGAGGCTCAACAGGATCCAATACAACACCTGTTGAATTCACCGATGTTTACCCAACATTATGCGAACTAAGCGGCTTAGAAATACCTACCAATAAATTGCAGGGAGAATCTTTAGCCGGGGCTTTAAGAGGAGAATCTCTTACAAAAACGGTAGCTGTTTCCGAGTATCGAGCAGGAGGTGGTTCTGCTTATTCTTTCCGTACCGGCAGGTATCGATTAAGTCTTTGGTTTATGGGAAGTAACGATCGCCCCGATCTTATGGCTTGGAACTCGAACCGAATTAAAGCAACTGAGTTATATGATTATGAAACAGATCCAAATGAAACCAGAAATTTGGCAAATGATGCTGCTTATGCTTCTGTTGTTTCTGATCATCTGGCTATTGCTGAGGATTGGTGGAATAAGCAAAATAACTTTTTAACAGGTACTCCGGAAACAGACCTTTCCCTCCCATTTATAGAGCATTTCGAAAATTACACATTAGGCACATCAATGGTTGGTGATTTCTGGCTTACTGAAAATAGTTTATGGGACAGAATCTGGAAAGGGACATACGTTAACAGCTTCTCTGCTTCAGTTGTAGATGATTCTGATAATGCAGGAACGAATGCATTAGAGTTTTCTATTCAACCTACATCAAAGGGAGATGGTGGCATTGATATTAAGTTGAGAACAAAATCAATGCTTGATTATCAAGGCGAATATTATCAGGTTTCCTACAGAGCACGAACAGATGTAGCCGGAGACGGGAAAGCAAGTATAGGAGCTGATATGATTAAAGATAACAGGCATGTGCTTTCGCAGGATTATCAATACTATTTTGATACGGTTACATTATCTTCTGAAAAACTATTTATCTATTTCAACAATGCAGATTTTAATACCAACGAAAATTATAAGGTTTGGATTGATGACTTAAAAATTTCATACCATTATCCAACAGGCAATAGTGATGTTGGAATTGTTACAACAGATAAACCAGAAGTGAATGTATACCCTAATCCGGTGAGTTATATGTTGAATTTAAACTCGGACTATCCAGTGGATATGGCTATTATCTACAGTATGGAAGGAAGGATGGTTAAGCAGGAAAAAGGAGATGTAAAAAGTTTAGACTTTAGTCATCTGGATAAAGGTGTTTACCTGGTTTACCTGCAACTAAACAATACAAGGGTAGTAAAAAGAATAATAAAGCAATAAGAACGTAAGATATTCTGTAATTTCTTTTGAGATTACACTTTTCCCTGTTTTCCAAAATCGTTAGTTTTTACCCGTAATGTGTTTATTTACATGTTACGGGTTTTTTATTGAAGTTAATTACCTGATCCACAACAATATTTACACTACACATTACATTTATATCACTATTAACTGGTGAAACTATCTAGAAGGAACAATTTAATATTTGTCTTTGAGCCAGACAGGCTATTACTTTAGCTCACAATGTTTATTTTTAGCGTTCGTGATTTCCGCTAAACTCCAATTCTTCCTTCAGCTGAAGAAAGTAACCAAAGAAAGCCGCCGCTGATGATAAAATTACTAAAAACCAAATCAATACTCTAAAATCAAAGAACTCCTTCGTCGAACAGCTTTGATTTCTTAACGTTCCTTAATTTGATTTTTTTAACGCATTTTATCAAAGGCGAAAAAACAATATCTTAAATTGAAAAACTAAATATTATCCTACTATCTGTAAGTACATAGCATTTTCTTAAAAAATTAACCGGACACTTATATTTTAATATATGAAATAGTTATTTAAATTTGGGCAACATAATAATCCACACCGGGTTATAACCAATTATTCCCTAAAAACTAACACATGCAAATTAAATTCTTAATTCTATCGCTGTCTTTAATCTTTATTTCCTGCCACAAGCCTTCTGTTTATCACTTCAACTCACCAAACGGAAAACTACAACTCAATCTTTATCATGACAATGGCAATTGTTCATTTAATTGTTTTCATGACGGAGACACTATACTATTAGACTCTCAGCTGGGATTAAAAATTGATAGTTCAGATTATACTAAAAACATAAGCGTATTAGATTATACAACTTCTACATTGGATGATACATGGACTACTGTAAACGGCAAACAAAAGACCATTCGTAATCATTATAATGAGTATTTAATCACTGTATCAAAAAGCAACGAACAATTCCCTGATTACCAAATTATATTCCGCTTGTATAACGATGGTTTTGCCTACAGGTATCAATTACATTCCAAAGCCCCAAAAGATAGTACTCTAATTAAGCACGAATTAACTAAACTCAATTTTAAAAATGATTATACATATTGGGCTTACAATGGTGAAAGGCACAATTTAGGTCCTGTAAAGCGATCTGAGCATAAAAATAACAGTGTACGTACGCCAATGGTTATACAATTGCACAATCAAAAATTTATGGCTATTCATGAAGCTGAAATCACCCGATTTGCACCTTATACAATGGATGCCTCAACTGATGATTTTGGGCTTCAGTTTAATGTAAACTACTCTCGGCAGGCAAACTCCTTTAAAACATCCTGGAGAAGTTTTATCATAGGCGAAGATGCAGGTGATTTAGCAGTGTCTGATTTATTGGTAAATTTAAACGAACCATGTAAAATAGAAGATCCGTCATGGATAAAGCCCGGTAAATCGCTTTGGGATTGGCGTGTGTGGGGCTATAAAGCAGCCGATGGCTTTGAGTATGGATTAAATACCGTATCGCATAAACGAATGATTGATTTCGCTTCGGAAAACAATATTCAATATTTACTAATTGATGCTGACTGGTATGGCGAGGAGTTTAATGAAAATTCAGACCCAACCTCTTCCAGAAAAGGAATTAACATTGAAGAGTGCATGCGATATGCTAAAGTAAAAGATGTTGGAATAATATTATACTTAAATGATATAGGTGCTAAAAAATTTGGTTTAGAAAGGGTACTTAAGCAATTTTCTGATTGGGGAGCAGTTGGTGTTAAATATGGTTTTATGACAGGCAGCAAAGAAGATAAAGTAAAGCACACCCGAAAAGTTGTAGAACTTTGTGCCAAATACAAGCTGATGGTTAATTTTCATGATAATCCTGTACCGCCAAGTGGTGAGAGAAGAACATGGCCCAATTTAGTAACAAAAGAATATTGTCATGCGCAGGCAGATGCTAAACGCTCCTATTATCCTGAAACGGCGGTAAATATGCCATTAATTAATATGATTGCAGGACCGCTTGATGTTACAAACGGATGGTTTGGTTTAAATAATGCCCATCAAAGAGTAAGGGTGTTTGAAGAAATTCCGGGAACAGTTACTGCTGAAGTAGCCAAATTAATTACTATTTATTCAGGTTGGATGGTGTTACCTGATAGTCCGGAAGAGTATTTAAAGAAAGACGATTTATTTGACTGCATCAGGGAAATGCCTGCGCAATTTGATGATTACAAAGTTCTTGATGCTCAATTGGATGAATTTATTAGTGTAGCACGAAAATCTGGAAACAATTGGTTTGTAGGCTCATTAACCAATCGACAGTCGCGACAAATTACCATTAATTGTAGTTTTCTTGAAGAAGGTAAAAAGTATGAAGCTACTTTATATGAAGATGCAAAAGATTCTCACTATTTAAATAATAAAGAATCATACTTCATACGGAAGTTAAACATCGATTCAAATAGCAAATTAAAAATTAAGCTAGCTCAAGGTGGTGGTCATGCCATTTATATAAGAATGATGCCATAATTAAACTGATCTTTAAAAAGATCAAGCAGTATAATCCTCCTCCATAAAAAAGCTATTATTTATGGAGGTATATATTATCCTTTAAAACCAACCTTTGTGTGGGTTCCATCGCAATAAGGTTTATTGGCAGACGCTCCGCATCGACAGAAGGCTGTAACGTCTTCTCTTTTTTCTGAGGTTCCGTCTTTATCCAATACCTTAAGTGTGCCATGTACAAGTAGAGGACCATTTTCAAGGATTTCAACTTTTGTGCTACTTGTTTCAGAGGCATCATCTTTTTCCCCATTCATATAGTAGCTTAACGCGCCTGACGGACATTTCTTTATTTGATTGATTAATTGATCCGTACTGGCGTTTTCAACATTAATCCAAGGTCGTTCGTCAGGTTTATACACCTGTGGCAAAGCATTAACGCATTCCTCGGCATGTATACATAACTTAGGTTTCCAAACAACAGTTAGTTCTCCATTTGAATATTCGGCTTGTGCTTCTTTCATTTCAATTCCTCCGGTTATATAATTAACAATAACTTCTTACAAATATGTATACGAAACTTATTATCTGTCATGATATAAGCATTACATATCAAGACAAAAATAAAGCAATAGCAGCTTTTAATTCTTCCTGAAAATCAACTCTTAACTCTCCTTTTTTCATGTGTTTAAATTTTCTTTCAGTTGTCACATGGAACTCTCAAGAAATTTTAATCATTACCCTGTGTGTAATTTTTAAGATTAAAATTTACATGTTCGTTTCATATACTCATAAAAAGAAGGCAAACTAAATGTAGCTGTTATATTAGCGCCTAAATAAGGTAAAAGATGTTCTAAATGTTTGCGGTTATTAACTCCACCCTGTTTTCCGGGTGATGTGCTCATTAACAGCACACGTTTGCCATTAAAAACCTTTTTAGACCTGCGACTTAACCAATCGATAATGTTTTTAAAAAATGCAGGAGTACTTCCGTTATGTTCCGGAACAGAGATAATAAACCCGTCGTACTGCCCAATTAAATCAATAAGATATTTTACTTTATCGGGTGTAATGTCCGGATCAAAATCAATGGAATAAATTGGTATATCCCATTTACGAATATCTAACAACTCTACCTCTACTCCTTGCACCAATGTTGCGGTATATTGAACCAATTGTTGATTAATCGATGCAGAATGATTACTTCCTGCAAAAGCCAGTATTTTATTCATTTTAAAACGATTGGTTAATTTTCAATATAAACAGTTCCAATCCCTTAAATGTTTATTTAACGAATTTCAGTTGAATGCAGTCTGTTTTAATATACGCAATACCGTCTTAATACATGGTATTTCCATTTTCTGAATGGTCAGGAATTTGTTGCATGGCATCCCAGTGTTCTACAATTTTGCCATTTTCATCAAACCTAAAAAAATCCATGGTCACATACTCATCTCCCCCAGGCCAGGTTTGGTGAGTATGCAGTGCCACCAAATTTTCCTCCGCAACAGACCTTACAAACGTTATGCTTTTGTCGGGATATTCTCTTGCCATTCGCTCGAAGTAATCGATAAAAGGATCAACCCCATCACCAACCAAAGGATTGTGCTGTATGTATTCATCCCCAACAAATAATTCAACTGCTTTACGTGGATTACCATCATAAGCCATCTGGTAAAACTCAATGGCATTGCTCTTGTTTTGCTCAATGTTATGAATCATCACATTTGTATTTAGCCATTACAACATCATAATACCTTATACAAATTAGTCAATATTAACCTTGTAATCAAGTCAAAGCTTATCATAAGCCTATTCTCATGTGCATGAAGTAATTTGTTTGACACAGTTTATTGAATACTCCCAAACATATCGTTCTTTTCATAGAACCTACAACATCTTCTCGTTAAACCCGCGTTATGCATTAGAAAATCTACTACGCATTGAAACTGCTTCAAAACAAGACACTTCGTTGCATTACGTCAGCTCACCAGAACGATGCTATGCCTCACTTCCGAAATACCTTGTTTTATTGCTCTTTCAATGCTCGTCACAAAGTTCTAATACATAATCCGGGTTAAATCACGGCTTCAATTCGTCATCATACCATACTAACTTGCCACCTTACCATACCAATCAGGGAAGTTCCGGAGCTTTCGTGTCATGTGACGAGTCCTTTGAAAGAGCTTACGGCGCTTATGAAATGGATAACGGGGCTTCTGAATCATACGACGACATCATTCATATAACCTACCGTGTCTTCTGAATCATGTAGCGCATCTTTTGAAAGACGTTCCATGGCTTCTGAATCACACGACTGATAATTACTTGCTTACCTCCGGGTCTTCTGAAGCAGCATTCAATCCTATTTAGTCATCATTACACCCGTCTGAATACCCTACACGCTCGTTTAGGAAACGATCGCAACCTTTTGAAATGACTTTAACCCGCTTTATGCATTAGAAAATCTATTACACATTGAAATCACTTCAAAACAAGACACTTTGTTGCTTCACTTCAACTCACCAGAACGATGCTATGCCTCATTTCAGTAAAGCCGTGTTTTATCGTGCTTTCAATGTTCATGACGAAGTTCTAATACATAATGCGGGTTTAATCGAGAGCATTATGTAACTGTGTCTAGTATGAATTCTTATACATTTAAGACATGGCAGAAAAAGGCTTTAATTTTAAGGAATTTGAACAAGAAGCCATTGACAAGCAAAAAAGGAGACTAAAACTGTGTCACCGATTAGCTTACTACAACCTTAAATACCGCCTTTTTACCTGAACTCACTTTTACTTCAACAAAATACACTCCTGCTCTATCGCATAATTCAAATCTAACATGCTTAGTATTATTGAAAGATTCGGCATGCGTAACCTGACCGGCTACATTACGAACAACAATTTCTATTTCCGCATAAAGCTGTTCCATCTCTATATTTACCTCGCCTGCTGTTGGGTTGGGGTACATATGGCAAGCTAAATCCGTCTTATTATTGGATGCTCCTTGTCCATTAAAAAACTTGTCACCCAATCCCACATCGGATAATAGGTTTACTTTAAACTTATCCGTTTTCAATACTGAAGTTCCTTCATATACTTCATAGCCAGCATTAATTGCTTTTAGCCAGGCATCATTTAAAGCAATATTGGCATTTGCCAGTGCACTATATTCAGATGGCATAGCCGCATACTGAATGTAATCTTTGCTTACCTGAATGATTTCTTTCACATTAACTTTAAGTACAGGTGGTGTTCCTGTTGTTCCGTAGGGGATAAATTTCACATGTGACTTATCATCCTTAGTTTCTGTACCCACAAAAAATTTATACCTGACAGCATACTTATATATCACCTCATCTATTTCTAATTCGTATGGTCTTAGACTACCATCTTCAAACCGTGCATAATACCATATGCGTGTACCTGATGGTTCGTCCAGATCATTTAAATCCTTATTGAAATTATGACTCTCATGCATCACAACTAAGTCATAGTTGCGCAGAGCATTATCAGGAATACTTGTTTCATCACCATAATTATCAAAAATAAAGTTAATAGAAGCCATCCATTTATCATCTTCGTCCCAAGCATTTTCCTGACTAGTTTTCCACTCAAAATTCATGGCCTCAGGTATACTCTCAATAGTAGTTGGCATGCCTACTTTTTCTTTATCTCCGGGATACCATGTGCCAACAGATTTCACACCACCTGCATTCACATTTGGGTAAGCATCCATTCCACTACCTCCTTCATCTACATAATTTAAATAGAAATTACCTCCATTCACTTCATTAAAATTATTTGAGCAATAGTGCATGGTGCTAAAATCTGTATCCAAAAATGATGTCAATGAATAAGAAGATAAAATTCTTTTTGCTCCGGATGTAACCACTTGATCCGCAAAATCACAATCGGCATTTTGCGAAAAAACAATTTGAAAGTTGATTATAGCTATTATTCCCAATAGTATGTGACTCTTCATTTTCTATGCTTTAATTTTGTTTTCTAATATATCCTTATGATAAACGAATTGCTTGAATAATACCATCTATCTGTTAGTGATAGATTCGGTTTTATCTTTTCTGAAAATACCCAATCCTCTTATAGGTTTGATATGATTACAACAAGCCAATGATAAAGAATTACCACTGGTCTGATTTTATCAATTTAATGCTGTGTATCTTTTCTTTTGAATTAACTATGGCCAGATATACTCCAATACTGAGAGTAGGCATATGAATGGATTCTCTTTGATATATTTTGCTTTGATAATGCAATTTACCTGATAGGTCATATATCATTAATTCCTCATCTCCTACAAAATCTTTTATTACAAGTTTAAACTCTTGTTTAATAATTGTTGGTGAAATAACGATTTGTTGTTCCCAATTAACTTCTTCAACAGGAGTACCATCATTGATAACTGTAATGGCTAAAACAGAAAAGGGTTTAATAGTTACTATATTGGCTATTACTTGTTCTTCCTCATCTATACCATTTCCTTGATACGTAGGAGTTGTATATGGAGTTGTGTTCCAATATTGCACCAGCTTTGCGGTTCCTGAATATGAAGTTACAGCACTAATATCTACATCAACTAGCTCCTGATCACCCATATTTAAAATAAAAATGGTTTCTTCGTCTTGGGCTCTAAATTTATATCCGTGCAATGCCTCAATGTTTTGATGTATAAATGGGTTATTACTGAAATTTATTTTTTGCACTTTTGTTTTGCCTCGTGCAGCATTGGCTAATAAGCCATAACTCATACCCACTGCTCCTAACTTCATTTCTGCCTTATGAATTATCTCTGGATCATCGGTAATATGATGAATGATGAATCGCTCATGTTTATCTCCTTGATCCATAAATCCTAGAGTCATAGCTACACCCCTTAGACCAGAAGCCCATGTGTCAACAGCATTCTTTTTTGTTGCACCAAATTCAGTCAGCCACAGGTCAAGGTTATCAGGTACCATATCATGATCACTTTGGTGCTCTCGCGGATATAAAAAACCTTCTGCCATAGCCACTTTAGCTGTTGCCTCATCAGTAACCTGGGTTATATCACCATAATTATCGTTGATATAATGATGTTGAACCACTGCATGTATATAGCCTGTCAATTCACTATCTGATTCTAATGCATCAAAAATGGTGCTATTCCAAAAATCCCGGCTTGTTGTTCCTCCTTTGGTTGTTATCATTAATATTTTAAGCTCTGGATAAACAGCTTTAATACGTTGACAAATCTTTTTACTATGATTGATATACAAAACAGGATCTGCGGCGTATATAGCTGCATGCTCATTATTAAAATAAAACTCGTTACCCAACTCCACGGCTTCAGGGAGACGCCCCAGTCTTTCGAATTTGGCCAGGGCAGCCAGCATATCATCTATTTTTAACTGCAGGGTAGCATCACTTTTAAGTTCCTCCTCAGCAGCTTCGGAAGAAACTCCTGTTGCAGGCGTTGGTCTTGCCATATTAACCACATAAATAATGGAAGACTCTTCGGGCAAACCATTTACAAAATCATCTATGGTGAAAAGATACTTTTTAGTTCCATGCCCCTCTATAAAAGTTCCTGTTCGCCAATCCCAATAGTTGGCCTGGGTACCTGCCGGATATCTCACCGTGCCGGGGCCTAGTTCTTCAACCAGGTTTAAAAAGGAAGCATTACTCCAGGATGGTCCTTCCGTTGAGCGACCATTATAACCGATGTAATTTGGTGAAATGGTACGCACATTCCCTTCAAGTGATAAAACAACTTGTGAGCTTATCTCTGCACAAGTGAATACCATTCTTAATACCAGAAACCATATAGATAGATTTTTCATAGATATTTTTTAATAACCTGTCCCGAATATTTAGTCCGGATAATACAAAAAGAGCGGCATTGAGAATAAGATCTTAATTTTAGTGAAACTAGAGATACTAATTAGAGTCTGCCTATAACCTAAGGGCTTGAAATATGAAGCTCAAATACGAGGCTTGCGAAGTCAGAAAATCCAAGGAGTCTACTTTTGTAGATGACTGTTTTCATGACGAGCGTAACGAAGTAGTTGACTTTATAGACAAGCACTAATTATTCTTGATAATTTTCTCCGTAACCACCATATCATCTATGTGGTACGATACGAAATACACACCACTCATAAGATCTGAAAGACTATAGCGTTGATTCTTGGTATCAGCGTTAAATAACTTTATGGTTTTACCAGATAAATCTCTCAAAAGAACCTCACTATTTATGTCTATCTCATCTATGGTGATACTATGATTTGTTGGATTGGGAAAAACATTTGTCGACAGATTGAAAGCCTCGTCAAACACTGCTAGTGGACTATCTTTTAAAACAGCATCCATTTTAAAAAACAGTTTATCAGCAAATTCACTTGCCCCGTCAACCGAAAAATGAACATCATCTGGCGATGGATTTAAAGTTGTTTCATCAGAAATAGCATCGCCTTCGATTAAGAAAAGATTTTCGTCACCTGCATTAATTCGTTCATTAACAATATGCCTAACAACTTTTCTAAAATCTTCAGTTGGTATTCCTGTTTTGGTAGTCACAACATTTCTAGTATAAGTTAGTGTCAGGCAGAATATTTTTGTATTTGTATGCTTTTCACGAATAGTGTTCAAAAAGTTGGTATACCTCTCACTATAAGTAAGCGTATCTAATCCTCCTCCCATGGCGTCATTGTAGCCTATAAGCATGGTCATCACGTCAATTTTATCAAAATCATCACGAATCATTTCAGCCATTACTTGTGAGGTTTTTCCTCCACCAACAGCTGTGTTATACAATGTCCAATCAAACTTACGTGAAACGATATAAGGATAGGTCTCGTTGGTCATCGTTTGTCCACGCCCATGGGTAATTGAATTTCCATAAGCCAAATAAACCGGTTTTTCGCTTACTTCGATAGCAGAAAGATTATAGCCATTTTCTAATTCAAGACCTGAAAAGCTAACATTAGTCCAAAGTGGTAGGGTAATTTCATATTCCACTACCTCACCCGAATGCATAGAAGCAATGTCTAGCAATTTTTCCTGATTCTCAGCATAAGGACTGCTAATTTTCTCTACAAACACATCGTTTTGAAAAACGCCCCAAGAACAGCTTTGTGTTTCGCTAGGGATCATTCTGAACTTTGCTTTAACAGTAGGGCTATTGGTTTTGAATCTTACTATTATCCCTGAAGTTGTTTTAGCTTTTGATGGATTAAATAAGTTGATTTGCGTCGTATTTGCATAAACAGCATCAGAATGCCTATGAAGATTTAGCTCGTTATTAATGTTTGAAATGTAATTACTCCCTTCAATTATAATATTCTCATGAGTTGGCGCAATCATACTGTAACCGGCTTCAATTCTAAATAATTCGGAAAGCGTAACAAACCTATAACCGGCATCACTTAAAGTGGAAAGAACAGTTTGCAAAGCCTCTAAAGTATTGGCTCTTTCATGACAAAGAACAATATCACCAGCAGAAATATCAGCTAGCTCGGCTATGATTTCGGAAGGTGCAGGACTGCTTGCGTCGCCAGCATAAACTTTGGCATTTACTGCAATTAAATTGTCCGTTGTAAGAACGCCTCCCACGCGATGATCTATCGGATCATTCTTCTGTCCATAATCAAGGAAAGGCGCACGAAAATATTTTGGCGTATAATTGAATTCCGATTGAAACAATTCTTGAAATCCACGAACTTCAGAAATTATATCGTCGTCAACTGCATAATCAGGAATACGCGCATGAGTCACTGAATGGTTTCCTATTTCATGTCCTTTGTTTAAAAGTTGTTGAACAATCTCCTTATTTTCACTCAGCTTATCACCTATATTAAAGAAAGTAGCACGACCATTATATTGGGCAAAAAGATCAATAAACTGCTGTGTTAATACAGCATCAGGGCCGTCATCAAACGTAAAAGCCACAACTTTTTCGCTAGTGGTAATTTTTGTAAGTGGAGTAACTTCTACGGGAACAATAACGCCTGGCTCCGGGGCAACATAACCATCTTCTAAAACGGCATCATCGTAGTAATAATTTCCTGCATAACCTCCACACTGCAATACAAAACGGGCTGTTTCATATTCAGTACCTGTCTTATCTAATGTAAAGCTGTATTCTTCATAAGTGTCAGTTAACTTTATTTCGCTGGATGCGAAATACTTTATCGTTCCACCAGACTCCACTGCCACAAGCTGAAATCTAAAACCTAAACCTGCTGCTACACCAGCAGCATCGGTTTTTGCGTGTACTTTTAGTGTAAAATTATTTCCTTGAACAGAATAATCACTTGACTTTACTCCAAATTTATTAATTATTAAAGTCCCAGGATCTGTTGTCATTAAACAGGCTTGAGCATCAACATTCGCATCTGCTGTTAGAGCTGCAGTTCCGGTAACACCGCTCATTGAAACTTTTGTCCAGCCCGTAAGGCCGTCTTCAAAACCTGGATTACTCAGTAAATTTTGTGAAATAACTTGCTCTACCTGAACCAAGAACATAAATACTATAATCAAAAAAACTCTCTGTACTTTCATGTGTTTAAATTTATTTTCCAATGGACACATGGAACTCACAAATAAATTCAATCATCTCTCCCATGTATAAATTAGATAATCTAATTTTTATGCTCATTTCATATTACTATTGGTTTATTAAAACGTTCCCATAATGCTAATAGTTCTCACAACTTAGTATCGGTAAATTTAACTGACAATAAGAAAGATACTTACAAACTTTCGTTCAGTGAGGGTGAATAAATCGTTCAGTATAGAAAAACAATAATAAACAATGAATTTAAATGGTGCCTGAATCAAAATCACACCTCTTAAGAACCATTTACACACATACATTAACTAGTCCATTTTCTAGATTTACAACAGATATTTAATCATTTAATTTATTTGATATGAAAAAATTTTTTACTCTATTACTATCATTGCTTCCATTTTTTGCAATGGGTCAAAACCAACTAGCTAATCCAGGTTTTGAAGATGCTACATGGGATACTGGTTGGTTTGGTAATTCTGCAACTATTGAAAAAGTTACTGATCCAGCTAATGTTCACTCAGGTACAAATGCATGCCTGGTAACGACCAATTTAGATCTTAATAAAAAAGGAATTAGAACTAATAATATTAGTGGTTTAGATGCCGGTGCCTATATTGGAGGTGCCTGGATAAAAGCTACTGCCGGGCTTGAATTTAAAGTTCAGATTGTTGTTGGAGGTTCCAATTATTTAACAAATAATTTTGTCGATGTTGCTACTGGTGATTGGCAGCACATAAGTATTCCTTTCGCTATCTCTGAAGGTGATACCTATAAGTTTGTAATTCAAGCATGGCAACTAAATCAAACCTTTTATGTGGATGATTGTGAAATCACACCTGTTACTGGCTTTATGAACGGCAATATTGAAAATGGAGTTGATGTATACTGGAGCGAAGCACAAATTAAAAATGCTGCAGTTGCAACCATTTCAAATGAAGCAACAGATGTAAATGGCGGAAGCAATGCTATGAAGGTACAAATAACAACTCCTGGAACTTCCAACACTTGGGGAGACGTGGTAACGAACAGCTCTTCGTTAATTGCATTTAACGGAGCTCCTAAAGTAATCTCATTTTTTGCAAAAGCTGAAACAGATACACCTGGTGAAGAAGCAATTGGTGGTTTTGGTTTTGGTTACAAGAATGCGATTGGTAAAGCCCAAAGTGGGGACTCCAATTATAACGGATCATTCAACCTAACTAGTAATTACCGTCAATATAAATGGGCCATTGGCAGTATTGACTATACTACCTATTTCTATGCTGGTCCTTCTTTACGTTGTGGACCTAGTGCAGGATCCTATTATGTAGATGACATCACAATAGAAGAATATCCAGGTACACCAACAATCACTTCTACGGCCATTGAAACAGCTGATGTTGGAACACCTTATAGTTATACTTTAACAAGTAGCAATCCAGGTATTGGTAAATGGGGATTATCTAAGGATGTTGAAGCTGATTGGTTAACTATCGATAAATATACAGGTGAATTGAGTGGTACTCCTGATGCCAATGGTACTATTGTTGTAACAGCAACTTTAAATGATGGTATTAATACAATTAATCAAGTGTTCTCATTAGTAGTAAGTGAAGCTACTGCCATTAATGAAACTGAAATCACCTCATTTAATATTTACCCTAATCCAGCATCTTCAATTATCAAAATTCAATCGGATAATAAGGTAGAGCAAGTAGCAATTTACACGGTAGCTGGTTTAAAAGTATTAGAAACAAGCAATACATCTCAAGTCATTGACATTGCTCAATTGCCTAATGGTTTATACATTGTTTCTGCTATTATTAACGGCGAAACAGTTAATCAAAAATTCACTAAAAAATAATATCTAATTCCCATATATTATACAATTATCACCCCGGATGGCATATGTTATTCGGGGTATTTTTTTTATACGTGATGAAGTAAGTTTAAGATACATTTAGAAATGAAATACTTCTTTTAAAAACCTTATTTTTATAGCCTACCGAAACAACAAAGAAAATAAAATGAAAAGATCGAAACTTAATATTCTACTGATAATACTAATAAGCATTATCCATATAGGAATTACAGCTCAAACAAAAAACATTAAGCTGGATAACAAAAATATTTATGTAGCCGGAGCCAACTATGTAAATGCATCAGCCAAACAATTACACTACTCCCGTTTCTCTGAAGCTACATTAAAAGCTCCTCGTCAAGAAACCATGTTCATGCCTAAAAAAGCAATGACAACAAGTGGTGTTAAAATTCGTTTTAAAACGAATAGCTCAAAAGTAAAATTAACATTCACCCCTCTTGAAGGAGATAACAGAGGATCTGAATTTGCGGTGTTACAAAACGGAGAAACATTAGAAAAATTTGACTTTAAAGGACAGTCAGGAAAAGCAGATATGAGGTTTGATATAATCAACCGCTATCCCAACAAAGAAACCCTCTTTGAAGTCGTTCTACCAAGCTGGGCTAACCCGGCACTTACAGGTATGCAAATTGATATGGACAGCGAACTGGTGAATATTAAAGAAACTAGAAAACCCATCTATCTTGCATTAGGTAATAGTATTACTCACGGTGTTGGGCAAGGTTCAGCAAGTTATTTATCCTACCCCTATTTATTGGCTCAAAAACTTGATATAGAGTATTACAATCTTGCTGTAGGTGGGGCTAAAATTTCACCTGCTATTGCAGCCCAAACAGCTGAAATGCCCCAAGCAGATATCATCACCATCCTCATAGGTTATAACGGCATGGCTTTTAGCAATAAAACTCCTGAAGAATACCGTAACGATTATATCTCATACCTTTCGGAGATTAGAAAAAATCAACCTCAGGCAACGATTTATTGTATTAGCCTAACACATACCAAATTCGTTAAGAATGAAAAGACAGGCGCTACACCACAAGATTTTAGAATGACCTTAGAAAGCTTAGTTAAGGAAAGAATCGCAGATGGTGATAAAAAGCTTGTATTTATCGATGGGAAAAGCATTACTTCAGTGGCAAATTTAAGAGCAGATCAGCCGAAAGACCTTGTACACTTTGGTATAGAAGGAGCTGCTTTATTTGCAGATGAATTGTATCAAATCATTTCTAATAGATAATCAATTAATACAGGTATGAACCAATCAATATTAAATATATCATTAGCATTCCTAATAACTACAAACCTGTTTTTAACAGGATGTGGAGGTTCAAAAAAGGTCATCACTCCATCTATAAACAAAAACGATAGTATTGTTTTAGATTATAAGCATTCTGCCCTTAAGTTTTCAGGCAGGATAGATTTTTCTTCAAATACCAGTGCTGATCTTATATGGTCAGGTTCTTCTATTAAAATTAACTTTGAGGGAGAATCAGTATCAGCTTTATTAAACGATCACAAAGACAAGAATTATTATAATCTGATTCTTGATAATGACAGCATCATTCTTTTTAATCCTGGTATTGAAAAACAATATTACACTTTGGTTTCGGAACTTGATGAAGGTGCACATACACTAGAAATATTTAAACGCAATGAATGGGGTAGCGGACCAACTTCTTTTTATGAATTTAAAATAGTAGGTAATGCAAAACTATTACCTACTACTCCCATAAAGAAAAGAAAAATAGAGTTTTATGGCAACTCAATAACGGCCGGTTATGGTAACGAAGACTTAACCGGCGATAGACCGGATAGCACGTTTACCAATAATTACAAGAGCTATGCCGCCATTACTGCTCGTCACTATAATGCAGAATACTCATGTATTGCTAAAGGCGGCATTGGTGTAATGATAAGCTGGTTCGATTTTACCATGCCTGATATCTACGACCGTTTCGATCCAAAAGATGATTCCAACTTGTGGGACTTTTCACTATACACACCAGATGTTGTTGTGGTAAACCTTTTTCAGAACGACTCGTGGTTGGTAAAGAAAGTAAACTCGGCTGGCTTTAAAGCAAAATTTGGTGACACTGCCCCATCAAAGGAATTCATCATGAAGGCATATAAAGATTTCATTTCAGAACTAAGAACAAAATATCCAAATGCTGATATTATTTGTGCCCTGGGAAGTATGGATGCAACCAAAGAAGGTTCTCCGTGGCCAGGATATATTCAAGTAGCTACAAAGCAACTAAATGATCCACGAATTTATACGCACTTTTTCCCGTATAAAGATACCAAAGGACACCCAAAGGAGCATGAGCACAGAGTAATGGCAAAAAGTTTAATCAAATTTATTGATGAGAATATAGAGTGGTAATCCTTGTCAGGGTTTGGTTTTAAGTCAAACCCTGACTGGAAAACCTATTTCTTAATGCTTCACAACCTTCGCAACAGTTCTTTTATGCATGTGCACTACTTCAACTAAATACATTCCTTTGCTCAACCCAATACCAAATTCAAATCCTTGAGTATTGATATGGTTATATTGCTTTATTAGTTTTCCGTCCATAGAACGAATATAGATATCCACCTCTTCAAAATATTCAGGCAATTCTATAAAGAAAGAATGATTGAATGGATTCGGATATACATTAAGCTCCTGATTTTTAAATGTACCCTGGACTAAAGTGGGAACTTCGTCATAACTATCTAAGCGACTCAACAAGTAAAACAAGGAACTTGAAACCGGTACCACACTTTCGCCCGTCTGATATTTCTCAAAACTTTGAATAAAACTGGTACCATCATTAGTGAAACCCGGTAGCATGGCTCCTATTCCATCTTCATAGGATCGCTTGAAGAAATTAACTGATGGCGTGATATCTTGATCTCCTAATCCTACAATATAAGAAGTAGCATAAGGGTTATAACCTGTAAGATGATAAAAAGCAGAGAGTGCCATTTCATACGCTTCGCTATTATCCATATAATCGGCATAGCCTAACATATTATAAGCCAATCTGGCCACTTGAATGGTATTACCAAAATCAGTTGTTCTATCCAAAGGATGCTGAGGGAAACCAAATGGTCCTATAGGTTTACCGGTCCAATAATTTAAGAAAGTTTCCATCACCCATGTGACTCTATCCTTCATAGCTTGGGTACGAGCGATATGATAGTATCTGCACAAAGATGGTATCGATCCATTATCCAATTCAGCATAAGTATTACCTGTTTCCGAAGGCCACTTTGTTCCATCTTCTTTGGTGAAAATTCCATTCTTAAATTTTGCCATATTGAACATCTCATCTGCCTTATCGAAGTACTTTGTTTCGCCTGTAGCGTAAGCCATTTCAACAGCTGCACCCAAAAGATCAACGGATTGTCCTTTAAAACTTTTGCCTATGTTAGTATCCACTAAATTCTCATTACTCACCACAAAATCCCATGCAGCCTTGGCTGAAGATAAAGCTTCTGCTGCCAATGCAGGATCTGATTCTTTAAATACCTGATATGCTAGAGCTAAAGCTTTTGCTATACGAGCAGAGTTATAGGCATCAACATTGGTTACCCAATAATAATTGATACGAGGTGGCGTAGCTTCTCTTATCCTTCCCGCCGGCCAGCTACCATCTACATTCTGTGTTCTAAAAATATGTTCTAATCCATATTTAAGTTCATTCTCCAGCGCAACCTGATCTTCTGTATTCCTAGTATGCAAACTAGCCAGACACATATCAGCTATAGCCTTAGCTGTTCGTCCCATCTTTGAATCACGAGAATGGGCATCGAACCAACCAAAGGGTGGAACATCATAGGTACCTGTCACCGTAAATTCTTCTGTTCCATTGTTATCAAAAATGGTGGCTTGAGATATAGTTTGTGTTTCAGGATAAAAACGATTGTATTTCCAAAATCCATTGAAGATATCACTATACTTCAACGTACCCCCTTTATTATATTGAATATCTGAGTATATATCATTCCCTATGGTCATATTAGTAGCTAAACCGTTGGCCTTTATCTGATATAATCCTGCAGTTGTAATAGAACTCAAATCTGCTACATAATAATACTGATCCCATGTAGCAGTAGCAGTCCATTTTATCATGGCTCCTGAAAGAACCGATGTTTGTGTAGCCACATCAATTACTTCAAAGGCTGGAGATCCCAACTCAGTATTGGATATAAGAATAGCTTTTTTCTTATGATCTGGTTTCCACCCCAATTGAGGAACCACCAAAGCTTCCTGATAACTATCTTTAATAGGGGCGATATGAAATTGTTGAGATTCCATACCTGAGTAGCTTTGTTGTACTCCTGCTCCCACAGAACTGTAAAGGTTATAGTAAGCCACATCTGGATTAGGATCAATCATCGTTGGCACTTCATCTATTCCAGTTAGGGCCAAGCCCGATTTCACATTTGTAAGGGTGTAAAAACTCTCCGATTCATCAAAAAGCCACTTTTGATGATCCTGCAAACTCCAGGCTTCTGTTAGCACACTTGCATCCGAACTTATCGATGCATCTTTAACGGCCAACACTTCATTGCTGGCAATGTTTATAATCCGAAACGTATTATCTCCATTATCTATAATTTGCCATTCGCTTTTTGTCCTGCCATAAACAAATTTAGAATTCGAGGCCGAATTGGCATTTAAATACCTTCCGGTACTTCGCGTTTCAATAGAATATGGTTGAGTTTCCTTAAACTGCCCAAAGAGATTAAAAATGCACAGTAGGCTAAATAATAAAGTGTAGATTTTTTTATTCATATATTTATGATCATTAATGTCCCATTAAAGTCTAAAAAAGTTCTTTGAAATATTTGAAATTTAGTTTGTTATAGAGGTTTTCTGAGCGAACGGACTTGAATTTATAGCTTTGGGTTAGATTAATCTGATAGCATATGTTTCAAGACAAATACGTTTTCGCTCAACTGGTCGCCTTTTTAAATAGAAGCAAATTCAATCGTATTGTAGCAATGTATAAAGGTGAGAAGTACGTGAAACATTTCACTTGTTGGAATCAACTGCTTGCATTGATGTTCGGGCAATTTTCCAATCGTGAAAGTCTGAGAGATTTGATCATTGCTCTTGATGCTCACCACTCCAAATGTTATCATTTGGG
>NZ_VCHY01000270.1 GCF_005877885.1 Labilibacter sediminis
TTCCGGGGCATCAGATTCATTTGTTTCTTTAGAATTTGCTCAAATGTTTCGTTCAAATTCAAGTCTTTTAGAGAATCCTTTCTATGTTGAAACTGCGGGGGGTGTGATAATTTTAGCCGAAAAGGTCTATAGGAATTGTAGACTAGAAATAGATGAATATGAGTTTCCTATAGATTTAGTACCGATAGAGCTGCCGAATTTTGATGTCATAGTGGGGATGGATTGGATGTCGAGGTATCATGCCGATATTATGTGTTATGAGAAGATGGTCCGGATTCCGATTGAGGACCAAGAGCCGATTTATGTGTATGGCGAATGTAGAATTGAAAATAAACGTGTAATTTCGTTCTTAAAAGCTAGGAAATTCCTACATCATGGTTGTTCTTCGTTTCTTGCGTATGTACTCAACACCGTGCCGGAAGTAAAGAAAACGATAGGAGATGTCCCCATTGTAAGAGAATACTCCGAGGTGTTTCCCGATGACTTGCCCGGATTGCCTCCGGATAGGCAAGTTGAATTTCGAATCGATCCTGTACCCGGTGCTGCTCCTGTTGCTAGAACTCCTTATCGTCTAGCACCGGCTGAAATGAAGGAGATGATGGGTCAACTTGA
>NZ_VCHY01000271.1 GCF_005877885.1 Labilibacter sediminis
TAATAAGAACAGATAAGAACAACCAAGATATTTTCAAGGGTGGAACTACTTCTCATTCATATATTTCAAAGTGAAAAATACAGGAAGCTTATTGATCGATTATGTAGAGTGGGCTATTTATAGGAGCATAGCCTTCACACTAAAAAGAATAACGAATGTACAGCTGACACGTATACACAATCATAACAACCTAAATCTTCAAAGGAATCTTTTCTGTACGAGCCAATCAGGTTGAGGAGACGTGTATAGGAGGATTGTACTAAATATTCCAGCGTGGAATTCGTCAGTTAGTATAATCACTGCAAGGTTGCGTAGCGTACCACATTCAATGAAGGAATGCGCAAAGGCCTTGCGCATTCTGAATGCGTACCTACAAGGATATAATGAAGAACCTTGACTTGAACTTCAGGCTTCCTTTTGACACGGCTTGATCTCCTACCTCAAGCTTATGCGTCTACGTCTTGTGTTCTTGACTGCGCTGCGCTGTACTGTTCATAGCGCACCCTTGCGCAGTAGTCTTCTACGCAATGATGATTGCGTACCAGTCTTCTATGCGTACTCGTGTTTTGACTGCCGCAACCACAAAGAGTTACTCCAACAATCTCCCC
>NZ_VCHY01000272.1 GCF_005877885.1 Labilibacter sediminis
TGTGAGGGTGAGATGAGGGAGATGAAGTGTGGTGGGGGCGGCATTATGTGTGTTTATGGGTGTGAGAGAGAGAAAAGAAAAATGAGAGTTATCTTATTTATTTATTATTATTGTAACAATTTATTATTAAATTAATAAAATAAGTGGTGCAAAATTGGTCCCTGTGGTTTGCAATACAAACTTAACGAGATGGAACAGACAGAAAGTTAAAGGAGGGACTAAAACCACAAAGGTTGGCCGATTTTGGACGTAAAATGCAACGCCCAAAGGTTTTGGACGCAAGTGACATTTTTCGGCATACCACAGGGACTATTCTTGCAATTTTGTCATTATATAGATATAAATTAATCTTGATTCTGTAATCAAAGAAAGATAGTGAAATTTTTTCTTATCTTGTGACTTAAAATAAAGGGTTCTCCGTGGAGGAAGGAAATGACAATTTATTCCTATAGAACATCTAGGAACAAGACGATTGAATTGGAAATATCGACAAATTCTTGCGGAGTCCAAAGAAATGAAAATAAATAAAAGGCCAACTTGTTCCAATTTCATCTCTATTGAATTTGAATATCAGAATAGCGGATATAGTAATGATTCAATGGGTCAA
>NZ_VCHY01000273.1 GCF_005877885.1 Labilibacter sediminis
ACGAAGCCAAAACTCACATTTCGAGAATTTGGCGTATAACTTCTCTTTACGAAGGAGTTCCAATACTTCACGAAGGTGTGAAGCATGGTCATTCTCGGTTTTGGAATAAACCAAGATATCATCAATGAACACGATTACCGATTTGTCAAGCATCGGTCGACATACACGGTTCATCATATCCATGAATGCGGCAGGAGCATTTGTCAATCCGAACGGCATGACCAAAAATTCATAATGACCATAACGTGTCCGGAATGCGGTTTTCGGTACATCATCATCATGAACTTTCAATTGATGATAACCGGATCTTAAATCGATTTTTGAAAAGTAACTCGCGCCTTGTAACTGATCAAAGAGATCATCAATTCGAGGCAACGGATACCTATTTTTGATGGTTACCTTATTGAGTTCCCGGTAATCTATGCACATACGCATCGATCCATCCTTCTTCTTAACGAACAATACCGGAGCACCCCAGGGTGAAGTGCTCGGTCGGATAAACCCTTTGTCTGACAACTCTTGAAGTTGACCCATCATCTCTTTCATTTCAGCAGGGGCCAAACGATAAGGAGTTCTAGCAATAGGAGCAGAACCGGGTACAAGATCG
>NZ_VCHY01000274.1 GCF_005877885.1 Labilibacter sediminis
TTCATGATGTATCCCAGATTCATTCAAATGATTCTAAATGAGAGATACCCAAACATTCCTAGGCTTGGCCAGACAACGGACGTAAAGTTTTTGACTGAGAAATCCTTCGCTTTAAGCAAACAGAACAAGGAATCCAAGCAAGGAGTGTTTCGGGGATTGAAGCCCTTCGTCAGGTATGGTCCTTTTGCCGATCCGGACGCAGCTCCTGTTCAAGGCATACCTGACCCATCTTCTGTTGCTGCTGCCGCTCCTCCGGCAAAAAGAATGAAACGTCTATCAACTAAAGCAGCTAGATCTTCTCCAGCTGCCAGAGCTCCTTCTGCACCTAAAACTTCAAGAGCTGGTGGTGTTTCTCAGGCTTCTAAAGCTAAAGCCACATCTGCTGAGATTGCCCCTTCAGCTTTAAGAGATATTCCTATCTCTCAAGCCTCTCCAGTGGCTGAGCCATTTTCTGCTCCTGAGCCAGAATCCCCTCAACAAGTTCATTTGGATTCTGACTCAGAAGATGATTATCTTCTACAAAGGGATTTTACTGAGCAACAATTAGAAGAAAATATGGAAAGAAGTTTTGCGGAAAATCCCTTTGTATTCCCTATTGAGATTGATC
>NZ_VCHY01000275.1 GCF_005877885.1 Labilibacter sediminis
AAATATTATTTCAGGGGCGAAAAGATGTGAAATTAGTAGAAGAAGTGTAATCTAGGAGCTACGATTCGCACTAAGAGGACATCTCGACTAGAAAAGGCATCACAGTAATGGAATGAGGAGCGTGTAAATGCATCGAGTGCGAGAGATTTTCGAACTTTAAAGAGTATACCTAGAGAATGGTAACCTAGAAGTCGAGAAGAAGCTCCTTGAAAGTCAAGAGGAAGCCCTTTTGGGAAACGAATGAAAGCTCCATCGGCGAGCAAGCGTTTTAGCCACATGAGTAGATGGCAAGAATGGAGAGAAATTCCACTGAGAGTGGAATGAGACTTTCAGAATCCGACGATTCATTGAGAAAACGAGAAACGCAAAGGCGTGTCGTACGGGTATAAAGCAAGGACCGACGATTTGCTCTGAATTTGCAGGATCGGGTTCCACCCAAATGGGGGAGAACCAACGAAAAGTGAATGGGGAGTTACCCCTGCGTTTTTGAACAACCATGGGACGATAGATGGATTCTACATGAAAGAATGATTGATAATAATGGAATAAAAGAGAGAATACTCCTAAGGAGCCTATAAGGAGTCAGAAAGAGTGAAGAAGGTT
>NZ_VCHY01000276.1 GCF_005877885.1 Labilibacter sediminis
TATTAAAAATATTTTCGTTGCTAGGTAGTTGTCAAATTCTAGTGTTATTAAGAAATTCCCGGGTACCATAATTGAAAGATATAAGTTAGAATCATACCAAGTGTGTCACTTCCATACTAACAGGGAAACAGTCATAGAGTGATCGAGAGTGGTCAAAGTGTTGTGTGATTTGCTATGACAACCACTAAGTAATGACTTTTAGGCCTATTTGACCGGCTTGCAAAAGTAGTGAATCATGTATTTTATGGCCCCAAAATTTCCGACCAATGACACCTTCAAGTACATGTTCGCAAGAATGAACTACGTTAGTCACACCTCCACCAAGTCCCTAAGAAAAAATTCAAAAAAAAAATTCAAAAAAAAAAATTTGGATCATACTTTTTTTTGGATCTTGATAATGATCCAAATTTTTTTCTGGATCAAAATTATGATCCATATTTTTTTTTTGGATCATTTTTAAAAAAAAAAATATTTTTTTTGGATCATATTAGCTGCGATTTGGATCTTTAAAAAAGGAAGTTTTTGAAAAAAATTTGTTTTGGATCATTTTTAGAGTTTTTTTTGTAGTCCTTGCAGTCCTCACGAAAAAAAGAGTCCTTACC
>NZ_VCHY01000277.1 GCF_005877885.1 Labilibacter sediminis
AAAAGCAACTTTGGGATTGCTGAATAACAGACAAATCACAGACAAAAAAATATAATAAATATATAAAGCAACGGAGCCATCATAGTATTTTTGAATTCCTCCGAAAGGAAGGGTGGTAAGTTGATCATTTACCGATCGGGGTCTGATCGATCCTATTTTTTTCTTTATTTGATGTAAGGTAAGGGTCAATTTTTATTTTTAGAGCCGTATGCAATGCATAATGCCCGTACGGTTGTTCGATTCTATCTTTTTTTCTTGTTATTCTTTTATCTTTCTTTTATCTTCCCCTCATCATGCGAAATAGAGAAACCTTTTATTATCTTATATCATCAGGGTAATGATCCATCAACCTGCTGGTTCTTTTTCTGAAGTAGCAACGGGAGAATTCATCCTGGAAGTGGGAGAACTGCTGAAACTGCGTGAAACTCTCACAAGGGTTTATGTACAAAGAACGGACAAACCCTTATGGGTTGTCTCGGAAGACATGGAAAGAGATGTTTTTATGTCAGCAACAGAAGCCCAAGCTTATGGAATTGTTGATCTTGTAGCGGTGGTTGAGTGAAAATAGCCCGGATTTTTTCGCGTAAATCCTCGATT
>NZ_VCHY01000278.1 GCF_005877885.1 Labilibacter sediminis
TCCAGATTACTCTTCAAATCATCGAACACAAACTTCGAAAAATTGAAATTCCATTCCATCACAATTGAAATCACCCCTGACGCAGAAGCAGTCTTCAACTCATCGGAGCCTCCTTTTCTTCCGGTAAAACACAAAGCGAAAAGATGAGCAAGGTATCTGTAATACGGCGGAAGAAACTTCTTAGCAAGTCTAGGGAATTTTACTCCTTCATATCCCATTAACTCTAAAGCATCTTTCATCTTGGATATATCGTGTGTCATGGGATATTCAGGTTTATCTCCAAATCGCATCACCTCTCTGATAACAGACTCAGAGACAATAATTTCAGTACCCTTCACCTTGGATATAACGCACTCTGGCTGACTGGTCGTTTCTTCCACTACTTTAGCATGCTGCCAGAACTCGTTAATCAATTCTATGTAAATAGTCGGGTTCTGCTGGAAGGCGTAAGCAATAGGCATTTTGCGGAGAGCTTCCATTAACGAAATAAACTCCTCTTGACCTGGAGGAGGGTTAGCCAAAGTTGTTGCAATGTTATGATTATCAATAAACTTGAATTTTCTTCCCATATCAAGTACGCCATGAGCCATTTTTC
>NZ_VCHY01000279.1 GCF_005877885.1 Labilibacter sediminis
GATTTAGGCACATCGAAATCCGGCTATGAATGCAAGGGGACCGGAATCTCATGATGGAACGGGGCCAGTTCTTCTGTCCGGCAGGGGCGCCGCGATATAATTGAACCTTACATAATAGGCGTCATACCTTCCTGTAGGGTATGTCGGCACTACCTGGCCTAGATGGGTGCAGCTCGGACCCTAGGAGGCAAGCCATTATGTTGTGTTTCCGCTTGGTTGTCGCGATTGCCTATGGAGAAAGGGTCGCGAAATGAGTGAATTACTCAATAAACTTTCATCCTATAATTTGTTTAACTATTTATTTCCAGGTGTCGTTTTTTCGCTTGTCGTCGATCAATGGACTCGGTTTGATTTGATTCAGTCTGATATAATTATAGGGTTGTTCCTTTATTATTTTGTTGGATTGGTAATAAGTCGGTTTGGTTCGCTTATCTTAGAGCCTGTTCTTGTCAGGCTCAAATTTTTAGTATTTTCGGACTACGCGAGTTTCATTAACGCCGCAAAGAGCGATCCAAAAATTGAAATTCTATCCGAAGCTAATAATACTTATAGAACGCTATCCGCTGCTTTTGTGGTGCTTGTAATTATTAAGATA
>NZ_VCHY01000028.1 GCF_005877885.1 Labilibacter sediminis
CGCTCAGAAAACCTCTATAACAAACTAAATTTCAAATATTTCAAAGAACTTTTTTAGACTTTAATGGGACATTAATGCTCACACTTTTTAAAACGTTTAGGACGCTATTGAAGAAGGAACTAAAATATGAGATTTATAGACTATAAAAACCTTTTTTTTCTGGCCTATTGATCTAATAGAAAATATTTTAGTAGAGGATATATTTTCTTAAGTATTTGTTCACCGAATCAATTGAAATCAGCTATATTTGATGTCATAAAAATTAGAAAAAGATGCAGGAAGATATTATTTGTTATTGCCGTCAGGTAAGTCGGGAAACTATTGAGAAAGCAATTAAAAATGGTGCAAAATCAATAGAAGATATTCGTTGGAGCACAGAGGCATGCAAAGACAATAAATGTGCAGATAAACACCCTAATGGTAAAGGGTGTGAACATCAGGTAAAGCAAATGATTATAGCACATCATGGCGATATACAAGGGCCTAAGTGTAGCTGTTGTGGTTAAGTTACCCATTTAAACCATAAGTTATGGTTAGATTTCTTTTTTTCTATTGAAGGAGCTTTCCAGTTTGTTTATATACGATTTAATGCTATTTAGTAGCTACCTAAATAGCATTAAATAAGAATAATTTTTTGTTTATTTACGAGCATTCATACAAGTGATTTTCTCTGGATGGCAGAGGAATATGAGCGTTTGGCTCAATCAGCGTAGACCTTATCAAAAACAATTACTAAACCATGGATTGGTATGTACTTTCAGTACTTGAAATGACAACAACGAAATAGGTCAATCCTGGATAATTAACCTGCACTTCTTATATTGATTTTGTTACTATAGAAATTGCCTATTTTAATAGGATATCTATGGCTGCAAAGATGAGTCCACCTACCATAATTAAAATAAATATTCTTTTTACGATTTTGTTTTTCAGGTAATGTTTTAATGCAGCTCCAAATAATCCCCAGGAAGAAACCATGGTAAAAGTAAACATAGCTAAAAGAAGAGCTGATAGTGAAAGATGTATTTTATTTTGCAAGAAGGAATAAAAGAAGGTAGAATATATGGTCATGCCATAAAATATGGCCTTAGGATTTACAAGCTGTAAAATGGCTCCATCCATGAATTTTGATTTTACGGATTGATCAGCAGTCACATCAACGTTTAGTTTTGACATTTTATAAGCTAAATAAAAAATGTAAGCTGCTCCGATGTACTTTAGGTAAGCCGCTATTTCAGGAATAAGAGCAGATAAACCAAATGATAATGAGGCGCAAATGAGCATCACAATAAATGTACCCGTCATTATACCCAATATGTAAGGTACTGTTTTCTTGTAACCTTGGCTCATACAAAACGCCATTGAAGATATATTATTGGGCCCGGGAGTAATGGAGGTTACTATGGCAAAGGTTAAGAATGGAACTAGTTCAAATGTCATGACAATAAAATATTAAAAAACCACCTTGAAGAACAAGGTGGCTCATATAAAACTAAATATTTACTCCTCAAGTAATGAGTAATTTTATTGTGCAATCACACCATCTTCGTCCCAAAGATCTTTCCAGTGCTTAGCACCTTCCCAAAGGAAAACCTGACCTTTTACTAAACGAGAACCACACTCACAATTCTTAATTGAAGCGAATTCTTCGTCAGTCAATGGATCCTTAAATGATGATTCTAAGTTACTTAAATATTCAACTGGATGAACAGAGAAAGGAATAGTAACCTGTCCGTTTTTAATGGCCCATTTGATACAAATTACAGCAGGGTGTACTCCACGAGCTTTAGCGATAGCTTGAATCTCAGGAGTTTGTATGTCTACTGCGTCACCTTCAGCCACGTCACGCTCAGGACGAGTAGGTGAACCAATTGGCATAAAACCAATAGGCTGAATCTGATTTTTCATACAGTAGTCGAATAGCTCTTGCTGTTGGAAACATGGGTGCATTTCCATTTCGTTAACAGCAGGGTAAATTTTCATTTTATCCCAAACAGCATCGAATTTAGCGATAGTCATGTTTGAAGTACCAATGTTACGTACTTTGCCTGCTTCGACTAAAGCTTCGCATTGTTTCCAAGTATCCATAAACTCCTCAACAGAGAACGGTTTTGAATCTGGATTACGAGAATCTCCATCACAACCAGGTGCATGATAGTTAGGGAATGGCCAATGAATCAAATATAGATCTAAGTAATCTAACTGTAAATCATCTAATGATTCCTGACAAGCCTTTTCTGTCTCACGGTGACGGTCATTCCAAACTTTACCCGTAATAAAAAGTTCCTCGCGAGTACATACGCCTTCGGCAATAACTTCTTTAATTGCCTGACCAATTTGTTTTTCGTTCCCATATACTGCAGCACAATCAATATGACGGTATCCTAAACGGATAGCGTCTTTTACTGCACTTGCAACTTCCTCATGAGTAAAACGGTCTGAACCAAAAGTTCCTAAACCTACAGTAGGAAGCTTATCTCCTGAACGAAGTACCTTAGCAGGCACAACTGCAGGATCGATAGCGGTGTATTGTTTTGTTATATCTGACATTTTAATCTTAGATTAAAGTATAAGAAATAAAATATAAAAACCTTGCATACAGCAGTTGATTACGTCTTTATACTTTTTCTTTATACTAAATTATTATAAATCAATTTTAATATAATCTTCTTCCTTTAATTCTTTAACTATACAATCATTTGCATAAGTTCTTTCCGGAAGGTTAATAAGGATATTGGCAGGTTTATCATTAGGTGTAAAAGGCCCCCAGTGCCATACTCCTGGCTTGATGGTGATTGCTGTTCCTTTAGGAACAAAGAAAACACGCATTTTATCGAGTGGAATATCGTTTTCGCTAGCTGTAGCTGGAGCAACCTGTAGTAAAATATCATTATCTAAAGGAAGTACAACTTCGCCGCACCCTGAGTGATATTCTAAAATATCGATAATGTTCTCACGTTTCTCAACTCTACAGCAAGAATAGCTAAAAGAAACATCACCACGTACATCTAACTGCAACTGATCGCGAAAAAACTCAACAGGAGGAGTACCTAACTTCTCATCCGTAGGATTAATTAAGTTGGCATATGTTCCAAATGGTTTATATGCTTCCAACGATAGTTGTTCTACTTTTACTGTTCTCATGATACTTAGATTAATAGAGATGAGATAAGAGACAGATATGACCTATGCCTCTTACCTCTTTATCTCTGACTTGGAGTATTATTTAATTTCTTCGTCGTATACTACAGCGATTTTACCACACTTACCGCCATCCATCATAGTATAAGCTTTGTCAGCATCTTTTAACTCAAAACGCTTCTCAACTAAGTCTTCTGGGTGAATGTTCCAACGTACTAATAATTCAACTAACTCTTCCATTCTTGAAGAAGAAGTTACCCATGAACCGTGGATAGTTATTTGGTCGTGAATAATATCTGGAGAAGGGTTGAACTCAACAGTACCACCTTCACCAATCATAACCATATCACCCCATTTACGAGTAGCGCGGATAGCTAACTGACGACCGTGCGTGTTACCAGAACAGTCGATTGTTCTTTCGAAACCTTCACCTGAGTGAGTTTCAGCTAATACTTTTTCTAATGTATCAGGACCAGCAACAAATACTTCGTCAGCTAAACCTAATTTTTTAGCGATATCAGCACGCTCTTGTACAGTATCGACACCAATTAATTTGTTAGCACCTAAGGCTTTTGCAAGCATTAAAGCAGCTAAACCTACAGGACCTAAACCTACTACTAAAACAGCATCTTTACCTGAGATACCACATTTCTCAATACCTTCGTAAACAGTACCGAAACCACAGGCAACTTGTGCACCATCAACATAAGTTAACTCATCAGGTAATAATACACAATCTTTCTCATCAGCAAGGATGTATTCAGCCATACCTCCGTCACGTTGCCATCCATAGGCAGCACGAGCTTCGCTAGTACATGAAATCATATAACCTCGACGACAATCGTTACAAACACCACAACCCGAGATATGGTAAAGAATGACACGATCACCCTCTTTGAAACGCTTCATGTCAGAACCACACTCTACAATCTGACCACATGGTTCGTGACCAGCAACTTTGTTTTGGTATGCTTCAGGACCTTTTCCAAGGTGCTCACGGTAAATAGCACGGATGTCACTACCACAAATTGTAGAAGCTTTGGTTTTCACCAATACCTGACCTGGACCAGGAGTTGGAACTGGAACTTCTTTCATCTCTACTGTACTGTTACCTGGTAGGTAAGCTGCTAACATTGTTTTCATCTTTCTAACTTTTAGAAAATAAGTAAATAAAAAAAATAAATTTATTTGCAGTTAATCTGCTGTTTTATATCGCCTCCCAAAGGAGTTGATTTTATCTCTCGTATAGTATAGGCCGGCTATTTATAACGCGGCCCTCATACTATAAGTATTGCTTTATAATACTTTAATTATTATGATACTATACCCTTTAAATTTGTGTTGCTTTAAAGGCTCTGTACCCAAAATGGGCAATTACAATAAAACTAATAAATGGTAATATAAATGATATATTTTCGGCTGGATGCCCAAATACTGTACCCATATCTATTATAGTTCCTTGAATAGGTGGCATTAAAGCTCCACCTACAATTGCCATTACCAAACCCGCTGCTCCTAAGGTTGCATCATGCCCAATGCCTTCTAATGCAATACCATATATGGTAGGGAACATTAACGACATAAATGCCGACGTAGCTACCAGACAGTATAAGCCAGCCATTCCATTTATTATTATAGCACCACCTAATGAAATCATAGCACCGATGGCAAAGTACATAAGAAGTTTTCGTGAGTTTACATATTTCATTATCATGGTACTAATAAATCTACTACCCAGAAAAATTCCCATAGCAACAATATTATACATTTGCGCAGTTGCCTTGTCAATACCTAATTGACCTGCATATTGTATAATAAATGTCCAACACATAATCTGTGCTGCTACATATGCAATCTGAGCAATAACTCCATGTCCATAAATCTTATTAGCAACTAGTCTTTTTATGGACTGCCATGGGTGAATTTGATTTTCGTGACCTGAAGACGGCATTTTTGTCACCAGAATAATTATAAACATCAAGATAACTACTAACCCAAGAATTACATACGGATTTCTTATTATCATTAAATCGTGCGCTCTATCTAAAGCTTTAGTAGCTTCATCTAAAGTGGAAAAGTCAATAAGGTTTCCTGCCGCATCAGTATGTTTATCTGAATGAAGCGAAGCTAATACTACCCTTGATGCAACATACATTCCAAGTAAAGAACCTAGTGGATTAAAAGCTTGTGCCAGATTTAGTCTCCTTGTAGAAGTCTCTTCAGCCCCTAGTGATAAAATAAATGGATTTGCTGTCGTTTCTAAGAATGCAAGACCAAATGTTAGGATGTACAGTGACACTAAGAAAAATCCAAATACTTGATATTGAGCTGCAGGCCAGAATAAAAGGGCACCTGTAGCATACAATGCTAATCCTAATAGAATACCTTTCTTATAACTAAATTTTTGCACAAATAAAGCTGCAGGTATAGCCATGGTAGCATAACCTCCATAAAATGCAAATTGCACTAATGCAGCTTTTGCTGTTGAAATTTCCATAACAGTCTTAAATGCAGCTACCATTGGATTTGTGATATCATTTGCAAACCCCCAAAGTGCAAATAAACTGGTTATGATTATAAATGGTAGTAGATACTTTTTTTCAACTACCTTTGTTGCGACGTTACTCATTTTAATAGATTTTTAATTTACTGATAGGGTAATTATTATATCATTGGTGTAACACCTTTTTTTAGTAAGATATTACCATACTTAGCTGTTTCACCCGTCATTACCACAGCAAAAGCATTTCTAGCTCTATCGTAAAAATCAAATCTTTCCATACGTTCGATAGGAGCAACATTCGGGTTTGTTTTATGAATGCTATTTAAATATGCTTTCTCTACGGAAGGATCCAGTTCATCACCTTCAACAGCAGCAAGCATTACTAAAGGAGCTGGAACATAATCATCTAATTCATAAAGAGGTAAAATTGCTTCTAATAAATCGGGTATTCTTAAACCATCTGCTCTTAATACTCTTTCATTAAACGATTCTCCCGGGAAATGAGCATCTGCTAAAATAATTTCATCTCCATGTCCCATACGGGCTAAAACTTCTAAAAGTTCAGGACTAATAAGTGGTGATATTCCTTTTAACATTGTATAATTTTTTAGTATCTTCTTAACGTTAAGAAAATAAGTATTTAAATTTTTTTAGACTCTAAAATTCATTACTTCATGTAAAATTAATGAAGTAGCTCCTTGTACTGCTGCTTCGTTACCTAATTGGCTTTGCAATAATTCAATACGCCTACTTGGCTGTTGTATTATTTCTCGGTTAAAAACTTGTTTTATTCTATCCGTAAAAAAATTACCCGAATTCATTACACGACCACCTAAAACAATGGCTGCAGGATTAAATAAGTTCGCGGTAGAGGCAATGGCAATTCCTAAATAGTCAGCAGCCTGATTAAATATCTGCAATGCAAATTCATCCCCTTCTTTAGCTGCTATAGCGATTTTCTCAGTAGATAATTTACTCAATTTATTAAGAGTAGAATTAGGGTATAGGCTCAATTGTTTGGTGGCAATTTCTGTAATACCTCTTCCCGAAGAATAACATTCCAGGCAGTCAACTTTACCGCAAGAGCATCTTAAACCACCTGATATTCCACCAATAATCCGATTATGACCAATTTCTCCAGCAATACCATCAAACCCAAAAAAAGGTTGTCCTTTCATTATTATACCAGAACCAATTCCATAACCTACATTAATAAAAATAAAATCTTTGTGCTTGTCGCCAACTCCATACATCAATTCTCCCTGAGCCATAACACGTGATACGTTATCTACTATTATTGGCACTTTGAAATGTTCACTTAGAGGCTTTTTTATATCTATATCTTTCCAATTAAAGTTAGGCGAGAACTCTACAATGTCATTTCGCTTATTTATAAAGCCGGCTGCCGCAACTCCAATACCGGAAAGTTTATTTATATCAATTTTCGATTTGAAAATAAGTTTCTCAATAAGATTAACAACACGTTTTAAATCAGTTTCGAAATCATCTGTTGCATCCGTTCTTACATCTAATTTTGTAAGTGCTTCTCCATTTAGGTTAGAGAGCACTCCATAAATATGTGTGCGCCCCCAGTCAATACCTATAACATAACCGTTTTCTCCATTAAATTGTACTATTACCGGAGGGCGACCCCCTTTTGATTCACCTATTCCTACTTGAGAAGCTAGCTTTTCAGTGTTAATTAAACTATCTACAATACGCGTAATCGTTGGCGCACTAAGACCAGTTTCTTTAACTATTTCAGCCCTGGATATTTCACCGCTTTCACGGATAAGGTTAAGAACCTTTATCTTGTTTAAACGATTAATATACTCTGCGCTTCCTTTTGGATGTTGTGAACTCATATCAATTACTTTCTAACGGTGTAAAAATAAGTTCAATATTTTGAATGAACAAATAAAAACATAAAAAAAATAAAAATACTAATTTATTAAGAATGATTTTAAATGGCATTAGTATGAATATGTAATCTATAGGAGAGGAGATGACATATATTTTATAATGGGTATGTTGTATTCATTAGGAGCACCATATTTTTAAATGTAATTAATAACTTTTATAAAAGTCAAATTGCGTTTGAGCGACCAATATGTGACCTATCTCATTTTATGTTGACATATTGATTGATTTTAAGTGTTTTATAAAATAAGTTCGTGTCCCTTCAGAAAATATAATAGCATGTCTGCTGTCAAGAATCTATTATTAGAAAAGTTTAAGAAAGGAATATTCTTTTTGGTTATGCCAGAAGGTAAAGGAAGTGTTTGGTAGTAAGTTTGTTGAGTGTGTAAAAGTAAAGCTATATTTAAAAGATATAGACCTTTTGTTCTTGATATTCCATAAAAATCAAATAAGAAGAATAAGGGAGTATAGCTTTGTAAAGTTTGGAGAATGAATGTATATCCCAAATCATTAATATTCCAATTCTCCAGGTTAAAACCAGGTGCTGGCTATAATCACCATATTTCGAATAATCAGTGGTATTTCTTTGAGCACGAATTGTATCTTCATGTCATATTAATGTAATAAGTAAACCTCGGTGAACAAGATAAATAAAGGTGTAGATATTAAGTTCGACATAAGATCTATAACACATAGGCTGTAACACCCAGTTTGTTATTGAACTTTTTATTGATACTTCTGTTTAAATTTTATACTAGTTGAGTTGTAAATATTTATAGGGTTAGTAATGAGTTGATTAATCACTAAAATTACGTTACAATGAAAAAGAGTCTCTACATATTCCTGTTTTCTTTATTTGCAGTTGCTTGCTCTAGTTCAAGCGATGATGAAATTGTTCCGGATGATAACTCTGCTTATAAAGCAGCAGAAGCCTATTATAACAATACCTTAAAATCAGTAATTACAGCAAATTGTACTAGCTGTCATGCAGAGTATCATAGTAAAAGCAATAGCAGCAACTACGGTATAGTAAGCAATGCAATAAATAATGCTTCAGGTATGTATAGCCAGGTTAATTCTGGTAATATGCCTAAAAACGCTGCTAAACTTTCCCAGGATGATATCGATAAGTTCAAAAGTTTTTTGGACTTAGTAAATGAAATTCAATAGTTTTTTAATAAATATTGAATCATTTTTTTACCGTTATTAAAGTCTTGGATAATATGCTTTTAGAACGTTATATACTTTTTACTTGCTTTTTATTATTAAGTTTTAGTCTGACTTTTGGTCAGCAAGGCAATCTATTAGAGGAGCTAAGCACAAGTAAGAAGAATGTGACTTCTCAGGATTTATCTCATTTTAAGAGTTCAAGAGTAATTCTGGGGCCTTCAACAATCCAAATTGATTCAAAAGACCTGCAGTTTAGAATTTCACACCTATTTGGATCGGTAACTGATGGCATTGAAGAATTGTATGGTTTAGACCAGATATATAATGTTGATATTGCATTGGATTATGGGTTTAAAGATTGGTTATCAATTGGATTAGCACGTTCAAGTGATCTTAATAAGACGGTGCAGTCAAATGTTAAATTGACAGTGTTTCAGCAAACATATTCCGGTTCTGATATTTCCTTATCCTATCAGGGAGGTTTTAATATTAAGACACGAAAGTATGCCAATGAGATTGAGTTTGTTGATCGTTTAGAATATGTTCATCAATTATTAATGTCACATAGGTTTAATAATTGATTAACATTTCAACTTGCTCCCGGTTGGGCTTATTTAAATAGAGTTCCAACAGCTGAGCATCCCAATTCAATTTGGTTTTCAGGTATTTCCGGAAGTTATATCTTGTCACCATCTACTTCCATAAATATGGAATATAACTATGTGTTACCTACTTTTGGTAAAGATCTATACGAATTGGCAAAGAATGCACTTTCTTTTGGAATTGATATCGAAACCGGGGGGCATGTGTTTCAAATTTTTCTATCCAATGCTACCCGTCTGCAGCCAACAGGTTATGTTGCTCAGTGGAATAATGATAATTTTTTTGATGGAGAAATCCATTTCGGATTTAGTATAATGAGGTCATTCAGCATGTAAGTGGAAGTTGGTACTAGTTATATTCTATTTTAAACTAATGGTGTCTAAGGTGTTTTAAATTAATGACTTATGAATAGGATTGCAGTAGTTTGCTTCATGTTAACCATGCCATTTTTGCAAAAAATATGCTTATCACAGGATAAATATAAGGCTGAGGGAGGTTTTATTTCATTTTACTCATCTGCTCCGTTGGAAGATATTTATGCCGAGAATAACAGAGTAAAAAGTCTCATCGATCTATCTACAAATGAATTAGCATTTATAGTGGAAATTAGTGATTTTAAGTTTAAGAAATCATTGATGCAGACGCATTATAACGAAAAATATATGGAATCTCATAAGTTTCCTCAGGCTTCTTTTTCCGGCTTGATCGAATCGTCTTCAGGAATTAAGGAAATGGGGCAACACACAGTAATAGTTAAAGGTGATATTGTAATTCATGGGGTTAAGAATACAATTGAAGTAGTTGCAGTGCTATATAACCATGGTGATTCGATTTCAGCAAATTCAAAATTTAACATCAGGTTAGATGATTTTGATATTAAAATACCAAAATTGTTGATTAAGAATATAGCAGAGGAAGTACTGGTAAAAGTTAGGGTGGATTATAAACTGGTGGAATAATTTGATAATCGTTTTTCATAATTTACCAGTTAATAATGTAATTGTAGTTTTCTCACATACAACTCTTCTTTGTTATCCAATAAGATTGATTTATTCCTCGTTTCTTGTAACAAACCGGAGTTAATGTTATCAATTTTGTTTTACATGATTCCAAATCAGCAATAAGCAAATGAGGTTTATTAATTACGGACAAAGATTTACCTGGAACCCTAGCTGCCAGTTAATTGCGAAAGCATGGCTTTTTTATGCAATTTCTGAATTCTAAAATGGAAAAGCAGGGCACAAATCCCCAGTCCAACAGGGAATCCTAACCAAATTCCTATTTCGTTGAACCCACCTTTAAATGCCGCCCAGTAACTAAACGGAATGGCAATGCCAAAATAGGAGATAAGCGTTAATAATCCCGGAATGGTAGCATCTGCCATTCCTCTTAATATACTGGAGTATATGATTTGAAAGGCATCGAACAACTGAAAAATGACCAATACAATAATCATTTTGGAAGCCATGGCAATGACTTCCGCATCATTGGTAAATAATTGTGGCAGCCAGTTTCTTAGCAGAATAAATCCTGATGATATGATAAAAACCATGGCTATAACAATTTGTAATGATGCATTGGAGGCTTGTCGCATTAATATGGGTACCTGACGGGCCGAAAACTGACTGATGCGTATGGTAGTACCTGCCCCAATGCCCTGGTAAAGCATAAAACCAAAGGTAGATAGACTCATAACAATCTGGTGTGCAGCTAGGCCGGTATCGCTGATCCAGCCAATCATTAGGCCGGCCACAATAAAGGCAGAAGCTTCAGAGAACATATGTAGTCCCATGGGAATACCAAGTTTAACGATATCCTTAACATGGCCAAACGTTTGTGATATGGAGATGTCGGCATTACTTTTTTGAAGTGGTTTTAAACGACGTATAAACAATATGATGCAGATAGCCATAACTAACCGCGCGGTAAGTGTTGAAATTCCGGCTCCGTTCAATCCCAAAGCAGGGGCTCCCCAGTTGCCAAATATCAACATATAATTACCTAAAATATTAATAACATTGGCTATTAAGGTTACAGCCATGGCTACCCTGGTGTTTGATAAGCCTTCTGATAGTTGCTTCCCGCTTAAGAATATCATTAAAGGAATGATGGAAAGGCTGATAATACTAAAAAACGATCTTGAATGGGGTATAATATTTTCGGGCTGTTGCATATGGGGCATGGACCAATAAAGACCATAGCATGCCAATCCCAACACAATTGCCATTAGTATGTTAGTGATAAAAGCCCCTTTTTTTAATCCTTTTAAGTTGTTAAAATCGGAGGAACCAAAGGCTTTTCCTGTTAAGGGTGTAATGGCCATTGAAAAGCCCATACCAAAAATTAAGGGTAAGGCAAAAAGGGTGTTGGCAAAGGCTGCTGCTGCCAATTCTGTTTTACCCAATTGATCAATCATCATATTGTCAACCAAGCCTACGGTTATTTGTCCCACCTGGGCAATAATAACCGGCAAAGCAAGTTTTTGTGTTTCCACATAATGCGGACGAAACAATCGCCAATAGCGTTTCATACAATAAAAAATTAATAACCTGAGTTCGATATAAAATTATTGGCTCAGACCGCTTATAAACATTTAGTTTCAAGAAATATTTGTGACGACATAGCGGGCTATGATTAGCAAATATGACGCAGAAAATGAATGTTTATAAGTGGTATCAGTACGCTTTTCATTAAATAATCCATTTACTGCTTTAAATTTTCTCGCCATAATTCACTATGTCTCGAAAATTTACATTGTAAATCAATCATTTAATGAAATCTGAGCTCTTTAATTTTAATCGAACTTAGGTTAATAGTTTGTAAAAAAGCCGGGCGAGACCTTGCCCTCTAATACATCTGCAATAATCAGGGCTTGCAAAACATTGTTTTGGGCTTCAAGGTGAGAAACTCTGAATATTGGTCGACAATGTAATAGAGTCGCCAAAAGACGGCACAAAAGTAGAGGTTTATTGTGTTAACTGGCGTTAAAAAAACAGATTTAATATGAAGTGCATTGTATTCATTGATGTTGTGGATTCATTACTTCGGAGGCAGTGGCATATAGCAGATATAACCGGACATCAATAAAAAGAAAATATTGAATAATGCCTGACTTATTGATATAAGTTGGCGTTTTATATTTATGATAGATTGATACTTTTATAAAAAGGGGGGTAACAATAACTCCCGATCTAATTTAGCCCGGGAGTTATAAATTTATTCTTGAAGAGTAATTAATTCTTTAATACCAGGGCAAGAAGTAAAGCTCTTTCAATTAAGCTGTGTCTGATAATTCTTTCGTTATCAGAAGGCAAATATTCGCCAACAGGACCAAGGCCATCAATGATTGGCATATCTTTATTGATATGGCAAATATCAGCAGAGCTCCAGCGGTGTTCCTCTGTAATACGCACATCAATTTTTTTTGCTAACTCACAAATGCTGTTGTAAAATTGTTTTGATTTGGTTGAAACAGACATTGCTGGCCTTTTTAAACCACCTTCAATTTTTACCTGGTATATTTTACTTCGTTTTTGTGCAGCCAAAATTTTCTTAATTTTTTTCTCTATTTCGTCGAGTACTTCCGGAGAGTTATATCTAATACTAATACCGGCAGAACCATAAGCAGTCATCTTAAATATATTGCTCTTAAACTCTATATTATAGGGTGCGATGATATTTTGGCTGTCATTATGAGATATATCGGTTATGGAAGCCAGGGTCTTATTAAAATTCATGGCGGTAGCTGAAACATGCTCCGGATTGTCCTTTTTAATCAATTTTGTTTCCAGGCGATACAGGGCAGATCCGGAGCGAGATAAAATAAGTCCACCGCTTTTTGAAGAACCGCTTAATGATATAACAGCTTTAGCTTTCTCTGTCTTTTGTTGAATAATTGACTTTGAATATCTTCCATCAATAGTAGAGTCTGTTACCAAAAGGATTCCAATATTTAGTTTTCTGATGCTTCTCGAAAACTTTAATGCCTGAAGTGCTGAAATTAATATGGCAATACCTCCTTTATTTTCCCAGATACCTGTGCCTTCAAGGTATTGCTCCTGCTCATTATAATTCTCGTGTTGTGCAAGTTTAATACGATTATCCAATGGTTGAATGATTAAATAATCTACATCTCTGTTGAATGAGTTAGAAAAGTAAAGAATATTACCCACCTCAAGTTGTGGATAAACTTCCTGTGTAAACCCTAATTGACTTAGTTCTGCACTTATTAACCCGGAGCAATAATTAACTCCTTCCACATTTCTAACATAGGTATCAGTATCCACTAATTGTTTTAAAAATTTCTCAGTACGCTGCTGCCTTGTTTTAATAAAAGTCCGCATACGAGCTACAGGATTGGTTTTGGCAACAGGTTTTGCTGTTTCTGATTGAGGCAGGGTATTGGTAAAATAACGTACAGAGGCCACATCCAGCATCTTATTAACGAGGGCTTCAAAGTTATATCCGGCAACTTTAGCAGCAGTTGGATAAGAGCCCGATTCTCCCAGACTTGCCATTGAGTTAATTTCCAGTAAGTATATATTATCGTCTTCATCCAACCTGATATCAACACGGGCAAAATCTCGTAGATTTAATGCTTTAAAAGCTTCAATACTAATTCTTTGCATTTTTGCTGTCAATTCATCTGAGATATGTGCAGGGCAAACTTTCTTTTTAGGTTTATGTTGTTTATCGTCTACGGTTTGAATGGCATCAGGATCACCCTCTAAATCAATTTCAAGTACAGGAAATGATTCAACCTGTGAGTTGCCTATTAATCCTACACAAAACTCTCTGCCGCGAATAAATTGTTCCACTAAGGCTTGTTGCCCGAATTCTGCAACAATAAAATGAACAGCTTCTCTTAAATCCTCCTGGTTATAAACCACCTTTAACCCGAATGAAACACTTTCCATTTTAGGTTTTACAATCACAGGAAATTTAACCGATGACATGTCTTCATCATGACTGTTAAATACCCAAAAATCGGGAGTTGGCAGTCCGTTGTTTTTCCAGATGATTTTGGTAAGCACTTTATCCAGCGCAAGTGCATGGCCTGATGGGGATGAACCTACATAAGGCAATCCAAGCATTTCAAGCATACTGGGGATGTGGGTATAGCGAGATTCCCCCTGGATACCATATGCCATATTAAATATCATACCCATTTGCTCCCCTTCGTTCACCCTGGGCATAAAATTTTCCAGACGTTCAATAATTTGCTTATTGCCATCTAATATAGCCACGTTATGGCCGGCTTTTTCAAGACTTTCCGCTACTTTTTTAACAGTTAGTTCATTGTAGAACTCCTTGTTTTGCATACCAAAAGTGTTAATAACACCACTGATATCCTTGTTGTAAATTAAAGCAACTTTCATTTAGTTTTCTAATAAAAAAAATCTGTGTTAATTACTATTTTTGAATTATGGTTCTGTGAGGATAAGGTATTTCAACCCCCTCTCTATCAAATCGTTTTTTTACTGACTCATTCATATCACAGTTTAAAACAAATGCATCATCATTGTTTTTTGCCCATATGTAGGCACGAATGGTAACTGAATATTCACCAAGGCGAATGACACGGATAATAACAATCGGCTTGCCTTCCTTTTTTTCATCTTCAGATCGATTATCATAAACCAAAGGGTGTTTGACAGCTTCTTCATAAATTATCTGCTTTGCTAAATCAATATCAGATTCGTAGCTAATATTGAATTCAACAAATTTCTTAACCTTTTCTTCAATGATATTACTGTTGACAATAGTTTCTTCGCTGATGATAGAATTAGGAATGATAATCCTCCTGTTCTCGTAATTTCGGATGATGGTATGACGTAAAGTAATTTCTTCAACCACACCTTTATTTATATTACCTATTTCAATTATATCAGTTACCCTAAAAGGTCGAAACAGCAAAATGAAAATACCACTAATGATATTGCTGAAAGCTTTTTGAGATGCAAAACCAATAATGGCTGCCAAAACTCCGGCCCCGGCAAAAAGTGCCTTACTTACTGTTTTTAGGGATGGTGTAATATAAAATACTGCAATTAATCCTGCGGTATATATGATAAAGGTTATAGAGTTTTTTAGAAACGAAAAATTTGTTGGGTCTACATTAACCTTAAATGATTTCCTTTTAATAAATAGTCCCATTAGTTTTCTGATAACAAATGAAACTAGGTATACAGAAACAATAATAATTGAAACCTTAAGCCAATATTGCCATTCCATTTTAAATGATATTACAAATTTTTAAAAAATTCTTAACCATCAACATACCGTCTGCTCCAGATACTTCCGGATGTGATTGAAATCCGTAGATAGGTTTCTCTTTATGTTTTATGATTTCGTAGGTACAAGTTTCAGATGTTGCCAGGTTTTCAAATTCAGCCGGTAATTCTGCTACATAAAAAGCATGCCGTTTTAGTAGTGAAATTTCTGTTTTATTAAGCCCTTTAAAGATTGGATCCTCTGGCTTTATAACGGTAATAGTTTCTTTTTTACCGTTGTATTCAGCTAGTTTTTTTATGCGCCCCCGGTAGTTTACCGCAATAATTTCATGCCCTAAGCAAAAGCCTAGTACCGGCACATCGAAATTCATTAATGCTACAAAGTTAGATGTGAGATTTAAGGGTTCATATGGATTCCCTTTGCCTCCGGATAAGATGATTCCCTTTATCTCAGTTTTGGCTGATAAGGTTATAGGCTGATTATGGTCGAAAAATACATAATCAAAATCCTGCTCTGAAAGAAATTGCCTCTTGAATTTCTTAATAAAAGCACTTTGGTTATCAATGACTAACAACATCTCGCAAAATACACGCCACAGCTAGAATAACAATAAAAATATCGTCTGTAATATACGGCAAAAATAAATACAAAGTGAAGTGCATTTATTAAATGTTAAGGAAATTGTTGACACTTCTATTTCTTGCTAAATAGAGTTAGTTTGTTCATATAGATATCATATTTTCATAAGCACGCAAGGTGTATAAGTAAGAGCAGGTGACATAGTGTATATCAAGTTTTGGTAGTTCGTGTAAAATTATAATCTGACAGGTAGGAGTCATGTAATCTGCCACGAGTTCCTACTAAATAATATGTTTCCTTTCCTGTTGTCCTCGTAAAACATTAACCTTCATTTGTATAATTCAAATGGAGGTTTTTTTATAATCTGAATCGTCCCTAAATAAAGTAAAAAACATTCTGGTAGGCCTATTATATGATCTGGTAGGTTTGGTAACCATGTTGGTAGCTTCTTCTGCCACATCGGTAGCTTTGATTACCTATTCGGTAGGTTTGCTAACCTATCTGGTAGGTTTATCAACCGCTTCGGTAGGTTCAAAATCCTCTCTGGTAGATTTAGTTACCCCTCTGGTAGCTATTTTTACCTCTCTGGTAGCTTCTATAACCAGTCTGGTAGCTTTAAAAACCAAATATATAAGCCATATAGAGAGGTGTTTAAAATGTTGAGACTGAATAATTAATGGAGCAGGAGTTTATTGGCAGGGTAGAGGCTGGTAGTTAAGCTGTTTAGTAACTATATTGAAAATATACAAAGATATTGACAATGTATTTGCAGGTGTTTATATGTTTTAATGTGCTATATCAAATTATATTGGCATAAAAATTAAACATATAAGAGTGTTGTATATCAGTGAAATGTCTGCTTTGTGTGTTTTATAGGATGGAGTGATGATTTTAAGATAATAAGTAATGAATATTATTGATATATGAAAATAATTAATATTTTTATGGTTAATATATTCGATAGTATTAGAATATTGTAATGATCATACGATCGAGCGTATTTATTTTATTAATCATCATTTAATCCTAATTAAAATGACATCAATTTTTAATTTTTCCATTCCAGAACTATGTCAAAGAAGCGATAAGCTTATTATTTCGTACAAAAGAGACGAAGAAAACTTTAAAGACTATGGTTACAATGGCGAAACCATTGGCAACATAGAAATCCAAACCGAAACCTTAAAACAATTTCCATCGGATGATTATTATGGAGGTCTGCAAAAAAAAGCAACCGACGATAAAAATCAGTTACGAGCTATTTTAGAAACAAACATCAGTGATTTAAGAAGTAGAGCTAAGTTGGCAATTGGTGCTAAGTCGGTAGATTATAGTTTATTTAAGTTTAGTAAACTGGCCACCTTAACCGATAATGAGTTGGTACAGTATGCCTTGCATGTGGTAAAAATAGCCCAACCTCGATTAAGAGTGCTTGGCAATCGCATGGTAACACAGGAAAGCCTGGATGTCATACTCAGTGATCGTAATAAGTTTGATGATGCCATCGATATACAGGCCTCAGCTATTTCGGATCGTCGCGAAAAAAAGCTTGAGCGCACACAACTGGCCAATCAATTGTATCAGCAAATTAGTGAGCTTAGCGAAGTAGGTAAACTGATTTGGAAAGATAAGAACGAAGCTTTTTATACTGATTATGTGATTTATGGTTCAGCAAAAGCCATTGTTGAGCAAGTGGAAGAAATAGAAGAGGAGATCTAATAATAAAGAAAACATTGAATAATGCCTGACTTATTGATTTAAGTTGGGCATTTTATTTTTTTGATAGTTGGTATTTCTACAATAAGACTTAAACAAAAACTCCCGATTACGCCAGTAGTCGGGAGTTTTTTATAATGCCAATTCGGAGTTGAATCACTTCAAATAAGTATCCAGCCATCTGAAAAATTCTCTTTGCCACAATATTCCGTTATGGCACGATAACACCCAGTGGTTTTCTTCGGGGAAATACAGGAAACGAGCAGGAATACCACGCATTTTGGCCACATTAAAAGCTCCCATACCTTGTGTATAAGGAATCCTGAAATCTTTAGCCCCATGAATGACTAACATGGGCGTATCCCAGTTTTTAACAAAGTTGTGTGGTGAGTTGGCATAACTTCGCATAGCTGTTGCATTATCTTTATCCCAGTAATTACCTTTTAAATCCCAGTTTACAAAAAACGATTCTTCGGTAGTACTATACATCTGGTCGAAGTTAAAAATTCCGCAGTGCGAAATAAAAGCTTTAAATCGTTTGTTGTGGTTTCCGGCCAGCCAATACACCGAATATCCACCATAGCTGGCACCCACTGCACCCAGTTTTGTTTCATCCACAAAAGGCTCCTGAGCTATTGCATCAATGGCCGACAGGTAATCTTTCATGTTCTGACCACCATAATCACCACTAATTTGCTCATTCCATTCCTGTCCAAAGCCCGGTAAACCTCTTCGGTTAGGGGCCACCACAATATAATCCCTGGCGGCCATCATCTGAAAATTCCAGCGAACACTCCAAAACTGACTCACCATACTTTGTGGTCCACCCTGGCAGTAGAGGAGGACAGGGTATTTCTTATTTTTATCGAAGTTTGGAGGATATATTACCCAAACCAGCATTTCTTTGTTATCGGTGGTTTTAATCCAACGCTTTTCCACTTCTCCCATTTTTATCTGATTCAGAAGAGGTTCGTTTACCTTAGAAATATTGGTGCCATGGCCGTTTTTCGTATTCACACGAATAATTTCGGTGGGGTGTTTCATACTTGTTTGGGTGGCAATAAGGGCATTGTTGGGCACAGTGACTGAATTGTAATTGTGGATGCCATCAGTAATTTGTGTGATGTTGTTATTACCTAAGTTAAGACTGTAAATTTCTTTTGAACCTTTGTGTTCGCTGGTAAAATAAATCTTCTGATTGTCATTACTCCATGCTAAACTGTGTACATTCTGGTCAAATTTGCTGGTGTAATCCCTTTTGTTTTTTGAGGATATGTCCATAATAAACAGACGGTTTTTATCTGATTCGTAACCATCGCGTTCCATGCTTTGCCAGGCCAGTTGTGTACCATCAGGAGAAAAAACGGGATCAATGTCATAGCCCATCATCCCCTCAGTGAGGTTTTTAGTTTCTTTACTGGCTATATCGTACAAGTAAATATCGCTATTGGTAGAAAAAGCAGATTCTTTTCCTGTTTTCTTTTTACAGGTATAGGCAATCTGCTTACCATCCGGAGAAAAGGTAATTTGTTCCATACCGCCAAAAGGTTTTAATGGCGAATGAAAGCGTTCCCCGGTCATAATATCGGTGGCTTGACCAGTGGTTTTGCCGTTAGCATAATTAATATAAAAGATATGAGAGTAGGTGTAATCTACCCAACGATCCCAATGACGGTACATTAAATCATCCTCAATGCGTGCGTTGGCAAATTTTAAATCCGGATATAAATCCTGAACAGTTTTATCGAGTTTAACACTCTTTGAAAACGCAATCTTGTTCATGGGAGGCGCATATTTATACCCCTCAATACCTCCTTTAATATGCGTTACTTGTTGCTTTTGACTACCATCGGTATTCATCTCCCAAAGTTGTACATCACCAGAAATAGAGGATAGGTATGTGATTTTGATTCCATCAGGACGCCAGTTTACTTCAAACTCATTTTCTCCGGTTGAAGTTATTTGTGTGAATTCTCCACCAGCCACAGGCATAGTGTAAATGTCGGAATAGGTTTTATTTTCTTCAATCTTTGTGTAGGCAACAGTAAATAAAACGGTTTCTCCATTGGGAGATACAGAAACATTACCAACACGACCAAATGACCAAAGTGTTTCAGGTGTTAAAACCGGACTATCAACAATGAATTCGCGATTGGTAAAGCTCTCTTTGTTTTTATTGTTTTTTGCAGGTACACAGGCGCCAATAATGGCAAGCAAAACAGCAGAAAATAAAACTGGTTTCATCATAAGTAATTTCAGTTTGAAAGTAAATGTGTTCTTTTATCAGGGGGGCAAAGGTATAGGAAGAGATTTATATAAATATTGAGTTTTGTTTGGTTAGGGTGAAATTGTTCTAAGAACGGTTCCTTATTGGCATGTTTGTTATAAGGAACTGTTCTGTAAAAAATATGAAATTGAGAATGAAGGGTTTGGAATTCAAACGAATTCATGGTTTGTCTTAACAGACGGGTCTCTCTTTTCTTGATAAAAGAGAGTCAAAATCAAGAGCAATGAAACCCTTCATCCCGCACCAGTACCCAATTGGCTTCGCCAATCTTTGATTCCGGCCAACACACAACATCCTCAAGTGCCCCCTTGAATCCTTCTCGCATCCCCCGACCCGGATCATTACTCCGGCCTACGCTGTAAATATTTGAAAGGGCAATCTGTTATTTTGTAAATTAAAGTATTCCAAAGGCTGCCATTTTAATTTTTTAAACGCTTTTGCTCAATGCATGAAATTCCCAACCACGAACGTGGTTAAACATGATTAACCTTGGATGGAATCCGGGGGATATAGAAATATGATCTTTGAATCCTGAAGGGATTCAATATTTTTTACAAGTGTTTGCTTTTTTGGCCAAACTCGAAATTATTTCCTTAAAATGAGGTTTTAACCCTTAATTTATTCTGCTACAGATTAAGACTATAATTTCTGAAATGAATGTTTTATATTTGCACTTTCTTTAAAATAAGGAAGAGATTAAAACAAAAACGAAAATACAAACAAAAACTATATTAATATGTTGCCAAAAATAAATCCTACTGCAACAGCAGCCTGGAAGGCTCTTGAGGAGCATTACGCTTCTTTTAAAGATGCTCAAATAAAAGATTTATTTGCAAAAGATGCTTCTCGTTTTGAGAAATACTCTTTGAAATTTGAAGATATCCTTGTGGATTTCTCAAAGAACAGATTGGATGATAAAGCCTTGTCTTTATTACTTCAGTTAGCCGAAGAGTGTGGTTTAAAAGAAGCTATTGCAAGTGAGTTTGCAGGACAAAAAATTAATGTAACTGAAGGGCGCGCTGTACTTCACGTAGCATTACGTAACCGCAGTAATACGCCAATTATTGTAGACGGTAAAGATGTAATGCCGGAAGTAAATGCAGTATTGGATCAAATGAAAGATTTTTCTGAAAGTATCATTTCCGGAGAGTGGAAAGGTTATACAGGAAAAGCCATTACTGATATTGTAAATATTGGTATCGGAGGTTCAGATTTAGGTCCGTTAATGGTAACCGAGGCATTAAAGCCATATAAGAAAAATATCAATTTACATTTTGTTTCAAATGTAGATGGTACACACATTGCTGAAACTTTAAAAGCAGTAAATCCTGAAACTACTTTATTTATCGTAGCTTCTAAAACATTTACTACACAGGAAACAATGACCAATGCCATTAGTGCAAAGACCTGGTTCCTGGATGCAGCTAAAGATGAGGCTTTTGTTAAGAGTCACTTTGCTGCGTTATCTACAAACGAAAGTGCTGTTTCAGAATTTGGTATCGACACTAAAAACATGTTCCGTTTTTGGGATTGGGTAGGTGGACGTTACTCAGTATGGTCAGCTATTGGTTTGTCAGTAGCTTGTGCTATTGGTTACGATAACTACATTGAGTTTTTGGAAGGAGCTCATGAAATGGATAACCATTTTAAAACAGCTGACTTTGATAAAAACGTTCCTGTAATTTTAGCATTAATCGGAATTTGGTATAATAATTTCTATGGTGCAGAAACAGAAGCCATTCTTCCTTACGACCAGTACATGCACCGCTTTTCGGCTTATTTCCAACAAGGAAATATGGAAAGTAATGGTAAATATGTAGATCGTAATGGTGAAACAGTAGATTACCAAACAGGTCCTATTCTTTGGGGAGAGCCTGGAACAAACGGACAGCATGCATTTTATCAGTTGATTCACCAGGGAACAAAGTTAATTCCATGTGACTTTTTAGCTCCTGCTATTAGCCAAAATCCAATTGGTGATCACCATCCAAAATTATTGGCTAACTACTTTGCACAGGCAGAAGCCATGATGGTTGGTAAAACTGAAGAGCAAGTGGTAGCTGAGTTTAAAGCTGCTGGTAAATCAGATGAGGAAATTGAAGCTTTAAAGAACTTTAAAGTATTCCAGGGTAATATCCCAACCAATTCTATCTTATTCAAGAAACTTACGCCACGTACATTAGGTGCTTTAGTAGCTATGTATGAGCATAAGATTTTTGTTCAGGGTATTATTTGGAATATCTATAGCTTCGATCAATGGGGAGTTGAATTAGGTAAGCAATTGGCTAACCAAATTCTTCCTGAGTTAACGAATGATGATGAGGTGACTTCTCATGATGCATCAACTAACGGATTAATTAATGCCTATAAAGCAATGCGTTAATCGTATTGATTTAATGATATAAAGAGGGGGTTTCTATTTATTTAGAAACCCCCTTTTGCTTTTATCCCACAATATGCATTAGAAAATCTATTACACATTGAAATTCCTTCAAAACAAGTCACTTCGTTACTTCACCTCAACTCACCAGAACGATGCTATGCCTCGTTTCGGTAAAGTCTTGTTTTATTGCACTTTCAATCCTCATGACGAAGTTCTAATACATAATGCGGGTTTATAGTAATTCAGTGCTGACGAAATGAAGTCAGGTGTGGACGAAGGGCCACTGAAAATCACTAGATATAAACTTCTAATAATTTAGCTGATTCATTGGTTTGTAATACCACATCTTTAATGGCAGCCGGAATTAATAAAGCTTCCATTTCATTTAAAGAGGTATCTACACCATTTGCAGAAACACTGCATGAACCACCTACATTCATGATAATTACAAATGAATCTAAAGCATTATAGTCTTTTTCTACTTCGCCGTTAAGCTCAATAATATTGGTAGTAAAATATTGACATTCGGCAAGGTTAACACTTTCATTGGCTTTTAATGCATAATCAACTTTTCCTGATTCGTTATCAGAAAAGTTCATGGCATCCATGGCCAGTTCATGATGTAATTCACGAGGATTACCAAGTTTATCCTTACGGTCGAAATCGTAAATTCTATATGTTATATCCGATGTTTGCTGAATCTCTGCAATTAAGTTACCGCTACCAATGGAATGAACCTTACCAGCCGGGATAAAGAAGGTGTCGCCTTCGTTGGTAGAGTGTTGCTCCATCAACTCCATTAACTGTTTATTTTGGTGCATTTGTTCAAATTCGGCAGCATCAGTTTTCTTGGAAAAGCCGGATATTAAAGAAGCTTTGTCTTCTGTGTCAATAACGTACCACATCTCGGTTTTACCGAAAGAATCGTGCTTTATTTTGGCCTGCTCATCATTCGGGTGTACCTGAATTGATAAGTCATCGTTGGCATCTATATACTTAATTAACAACGGAAATTTGTTGCCAAACTGTTCAAATACTTTTTTGCCAATTAACTCTTCTTTGTACTGATCGATAAGTTCGGCTAAGTTTTTGCCTTTTAATGCTCCGTCTGCAACTATAGACAGATCGTTTGCTAACCCTGAAACGGCAAAGTTTTCACCAATCTTAGCATCACTATCAACCTCAATATTTAATTTTTGAGGTATTTTTTGTCCACCCCAAAGCATTTCTTTAAGGATTGGATTAAATTTTAATGGGTATAACATTTTACTATTGAATTTATAATTTACTTCTTATCTAACATGTTCAGGGCATAGGCGTAGGCTCCCATTGCTATGGCATCACTGGCATCCAGTTTACTTGTAGCAATGGCTACTTTTTGCTCCGGATCATAACTTTTTGTTTTTTCACTAAACGGGATGTTAATGGTTTTGGCCCCTGAAGTATAAAATGTATCTTTTTCATCTTCATTGTCTAAAAGATAAGCACCATGCACCAGCCTGTTTTGCTTGTTTTCAAAAGTTCCTCTTAAAACGGACATAACTTCAGGCATATATAGCGAACTGGCACCGGTTAATCCACCACCAATAACTACAATACCATCAAATAGGTTAATAAGGTTGGCCACTGCATCTCCAAGGTGAGTACCAAATGTTTTAAAAGCTTGTAATGCAGCCTCTTTATCTCCTTTTGCTTTTTCTGTGGCAATATCAAAAATGTCTTTTGGCATTAAAGCACCGTTTTTCTCAGAAGCCAGTTCGTTGTATATGTTAATGATGGCTCTTGTACTTACACCTTCTTCAGCGTTTTTATCCGGAGAAATGGTATTACCAATATTCCACACTTCAGCAGCTATGCTGTTGTCGCCTGTTATTAAAGTACCGTCATGAACTAAACCGGCACCAAATCCAGTACCTAATGTAAGTCCGATTAGGTTTTTGTATTGTTTTGATATCCCTTTTGCTGTAAGCGTTTTATTTATCTCGGGTAAAATGCCACCTAAAGCTTCACCATAGGCATATAAATCACCGTCGTTTTGAATATATACCGGAATTTCAAAATATTCCTGAAGCATATCGCCTAAAGCAACACCTCCTCTAAAACCGGAAAGGTTAGCCAGGTCTCCTATTATTCCATTAGGATAATCTGCAGGTCCTGGGAAGGCAAAACTAATAGCTACCGGCTTAGCATCCAGATTACTGATTACCTTTTCAAATCCATTAATAATGGTTTTTAAACATTTGGGGAGGTCATGTCCAAACGATGGTGTTTTTATGGATTCGGTTACACTTCTCCCTTTTTGAATAGCATTAAATACAAAATTGGTTCCTCCTGCATCCAGGGTTAATACTAATCTGTCATCCGAAAAAATATCTTTCATTGCAATTAAATATTTTGTGATATGTGTGTTACTTGTTTTTATTTATTTAATAAACCGGTTTAGTAAATCGGTAAAAAATATTATCGGTTAATAATTGTTGTTTTAAGCTGAATGCCCTCTGACTCTTCCGAATCATCAATTTGTTTACAGAGCATATTTATACAGTGTTTTGCAATTTCATTATTCGGTTGTAATGCCGAAACTACTTTCGGTTTCGAATAGTCAAATAAATCCAGGTTGTCAAAGCTGGCAAAAAGTAATTTATCTGTTTGCTCAGGATAATAATTGTTAATGGCCCATATTCCATTGGCAGCAAGCACATTGTTTAAAAATAATATGGCTGTAGCAGGATTTTCCATTTGCAACAGATGTTCCAGTGCTTGTTTTATACTTTCTTTTTTATGGCTTAAATCAATATCAACGATCAACTCACTGTCCAGTTCAATACCTTCATTTTCCAATGTATTTTTATAACCGGATATGCGTTGTTTAATGTTAGGTAAATAGGAGCTAAGTGATATCAAACCAATGCGTTTGTGACCTTTATTAATAAGTAACTGTGTTAACTGGCTTGATGATTCAGAATTATTAATGTCTACGTATAAATTTTGTTGTTCCAGAAAAACCCGGTCAAAATAAACTGTAGGCAGATTACCGCTGCTCGTTTGTTTTATTTCCGATGCATTTGGAGAAGCAGAAGCCAATATAACTCCGTCAATTTGCCTGGCTTTAAGTTCATTTAGTATTTTACGTTCCTTTTTTATGTCTTCACCAGTACTGGCTACCATTACAGAATATCCTTTTTCCTCGGCATATTGTTCAATATAACGGGCAATTTTACCATAAAAGGGGTTGGAAATATCAGGAACGACAAAGCCAATAGTGTAAGATTTTCCCATACTTAAGCTACGCGCCACGTAATTGGCCTGATAGTTATGGGATTTGGCAATACCAATAATCTTTTCCTGGGTTTTTAAACTGATGTTTTTTTCATCACCGCGTCCATTAAGTACAAAGGATACGGTTGTTTTTGAAACGCCTGCTAATTCTGCTATTTTATTTATTGATATTTTGGCCATACTAGCTAAATCGGTTTAGCAAAGGTATAAAATTTATTGATTTTTCAACGTTTTTTAATCGATACAGTTTTTTTTGATTTGTGCCATACATGAATAAAGTAGTTTTATATAGTGGTGTATATCAGAGGTGGGTGTTTGGGAAGTTAGTAGGGGGAATTTAATTTAAATCGTAAGTATTGTTCATAAAACTGTAAAGTGGTTTTGTCATTGTGTTGGTGCATTGTATATTTGGGCACATTTCACACAAAAAATAATGAACCTGAACTATATCTCTCTATGCTCTAGTCGAGCCGTATTAAAGTTACTATCTATTTTTTTTGGTCTTCTGGTGCCTGTTTGTTTAAGCGCCCAGGAAACAGGATCAATAAAAGGTTTTTTAGTTGATTATGGTGACAATCAAACAGTTCCTTTTGCCAATGTTTCAATAGAGGAAAGTGAAAGTGGGGCTTTGGTCACGGGATGTACAAGTGACATTGCTGGTGCTTTTATTATGCCATCGGTGAGTGCAGGTACGTATGTGCTTCGCATTTCTTATTTGGGCTATCAGCCATTTTCGCAGGCTAATGTTGTAGTGGTGCCAGGAGAAGTAACTGATTTGGGTACAATATCATTGGTACCTCATTTAACAGAGATTGAAGAAGTAAATGTTGTCGCAGAACGCCCGATGATAGAGCAGGGTGTGGGAAAAACGACACTAAATATTAGCGACAATATGGGAGCAGCAGGCGAGAGTGCATTAACGCTTCTTGAGTTTTTGCCTTCTGCATCGACAGATGAAGAAAATAATGTGCTGTTGCGGGGATCTGCTGCTACGATAATGATTGATGGTGTAGAAACAGATATGGCTAATGCACTAGAAGCCATACCAATTTCACTAATCGATAAGATGGAGGTTATCACAAACCCTTCAGCCAAATATTCATCTCAAAATGGAGCAGGAATTATAAATATTGTGCTGAAGAAGGGAAAGCAAAAGGGAGCCAATGGTAAAATAAATGCCGGAATTGGTACTCCTAATAAGTATCAGGGAGGTGGAAATATCATGTTAAAATGGAATAAATGGACCTCTATCACGAATGCAAATATTAACCGTTATACCGACGATCAGGATACGTGGAGTAAAAGAATTACTGTATCGAAAATGGATACAAATTTTTTGAATAGTATTGGTAATACCCATAGGATATATAAAAATGCTACTTTTCGGCAGGGGTTTAAGTTTCAGATAGATAAAAAGACATCAATAAGGTTGGATGCAAATTTTAGAACTGGCAAAACAGATTATAATGGCAAGAGTGAATCTAAAAAATATACAAATGACCAATCCTTAAAGAGTCATAATGAGAATACCACCAATGGGACATCCGAATATGATTATTGGAATACGACATTAAATTTCAAAAAAGAATACAGTAGCACGACTAATTTAGGGATTGTTGTAAAGCATGAGAATCAAAATAATCAACAACCATACCTGCGCGAGATTTATCATTATGATATTACGAGTGGAGATCAAAAAAAGAACTATAGCGATCAAACCAGAACAAACCCTGAAGACATTAAGAGTAATAGGTTGCAGGTTGATTTTGAGCATGGCTTAAATAAAAATTATAAGTTGGAAACCGGTATGTTGGTTTTGCAACGCAATTCAAAAGCTACCAATGATTTAGTCAAGAGAAAGTATCTGTATATTGAAGAAGATGACACATATGATGTAGAAATTGATAGTTCTCAGGTGTATCAGTTTGAGATTGATGAAGTGATGCCGTCAGCTTATGCTTTGCTTTCGATGGAAAAAAATAATTGGTTTATTACGGGAGGATTAAGATATGAATACGCGTATATTAATTCGCAATCACCTGACAGGGATGTTCAGGTTAGTAATGATTACCATAACGTACTTCCATCATTACAGGTATCTAAACCAATAAACAAAAAGCTTACATTGGGTTTTTCCGCTACGATGCGCACTAAAATGCCTAAATTTAAGCAGTTGAGTCCTGTAGCTGTATACAACGGTTTGTATTCAAAAAGTGTAGGTAATCCTAACCTGCGTCCCGAAAAGATTTCTAATATTGAATTCACGGTGCAGAGGGTATTTAAAAAGCATACCATTAATTCTTCGCTTTTTTATAAGAATCAAAAGGATATGATAGCCCGCCATCAACATATAGAAGTAGAGGATGGAAATGAAATAACAGTTCGCCAGTATAAAAATATTGGAGAGGTGAATCAGCTTGGGCTTGAGCTAAATATAAATAGTCGTTTACCAAAGAGTATAAAGGTAAAATCTAATTTACTGGCTTTGGGGCAACAAATTCATAATACCTATAAAGGAGATGTAGTAGATGTGAATGATTTTTATTTCTCCGGAAGAGTTACTGCAACCCAGACTTTTTGGAAAGATTTTAGGTGGCAATTAACAACCATATATAAATCGCCGATAAAAAATATATCAGGTGAATATTATGAGGTATTTTATATGAATGCAGGCTTAAATAAATCTTTGCTTAAGAAAAAGGGGATGCTTAGTTTAAGAGTGGATGATGTTTTTAATACGCTGGAAAAAGAAGGTATTAATAATTTATCGCAGGATCATATTCAGCATTCATATCAAAAACGTATTTCTCAAAAAGTACTACTTTCTTTCAGTTACCGATTTAATACCATTGCGTCAAAAAAGAAATAGAATGTTCGTATACAATTTACTTAATGTTCGAGATGTCTCTCTTGTATTCTATGAATATATCGTTAAGTTTGTTGACGTCTTCCTGTATTGGTCTTGGGAGGATGGAGAGACTTAATTTTTAATATTTATTTCAAACCTAAACTTAATAAGATGGCTAGAATTAAGATTGTAGTATTGGTGTTGTTTGCGTTTTCCTTAAAAGCATACTCACAGGACTATATGGATGTTATTGCAGAAAAAGCATGTGAATGTTTAAGTAACATTCCTGATACACTGGATGAAGATCGGTTTAATCTGGAACTTGGTCTTTGTATGATAGAGGCGGCAACACCATATAAAAAGCAATTGAAAAAGGATTATAAAATTGACATGGCTAAGATTGATACCCAGGGAGAGGAATTGGGTAGAATCATTGGTATGAAGATAGCAGTTGTGTGTCCGGATGCATTGCTTAAACTTGTGAATAAAGTAGGTGTTACGGAAGAGGAAGAAATAACTAAAAATTGTTTTGTGGGTGAAGTAACCAGTATTCAGGAATCACAATTTATTGTTTTTAGTGTTAAGAATGAAGAAGGAAGGTTAACTAAGTTTTATTGGTTAACATTTGTGGATTCTGATATTGAGATGACCTCAAGTTATCAATCGTTGAAGAACGAAAAAGTAAGTATTGATTTTGTGGAGCAGGAGTTTTTTGATTCTCGAATAGGGGAGTATCGTACTTTTAATATCATTCAAAAATTAGAGCAGTTGTAGATATTGAGCGGTATGAGTCTGGAAATTTATGTATAACACAGGTTGTTAGATTATATCAGAAAACAGGGAAAAAATTCATCGTAATTCTTTCCCTGTTTTTTATTAATTAAGTTTTTCAAGTTCGTTTAAGTGTAGCATCTTTTTCATGCTCAAAAAACTTTTAATATCCCCGAGGTGTTCTTTAACTTTTTTGTTTCCAAATTCATAAACCTTATCGGCAAGTCCATCTAAAAAGTCGCGATCATGCGATACAAGAATTAAAGTTCCATCGTAATCATTTAAAGCACTTTTTAATACATCCTTAGTTTTCATATCCAGATGATTTGTTGGCTCATCCAATATTAAAAGGTTAACAGGTTCCAGTAGTAGTTTAATCATGGCTAGCCTGGTTCGTTCACCACCTGATAGTACTTTTACCTTTTTTGTTGTATTGTCGCCGCTAAACATAAATGCACCTAATAAATCTTTTACCTTTGTTCGTGCATCTCCTTTGGCTACTTCGTCAATTGTTTCAAAAATAGTCAGGTTTTCATCAAGCAGTGATGCCTGGTTTTGGGCAAAATAACCTATCATGGTATTGTGGCCAAGGTTAAGCTCTCCATTGTAATCAATTTCATTCATGATGGCCTTCACCATGGTTGATTTTCCCTCACCATTTTTTCCCACAAAAGCAACTTTTTCACCTCGTTCTATAGTCATGGCAGCTTCACTAAATACCAAATGGTCGTCATAGCTTTTTTCTACCTCTGTTAAAATTAAAGGATAGCTTCCTGAGCGTGGTGCCGGAGGGAATTTTAAGCGCAAAGCAGAGGTGTCTTCTTCGTCAATCTCTACAATCTCAAGCTTTTCCAGCATTTTTACGCGCGATTGAACCTGAAGAGTCTTAGAGTATGTACCTTTAAATCTCTCAATAAAAGCCTGGTTATCAGCAATCATTTTTTGCTGTTCGTTGTAAGCTTTTTGTTGTTGCTCTCTTCTTTCTTGTCGTAATACCAAATAGTTCGAATAGGTAACCTTATAGTCGTAAATACGCCCCATGGTTACCTCAATAGTTCTATTGGTAATGTTATCCACAAAGGCTCTGTCGTGTGAGATTACCATCACTGCTTTCCCGCAATTAATTAAAAACTCTTCGAGCCATTGAATAGATTCCATATCTAAATGGTTGGTTGGCTCATCAAGTAATATTAAATCGGGCTTTTGCAATAATATTTTAGCAAGCTCAATGCGCATACGCCATCCACCACTAAAATTGCTGGTAGGCTGATTAAAGTCAGACCTGGTAAAGCCTAAGCCAAGTAGTACCAGTTCAATATCTGCATCAAAATTGGTTTCTTCTATGCTGTAAAATTTTTCACTTACAGCGGATACTTCTTCAATAAGTTTAAAATACTCTTCCGATTCGTAATCAGTTCTGGAAGCAAGCTGGGCGTTTAAATCTTCAATCTGCTTTTGCATTTCGTGAATATGTGCAAAGGCCTGAGAAGCTTCTTCAAATACAGTACGATTGTCTTCCGTCATTAAATGTTGAGGAAGATAAGCCACCACTTTATCATTAGGTACGGTAACTTTACCTTTACTGGCTTCACGAACACCAGCTATTATTTTTAAAAGGGTCGATTTGCCTGCCCCGTTCTTTCCCATAAGTGCAATACGATCCTTTTCATTAATAACAAAGGAAATGTTTTTAAAAAGGGTGGATGCACCAAACTCAACTGTTAATCCGTCAATCGAAATCATCTTAATAAAATATTTTGAGGCGCAAAGATAGGATTTTAGATCAAAGATTAAATCAGGTTCGGACTGCCTTTTTTCTTTCAATGACATATCCTGTTTCAGTATTGATTGCAGTCATAAAAGGGTTGAACGGAGAGTGAACTAATAACAAACTTTTCAACTTCATATTGCCCTTAAGGTAGAATGGTTTGTTTAAGGATTAAGGTAGGGGTAATGCATGTGATATGTGTTTTATAAGTAAAGAGGTTGTATAAGAATTAGTGTTAAATATGTGTAATATGAAAAGAGGGAGTGTAACGATACTCCCTTTTTTATCAGTTCACCGTATGCTTGTAAAAAGTCTCTTTTATAATTCAAATGGAATTTCTTTTAGCAGTTCAATGCCGGTTGGCTTTACATCTGCTATGTATGGGATAATTTCAACTCCATTTTTATAAGCTTCCTTTAGGCCTTGAGCATAGTCCGGATCAATATCTTTGGCTGCACCAAAAACCTTAATGTCTTGTCGCTGTATAACATAAAACATCATGGCTCTCATGCCTGCTTTTTTTACTTCAATTAATGTTTTTAGATGTTTTAAGCCCCTTGTGGTTTTGGCATCCGGGAATAATGCATTGTCACCAACTTTCATGGTTACATTTTTAACCTCAATAAAACATTTTTCGGTGTTGTTTTCGGCAAACACATCAAATCGGCTATCCTCAAATTTCACCTCTCTTTTTACATTTGTGTACATGTTTAGCTGAGGTATTTGTTTGGCAACAATTGCATCATATACCAGTCGGTTGGGAATCATGGTATTGATGCCAATCCAATGTTGATTAATATAAATCATTTCCCAGGTAAACTTTGTTTTCCTTTTGGGATCAGTTGTAGGTGATAGATATACGGAAGCTCCTTCTTCAATACAGCTTTTCATGCTTCCAGAGTTGGTGCAGTGTGCAACAACAATACTTCCGTCTTCTAACTCCACATCCGTTAAAAAGCGCTTGTATCTTTTTATTAATTTGCCGGCAATAAGTTTGTTCTTAAATTGCATATAATTTGTTTTTACCAAAAGTTGGTAAAAGTAATGACAACTGTTTTTAATAAAGAAAAACTTTTACATATTTTTGTCAATAAAAGGAGTACAGTGTTGATGAATAGTGTTATCTGCGAGCTCAATATAGAAAATTACAAGAAGCAGAAGAAGCTATTATTGTATTTCAGAAGAAAGAAATAACTAGATATTGTTCAGAAAATGAGAATGATTTTGAAGTTCTTTTACCAGATTTATAAATGGTTAATTTTTATTCCTGTATTTGCTGTAGCGAGTGTGGTTTTTTCAATTGGAGCGGCATTGTTTGCAGTAGTTGTATCACCAAGAGCGGGCAGTATGAGTGGTGTAATGTGGGCAAAAACAGTTGCTTTGTTTACTCCTATGCGCGTGTTGGTGTCAGGTAGAGAAAATATTAATAAGGATCAATCATACGTGATTGTTGCTAACCATCAAAGTGCATATGATATTTTTGCATTATATGGTTTTTTAGGAATTGATTTTAGATGGATAATGAAAAAGGAGCTAAGGCATGCCTTTGGGATTGGTCCGGCCAGTGCAAAGGTTGGCCATATTTTTATTGACAGGTCATCGCCTAAAGCAGCATTAGAATCTATAAAAGAGGCCAAGGAAAAACTTGTAAACGGTACTTCTGTAGTTATATTTCCTGAAGGAACAAGAAGTGGAAGCAATACAATAAAGAGGTTTAAAAGAGGGGCATTTAAAATAGCCGAGGAGCTTGATTTACCTATTTTACCGGTTACCATTGTAGATACCCACAGGGTGTACGGCGGAGGTAAGTTTAATGTAAAACCGGGAAAGGCTAAGTTAATTATTAATAAGCCAATAGAAACAATTCACTTTAAAGGTGATTTGAATTATTTAATGGATAAAACCAGAGAAGCGTTAATTGAACCTATAAAAGAGTATAATTAACAGGTTAGAAATCAGGTTTTACTTTTATCTTCATTTTCTTGCCTGTTACAGGATGGGTAAACTCCAGAAATTCAGCATGAAGATGAAGTCTGTTTTTCATTGTGCCATATAAATCATCACCTACAATAGGGGTGTTTAACCCCTGAGCATGAGCGGAATGTACCCTTAGTTGATGAGTTCTGCCTGTAAGCGGGAAGAATTGAACTCTGGTTTGATCATCACTTCTTTCAATTACTTTCCATCTGGTTTGTGCCGGCTTTCCATGTTCGTAACAAACAAGTTGTCGCGGTCTGTCGTCCAGGTCAACACGAAGAGGCAAGTCAATAAGTCCTTCATCTTCCTTAATAGTTCCATCTAATACGGCGATGTATCTTTTATTTACAGTTCTGTTAATAAACTGACTCTGTAAAACTTTATGAGCTTCCTTGTTTTTGGCAATGAGCAATAATCCGGAAGTCGACATGTCCAAACGGTGCACCAGAAGAGGTCCGGTGGCATTAGGGTATTTTTCTTTAATTCGTGAGTAAACAGAGTCATCGGTTTGTTTGCCGGGAACAGATAGGAATTCAGTTGGTTTGTTTACCAGTAAAATATCTTCATCTTCAAATACAACTTTTAATTCATGGTCATCTATTGTTGGTGCCTGTATGGGGTTATCATCAACAAGCATGCCTTTTAACATATGTCCGAGTATAGGTTCGCATTTACCTCTGCAGGCAGGATAAAAGTTGCCATGCGTTCTTATTTCTGATTTTGGAGATTGCCCCCACCAGAACTCGGCCATGGCTATGGGTTTTAGATTGTGCTGAAAAGCATATTGCAACAGCTTTGGAGCTGCACAGTCACCGGCACCGGCGGGAGGTATTTTTTGTGATGTATCTTTAAATATGTCGTTTAGTCCCTTGGTCTGAAGATCTATATTTAAAAACTGGTATTGGTTAAATAACTTTTGCTGTAATAGTCCGGAGCGTAGTTTTCGTTCTTCCTTTAAATTTTCAATTTCATAGGCGAATTTATCTACACATTTTTGGCTATTTCCCAGTAGCTCTTTCCAATGTTTTTTTAGCTGTTTAAAGTCGTACTGATGCTTTAAGCTTTCCTGCTTAAGCACTTCTTCTAGTTCATTAAAAACAGAGGGATCTAATTTGTCTTTGGCCTGATTTCGTTTATCTTTTCTTTGCTGTTTTTCAAGCTTCATAAAAAGTTTAAAGTCTGCCAGTTCTTTTTCCGAATCTTTTATTTGTTGTTGATAAGTGTTTTTAGCAAGTAAATAATCATCAGCTTTTTTAAGGGCCTTAATTCTATGGTTTATTTCGCTAATGTTGTTCTCTTCTATTTTAAAAAAACCATCTTTATTTAAAAGGTCGTAAATGGGCGGAACAAAGCCGGGAAGGTGATTTGTGCCGGCAAGTTTTCCGCTAAACGCCGATAGGTATCCAATTTCGCCGGTAGTTTTTTGAACAACCAGTACGCCAAACATTTTTCCAATATTACTTCCTTCAACATAGTGAACTATCCCAAAATCATGTTCCCAATCTTTCTGATTTAATAAATGATTTTGTAGTTCTTTAGCAGCAATAAGTGATAAAGGATGCGGCTTGTAATAAAAAGGGAAGGTGAATTTTTGTGGTAAACTAATCGAATCAATGGATTCGCGGAATGCGGTAAAGCAATCTTCAGGCATTATATTATGATGGCTCATTAATTTTAATCGGCAATTTTAATCTGAAACAGGAGAACAAAAGTACAAAGCTTTCTGTTAATATGGCAATTGTTTTGGCATTTATGTGTTTTGTAATGTTCGCATTTTTGACCTATCTTAAAAAATATTGTTACACTTAAATTTTTAAGGTATGAGGAAATTAATATATGGACATATTGTAGAGATTGAAATGTATAAGGATTTACTTGAAAAATCGGGTATAGAATGCTTTGTGAAGAATGAATTTGAAGAAGCATCTCATGCAGGTTTTGGTTCGGGTTTACCGGGTAATGCCGATCTTTTTGTTGATGAACAGGATTTAGTTTCAGCAGAAAAAATTGTAAAGGAGTATAAAGAATCAGGTGATTGATGAAAAAAGTTGTTTTGCTGTTTGGGGCATCGTACGGATTGTTGTCGGTAGTTCTTGGAGCTTTTGGAGCCCATGCATTAAAGAAAATCTTAACCCCGGAAGTTTTAAAAAGTTTTGAAACCGGTGTTAAATACCAGATGTATCATGCTTTGGTTATGCTGGTGATTGGCTTTTATTTTTCGTTTACAGTCAAAACGGAAGTATATATGGCGATGACTTTTATTTTAGGTACATTTTTATTTTCGTTTAGTATTTACTTGTTGGCATTTAATAGTTTGTGGGGATATAATATGCGGTTTGTTGGGCTGGTTACTCCATTGGGAGGAATGCTGTTAATAATGGGTTGGATTCTACTTCTTTTGAATGTTTATCGGAAGTTTTAAGTTCTTTAATTTATTTTGACAGAGGGTTGTTTCATACTCTGTTGTTTGAGCCAAGGTTTAGCTATAGGTAGGTTGCATAACCAAAAACAAAAACCAATAAATACCAGAATCTCCGGTTTTATTGGTTTAAGATTATTTTTTCTTTTAAATAGAGATTAATCGTTATCTTCCATCTCTTGTTTTAATTCTTTTTTCAATTGTTTCATTTCTTTCTTTAGTTGCTTCATTTCTTTTTTAAGCTGATCTTTTTCCGCATCCAGTATCTCTTTCTCTTTGGCGATTTCCAGATGGGCTTTTTTCATTTCAGCATTTACCATAGAGTCAATATTTAGGTTTTCAAGTTCTTCATCAGCCAGTTTTATAGCTACTTCTGCAGCTTCAAGCGAGTTTTCAACAAGAACTTCAATATCTAAATTTTCAAGAACGTCAGCAGCAATTTCAAGCCCGGTTTGTGCAGAGTGTAAAGAAGCGTCTGATATGTCGATATTGATTTTTAGACTATCGAGTTTCTCTTTGTTGGCTTCCATATGGTATTTTATAGCCTCTTGAGCTTCCTTTAGTTCAAGCTGAATATCGTATGAAAGCGAATCCATGTCAATTTCATTAAAAGCAGCTGAAATTTCTATATCCGCCTCATTTAAAGCTTCATTGGCTTCTTGTAATGATTTTTCAATAACAACGTCAAAGTTGATTTCTTTCAGGGCAGAATTTATTTCCTCAATAATTTCTACCGATAAAGCGGCATTTTTTTCAGATAAAGCAATTTCCACTGCTTGTTCTATTTCTTTTGAAAGAGGTTCAATTTCCGCAACTTTTTCGATGTTTTTAGACACTTCCTGAACAATACTGTCGCGATCGACTTTTTTAAGTACTTTTATGGCAGGTGGAGGAGTTGGTGTACCTACAGTTGTATTAGTTGTAGTTTTTCCTGTATTTTGAGTATAGTCGGTATTAAATTGGTTTCCCAGAGAAAATGAAACCAAAAATATGCTGCTTATTATAATGAAAGCAGCAATAAGTCCTTCTGTTATATTTGTTTTCATAGCTCTTTGTTTTTGTATGCGTTTAATTCTTTCCAGTAAGCTTCCTTTTTTTCTTGCAAAAGCCATGGATAAATTCTCTTGCTGAAAGCTAAATATATGGGCTTGGGTAAGTGCTTTGGCATAAGTAACCTGGTCGCCGGTTAAGTTAATGGCAATGTCATCGCAACTATGCTCTCTTTCAATTCTTATATGTTTAGAAATTGCCCAAACTGCCGGATGATAGAAAAATAATATTTCAATAATAGATTGAATGATATTAAAGAGGTAATCGTGTCGTACAATGTGAGCCAGTTCATGGGCAATAATGGCCTCTATCTCTTTTTCAGATAAACCGGAAAATGCCTTTACGGGGAATAGGATGATTGGTTTTAAATAACCCAATGTTAGAGGAGTTGTGGTATGTGGCGATTTGTAGGCCTTTACTTTGTGTCTAATATTTAAGCGATCTGCAAAAGAGAGTAGCGTGTTCATCCACTTTTCCTCAAAAGGAAGTAGTTGAAGTCCTCTAAGTCGCCTGTTGTATGCCAGTCCACCTATTAAGCGCACACTAAACAAGCCAATACCTACCAGCCAAATCGATAAGAATATGGGAAAGTGTCTTTGAAACCAGGCACGCACTCTGACGTTACGAAAGTCTATGGCATTTACAACAGCATTGTTAGAGGTTTCCGTTTGGTACGAGGCTGTTTTAAAATAGGATGGATTATTAAGTAAAGTTGTTTTTAAAGTTTGTTTTTCTACTGCATAACCATACGCCTTAATAAATGTTGAAGCTGACCAGCCCAATAAAACAATCAGTGCGGTAAATGAAATAAAGTATCTTACCTGAGCACTGTATTTATGCAATAGAGCCAGTAAAATTAGCAAGCTTAATAAAACCACAATACCTTGCCAAATAGCATGTACAATTGTCCAGCCAAGTGCTTCTGTTATTTCCGGAGAAAAAATACTTTGAATCGTATTCATAACTTATGATTTAGGGTTCTTTTCCATTCGTTCAATGATTTCTTTTATCTCATTCAGCTCTTCTTTTGTGGTGTTTTTATTACCCAAAAGTTGCATTACTAAAGAAGCTGCAGATCCTCCAAAGGTCGATTCTACGAAACGATCGAGTAACCTGCCGCGCGTTTCTTCTTTTTTATGATTGCTAAAATAAAGATGACTTTTTCCTTTTGGCGTTCTCTTTAGAAGACCTTTAGTAGTCATTTTTTGCATAATTTTTAGCGTAGTGGTATATCCAACAACTTTATTTTGGCATACGATTTCGTGAATCTCTCTTACAGTAAGAGGTTCCTTATCCCATAGAATGTTTAAAATTTCTAATTCTGCTAATGTAGGTGACTTTGTTTCCATATGATCTTTATTACGACTCTTGTCGTACAAAGATATACGACTTTTGTCGTAATAGCAAATTTTAGTTTAATAATTCCTTGTATGTGTTTGTGTATAAGGAAACTGTTGTTTTTATATATGGGTGATAACAATATTAGACTGGCATTAGAGGTTGTTTTGTTCATAGTAAAGGTATTTTGAATTTTTTTTAAGAAAAAATCGTTTTCTCCGCAAACGGTTGAAATAAGGTAAAGTAGTCGTAAGTTGGTGAAGAGTAGGTGTGTAGCGGTTTTGAGGACGTTTTGTAATTACTATCTTTGGTCAAATAGAACACAAAAAAATATACCTATGATTAAAAAATTACTACCACTTGTGCTTGTTGTTTTATTAGCAGGATGTGTTAATAAAGAACAGACAAAATCAGTAGAAAAGGCTCCTTTTGTTTGGGAGAATGCCAATGTTTATTTCTTGTTAACCGATCGTTTTAATAATGGTGATATCTCCAATGATGTAAATTTTGAACGTACCAATGAAACAGGGGTGTTAAGAGGCTTTATGGGAGGAGATTTTAGAGGAATAATAGAAAAGATAAACGATGGTTACTTTTCTGATTTAGGGGTTAATGCATTATGGTTTTCACCTATTGCCGAGCAAATTCATGGAGATGTAGATGAAGGAACCGGTAATACTTATGGTTATCATGGATATTGGGCAAAAGACTGGACCAGTATTGATCCAAACTGGGGTACTGAAGAAGAGTTTGCAGAACTTGTTGATGCAGCTCACAAAAAAGGTATTAGGGTGATTATGGATGTGGTGATAAACCATACAGGCCCTGTAACAGATAAAGATCCTGTATACGGAAATGATTGGGTACGTACATCGCCTAAATGTATGTATGATACATATGAGTCAACGGTTACCTGTACCTTAGTAGAGAATTTGCCTGACGTTAAAACGGAAAGTAATAACGAAGTAGCTTTACCTGAGGTGTTAATTGAAAAGTGGCAAAATGAAGGGCGCTTAGAGCAGGAAATGGAATCTTTAAATGCTTTTTTTGCAGAAACAGGCTATCCCAAAGCACCCCGATTCTATATCATGAAATGGTTAACTGATTTTGTTAGAAAGTATGGAATTGATGGTTATAGAATAGACACAGCTAAGCATACCGAAGAATCTATTTGGGGAGAATTGTACAAGGAAGCCGTAAAAGCTTTTGCAGAATGGAAAATGGCTAATCCCGAAAAGGTGATGGATGACAATGAGTTTTATACCGTAGGAGAGGTTTATAATTACGGTGTTTCTTCGGGTAGATCTTTTGATAATGGAGGAGTTGATGTTGATTATTATGCACACGGTATGGATGCTTTAATCAATTTTGAACTAAAAGTGGATGCTACTAAAGATTACGAATTTATTTTTTCAAAGTATTCAGATATTTTGCAGTCGGAGCTTAAAGGCAAGACTATAGTGAATTACCTGACTTCGCATGATGATGGACAGCCATTTGATAAAGAAAGAAAGATGGCGTATAAAGCAGCTAATTCGCTTTTGCTTTGTCCAGGAGCTTCTCAGATTTATTATGGTGATGAAATAAATCGGAATTTAGTGGTTGATGGTACTGTTGGAGATGCAACTTTACGTTCGTTTATGAATTGGGAAGATGTGGAGACAAATAAAATTGTTAATGGTGTTGGTTCTTTGGAACTTTTACAACACTACCAAAAATTAGGACAGTTCCGTCAGCATAATCCATCAGTTGGAGCAGGTGTGCATACGCAAATATCTGCAGAACCATATGTGTTCAAACGAGAGTGGAGTAAAGGGGATTATAGTAATAAAGTGGTTGTTGGCCTTGATTTACCCAAAGGAGAAAAAACAATTTCTGTAGGAGATGTATTTAAAGATGGTACAGAGCTAAAAGATTATTACTCAGGAATAACTGTAAAAGTTAAAAAGGGATCTGTTGTTATTGATTCGGAATTTGACATTGTTTTGCTATCCTTGTAAATATTAAAATATTAAGTCATAAAAAAAGGGTATCCGATGATTTGGATACCCTTTGTGTTTTATATGAAAGTGGATTATTTTTTTCCACCACCAATTTCAAATCCTAATTTTATTGACAGATAGTTTTTATTGTCAAAATCCTCAAATCCAGTATCTACTCCTGTGATAACGTTGTACTCAAGAGCAGCTCTAAAGTGTCCCATAAGTAAACCAACTCTTGGAGCAAAACCAAATTTTGAACCAAAATCGAATGATTCTTCTACCGCAAAGTCTTCAGCAAAAGGATCAACTTCAACATCAAAATCAACAGATCCTAAAGAGTAGATACCAACACCTAAACCAGCGAAAGGACGAACTTTGTTCTCAGTGAAATAATAGTCTCCAGTTAATTGGTAGCTTCCAATGGCAGAAATACTTACATTGTCAAAGTCGCTAGAAGCTCCCATGACTGCCCATTCCATTTTTAAACCAACGGCAATGTTATTGGTTACATTGTATTTAGGTTCTAAGTAAAAACCGGCACCAGCTCCGGCAGCTTCACCTGCAGGAATTGCATATAATCCACCAACATCAACTTTAAATGCTTTGTAATCGCTGCTTTGCGCGAATGAGTTAGACATAGTAGCAAGAGCTACAACTAGGATCAATAAAATTTTTTTCATAATCAATTTGTTAAATTTTAATTAAATAATAATTAGTTATAATAATAAAATTATTAAGCAAACAGTATTTGTTTCTGTTTTGCCAATACATTTTTTTCTAAATCGGTTTATAGCCGATTATGAAGGAAAGTACGCTGGTTTAACAGAATGGTTACGAATGATGTTAAAATATTATTTTATTTTAAATAGTTAAGAGAAGATTATGTTGGTGTGTTAATTGTAATTATTTGTTTTATAAGTGATTTTAGAGTTTTAAAATAAACGATAAATTGTTTAAAAAAATCAGCCATTAGCTGATTTTTTTAAACTTTAAAGCGTGTAAAAGTAATTATTGATTATTTAAAGCTACCTCATATCTTTGATTTACCTCTTTCCAATTAATAATATTCCAAAATGAATCAATGTATTCAGTTCTTTTATTTTGGTATTTTAGATAATAGGCATGTTCCCATACGTCAAACGCAATTAACGGAATTCCTTGTATATCTTCACCCGGCATTAAAGGATTGTTTTGATTGGCTGTATTTCCAACAGATAAGTTGCCATTGCGTGAAATAACAAGCCATGCCCAACCACTGCCAAATTGTGTTTTCGCTTCATGGTTGAATGCAGCTTTAAAGTCATTTAAAGAACCAAAAGTGTCCGTTATTGCATTAAGCAATTTAGTGCCCGGTTCTCCACCATCAGGGCTTAAATTTTTCCAGAAAAGCGAATGATTGTAATAACCACCACCATTGTTTCTCACTCCTTCGTCATATTTATCAATATTTTTAAAGATATCTTCTATGGGCATGTTCTCAAGTGCTGAACCTTTAATGGCAGCCATAAACTTTTTATAGTATCCTTTATGGTGTTTGCTATAATGAAGTTCCATAGTTTCTGCATCAATATAAGGTTCCAAAGCTGAAAACGCATAAGGTAGTTCATCAAACAAATGTCCTTTAAAAACTTGCGTAGAGTTTTTGGTTTTGCAGTTGGTAAGTCCCGGTGCAACAAAGGCGGACAGCATTGATACCCCGGCTATAGTTATAAATTTTCGTCGTTCCATAAATTTCAATTTAACAATACGAAAACGGATTGCATTGAAAATAGTTCATTTCAATGGCGGCTTAATTATTGATTATAGCCGCTATTCTTTACATTAAAAGATGTTATTAAATCTTTATACCTAGTATCTTAGGGCATCAATTAAACCCGGATTATGTATTAGAACTTCGTCATTAACATTGAATGCACAACCTGCCAGCCGGCAGGCTGGTAAAGCAAGGCTTTACTGAAACGAGGCATAGCATCGCTCTGGTGAGTTGAAGTGAAGCAACAAAGTGTCTTGTTTTGAAGTGATTTCAATGTGTAATAGATTTTCTAATGCATATTTCGGGTTAAAACCTATTGAACTGTCTGATGAAAAAGATTTTATTAATCATATTTGTATGTTGTACTTGTTTCATGGTGGATTGTTTGGCACAAGGAAGTCGCAAAACAGGGGATGATTATTATAAGGTGGGAACATATGACAGAGCTATAAAAAGTTTTAAGCGAGAGTTGAAAAAGAAACCTGAAGATTTAAAACTTCATGAAAAAATTGCAATCTCTTATCTTAATTCAAATATAGATAGATCACTGGCTATTCCTCATATAGAAAAAATATTGGAAAAAGAGCTCAGCTTAGAGTGGGTATTAAATTATGGAATAGCTTTGTTTTATGGAATGCATTTGGAGGAAGCCTTAAATGAGTTTGAGTGGGTGATGAATAACAGTTCTGAACAGGATTATGAATATGGAATTGCTAAAGAATATATAAATTGGATTGCCAATGCCAGGCTTTATATAAAGGAACCGTTGAATGTTGAATTTATTAACCTGGGATCACATATCAATACCAATAAAAGTGAGTTGAATCCTTTTATTTCTGTTTCAGAGGAAATGCTGGTTTATTCCAGCAATAAACGTTATCATTCAAATCCGGGTATAAATTATCACAATGTCTGTGTAAGTATCCGTGATGGACAAAAATGGAATAAAGGAAAAACAATAGGGAGCTATATTAATACAGGTTACGACGAAATGGTGGCAGGTTTGTCGCCGGATGGTAGTTCATTATTTGTATTTCACAATAGAGAAGGAGATGAACAAGTGGCATACACCGAGTATAAAGGGAATTATCGTTTTTCAATCCTGCAAAATTATGGCAATTCCATTAATCGAAAAGGTGGCGAATATGGTGTGTGGTTATCTCAATCAAAGGATACCATAATTTACGCTGCTGAAAATATTAAAGGTGATACAGATATCTTTTACTCTTTAAAATTACCAAATGGAGAGTATGGTGAATCACGTATGTTGAAAGGAAATATTAATTCCGATAAAGAAGAGAATTTCCCGGTTTTAACAAACGGAGGAAAGCGCTTGTATTTTTCATCTAACAATAGTCAGTCCATGGGGGGGTATGATTTGTTTTATTCCGATTGGGATGAAGAAAACAAAGAATGGAGTGTACCTGTAAATATGGGTTATCCAATTAATGATACATATGACAATTATACGATCAGTTTAACAGATGATTTGCGATATGGTTATGTTTCGGCAGTGCGACCGGAAGGTTTTGGTGAACGGGATATATACAAGGTGATATTTAAAAAGGAAGATCCGTCGCACCTTATTTTTAAATGTCATGTATTTTTTGATTCGGATACCGGACTGGTAAAACCTGCTTATGTGATAAATGCCACTCTAAAAGATGTGGAAAGTCAGAAGGTTATAGGAGAGTATAAATCTAATTTAGATTCTGCTAATTTTGTGATGGCTTTGCAACCCGGGAAATATATACTTCAGCTATTTAACCAAAATACTCTCTTATATAATGATTCTGTAAAGGTTGAGGAAATGTTATACAATCATTTCCCAAAACCATTAGAATTGGTGATTCCAATGAAAAGGCCAGGGTTGGATATTAAAAAGAAGTGATAGTAATTATTTGCTTTTAATTTGGTTGATTAAAACTTTCTGTGGGGCCTTTTTTTAGCAAAAAACGTTATGTTTGTGATTCCTCTCAAAAATGAGATTGAAATCAAGGGAATAGCCTTTGGTTTGAGGATAAAGTATTAATAAAAGAATGATGATTTTGTGGAATACTGGCAAAAAGTCTTATGGATTCCACTTTCAAATAACAGTTTACTCATGAAACTTAAATTAAAGAACCCAATAGTTTTTTTCGATTTAGAAACCACAGGAATTAATGTATCGGCAGATAGAATTGTTGAGCTTGCCGCCATTAAAATAAACCTTGATGGTTCTGAAGAAACTTTAAAGTATCGAATCAATCCGGAAATGCATATACCTAAAAAAACTTCTGAAATTCATGGGATATATGATGAGGATGTAAAGGATTCGCCTACTTTTAAAGAAGTGGCAAAAAAACTGGCTAAGTTTATTGAAGGATGTGATTTAGGTGGATATAATTCAAATAAGTTTGATATTCCTTTACTGGCAGAAGAATTTATTAGGGCAGGAGTGGATATTGATATGAAAAAAAGAAAGTTTGTGGATGTACAAACTATTTTTCATAAAAAGGAAAAAAGAACTTTAGAGGCTGCCTATAAATTTTACTGCGATAAAGAATTAGAGGATGCTCATAGTGCTGAAGCTGATACTCGTGCAACATATGAGGTTCTATTGGGGCAATTAGAGAAGTATCCTGACCTGAAAAATGACATCGATTATCTTGCTGAATTTTCATCTTACAATAAGCATGCTGATTTTGCAGGTCGTTTAGTTTATGATGAAGATGGCGATGAGTGTATTAATTTTGGTAAATATAAGGGACGTAAGGTAAAAGATATTCTGGATAGTGATCCTGGATATTATGGTTGGATTATGCAGGGAGACTTTCCATTATACACAAAAAAGGTTTTTACGAATATTAAGCTACGTAACTTTAATCGTTAAAACATTGTTAGCCTTCGATTTTATCATTAAAGAAATGTAGCCATGAAACAAGAATGATGTAAAATAATTATTAAACACACACGACAATGATTATTTTACATCATGCGGTTCCATCTGACAATTGAAAATTAAATTATAAACAGATGAAAATAATTTGTATTGGTCGAAATTACGCTAAGCATGCAGCCGAACTTAAAAATGAAGTTCCTGATGAACCTGTCATATTTTTAAAACCTGATACAGCTCTATTAAGAAATAATCAGCCTTTTTTTGTACCCGATTTTGCCGATGAGTTTCATTACGAAACAGAATTGGTGATTAAGATTAATCGTCTGGGAAAAAATATATTGCCACAATTTGCACATAGGTACTATGATAAAATAGGGATGGGAATTGATTTTACTGCGAGAGACCTGCAATCAAAATTAAAAGAAAAGGGCTTGCCGTGGGAGCGAGCAAAAGCATTTGACAGTTCCGCTGCCATCTCTAAAAACTTTGTGGCCAAAAGCAAAGTTAAGGATATACAAAATATTGAGTTTAAGCTATTGGTTAATGGTGAGGAACGTCAACATGGTTATACAGGGGATATGCTTTTTAAGGTTGACGAAATCATTGCTTATGTGTCACAATTCTTTACGCTGAAAATAGGTGATTTAATTTATACGGGTACACCGGCAGGAGTAGGACCAGTTAAAATAGGAGATAGGTTTGAAGTGTTTTTACAAGATGAAAAGATGATGGACTTTTTGATTAAATAGTCTCTTTATATTCATTTTGTACTTCTTTGTGGCGTTTACACGAAATTACGTGATCATTTACCATTCCTGTTGCTTGCATAAAGGCATAGCAAATGGTTGGGCCAACAAATTTAAACCCTCGCTTTTTTAAATCTTTACTCATTGATTCAGCAATAGGGGTTAGTGCTGGTATTTCATTTAATGAATTAAATTGATTTACTATGGGTTTGTGATTAACAAACTGCCATATGTAGGAGTTAAACGAACCAAATTCACTTATAATTTTACAGAAAGCTTTGGCATTGCCAATGGCAGCTTTAATTTTAAGCTTATTGCGGATAATTTTTTCGTTTTGTTGTAGTTCCAGTTCTTTCGAACTGGAATATTCAGCAACAACCCTCCAATCAAAATCATCAAAGGCCACTCTAAAATGTTCCCTTTTATTTAGTATTATACTCCATGAAAGACCTGCCTGAAAACCTTCGAGTGATAAAAACTCAAACAGTTTTTGGTCATCATGTATAGGAACACCCCATTCAGAATCATGATATTCTTGCATTAGCTGTGAGGAGGTGCTCCAGCCACATTCGTTATTGTTTTCCATATCAAATTACAAGAGCTTGCTTCTTAATAAGGTCATTTGCGGGTTAAATAATTAATCTTCAAAATCATCTAATTTTTCATCAAAATCATTCAAATAATTATTCAAGTTCAGCTCGTCAAAATCATCTTCAAGGTTGTCGTAAATAGAAATTTTATTTTTTGATTTTCCGTTGTTTGATTTAACAGGACGCAACCCGTTTCTTTCATCAGGTCCATTAGAAGTTGAGCGTTTGCTCTTCTTGTAAATACTTTGTTTTGATTTCATAATAATTAAGTCACTAAATTTCACTGTTCACCTTTAGTTTGTTTTATAGGCCAGGTGTTGAGCCATGATTTATAGTTAAAAGTGCAATTTTTAGAAAACCGAATTGGTATAAAATGATATGTTGAAAATAGTAAAAAATAAAATATGTAGATGAAATTACATCTTATAAATAAGATAAATTTTCTATGTTTTTTTTAGTCTGTAAAGTTGATATTGTTGCCGGTCTTTTTTATGAGAGTAAAGACCATAAAAGTTTATTACTCGAATTCAAGCAGTTGAATTCGAGTATGTAGTTTAATTGTAGTTAGTTTTTGCGATAAACAGATCGCCATTTAAACGTAATATTCTCCAGTGTTGTTGTGAGAATAGTTAACAAATGAGATGTGATTAATATAAATCTTCTTCATCAAAATAATAATCATCATCCAATCCATGAAAACCTTCTCCCAATACTTCCCCGAAATCATCAGCTAATTCTTCCTGGATCTTAGACGTTTTTGAGCGATTTACCATGTTAGGTCTTTTCCCTTTTTTCTCTTCAAAATCTTCGTATGAAGTTACATTTGGCTTCGATGTTTTTGCTTTTTTTGTTTTCATAACAAAGTCCTCCTTAACCTTATGAATACTCTAATTGTTTACGATCTCAAAATATAAATTTTATAATTATTAATACTTGATAAACTGCTTTTAAGTTGCCTTTTTTTTATGATTTTTATCAACAACTTTCTACTATAAAAATACGACTTTATACGGTTTTTACCACATAAAGTTGACCCGATGTATAGCGTGTAATTTTAACTTTTTCGCCTTTGTCAATCATTCCAACCTCTGCTACTGCATCATAACTTTCGTTGTTAATAATCACCTTACCCGAAGGTCGCAGGGTGGTTTGTGCTATGGCAATGGAACCTACCAATTCGTTTAATTCAGAGTCAACGCTTATGTAACCTAGGTTGGTGTCTTGTGTTGTTTGTAGTGCCACATTGGAAAGCGGACCAGAGGTAAACATTTTCTGACTTAAAGGTATGGCTACGATAAATGATATAAATGTTCCGGCAGAAACAATGATCAGTGCCATGAATAGTTCTTTTGCAGGAACATTAGAAAAATCAAAAACGACATTGTCAACCAGGCTGAGTGTAAGTCCGGTAAAAACCAATATAATCCCTGAAACGCCGGTTATGCCAAAACCAGGAACTACAAAAATTTCCAGTGCTATTAATATTACGCCTAAAATAAAAATCACAATTTCCCAATTGGCAGCTAGGCCGTCAATATAGAGAGGTGCAAAATAAAGAATGGCTGCAATAGCTGAAGCTAACAAAGGGAAGCCAATTCCGGGGGACTGTAATTCAAAATACAAACCTCCAATGATTATTAATATTAAGATGCCATGAAAAACAGGATTGGTTAAAAATCCTTTTAGTCCACTGTAAAAGGAAGGTTTATATTGTATTATTTGATATTCGTTAAATCCTAATTCTTCAATTACATCACTAATGCTTTCGGCTTTACCATCACAGAAACCATGCTCTATGGCTTCAAGTGTTGTAAAGGTCAATATTTTTCCGGTATCAATAATTCCGGCAATATATATGCTTTCATCAACCATTGCTTCAGCAATATGAGGATCTCTTTTCCAAACTAAAGTGGTGTCAGTACCATTAATAATAGTGTCTTTACCGTGAGCTTCAGCTGTTGCTCTGATGGTAGAACGCATGTAACTTTGGTATTTATCTGGCATTTTTTCACCTGACTGGTTTACCACAGTGGCAGCTCCAATATTTGCTCCGGGACGCATATATATCTTATCGCAAGCTATGGATATTAAAGCACCTGCAGAAGCAGCGTTGTTATCAATAAACACGTGCACAGGTATTGTGCTGTTTAATATCTTAGTACGGATAGAGTCGGCAAAAACAACTTGTCCTCCATAGGTATTTAAATGCAGAAGAATAACATCTGCATTCATTACATAGGCTTCTTCAAAGGCATTTTGTGTATGAATCCACGATGTGCTTCCAATTTCTCGTTTAATATCAAATTTATAAATAAGCGATTGCGTGCTTAAGGAATCAGACTGGCTAAAACCAAACTGTGTGGTTAATAGTATAATGAATAGGATTAAACTTCTTGCGATCATATGATTATTGATTAGTTTGTTTGATTATAAAATTAACGAATTACACATAAATCAAAGGATAATATCTTTATTATTTTATTGAATCTGTTGTTGTTTCTGCACCAAAGCTTCGCTAGTGGCTATGGTTGCTGCAGTAAGAGAGATGATAGAAATAAATCCGGATATTAAAACGCCAATGAAAGGGATGAGTAAAACCAATGAAAATACGGATCCATTGCCAATGGCCAGTCCTTTATTGGTTTTAACGAATGCTACACTTTCCGATATATTCATTTGCTTTCTTTCCAGTGAATAATCTATAAAAGAGAAACCGTAAAAATACGCCGATATAAAAAAGAGCGTAATGCTGGTAAATAAGCCTACAACAGGAATAAAACTGATAATAAATAGTACCAGGGTTAGTAAGAGTTCTATTCCTAAATTTCTAAGTGCTAAACGAACACCTCTCCAAATATCTTTTATAAACTGATTAAAATTAAATGGATATTCTTTTCCTGTAAGGATGGTTTCTATTTTTTCGGATAAGAAAGCAAAAACCGGAGATAAGAGTATGATAATTATATATCCCCCTATGTATGCAAATAAGATGACAAAAAGCATTCGTATGACAAAGTGCATAAAAAAATGAATCACTGAGCTAAGAAATCCGGAACCCCAAAATTGCCAGGTGTCCATATCTATCCAATCTGTTACGTATACAAAGCATTTCGTACTGAGAGAAACGGTGGATGCATAACCAAGACTAAATAGTATAATGTTTAAAGCCAGAGGGAATAGGAAATACCACATTAAGTGGTGCTTTTTAAGAAAATTATATGCTCGTGAATAGCTTTTAATACCTAGTGAAAATCCTTTTCTAAACGTCATTTAACGGGTTTTTGTTGAGATACAAAAATATCAAAGATTTTAAGTTGTCAAAACATGTTACTTATGTTTTAACCCGGAATATGGATTAGCTAATCTATTACACATTGAAACTACTTTAAAACAAATCGTTTTACTCACTTGCTTCAACTCATCGTAGCGGTGCTATGTCTCGTTTCAGCAAGTGTTTGTTTTATTGCATTTTCAATGTTCATAACGAAGACCTAATGCATATCCGGGTTTAAATAAAGAGTATAGCTTAAGAATCTTTATTAGCAGCAGTAGAATGTTTTAGTATGATCAAAATGAAGATCATGCTATATAGAGCTAAGTAGCATTAAAAATAGGCTAAGGATTTAACTTTTCGAGGGGATGAATTTAGTTCTGTATTAGTCGTGTAATGAATATTAATTACAGTTTGGAATTATTAAATTTTAAGAAAAAAGTTTTTAGGATTGTGTATCGGTGGTGTAAGTGTTTGATTAATAGGTGTTCGTGTATGGATTTTTAGTTTAGAATCAAGAGGTCAGTTATGTGTATAAATATTTAAAAAAATGCTAATTTTGCAGCATTAAAAAATTTAAAGATTAATGATGGATATACAGTTACTAACGGCAATTTCACCAGTCGACGGAAGATATAGAAATAAAGTAGATGGTTTGGCACTTTATTTTTCGGAATATGCATTGATTAGATATAGGGTATTGGTTGAAATAGAATACTTTATAACGCTTTGTGAGCAGCCTTTACCTCAATTAGCTGATTTTGATAAAGGCCTTTACGAAGAATTAAGAAAAATATATAAAGAATTTCAGTTGGAAGATGCTGAAAGAATCAAAGAGATTGAAAGTGTAACAAATCATGATGTTAAGGCTGTAGAGTATTTCATCAAAGAAAAATTTGACGTTCTAAAACTTGAGAAGTATAAAGAGTTTATTCACTTCGGATTAACTTCACAGGATATTAATAATACAGCTATACCGTATTCATTGCGTGATGCGGTTAATGACATGTATTATCCTTTACTTGAAGAGATGATTACCCAGATTGATGCTTTGGCTGAAGATTGGAAAGAAGTATCAATGCTTGCAAAAACACATGGACAACCAGCTTCTCCTACACGTTTGGGTAAAGAGATGAAGGTGTTTGTTGAGCGTTTAAAAACTCAGTTGTCGTTATTAAAAGGAGTTCCTTGCTCGGCTAAGTTTGGTGGTGCTACAGGTAACTTTAATGCGCATAAAGTTGCATATCCTGAGATTAACTGGATTGAGTTTGGAAATCATTTCGTAAATGATGTATTAAAGTTAGACAGAGAGCAGTATACAACTCAAATCTCTAACTACGATAACCTTGGGGCTATCTTTGATAACCTAAAACGTATCAATACCATCATGTTAGATTTATCCAGAGATTTCTGGACGTACATTATGATGGAATACTTCAAGCAAAAAATTAAGAAGGGTGAGGTAGGTTCAAGTGCCATGCCACATAAGGTAAACCCGATTGATTTTGAAAATGCAGAAGGAAACCTGGGGATTGCCAATTCTATTTTAGAGCACCTATCTGCTAAGTTGCCAGTTTCAAGGTTACAACGTGATTTAACAGACTCAACAGTGTTAAGAAATATTGGTGTACCTTTAGCACATACAGTAATTGCCATTAAATCTATACAAAAAGGTTTAGGTAAATTGTTGCTTAACAAAGATGCCATTGAAAAAGATCTGGAGGATAACTGGGCCGTTGTAGCTGAAGCTATTCAAACTATTTTACGTCGTGAGGCTTATCCAAACCCTTATGAAGCATTAAAGGCCTTAACCAGAACCAATGAAGGAATCAATGCCAAAAGTATTGCCGAATTTATTACAACATTAGATGTATCTGAGGAGATCAAAGATGAACTTCGTTCTATTTCTCCACAGTCTTATACTGGAATGTAAGCATTTCAGTACAATTTTTTTTGAAGTCAGCATGCATAAAGTTACTTTAGCGGCTGACTTTTTTTATTGCTAGATATTTGATATTATAATGAAAGATTTTTTTCAGATTTTAAAACGCTTTGTTCCTCCATATAAACATAAACTAATATTAAGTGTAGTTTTTAATATTTTGCATGCCATATTTACCGGCGTAGCTATGTTGTTTATGATTCCTGTTTTGGAGGTTCTGTTTGAAACGACTAAGGAAGTAAATCATTTATTACCCTGGGAGCTATCAAAGGAAGCCTTGCAAAATAATTTGTATTACTATGTTACTTTGGTAAAGTATAAGTATGGTGTAACTGTTGTGATGCCTTTTATTGGAATGTTGATGTTAGTAGCAACTTTTTTTAAGGTTGGTTTTGCCTTTTTGGCTTCGTATCAAATGGTAGGTATTCGAAATGGGGTAGTTAGAGATATCAGGACTAAAATATTTAACAAGTTAATGGCATTACCGCTTTCTTTTTATTCCGATGAAAGAAAGGGTGATGTGATGGCTCGGGCAACAGGAGATGTGACTGAGGTTGAAAACTCAATTATGTCATCCATAGATATGGTATTAAAGAATCCAATCATAATTCTTGTGTCTATTGGATTTATGTTAGCAATAAGTTACAAACTCACTATTTTTGTTTTTATCATGCTTCCTTTGGCAGGATGGATTATTGGTAAAACAGGAAAATCATTGAAAACAAAATCTCGTATTTCTCAATCTCAAATGGGAGATATTTTGGGAATTATTGAAGAGTCGGTAGGAGGATTACGGATAATTAAAGCCTTTAATGCAGAGAAGAAGATGACCAAGCGATTTGGAGCTAAGACCGAAGATTATCGTAAGGTGATGAATAAGATTAGAAGAAGGTACGTGATGGCCCATCCTTTAAGTGAGTTTTTAGGAACGGTGGTAATGATTGTCTTGGTTTGGTACGGCGCTATACTAACCAATTCAGAAGGTAGTACATTGAAAGGGGCTACTTTTATTGCTTATATTGGAATCTTTTATCAAATTATTAATCCGGCAAAGGCATTTACCACTGCTTACTTTAGTATTCAGAAGGGTTTGGCTGCCATGGAGCGTATTGATAAAATATTGCTGGCCGATAATAAAATATTAGAGCAGGACGGAGCCAAAGAAGTAAAGCAGTTTAACCATTCTATAGAGTACAAGAATGTGAGTTTTGGTTACAATGACCACAAAGTACTTAAAAATGTTTCCTTAACTATAGAAAAAGGAAAAATGGTTGCCTTGGTTGGTCAATCCGGGTCAGGAAAAACAACTTTTGTTGATTTGTTACCACGTTTTCATGATATACAGGAAGGAAGTATTGCCATTGATGGTACAGATATCCGAGATATTAAAGTACATGACTTGCGTGGAGTGATGGGTAACGTAAATCAGGAAGCCATTCTTTTTAATGATACTTTTTTCAATAACATTGCATTTGGTGTAGAAGATGCCACGCAAGAGCAGGTGGAGAATGCTGCTAAAGTTGCCAATGCACATGAGTTTATTGTGGCAACGGAAAATGGTTACGATACTTTGGTAGGAGATAGAGGAGGTAAATTATCCGGAGGTCAGCGTCAAAGAATAAGCATTGCTCGTGCTGTCCTTAAAAATCCTGATATTTTAATACTCGATGAGGCTACTTCAGCTTTAGATACGGAATCAGAAAAATTGGTACAAGAGGCACTTGAAAACTTGATGAGCTCAAGAACCTCTGTGGTGATTGCGCACAGACTTTCAACGGTTAGAAATGCAGATTTAATTTGTGTATTTAACGAGGGTGAAATAGTGGAGCAAGGTAATCATAACGAATTGTTAGCCAAAGGAGGTACTTATAGTAAGTTACATGAACTTCAGGTGAGATAGTTTTAAAAAACATATTGATTGAAAAGCCTCCGTTAGGGGGCTTTTTTCTGAAAGTCTCAAACTTTTCCAAAGTTTTGAACTTTGGAAAAGGTATTTTCATACCTGTTGGTGTTTCCTTAATTCATGAAAGTTTTTATGAAGGATCAGCAGTTTTCTGCATTAATATTTCCGGACGTTTTATAAGTTCAAAACCAAATTTTTCATATAACCCATGTGCATCATCGGTAGCTAAACCCCATCGTTTAATTGTTTGTAGTTGATCGTGATTTGTAATAGCCGTCATTAGTAACTTGCCAAGTCCCTTGCCTCTGTGCTCCTTTAATATAAATACATCCAGTATCCAGGCAAATACAGCACAATCGGTTACTACTCGTGCAAACCCCACTTGTATGTTGTTGGAGTATACTCCAAAGCATAAAGAATTTTTTATAGATGTTTTTACGGTTTCTAAAGTTCTGTTATTGGCCCAATATGAATCATTCACTAAAAAATGATGAATCAGCGGTATGTCTAGTTTTTGCTTGTCTGTAGAAATGGAATAGTCAGAATTCATGGTTAAGGATAAGGTTGGATATTAGTCAAAACGTATGGCTTCAACAGGTGTAATTTTAGTTACCAGATACGAAGGACCTATCATCATAATGTATGAAATAATAATGGTAGCAATATTTAAATAAAGCAGATGTAAGGGGTTTAAATAAATAGGTACAGTATCTAAATAGTAATTTGTTGGATCAAGGGTAATTAAACCAAAGTGCTTTTGTAAAAGGCATATCCCAATGCCAACTATGTTACCAATAATAATTCCCTTGGTGATAATGAATGAAGCCAGGTAAAGAAATACTTTTCTGATGTTCCAGTTTTGCTTACCCAAGGCTTTAAGAATACCAATCATTGCCGTACGTTCGAGTATGATAATTAGTAAGCCGGAAATCATATTAAAGCCTGCCACCAGCACAATTAATATCAGAATAATGGCCACGTTCATATCGAGTAAATCAAGCCAGCCAAATATTTGTGGTTGTTGCTGGGCAATAGTTGTAGTGCGTAGCATACCACCATCGGGCGAAATTCGTGAAGCTGCCAAAATATCAATCTCCCTGCCTATAGGCATCATCTGGTCAAATTCATCCAACATTATTTCGTATCCGGTAATCTGGTTGTCTTCCCAGTTGTTGAGTTTTATAATTTGTCGGATATCAACAAACAAAAACAATTTATCGAATTCGGGAAGGTGAGAATCGTATATGGCTGAAATTCGAAAATTTCGCGCGCGTATTTTATCCTGAAAAAAATACATAGGTACTTTATCGCCCACCTTTAGTTTTAACAGCTTGGCCAGGGAGGTGGAAATAATAATGTCGTTTGAAGTTTTTGGGCCGGAGATATCCGGTTTTTCTCCTTCTACCATGATGGTGTTGAAGTAATCCCAGTTAAAATCTTTGCCGATACCTTTTAAAACCACTCCCTGAATGCTTTCTTTTGTTTTTACTAACCCTGGTTTGGTGGCAAATTCCTGTACTTTCGATACGCCTTCCATTTCTTTTAGTTGGGTAACAAAAATGGAGTCTTGCTGAATGGGGTTGGTTTCAAAGGAAGAGTTGTAATCGTAGTTCATCACCTGTATGTGCGATCCAAAACCAACTATCTTATTTCTGATCTCTCGTTTAAAACCTGTACCTATCGATAAGGAAAGAATCATCACTACTATCCCCAGAACAATACCCAAGGTGGCAACGGTGATGATAGGGCCGGCAAGCTTTTTCCCGGTAACTTCTCCTTTTCTAATTTTATTGGCTATGTAAAGATTTAAATTCAAAGCGTAAAGAATATGGTATAGTAATAAATAAAAACGCCCTAAAGATAATGAATACCTTAATAGGGCGTTGATAATAATATCGTTTTTAGCAAAGTGAGCTAATAGTATCTCTTGTCATTAAATCAGCCTTCCCGGATAAGCCTCTAAAGCTTTTTCAAGAATAACCAGGGCTTTCTTTAAATCAGTTTGATTCAGGACATAGGCAATTCTAACCTCGTCATTGCCCAGGTATCGACTACTATAAAAACCAGATCCGGGAGCCATCATTAGTGTTTGATTATCGTATGAGAAATCCCTCAAAATCCACTGGCAAAAATCATCAGAATCTTTCACCGGTAATTTAGCCATGGTATAAAATGCACCTTTAGGCTTCATTGATTTTACGCCCGGAATTTTATTTAAGCCTTCAACCAAAATATTTCGTCTCTCGTAATATTCCTTATGAACCGAATCGGTATATTCTTGTGATGCATCGATGGATGCGCAAGCGGCAATTTGTCCAAGTAAAGGCGGACTTAAGCGAGCCTGTGCAAATTTCATGGCTGAGTCAATCACTTCTTTATTGCGACTAACCAAAGTGCCAATTCTAATTCCACACTCGCTGTATCGCTTACTTACAGAATCAATTAACACTACATTATTTTCTAAACCTTCCAGATTTAAAGCAGAAAAATGCTTGCAATCATCGTAACAAAACTCTCTGTAAACTTCATCTGATAGAAGGTAAAGGTCGTGTTCCAGTACAATGTCGCGAAGGTGGTTTAGCTCTTCTGTTGAATACAAGTAACCCGTTGGATTATTGGGGTTGCAAATAAAAATACCTTTTGTTTTTGTGGTGATAAGCTTTTCAAACTCCGCCATAGGAGGTAAAGCAAATCCATCTTCAAAACTCGATGTAATGGGTTTTATATTAATACCTGCAGCAGTGGCAATGCCGCTATAGTTGGCATAAAACGGTTCCGGTATAATTATTTCATCTCCAGGATTGAAGCAGCAGAAGAAAGCAAACATAAAGGCTTCAGATCCTCCTGTTGTTACCATTATCTCTTCCTGGTCTACATCAATATCAAATCTTTTATAGTACTGAGTAAGTTTCCTTCTATATTCAGGCATCCCGGCCGAATGACTGTATTCCAACACTGTTCTGTCAATGTTTTTAATTGCTTCAAGCGCAACTGCAGGGGTCTGAATATCAGGTTGACCAATATTCAGGTGTATTATATCCACACCCCGGGCTTTTGCTTCCTCGGCAATAGGAACCAGTTTACGAATGGGAGAAGAGGGCATATCATTACCTCTTATTGAAATAGATGGCATATATTGAATACTTTTTTGATTAGATGGCAAAAATACCTAAACCCTGCCATTTATCAGCTTTTTTTTTGTTTTATTTCTCAAAATGATATTAAATAGGTGAACAAAACGTTAAAAATGAAATGACATCGGGAGAATTGAAGCAATTATTTTAGTTTTAACCTACGAATATTGAATTTTAACCCGGATTATGTATTAGAACTTCGTCATGAACATTGAATGCACAATAATAACAAGGCTTTACTGAAACGAGGCATAGCATCGCTCTGGTGAGTTGAAGTGAAGCAACAAAGTGTCTTGATTTGAAGTGATTTCAATGTGTAATAGATTTTCTAATGCATATTGCGGGTTTAACCTGTGCACTTATAGCTGTGGTATTGCCATTGCGATGAGCGCCGAACCCAATTAATGATGACCTATTTTATCGCTTTTCGCTTCGTAATGCTTATTAGCAGAATAACCTGTTTTTCTCTAAAAAAAATGAGCTTATGGATATTGTTTATTTTTATTTGCACGAGCCATGCAGCAGATGCGCAAAAACTTCAGGGAAAAGTGACTTCATTGGATGGTGAATCCATACCATTTGCATCTATTTATATTAAGGAATTAACTACAGGTACTACCACAAATTTAGATGGTGAGTATTCTATTCAGTTTACCCCGGGAACCTATCATGTTTTTTTTCAGGCCCTCGGCTTTAGTCGAATTGAAGAGGTTGTGGTGATCAAGGATAAGGATATTATCAAAAATATTGTACTTAAGCCTCAGGACTATAAGATAAAGGAGGTGAGGGTGTATTCCGGAAAGGAAGATCCGGCATATGCCATCATGCGTAAGTCCATTAGTCTGGCTCCTTATTTTTTACGCCAGGTAAAACATTTTAAGGCCAATGTGTATTTAAAGGGCGGGCTTGATATGAAGAAAGTTCCCCGTCTGTTTCGCAAGCAATTAAAAGAAGAAGGGATTGAACAGGGACAAACCTATGTGGCTGAATCTGTGAATGAAATAAAGTTTGATGCACCAAATAAGTATGAGCATACGCAGATATCGAAGCAATCGACCATACCCGATGACAGTGAAACTGATGTGATGCAGTTTATCAACTACAGTTTTTACGATTCGGACGATGAGTTGGCCATATCACCCTTATCGCGCAAAGCATTTTCTTTTTATAGGTTCAGGTACGAAGGTTTTTTTCAGCAGGGGGAGTTTTATGTGAATAAAATTAAAGTGACGCCCAAACGTAAAAATCAAAAGCTGTTTGAAGGATATATTTTTATTGTAGACCAGTTGTGGAATATTCATTCGGTAGATTTAATGAACGAACAGTTCTTTGGTAAAATCCGTGTTAAACAAGTGCAGGAGCCTGTAAAGGGAAAGGCCTGGTTGCCTGTTAGTCATATGTTTGATGTAGATGTAAAGGTGATGGGGTTTAAGTTAACGGCGAATTACGGAGGATCGGTAAAATATAGTGTGGTTGAGCTAGATGAAGACTTACCTGTTCCTGCATCTTTGAAAAAGGCTTATTTCGATCAGGAACAGGAAGTATTGGAGGAAGAGAAACTGAACCTTACCAAAAACCAGCAAAAAATAGAGGATCTCTTAAAGAAGGATGATTTAAATACCCGTGAAATGCTGAAGCTGTCGCGTTTAATGGAGAAAGAGAATGAGGAAAGGGAACATAAGGGTAAGGGCCTGGAGTTAGAAAATTTCGGAAGCAATTATAAGGTGGTGAAGGACACGGTGAAAAGAGATTCTGTTGATTGGGATAAAATGCGTTCTATTCCGTTGTCGAAAAAAGAGTTACAAAGTTTGCAGGTTAAGGATTCCCTGGAGTTGGTCAGGGCACAAGCAAAGAATGATACCACAAAAACGAAAAAGGAGAAAACAGCATTTCAAAAAAAGTTGGGTCATCTTTTATATGGCAGGAAATATTATGTAGGAGATTCTACATTAACCATCAGGCATGATGGGCTGGCAGGGATGAATGCAGCAGGTTTTAATGCGGTTGATGGTTGGACATATCAGCAAAGTTTTGAGTTAATAAAACGAATAGATTCCGTGCATCGGGTTAGTGTTAAGCCAGCGTTGAAGTATGCCTTTAACAGAAAACAGTTTTTATGGAAGGTACATAGTAATTATACTTTTTTACCACTGAAACGCGGTTTGGTTGGTTTTAATGTAGGACAGTGGAGCAACAATTTTAATGAACTTACAGGAGTTTCGCCATTTATAAATTCCATATCATCGCTCTTCTTTAAAGATAATTATATGCGCCTGTATCAGGATAATTACCTTAAGGCAGGACTAAGTTTTGATATTGCCAACGGCCTGCGTTTTAGGGGGAGAGTAGCTTATCACGCATATGACAGACTGGAAAACAGTACCAATTATTCATGGGGATATCCGAGTATTGATTACAAGCCTAACAATGATTTATACCATCACCCCGATGCTGCTTTTGATAGTCGCAAGAGTTTTGATGTGTTGGCTTCTTTAAGTTATACGCCCAAACACTATTATCGAATTGTAAAGGGGAAAAAAAGAATGGTTCATTCCGATTATCCTACTTTTGCTTTTGAGTATAGGGCTGCTTACGACGGGGTGCTGGAGTCCGAATCGAGTTTTGAAATGATGGAGTTGTCGGTAAATCAGGATTTGGAGTGGAGTTACATGTACGGGCTCGATTATGAATTTAAAGCAGGTTATTATTTTAGTCAGTCCGACATGCATTTTTCGCAGTATTCACATATGAATACCAGTCAGATACCCATCTCGTTTAAAAATTGGAAAAACAACTTTAATCTCTTAAACGATTACGAGTATAGCACCAATGAGTGGTATCTCGAAGGTCACGTAGCTTTTTCTACACCTTATCTGATGTTTAAATACTTGCCGTTTTTACAAGATAAACTCTGGAATGAGAATTTGTACCTGCACCATTTAACACAGCCCTATTTTAAAAACTATAACGAAATAGGTTATGGCATAAGCCAGATTTTTTTAATGATGAATGTGGGTGTTTTTGCCGGCTTTGAGGATTTTGAATTTGCCCGATGGGGCGCCAGATTAAGCTTTAAGTTTGATTTTGAATAATGATATTACTATAAAACAACCTTTTCCAAAAAAATAAACTTCGGAAAAGGTAAAGTTGATTACTGTTAGGTTCTAAAAAAAAAAACCGTTTTGCGTAAGTTTTTATCCTTTGCAAAACGGTTTTTTTTATGGTCAGTATTGTACTACTTCACGATTATTTCTACCTGCTCTAAGTTTTGATGATCGCTACCAACATAAAAGAGTTTTAACCCGGATTCCTAAGACTTTTTGAAAAGTAAAACCGAGTAGCTAACTATTTCAAGTATTTTAGTTCTATCTCGATAAAAATGTGTGTTGGCCGGTTCAATTGGGCCGGGCCGGTAATAGCGCGACGCAGTTGAATGCGGGTGAATAAGGGATGTGTGATGGCAATAGATTCAACTAGGAGGTGGGCTGAAGGATGAATTGAACTTGATTTTTTTGCCTGCCTGACGGAAGGCAGGTTTCTTTTTGATCAAGCAAAAAGAAAGC
>NZ_VCHY01000280.1 GCF_005877885.1 Labilibacter sediminis
ATAAATAATTGAAATAAATGAATTTTTTACCATAAAATAATTTCACACTCCCCTTTTTACAGATATTTATTTTATTGATCAGTAATAATAATGTTAGAGATTTTAATGTAGTATACACAATAATAAGAATTTCTTTATAGACTCCTGATTTTATCAATTAACATTAATATTTTATCAATTAACATTAATAAATCCGATTTTTGAGTTCATTTGTATAGTGATACAAAAAGACGATACAAAATAGTTTAGTACGAAGATTCTGTTGATTAATTTCTAGTTTTAATTGATACGCCATTTCCTACGTCATTTCCTTATTATTGCAGTATCATAGACTGGAATGTAAGACAGCGCATATGTTCATTTGGTTGCTTGCATATAGGATATATTTAGATCACGGACAGAAAAATCTGATTGATAGAACAACAGAATATATAGGAAACTCAAAATTTTTAATCATGGATACATATATATCCTTAACATACTCAAGCGGCTCCCATTATTGGTATCAAACCAATAGCGATTCATACAAGCTAAATCTTCTAGTCGATAATTAGGCCAAAAAAAGAACTTGAATTTAATTAATTCATTTTTTTT
>NZ_VCHY01000281.1 GCF_005877885.1 Labilibacter sediminis
CGCGCAGCACTCGAACGAGTCAGTTTACGGGGCATAGAGCGAATATTCGGTGTGTGCCGTCAGACAGTCGCTGAGTGGATACGAGATCAGGTGTGGCAATTACCCGTTCTAGCGGACACGCTGGTCGATTATGAGGTTGGAGATGTGCTGGAAATGGATGAGTTATGGTCGTTTGTGGGTAACAAGGGACAGAAACGGTGGATATGGATCGCTTTATGTCGCCGCACACGCCAGATCATTGCTTTCTACATTGGCAACCGGGATGAAGATGCCGCCCAACAACTCTGGCACCGCCTTGAGTATCCTTATACACTCTGCCCGATGTATACCGATCAATATCGCGCTTATGATGGCGCTCTGCCTGAATACCTGCACTGGGCAAAAGACAAGCAGAGCGGAGCAACCGCCCACATTGAGCGTTGGAATAATACGCTTCGTCAGCGGTTGGCACGCTTTGTTCGTAAAACCTTATCTTTTTCGAAGTCCGATGTGATGCATCGCATCATGCTTGAGTGGTTTATCATTCACTACAACCAACAGGTCGCATCACTTACTACTTAACCACTACCATATAATTTGATAAACCTTTTCCT
>NZ_VCHY01000282.1 GCF_005877885.1 Labilibacter sediminis
GATGCTATCAATCTTGATCATTTATTTCTGTGTTTCACTTTTGCATGTTTTGAACCACTTCCAGAATTTTTATTTTAAAATTCAAAACTCCACAGTCGTTCATACTTTTGGGAGAAAGTAGTGATTTAAGACTGTCATGAAGTGTTAGTTGACTGTCCATAGAGATTGGACATAGCAAAAAGTTTGCACTAACGTTCATGAGTACTTAATGGGAGATTAAGTATTGGAACAACCCGCACTTAGAGATTACTTCATGGATTTCATCACAAGTAATTCTAAGATGATAATATCTTGTATTCTTCAAACTGAGATACATGAGATTGTTGATCTATTTGTCTGTTATACATTGATCTGCTCAAACGCTACTGGTAACTCGGTGGTTATAAAGGGTATGTTCATGTGTGATATGATAAATAGACTACATCTATGTAGTCAAAGTTTATTCATTCCTTCCGCCTAACGGGGAAGCGATATCTGTGGGCCCCTCGAGATTTGATGAGTGACATTAAAGTGTTCGGCCGAACCCAGACTGGATTAATGTGTTTAATCAGTAGTCATGTAAGGTCATCATAAATCGTTATCGAGAAACATAG
>NZ_VCHY01000283.1 GCF_005877885.1 Labilibacter sediminis
GAAACTCAAGAATCTGACATACCTAGAACATATGGCAAATCTACTGTTGGTGATGTCCCAGTTACTGAAAATAAGAATGATTGTGCATCAACTAGCAAATCTGAGGATAATAAAGTGAATGATCCTAATGCCTCTTCTTCTTGTGCAGGTAAATCTTTAGATGCAGGGCACAAGAATGAAAGTTCAAATTTACCTGTTTCTGATCATGCTTGTTTGAACAATACTTTTGTTTCTACTTCTGCATGTTTAGACAATAATTCTGCTTCTGTTTCTGCATGCTCAGACAATACTTTGGTTTCTGATTCTGTTTTTGAACCTGCTACACCTGCTTTTGAATCTGATGTTGCTAAATGTGTTTGCATGTGTGGTAATAATGTACAAAAGTCAAAGTCTGATAATTCTGCTCATGAAAAACGAGCTGAGCAATTAACAGGACGCAAATTTGTTAAGACTTTTGACTATCGTGATGTGAATGAGCACACAACATATGCTTCCATGCCTGCATGTAATAAATCTGTTAGATATAGGCAAAATTCACAATTTAAAACGTCCACTTCCTATGGACCAGCACCAATCCCAACTACAGCTGTCTT
>NZ_VCHY01000285.1 GCF_005877885.1 Labilibacter sediminis
ACTTGTTAGATCCTAGGAACTTTCAATTGGTATCAGAGCTGAGTTCTCTTATCAAACAATGGCTTCATCGTCTTCCTCTTCAAACTCATCAAATCACTCTTCTGCTAAAATTCCTCCGTTTGATGAAACCAACTTTGCTATGTGGAAGATCAAAGCTCTTTATGCATTGGAATCAGTAGATGAAGACATGTTGGACATTGTCACTAATGGTCCATATGTTCCAATGTATCAGCCCTTGAAGAACAATGTCCCTGATGGTGAGATGAAGAAAACTCCCAGAGACAATTGGACTAATGATGACAAAAGGAAGATAGGGCTAGATGTTCGTGCTCGTGCTGCTATCAGTTATGCACTACCATATAACATATTTGGTCTGGTTCAAAACTGCATCTCAGCGAAAGAGATGATGGACACGCTGACTGTGTCTTTTGAAGGCACTGAGGAAGTCAGGGTCACTCAGATCAATGATCTAAACAGAAGGTATGAACATTTCTTTGCAAAGAAAGGCGAAACCCTGACTCAAACCTTCAACAGGTTTAATACTCTTGTTAATGATCTGCGGAGACTAGATCAGTTGAAGCATCGAAC
>NZ_VCHY01000286.1 GCF_005877885.1 Labilibacter sediminis
CTTTTTGAGTTTCCGGTAGAAAGAGATTTCCCCAATGACAACGCTTTTAAGGCTGCCCAATACCCCTTCCCCTTCCAAATATTTTTACGAATACGCTTTTTTGATATAGAAGTACGTTTTTTTGGAACTGCCATTTTAAAATCATTGTTATAGTTGGATGTGAAAGACATCTATTGTTCAAGATAAATTATTATTTCTTATTCATTATCTATTTTTTCTATAAATAATATTCTCTTCATAAAAAAGAAATATAGATATGTGAAAAATCCGCGAAATTTGGATCAAAAATTACTCGAAATAACAAAATTTGGATTCCATACAATATTCGTAAAACCAAAAATTTTTGGTTTGGAATTCTTAGTTCTCGTTCTTTATCTCTCAAATTTATATTTTTAGAATCTGCTAGGTCATAGAAATCAAACTTAATGATTTAATAAAATAAAGAAAGAACCTAAAAGACCTCGATTTTCGTCATTCTAGACTTTATTTACATGTAATAAAATACCTCAAAGGATTGTAAATTTTTGCCTAATAAAAAACTGGAGTCTTTTTTTAGTCAAACTCGAAAAAAGAATACACCTAAATTT
>NZ_VCHY01000287.1 GCF_005877885.1 Labilibacter sediminis
GCTTTCGCCATTTTGGTTTCATTTGGCCTTGCATTTCGGTAGTCACTAAAAAAGTTGTGAAAAGTGGTGATTTCCCCATACAAGTTCCCCCACTTTGTCCTAAGCTGGTGTTTAGAACGGTGAGGTCCAGCCGGCCTACGTTCAAGATACTTTTTCGCCACAGCACGCCAAAACAATATCGGGTTAGAGGGTCCCAACGATTTGACGTAAACCCATGCTCGTGCCAATACGATTTCTTCATCTTTAGTCCACTCCATTTCTTTTATAATTAAGGTCTTCTGTAGTAGAGAGCTTTTATATAGGGGGTGTTTGGGATTGGTAGCTTATTTTAAAATCCCTTTTATTGACTTGTAAGGAGTTTTTGATACGTTACTTACTATTGACTAATTAAGGATCGAGGTTTTGATAAGTCATTTTATCATTACACACAAAATTAACACATTTTGCTAATCCAAACACTTTTTCTAAAACTTCATTTTGATCCCGGATAATTAATTATAAGCAAATAAGCACTTTAATAATAAGCATAAGTTGTTAAAATGCTAGGCAAAAGTTTTGGGTTCTAATGGGTCAAAGTACCTTGTT
>NZ_VCHY01000288.1 GCF_005877885.1 Labilibacter sediminis
ACTCTCCTTCTAACCCAAATATATCAAACTTTCAAAAGTACTTATGCTCCTATATCCAATTGTGAGAAATCAATATTTGATCGTCTCCTAATCATAACATCTGAATATATATATCGTCATTAAATTCAGTACCAATATATTTGTTCGCCTTCGCTACTCACAAATTCATTTGATGACCAATACTTCAATCACACTAGATTAAGTCAACCTGTTCTTAATTCTAAAATCAATCATTAATGGGATCATATAATCAAACTACTTAACAACCTTATAATCCTAACCATCCACCATTACTAATTCTTTCATCTTATCTATGTTTCATCTATATGAATTAACTTCTATATACTTTACAATGCTAATATTTCTTACTGATATTCATATCACCATTGTTCATTCATTCCCAATTTATCCTCAATTTATCTTTATCAATACCCACGCTGAATTAATCTAACACTTTTTAAAATCCAAACTTTCCTTACCTTGCATAAGTGTTAACTCATAATCATTATCAAGTTAAGTTTCTTACCATCATTTTACACTAACTCGTTATGTGGTCATCATATTCCTTATTCAAGATACACAGT
>NZ_VCHY01000289.1 GCF_005877885.1 Labilibacter sediminis
GTGGGCTCTGACCCAGTTTAATAGATTCTGGAACATTCTCTTGTAGCCTATAAATACCAGGCTTAGGGCTAGGGTTTTAGGTGCCAGTTGAGCCACGATTTTGGGAGGCCAAAATCAATGAGAGTCGTCTTCTAGATTAGATTTCTATGTGTATGCTTGTAACCCTCGGTAGCTCTCAATAAAGTATAATCTCTTCTGCCCGTGGATGTAGGTCGCGTTGACCGAACCACGTAAATACTTGTGTCTTGATTGTTTGGTTGTTTGTTTACTATTCCGCATTCTTCTCAAGTTATTCCAACAAGAGGGATTAGACCCCAAAATCCCTAACAAGTGGTATCAGAGCTGCGATTCAGATCTATCAGATCTAGGGCAGTGTTATCGGATCTACGTGTTTAGATTGGCATTCAAAGAAGCGATGAAGATTCGGGTCGGATTTGAAGATAACAGGTTTGAAGGTTTCGAGATCTAGGGTTTTCAGATTGTCGGATCAGATCTGCGTTTCAAGGTCCTCGAATTTCTTCTGTTCGTTTCGGCGCGACGCGCAGGTCGTGGGCGCGCCGCGTGTGGGGGATGGCTGCAAAGGT
>NZ_VCHY01000029.1 GCF_005877885.1 Labilibacter sediminis
GACCAGTTGAGCGAAAACGTATTTGTCTTGAAACATATGCTATCAGATTAATCTAACCCAAAGCTATAAATTCAAGTCCGTTCGCTCAGAAAACCTCTATAACAAACTAAATTTCAAATATTTCAAAGAACTTTTTTAGACTTTAATGGGACATTAATGACCTGTTTTATCAGATGAACATATGTATTGGCTATTGTATTTATCTCATAACATTATTTTTTAAACTTCAAAGCAATAAAATGGGATATTTGAACTGGTTTATATATGTGCTCATATCTGTCCTAAACGTTCATGTCGTTTTTGTTTAAATATTTAAGTAATAGCTTTTTGTAATAGTTTATAGCTCTGGTTAATAATATCGTTGTTGTTATAAATAAGCCTGAATTGAAAATCGACGCAGTCAAAGGCTTTAACTTCAATAGCCCGGGACTATAACCCTCTAGTGTTCGAAAAGGTTTTATATAACTAGATCCGGGTTTTAACCCGGAGAAATCAGCAGGTTTCGAAATGGGTTTTAACCCAAAATATAAGTTTAGGCTAAAGCCATTTTATTATATCATTGTTTACCTGGGTTAAAACCCAGGCCTAATTAATAGTTTTTGCTTTTCGAACACCCAAGGGTTAAAGCTATCTTATATTTAGTAAAGCGTTATTACTTAATGCAGAAGATCTTTTGAGGAAGTATTTGGAATAACGTGCTGAAGGCACAGCTTATCCCAGCCACATGCAACGCATGGGGTTATGCAAGAAGGGAATCAGCGTCCTGAAGGGACAGCTCAAAATAGGGTTAAGTTGTCCCTTTAGGACGCTGATTAACAAAACTGACAAACCCCAGGTGTCACTGCGTTTTACCTGGGGCTGTGATGAACTAGGCTTTCAGCCTGCATTTGTTTGATTCTTGATGATTTATATGTATAAAAGATGAGAAAAAGGGTAGGTCCGAACAATATAGTTATTCTTAGCCTGACGGCTGTGGCCTGTATGCAGGCTTCTGTTTTTTGGATCAAGCCAATTATTGCATTTAGTGAGAGCAGAGTCAAGTTCACTTGAACTATGCCGAGCAAAGCAATAATCTTAAAATAAAAAAAATGAAGTCGGGTTTGGGTGAAACGCCAATAGTATGATTTTATTTAGGACAGGATTGATTTAGAATAAGGAATTGTTTTATTTATGTTACTTTTGAGCACCAAAATATTTTATAATCAATCGTTATTTTATGCCTTATCAAGATGTGTTTGTTCAATTCTGGGAACAGGTAAAAGAAAGTGTTCAGGAAGGTAACTTTGCCAAGTTAACCATGGCAAAAACCATTGGTAAGCCCGACTTGAGAAATATATTTGTGAGACCAGTTTATGCTGAAGATGGCTTTAAGGTCTTATTGAAATTTCGCTACCGATCCAGAGATACAGCTGATAAGGAGGATGAGCTTACATTAGAGGAGGCGTTTGAGGTGGTGAAGTCACATCTCAGAAATCCTTTTACATCAGTTCTGATTTTTACCACCACAAAGGATGTTACTTTTAAAATGAATAAAAAGGGAGCAGCCAGTATTACCGAGTCTTTGCCAACGTTTCGTGATGTAACACAGGCAGAGAGAGATGTAGAATAGCTTGTCTCTTAAAATTTCAATTAACCTTTAGTTAACTATTCAGTCGTAAGACAAAAGTATAAAGACATAAGACTTAAATATTTAATACACCTGAAATCTCAATTATCAGCAAAAAACATTCAATAAATGATCTTTCACTTCTTGTTTTGTTATTTAATGCAAGAGTTAAGGTAACTGATATCTTTATACTTATGTCTTTATACTTATGTCTTTATTCTTTATACTGAATTAGCCCTTAGATTTCACATGATGTAAATATAGCTGTTCCACCTTGTCTCTTGCCCACGGTGTTTTTCTCAAAAACTTAAGACTTGATTTAATAGACGGGTCGTTATTGAAGCACCTGATATTAATCCTCATTCCAAGTTCTTCCCATCCATATGCAGCCACTAATTTCTCTAGCATATCTATCAATTTCACACCATGCAATGGATTGTTGGCATGTTCATTGCTCGATTTATCAATATCCATTATTGTAATTTTACTTCTTCAATATTTTATCAGCAAACTGCTTGGCATCTGTACAATATTTGTCATCACCCTGCAATTTCCATTCGCCGGTTTTTTTAATGTAAAATCGAACTGTTTTCTCTACAACTTCTGAATAACCACCATGCGCTGCCAACATTTTTTGCACTTCTTCCATATATTCACTGTTGCTTAATTCGTCTTTGGTTACCAGGTCCCACAATCTGTTAATTCGCTTTAATTGGTCTTTATAAGTGGGTTTTATCGTTTTATGAGCCATTAAAAAAAGTGATAATGCTTTTGCTTCAGGAGATGGCTTTTCTGTTTTTCTTTTCATACTTATTGTTATGTGATAAATAATTGGGTAAAAGTAGTTTAATATTTTCAATCAATAGTGTCTTAAGCGATGATTAGTTTGATATACTTGATAGTATATTTGAGTTTGGTTTTTGCCTGAGTTTTAGCCAAGCTAAATTATTTTTAATTGAAAGGCGGAAATAACAAAAGCGCTTGTTGTAGTATGAAATCTAAGTTGTTGTTGATCAGTATTAATCGGTGGACTTACAAAGCAGAAACTTCTCCCTGTTTTTCGCCATGTTCATTGGGATGAATTTAGCCAAATGCTTTAAAAGAAAATAAATGGATTATCGCATAACTAAGGAGCTAATATTTCCTTTATGAGGGTTATATAATCACCTTTGATAGTGTCATTCGTGTTACTTAAAGTCTAATTTAAGCACAAAAATGCTTTAACATATTTAGTTCATAGTTTTATCACTTCTGTATATTCATTGCAGTTTATAAATATAAGGTGGTATAACAGAATCACTAAGTGGATTGTCGATCGTACTAGATAGAATAAAAAACTATTATATCGTTTGTTTCCCTATTTAGATGGCTTAATGTCCAATCTGGTAGTTTTCGCAATATGCGTTAGAAAACCTATTACGTAATGAAACTACTGCCAATCAAGGCGTAAACTAACTTGTTTCAACTCACCATAGCGGTGCTATGAGTCGTCTCGACAAGTCCTTGATTGTTTGCACTTTCATTCCTCATAACGATGTTCTAACACATAATCCGGGTTTAATATCTTAGTTGAAGGAAAATTTTGGAGTATATTCTTTGTAAAAATACATAAGACTGCTCTTAAAGAGGTTTATTCAGTACGTATTTTGTTCCGAAGAGGCAGAATAGGGCCTTCCCCAAATACAACCCTTCAGAACAAAACGTCAGACTATAACTATTTCAAACTATCTTTTTGTGTCAATTATATTCTGTAATAGAAATTTACATTTTCCACAATCGGTACCTGCTCCTGTAACTTCTCCAATTTTTTCAACTGTATCTGCACCACCTTTCACTGCATTAACTACAGTTTCAACAGTAACCATTTTGCATCCACATGCAAGTGATAATATTTTTTCAATATCTTTAATACAATTCCCACATTCGGTTCCGGCACCTGTAATTTCTTGTATTTCTTTTACAGTACGAGCTCCACTAACCATTGCTTTCCTAATATCACCATAGCTCACCTGTTTACAGTGACAAATAATTCGATTTACGGGAATAAGAATAGTCGTTACATACATATTCCCATCACTTTTAAGAGAGTGCTTTTTTCCTGCAGGGGCAACAAATACATCTCCTACATGCATCTCAACTTCCTTATCTTCTAAGATACCAACCCCTGAACCCTGAATACAATAAAAAATTTCGTCTTGAGTAGCATGTTCATGAAGAGGAACTTTTAAATCAGGATGTATATGATATACGTGTGTTTCGATTGCTTCCTGAATACTATTTAAATCCATAATAATTATTGTTTTATGTTGTCTATTTCGATTATTATATGACTTGTTCAAAATCAACAATAGAATACTCGTATAAGAGAAAATTGTTGATATATTCAACAGTAAATTAACCTGAGTTCGACATAAAATTATTGGCTCAGACCGCTTATTAATATTGAGTTTCAAGAAATATTTGTGAAGGTATAGCGGGCTATATCAAACAAATATGACGTAGAAAATCGATGTTAATAAGTGGTTTTACTAGAACTTTTTAATAAAACACTAATCTACTGCGTAAAATAATATTAACATAGCTCGCTATGCCAATATTATTTTACTTATATATCAGTATTTTATTAAAATCTGAGCTAAATAATTTTAATCGAACTCAGGTTAAATTAAGAATACACCTCTTTTAAATACTCCTCAACCGAAGTTGCTTTTCTTCCAATCAACTTTTCAATTATTGAGTTGGTATTGTCGAGCTCCCCCTCAATCATTGCCAGTGAGAATCCTGCAAACAGACCTATATATTCTGCAGGTACACCTGCTTCTGTCAATGTTTTGTTGAACTCTTCCACAGAAGGAGAAGTATAACGAATCGTTTTTCCTGAAATATTAGAAATTATAGTAGCTATGTCATAGTAAGAATATGCCTTATCAGCTGTGATATCATATTCCTTATTTTCGTGTCCCTCGGTGGTAAGAATGTGTGCAGCAACCTCTGCCATATCCTCTCTCAGGGTAAATGCAGCCTTACCTTCACCGGCAGGCAGATAAATAAGCCCAGTTTCTAGTACTTCTTTACCAACAAACAAGGGAAGCATATCCATATATAAATTATGCTTCAATATGGTGTGCTCCATACCCGATTCTTTCAACCAGGTTTCGGTATCAATGTGATCTTCAACTACAAATGAAATTGGCGAAGTTTTTTCTTCGTTTTTGCGCTGGAAACTAGTATAAATAACATGCTTTACTCTTGTTTCTTTAGCTGCATTCACAACATTTTTGTGCTGCATCGAACGACCTTCAAAATCACTACCTGAGATAAAAAATAATTTATCTATACAGTTAAATGCTGCAACAAGCGATTCATATTTTGTGTAATCGCCAATTCGCACATCAATACCTTCGTTTTTTAAATCTTCAATTTTATCAGTATTACGAACTAATACGGCAATATTTTCTGCATCCATCTTTGTTAATAAATGCTTAATAACTGATTTTCCTAAATTCCCTGATGCCCCTGTAACTAAAATTTTATTCATTTTATTTTTATTTAATTGTTAAACTTAGGTTGATTACGAAATGTATATTACTTACTTTTGGTGAGTCAAAGATATATAGTTAGTATCTTTGACACAATAAGGTACAGCCAAGTGTCATACTTACTTTCAAGAAACTATTATTGATTTACAATTAAATAAAATGGAAAATAATTTGAAAAATTTTTCGGTTTCCGAAAAATGTCCCGTAAGAAATGTATTAGACCGTTTTGGAGATAAGTGGTCTATATTAGTACTCCTAGTTTTGGGAGAAGTAGAAAAAATGCGTTTTAATGCCTTACATAAAACAATTCTAGATATATCGCAGAAGATGTTAACAGTTACCCTACGTAGCCTTGAAGCCGATGATTTGGTTAAACGTACTATTTATCCCGAAATCCCTCCAAGAGTTGAGTATGAGATTACAGAGAGAGGGAAATCTTTATTGACGCACATTCATAATTTAACTGCCTGGGCTGAAGAGAATATGTTGGATATTTTAGAATCAAGAGAAAAGTTTAAGTCTTAATTTATTTGTATACATTTTTAAAATATCTATTTATTCTTCGTTCGATTACAAACAACATATCTTTTTATAATTTTAACTCTTAAATTGGCTTATAAGCTCATCAAACTCAAATTTAAAAATTGTCTTTATGAACGTACAGCGTTGGAGGAAAAATAAAATAGTGCAATTCTATATGAAATCCCCTTGTAGCTAACTAACAAATCACTTCACCACTCGTGTCTTATTTAAATATCGCATTACTAAGGTGCAATATTTCCTTTATGAGGGTTATATAATCACCCATGTTAGTGCCATGCATAGTTACTTGTAATCTAATTATAGCAAAAAAATGTTTTAATATATTTAATCCATAGTTTTATTGCTTCTGTATATTAATTGCGGTTTATAAACGTAGGGTGGAATAACAGAATCACTAAGTGGATTGTCGATCGCACTAGATGAAATAAAATCTATTTATATGGTTTGTCTCCTTATTTAGATGGTTTAATAATTAGTCTGGCAGCTTTAATATCTAAATTAAAAAAATAGGAGTATGTTCTTTGTATCATGACTATTATTACTGTAAATGAAAGCAGAGTTAAGCTTGCTTGAACTATGCAGAATGAGGCAATAATCTTTTGTAAAAAAAAATGAAGTCGAGTTTGGGCGAATCGTCAATAAGGTTTAAACGTATACGATAGGATTGTACTGTAATGATTGTTACCTGAAAATATTTGAAAATACACGCCGCCGAATGATATCGAGCGAGGTTAATATATTCTTTACGCCTAATTTTTGCGGAGCAAACATATCATTGCAACAAATCTTTCATGCCGAAGGCGGTTAAGAAATTCGTATGTTGTTCGGCCACATGCTTATTGGCAGTTTCTACAAAATCTCCAGTCATAGCATCTACAACGGTTCTTAACGGGCGTTGCCCTTTAGGTGTTTCAATCAATTTTAAAATAGCATCTGGCACCATCTGTGGATTTGGTTTCATGGCTTCGAACATTTGTCCCATGCCCTCGCCAATTTGCTCGGGAACGTTTGCCAAATCGCCATATGCTGCTGCAATTGACTGGTCCGAACCATATGTTACTTTACCAAATATTTCGGTAGGGAAGGCACCCGGCTGAATCAAAGCCACATCTACGCCCAGAGGTCTCACCTCATAGTGCAAACCCTCAGTAAGGCCTTCTACAGCAAACTTAGTACTGTTATATACAGTCATAAAAGGTGCCGAAAAACGGCCGAGTCCACTTGATATATTAATAATCAATCCCTCGCCTTGTTTTCGCATTTGTGGAAGGCTGGCCTTGGTCACTCTCCATGTGCCTTTGAGATTCACATCAAACATTTTTTCAATATCATCCGCTTCGTATGATTCGGTTAATCCTCCACCGAAAAACCCAGCGTTGTTCACAACTACATCTAACTGACCTTCTTTGGCAATAATGCTGGTAACAGCTTTTTTAACTGCCTCATCTTGGGTTACATCTAATTCTACTACGTTAATGTTGTCAATCCCTGATAGTTCTTGGGCTCTTTCTGCATTTCTACCATTAATATCTCTAATAGTGGCATAAACCGTATAGCCTTTGGCCGCAGAGCTTTTGGCTGTTAAATAACCAAATCCACTATTTGTTCCGGTAATCAATACTACTTTCTTTTCCATTTTGAATAGTTTATTGATGAAGAATAACTCGACTTGTAAAAGTTTAACACCAAGCTTGTTTGATTGTTTACAGGTAAACATGTCCTACATATTTAGAAGATTTCACATCTGTCCTAAACGTTCAAATCGTTTTTTGCTTGAATTCCTTGAGGAACGAAGGTGATGAGTTTAAACGATTTCAGTCAAATGACCGTTAGTTTCTTGAATGAATCAGGTGTAGCCTTGAATTTTTGCTAAGAGCGTGGGTATTGGCAAGTTCTCTTGTGCAATGCTGAGCGATGCAAAAATCATGAAATAATTTTTTTACCTGCCTGCCGACAGGCCATAGCCGTCAAGCTAAAGCTATCTTATATTTTGTAAAGTGTTATTACTTAAGGCTGAAGATCTTTTGAGAAAGTATTTGGAATAACGTGCTGAAGGCACAGCTTATCCCAGCCCCATGCAACGCATGGGGTTATACAAGAAGGGAATCAGCGTCCTGAAAGGACAGCTCAAAATAGGGTTAAGTTGTCCCTTCAGGACGCTGATTAACAAAACTGACAAACCCCAGGTGTCACTGCGTTTTACCTGCGGCTGTGATGAGCTAGGCCTTCAGCCTGCATTTGTTTGATTCTTGATGATTTATATGTATAAAAGATGAGAAAAAGGGTAGGTCCGAACAATATTGTTATTCTTAGCCTGCCGGCTATGGCCTGGGGCAGGCAGGCTTAGTTTTTGTCATCAAGAACATCGGAATGATTAAGAATTGAATATTCTTAATTGTTTCAGCAGTAAGTCTGGTTTGGGCGACGCACCAATTATTTAGGACAGCTCTGTTATCAAATATATTTAGATAATGGAAGAAGAATTATCACACCTTCATTAGATTAATTTTTTCAATAATAAATCTCAATTAATAAAGGGAAAATTAAATACAAGTCCATTCTTGCCATGTTCATTTAGAGGTAATAGTCATCTTTTTGTTCCTTATTTCTACCGCCCTTTTAGGCAAAATGTTTAAAAGTGTATAAAAATATTTGTTTTTGTAAGTGGCTGATATTTAACGGCAAGAGGTAGTGTGTATATCCCAATTAACCACCAAATAACCACTGTATACCATTAGTAGAGATTGAATTTTAGGTATGCCAAATCATACCAATTATCATTGCATTGTCGAAAAGTATAAGTCAATACAGTAAACTCTAATATCAAATATTTTAAGAAATGCGCCATGTTGAATAAGGCAAGTTTCATTAAACCCGCATTATGTATTAGAACTTCGTTATGAACATTGAAAGCACGATAAAACAAGGCTTTACTGAGACGAGGCATAGCATCGTTCTGGTGAGTTGAAGTGAAGCAACAAAGTGTCTTGATTTGAAGTGATATCAATGTGTAATAGATTTTCTAATGCATAAAGCGGGTTAAAAAAAACTAATGAAAAAAACACATGAAACGAACATGTAAATTTTAATCTTAAAAATTACACACAGAGTAATGATTAAAATTTCTTGAGAGTTCCATGTGACAACTAAAAGAAAACTTAAACACATGAAAAAACTCTATTATTTATTGTTTCTAACCTTAATATTCGGATGGAGCACTTGTTGGGCTCAAACGAAGGTAGTTAAAGGAATGGTGGTGGATGCAAACGGGGATTACCTGATTGGGGTCTCGGTATATGTTAAAGGTACAACCAATGGTACCATAACAAATATTGACGGACGGTATGTAATATCAAATGTATCGCCAACAGATACATTGGTGTATTCGTTTATAGGTTTCGATATTCAGGAAATTTTAGTCGATGGACACACAGATATTGATGTTGTTTTAAAAACTGACATGGCAGAGCTCGAAGAGGTGCAGGTAGTGGCCTTTCAAAAGCAAAAAAAGGAAAGTGTAATTGCATCCATTAATACCATTAAACCAGCTGAGCTTAAGCAGCCATCTACTAACTTAACCAACTCTATGGCGGGTCGTATTGCCGGAGTTATTTCGTACCAACGTTCGGGTGAGCCGGGTGCTGATAATGCCGAATTTTTTATTCGTGGTGTCACCTCTTTCGGATATAAAAACAGTCCGTTGATATTGTTGGATGGTTTTGAAATCACTTCATCAGATTTAGCGCGAATTGAGCCGGATAATATCGCTAGTTTCTCAATTATGAAAGATGCTACGGCTACTGCCCTTTATGGTGCTCGTGGAGCCAATGGTGTAATCATGGTCACCACCAAAGAAGGAAAAAAAGGTAAGGCAAAAATATCTGTTCGTTTGGAGACAGTACTGGCTACCCCAACAAAAATGAATGAGTTTTTAGAAGGAGTGGATTACATGAATCTGTATAACGCGGCAGAGCGTTCCAGAAACCCCGATGTATCACCTGAGTATTCCAAAGAAAAAATAGAAAACACACGCGATAACATAAATCCTTATGTGTATCCCAATGTAAATTGGTACAACGAGCTGTTTAATGATTATACCAGAAACACAAAAGCCAACATCAATGTAAATGGAGGAGGCGAGGTTGCCCGATATTATCTGGCAGTATCCTATGTAAACGAAACAGGATTATTAAAGGTTGACAATAGAAATAACTTTAATAATAATATTGATATCGATCGATATAACCTGCGAGCTAATATTGATATTGATCTTTCGAAGACAACGGTGGCTTCTGTTAAGTTCTATTCATTATATGACAGATATAACGGACCAACAACCAGTGCTTCTGATATTTTTCAGTCGGTGGTAAAAGCCAATCCTGTAAACTTTCCTAAGTTTTTTCCTGAGGATGAGGCCAATGCTCATGTTAATCATACCATGTTTGGTAATAAAGGTAATGGAGGATACGAAAATCCATATGCCAATATGGTAAAGGGGTATAGAGATCAGTTTACTTCAACTATTTTATCTCAGTTTAAGATAGAGCAAGACTTAAGTTTTATTACAAAAGGTCTTTCTGCAAGAGGCTTAGCATCCATTAAGAACTATAGTAAGTTCGAAACTGACCGTAGCTTTACTCCATACTATTACAATGTAGCAGCTTATGATGCTCCGTCAAATAGTTACTTGTTGAATCAGATAAGTGAAGGAACAGAATATCTGGGAGCACCATTAAATAAAACCTGGGCCAATAGTAGATCTTACTTTGAATTGGCTACAACCTATGGTAGAGATTTTGACAGGCACTCTGTAGGCGGATTATTGGTGTACACACAGGAGGAGAGGTTAAATACCATTGAAGATTACGATGGTACAGAGATTTATGCCTCCTTACCAGCGCGTAATATGGGACTAGCCGGACGATTTACCTATGGCTACGATAGTCGTTATTTTATAGAGTTAAACTTTGGTTATAATGGATCCGAACGATTTTCAGAAGACCAACGCTTTGGTTTCTTCCCATCTGCAGGTTTGGGTTGGGCAGTATCTAATGAAGCATTCTGGCAAAGAATAAAGCCCGTTGTTAATCTCTTAAAATTAAAAGGAACCTATGGTTTTGTAGGTAACGATGCCATTGCCGAAGAAAGAGAACGTTTCTTGTATCTGTCAAGTGTTAATCTCGATGATAATGGGAAGGGTTATGCATGGGGCGAAAACTATGGAACCTACTATCCGGGTGCTACCATCAACCGTTACCCGAACCCTGATGTAACCTGGGAGGTAGCAGAAAAGATGAATATTGGTTTTGAAATGGGATTGTTTGATAAGGTAAATATCCAGGCCGATTACTTTACCGAAAATAGAACCAATATCTACATGGAAAATCAGTTTATCCCTGCCACAATGGGGTTATCATCTACCATAAGTAACAATATTGGAGAAGCCAAATCGCATGGTATAGATGGTTCTATTGATTACAAGCAGTTTTTTGGAAATGATTTATGGATAACAGGTCGTGCAAACTTTACTTACGCTACAAGTGAGATGGTGGTGAATGGTGAGCCCGATTATGCTTATGATTATTTAAGTGAGATTGGTCAACCGTTGAATCAACCGCGTGGATTAGTAGCCGAAAGGTTATTTATTGATGAGAATGAAATAATGAACTCTCCTGAACAAACATTCGGAGGCGAAGTTTTGCCGGGTGATATAAAATATGTGGATGTAAATAAAGATGGAAAAATTGATGCCAACGATATGGTGCCTATGGGTTATCCAACAGTACCTGAAATAGTTTATGGTTTTGGTTTATCCACCGGATATAAAAACTTTGATTTCTCCTTTTTCTTTCAGGGTTCAGCAAGGTCTTCATTTTTTATCCGAACGCAAGACGGATATGAGTGGGGACAAGAGAAATTAGGAATTACTCCTTTTGTTGACGAACGAAATGCCTTAAAGATTGTAGCCGATAACCATTGGTCAGATACCAATCCGGACCCTTATGCATTTTGGCCTCGCTTAAGTGTTCAGCCTGAGCCTAATAATGTACAACCTTCTTCGTGGTGGTTAAGGGATGGCTCTTTTTTAAGGCTTAAAAGTGTGGAGCTGGGATATACATTGCCTACTAGTCTATTGAATAAAGTAAGAGTAAAGGAAGCTCGGGTTTATGTGAGTGGAAACAACCTGCTCACCTTTAGCAAGTTCAAACTTTGGGATCCAGAAATGGGAGGTAACGGATTAGGTTATCCTACTCAGATGCTGATAAATATGGGTGTAAACATTCACTTTTAGTAAATGAGCATTATCGAAAATTTAATGGACATACGATTTAAAAAATATAGGATGAAACGAACATGAATTTAAGCATTCTAAAATACACATAAGAGAATGATTAAAATTCATCGAGAGTTCCATATGACAAATGAAGATAAATTTTAGACATATGAAAAGATTTTCACATATACTAGTTACCACCTTAGTTATCATAGCGCTGGGATTGGGTAGCTGCAAAGACTATCTGGATATTGTTCCGGATAAAACACAGGAGTTGGAGTTGTTGTTTGATCGCAGAGAACAGGCTTTTAAGGCCTTGGCTACCTGCTACTCTTACTTACCGAAGAATGATGATTTGTATGGTACGCATGCACTAAAAACCGATGAGTTAACTACACCTTTGGGCCAGCCTACCAATGCCATCAATATAATGAGAGGATACCAGAGTGTGAATGCGCCTCTTATGGGTTTTTGGAAAGGATACAATGGAGGGGCCTATCAAAATTCTCTTTTTAATGGCATTAACGATTGTAATATTTTTCTCGAAAATATTCATGAAGTGCCGGATATGAGCATGGAAGAAAAAGAGGTTTGGAAAGCTGAGGTTACGTTTTTAAAGGCATATTATCATTTCTTATTGGTACGCAGTTATGGACCAATTCCTATTGTAGATAAAAATATTCCTATTACAGCTTCTGTAGAAGAGATGAGAGTATCTCGAAATACAGTAGATGAGTGTTTCGATTACATCGTATCTAATATTAACGATGCCATGGAAGTACTGCCAGACAGAGTAAGCAATTCTCTTTATCTGGGCCGAATTGACAAAACCATTGCAGCAGCCATTAAGTCGCGTGTTTTATTATATGCAGCCAGTCCGCTGTTTAACGGAAATGCAGAATATTATCAGGATTTTATAAATAAAGATGGCACGCAACTCTTCAATACATCTTATGATAATGAGAAATGGAAAGCAGCTTTGGATGCTACTGTTGAAGCTATTAATCTTGCCTTGCAGAACAATGTGTCCATGTTCGAATTTACAGGAGATGTACTGGAAGCTGACCAACGCGATATGCAAAGTACGCTAATGCAAGGGCTGTATCATTACAAGTATATGTTCACTGAAAAATGGAACTCCGAACTTATTTGGGGGCACTCTATGCCAACCACCGAATGGTATCAGGTACAGGCAGCTTCCTTAATGAAAAGTCCGGATGTGTCGAGCAATGAAGCCGCATGGCAGTGGTTATCGCCTACAATGAGGATGGCTGAAGCTTATTATACTAAAAATGGCTTACCCATTGATGAGGATTTAACTTTTGATTATGAAAACAGATATGAAGTATTGCGAATTCCTTTGGCTAACCGCATTGAAGCGCAGCCGGGACAGTTTACCACAAATCTTCACTTAAACAGAGAAGCTCGCTTTTACGCTTCAATAGGTTTCGATAGAGGATACAACAGAGCCTATAGTAAAAAGCATAACCTAAGGATGAGATACCTGGAAAAACCTGGAGGCAGACAGGAAAACTCTAATGATTATCTCATCTCAGGTTACCTGTTAAAGAAATACGCCCATGTCAATTCCGAAGGTACGTCATATGCAAACCTGGTAAAGTACCCATGGCCTATTATCCGTATGGCTGAACTGTATTTAAACTATGCAGAAGCATATAACGAATACAATGGTCCGTCACAAGAAGTGTATGATGCCCTAAATATTGTTCGCGACAGAGTACGTCTGCCAAATATAGAAACAGTGTGGTCGGATGCAACTTTGGCAAAAACAGTGAATAAGCATCAATCGCAAGATGGATTAAGAGAAATTATTCAACAAGAAAGAACGATAGAGCTTGCCTTTGAAGGTCATCGATACCATGATGTACGTAGGTTAAAGCAAGGTGCAAAGTACTTTAATTCAGCAGTAAAAGGCTGGAGTGTAAATGAAGAGGAATATGTTGATTACTACAATATCATAGATGTGGGGACGCGATCCTTTATTACACCACGAGACTATTTTCAACCTATTGATTTGGATGAAATAACCAGAAATCCCAACCTGGTTCAAAATCCGGGATGGTAATCATGTTAAGAAATTTAAAGACAGGTAAAATGGAGAAATTAAGATTAACTAAAATAATGGCCTTCATAGGCATTGTGTCGACCATATTGGTATCATGTAGTAAAGATGATGATAACAATTTAGATTCAACACCTCCCGGACCGGTATCAAATGTGCAGATTGAACCTACGCACGGGGGGGCAAAAATAACCTACGATTTACCCGGTGATAAGGATGTGATGTATGTAAAAGCCAGTTACGTGAATACACTTGGGCAAAAAATGTTTAAGGTAACCAGCTTTTATGATAATGAAATTATTCTGGATGGCTATAACGATGTAGAAGAACATAATGTGAAAATTGAGGTGTTCGATCGTTCCAATAATGTTTCAGAACCCATCAATAAAAAGTTTACACCATTGGTCTCTCACATTGAGTTAGCCAAAGAAAATATGGTGGTAACACCTGATTTTGGCGGTGTAAGATTGGTGTGGGAAAATGTAACGGGAGATCCTATGTACACCTTCTTAACCTACGAAAGTCAAGGTGAGGATGTGCGACGCATTATTGCTTCTTCACATGAAGATGGCAAAAAAGTGGAACGCAGCATGGATACCTTAAAGAAGGAATTTTTTGTGCAGCTCGAAGATTTTTATGGCAATAAAACCGAAAGAGTATCTAAAGGTGAGCATAGTCCGTGGTTTGAAGAGGAGATTGATAAAACCATTTGGGATTTAGTACCATCACTTAGTGTGGATGGTAATATTTATGAGGGAAAGACTGAAAATATATGGGATGGTATTGTAGATACCAAAGATAGTAATGACGACAATAGTTATGCCTTAATACACCGAAGCAATAATGGTGGTCAGTTAAACTTTCCTTTAGACGTGGTTATTGACCTCAATGCTATGGTAGTGATTAATCGTTTTGTTGTATGGCAACGTGCCTTTTGGTGGGGCAACGATGGAGAGTATTTTTATTACCAAAACGAAAATTTCAAATCCTTTAACCTCTACGCAAGTAACGATAAAGTGGAGTGGTCGCTCATTGGAGAATTCGATCTTGGCGACCCAAAGGATGCCGACGGCAATGTCCCTTTAGATATCCTTAAAGAAGCGGCCAACGGGCATGAGTTTGAATTAGATGAGTACCCGGAGCCATTTCGCTACCTAAAACTGAGTATCACAGGAAACTTTGGTAGTGAAGAAATGACGGCTTTCTCAGAAATAACACTTTTTGGTAAACACGAAGATTTAAACTAAAACCATGGAAAAACATACAAATAATTTAAAGCTAAAAGCCCTATGGGTTTTGAGTGTATTGCTTGCAGTCGTATTTGGCTTTTCGTCATGCGATGAGATGGATGACAATTATAAGGACTATATAGAGCATGTGGTGTATTCGCCGCGAGTAACTGAATTATCAGCTGTTGAGGGATTAAAAGTAATTACCCTAAACTGGCAAAACCCTGTAGGAGATATAGCTCAAAAAATCATTGTTGAATACGATGATGTGGTACTTCCCTTCGATGAAATGATCAATACCCTTGTGATTGAAGATTTAGATATTAAAGGATATGAGATGCGTGTATATACCGAAGATGCCTTCGGTAACCGCTCGGTACCAGCTACGATATTTGTTTTTCCCAACGGGGGAGAAGAGGATTAGCTAGTGCTCATAAAATATCATTGAGGTCATGTAAATAAGCTCTCCTTCTTTAAAAGGAGGAGAAATAAAGGTTTTAGTGTGAAAAATACATGCTTCAAGCTAATTATTTGGAAAAACGATTTCTAAGTAAATCACCTTTAAAACATTTAAACCCGGATTATGTATTAGAACTTCGTCATGAACATTGAAAGGACAATAAAACAAGGCTTTACTGAAACGAGGCATAGCATCGTTCTGGTGAGTTGAAGTGAAGCAACAAAGTGTCTTGTTTTGAAGTGATTTCAATGTGTAATAGGTTTTCTAATGCATAAAGCGGGTTAAATGAAACTAGCATGGACAGAGCAATAATTGAGTACATACACGAATGGTTATCAAAAGAAACACTGTGTCTCTAGGTCTTGGCATTCAACAGTCTTGATACTTGATACTTGTGTCTTGATACTAATTTTTAAACACATGAAAAAAATATTATACATAGCTATTATCGCATTAAGTAGCTTTTTGTCTCTCGGAGCTCAAAACGTAGATGGTTTTTTACGTACGAGTGGAACACAAATAGTGACAGAAAGTGGAACAGAATTTATTATCCGTGGAATGGGGCCTGGCGGTTGGATGCTTCAGGAAGGATATATGTTTCATACTCCGGTTGGAACACAGTGGGAGATTAGGGAGATGCTGGAAGACTTAACCGATAAAGCAACTACTGATGCGTTTTACGACGATTGGTTAACTCATTTTTTCACCCGCACTGATGTGGAGCTAATTGCCGATTGGGGGTTTAACTCTATTCGTGTACCACTGCATTATAACCTGTTTACTCTTCCCATTGAAGAAGAACCAGTATTGGGTGAGATAACCTGGTTAGATAAAGGCTTTACCATGGTAGATGACCTGTTAACCTGGTGTGAAGACAATGATATCTATTTGATATTAGATCTTCATGGAGCACCGGGAGGTCAAGGTCGAAATGCAGATATAAGTGATTATGACCCCTCAAAACCTTCCCTTTGGGAAAGCGGATATAATACCGATAAAGCAGTGGCTATATGGCGAAAGCTTGCAGAGCGATACAAAGACAAAGTTTATATAGGAGGCTATGATCTTTTAAACGAAACCAACTGGGGATTTGAAGGTGAAGGTGGCACCGATAATGGTTGTGGTTGTAATGCCAATGCGCCACTTCTCGACCTTTACCATCGTATGATCGATACCATCCGCGTGGTGGATACCAATCATCTTATTTTCATAGAAGGAAACTGCTGGGCCAATGATTTTAATGGTCTGGAGCCTTTAGCTGAATATGATAACAACCTGGCTTTTAGTTTTCATAAATACTGGACCTATAACACCGATGCCGTTATTCAAGGACTGTTAGATATGAGGTCCAGGACCAATGTTCCACTATATCTTGGTGAAACAGGAGAAAATTCAAATACCTGGATGACAGATATGGTAAAGCAGATGGAGCGTTTAGGTATAGGCTGGTCAACATGGGCTTATAAGCAAATTGATTGCGATGATCCTTTTACTATCATCTCAGATAAATGGAAAGCCATTACCGATTATAATCCAACTACAGGAGCAAACCGACCATCAAAAGCTGTGGCAACAGAGGCTATGGCGGATATGATTGAAAAGCTGAAGACGCCAAATTGTAAGTTTAACCCCGATGTAGTATATGCACTTACAGGTTCCCCGTTAGGCGCACCTACAAAAGCTTATAAAGACCACTCCATACCCGGAACCATCTTTGCAACTGATTATGATATGGGTGAAGTACGTAAAGGTTGGTACGATAAGGTTTATCAGAATTTTCATGTGAGTTCGGGAGAATATACAGCATGGAACAATGGTTATCAATACCGTAACGATGGAGTAGATATTGAGCCATGTACTGATGACATCACCAATGGTTATAATGTGGCTCATACCGACAATGGTGAATGGTTAAAGTATACCCTTAAAGATGTAATTCCGGGTAATTACAAAATCACTTTTAGAGTAGCAGCTTACAGTGGCAAAATAAACCTGAGAATTGGTAATCAAATGATCAGTCAGGAACATATTGTTACACCTCATACGGGGGGGTATCAATTGTGGAAAGATGTGCTTGTGGAAAATGTGAATATTCCTGAAGGTACAACTGAAATGACACTGGTTATTGCTGAAGGAGGACTAAATCTGAATTATATCAAATTTGAAGCTATACCAACATCAGTTCAGGATATAGCTCAAGAAGAAATTTATATATCCAACATACATAGTAAGTCCGGTCATCTTAACATACAAATCACCAACAAAACAGAAAGTCCCTTAAGTATAAGTTCCATTGACATATTTAATATGCAAGGCAGGCTTGTAGTACAAAATAAAATGGCCCAACAAATTAGTGGAATAGGAGAAATAAGTATAACAGCTCCTCCTCAAAAGGGATTGTATATCATTCGTTTAAATACACCTCACAGGCCATTAACAAAGTCATTCCTTTTGTAAAAGTGTTTGAGTAAGAATGAATTATGAAACAGTAAAATCCTTGACCTTAAGGTCTTTATTTAATTTTTATAAAACTTAAAGTAAGCATTATGAAAAAATTTACAATTTTATTTTTTGTGCTTTTGATTGCAACCCTCAGTCAGGTAAATGCACAGGTTATTTTTGCCGATTATGAAACGGTAGATATGGAGTTTGGTGGATGGAATGGCACAGAGTGGGCCAAAACTACCAATGATTATTCAGACGCTGTTAATTCATCAGCAAATGTAGGTCAGTTTACACATGCCAATAACAATTGGTGGTCGGGTATTGCAGGTACAATTGCATTGGCCAGTAATATTGATTTTTCAGTCACTCCTTTTATTCGCATGAAGGTATATGCAGAAAAAGCATGTAATGTGATGATGAAAATAGAGAATGCTACAGATGGATCAAAGGCAACCGAATTGATGTATAAGTTAAAGGATGATGAAATTAATAAGTGGGTTGAAATAACTTATAATTTCTCGGAAGTAACAGAAACAGAGTTGAATAAGTTTGTTTTGTTTTTTGATCCTGATCAATCTGCAGGTTCAGATGCAACAACAAAGTATTATTTTGATGATATAATAGGAAGTGATGTACCGCCGGCAGGTCAATTTGCATTTTCTCCTGAGAACGGAGCTACAGAAGTAAAAACGCAAGATCCATTGTCATTAACATCTAACCTTAAGTTAAGAATGATTGATGATTCTCCAATCACAGATCCCACTTCTGTATTAATCTTTAAAAAGACGGATGCCAATGGTGAAGATGTACCATTTACAGGTTTTATCAGTACAGATGGCTATACATTAACCATTGTACCCGATGTTTTCTTAGATGAAAGTACAGTATATTATTATGGGATCAAGGACAATACAATAGAGTACGCAATTGGAGAGACTCCTGTTACCGGAGTATCAGCTTCGTTTACTTCAACTGCTGATGGTTTCCCAATGGTATACACCATTAACGATTTTGATGGAACCAGTAAAACAAGGGTTGTGGAAACATTGGGAGATCCGGCTCCATCGTTTGCTGTTATGACTGAAACAGATGCAGGCATTGGAAGCGAAGACAATAGTGTTTTACAATTTAATAAAACCGGCACCTGGGGTGGATGGGAACGCATTCATATGGAACTAAATTATCCTATTGAGGTAGTTGATGGTGAAGCTGCTTTCTCTTTAAGAGCATACTTCCCAAAGGAAACATACGTGCGATTCAAGCTATCTAACCAGAAAGATGACGGTGGAATATTTAAAGAAACAGATGCAGATGTTACGGTTGTAAACGGATGGCAAACCTTATATTTCGAATTTACAGGTCTTGAAGAAGCTGATTATTCTCATTTATTAATTTTTCCTGCGGGAGGAGACGGAGCAGAGTTAACTTATTATATCGATGACGTAAAAGGTCCGAATATCCCAACTCCTGAAGTAAAAGTAGATTATTCTCCGTTGGATGGAGCTACCAATGGATGGGCATTCTCAAAAATGAGCATCACATCAAATTATTTGATGAAGAATCTGGATGGAAGCGTAGTAACTGATTTATCGGGTAAGGTAGAGCTAAGAAAGGATAATGCATCAGGCACTCCTGTAGCTTTTACGGCTGCCATGAGCGCAGATAACAAAGTAATTACAATTACGCCGGATGCAGACTTGGAAGAGGGATCTACTTATTGGTATGGTGTTGTGGATAACACGCTGAAGTTTGAGGATAACGATGAAAATTTAGTTGGTATTGCTGCTTCATTCACAGTGCGTGCTCCGGAGATGGAGATGTATTGTAATTTTAATGAGTTTACAGGCGGTGTTGATCATGTTTCTGTTTTAAAGGCTCAACCTGACGGATATGGTGCAAATGCAAGTGCAGTACAAGCAATGGTTAATTACGATCCTACTTTTACCAGAGAAGTGCTTGAGTGGTCGAGAGGAACTGATAATTGGGGATGGGAATTTGTGCAATTTAAATTGGAAGATCTTGTGGATGTTAGCGGTGATAAAATAGTATCGATGGATGTTTATTCTCCAAAATCAACTTATGTACGTTTGAAGATTTCTAACGATGATGAATCTGTTTTTCATGAGGTTGATGCAGATATTATGCAATCAGATACGTGGGAAACATTATTTTTCGATTTAACAGATGTTGATTTATCCGATGCAGATTATAATACCCTAACATTCTTTATTGACGGAGGTAACGGTGATGATCCACAAACTTACTATATCGATGATCTTAAAGGTCCTTTTGTAAAATCAGCAACCGGTATTTTCAATGCGAAAGTTGAGACGCTTACTGTTAGTCCTAATCCAGCTACCAATGTCATTAGAGTTGCTGGAGTAAATAGTGCTGATGTGGTAGAGGTTTATAATACAGTTGGTGAAAAAGTAAAAGAAATGCCAGCAGGTGATGGAACTATTTCAATTGCTGATTTATCAAGCGGTATTTATATCGTAAAAGTAAACGAAGCAACAGCTAAAATCATTAAAAAATAAATGCTTGTATTGTCAGGGCACAGGATAGACAATATGCTTGTTTAAACTAAGAAGGGTGCAGAGTATATCTGTGCACCCTTTTTTAAGAAAACTCTATCATTCATCATTATAATAGATAAAAGTTAATTTAATGAGAATTACGGTCATCATAATTCTGAGTTTTATTCCATTTATTTTATCAGCTCAAAAGCTTGAGGATAGAATCAATGCTCTTTTGGATGAAATGTCTTTAGAGGAGAAGGTATATCAACTTACGCATGATACCTACTTTTCAACAGGAACTAATACCAGATTAAATATTCCTGGTTTCATCATGTCAGATGGCCCTCATGGCGTTCGTTTTGGTGGAGCTACATCATTTCCTGTAGGTATAGCTATGGCATCCACCTTTAATACACAATTAATTGAAGATGTTGGAGAGGCAATGGCTGAAGAATTTTGGGCCTATGGTAAACATCAATTGTTAGGACCTTGTATTGATCTATGTCGCGACCCGCGAAATGGGAGGAGTGCAGAAACAGCCGGAGAAGATCCTTTTTTGGCCGGAGAAATAGGAGCCGCCTATGTAAAAGGAATACAGAAAACACCCGTGGTGGCTACGGTTAAGCATTTTAATTTGGTTAACCGACAAGATTACCGCCACTCCAGTAATGTAACCATTAACGAACGGATGTTGATGGAGCATTATGGTGAAAATTTTAGAAAAACAATACAAGAAGGAGGGGCGCTTAGCGTAATGAATGCCTATAACTTAATCAATGGGGTTCATTGTTCTGAAAGTCCTTTGTTACTAGATACCATATTACGACAGCGATGGGGCTTCCCTTTTTATGTGGTATCTGACTGGGGAGCTGTTTATAACGCCAAAAATGCATTGTTGGCCGGAACCGAAATATGTATGGCTTCCGATCATTATGCAAATGACTTACCCGCATTAGTTAATTCGGGTCAAATTACAACACAAAGATTAGATAGCGCTGTAAGCAGGGTGCTAAAAACCAAGCTGCTTAATGGCATGCTGGATTATTATCCACGAGCCAATAATGAGTTAATAAATTCACAGGAGCATCGTGATTTGTGCAGGCTAGCCGGCCAGGAAGCGATGATCTTATTTAAAAACGAAAACAATATTCTACCTGTTCAAAAGGATCAGGTAGCCAAAATAGCCGTTATAGGCCCCAATGCATCAGTGATGCAAACAGATGGCTTTGGAAGTTCATGGGTTGATGTTATCTATAGTGTCTCCCCCCTTGAAGGTATTCAAAATGCCATCGGAGCAAGCAAAGTAGATTATGTACAAGGATGTGAAATTAATAGTACCAGTACGGCAGGATTTAGTGCAGCGCTCAATGCTGCAGGTCAGGCCGATTATGTAATATATGTTGGAGGATTGGATAAAACACAGGAAGGAGAAGGTTATGGCGAAGGTGGTGACCGTAAATCTGGTTCGGTTGATTTGCCGGGAGTTCAGCAGGATTTAATTAATGCCCTGGCTGCACAAAATGAAAACCTGATTGTGGTAATCAATAGCGGAGGTGTTTGTGGTTTAAATCGCTCCATACAAAATATTAAAGGTCTTATTTATGGTTTTTATCCTGGTCAGGAAGGGGGTAATGCTATAGCAGATGTCATCTTTGGAGATTATAATCCGGCTGGTCGTTTACCGGTAACCATGCCCGTGTCAGATGCCCAAATACAACCTCAAAACGATAATTTTAATGATGATTTAGGAGGTGGTTATCGTTGGTACGACAAACGTAATATAGTTCCTGAGTTTGCCTTTGGTTTTGGATTAAGCTACACTACTTTCAGCTATTCAAATATATCCATCGCGGAGGCTGTAACAGAAATAGGTAAACCTATAACCATTACTGCAGATGTTAGCAATACAGGAGATGTAGATGGTCAGGAGGTTGTACAACTTTATCTGGCTTTGGAAGCAACCGAGTTATGGATGCCGAAAAAAGAGCTAAAGGGCTTTAAAAGAATACATCTTCAGGCCGGAGAAACAAAAAGGATATCTTTTACCTTATCACCAGAAGACATGTATTACTGGAATACAACATCTGATAATTATTACGTAAAGACAGGAAACTACAGTGTGATGATTGGTGGTTCGTCAGATAACCTTCCTTTAAGTACCCAGTTTGAACTGCAATCGTCTACCCTTAAACCTGACCTGAAAATAACACGTGTATTTACCTTGCCACGTTATCCTGTTGAAGGTGATCAGGTACAGTTTTTTGCCTTGGTAAAGAACATGGGTACGGAAGCCACAAAAGTTGGGGATGTTCATCATGTTCAGTTTTTAGTGGATGGACAAGAGGTTGATGCAGGATTAAGCAATACAATATCTATTCCGGCGGGGGGAATGCAATTAATTTCATCTGATAATGCTAATTGGGTGGTACCATCCGAAGGTACTTATGAGGTAAAGGCAAATGTAAATTCAGAAGGCCAAATTCAAGAACTAAATATTTTAAATAACACAGCCGAATTATTACTGACAGCTATAAGTGAGGAAACATTGATACTGTCTAAAAACCTGGCACTAAATAAACCCATCACATCATCGTCAAATGAAGGAGGTGATTTATCAGCATCAAATGCAGTTGACGGTAACTCAGGAACCAGGTGGTCTTCACTATGGTCCGATCCTCAGGTGCTTACCATAGATCTTGAAGAATTATACGAAATAAAGAAAATAAGTATACAGTGGGAAACAGCCTATGCCAATGAATATAAAGTAGAACTATCGGTTGATGGACAGGTATGGGAGGAAGTAATTTATGAAAGCAACGGAGATGGAGGTAAGGATGAGTGGATGTTAACTGATCCTGCTTATTATCGATATGTAAAACTAACAGGATTACAAAGGGCTACTGAATGGGGTTACTCTATATATGAATTGGAAGTGTTTGGTACAGCACAGGATCAAGGTACTTATGTAAAGGAAATTTCAACGACCTCTCTTTATCCAAATCCGGCAACGCATGTTATTCATGTGAACGGAAATTATGGAGTAGAAGAAGTGTATATATATGATATGAGTGGGCGATTAGTAAAGAGCGCAATGTTGGTGAATGGCCAACTGAATGTTACTGGTCTGGTCAAAGGTATTTACTGGCTTAAGATAGAAGAGGAGTATCATAAATTTATTAAAAAGTAAGTTGTTTGAAGCAGGATAAAATATGTATGAATTATTCAAATACAGTATATAATAAACAGATTAATTAAAAAATAGAAATTCGATATGATAAAAATAGATTATAGGCTTTTATTAAGTTTTATGTTGTTAGGAATGAGCCTGATATCATGTAAAACAAATGGAAAAGAGAATTCAAATGAAAATGTAATGTCAAATGTTTGGGAAGTAGATTTTTTGGACGAATTTGACACATTTAACCCGGATAACTGGCAGGACCAACTGCTTTGGGTAAACAATGAAACGCAATGCTATGTGCCCGACGGTGAGCATGGAACAAGAGAGGTTAGTGACGGAACTCTGAAATTAAAAGTTATTAATGTTGGTGAGAAATGTAGCTGTGACAATCTTGACAAACATGGTAAACAACATCCGGATACAGAGTACCTGGCCGGAAGAATATGTTCTAAAAACCGAAAAGAATTTGTTAAAGGAAAATGGACCGCCAGACTAAAACTTTGGGGTAATGGTCAGGCAAGTATGTTTCCTGCATGGTGGTTATTAGGGGCTCAAAATAATGAACCACCGGTACAAGAAGACAATGAATACATTAGTTGGCCGTCAACAGGGTCTGGAGAGATTGATATATTTGAACACCATGGAGACCACCAAAAAGACCATTTCACTACCGGAGCAATTAAATGTCTAGAGGAACGACGTAAAGGAGACTGGTGGAGTTTACGTAAGGGATTTGATGCCACTCTGGATGACTACCATGAATACTCTGTAGAATGGGAAGGTAGTGACCTTGTGTATCGAGTTGATGACAAAGAAATATACCGTAATGTTGGTCAGGGAGATAAATATCCGGAACCTATGTTTGCTATTTTAAACTTTGCCAAGATCACAGATTCTCCTATGACCGGAGAATGGGTTATGGAAGTAGACTGGGTAAAACACGAATATCGAAAATAATTAGATGTAAAATTTAATGATTCAATTTTCAAAAATGAGAATTGTTAAATCGGGGAAGCCAATGATTAAATTTCATTAAGAGTTCCCAGTCTGTTGGTAGGCCATAGCCGTCAAGCTAAAGCTGTCTTATATTTAGTGAAGCGTTAGTACTTAAGGCTGAAGATCTTTTGAGAAAGTATTTGGAATAACGTGCTGAAGGCACAGCTTATCACAGCCCCATGCAACGCATGGGGTTATGCAAGAAGGGAATCAGCGTCCTGAAGGGACAACTTAACCCTATTTTGAGCTGTCCCTTCAGGACGCTGATTAACAAAACTGACAAACCCCAGGTGTCACTGCGTTTTACCTGGGGCTGCGATGAGCTAGGCCTTCAGCCTGCATTTGTTTGATTCTTGATCATTTATATGTAAAAACATGAGAAAAAGAGTAGGTCCGAACAATATAGTTATTCTTAGCCTGACGGCTATGGCCTGCTGGCAGGCCTGCAACAAATGAAAATTATAAACACATGAATAAGGGATATACAATTTTTATAAGCTTAATTGTAGCATTAGGAGGTTTTCTTTTAGGGTTTGATAGCGCTGTTATTTCAGGAGCTGTAAACGGAATTACAGGTTATTTTAATATGTCAGACTGGGAATTGGGATTCTCTGTTGGCTGCGTCATCTTTGGGGCCATGGCAGGTAACATATCTGCAGGACCACTAAGTGATAAATTTGGACGAAAAAAGATACTAATTATTACAGCCATATTATTTACTGTTTCTGCCACATGGTCGGCTTTGGCGACAAGTTATATTGAATTTGTTACAGCCAGAATTATAGGAGGAATTGGTATAGGAGGAGCAATATTAATAGCACCCATTTATATAGCTGAAATAGCACCGCCAAAATTAAGAGGGAGTTTGGTGTCTTTAAATCAGCTTAATATAGTTTTAGGAATTTCGGTAGCGTATTTTTCCAACTACTTTATGAAAGATTTAGAAGGTGAAAGTTGGAGATGGATGCTGGGTGTTGAAGCTATTCCTGCTTTAGTTTACTTTTTAGCCCTATTCACTGTTCCAAGAAGCCCTCGATGGCTAATCCAAAGATTAAACAAGGTTGAAATAGCCGAAAAGATTTTAATTAAAATTGGGGGAAAGGATTATGCCCTTTCAACCAAGGAAGAAATTCAAAGAGGAATAGCGAAAAAGCAAGAGAAAGGAACATTGTCTCAGTTGTTTAGTAGTAGAATGCGTACCATTGTTATCATTGCCTTTGGACTTGCGTTTTTTCAGCAAATAACAGGCATTAATGCTATTTTTTATTATGCTCCTACCATATTTGAACAAGCTGGAGGTAACACTGACTCTTCGTTTTTACAGGCTATTGTTGTTGGACTAACCAATTTAGTTTTTACACTGGTGGCTATTAGGCTAATTGATAAATTAGGCCGAAAACCGCTTTTAATAATAGGGACAGCAACTATGGCCATCGCATTATCTATGGCAACTTTAGCTTTTAATAATGCAACTTATGAGGTTAACAATGAAGCCATTGAGAAGGTAGGTAATATAGAAATCAAGACAGCGGTTGAAAACCTTCGAGGAACCTCGTTTAATTCACAAAAGGAATTGTTTAACAATCTTGAACCCTTATTGAGTGAGAATCAGTTACATGAGTTCAAACGTAATGAAGTTAAAAAATTTATATCCATTAATGCAACTTTGGTGTTAATTGCCATTTTGCTATATGTTGCCGCATTTGCAATATCATTAGGTCCTGTAATGTGGACAATGCTATCAGAAATTTTCCCTGGAAACATTAAGGGGATAGCAATATCTGTTGTTGGCTTTTTTAATTCCCTGGTAAGTTATACCGTAACTCAATTTTTCCCTTGGGAACTAACAAATTTGGGACCAGCAATAACATTTGCAATTTATGCGGTATTGGCAATTTTATCCTTGCTGTTCGTAATGAAATTTGTAGTTGAAACAAAAGGAAAAAGTTTAGAGGAAGTAGAGGAGTTATTAACCTGAGTTCGATTAAAATTATAGAGCTCAGATTTTCTTAGATGATTGATTTGCAATGCTAATCAATGTTGCTGATTTACTCAATGGCGTTTAATGGATTCAAACAGGAGGTATCCACTATAGGCTGATTAAGAAATAATTATAGATAAATAAATAAACTCAATGACAAACTATATTATAAATTGATAGGAGACTTTAATATGAAAAGGAAAATAACAGTTTTCATAATTGCGATAGTTCTTTCGGCCTGCTCAATGACAGTTCCTAAAGAGGAGGTTAAGAATAAGGAGTTTTGTACTGATGGCAAAATTGTTTCGGTATATACCACTGCTGAAAATACAGATTTAAGATTAACCATAACGGATAAGCTGGTATTTAAAAAAGCAGATCAACCTATTGAACCGGATGTATCAGTATTTGTGAACCCTAACAAAACATTTCAATCCTTAAAGGGCATTGGCGGGGCAATTACTGATGCTTCAGCTGAGGTATTTGCCAAATTGCCGGTCAATAAACAAAAAGAACTACTGGAGGCGTATTATGATGCAGATAAAGGTATTGCCTATTCTTTGGCACGTACACCGATTCATAGTTGCGATTTTAGCTCTGCCAGTTTTACCTATGTTGAAGAGGGAGATGCAGAACTTAAAACCTTTAGTATTGAGCATGATAAGGAGTTTAGGATACCAATGATAAAGCAAGCTATTGAAAAAGCAGGAGGTTCGCTTTTGTTATATGCCAGTCCATGGAGTCCGCCTGCGTTTATGAAAACCAATAACAATATGCTTTGGGGAGGATCGCTCTTGCCCGAATATTACGATGCATGGGCTACCTATTATACCAAGTTTATTACGGCTTACGAAAGTGAAGGTATGCCAATATGGGGAATCACCATTCAAAACGAACCTATGGCTGTTCAACGTTGGGAGTCGTGTATTTACACTGCTGAACAGGAAAGAGATTTTCTGAAAAACCACCTGGGACCTATTATGGAAAAAGAAGGCTTAGGAGACAAGAAAATTATTGTTTGGGACCATAACAGGGATTTAATCAACCATAGAGCCAATACTATTTTTGATGATCCTGAAGCGGCCAAATATGCCTGGGGTATAGGTTTTCATTGGTATGAGAACTGGGCTGGCGGAGATCCTATGTTCGATAACTTAGGTAATGTGCACGAGTCGTATCCGTCTAAAAATCTAATATTTACAGAGGGTTGCAACGAAGGGTTTAATGCGGAGCGTTATGAGTATTGGCCCAATGCCGAAAGATATGGTCGTTCTATGATTACTGATTTTAATAAGGGAACTGTTGCCTGGACCGATTGGAATATATTACTGGATGAAACTGGAGGTCCTAACCATGTGGGTAACCTGTGTTTTGCACCCATACATGCAGATACTCAAAAAGGAGAGTTAATTTACACACCAACATATTATTACATCGGTCATTTCTCAAAGTTTATACAACCTAAAGCCAAAAGGGTAAGCACGGTTGCAAGCCGCAGTCATTTATTAAGTACATCATTTATGAATGAGGATGGAACCATGGTAACTGTAGTGATGAACCAGAGTGATATGGAAATCAAATATCAATTATATGTTGGATCAAAGGCTGTAATGCTTACTATATTACCACATGCTATGCAAACATTGGTTTATTAATGGTTTAATGAATGGACAAGATTGATTTATAATTATTTGTATTAGTGAATGTTTTTTCCTAACCTGAGGTATGGCCTTCTGAGATTATTTTCAGGAGGCCATATTGTTTAATCCCGCATTATGTATTAGAACTTCGTCATGAGGATTGAAAGTGCAATAAAACAAGACTTTACCGAAACGAGGCATAGCATCGTTCTGGTGAGTTGAGGTGAAGTAACGAAGTGACTTGTTTTGAAGGAATTTCAATGTATAATAGATTTTCTAATGAATTCTATGGTTAATCCAAGAATATTAGGTTTAAATTTAATAAAATTATGCAGCCTCAGATATCTGTTGGAAAGAGTAACTTTTATCATACTCTTGACCGGATGATACCACGGCACATATTCTGTATATCAACTTATTTTTAACATTATTAAGTACATTCATTTTGTGCTTGCCTTCTTTTATTTTCCGTTCATAATAAGCTTTCATAAATGGGTCAAATTTAACTGCATTAAGTGCACACATATGCAGCAGTGACTTTAGTTTCTTGTTGGCGATATGGCTGACCTGGCTTTTCCCTTTAACGCTGGTTCCTGATTGCTTTGAGAATGGTGCTACACCACAATAACATGCTAATTGACGGGGATTATCAAATGCAGTAAAACCCCAAGTGTGAATAAGCAAATATATAGCTGTCTGCATACCAACACCCACTACCGAGTTAATTAATTTGTAGAGTCGCTTCAGTTCAGGATCTGTTTCTAGTAATGCCAACATCTTACGTTCTACATCCTTGATTTGTTCGTCAATAACCTTAACTATTTCTAAACTCTGAGTATGGATGTATGTGGCCTCTTGCCATTCTTCCCTTACTTGTTTAAGCTCTTGACTAGGTACGATTAACTGTGTTCTGTTCTTTGTGAGCCTGTCTTTAAAGCGGACTAATTCTCTCACTTTTAACAATGCTTCCCCCTTGGGTTTATAGAGTTTGGCCCGATCCATAAAGCGAATAGCATACATCGCTATTTGAGCCGAATCTACTTTATCGCTCTTCTCTCTCTGTATTCCATTTGAGAGTTTTAGCTGTTGTGGGTTCTCAAGCCACAAATCAATCCCTTTAGAATTGAAAACCATGGCTGCAGTCATTGAATAAAGACCGGTATACTCACCACATATTAACCAACCTGAACAATCAATTGTACTGCCCTTTACCCATTTAACAATCTGATTACAGCCTTCTTCTGTATTATCAAACTGTTGGTAATATTTTACATCTGGTTGTTCTGTTTTAACAAAGGTCACATCCAGTGTTAATTTTGAAAAATCGATTCCTATAACTACACTTTTATTCATACTGTTGATCCATTATTTTATGGATTAACCAATGGCTTTATGTACTAACACCCTTATTAGGTTTTACCTATAATTCTATCTGGTATCTTAAGCCATGTCAACAGAAGTCTAATTCATAAGGTAGGTTCATACACCTTGCATATTGCCTAGTTTACTTCTGATGACCGGTTAACTGCTACTAAACTACAAAATCAGTAACAGTAACCTTGGCTTGGCAAACCTAAGGGCATATTGTGGGTTAATGTCATTTAGTGCAAATCAGGGCTGTCCAAAACAATTGGTGCTTCGGGTTGTCGTTTTCGTTTGTTTATAATGGATAATCCGGATTAACAGTATTGCCATAGGCATAATCATCTCCGTATCTTTACATGGTAAAATGTAATTTGATACTAATGCTTTTACAATGGTTAATCAACCTTCAATGGATGATCAATTTCTCATTAAGGTTCATCAGGTTATCGAAGATAATATCGATAATGAGAACTTTGGTGTTGAGGATTTAGCTGACTCAGTTGGCTTAAGCCGGTCGATGTTGCACAGAAAACTGGTTAAGCTGACAGGTAAATGTGCAAGCGAGCATATTACACAAAGCAGGTTGCTGAATGCGAAATCTATTTTGGAAGATAATAGTGCAACCGTATCGGAAACAGCTTATAAGGTTGGGTTTAAAAGTCCCAGCTATTTCATCAAAGTATTTAAAAAATATTTTAATGTATCACCCGGTGATGTAAAAAAAGGAATGATAACTGATCGCACGGTTAGTTTAAGTGATTTGGATCCCAAAGCAGGAAAGCTTGATTATTCAAAAAAACTCTTCATCAAACAAGAAATACTGATTATATTTTTCATCATATTATTAGTTGGTGTTGGTACTTATATGTGGATCTCATTGTCCGAGCCTACTCAAAAATCCATAGCTGTACTTCCTTTTAAAAATCTTAGTGAGGATGAAACTAATCAATATTTTGCCGATGCCATGATGGCAGAACTATTAAACAATCTCTCTCATATGAAAGGCCTTAAAGTTATCTCTCGAACCTCTTCAGAAAAATATAGAGATAGTAATAAATCCCTACCGGAAATTGCGGAGGATCTGCACGTTTCATATATAATAGAAGGAAGCGTTCAGAAATACGAAAATAGTGCAAATATTTCTATCCAGCTTATTGATGCACGAAAGGATCAAACTCTATGGTCGGAGAATTTTAACAGGGAACTTAAAGATATTTTTAAGCTGCAAAGTGAAATAGCCAAGCAAGTCGCTTCAGAACTGGAAACGGTTCTTTCTCCAGGAGAAATTGAACAAATAAACAAAACACACACCACAAACCTGGAGGCCTATAACCTATATCTTAAGGGTAGGTTTTTCTGGGATAGACGAACTGAAAACGATGCGAAAATAAGCTTGCAATATTTTAAGCAATCACTTGAAATGGATTCTAATTATAGTTTGGCCTATGCAGGTTTAGCAGATGCTTATCATATTCTTGCCTCATGGGGATGGTATCCAAAGATAGAAGGTTATTCTAAAAGTAAAGCATATGCCTTAAAAGCACTCAGTATCAATAATGATCTTGCAGAAGCCCATGCAACCCTGGGTTGTCTTAATATGGATTACAACTGGAATTGGGATGTTGCAGAGAAAGAGCTCATGCTAGCCATAGAACTCAATCCTAATTATGCTACTGCTCATCATTGGTATGCTGGTTACCTGAGAGATGTGGATAAGCAGGATAAAGCGAGGGTACATATTAACCGGGCTATTGAGCTTAATCCACATGCTATACATATGCATTCGAGTAGTGTATGGACTTATATGGGACAGCAAAAATACAATGAAGCATTAAAAGCAGCAGAAAAAGTTAATGAACTGGAAAATGACCGGATACCTTTGGATTGGATAAAAATTCCAATGTATATGCAGCAAGGCAATGACTTAAAAATAATAGAAGTTTTGCAACAAAATAAAGACATACAAAAAGCCTTGGAAAAAGATTCCGCTACACTGACAGATATGTATAATAAAACAGGAATAGAAGGTGTTATCCGGTATAGGATTAAGCACTTTATGAAAGAAAAATACCGTTCTGATTTTAATTGTATGGTAGCCAGATATTTTTTATGCATAAACGATAAGGATGCTGCCTTGGATTACCTGGAAAAAGCTTTTGAATTATATGAACCGCCTTTACCAAGCATCAAGTACGATTTGCATTTTAAACCCCTCCGCAATGAACCTCGTTTTCTTGAACTATTAAATAGAATGAACATGGGAGGTTATTAATGTTTATTCATATATATTTCCAATCAAGATTTATAACTTCTGTAATAAAAACATTTATCTCAGGGACTTCATCCCTAAAACCCTGACTTCCTTTTGTTCATAAGAGTTAGCAAAATAATGTATTCACGATTTACGCTACGCTCCAATTCTTTTCTTGATAAAAGAAAGGAAGCAAAGAAAATCAAGACTGCGCCCGCTTTGCTATAAAAACATACGGTTGGTTTGTCTAAATCGCTAAAACTCGCTTCTTCCTTCCTCAGAAGCTCAAACAAATCGCAATTTTTCGACAAACAACCTTGTTTTTATGCTCACCGGACAAGGTCAAGGTGAAGACAAGCTGGCTTTGCTAAAAAATGCCATATTAAACTCTTGATTGGCATTTATAATGGTAGTGTAATAAAATATGAGTGTTATATAATATTGCCATAGGCATGATACTCATCGTATCTTTACTACACTTATATATCACAGAACATTAAACCTAAGTGCAATGGATACCCAGGTTTCCATAGATGATCAATTTCTCACTAAGGTTCACCAGGTTATCGAAGATAATATTGATAATGAGGACTTTTCAGTGGAAGATCTGGCTAATTCGGTTGGCTTAAGCCGGTCGATGTTGCACAGAAAACTGGTTAAGCTGACAGGTAAATGTGCCAGTGAGCATATTACCCGGAGTAGGTTGCTAAATGCGAAATCTATTTTGGAAGATAATAGTGCAACCGTATCGGAAACAGCCTATAAGGTTGGGTTTAAAAGTCCCAGCTATTTCAATAAAGTATTTAAAAAATATTTCGATATATCACCTGGTGATGTAAAAAAAGGAATGATAACTGATCGCACAGTTGGTTTAATTGATTTGGATCCCAAAGGAACAAAGCTTGATTATTCAAAAAAACTCTTCATCAAACAAGAAATACTGATTATATTTTTCATCATATTATTTATAGGTGTTGGTACTTATATGTGGATCTCATTGTCCGAGCCTACTCAAAAATCCATAGCAGTACTTCCTTTTAAAAATCTTAGTGAGGATGTTACAAATCAATATTTCGTAGATGGCATGATGGAGGAATTATTGATCAACCTTTCCGGCATTGAAGGATTAAAAGTTATTTCACGTACATCCTCAGAAAAATACAGAGGAAGTGATAAATCTGTACCTCAGATAGCAAAGGAACTCAGGGTTTCCCATATTATAGAAGGTAGTGTGCAAAAGAATGACAATGACGCTAAAATTTTTATACAACTTATCGATGCTCGAAAGGACCAGCATGTTTGGTCAGAGAGCTATACAAGAAAATTAGTAGAAATTTTTAATGTACAAAGTGAAGTAGCCAAACAGGTAGCTACCAAGCTGAATACTGTTCTTTCTCCTGAGGAAGCAGAAGAGATGGACAAGACACATACGCAGAATTTGGAGGCATATAACCTGTATTTAAAAGGTCGATTTTTCTGGCATCGAAGAACCGAAATGGATGTAAAAAAAAGCATTGATTATTTTAATCAAGCGCTTGTAAAAGATCCAAATTATAGTTTGGCCTATGCGGGTTTGGCAGATGCTTATCAGATTCTTGCGTGGTGGGGGTGGTATCCCCAGGCGGAAGGTTTTATTAAAGGAAAAGAATTTGCGGAAAAAGCACTCACCATAGATGAGAGTTTATCTGAAGCTCATGCTACCTTAGGTATTATTATGATGTTTCATGATTGGGATTGGGAAAATGCAGAAAAAGAGTTGAAACTGGCTTTAGCGCTTAATCCAAATTATGCAACGGCACATCAATATTATTCTGAGTACCTGCATATAATGGGTGAAAAATATGAGTCGAGAAAACACATAAACCGCGCCATTGAGCTTAATCCTCATGCTATAATAATGCACTGGTTAAGTTTTTGGTATTATATAGGCCAACAAAAATTCAGTGAAGCATTCGAAGTAGCAGAACAAGTTAATGAGTTGGAAAAAGACCGTATTCCATTAGATTGGATATATATTCCTATGTATATGCAGCAAAGCAATGACTTAAAAGTTATAGAAATATTGCAAGAACAAACATATATTCAAAAAGCCCTTGAAAATGATTCTGTTAACCTTATGGATATTTATAAAAAATCAGGTATAAAAGGAGTAATTCAATTGCGTATCAAATTAAGGTTGAAAAAAGATGATACACCAAACAAAGGTATAGCCAAAGACTATGTATGGATTAATGAAAAGAGTGCTGCATTGGACTATCTTGAAAAAGCTTATAAAGCACGTGAGTTAAATTTGCCTTCTATAAAATATGACCCCGATTTTAAGTCCCTCCGTAATGAACCACGTTTTCTTGAATTATTAAATAGAATGAACATGGGAGGGTATTAATGTTTATTCATTTATAATGCAAATCAATAGTTGAAATTTGTATTTATAATGTGCAAACCGTCTTGTTTATCTCCTGACCTTGTCTGATGAGCATAAAAACAAGGTTGTTTTATCGTGAAATTGCTTTTGTTTGAGTGCCCGACGATAGGAGGGTGCGAGTTTAAGCGATTTAGATAAAAGAACCGTAGTTTTTCATAGCGAAGCAGGCGCAGTCTTGATCTTCTTTGCTTACTTTCTTAGATCAAGCTAAGAATTATAGCGAAGCGTCAATCATGAACGCCAAAAGCATAATCTGGTGAATAAAGTAAGTCAGGGTTTTAGGGGTGAAACCCTTGATATTTAGGAGTGTGAATAATTAAAGTTAACCCTTGATTCAAATTTATAATAGTAGTGTAATAAAATATGAGTGTTATATAGTATTGCCATAGGCATGATCCTCATCGTACCTTTATTGCAATTAAATTTCATTGGATATTATTCCTTAATGTAATGGGTACTCAACCTTCCATAGAAGATCAATTCCTTACTAAGGTTCATCAGGTTATCAAAGATAATCTCGATAATGAGAACTTTTCAGTGGAAGATCTGGCTAATTCGGTTGGTTTAAGCCGATCGATGTTGCATAGAAAGTTGATAAAACTCACGGGTAAAAGTGCCAGTGAACATATTACCAGGAGTAGGTTGCTGAATGCGAAATCTATTTTGGAAGATAATAGTGCAACCGTATCGGAAACAGCCTATAAGGTTGGTTTTAAGAGTCCCAGTTATTTTAATAAAGTATTTAAAAAATATTTTAATGTATCACCCGGGGATGTAAAAAAAGGAATGATAACTGATCGCACAGTTAGTTTAATTGATTCGGATCCCAAAGTAAGTAAGCTTGATTATTCAAAAAAACTCTTCGCCAAGCAAGAAATACTGATTATATCTTTCATCATATTATGCATTACAATTGGTGTATATTTATGGGTGTCATTATCCGAACCCAATCAAAAATCCATAGCGGTACTACCTTTTAAAAATCTTAGTGAGGATGTTACAAATCAATATTTCGTAGATGGCATGATGGAAGAATTATTGATCAACCTTTCCGGTATTGAAGGATTAAAAGTTATCTCACGTACTTCCTCAGAAAAATACAGAGGAAGTGATAAATCTGTATCTCAAATAGCAAAGGAGCTCAGGGTTTCCCATGTTATAGAAGGTAGTGTGCAAAAGAGTGAGAATAATGTTAAAATATTCGTTCAGCTTATTGATGCACAAAGGGATCAACATCTATGGTCTGAAAGTTTTACAAGGGAATTTGTGGAAATTTTTAATGTACAAAGTGAAATAGCCAGGCAGGTAGCAACGGAATTAAATACCGTTCTTTCTCCGGAAGAAAAAGAAGAGATTGAAAAGACATATACAAAAAATATGGAGGCTTATAGTCTTTACTTAAAAGGACGTTATTTTTGGCATAGAAGAACAGAACAGGATGTGAAAAAAAGCATTGAGTATTTTAATCAAGCACTAATACAAGATTCAAATTATAGTTTGGCCTATGCAGGTTTAGCAGATGCCTACCATATTCTTGCTTTTTATGGTTGGTACTCTTGGGTAGAAGGTTGGGAAAAAAGTAAAGAATATGCAAATATAGCTCTAAGCATTAATAGTAATCTCGCAGAGGCTCATGCTACTCTTGGTTGTATTGCTACCTGGTATGATTGGAACTGGGAAAAGGCAGAGCAGGAACTAAAGATGGCTATTAAGCTCCGTCCCAGTTATGCTTCGGCTTATCAATATTATTCAGAATATCAAAGAGTGCTTGGTAATTATGAAGATGCTATAAGGCAGATTGATATTGCCATTGAGCTAAATCCAAACTCTTTAATCATGTATCATATTCGATCGCTCTATTATTATCATACGGGAGAGTATTCAAGGGCATTAAGAGATGGCGAAAAAGTATTTGAAATTGAGAAACAAAATATATTACAGCTATGGTTAAACTTTAAAATACATATTAGGCAAGGAAGTGAAGTAGAGGCTGTTACTGAATTGCAAAAACTCATATATATAAAGGAACCTGATTTGAATTCGGAAAAGCTGTTAGGTAATATTTATGCTAACAAGGGAATTGAAGGGATTGTCGAATGGGTTATTCACAGGCAGGTTACAGAAAATTATTTTAATTATTCAAATGCAGTTATTGATAATCGATTCATAGCCGAGCTATTTTCATTAAACAACGAATGGGACTCTGTTATGGTTTATTTAAGGAGATATGTAGAGTCTGACATTGTTAGACCAGATTGGTTTAGGTATAGTGCCGATTTTAAAAAGCTTGAAAATGACCCGGGATTTATGGCGTTATTGAAAGAAATTGGTTTGGATGAATTGTAGTTTTTTGTCCTAAACTGCCAATATTATAATTTATTAATTTTTAAACGATAACTTTATGAGGTAGGTATAATCTGATGGTTTATCATTAAACCCGCATTATGTATTAGAACTTCGTCATGAACATTGAAAGCACGATAAAACAAGGCTTTACTGAAATGAGGCATAGCATCGTTCTGGTGAGTTGAAGTGAAGAAACAAAGTGTCTTGTTTTGAAGTGATTTCAATGTGTAATAGATTTTCTAATGCATAAAGCGGGTTAAATCCTTACAAATGAAGAATAAAAGCAAAAGAATGATTAAAGTATTCAATATAGTCATAGGATTTATGTTATTACCATTCGTGGCTATTTCCCAAACAATAGAACTCAAAAACAATTTCTTTTATATCGATGGACAAAAGTTTTTTGTGAAAGGGATAGGTTATGAGTTAGGTGCATTGCCTGGAGAGGTTCCATGGGAAAAGACATATAATCCTGATCAGATTCATTTTGATATCCAACGAATTTTAAGCGGAGGGTATAATACTATCAGAACCTGGGCACCTTTTACCCGGCAGGAACTCGAAGTTTTAAGTCAGTACGATATTAAAATTATCATGGGGATATGGATCGATCCTCATGGTGATTTTGCTGATGAAGCATTTGTAAATAATGCCAGGAGTATTGTCGAGAATGTGTTAAGCTATTCGAAAAATTACAATAACATCATTGCCTATTTAATCATGAATGAACCCTTGCCTGAAACTGTGGCAGGAGCAGGCTATAACGCAACGGTTTCCCTGTGGCAGGAACTCATCGACATTATTCATATTCAACATCCCGGCCACCCGGTTAGTATTTCTAATACCAGTAACGGAACATATATCGATTCTGATATTTTTGATTTTAGCGCATATAACGCCTATATCTATAATCCTGTAACGGTGAATTACCTGCATCAATATCAGGATTTTGTGTATTACCTGGGGCAACTTAATAAGTCAGGAGGACCGCTCATTATTACCGAGTATGGCTTGTCTGTTTCTCCTTCAGGAGAGGGAAATTGGGGGTATGGAGGCAACAGTGATCAGCAGCAGGAAGAAGGTGATATCTATATGTATAAAGCCTTGGTGAATGGTGGTGCAGCCGGCTCGTGTATTTTTAATTATAGCGATGGATGGTGGAAAGCAGGAAATGAATATGTGCATGATGATGCGGCCGAAGAATGGTTTGGCTTGGTTGAATATGCAGATTTATCGGATAATGAAGGTGTGGTGCGACAAGCTTGGAATGCTATTCATGATTTTCAATCGGCCATTATAACGGAGCCGAAGTCTTCAGGGATTTATAACCCCGTAGTACCACTTGAGATATTTGCTTCAGATACTATAAAAAGGACGGAAGTAGTGCTTGATGATGAAGTCATTTATCAAATAGATTTTGAAAGTGATTACTATTTAGGAGAGTTGATTATAGATACGCAGGAAATATTGGATGTTCATTTGGTATTTAATTGTTATAATGAAGACCACAATCTGATTAAACAAGAGAGTAAATCCATACTTATTGCACCTTCAGGTGTTTCTATGCCCACTATAGATGTAGGTATAGTAAATGATGATCCCTGGCAGGATGGTTATGTAGAGGTAGATTATCAACTAGAGAAAAGTACAGAATTTCAGATTGGTTCTAGTATGGATTATATATTCTACCCGCATGTGGGATTTAATTATGGTGATAGTTACCAAAAAGTAGTTACCTCTGGAAATTCAATGTCGTTTGGTGCTACTCATTATTTTAATAACAGTGTTGATGTGATAACAGTTGGCGCTGCAGTGGATATCAGCTATCAATCATTTGAAAAGAGAATCGTAAATCAACAAACGATTTCCCGAATCAATAACATACCTTCTTCTATTGGTACCGAAAAGTATAGTGTGAACGATGTTATGATTTATCCCAATCCTGCTTCAGATAATGTTTATATATCTAATGCAGGAAAGAATAGTATGAATTACAAATTGTTTGATGGTATGGGTAAGCTTGTGATGATGGGAAAAGGAGCAGTTTCAGGAACTCGAATTTCATTGACAGGTTTACCGGCAGGCATCTACTTTTTGCAGGTGACTAGTTTAAGCGATATGCATCAAACTATGCATAAAGTAATCAAGTTATAGCTGTATTGATATTAGTGACCGGGTAATGTTTTAGAAATGCCTGGATCTCTTTATGAGTATTTATTCTTTTTGTGATTGTTGAGGTGGGATTATTTTTCTTTTGTTATAAATATCTACCTTCTCAGGCCTATATATGATGGGTTCGAAGTAAAACGAAAATTTCAGGGCTACCCATCTGTAGAGAGGGTAGTTAGTAAAGTTAAGCAATTTCGGATGAGTTGTGTGCTGTTTTAAATAGGGTCTCAACATTATTTTAATATACTTTTAGGTGAGGTGTTTAAAAGGTTGTGGTCAGCTGTTATTTATAGGTGTTGTTTTTGATTAAATTTTAAGAAAGCAATGTTTTGAATTTCATATATTTTGTTGCAAATTTGTTCGAATTGATAAAATAAAGCAGCTTATTGCTTAAAAAATAATTAAAAATCACCATAATGAGTTATAAATTAAAAATACCTAAGGGCTATTCTCCTTTATTAGATTTACAAGAAACCGAACAAGCCATTAAGTTGGTTAAGGATTTTTTTCAACTTAATTTATCATCTGAATTAAGGCTAAGAAGAATTACTGCTCCATTGTTTGTGAAAAAAGGAACGGGAATTAATGATGATCTTAATGGTATTGAGCGTCCGGTAAGTTTTCCTATCAAAGAAATGGGTGAGGCCCAGGCTGAAATTGTGCATTCATTGGCAAAGTGGAAAAGATTAGCCTTGGCAGAATTATCTATAGAACCAGGTTATGGAATTTATACCGATATGAATGCTTTGCGTCCGGATGAGGTATTTAGTAACCTGCACTCTATTTATGTAGATCAGTGGGATTGGGAAAGAGTTGTAACTAAAGAAGAAAGAAATATTGACTTCTTAAAATATGTTGTAACCAAGTTATATAGTATTCTTAAACGAGTAGAGTACATCGTATACGAGCGTTACCCTCAAATAAAGCCTGTTTTACCTGAAGATATTAAGTTTATTCATACACAGGAGTTAGCTGAACAGTATCCGGATCTTTCGCCAAGTGAAAGAGAAACGGAAGCTGCTAAGAAGTATGGTGCTATTTTCGTGATTGGTATTGGCGCTCAACTTCCTGAAGGTAAGAAACACGATGGCAGAGCTCCTGATTATGACGACTGGAGTACTGAAACAGGAAATGGACAAAAAGGGTTAAATGGAGATATCGTGCTGTGGAATCCTGTTCTTGAACAAGCCTTTGAAATTTCGTCGATGGGTATTCGTGTAGATAAAAAAGCTTTATTGGAGCAGTTGGCCGTTGAAGGAGAAGAAGATAGAAAAGAATTGATGTGGCATAAAATGTTGCTTGAAGATAAATTACCATTAACCGTTGGTGGTGGAATCGGGCAATCGCGTTTATGTATGTTCTATTTAAGAAAGGCACATATTGGTGAAATTCAAACCAGTATTTGGCCTGAAGAAATGATTGAAGAGTGTAAACAGGCAAATATTCCTATTTTATTTTAGGATTGAGATATAAAAATTTAAACGAGGCTGTATTCAGAAATGAAGATAGCCTCGTTTTTTATTTTTATAAAGTTGGTTTTGCTCTGTTATTTTAGAGTTGAACCCGTATTATGTATTAGAACTTCGTCATGAACGTTGAAATCACGACCTGCCAGCCGGCAGGCTGGTAAAACAAGGCTTTACTGAAACGAGGCATAGCATCGTTCTGGTGAGTTGAAGTGAAGCAACAAAGTGTCTTGTTTTGAAGTGATTTCAATGTATAATAGATTTTCTAATGCATAAAGCGGGTTGAAGCTATAATTCTTTGTGAGCAAACTTTTTAATGATTTCTCCGGCAATGCTTCTTTGTGGAGGAATGGTTGGTAAATTGTCACGTGTATACCATGCTGCTTCAGCAATTTCATGTTGGTCGATATTTATGGTTTGTTTGCTATCTGCTTCAGCAATAAACCCAATCATCATTGATCCGGAGAAAGGCCAGGGCTGACTCTTATAATAGCGGATGTTCTTAATATCAACCCCCACTTCTTCTTTAACCTCTCTTTTTACTGCATTTTCAATGGTTTCGCCAATATCCACATAACCTGCCACGAGCGAAAACATTCCATTTGTCCAGTTAGCTCCTCTCGCCAATAATATTTTATCATCACTTATGATGGCCACAATAATAGCAGGAGAGATATTGGGGTATAAAATATGCTGGCAGGATGTGCATTCAATGGCTCTTTCTGTATTGCTCAATTGGTTACGTGATCCGCATTTGCCACAATATTTATGTTGCTCATACCAATTTTTCAGATGAAGAGCTACAGCACTACACCAGTCAATTTCGGCTTGTGATTTTGTGGTTAGGGAGTTGGCTTCATGATATGCTAAGTCAGTATGATCTATAGCCTGACAATCCCAAATTAGAAAGCATCGTGTATCGTTTAGTGAAAAAAGAAAGATGCCTTCAGAATCACATTGTTTCAGATCTTTCTTTCGGGGGAATTCAAAACCTTGTTTGTTTTGCTTTAGCAACAAAGATATACCCTTAAAGTGAAAGATGTAATCGTTTTCATTTATTTGACTGCCTGCAATATATTTATTGCTAAACTGATGTGGGTATATGTCTTGAATCATAGAGTGTGCTGGGTTTAGGTGGGGAACCTGACTTTTGTAAAGCTTATGAAATTTTTATACTGTAATTTGGGTTCTCTTTCTGTTCAATCTTTTTGATGTTTAGATAAAAGAAATCATTATGATCTTCTACTTCGGTTTCAGTTAGTTCTATATCGTATTTGAAAAAAGGAGCAGAGAGAACCATACTATGGTATTCTCCATTTTCTCCGGAGGCATCAATTTTATTTTCTGCCTGCATGATAAGAAGTTCGTTGATAAGATCTGTATCTAAAATTTTACCGGTAATGGTTTGTGAAAAATGTTTTTTATATGACAGCGAACAGATAATCTTAAAATGATTGGGATTTATGGTTTTAAGCAGCTCTTCTCTTTCTTTTTTCCAAAGTGGAGTATGAACATCAATGATACCACTGGCGCATTCTCTAATCCAATTGGGATAATCGTTTACTGTTGAAATATCTCCTGTTATGATGGTATCAATATTGCTTTTTTTGATATCTATCATGGCCTCTCTGTAGCTCAGGTCAAAAGGCTCTTTAATGGTTACAAAGTCAATAGGCAAACCCATACTTTGGGCTTGGGCTTTCATAATTACCAAAGAGTGAGCAAAAAACTTAGTGTGGTTTTCCGGAACAAATGTAACTAAACGATCTATTGCGAATTTTCCAATAGAATTAAATAATGCCAAGGCACAATCCTTGCCTCCAGTCCATAATATTACTGCCTTTTTCATTTTTATATTTTAAAAGGCAGTAAAGATAACGCTTATTCTTGGCCTTCAAATAATACCTTTTGTAAAGTCTCTTCTAATTTGTGATAAGATACGGCTCCACTAATTTTGTATTTACCATTAACTACAATTGTAGGAACACTATTGATACCATTAATATGAATGTCTTTCATATCTGACTCTACAGCTTCTTTTGCTCGTTTACTCTCAAAATCGGCTTTAAACCTCTCTATGTTCAGGTTTATGGATTTCGCTATAGTTATGAGAACTTTTGGATCATTAATGTTTAAACAATCGGTTAAGTGAGCCTTCTGTACGGCATCAAAATAGTCCCAATGAGCTTTCTCTCCACCTTGAAAGGCAGCAGCTTTACAAGCCATTAAAGCAGGCATGGAATAAGGGTAATCAAACTCTTTTTGTTCCATTAGATCTGTATTGATTCTATGATCATCATCATTTTCATTGGCTGCTTTCCAGTGCTGCATAATTTGCCGTTTGCCTTCCTGTTTGCTACCAAACACTTCGGATATTCGTTCTTTATTTGGTGATAAGGCAAAGCTGCGGTGTATAACTTTTACTTCAGGATGATTGGCTGCCAGTTTTCTAACTCTTGGCGATAGGGCATAGCACCATGCACATAATACATCATGATAGAATTCTACTTTCACGGTTTTGCTTGTATAAGTAATCATTTTTGCTTTTTGTTTTTGTTGAGAAAAGCATCCGTTAAAGACTAGCAATAACGGAATGCTTATAATAATTGATAATCGCATAGCTATTTGTTGGTTGAGCTTTTAGTTTTGAATTTTCTTTGATGCAAAATGTGGTTTCACAACCAACCAAAATAGCATTGGAAAAAAATGCATGGGGATGGTTAATCCGCTAAATAATTCCGGTTTAAGAGTGTTTGGTGGTAGGGGAGCACTAAAAGTTCCATAAATAGATAAAAAAGATAAGATAAAGAATACAATATTAAAGATAAGGTCTGCCTGGCGACTAAACCATTTTATTTTTTTGTATAAAAAATATCCTACTGATGCCAGAACTGTTCCTATAATGGAGCTAATGATAATCATAACTGGTTTGGCAACAGCCGAAAAATCTACCTCCAGGTTTGAGGAGTATACGTTTAAAAATAATACTGATGCTATCCCGGCCAAAAGACCAGCCAATACTCCGTGTGTTAAATCATTTTTCATTTTTATAAGTTTTAAAATTATGATATAACAAAAGTATAGAGCGCATGGCAGCCGGGAAATGCTAAAAACTGCAAATAGAATACACAAATGTGCATTGTGAATATATAGAGTAGTTAATTGAATTGATATCAGCTATGTTAGGAATTTTTGAATAATAGTGTCCATCAGTTTATAAAATGGTGATGAAGCAGAATTTCGAAACTTTATAACAGGGCATGAGTAAAAGTAGTTCTTAACTAAAATTTATATAATGAAGAAGCTATACTTTTTATCATTGATGTTGCTTACAGGTGCTTGTTTAAATGCCCAAAATATTAAAGAGTTAGATGTGAAAACATCGTACTTGGAGTATCCTAAAATTCCCGTTGAAAATATTGATTTCGATAATTTGGTGGTTGAATTTGCACATAGTGAGGTAAAGATGGGGGCTAAGAGTGTTGCTAAGTCAGCAAATCTTTGTAAAGCAAAGGGGGCTAGTATTAAAGATGCCAAGGCATTAGAAACCTTCTATTATAGAATTAAATATACTTCACCCGAAGGGGTCATAAAAATATCAAATGCAAATGGCGATATGATATATGCCAAAATTTCGGAGACGAAGGGCGAAGGCGTGGACGAATTTGGTAAAAATGAATGTTATTTTATGGAAGCCATTCTGGAAAGTGCTTATAAGAAGATGCATGCTAAAAATGACTCCATACTTAAAAATGAAGTATATGATGCTATGTATAACAGAGCACAGGATTTTGTGAATAAGTCGATCTCTTTTTATTATAAGCCCGAGGAGATTGAGGTACATTACGTAAAAACAAATAAAGAATTTGATTACTCAGAATTGCAAATGGCCGCCAACACTGCTGTTGAAGGATATCAGTTGCTGAACAATAATTACAATAACCAGCAGGGTAAAGATAAGCTTAAAGAGGCTATTGCGGTTTGGGAAAAAACATTAGCAGAGCTGGATGCAAATAACAGGAAGGCAAAGATCAATAAAAGAGTAGGAGGACGGTTATATAAAAATATCGCATTGGCATATGCTTATTTATTGGATTATGATGCAGCTATGGATAATATTCAATCTGCTTTAAAATTATATCCAAGTACTTCTAACAACAGTACAGTGATATGGGAGCAGCTGAATAGTCGTTTTTATAAGCAAAAGAAAAGCTTTGATATGAATAAAGATGCTGAGGTTGTTATTAATAGTGGTGAAGTGAAGGTTATTAATAGGGGAATTGGTGCTTATGCAGCGTTTAAATCGGATTATAAGGTTTTTAGTGGTGAGGAAATGAAAAACCAAATTGCGGATATAAAAAAGACACATGCTGAAGGTGTGGCCTCAGGTAAAATAAATCCATATGAGGAAAAAATGGTGCATAGTGCAACGCAGGGGTATATGTTGGTACTTCCTTCATTAACAGGGATGATGACCACACTTGCGGAAATGAAAGAAGCTATGAAGAAACTTGAAGAGTTTCCTGTAGAGGTATGCGAATTAACACAGTTGAATCAGCTTACTTTAAAGAATAATCATATTAAAACCATTCCCACTGATATCAAGAATTTGGTCAATCTGAAAAGGCTGGATATGAGTAAGAATCAATTGGCAGTATTACCTGTTGAACTTGGTGAGCTAAAGGAGTTGAATACTTTAATCCTTAAAGGTAATCCGCTTAATGATGGTGAATTGGATAAGATTCAGAAGTTATTACCCGATTGTAAAATTAAATTTTAATAAAAGCAAGATAAACAGAAAGAGGCCGTAAGTTTTTACGGCCTCTTTCTGTTTGTATGTTATTTATTTCCTAATGTCCGGTATCTTCCTCACCCTCCAGCTTTTTCATTTTTAGTTTGTCACCAGTTTCTTCAGCAATTTGTTTGTAATGTTGTTCGTCGTAACCAGGGAATTCTGCATTAACGGGTAAACCGTGGGGGCTTTTTAAGAAAACTCCGTTTTCTTCTCGATGAAGGTTACCATCTAAATACTTAATCATTAAAAACTCACCAAGCTTTTTCCATTCGCTAACAGTGATAGAGGTTTGGTTTAAAGAATAATCTGTTAAGAAATCTTTAGCCAGCTGTGGATCCTGATCGTATAGGTTTTTGGCTGCTTGCTCTATTGCAGGCATATTGGCAGCGAATTTATCTTCAAGTTTCGATTGAACCTTTTTAATATCTTCAATCATGAAATTGTATCTGGCATAAGCCTGATTCGAAACCCAGTTAAATACCCAAAAAGCCGAAGTCCATGAAAACTCTATAAGGTTACCGTTTCCTACTGCAAACTCTTCCGGAATTTGGTTAATTCCGCAATAAATAGGTACGTAAACCGAACTTGCAGCATCATCAACACCAAACCATAAAATACCACCAATTGGATTGTCAAGCCAGCTTCGTAGCTGTGCGACAAAAGAAAAACCGGTTTGTTGTGTGGCAATGGCACGTTCATTAAAGTATTCTTCTCCATCAACTTCCCATGTTAACGGACGAAAACGGTAAGGCTTTTTAAAAGCTCCGGCACCCACATCCTGAGTCATATCCATCGAAGTACCTTCGAAGTGGTCGCGCATTATATTTTGGATGTCACGATACGATATTTTTTTAGCGGGTTTAATCCATAGAGGCAATCTTTCAGAAGATTCTCCTTTTACGTATGGTTCGTATTTTTCCATTTCAGGATTCATTAACCTAAAACCTGACCATACGCGTGCCTCGCAAAAACGTAAAGCACCATAATCCAAAGGAGCATAGGCATCAGCAAAGCTAAAATCTTTGTCTTTGCCTTCGTAGTAACCTTGTGCTTTGGCAAATGTGATTATATCTTCAGAAAATAAAGTATTTTCTTTGTCTTTTAAAGGGAAAGTAGTGATACGAGCCTGGTTGGCGTGTCCGGATACCATGCCGTTGGGGATTTGTCGGGCTACCCAAACCGCACCTTTATTACCTACACCTTTACCAATCATTTCCATTATCCAAACTTCGTTAGGATCCGCTATGGAAAAGGATTCGCCAGAACTGTAATATCCGTATTCTGCTACTAAGTCGGTCATAGTTTTAATAGCTTCACGAGCAGTTCGAGATCTTTGCAGCGCAACATATATTAAGCTCCCATAGTCCATGATTCCGGTGGTGTCAACCAGTTCTTTTCTTCCGCCAAAAGTGGTTTCTCCAATGGCTACCTGATGCTCATTAATGTTACCAATTACCGTGTAAGTCTTGCTTACCTGTTTTATCTGTCCCAAATATTTTCCGGTATCCCATTCATGGATATCCAACATGGAACCTTCAGGCCATGTTTGTCCGGGCCAATAATAAAGTTCACCATATAAATCATGAGAATCTGCTGCATACGAAATTATTGTTGATCCGTCGAGAGATGCATTTTTAGTAACCAAAAAGTTGGTGCAGGCCTTGCTCAATTTGGGGGATATGAAACTAAAGACCAGCAGTAGTGCGATTGCAAATTTTATTTTGCTCATAAATGTGATATTTAATTGATTGAATATTCTTGAATGTGAAATTTTAAAATTAATATTTTTTAAAGCACTTAAATATAAGTTGAAAAAGTGAGCTAAAAGATGATATTTTATAGTGTAAAATGACTTTGATATGTTTGCGTATTGTCACAATTGTCGGTTACAATAAGTTTTAATTTAACGGGTCCTTTCTTTACAGGAGCTTTTGCTAACGGACAAGTGAGTTTGTTAGTTTTTGCATCGTATTCAAACAGGGTCCATTTGCCATTTAAATATCCGTTGATCGATTTTATTCCGGAAAATTCATCTATAACTTTAAAGTAAATTTTAGAATTGCTGTTTAATTTTTGTCCGTTTATGTTAATGGATGGTTTTATGCTGGGAGCTATGGAATCTACGGTAAAAGTGTATTTGCCAAAATATCTGGTATATAATTCAATGGAGTTTTGTTTGATCACTCCTCCGGCATAGTACTTTTTATCGGATCCGTTAAGGGTTGCCAAGGTAAGTTTGTTTCCGTATTTTATCAGTTCTTCAGGAATCTTAATTGTTAATTTCATGGACTTGTGTAAAGGGATCTTCTTGCTTCCAATGACGTAAACCGGTAGCTGGTTGTATTGCGATTCTGAAAAATCAAATGGAATATCTTTATATAAGGCTCCTTTAGGAATAACACATTTTACGAACTGGTTTTCAAAGGTGTTTTCCTGATTCCATAAATAATTGGCCTTATCAAATTGGGGAGGCGATTGCGGCAAGGCAACATGTTTTCCTTTTAATATTTTAAAACTAAGTTTTGAGGTGTTTGCTGCGGCATCAGCTGCAATAATAGAAACTTTAATGGTTGAGTCCATTTGAATGATACCTTCATTTTTGATATCATTATAGATACTTAAGTTATTGTTGGGATCACGAAAGCACTTTTCAAACCTTTTGCCATGTGTTTGTTTGTAGGCATAATCGATATGGCTGTTTATATATCGTGATTCGGCAAAAGAAAAGCGTTTAAGTTCCCATCCATACCACAGCTTGTTGTTAGTATACATATCTAATTTATAAACCCCGCATTTCTTCCATGATCCACTCATATAATCAAGCATTTCTATGGCTACACCAATTTTTCCGGTGGCATATATTTTAGGATTGCTTTTTAAGTGATACTCACCGTCATAAAACACGATGGGGTAGTTTTTAGGGGCGTTTTGCCCGTTAATTGAGCTTTCGCCTGATAAAGGGTAAAGCCTTACGTTTAGAAGTTTTGGGCGGATGTTATCTTTAATTATGGATTGAAAAAAGAATGGATTAACAGGTTCTTCTGTTTGTGTATCTCTGATTTCGTAATGTAAGTGTGGTCCTCCCGAACTGCCCGAATTACCTGAGTAACCTATTATCTCATCTTTTTCAATATTAATTTCTTCAGAAGGAAAGTAATCAATAGCAAAGCTTTCCTTTTCGTATTGTGCCTTTGTAATGATAGAATCAATTTTAGAGGAGTAATTTCTTAAATGACCATACACAGAAGTGTATCCGTTAGGGTGCTTAATGTATACAGCATATCCATAACCAACAGGAGAAACTTTAATACGTGAAATAACACCTTGCTCCATACTTTTTATGGGTAATCCGGTTTTTCCATTAGTAGATAAATCTATTCCCGAATGAAAATGATTGCTTCTTAATTCAGCAAAAGAACCACTTACCACAGGGGTGGTATCTATAGGAAAAGAAAAATCAGCAACATTGTTTTGTTGGGCAAAGCTGTGATATGATAAAGAGCTTAGCAGTAGGCTTATTAGAAGTGTGTATGCTGTGTTTTTTGTCATTACTTTTTATGAATAAGAATAAATTTTTTATACAAATACAAACAATACATGCCCATTATATGTTCTTTACATGCTTAATTCTGTTATGTGGCAAAACGTAGCAATTTAAACTTTTTTTGATGTGTAAAATACTTATTTATAGAAAGTATCTGTGATTACTTAAAGAGTTTGTAAAAAGAAATTTTGGGTTTGTTTTTATTTTATAATTGCAATGTTAACTTTGTAAGGCATTTTTGTAAATATGGCAAACGAAAATATACAAATAGTAAATAATTTACAACATAAAATCACTCAGTTGATTGACCGTTACAAGGGAGTTAAGACAGATAATGATCTGTTAAAGACCCGGAATGATCAATTGACTAAGGAATTAGAAGAATCAGCAAGAGAAATTGCTGAGTTAAGTGAAAAATACAATACATTAAAATTTTCTAAAACGATTGAAGCATCAAGTGGAGACGTTCACAATGCTAAAATTAGAATTAATCAGATTGTGCGGGAAATTGATAAATGCATTGCTCTTTTAAACAGATAATTAGTTGCATATGGATGATAAGCTTTCAATACGTGTTAATGTGGCCGACAGGTACTATCCTTTAAAGATAGATCGTTCGGATGAGGAGCGTATCAGAAAGGCAGCTAAAATGATCAACGATAAAGTTTTACAATATAAACAACACTATTCAGATAAAGATCTACAGGATTTTTTAGGAATGGCGGCATTGCAGTTTGTAATTAAACTGCTGGAGTTAGAAGAGAAGCAGGATATATCACCAATAGTTGAAATGGCCAAAGAGCTGGATCATCAATTGAGTGAAATACTTGAAAAAGAGTAAAATATTCTATATATATCAATAATATCCGCATTGTTTTTACTGTAGGGGTTAAAAACCTTATATGGTATTGATGATTGCGGTTTTGTTTTATTTAATTAACGAGAGAAATGGAAATAATAATAGGAGTTGTCGCCCTGGTCTTAGGGATTCTGGGGACGTGGATAGTATATGGCAAGGTCATGAAATCCGCGAGTCATAAAGTGATTCGGGATGCGGAAAGTAAGGCTGAGGTAATCAAAAAAGATAAAATCCTTCAAGCTAAAGAGAAGTTTTTACAGCTTAAATCAGATCACGAAAAAGAGATAAATGCACGCAATAACAAAATTTTAGTTGTCGAGAATAAGTTAAAGCAACGCGAATCTACTTTTAATCAAAAACAGGAAGAGTTAACACGTAAGCGTAAAGAAACAGAAGTTATCCGTGAGAATTTAGAAGGACAGCTGGAGTTGGTAGACAAGAAATCGGAGGATCTGGATAAACTACACAAACAACAGGTTGAGCAGTTACAAGCTATTTCCGGCTTAACAGCTGATGAAGCAAAAAGCCAGTTGATAGAGTCGTTAAAGGCAGAGGCTAAAACAGAAGCCATGTCGTATATTAACGATATTATGGATGAGGCTAAGATTAATGCCAATAAGGAGTCTAAGCGTATTGTATTGCAAACAATACAACGTGTAGCTACTGAAAATGCCATCGAAAATTCAGTAACGATCTTCCATATCGATTCTGATGAGATTAAAGGTAGAATTATTGGTCGCGAAGGAAGAAATATTCGTGCATTAGAAGCAGCTACAGGAGTAGAAATTATTGTGGATGATACACCTGAAGCAATCGTTTTAAGTGCTTTTGATCCTATGCGCAGAGAGATTGCACGACTAGCCCTTCACCAGTTAGTTACTGACGGACGAATTCACCCGGCTCGTATTGAGGAGGTAGTGAACAAAGTTCGTAAGCAGGTAGAAGAAGAAATTATTGAAACAGGTAAGAGAACAACTATCGACCTGGGTATTCATGGATTACATCCTGAATTAATTAAGTTGGTAGGTAAAATGAAGTACCGTTCTTCATACGGTCAAAACCTGTTGCAACACTCTCGCGAAACAGCTAACCTTTGTGCTGTGATGGCAAGTGAGTTAGGGCTTAACCCTAAAAAAGCTAAACGTGCCGGACTATTACATGATATTGGTAAGGTTTCTGATGAGGAGCCGGAATTACCACATGCTATCCTTGGTATGAAGCTGGCTGAAAAGTATAAGGAAAAGGCTGATATTTGTAATGCCATTGGTGCTCACCACGACGAAATTGAAATGACTACAATGATGGCGCCAATCGTTCAGGTATGTGATGCTATTTCAGGTGCTCGTCCGGGTGCTCGCAGAGAAGTGGTTGATTCTTATATCAAGCGTTTAAAAGATCTTGAGAATTTAGCTTTAAATTATCCTGGAGTATTAAAAACATATGCTATTCAGGCAGGTAGAGAACTACGTGTGATTGTAGGAAGTGAGAAAGTTACAGATAAAGATGCTGAAACATTGTCATACGAAATTGCGAAAAAGATTCAAACAGAGATGACTTATCCTGGTCAGGTTAAGGTGACTGTAATTCGTGAGACAAGAGCGATCAATTACGCTAAATAACCGTGTGTTGGTCATAAATTGTTAGCGGGAAGATGTAAAGATGCTTATTTTGAGCATCTTTTAAACCTCATCTGGTACTTCTCTAAAAAGAGGGTATTAGATATAACAATATAGTATGAAAGCAATCTTAAAAAATAAAAATGTATTAGTTACAGGTGGAGCCGGTTTTATCGGCTCTAATCTTATACAGAGGTTACTAACGCAAAACAATAACGTTGTTTGTCTTGATAATTTTGCTACTGGTAAACGCATCAATATCGAACCGTTTTTAAGTAATCCCGCTTTTAAACTCGTAGAAGGAGATATAAGGAACAGGGAAGATTGTGATAAAGCAGTTGCAGGGTGTGACGTAGTGTTGCATCAGGCAGCATTGGGATCGGTTCCACGTTCTATCAACGATCCTAAAACTTCAAATGATGTAAATATTACAGGTTTTGTAAATGTCGTTCTTGCAGCCAGAGATGCAGGAGTAAAAAGAATTGTTTATGCAGCCAGTTCTTCTACTTATGGTGATAGCGAATCCTTACCTAAGGTTGAAGATACAATAGGAAAACCGCTTTCTCCTTATGCTGTCACCAAATATGTAAACGAATTATATGCTGATGTATTTGCAAAGCTTTATGATTTGGAAATTATAGGCTTGCGCTATTTTAATGTGTTTGGGATGCGTCAGGATCCTGATGGAGCTTATGCTGCTGTTATTCCCAAATTTGTTAAATCATTGATCAATCATGAATCACCAACAATTAATGGTGATGGTTCTTTTTCTCGTGACTTTACTTTTATTGATAATGTGGTTCAGGCTAATCAACTGGCGGCAACAGTGGAGTCTAAAGAAGCGGTGAATACGGTATATAATGTTGCTTTTGGTGAACGAACTTCATTAAATGAGTTAATTGCTTACCTGAAAGAATTTTTATCTCCTTACGATATAAGTATTGGAGATGTAAAAATAAATTACGGACCAGAGCGTTTAGGAGATGTGCCTCATTCTCTGGCTTCCATTGATAAAGCGAAAACGTTGTTGGGGTATAGTCCTGAATATAGCGTCAAAGAGGGCTTAAAAAAGGCTATTGACTGGTACTGGGAAAATTTATCAGGTCAATAATGTAGATCAGCAAGTCGGTGTTTCAATTAGATTTAAGGGGATCAGGTAAGCCACGTCGTGAATTTTTGCATTCTGATGATATGGCAGAGGCATGTTTATATGTGATGGAAAAGGTAGATTTTAAGGATTTATAGTCCCCGGAAAGAAAGGAGATACAAAATACCCATATTAATATAGGAGTTGGAGAGGACTTATCCATTGCAGAGCTGGCTCAGTGGGTGAAAGAGGTTGTAGGTTTTGAAGGAACGTTAAAGTGGGATTCCTCAAAGCCGGATGGAACCTTTCAAAAATTGTTGAATGTCTCTCTATTAAATGATTTGGGTTGGAAAGTATCCATAGGATTAAAAGACGGGGGGACAAAAATATTTGAAGGTTATAAGAGTTAGCCAGGTAAATCGACTTTAAACCAGTGATGGGATATTTGAAAATATTCAACCACAGATTGACACGAATTTGCACAGATTTTTATTTTCCGAAGGAAAATAATTCGTGTTAATCCGTGAGATTTGTGGTTTTAATATTTTTTTTGGTTTAAAAGCGAAATCCCTGTGAAGAGCTGGCACTAATCTTGGTAATGCCAGAAAATTAGATATATTTGTAGACATTTTTTTATTAATCTAAACATTAAACACATGAAAATCTATTTCCCAAAAATGATTTCGTTTTTTGCTGTTGGTTTCTTTATGCTCACTGCCTGTGGAGGTGGTAGCGATCCTAAACCGGAAGATCCGGTGGATGAGGCAAAACCAACTATTTCGACTGATTCACCAACAGAAGGGTTGGGTATTGCTATGACAGAACCTTTTGTATATAAGGGAACATTTGAAGATGATGTAGAGTTAAGCAAGGTGGTATTTTCTTTAAAGGATCAGAAACCAGCAGGGGTAGCAGGATTAAAAGCGGCAACAGGTGTGGATGATAATCCATGGGAACCTGCTGCAGAAACAGTTACTCTATCTGGAAATTCCAAAACGCTGGATCAAAATATTTTTACTGCAGATTATAAAGATGATGGTAGTGGAACAATGGGTATTCCAAGAGATGTATATACCGGAGAATATATTTTAACAATTACCTGTACAGATAAAGCAGGGAATGAAACAGTTGAGAATATTACAGTTGAGATTCAATAAATCTCAAAGTGAATAAATATAGGAGGAATAACCTCTGAAATGAACCGGTGCTTTTGGGCATCGGTTTTTTTATGCCTATAAAAATGGTGTGATTAATGAATGTTTGGATAGTGTAATTCTCAGTACTAAATGCTTTTTTTGTATTTAAATACAGATGACTATGAAATTTGATTTTGACGAGATAATAGACAGGGAAGGAACTGATGCCTTTAAATTAGAGTTAAGAGAAGCTTTTTTTGGAACCAATGACGTGTTACCATTATGGGTGGCAGATATGGATTTTAAAGCGCCACCTAAGGTAATTGAAGCTATTCAGGAAAGAGCAGCGCATGATATTTACGGGTATACCATCAGGGAGGAGAAGTTTACGGGTGCTATAGTGAACTGGCTTAAAACTCAACATGAGTGGGAGATTCAGGAAAGCAGTATTGAATTTACACCCGGTGTATTACCTGCTATTGTGGTAGCCATTCACGAATTTACCAATCCCGGTGATAAGGTGATTATTCAAACGCCGGTGTATCCTCCGTTTTATTCCATTGTAAGAGATAATAACAGGGAGTTGGTAAAGAATAGTTTAGTAGAAACTGAAGGTTATTATACCATAGATTTTGAAAGCCTGGAGGAGCAGGCCAGTGATCCGAAAACCAAGCTGTTTGTATTTTCTAATCCGCATAATCCGGTGGGTAGAGCCTGGAAATACGAGGAGTTAAAACGAATTGCTGAAATTTGTTTGAAGCATGAGGTGATGATCATTTCTGATGAAATACATAGTGATTTGTGCTTGTTTGGCAATAAGCATTTGATTATGGCTGATTTGTTTCCGGAGCTTAAAAGTCAGATTATTACCAGTATGGCACCGAGTAAAACATTTAATGTTGCCGGGTTATCAACGGCCTATGCTATTATTGAGGATGAGAAATTAAAATCTAGATTTCATAAGCAATTAAATGCCTTGCAATTGCATATGGGTAATCTTTTTGGCGGCGTGGCCTTAACGGCTTCATATAATTATGGCGTCGAGTGGTTAGAATCTTTGAAGTCGTATTTGGAATCTAACGCCTTATTGGTTGATTCATTTGTAAAAGAACATATGCCGGAGGTTGGCTTTGTGTTGCCCGAGGCTACTTATTTGCTGTGGTTAGATTTCAGGAAATGGGATTTATCTCCTGCAAAACTTAAAAAAGCAATGGTGGAAATAGGTAAGGTGGGACTTAATGATGGCGTTTCGTTTGGTGTTGAAGGTGCAGGTTTTCAGCGTTTAAATATAGGTTCGCCTAAGGCTGTTATTCAGGAAGGTTTGGAGCGAATCTTAAAAGTGCGCAACGAGGTTTATCATCCATAAAATCATCATCCTTTAATCTTAATAGGAATAATGAAACGTGTTTTCCTGGTATCCGATTCATTTAAAGGCTCATTATCAGCCACTGATATAAATAAAAATTTAACAAAGGGTTTGCTTCAGGGGAATCCTTTGTTAGATATTATATCTGCACCTTTATGTGATGGAGGAGAAGGTACGCTGGATACCTTAACAGATGCTTTGTCGGGCAGGAAAATAAGTTTTGAGGTTCATGATCCTTTGGGAAGAAATATAAAAGCTCAGGCTGGTATTGTGGATGATGAAACTGCTATTGTGGAGATGGCTCAGGCATCAGGTATTGAGCGTCTTAGTGTTGAAGAGCTGAATCCTATGCAAACTTCTACCTACGGAACTGGTGAACTGATAGATAAACTGATTGGTTTAGGTTATAAAAAAATCATTCTTACCCTTGGCGGAAGTGCAACGGTTGATGGAGGAACAGGTATCGTTCAGGCTTTGGGCGGTAAGTTTTATCATTCAGATGGTGCATTGTTACCTCCGAATAGCTCGCCTTTGTTTGAATACCATCGTTGCGATTTAAGTGGTTTTTTGAAAAGAACAGAAGGGGTGGCTTTTACGGTAGTGGTGGATGTGCAAAATCCTTTGTTGGGTGAGCATGGAGCAGCGGCGGTTTTTGGGCCGCAAAAAGGAGTCAGGCAACATCAGATGCAGGACTTTGATCATCAATTGTTGAGGTGGGCTCAGTTACTGGAAAAACACAGTGGCAAAAAGCTGACATCTGTAAAGGGAAGTGGTGCAGCAGGAGGTGCTTTGCTTCCTTTTTTAATGCATCCCGACACCAAAGTTGTTTCCGGGTTTTCCATGGTGAGTGAGCTGCTAAACTATGAACAAAATATAAAGAAATGTGATGTTCTCATTACAGGAGAGGGGAGTGTCGATGACCAGTCGTTTATGGGAAAAGGTGTGGGTAAATTGATTGATATGGCACATCAATATCATAAAGATGTTATTCTGGTGGTAGGGCAAAATCAATTAACAGATGGCAAGAATAAAAGCAAAGTCAACAAGGTTTGTGCTATTGCAGATATGGCAAATTCATTAAGTGATGCCATGGAAAACACGCCTGAGTATTTAACACAAATAGGTTTTAAGATTGGCAGAGAATTGTAGGTTGTGATAATGTCAATATTAGCTCAAAAAATAAAGATCTTATTTTAACCCGCATTATGTATTAGAACTTCGTTATGAACATTGAAAGCACGATAAAACAAGGCTTTACTGAAACGAGGCATAGCATCGTACTGGTGAGTTGAAGTGAAGCAACAAAGTGTCTTGTTTTGAAGTGATTTCAATGTGTATTAGATTTTCTAATGCATAAAGCGGGCAATGTCGTTTAGTTAAGGATATCATAGCTGTTTAAAACATTTTAACTCACGATAGTAAAGGGGCGCGCAGGC
>NZ_VCHY01000290.1 GCF_005877885.1 Labilibacter sediminis
TTTATAAAAGTGTTTGATTCTTCAACTAAGATAGTTTATTGTCAATTCACCCATCGTTCCTAGTTCAAGTAGTTTAGGAATTAAGACGATTGGTTGAATCCACATAAACTATTCTAAACTTGTATGATTGAATGCTTAATGTTGTAATCGGTAATTGTAAGACACGATATTGCTAAATCACTAGTTGTTCCTAATCCAATTAGATCTAGGGAGTAAGACAATTAGTTGAATCAACATATTGTGTGCCCAAAATTGTCCTTTGCAAGTTAATCACCTTAATTATGTCTATGTAATTAAATTGGAATATAAGGGAAGATAAACACGTGATTCATAACTATCTGACATTGAGCCTGAAGTAACCTTGTTTTCTCATTCATAGTATTCGTTTTTAAAGTTTATAGTTTTTTTAAGTTTATTGGTTTTTGCATTAAGTTCGTGACAATTGCTATTATTAGTTTTATTTTATTGAGTAAAAATTAATAATGTTTTTTTTTTATTTTTGGAAATTTTATTTTGATTAGTATTTAATTTGATGTTTAATTTGAAGTTTATTTTGTGTTTTTTTTAAAATATAAAGTGGT
>NZ_VCHY01000291.1 GCF_005877885.1 Labilibacter sediminis
ATACGCGGGTGCACTCCTCACCAAACAAGCTTTGACTTGGTGGAACAACACGGGGAAAGCCATGGGACTCCAAGAGAGAGATGATATGCCTTTTGAGGCATTCAAAGCTCGTTTTCTAGAGCAATATTGTCCCAAGGATATACAAAGGAGATTGGAGAAGGAGTTCATGGAACTCAAACAAAATGAGATGACGGTTAGTGAGTACGAGAGGGTGTTTAATGAGAAAGCCCAATTTGCTTCAAGATATCTTCCAACTGAAGCCGAGAAGATTGATATTTTCGTTGAAGGGCTTCGTTACGAGATCAAGGATTTCGTGACCATTCGTGAAATTACTTCTTTTGCTAAAGCAGTGGAGTACGCTCGTCGGCGTGAGTATGACTTGATGAATCGAAAAGAATTGCCACTAGGACCGGAGCGAGAAAGCGAAGATCGGATTGTTGCTACAATGACTTGTGGACAATCTGGATCTGTACGTCCGAAAAGATCGCAATCACGTCCTATGACACGAACTATGATACAAGCTGTGACGACTCGGTCAAATACATTCCCAAAGTGTCAAGGAGGTGGAAAAGCTCATGAAG
>NZ_VCHY01000292.1 GCF_005877885.1 Labilibacter sediminis
ACAGAAGCTGACTGACAACTGCGTTAGACAAGGAACCATGGAGAAGAAAACTGATGCCCCTAGGGGAGGAGGCAACAAGAGGAAAGATTGGGGAAAGAAGAAGGATAAGTCACACCATGTTCCCCAGAAAAAGCCACAGACGGTGGCAGTTCATGCTATCACCGCACCTGCCGCACCAGCACCTCAGAAACCCTACACTGGAAATCTCCCTAAGTGCAACAAGTGCAATTTTCACCACCATGATGCGTGCCGAGAGATGCACTGCACCAATTGTAACAAGAAGGGCCACACGGTTCGGTACTGCAAGGCACCGGCCCAAACGACCACACAGACTGCCAACACTGGTGTGGGGCGTACTTGTTACGAGTGTGGGGAAACTGGGCATTTCAAGAGAGATTGCCCTAAGCTGAAAAATCGTAATGCTGGAGGTGTGGGAAGAGTCCTGGCCATGGGAGCCAGAGAAGCGATGGAGGATCCTACCGTGGTAACCGGTACGTTCCTTCTCAACAACTCTTATGCATGCATCTTATTTGATAGTGGCGCTGAGAGAAGTTTTGTCAGTCACAAATTCAAAACTTTG
>NZ_VCHY01000293.1 GCF_005877885.1 Labilibacter sediminis
GAATGATGAGTAAAATGATAAGACTAGTTATGATCGATGGTCAAGATTATAGGCTTGATAAGTAAAATGATTATAAGTTTTCCATAATAATTTTGGAAATATGAATTTATTTGACTCGATCTAGTGTAATTGAAGTGTTAGTCACTAAGATGGTTTTATGGTCAGCAAAGGCTAGTAAATACATGGTTATAGAATGAAATGATGTTAATGGTTTTAAATATCATGATTATGAAATGAGCAAGATTGATTCCTCACATCAGGTTTAGAGTGTGAGTAACTGTGAAAGTTTAGTATATCTAACTTTAGGGGATGGCAACTGTGTAATGTATTATATACGGATTAGTAGACTTGTAAGTATGTAACTGTATAGATGTAAGAGAATGATCATGTATGATGATATGAATAAATATACAAGATAGTTGATTTGTTTCTCTACTAAAGGTTAATAGAAGTATGGGAAAGACTATGGAAAATTGAGATCCTTGTGATGATAGAGAGAGTTCTAGACTAAAGACTTTTTTACGATTGTGTTATTAACGATTGTGTTAGGGTATAGTAATTTGAGGTTGTAATTTTAGAA
>NZ_VCHY01000295.1 GCF_005877885.1 Labilibacter sediminis
TTTCTTATATCACCAAGTCTTGGAATCCAAAGACGATTTTTAAATACTTTTAATCCTTGCTTATCTTCTTCTAACCGCTTCACATATCCAAACACTCTTTCTTTCTTTATATTTTCCGGCTTCAATGCTTCACTTTGTAATTTCTTCAACTCGTCACATATAGTGAACTTCACGGCCGTATGTGAAATGACATAGCATATACTCGTATGGCCCGCCTTTCTACTCAAAGCATCAGCTACTACATTTGCCTTCCCAGGATGATACAATATTTCACAATTGTAATCCTTTATTAGCTCCATTGCTTGTTGTTGTCTCATATTCAATGTTTGTTGACTGAATATATATTTGAGACTCTTGTGATCGGTAAATAATTGAAATCTAGTACCATATAGATAATGCCGCCATATCTTCAAAGCAAATATTACCGCAACTAACTCCAAGTCATGGGTTGGGTAATTCTTCTCGTACTCTTTTAATTGTCGGGAAGCATAAGCAATAACTTTCCCACGTTGCATCAAAACGCAACCCAAACCCATTTTAGACGCATCACTATACACCGCAAAGTCTTCCTCTCCT
>NZ_VCHY01000296.1 GCF_005877885.1 Labilibacter sediminis
CTCGCAATCACAAGCTCTCAATCAAGGAGATTACTGGAAGAACAAGAGGTAATCATTCAAGTTTTAATCAATTACTTCATCTTATGAATCTTGGATCTAGGGTTTAAGGATTGCATGCTAGATAGAAATCGCTTCCGCTATGATTTGTTTGTTATTGCATGCGTTTCCCAACAGTGGTATCAGAGCGTCTGGTTCATAATTTGTTGTATTGATTTGATCTATATGCTTGATTTGTATGTTTCTGTTGCAATAAAAGTGTTTTATCAATTGCCATATGCTAGATCTAGGCTTAGATGATGTATTGGAATTGAATTGGAATCAAAATTTCGTGTTTGGGATCATCTGATCGTTTGACGCGGCGCGCACAGGCTGTGGCGCGGCGCGCACTTCGATTCAGATCAATCAGATCTTTCTGATTGCCTGGTATGCCGCGCCCGACGATTTTTGAGGAACTGGGTTTCCAGGTTTTTTCTGGTATGATCCATTTGATGTCTTAAAACCTTTTCTTGATTTGTTTGCAACTGAAAGTTGATATATTTCGAGATATTAATCTTTGAGCATGTGAAATAATTGTTT
>NZ_VCHY01000297.1 GCF_005877885.1 Labilibacter sediminis
TTATTATGCTTTGGGATTTTTTTAGAATATCAAAATTGAGTCAGTTTCTTATATTATAATGTATAACGGTATTGATATTCTAATCTACGTGAAGAGATCTAATCTACTTGAATATTTAATACCAGAAAACTAAAGGAATGTTGTATTGATCAATCCGGATATATATATACCTAATGTCTTTTCTCTTCTTTTATTGCCCTCCTGTCATCAATTGACAGTATTATTTAGGGCTCAATATAATTTGATTTGATATGACTTTGATATGCTTTAGGGCTCAATAGAATTCTCAAATCAGACTTTGGTAAATCATTTTTTTGCATCTCCTGCTGATTCAGAGGTACCGACTCTTGGATCCAATGCAGAAGTCTTTCTGAATGAGAGAGATAAAGACGAGAAAGACTAATGAAATAAAGTTGAAAGAATGTATAGTTTAATGGTAAAGTTTGATTACCATTAAGCCCCAGAAAAGTTAATTAGTTTTTCTGTTTGATTCATATCCTATTCATCTTCTAAAGGTGTCCCTCGGCTGATTTTTTTAAGTTAAGGTGGCCTTGGGCCTTATTCCCTATTGTGTTT
>NZ_VCHY01000298.1 GCF_005877885.1 Labilibacter sediminis
AGGTTTTTTGCCACAAATCCGACTGCCATGTCTGCTTCTATGTCTCATTCAGGTCTATCTTCTCCCAGTACTTCGGGTATTCCTTCATCCTTGTGGATTTTGGATTCTGGTGCTTCTCACCACATGTCTCCTCATCGGTCATCGTTTGCCTCTCTATCTTCTCGTTCTCTTATATATGTTATGTCTGCTAGTGCCACACCCATGTCTGTAGAGGGTGTTGGCTCTATTGTTACCCCTTACATTTCGTTATCTGATGTTTATTTTATTCCTACTCTTGCTTTGAATCTGGTTTCGGTCAGTCAATTATGTAAATCTGGTTGTTGGGTTTTCTTTTCTGATGAATTCTGTTGTGTTCAGGATGCTCGGTCTCGGAAGGTGATTGGGATCGGCCGTAGGTTGGGAGATCTTTATGTTTTGGAGCAGTTGCATGCTGCTGATGTAGCTGCCTCCAGTGTCGATTTGTCTTCTTTTCATTTGAGTCCTAAGTCGTCTGTTTTTTATTTGTGGCATTCTCGTTTAGGTCATGTGTCTGCGTCTCGTTTACAATTTTTGGTGTCTACTGGTGTTTTGGGATC
>NZ_VCHY01000299.1 GCF_005877885.1 Labilibacter sediminis
TGTTGTTTAAGGTCAAAAATTCTCTAGAAAGATTAAAATTTGAGAACCTCCATCATATGTTGAAAGTTTCAAAACATCAACCTAATCTCTACTTTTCAATATCTCTCTCAAATTTTCGAAACTATGGACACAGCGCATTTAACTAAGATCTACTAACACTACCAACTTAAAAGTGCAATTTAACAATAAGTCAAAGAATACTGGTTTTGGTTTTATGAAAAATATTTAAATTTGCCTACAAAAATCGTTTTTAAACTGCTGACGCCATTACTCAACTCCTACCCCACACTTAAAAGATACAACGCCCCCGTTGTATAAAGGAAATAAGAGAGAGAAAAAGGAACAGACTCCCCTGGGATAATGGCGTGGCGAGTTTGACTGATAGGATGGATTGCTGCTGGAGTACACAAATTGTTGTGTGAGCAACCTTGTAAAAGAGATTTCTATCATCTAGAACTGCTATCGTCCTTTGATACCATTTGGGGAAATAACCCCACACTTAAAAAAACGTTGCTGTTCCTTCTGAATTTGATCACCAAAGTTTGCATCACAATGAGCTCGTCATAAAGATGTAG
>NZ_VCHY01000003.1 GCF_005877885.1 Labilibacter sediminis
AACCGACTTAGGTCGCGCCACTAAAGGAGCTGCACAAGCTATGCTGTTGAAAGTAAACCTGTATACGCATAACTATGCCGATGCTGAAATTTGGGGCGACAGTGTAATTAGTTCCAACGAATATGGTTTATTGGCTAACTACGCTGATAATTACACCCTGGATGAAGAAAATGGATTAGAATCAGTATTTGAAGTTCAATATGCAGAGGACCCAACTGGTGATTTTGGAGGATCCAATGGTGAAGGTGGAAACGGTTATACCCGCGGTACCTATACCATTATCCTAACCCGATCTCGTTCTTCTCTTTTAGGTGGCGGATGGGGTTTTAATAAGCCCACTCAAAACCTCTATGATGAATATGAAATCAATGATCCTCGCAGGGATGCTACTATACTCAATCCAACAGATGAGGAAATAGAGAATCCGGAGCAGGAGATTTATTTGGGATCGCGTTATCTGAATCGCAAAACAGGAATGTATAATCCGGATAACAGCGCCATTGAACTGTCTCATCCTTCAAGAGGACCGCTCAATAAAAGAGAGATTCGTTATGCTGATGTGCTTTTAATGTATGCTGAGGCTTGCCTCGAAAACAATAATCTGACTGATGCAAAAACAGCACTGGAGGAAGTTAGGCAAAGAGCACGTCAGGGCAATGCAGCCATCTTACCAGCATTCCCTAATTACAATGGGTATACAGATACTAAAGACGATCTGAGAAACGCTATTCGTCACGAACGCCGAGTTGAATTGGCTATGGAAGGACACCGATGGTACGACATATGCCGATGGAGAATTGCCAAAGAAGTGATGGATGCTTATAAGGCTACAGAATCAGCAGAGGCTCAAAACCACATGGCTGAGTTCATCAAAGGCAAGCACGAGCTATTGCCTATACCAAGTCAGGAAATTGATCTGAATCCCATGGATCAAAATCCTCAGTATTAAGAAATAATCAAATAACTATTAATAATTATTAAAACTATAAGCTAGAGTAATCAGGGCTAAAATAAACCTTCAAATGGAGTGCCTCTTTTTGACAGGAGGTAAAGTTATGCCTTGATTATTAAAGCTTAGAAAAATTAAACACATGAAAACAAAATCATTATTGTTAGCGGCAAGTTTGTTTGCCTTAGTTTTATCGAGTTGTGGAAGCGATGACAAGAAGGAAGATCCGGGTATTGAGGTTAGCGGAATTTCAGTAGATCAAGAAACCCTTAGCATTGAAGTTGAATCTACTTCAACTATTGTGGCTACCCTTCAACCTGCGGGTGCTTCCGGCGATATCAGCTGGAGTTCATCAGACCCTTCTGTTGCAGCAGTAAACAACGGGGTTGTAACTGCCTTAAAAACAGGAGAAGCCACTGTGGTCGCGTCTCACGGAGTTTTTACATCTACATGCGAAATTACAGTAAGCCCTAAAACCATTGATCCGGAAGATTTACCTGCTTCACTCAAAGGTTCAAATTACACTATTATTCAAATAGATGAAATCTCTTTTAGCGCTATTCAAAGTAAAGTAATTAATGACGTACGTCCGGATGATACCAATAAGTTTTTGTATGTATGGGACGAAACATTGACCTACGGAACTTCTACCGGTTTAAATTTCTTTGGACAATCAGAAGGTTGGGTAAGCCTAATTGTTGGAGGCGCTGGCTGGTCAGGTGCCGGATACTTTGTAGATGCTAATTATCCACAAATCGATATGACTGATATGTACAATAATCCTGATGATTATGTATTCCATATTGGATTAAAAAGTACGCAACCTACCAGCTCATACCTTTTCATATTTAATGATGGAACATCAGAAGCTAAGATATGCGTAGGTTCAAATAATTATGATGATGGAGGAGTTATATTTGAGCCATATGCTGACTTTACCCGTGATGGAGAATGGCATTCTGTTGAGATCCCTGCAAGCAAATTAAGAGAATTGGGTGTGTTCTACAACAACCCATTTAATGATGTAAATGTATTTGCATTTTTGGCAGGTGGTGTTCAGGGAACAACGCTTGACTATGATGCAGCTTTCTTCTATAAGAAAGCAGAATAGATTGTAATAAACATATTGTAGAGGGACAACTGGTCTCTCTGCAATTTTTCTTTTCAAAATCAAACACCCAAAACCCATAAAATACATTTTGCAGCAGATTTTAGATAATTAAGTAATGAAGAACATCTTTTTAATATTAGTAGCCCTTGTACATTTCTCCTGTATTTCATGTTCTAAAGATCAGGAAGAAGAACAAGTTATAAATGAGCTAAGGTTTGATCAAAGTGAGCTGATTATTAGCGTTGGAGAGAAAGCCAATATAAATGTAATAGAAGCACCTGTTACAAGTGAACCTGTGGTATGGTCTTCTGATAACGAAACGATAGCTACTGTATTTATGGGTACGGTTACAACACTTACCAGTGGTACGGCAACCATTACTGCAACCATGGGAGAATATACTGCCAGTTGCATCATTACTGTTCCTGAACGAACCTACGAATTGGTATGGTCAGATGAATTTGATGGCACAGCGTTAAACCCAGATAACTGGACCATTGAAGTGAATGGTAATGGAGGTGGTAACGGAGAATTACAATATTACACAGACCGCCCGGGAAACGTGCGTGTGGAAGATGGATTCTTAATTCTGGAAGCCCGAAAAGAAGACTATTCAGGAAAAAGTTATACCTCGGGTCGTATTATAACCAAAAATAAACAAGACTTTAAGTATGGTAAAATGGAGGCCCGCTTAAAAGTGCCATTAGGCAGAGGAACATGGCCGGCTTTTTGGATGTTGGGATATGGCTCTTGGCCAAGAGCTGGAGAGATTGACATTATGGAACATGTAGGATATGATCCTAAAAATTTTCACTGTGCATTACATACCCTAAATAAAAACGGCATGAATGGTCAAAATGCCCATGCCAATCAAACTTTTGATACTAATGTAGCTGATGATTTTCATGTCATCACCATGGAATGGGTTGAAAACGAATTTATGGGCTATGATCGGATTCATATGTATATAGATGGTATAAAAACAACCACCTTCTCAGAAACCAAACAACTTCAAGATAGTGGCGATTGGCCTTTTAATGATCGATTCTTTTTTATTCTAAACCTTGCCATAGGAGGTTCGTGGGGAGGTGTTCAGGGTGTTGACGACAGCATGTTTGACAATCCGGTATTATACAAAGTAGATTACGTTAAAGTGTATCAGTTAAAGTAGGTTATCATGAAACAAGCATTTAAATTTAAAAAGATGAAACAAGCATCATTAATTATAGGATTATTGATAACTGTTCTCGCTTCTTGTACAAAGGAAGAAGATGGTGAGAAACCTTACGTTCCTAAAACTCCTGTTGAACAGTCGAGAAGTGAAAAGCGTGGTGTTGCGTTTAATTATCAATTTGTTGAAGATGTTACAACGTTGGCTTCTGGAATTTCCTGGTCTTACAACTGGGGACATAGTCAGGGTGTTATTTTTGATGATGTAACAACTGAACATCAAATTGACTTCTGCCCTATGGCCTGGAATGGTGTGAATGAAGATATGCTCAGAGAATATGTTTCTCGCCATCCTGAATGTGAATACCTATTGGCATTCAATGAGCCTAATTTAACAGATCAGGCCAATATGACGCCTCAACAAGCTGCTGAAAAATGGCCCCAAGTTAAAGAAATAGCTGATGAACTTAATTTGAAAATCATATCGCCGGCCATGAATTATGGTACCTTACCTAACTATTCTGATCCAATTGTTTGGCTGGATGAATTCTTCACTTTAATACCTATAGATGATATAGAAGGTATTTCAGTACACTGTTATATGCCTAATGCAACTGCTTTAAAAGGATTCATTGAGCGATTCGAAAAATATAATAAACCCATTTGGTTAACCGAATTTTGTGCCTGGGAAGGGCATGTGACTCCCGAAAGCCAACAACAATATATGTCGGATGCGCTTAACTATTTAGAGAGCAGCTCAAATGTATATCGCTATGCGTGGTTTATACCACGATCAGGCAGTGGACCTGATGCTTTCCCATATATGCCTCTGCTTAAAAATACTTATCCGGTTGAGCTAACTGACCTTGGTATGATCTATACTCAAATGTCTTCGCAGGACAAGAGCATTTATTATGTGGAGCAACAACAAATAGAAGCTGAACACTATAGCTCCATAAGTATTGCAGAGAGTGCCAATGAAACTGGCTGGACCAATGGACCAAAAGTAAGAGTAACGACCGATGCGCCTAATGAAAATCTGGAACTGTACAACTTTTATGCAAACCAGTGGGTAGAGTATCAGATAGAAGCTGATAGGAGTAGAAACTATAATTTAGAAATACGCTACGCTACCTTTATTGATGCCGAAATAGAAATCAGCATTGATGGTGAATTGGTTAAAACAATTAGCCTCGGCAATACAACTCAGAATTACATTTGGAATACAGCTATTTTCTCTTTGCCATTATCCAACGGCAAGCAAACATTACGATTAAAACTGACTGATGGTGCATGTTGTATAAATTGGTTAAAGTTTCTTTAAGCTAACATATTAGCTATTGAAATCTAACACACAAGTATGAAATATTACTTAATGACAAATCCATAAAACCTAACAGGTTTCCATAACCTGTTAGGTCTATAATAACAAAAATAAATCGCCACTTATCACTCTATTACTTGACATTAGTTATCAAATAATCATTTGTAAAAAAGTGTCATCTCTGATAGTTTAAATTTTATTTAATGAAATACTTATACATTGTTTGGATATATATTGCTTTAGTTTGTTGTTCTGCCACTTGCAGTACTGATGTTGGTAATAACGACTACACCCCCAAAACACCAGTTAAACAAAACCGAAGTGCAAAAAGAGGTGTTTCCTTTGGCTTCCAGTTTATCGATGATATTCGTGTATTAAGTGAAGGAATGTCGTGGTCGTACAACTGGGCTCCTGCCCAAATAGCATCTTATGATGAAGTGGTGAATAAACATGGGATTGACTACTGCCCGATGGCTTGGAACGGTGTTGATGAAAATGCACTTCGCGAATATGTCTCCAGGCATCCTGAATGTAAATACCTATTGGCTTTTAATGAACCAAACTTAACCGATCAGGCCAATATGACACCTCAGCAGGCGGCTCAAAAATGGGTAGACATTAAATCCATTGCTGACGAACTAGGTCTTAAAATCATATCTCCGGCCATGAATTATGGTACTCTTGAAAATTACCATGATCCAATTAATTGGCTGGATGAGTTTTTTGAATTGGTTCCCATAAACGACATCGACGGCATTTCTATTCATTGTTATATGGCCAGCCCATCTGCAGTAAAATGGTATATCGATCGATTCAAGAAATATGATAAACCCATTTGGTTAACTGAGTTTTGTGCCTGGGATGGACTAAACGAGGATAATTTTAGCATTGAAGGGCAGCAAAAGTATATGTCGGATGTATTTAATTACCTGGAAAGCGATCCTATGGTTTACCGCTATGCCTGGTTCATTCCACGAGGTGAAGGCAGTGAAAACAATTTTCCATACATGTTTCTGCTAAAAAATTCCGCAGATGCCGAATTAACAAAACTGGGTAAAATTTTTAATCAGATATCTACTCAGGATAAAAATACATTTTACGTAGAGCAACAAACCATCGAAGCTGAACACTATAGTTCTATCAGTATAGCAGATGGAGTTGATACCGAAGATTGGGTAAGTGGTCCGATGGTAAGAGCTACGTCTGAACAGAATGATGAATCGCTTGAACTATACAACTTTCTTCCGGATCAGTGGGTAGAGTATCAAATTGAGTTAGATAGAACCAAGGAGTTTTCTCTGGATATAAGACACGCTAATCAATCAGATGCTGTCATCAGCATATACGTTGATGGCAAAGCAAACACCAGTTATGTATTACAAAATACAGCTGAGGACTATATCTGGGAAACATCTTCCATACCCCTATCCATAAAAGAAGGAAAACATACACTTAAAATCACTATTAACAAAGGTAATATTTGTATGAATTGGCTAAGGATTTCGTAGTCTGAATGCGCTAATGACAAAGGTTTGTTAAAGCACAGTGAGTTACACCTATGCCTGCTTTCAAATCTGTTTTTAATAGTCAATTCATCAAAACTACCAATCATCTAAAATTTATTTATTATGAAAAAAATTACTCTTTTCATGGCGGTGCTATGCATAGCCATAACCAATGCTTTTAGCCAAAATTTGGCTCTTAATAAAACAGCAACAGCTTCAACAGGTGATGCAGCCTTGGCTGTAGATGAAAATACCGGATCAAGATGGGAGTCAGCTCATGAAGATCCTCAATGGATTGCCATTGATTTGGAACAATCATACAACATAGGGCAGGTCGTTTTAAACTGGGAAGGAGCCTATGGCAAAGTATATGAAATACAGGTCTCAGAAAACGGAACCGATTGGACAACCATTCATTCTGAAACAAATTCAGATGGTGGAATCGACGATATCCTGGTTACAGGTACCGGCCGTTATGTGAGAATGTATGGAACAGAAAGAGGAACACCTTGGGGGTATAGCCTATGGGAAATGGAAATATATGAAGCCGCAGCTGAAGGTAAAGATGCTTCGTTAACCAGTTTATCTGTTGATGGTATTAACCTAGAGGGCTTTAGCAACACAATGGATACTTATATCTATGCTGTAGCAGATGGAACAATCGTTATTCCTACTGTAGTAGCTACTACAACTGACATCAATGCAAGCACTCAGATTACTGATGCAGCCTCAATACCTGGAACAACAACAGTTTTAGTTACATCACAAGATGAAACAGTGACTAAAACATTTTACATTGAATTTATCATCGGTATACCCGGAGCTGCTGCCCCAACGCCTACTCATGATGAAACCAATGTAATTTCTGTCTATAGCGATTTTTACACAAGCATTGCTACAAACCTTAATCCCGGGTGGGGACAATCAACTGTTTTTGAGGAAGTGCAGTTTGACGGGAACAATACTCTTAAGTATGGAAACTTAGATTATCAGGGGATGGAATATACCAACCCAACAGATGTTTCAGATATGGAGTATATTCATCTGGATTATTTTACCGGCGATGCTACCTCTTTCGAATTTTACCTGATAGCGGATGGTGAAAATGCCTATAACATTAACTCAGAGCTGGGTATTACAACCGGAGAGTGGGTCGGTATTGATATCCCATTAAGTCATTATGCCGATGCAGGTCGTGATCTTACAGCTGCCTTCCAGTTTAAAACAACAGGTAACGGTACCATTTATATGGATAATCTGTATTTCTGGAAATCTGTTCCTACAGCTATTAACAATATGGATGAATTAAACTTTTCTATTAGTCCAAACCCTGCAAGCAACTATCTTAATATAAATGCATCTGAACACATTGAAATGGTTGAGATATTTGATTTAACAGGGAAAAGCGTTCTAAAAGAAACATCAAAAAAACTGGACGTAAGCTCTTTAACTCAAGGAGTATATTTAGTAAAGGTTCAAATTGAGGGTATTATTAAAACCACCAAGTTTATTAAGAAATAAATACATCACTATTAAACCCTACTAATTAGACACTTCTATTTGTTTCTTATTTAGATATTGAATTTACTTCCGAGTTCCCTGTCTCTGTCGACAAGCAGGCATCTGACAAATGAATGTAAAATCTAAACAGCTTCCTTAAAGAAAGGGATGAATGTTCCTGTTTTATTGCTTAGGCTCTGTCACAATTAAAGGTTGACAGAGCCTACTTTAAACGCATTGATACATAAAGTAGAAGATCTTTAAATTCAATAATTGATATAAACCACTCACAAAACCACATTGAACATGATAACTTAAATATTGGCAACCAAAAAGGATAAAAAAGAGAGGTGTAACCACCTAATAAATATATCTAACAAAACTAATTTCAACAGCTATGCAAACAATTATTTCTAATATTCAGATAACAAATACTTTTTCCTGTATAAATATAAATGATATTGAGCATATGTCTTTTTTTGATAAAAATGGGCTTTCACAAAGCTATATCGGAGATGCAATAAAAAATAAGATCATTAAGTTTTTGCAAAATGAGGTTCTTGCAGTTGTAAATATGAAAGGTGGTAGTCTCGCGATTGTACTTCCTGATTAAATCGTTAAATAACAAACATTTCCTTCCTCTTTAGTTTAGTATTTCATTAGCAATATAGCTAAGGAGAAGTTAACGACAAGACAAAGAAGCTGTTTTTATGGTGTCTCTAAAAAGTATCTGGATAGTTAATTGCTTGGTTTAGAGAACTCGATGAATTATCGGGAATAAACCCAGAGACCTTTTTGATGAGATGGAAAGACGTTTCGAATTACAAACGTCTACCCTTATCTGTGACATAGCCATTACTTAATAGGAAATTAAAACATATACAAAAAATATTAACACTTGAAACTATCCTGATTAAGTATTAAACACATAACCTGCCAAGCTATAAAGGAAGGATTATGAAAAAGCTTAATAACTCAGGGGCCTACGTGCTCATCATTCTTACACTCCCCGGCCTGATGGCTTGCAGGTTGATACTTAAGTCTTGATAAAATTTAAACACCCAAAAAATTAATTCTATTTATTAATTAAAAACTCAAAATGAAAAAAACTTTTCTACTTTTAGTGATGATGTATTGCTTAGTAAATATTAAGCTACATTCTCAAACATTAATTTGGGCCGATGAATTTAATGGTACCGAATTAGATCAGAACAATTGGAACTATGAAACAGGAACCGGATTAAATGGGGACTGGGGTACATGCCAGGTAGATGCTGCTACAGATCGACCTGAAAATGTTAGTATATTACAAGGGATAAGTGACGCCGATGGTGGTGTTGTGGCTATAACAACCACAAAGGAAAATTACGTAGTTCCCGGAGGAGGAGGAACCAGACAATATACTAGTGGTAGAATTAATACACAAGGTAAAGTGTCATGGGGACCGGGACATCAGATTAAAGCCAGAATCTGGGCAAAGGATGTACGGTATGTCGGTCAGGGATTTGCTTTTTGGGCAATGCCCAATGAACTGCCTCAAGGAGAAACTCATCTTATGTGGCCTCAAGGTGGTGAAATCGATATTTTTGAATACAATGGATTGAATCCATACAACAACCTTGGAAGTGTTCATTATGCTAACTGGTGGAATAATAATCAATGGATGGATGGTAACCATGTACACCACGGCGGAATTTACAGCTATGAGTCACAACAAGTTCCCGGAGAACAACCACAGTGGATATATGTTGATTTAGGACAGTCTTATAATATAACGAGGGTAGTGTTGAATTGGGAATTTGCTTATGCCAGTCACTACCAGATTCAGGTATCAGATGATGCAATAAATTGGATCGATGTGTTTTCAACCTCTTCCGGAACTGGTGGTGTAGATGATATATCATTGTCAGGTAATGGTCGTTATGTACGTATGTTGGGTACCGAAAGAGGAACCCAATATGGGTATTCTTTATGGGAGTTTGAAGTATATGAATCAGGGGCAAATCTGGCTTTAAATAAACCGGTTGTATCATCCTCCAATGAGAATAGTAGTTTAGGAACAGAGTTTGCGGTTGACGGGAGCTCTTCTACAAGATGGGCCAGTGGTAATCTGGAAATGAATAGTGGACCGCTACCTCCAGCTCTTGATAATCCTAATACTGCCAGCTATACATGGCATGAATATGGTATAAATTGGTACGATGACCGTCTTGAATTTTTTGCAGATGATAATGTATACCATATTCATTATTTCAATGATGGTGGACGTTTTACTGTTGATGGTCAGGATGAAGAAGCTATAAGTCTTATTGATGGAAAAAGAACGCTTGAATCGGAATATTCAAACAGATTTTCAGAATGGCATCCATTTGAGCATAACTTTTATCTGATTTTAAGTGCCGGAGTTGGAGGAAGTTGTACCTATGGTGGTGCCATTGTTGATGACGCTATTTTCCCTTGTTCTGTTTACGTTGATTGGATAAGAGTATACGATCTTAACGGAGGATCAAATTCACTTCCAACAGCTACTTATACCTATACGGCTAACGATTTGATCGTAGACTTTGATGGATCAGGAAGTTCAGATAGTGATGGTTCAATAACCAGCTGGACTTGGGATTTTGGTAATGGAAATACGGCAAATGGACAAACAGTTAACCATACTTATGCAGCTGCAGGTAATTACACTGTTACCTTATCTGTTACTGATGATGCTGGTGGTACAGATTCAGAATCTAAGGTTGTTTCAGTAAGCTCAGGAGGATCTGGAGATCCGGTGAGTGTGCATGTACAATCAATAATAACTGGTACTCAGGATGCAGGAAGAGGTTCTAAACAAGGCACCGCTACTGTAACTATTCATAATGACCTTGAAGGCGTTGTTAGTGATGCAATGGTTACTGGTACATTCTCTGGTTCAATTAATGAAACAGTTTCAGGGGTAACAGATGTAAATGGAACCGTTATCTTAACGACAACAAGCACAGCAAAAGGTAAGGTTTCTGTTGACTTTTGCGTTGATAATGTAACACATAGTTCACTTTCATACAATAATGTCTTGAATGATATTACTTGTTCCGGAGAATTAAAAAATGCATTACTGTCTGAAGAGGAAGTAACTGAACCATTTTCATTTAATATTTATCCTAATCCTGTTATTGACTTATTAAATATTGAGATAATTGGGGATGATCAGGAAGCTAAAATCTGTATTTACGATATATCAGGAAAACAAGTATATACAACCATAGGCACATCAAACAATTACGTAGTGGTGAATATGTCCGACTTTGATGCAGGAATCTATTTAATTAGAGTATCAGGAAAAAATGGTGTTAAAACAGAAAGAATAATCAAAAGATAATTTTATTATTTGATTATTAATATTGAAAAGGTTGTCCTTATTCTCTTTGGACAGCCTTTTTTCAATCTGAGATTACTATTAAAATTTAATATATCGAAATGAAGAAAATAGTTTCATTGTTGTTAATCCTTATGACAGGATTAGCTTTATCTGCACAAAATACAAGTGTTGATAAGGATATTACTAAGAGAGTGGAAAAACTTGTATCACAACTTACTTTAGAGGAAAAGGTGTCACTTTGCTCAGGTCGCGACGATTGGAGTACGCAACCTATTGAAAGATTAAACATTCCCTGGATTTGGATGGCTGATGGACCACATGGGTTACGTCGTGCACCTGCAACTAACAAAGCGGGTTATGGTGACCAAATACCTGCAACTTGTTTCCCAACAGCTTCAGCACTTTCTGCAACCTGGGATGTAGATTTGGTTTATAAGGTAGGACAAGCGTTAGGTACAGAATGCCAGGCTCTGGATGTTAATGTGTTATTGGGACCTGGTGTAAACATCAAACGTTCTGTGTTGGGCGGAAGAAATTTCGAATATTTTTCTGAAGACCCGATTCTCTCAGGTGAGTTGGGAGCAGCATATATCAACGGAGTTCAAAATCAAGGGGTCGGGACTTCTTTAAAGCATTTTGCCGCTAACAATGTTGAAACAATGCGCATGTTTATGAACTCTGATGTGGATGAAAGAACTTTTCATGAGATATACCTGACTCCCTTCGAAATTGCGGTTAAAAAAGCTCAGCCATGGACTGTAATGGCCTGTTATAATCGTGTTCAGGGAGAATATGGAACACAAAGCCCATATCTTTTAACTAAAATATTGAAAGAAGACTGGGGATTTGAAGGTATTGTTGTTTCTGATTGGTTCGCGATTGTTGATAGAGTAAAGGCCTTGAAAGCAGGAATGCATATTGAAATGCCCCATGTGAGTGATGTAAATGACAATATTTTACTTGAGGCTGTGAAAAATGGTATTCTGGAAGAAACGGTCTTGGATAACATTGTTAGTGATATTCTACGCGTTGTGATAAAAGCTCAATCACTTAAAAAAGAAGGCGTGGATCAAAAAGTAGAGGAACACCATGCCTTTGCACGTAAAGTAGCTTCCCAAGCTGCTACCTTGTTAAAAAACAAGGATGAAGTACTGCCAGTTTCGAAAGAAAAATATAAAAAAGTGGCTATCATCGGAGAATTCGCCAAGTCTCCACGTTATCAAGGGAATGGCAGTTCAGAAGTTAGACCAACTCAATTGGATAACGTTTATGATATCATTGAAAAGGAGTATGGCAAAGACATAAAGATCTCATACGCTCAAGGCTATACTTTAAAAGATGACAATGATGTTCGTTTAATTGATGAGGCTGTACAAGTTGCCCAGGAAGCTGATATCGCCTTGGTTTTTGCAGGCTTACCCTTATCGTACGAGTCAGAAGGTATCGATCGCAAACATATCGATATGCCAGCATCACATAATCAATTAATTTTTGAAATAGCAAAAGTACAAAGTAATACTGTTGCGGTTTTAGCAAACGGCAGTGCAGTTGCGATGCCTTGGGTTAACGATGTTGAAGCCATTCTGGAAACGTGGTTAGGAGGTCAGGCTGGAGCCGGCGGTGTTGCTGATGTTTTATTTGGAACAGTGAATCCTTCCGGTAAATTAGCAGAATCCTTCCCGGTTAGATTGGAAGATACACCTACATCATTTAATTTCCCGGGCGAACAAGGAAATGTTTTGTACGGCGAAAGAATTTTTGTAGGATATCGCTACTACGACGAAAAAAAGATTGAACCTCTGTTTCCTTTTGGACATGGATTATCATATACACAATTTGAGTATACCGACATGAAAGTATCTGCAAAGGAGATTTCCGATAAGAACTTTCTGGAAGTTGTTATTAGTGTGAAAAATTCAGGTTCAGTTAAAGGAAAAGAAACAGTACAACTTTATGTCACAGATAAGGAATGTACATTACAAAGGCCAGTAAAAGAATTGAAGAAGTTTGCAAAAGTTGAGCTGGCGCCAGGTGAAGAAAAAGAAATAACATTCAAATTAAACAGCCGCGACTTTTCATATTATGATGCGAAAAGAGATATGTGGATTGCTGAGAGTGGACAATTTTTAATTTCTGCAGCTGCTTCTTCTCGAGATATCAGAAAAACTGCAACAATCGTATTAAATTCAACCCAACAAATTCCAATGCTGGTTGATGAGTATACCTTTGTTAAGGAGCTATGGGAAAATGAAAAGACACGTGAGCTGCTAAAGGAATATTTTCCAAATTGGATCAAAGGATGGGTTCCTGAAGGAAAATCGATGGATAATGCCAATATTCCTGGATTTTTCCTTGAACACCCAATAATTAAATACCCATATATTACGAATAACGAAATAACTCATGAGGAAGTTAAAGAGCTGATAAAAAAATGTGATGGTATTACTTTTATACCCGAAGTTGTTAAATTTAAAGATGTTGAAAATGTAAGTTTTGAATAACATTACTTAAAACCTATTCATTTAATGTCATTGAAAATTAGTTACTAACTAATATTTCAAAGGAAGTATTCTTCTGAAGACTTATACCAATACTACATTACACATTTTAAATTGTTTAATATTTAAATATTGCAAAGGTTGCCCTCCGAGAAAGAGCAACCTTTGTTATTTTAATATAGTCGTTTATAACTTATTCGGAGAGTGCAACCATAATGCCTATTCCTTCAAGTATTTGTTGCATTGTAAAATTACAATGCCCGGGTACTGGTTCTGTTAAATATACCAGATCTGTTCGCAAAGGATCTGCTTTATCTATAAAAGCATTCAAGTGCCATATAGGTGTTACATGATCTCCCATGGTATGCATAAATACCACAGGTACATTAGGCGACCCTGAACTTTCATAAAGTTTATTCACTCTATGTAAAGCTTGCTTATCGCCGGAAATACGCATGACTCTTTCATTCAGATCAGTATAGTTAATGGGGTATGGCAATACTCCTGAATAGATACTATCCACATTATTAAACGGAACACCATGTACTCTTTTAACCATATCATTTGTAGCCATAATATTAAAGCGTAAAATATCTTTGGCCAATAATGGATAATATCCAGGAGGAACACCATCAACAGGAACTTTAGCAATATGCAAGAGAGCTGGAAGTTTCCATGGATGCATGCCTATTACCGTTAAAAGTGGCAATTCTAAATCGCCATTACTCCATGCCTGCATGACTACCGGAGGTACGTAAGCGGGACTTCCTAAATTTAAACCTAATTCATTTAACTCATCTTCATATATGTAATTAAACAACACATGAAAATCTCCAAAATATTGGAGTTGTCGATTAAAATCTCCAATAGGACCGCATACTATTATTCCTGCATCAAATATCTTTTGATTTCTCTCTAGTGTTTTTAAGGTCACCAAACCACCTTCAGATACTCCTCCCAAAAAGATTTTGTCTGGCTTATAATGAGCCTTAATCATATTACCTAAAAAAAGTATATCAGTAATAGCTTCCTTCACAGCAAAACCATTTTGACTATAACTGGTGGCTGCATATGCAAAGCTTTTTCCTGTTTGAGGATTAGGCAGTGTAATCAGATCTTTAACCGTCATTGGCGGTGAGGGTATCAGCACATCATCGGGCAATTCAATCGGGTCAGTAGGGTCAACATAACCATGAGCATAAACAATAAAGTATCCATTCCAGTTTACAGGAATAGCAATTTCAATAATATCGTTGTTAATAGTTCCCTGATAATGTATGGCTTCGCCTGCCTGATACTTAGGCAACATGCGGGAAGCTTTCAGGGCCGGGGCATTTTGCACCTCTTCCGGGAAAGGTTCTTCGGTACAATATGTGGTTAAAAAGAAAAACATTCCTCCCAACAACAAAATATACCAAATTTTTACGGCGTAATTTTTTAAGTTTTTCATGACTGCTATATTTTAAAAGCAGTATTAATGTATAGCGTCACGTAACTTTCGTCAAGTAAAAATGAGCTTTTTTTTTTCTAGCTTACCTTTTTCTCTAAAACATATGATGAAATAACTAATAGCACGCCCAATAAAGCAGGCATAAATTCTCCATCTCCTACAGCCATATGTGCCGTAAAGGCAAGTAAAGTATTAAAAAAGAAACCTGCATATCCCCACTCTAGTATTGCTCTGCTCTTCTTTGTCCAGATGGCAATCAGCCCTAAAATTTTAGCAATGGCTAAAGGCAGTACCAAATAAGCCGGAAATCCAAGCGTTTCAAAATTTTGCTGAACCATAGCTGTTTTTAACAAATACATGGAAGCAGAAAAAATCATCAGCAGGGTTAACAAACCTGTACTTATCCAATAAGTTATTTTAATAGCCTTACTTTTCATTGTTCGCGTTTTTAGGTTTTTAAAATCATCAACCTAATTGTAACAAAGAAACACCTGATATTGTTGAGTCAAAACCTTACAGACCATTAATAATCAGATGTTTCATTTCCAACAAGTTACCGTATAAGTACATTTGCTTCGTACTTTATAAATAAAACCATTAAAAGATTGAACTCCACTGCATATGAATAGCTCTTACGTTCAGAGCTTTCGAATCAGTCAAAAAATATGAGCAAATTATTTTCCTTTTTTAAGCTCAAATCAAATTAAGTATTGGATTTATATTTTAGTCAGTCGAATTGATATATAACCACAAAAAAAAGCTTGCCTTATAAAAAAGACAAGCTCTAATAAATTTGCTATTGTTACCTATCGAATAGCATTAATTATTGAAAACATCATCATCAATTCCTTTATTTACTTCAACAGAAACCACTTTTACATCTAACATTTGTGGTCCCATGCTTTGCGAAAGACTCATCGGATACTGAACTCCGTCAACTTCCTTATAATTACCATAAACTGTAGTAGAGCTACCATTTACATTACTGGTAACTTCTTTTACTTTAAGTCCTGTTTCAGTGTTAAAAAACATGGTTGTTTCTTTTTCTGCCGGATTAACCACCATCAGTTTATAAACATCTTGTCCGTCAACCTTATCTTTACCAATTAAGTTTAATTTATAACCAAGCTCTGCATACTTTAACTCAGGAAATAACATGGCACCATACTTCATGGATTCCAATTCATCTCCTTCTAACTGTTTTTGCTGTCCTTGCGCTACCATCACCCCTTTAACACCATCATAAACCTGTTTACTTAAAAGCGTTTCTCCCATTAAAGTTTCCACACAAATTTTATTGGGTGCTTTTTGTTTAGTAATTAAAGCCAACTCCATTCCTTGTACCGAAATGCTGGCATTAACTTCAACATCTGAAATGGCTTGTAATTTTTCTGCTCCGCCAAGAGCTGTAATATAATTATCAATAACTTTTTCGGCTGTTAGTCCCTTAGGTAATCCTGTTCGAACTACTTTTTCCGCATAAAAATCATATTCCTGTACTTCCTGTCCATTGGCAATATTTTTCATCAATGGTTCAATAACACTCACATCACCAACAGCCAGATACAATGCGTTTTGTGGTTTAATAAATTTTTCCGCAGCTGCTTTTACATCCTCCACCGTAACTGCCTCTAAACGCTCCATGTAAGTCTCATAGTAATCATCAGGCAGATTGTACTTGTCTATATTTACAGCAAAACGTGCTATGGTAGAAGGGCTCTCTAAAGAACGACCAAAACTACCTGCCATGGCATTTTTAACAAGTTGAAGATGATCGGCATCCACTTTTTCATCAATCATGCGCTGCATTTCTTTTTCAACCTCAACAAAAGCACTGTCTGTAATGCCGGCTCTTACATTTGATGATGCCTTAAAGTAACCCACATACTCATCAGAACTGATTCTGGAATAAGCACCGTAAGTCCAGGCCTTATCTTCTCGTAAATTTTGAATTAAACGAGCACTAAAGCCTCCGCCACCAAGTACTCTGTTCATTACAGATGCCTTTAAAGCATCAGGCGTTCCCGGCTTAAGGTTAATTGGGTACGACACTGTAATATAAGATTGGTTACCGCCATCTTTATTACCCATGGCATAAATTGGCTTATCAAAGCCTGCCGGCACTTTAAATTCCTCCGATGGAACTTCTTTAGCTTCCCATTGGCTAAAATATTTCCTGGCCGTTTTTTTGGCATCTTTAACCGTAATATCTCCTACAATTACAAGATACGCCACATTTGGTCGGAAATAAGTTTCGTAATATCCTTTACAATCATCAATGGTAATATTCTCGATGGTAGCTTCTGTTAATATCTCACCATAAGCACTCTCTTTACCATACATTAAAGCCGATGAAATATTGGCAGAGATTGATTTTGGCTCATCCTTGGCACTTTTTAACCCTGTTAATGATTGCTTCACCAACTTATCTAATTCTTCCTGTGGGAATACAGGATTATACAGCACATCTGTCATCAGCTCCAGCAATTCAGTTGAGTGCTTTTTTAATGAACTTGCATATATACCATTTCGGCTTGTACTTAATGATGCTCCAATAAAATCGATCTGCTCATCAAGCTGATCTTTTGACTTTGTTGTAGTACCGGAACGTAATAAATCACCTGCAAAACTTGAATAACCAGCCTTATCTCCTTCATAAACAGGATCTAAATCGAGCTTTAACGAATACGAAACCACCGGTAACTTATGATTTTCAACAACAATTACCTTTAAGCCGTTTTTTAGTTCAAACTTGGTGTATTCTCCTAATTGTAGTTTTGTGGCTGGACCAGCTTCCGGGGCCTTTGTCCTATCTACCTGAGCTTGCGAAACAACTACAGATAAAACAAAAAGTATTAATAAAAATATATTTTTCATGTGTTTAATATTTTGAATCATAATTTAAGGAATTCAGATATCTTAAAACAGATACCTGACATCAAATAAATGACCTTAGTTTTAATTGTTTTTTACAGAATTAGGAAGGTAATAAATTACAACCCTGTTTTGATCAGTGAAATATTTATTGGCCACACGTTTAATATCTTCACGTGTTACAGCTAAATATTTATCCAACTCCTGATTAATTAAATCTGTATTCTTGTAAAAAGTATAGTTTGAAGCCAGATTTTCTGCAATCGTAGCCATTCTTCGATTCCCGTTTACAACCTGATTTTCAACCTGATTTTTAAGTTTTGTAAACTCACGTTCCGAAATAAGATCATTTTTAACCTTATTTATTTCCTCATTCATGGCATCTTCTAAATCTTTAACATTTACTCCAGTATTTGGCAATGCATAGGCCAACACCACACCCGGATCTTGCAAGCCAAGAGGAATAGAAGCCACCTGCATAGCCTTTTGCTGATTATCGACCAATTCTTTATACAACCTTGAGCTTTGACCTCCTGATAAAACTTTATTTAATAAGTCAACCGCATAATAATCATCAGTTCCCACAGCAGGAACATGGTACGCCTGAATAATCAATGGTAATTGTACCGCACCATAAACCGTATCTCTTACTTCCGCTGATTGGGGATCATCAAACACTTTTGGTCTGTGCATTTTCTTAGTTCCTCGAGGAATTTCAGAAAAATATCTTGTAGCCATTTCTTTGGCAGTCTCTTTATTAATATCTCCTGCTATAACCAGACAGGCATTATTGGGCACGTAATAAGTTTCATAAAAATTCACAAAATCCTTATCCTTTGCGCTCATTATGTGCTCAGGATCACCAATTACAGGCCACTTATATGGATGCTTTTTATAAGCCCTCTCCATAGTCACCTTTAATAAGTCGCCATATGGAGTATTATCATATCGTTGCTTTTTTTCCTCTATAACTACTCTCTTTTGCGTTGCAATACCAATGGAATCTACTTTGGCATGAAGCATACGCTCTGATTCCAACCACAAACCAAGCTCTAACTGATTGGATGGTAAAATTTCGTAGTAATGGGTATAGTCGTACCAAGTACCTGCATTTAAAGTACCTCCCGCCCTTTCAACATAATTTGAATATTCATGACGTTCAATGTTTTCTGTTCCTTCAAACATCAGGTGCTCAAAAAAATGTGCAAAACCTGTAAGTTCAGGATTCTCATTTTTTGATCCTACATTATACATCACCGAAACCGCCACAATTGGCGTTGAGTTATCCTGATGTAATATCACATGCAATCCATTATCCAAATCAAACTCCTCAAATTTGATTTGATTTGTTTGAGCTTTCATGTTTATGCTTGTAAAAATGCAAGCAAGAACAAACAAAATTTTAAACTTTACCATTTAAGTGTTTTTTAATTTTTATAAAATTGGGTTTTAAGAGACGTGAGCTTCAATGATTATACCAGTTTTCATTATACTCAATGAGACAACACATTAGTTGATTTATAGTTATGAACAAACTGTACGTTATCGTACGATAAAATAAATTGAATGTACGATATGATACAGTACATTATGCTGTAAACCAAGAGGTATGCAATATACAATTTAGGATTAAAATTACATTTCATAATAATACTTTTTATTACCGTAATCGCGATTCAAAACAAATTTGCCTAAACTATTCATTCATTGCCTCTATTTCGTTAATATTGCAATATCAATTATAACAGAGGAAAAGTAGCAATGTTTACTAAAACTAACTCAACAGAAAATCAATTTTAATGAGAATCAGGATACTATTCTTTTCACTTATTTTTATAGCTGTAGTTTATGCCTGTACAAGTGACGACAGTGATTTTTGCTTATCGAATCAACAATCCGTGCAATCAGGATTTTATAGTTCCAGTTACAGCACTGACAGGGATACAACAGTAAGCGATGTTGTTATTTACAGCACTGGTATTGATAGTATAACCTACGATACTGCTACTGTGAGCAAAACATTTTTACCCTTATCTATGCATAACGACACCTCTGAATATATTATTGAGATTAATAAATTGAAGGATACGGTATCTTTTGTGCATACCAAAGAACTTAACTTTGTTTCGGGCGAATGCGGTTTCATTTTTACATTTGAGCTGGATACCATTTTATATTCAGACAATCAAATTATTGATTCAGTGGCTATTGACTACCCTTCTATTGTTTACGGCGAAAATATCGAAAATGTTAAAATATATCTTTACTAGCATACTTTTTTTAGCGATTGGTTTTAGCTCTTTTGGCCAGGATTATACACAACCCAGCGGGCAAAACAGAAATGGCAACAACCAGCAACGTCCTGAAGACGAAGAAGGAACTCCTCGTCAGAAAAAAGAGAAGCTACCTTATCCGAATAAGAAAAGGGGAACATCTTTTGGCGTTGATATCACCCAGTTTTTTGTACCTGTTTTTGATGATGACAGAATTGTTGCAGAAGCCAACATCAGAACCAATTTTAAGAAACGAATGTTTTTAACTGGCTCTTTGGGCTACGAAAAAATATCATTCGACGACAAATCTTATCACTACGATTCGGATGGTGTTTTTGCCAGGGTAGGTATTGATTATGATATTTTTATTGTAGATGAACCTGATAACAACGACAACATTTTAATTGGATTAAGGTACGGAATGGCCATTCAGGATCATGGTTCAGATTTAATTACAATAGAAGATGGTTATTGGGGTAATTATGAGACTTCCATCGACAATTACAGCTTAAATTCGCACTGGGTTGAGCTGGTTGCAGGATTAAGATCCGAAGTGCTTAAAAACTTATATTTTAGCTGGTTTATTCGCGTAAAAGGAAAAATACATTCTAACAATACAGAGGTACTGGAGCCATACAGAATACCCGGATATGGAAAAGGAGCAAACGCTATCAATCTGGGCTTCTCTTACAACGTTGCCTATCAAATTCCATGGGGAAATAAAAACAGAAAGGCCCCAACTCCGTAAATGAGACCTTTTATATTTGTAAGGAAAAAGAACCTAATACAACATCTTTAACACCCTGTTTTCAAGCCCTTTATAAATACACAATGCATCACTGCTCACTCCATCAAGTTGCGCGGCGATTTTTAGTACTTCCCAGGCCATATAGCTTCCTATAATTCCCGGAACCGCACCAATCACGCCCAATACTTTACCATTGTCTTGTGGAGCGCTGGGAAAAACATCAGAATATGCCGGACTTCCCTGGTAGTTAAAAACAGAATACTGTCCTTCAAAATCGGCAACTGAACCATGTACAAACGGCTTGTTTTGCAGCTGAGTATATTTATCAATGAGATACCTGGAGTTAAAGTTATCTGTAGCGCCCACCACAATATCATACTCACTAATAATAGCTTCAGCATTATCTTCTGTCAGGAAATCTGTAGACACTACATATTCCACTTCTGAATTGAGCTTACTTAATTTATTTGCGGCCAGCTTAGCTTTATACAAGCCTATTTCATCTTCGCGATATAAAATTTGACGCTGCAGGTTAGAAACACTGACTTTATCCGCATCTATAATTCCTATTTTACCTACACCCGCACCTGCCAGATATTGCAATACGGGACAACCTAATCCGCCGGCACCCACTACCAATACACGGGTTGTTTTTAGCTTTTCCTGACCTTCTTTACCAAAACCCGGTAAAATAACCTGACGGTTATACCTGTCTAATTCTTCCTGCTTTAACATGTACCTTAATATTTACATTAAACACTGATCCCAATCTTTCCAAACCGTCTCATATCCCTTACTCTGAATCACTTCTGATATTTTATCCGGTGTTCTGCAATCCGATACTTCAAATTGCTTTAATTCCTTATCGGGATTTGCATACCCTCCCGGCTCTGTTTTACTTCCGGCACTCATATTGGTAATTCCCAAACCAATCATATTGTTTCTGAATACAGGATTCTCTCTTGTACTCAATGATATTTCCAATTCCTGATTAAAAATACGATAAGCACATATGAGCTGAACCAACTGTTTATCATTTACCGGATAGTTAGGCTCAAAGCTTCCGGCATGAGGACGTAAACGCGGGAATGATATACTGTATTTTGTTTGCCAATATTTTCGTTCCAGATACTGCAAATGCATAGCAGTAAAAAGACTATCGGTTCTCCAATCCTCCAGCCCCAATAAACAGCCTAAACCTATCCTGTGAATATTGGCCTTACCAAGGCGATCAGGCGTTTCTATGCGATATTTAAAATCTGCTTTTTTCCCTCTCGGGTGATAGATAGAATAACGCTCTGCATGATAGGTTTCCTGATAAATATATACCGTATTTAAACCCTGCTTTTGCAAACGTTCATATTCAGGCAAATCCATGGGAGCAATTTCCACAGATATCTGTGCAAAATGAGGTTTTAAAAAGTCAATCACTTCCTCCACATAATCAATACCACATTTGCCCGGATGCTCTCCTGTAACCAGTAACAAATGCTCAAATCCCATGGATTTAATTACCTCAACTTCTTTTAAAATCTCATCCTTACTCAGGGTGTGACGTGCTATCTTGTTTTTACAGTTAAATCCACAATAAATACACCCATTGGCACACTCATTCGACAGGTAAAGAGGTATATAAAGTTGAACAGTATGTCCGAAACGTTTTTGTGTAAGCCGATGACTTAAAGCCGCCATTTCTTCGAGATGCGACTCTGCCGCCGGCGAAACCAATGCCTTAAAATCCTCTAAATCGGGTTTTTCACACCGCAGTGCCCTTTGAACATCTGCGCTGGTTTTTGCCATAATTGACTGCGCTTCTTCGTCCCAATTATATTGCTGATGTACTGAATAAAACGACATACTTTTCTGAAAATACAATGAAAATTTCTATTAACCTGAGTTCGACATAAAATTATTGGCTCAGACCGCTTATTAATATTGAGTTTCAAGAAATATTTGTGAAGGTATAGCGGGCTATATCAAACAAATATGACGCAGAAAATCGATGTTAATAAGTGGTTTTACTTGAACTTTTTATTAAAACACTAATCTACTGCGTAAAATAATATTAACATAGCTCGCTATGCCAATATTATTTCACTTGTACATCAGTATTTTAAATAAAATCTGAGCTAAATAATTTTAATCGAACTCAGGTTATTACATTATCACCAACTAACTACAGTTGATTTAAAAAACTGGTTAAAGGACTGCTGGCTTCTGCCTGATGACGAACTGCACCGGGTTCGGATAAACGTGCTATCCTGCCTGCCTGCACACTCATTTTAAAGGCCTCTCCCATCTTCACCGGATCAGAAGCCACTGCAATGGCAGTATTCACCAAAACGGCATCCGCTCCAAGCTCCATGGCTTCGGCAGCATGCGAAGGCACGCCTATTCCTGCATCTACCACCACAGGCAGGTTAGATTGCTCAATGATGATCTTTAAAAACTCTCTGGTTTTTAATCCCTGGTTACTCCCAATGGGTGATCCCAAAGGCATAACCGCTGACGCACCGGCATCTTCAAGTTTCTTACACAAAACGGGATCTGCATGAATATAGGGCAATATTACAAATCCATCTTTAGCCAACTCATAACATGCCTTTAGAGTTTCTTCTCCATCGGGCAATAAGTATTTTGGATCAGGATGAATTTCTAGTTTTAGCCAGTTTGTTCCTAAAGCTTCTCTGGCCAATTGAGCCGCAAAAATGGCTTCTTTGGCATTACGTACACCACTGGTATTTGGCAATAGATTAACTCCCGGAATCTGTAAATGATTGATCATTTCATCTACACCACTTTTCATATCAACCCTTTTTAAGGCCACCGTTACCAATTCCGATTCAGAGGCTACAATAGCATCCTTCATTAACTGATTAGAACCAAATTTTCCGGTGCCGGTAAAAAGGCGCGAACTAAAAGTTTTATCTGCTATGATTAATTTATCCATTGTAATTTTATTAAAATTGATGAATTCCCAGATTTTCATCTGTGCTTAAAATATACTGCTCTACATACTTTTTAGCTTGTATGCAGGCATTCTTCATATCCATCCCATTTACCAGGTTAGATACGATGGCAGAAGAGAGTACACATCCGGTTCCGTGCTTAGACTTTCCATTAAATGACTCTCCTTTTATACTTATTTGCTGACCTTGATATTTTAAAATATCTGTTCCTTTGTGTTCTTCTGAATGACCTCCTTTTAACAAACAATTTACCGAAGATATGTCTGATATATGCTTTTGTAACAGTTCGTATTCTTCTGCATTAGGCGTTATTAAATAAAGGTGATTCAATAATTCTTCATTAAAATTATCTACCTCATGAAAACCATAACCAGAACTGCTTTTTAAGATTGGATCCCAGATGATTTTGACCTCTGGATTTATCTCCTTAAGCAGCTCAAGAAGTCTTTTTAATACACTAAAATTCTCAATCAAACCAATCTTTACAAAATCGATTTTGTAGGCCTCAAAAAGAATTTTCACCTGATCTTCAATCAGATTTATATCTACCCATTGTACATCTTTAAAGTCATAATCATTTTGAACAGTAATGGCCGTTACCACTGACAAACCGTACACCTTATGATGTTCGAAAGTTTTTAAATCAGCGGTTAATCCGGCTCCTGCACATGGGTCATGACCTGCTATGGACAAAACATATGGTTGAGGAAAAGATGCCATTTTAGTTTTTACCACAAGGTGCTACATCCATTTTCTCACGAACCTCGTAATTGGCCCTCATAGAGCAGAAATGCTCTCCACACATAGAACAAAAATGCGCTGTTTTTTTATCCTCCTCCGGAAGAGTTTCATCATGGTCGGCTATGGCTTTTTCCGGATCTAAACTTAAAGCAAACTGATCACGCCATCTAAACTCAAAACGAGCTTTACTCATGGCATGATCCCGAATATCAGCGCCCGGAAATCCTTTGGCTAAATCGGCCGCATGAGCCGCCAGCTTATAAGTAACCACACCTACCCTTACATCATCTTTATTTGGCAATCCTAAATGCTCTTTCGGCGTTACATAACAAAGCATTGAAGTTCCATGCCATGCAATCATACTTCCGCCTATGGCTGAGGTGATATGATCGTAACCCGGAGCAATATCCGTAACCAAAGGTCCTAAGGTATAAAACGGAGCTTCGTGACATAAACGCAACTGCTCATCCATATTCTTTTTAATCAGGTGCATTGGTACGTGACCAGGACCTTCAATAATCACCTGAACATGATGTTTCCAAGCTATTTTAGTCAGTTCACCAAGCGTTTCTAATTCACCAAACTGTGCTCTGTCATTGGCATCATGAATACTTCCGGGACGCATGGCATCACCAAGTGAAACAGCCACATCGTACTGCGCCAGTATCTTACAAATCTCTTCGAAATATGTATAAGTGAAATTTTCTTTGTCATGGCTCATACACCATTTGGCCATGATTGATCCGCCGCGAGAAACAATACCTGTTTTTCTGTTGACCGTTGTTTGTACCAAATCTTTTAAAATACCGGCATGAATGGTAAAATAATCTACTCCCTGCTCGCATTGCTCAATAAGCGTATCCTTATAAATTTCCCAGTTCAGTTTTTCAGCATCACCACCTACTTTTTCCAAGGCCTGATACAAAGGCACAGTTCCCACAGGTACCGGAGAGTTTCGAATGATCCACTCTCTGGTTTCATGAATGTTGGCTCCGGTAGAAAGATCCATGATAGTATCTGCCCCCCAACGAAAAGCCCATACTGCTTTTTCCACTTCTTCCTCCATACCTGATGTTGTTGGGGAATTACCAATATTGGCATTTATCTTCACCAAAAAATTACGCCCAATAATCATCGGTTCTGCCTCCGGGTGATTAATGTTCCCCGGCAATATAGCTCTACCCGCAGCGATTTCATCACGTACAAATTCAGGGGTAATAAACTTTATATCTTTTAACTCATCTACACTATAACCATTTTCAAGATAGTATTCCTGTGCACGCTGGTTTTCCCTGATGGCTACAAACTCCATTTCAGGGGTAATAATTCCCTGTTTAGCATAGTAATATTGTGTGACTACCTTTCCTTCTTTGGCCTTCAAAGGTTTTGTTCTGTGATGTTCAAAACGGATTGCATCTAAAGAAGCATCATTTAAACGAGCCTTACCATACTCAGAGCTTTTTTCCGGTAACTCTTCCACATCACCTCTATCTAAAATCCATTGATTTTTAATTTGAGGCAAGCCTTTGTTTAAATCAACATTGTAGGTTGGATCGGTATAAGGTCCTGAAGTATCATAAACAGTAACTGGCAAATTTTTCTCAATAGTTCTGTCAGCCTGAACAAAATCAGCGAGAGAGATCTCTCTCATAGGAACTTTTATATCGAATAATTTACCAGGAACATATACTTTATTAGATTTTGGGAAAGCCCCGGTAGATATGCTTGTTAACTTTTTAGTTTCCATTTATTGTTTGTTTTATTTTGAGTAATAAAATGATCACAGAGATTTTTTCAACCTCCCTTAGTGGCAGATATAATAAGTACCTGATCATTTGCATTTAACCGGGTAGAACTCCAGTTTTTTTGAAGAATAATTTGGTTGTTGATGGCCAAAGCCACCCCTTTTGTAGATGGAAAATTCAGCTCCTTGAAAAGATCTGACACCGCAATACCAGAAGAAACTTCTTTTTCTTCATCATTGATAAAAATAACCATACATTAAAAAATTTAAAGCCTATGGAAAGATGTTTCAATCGTCAATAAAATACTGACAAACAAAACCCTACTTTCTCATTCAAGACTGAATTAAAACATATGGTGCTAATAAGTTATACTGAGGAAATCACTAATCCCTTTACAGCATTATCTGTACAGGTTCAATGGGTATAATCTCAGCCTGAAATATTAGGCACCCCTTAAAAAACGTTGGCAAATATAATTATTTATTCATCAGGAACACTATGATTTTTATTATCCTGACTAAATCTAAATGTGAATGTTTAAGAAATATAAAGCGAAATGAGGTTGTAAATGTGTCAATGTCGTTTAACTAATTTGATTAATCGCACAATTTACAACCACTTATCAATCAGCATGGCCAAATCATCGAGTTTCACAGGTTTTCCGATATAATCATTCATGCCTGCCTCTATACACACTTCTCTATCTCCTTTCATAGCATTTGCTGTCATGGCAATAATTGGTGTTGTTACTTTATGTTGACGTAAAGCTTTAGTGGCATCTAAACCGTTTAAAACCGGCATTTGTACATCCATCAATACCAAATCAAATTTAAAATCGCCACTGGTTATCATTTCTACAGCCTCTTTACCATTGTTAGCAATGGCAGTCTTAAGACCTATTTTATCCAACATTTTTTCAGCAATCTTCTGATTAATTAAATTATCTTCTACCAGTAAGATTATCTTATCCTTGATCTTTTCTTCGAAAGAACGATCTCCACCATCTTCCTCAACGGATTTTTCTTCGTTACCAAAGAACATTTCGTTAATGGTTTGAAATAATTGGGTATGCTTGATTGGTTTTTGTACTACCTCATCGATGCTCTTAAAGTCCCATTTTTCACTCCATTTGGCATCCGAAGTGAATAATATGATTTTAGTTTTTGGAATATTTTCTTTAATCGCAAATAAGAAACTCTCATCTGCCGTACTAAAAACATGAGAATCTATAATAACTAAATCGAAATCTAATGTTTTCTGTATAGCCTCAATAGCCGATTTTTCATCGAAACAGCTTTGAGATATAATCCCCCAGTTATTAAGTGTTTTTTTAAGCAGTAAAACATTTGTTTTATGGTTATCTACCACAAGTGTTTTTATCTCCTTAAACTTCTTATCCTGAAGCTCTTCTGTTGATTGATTTTTATCTATGACAAACGGCAACATAAAATGGAAAATAGATCCCGGATTTTCCTTACTCCATGCAAAATTAGGATTAGGACTTTCTACCCATATTTTACCTCCCATTAACTCAATAAGCATTTTTGAAATACTTGTCCCCAATCCGGTACCACCAAACTTACGTGTTGTAGAACCATCTGCCTGGGTAAAGGATTCAAATATTTTTTCGAGCTTATCTTTAGGGATGCCAATGCCTGAATCCTCAACCATAAAATGAAGCGACATCTGTGAGCCAATTTGCTTGCTCACCTCAACTTTTAACACCACCTCTCCTTCCGAGGTAAACTTAATGGAGTTCCCCAACAGATTAATTAATACCTGAATTAATCTACTTTCATCACCAATTAAAATACTTGGAATCGTTTGCTCAACGTTACTTATAAGTTCAATCCCCTTTTCATTGGTTTTAAACGACATTTGATCCATTAAATAATCGATGGTTGATCTGATATTAAACGGATAAGGTTCGATCTTCATCTTACCAGCCTCGATTTTTGAGAAATCAAGGATATCATTAATAATATTCAATAAGTTTTCACAAGAACGGCTAATAATAGAAACAACATTATTTTGTTCTGCCGTCATTTCCGTGTTACTTAACAACTCCGTAGCTCCAATAATACCGTTCATAGGCGTTCTGATTTCGTGACTCATATTGGCCAGAAACTCCGATTTGGCTTTATTGGATTCCGCTTCTTTTTGCTGTACTTCCTTTTGAGCACTAATATCCATAAACGCCTCCAGATACACGTTTTCGTGATTCAGACGTATTGGAATAATATTTTTCAGAATAGAACGAGACCTATTATTTTGTTTTACCTCAAGTCTTTCTTCTAATATTGAAACAACAATACGGGTTGTTGGATCAGATACATGCTCCTCTTTTTGGGTAATAAAGACTTCGGAATAATCCTGGCCCTTCATAGCCTCAATCACCTCACGTTGGTTTTTATAACCCATTATTTTAGCCGCAGTATCGTTGGCCTGAATAATTTCTTTATCGCCATTCACAATCAGAATACCCACCGGCAAATTCTCCATAATAGTTTTCATGGTTTCTATGGACTCCTCCAATGAGTGCGTAAGAATTCTCTTTTCGGTAATATCTTCTTTTATGGCAATAAAACTGGAAATCGTATTGGACTTATTTAAAACAGGTGAAATCAACACTTTTTCCCAATACAACTCTCCATTCTTTTTACGGTTATTCACCTCCCCGGTCCATATTTTACCTTCCTGAATGGTTTGCCAGAAAGTTGGAGAAATTTCTCCGTTGTTATCGTGAAAAAGATCAATATTTGTCTTTAATACCTCAGCTTTGGTATAACCGGTAATATCTTCAAAACCTTTATTTACGTACTCCACATTACCTTTTGTATTGGTAATCATAATGGAAATAGGGCTCTGCTCAACAGCCTGAAGAAGTTTGTCATTATTTTCTTCTGCCCGCATTCTGTTAATGATAACTTTCTTAATCTGGATGATTAAATAATAAGTAGTTATTGCTGCCAGTAATGAAAAGAAGAAAAGACTCAGGTATTTAATGTTATTGTACTTGTTTAAAATATTGATGCTTGCATTGTTTAAAGAGATAACGTTTTTATTGATTTCATAAGAAATCTGATTTTCTATTTCATTAATTCTTGAAAATAAAGTTTCTGACTGCTTGATATAAAAATTAATGGTTTGCTGGTATTTCTCGTAATCCAATGCAGGTTTTTCAAGGTTAGGTCCTATAATGCCCGCTATCTTTGATGCCAAAAGCTGTAAGTCATTTACCTTTGGAGCGAGCTCTCTGATTTCCGGTATAGAGCCCATAAACTCATCCACTTCATGAACGATTACTTCTGTAATTATTTCCTGATCCTGAAGATTTACAGGTTTAACTTCATTAAGCGTTCCCCCATTATCCAGAATATCAACAATGTTTAAACATTCAGCAACCAGTCCGTTTATGCTGTTTTGTGTATTCTTAAGTTGTTGTGGGTGATCAATTCCTGAGAAATCTTTAAATAAAAGATTTAGTTTTAAAATATTCTTCTGGAGTACTTTATCTATTTTTTGCTTTTGCTCCTGATTATGAATTACCTTTTGATACTTAAGAATATAGTTTTGGTCGAAATAATTTTCAATAACCAAAATAGCCATAATTGTAAGTAAAAATATAGCTAGAAGCAGATAAAGTTTAACAATGATTGGTTCACCAAAGACCTTTATTTTTTTTTGTGATTTTTCAGTATTTACCACCGATATAGATTTATCAAAAATGTGTTGAATCAATAATTTGGGTATAAATTTAAAAAATTAATGTTTTCCTCCTATTAAATCCATACTTTCTAAATATTGAAATTCCTTCTTCACCTATTGCGTAGTCGAGAAACTGCCTGGCCAATTGAGGATGATTTGATGTGGATAAAATGCCAGCATATATTTCAGAAGGAGATTGGTCAATCTCCGGAATAGGAAATACTTCGGCATATTCTATATTCCCGTTATTATAAATATCGCACTTCCAGTTGACCACCAGTTGTGCTTCTTTATTTTTTAAACTTTTTACCAATCCCCTGCTGTCTGTGGAAAGTGCAACCACATTTAAAATTACATCATCATACAATCCGTTTTTCTTTAAAAGAATTCTGGTATCATGGCCCAGGGAACTGGTTTCAGGATTGGCTATAATGACAGCATGTTTTTTTTGTGCCAATGTAGAAAAATCACCATTATATCCTGACGGGTTTCCTTTTGCCGTCATCACAACAAGTGGATTATATCCAACAAAAACCGAATCAATAATAAATGGAGACTGATTGCTTTTTAGTTTTAGAAAACCTGCCCTGGAAGCCGGAAAATAAATATCTCCCTTTAAAGAATAACGAATTAAGCTACTTAAATTTTGAGAACAATCGTTATGTAATTTAATTTTACAGTTTAAATTGGTCTCAAACTTGGTTTTTAATTCCATTAAAGCAGGCACCATTGCATTCTCACAGTAAATCAATATCTCTTTATCCTGACTTGATGTGTCTATTGAGCTACTTTTCTTCGTTTTTTTACACGAAGCTGAAAAGAACAAAATTAATAATACATAAAGAATGATTCTCACCGTACTTGTTTTTAGAACACACTGGCTTTTACGACCTTATAGCATTAGCAAGTTACGGAGAAAGAATAATGTGGAAAGAAATTTTAATCACATAATCACCAGCGTTTGTCAAATAGAACTAACGTTTAATGAAGTGCTTACGTATCCAGCGCGGCACAATCACTCCTCCAATAAACAGATAAGGATAGTAACTTACAGCCCTCCAGAGAAATGCAAGGGTTACGCCCGTACCCAAAGGCACAATGCCTGCCAAAAATTCTTTAAACACATATTCGGCAAAACCACTACCTCCCGGAGTTGGACTCACCAACATCATAATCCACATGACCAGCTGTTTTCCAAAAACCAACAGGTGATCATCAAGGTTTAGATAAGCAAAACCAAAAAATGAGACAATAATTGTGTTAACAACCCAATAACGACTGATCCAGCTTAAGGATGTAGCTAAAAATGCCTGCACCCATTTTTTTAATGGCCAAGTTTTAAATTCTTTGGATGTATTAATTAAGTCAGTGCCAGATTCATTGGCTCCCGGTCGCCATTTACGTATAATAGGTAGTTTAAAAATCCACAGCAATAGAAATTTTAATCCTCTGGGATTTACAAACAGTCCGTAGGTAATAATAACTGTGTAAATGAATTTTAATCCATACCCTGTGAGGGTAAATATCATAAAATGGTTTTTATACCAAGGCACATTCTCCTGTATGCCAAAACCAAAGATATCGCTGCGCCCTATTAAAATCATCACAATGGGGAAAGCCAGGATAAAAAACAGCTCATCCAGAAAAGAAGTCACCATGACAATGGCTGTACTTCGGCCAAGCCTGATTCCTTCTTTGTTTAAGAAGAATATGGCCACACTGGTTCCTCCAATGGCCGATGGTGTAATGGCAGATGTAAATTCCCAAAGCATAATAACCGAGAAAGCTTTTCTCCAGGTAAGCTGATTATTGGACAGTAATCGGATTCGAATGATATATCCAAAATCGCGAATAACCATAAAGAGAATAGAAACAAACAGCCAAAACAGTGTTTGCCAGGTAAATTGCAGCACATCCAGACTCCCTGGTTTATACTCTCGGTAAAGCATAAACGCAGAAAATCCTATTCCTATAATCATCGGTAAGATAATTTTAGATGGACGTATGCTTTTAACAATTTTACCGGAGTTATCCTGGGATTGGGTCATAATATTTAAAGGGAATTGTATTTGAGTTGCAAACCAAAACCATAAAAGTACGCAATTATTGGATAATATGTGATTTATAAAAATAAATTGTAGGATAACATATAACTTACAATATTCTCGTAACTAATTTAATGTAGGTAGAAAATGTCATAAATTATATATCTATTTACAAAACAGTATAGAAACAAAAAAGCGTTTACAGTTGTGACCTGTAAACGCCTATACTAAATCATAAGATATGGTTTAATCATAGCGCTTAAGAAATGCTAAAATGAATCATACTCATCAACAAGTTTCTCCGAATTATTAATCCTAATCTCAACTCCTTTCTCCTGCACAAACTCTGATTGTTCTTTTTTATTATTTATTGGATGTTCGTTGGTCGTTCGCAACTTAGCGTTACCTTTTTCATTATCCACCTCAGTGCTTATCTTAAAGAAGGCTATAATCTCACGAAGTAAGGAAGTCTGTGTTGACATCTCTTCTGAACTGGTAGCCATCTCTTCTGAAGCTGCAGCATTCTGCTGTGTTACCTTATTCAGCTGATTGATAGCCGAATTAACCTGATCAGCTCCTGTTTTTTGCTCCATGCTTGATGCTGCAATTTCCTGTACAAGGATCGCTGTCCTCTCAATATCGGGAACCATCTGATTCAACAAATCGCTTGACTTTTCTGTTATCTTAACTCCCTGGAATGAAAGTTTTAATATTTCATCGGCAGCGGCCTTACTATGGTCTGCCAGTTTTCTGACTTCACCGGCTACTACTGCGAATCCTCTTCCGTGCTCTCCGGCGCGAGCTGCTTCAACCGCTGCGTTAAGAGCAAGTATATTGGTTTGAAATGCTATATCATTTACAATGGTGATTTTCTCAGATATTTTTTTGATCGTGGCCAGACTCTCATCCGCTGCCTCTTTTACATCACTAATGCCTTTAGAAGCTACCATTGCAATTTGCTCCGTTTGTTGTGCATTCTCGGTATTTTGCTGAATGTTAGATGACATTTCTTCCATGGAGGCACTCACTTCTTCAGTGGAAGAAGCCTGCTCAGAAGCACCTTGTGATATTTGTTGAGAAACCGTACTTAGTTCAATGCTGGCACTTGCTATATTATCGGTTCCTGAAATTACATTAGAAACAATCTCATTTAACTTTACTGCCATTTCTTCAAGAAATTTTACCAAACGTCCCACTTCATCGGTTTGCCTATTTGTACTTTTAACTGTTAAATCTCCTGCGGCAATTTGTTCCGTTATTAACACTGCTTCTTTAAGCGGACGGGTAATAATGCGATTTATAATGATAGTAAGAAATAATGCAATAATAAGCGCAAGGAATAGCGTAATGCTCACTTCCATTTGGGATGCTTTCTGAACCGTAATTGTTTCTGCTATAATCACATCCAACACTTCCTCTTCTAATTCCTCTTCTAACATCTCCAAACGTGTAATTAATGTTGAGCACACCTCATCAGCTTTTTCATCTAATTTCTCTATTTGAATATGTAATGCCTGATAAGCTGCCTCATCGTGTACAGATTCAATCTGCTTTATCTTTAATTGATACACTTGCTCAATCAATGGCTTTACATCTTTAACGTAGCTTTTCTCAACCTCGTTTAAAACATTAACTAACTGACGTTTATAACTATCAAACTCCATACCCCAGTCATCCAGACTACATATATTAATGGCATTACCCAGGTTTTCATGTACGACTGTAATTATTGCTTCACGGTTCTTATTAATATCATTCAAACTGCCCAATTCATCTTGCTCAATAAGCTCCATAATTATCAGCTGCTCACAGCGCAGACTAAACTTTGCCTCCATAATATTATCGGCAATTGTGGTACTTTGTACTACATCATTGGTATTTTCCTCTAAATGATTAACTATAAATACCTCTCGTAATCCCAGCAATAAAAGAATAACTGTAATCACACCAAATCCTATAGCTAGTTTTGTTCCAATATTTAAATTTTTAAATTTCATGGCATATAATTTTTTCTATCAAATTGTTAAAATGATATATATGATCGTATCAAACCTACCAAAGCATTATTAGTGCCATACTGGGCACCCGGATTTATAATGTATTGGAATTCTGGCTGAACTGTAAAATACTTATTGATTTTTGCTTTATACATACACTCAATTGCTGATTCAAAGGTTTTATAAGGCAACAAATTCACATTAGTCAGATGATGACTGATGAGAGCATTGGCAATGGCAATACCAAAAACATCATCGCTACGCCGGGTAAAAGGTGAACTAATATTAAAACCAAAGGCCCAATAAAAATCAATCATATTCCTGTCGGAAGGTGCCACGCCCAATTGTCCGAATGCTCCAATCTTCGACTTATTTTTTTGGCCGAAATGCATTAGATATTGATCTGCCATCAGAAAGCACCCATAGTTACCTTTTATCCTAGAAACAGAGTCGCCCAGATTTAGATAGTACCCACTATGGTAATAAGCACCTAATTTATAGCAGCTAGTTGTCTGTTTATCTCCCGATCCATTGAAATGAATCTCAGCAATAGAGAATAGCCCCTCATCAGCATTCACCTTAATGTTGGTACAATAAGGGTCTTCATCGAGATTAAGAGGATCTCCGTCATACACAGCTAATTGGCAGCCTAACTGAGAGGATATAGCATATCTAAGAACCATACCCAACGTATTCTTAGGAAATATAGAAACTGGCATATTAACTGAAATAAGGGGCATTATACCAAATGAACTATTAATATATTCCCCTGCATATTCACTGGTCAGGAATTCAGAATTAAGATCATGAACCCCTAAAAGGATACTCAGCTTATTAAAAGACTGCCTATACCATAGCTGATAGAGGTAAGTATAATTACCATTTTCAATATTGGAAATACATTGTATATCATTAATCATGTTGGCAGATGGTCTTGCTCCGTGTGTATTTTCCACCTGAAGGTAAAACTCTCCATTTTTCCACAAGCCAGCATTACCAGTATTAAGCGAAAGGCACAAATCAACCATCCCCAGATATGCAGAACCCGGATTATGCATACTATTGGAATAACCAAACACATCGCCTGTATAAACCACCTCATAACTTAATGCTTTACCTCCTTCCTGTGAGATGGCAGACTGACTGCTCACCCAAATGATTACAAACAATAAAAGAAATTTTAGCTGCTGCATCTTAATTGCATTTATACTTATTATTATTGATGGAGTTAAGTTTTTGAACACCATTGTACCCTCACTGCACTTTTTAATTCCTGGGATAAACAAATATTTATTAACTACATTTTCCATCTTTTACTACTTGAATTTCGTGAAGGCTTAGCCGAAAAGTATTTACCTCCATGGATCACTGTTTCTATTGCTTCTCTTAACTCGTTAGTTTCAAAATTTTTTAACAAAAAGCCTTTAGCTCCTGCCAATATCATATCATTCTTATACTTGGAATTGTCATACATACTGAGGGCTATTATTTTTATGGAGTCATTTATTTCAAGTACTTTGCGGGTAGCTGTAATCCCATCCATCTCAGGCATTTTAATATCCATAAATACCAAATCGGGTATTTCTTGATGTATGTAACACAGGGATTCTTTTGCTGAACACGTTTCATCAATCTTACAATACTGAAAAAGGCGTCTTAAGGTCAGTACCAAAGCTTGACGATAGAACTTATTATCATCAACAATAAGTATGTGAATATTCCTTTGTTGCATACACTTAAACATACTACAACAAAACTACCCGCGAACACGAATACAAACAACTACATACCTACGTAAATCTGAGCTAACATAAATTACGTGCATGTACTAAATAAATTGAGTATAACTACGTAGATAAACGAGTCAACAGGTCTGTTATAGATTCTGATGATGCCAATGTGGAAACTAGATCACGTTACAAAACCATCAGAAAGGTTTTGTGCGAATATTATAGCTTGTTTTGGTTTAGCCCTTGGGACAATGCTTTAAATAAGTAGATTGCTTTTGTATCGGACTATTTATTAATATGTTTTTTGCTTCTTTTTTTTTCATCACAAACAAAAAGAAAATCAGCTCCGGGACGAAACTCCAATAAATCAATAATACATAGTACATTATTGATATTGAATTTACGACTCCATTAAACCTTGAATTAAAGCAACTTAGATAGATTACTGATTAGAAATTAATCATCCCATTTTGGACAGCATAAGCAATGAGTTGAGCCGTATTTTTAGAGCCTATTTTCATATTAATATTAGCCCGATGTGTAGTTACAGTGCGCAGGCTTATAAATAATTTATCTGCAATTTCCTGATTAATATATCCCTGCGCAACATATTTAATGATTTCAACTTCTCGTTTAGTAAGCTTTGAGACCTTATCCTCCATAGGAATGTCCTTTTTTACATACTGATTGGTAAAAAAAGGCATAAATTCGGCAGAATAATATTGCTGCCCTTTTGATACGGTTTGTAAAGCCATCTCAAGCTCTTTTATTTCTGCATTTTTTAATAAAAAGCCATCTACTCCGATCTCCAGCATTCGTTTAAAATTCTCTTCGTCCCCAAACATTGACAAAACGATAATTTTGGTCTGTGGCAGTACAATATGTAATTGTTTCGCAGCCTCAATCCCATCCATCTCAGGCATTTTAATATCCATGATCACTACATCAGGTTTTTTCAGTTTGGCTTCTTCAAGCAACTCGATACCATTTGATGCTTCACCAACAACTTCAGCATATTTAAGACGATTAATGGTCATTATTACTCCTTTACGGAAGAATGCATGATCATCAACCACAATAATTTTAAGCTTCATAGTATAATATTCATTAAATGCCTGTATTCATATATATATCAAACTGAAATCCTTTCTGTGGACTACTAACAACATTGTATTTGCCATCAATAGAACTTAATCGTCCTATTACACTACGCAATCCAATGCCGTGATGATCGTTTACAGCCTTATTAAAGTCAAACCCTTTTCCATCATCAGCATAACGGCAAGTTAACTTTTGTCCCTCACACAGCAAATCAATTTTTATATTTTTAGCCACAGCATGCTTTATTGTATTATTAATTAACTCTATTATAATTCGATAAAGAGCCAACTCCCTGCTTTTATCATCCAACGATTCGATATTAATATTGAGGTTTATCTTAAGCGCGCTAACTTTTTCTATTCTATAACAAAAAGACTTTAATGCTGCTTTTATCCCATAGCTGGTAAGCACGTTTGGCATTAGATCGTTAGATATTGAACGTGTTTTTTCAACTGCCGAGTTAACAAAGTCACTTAAATATTCAATCATCGACAAACGTTTCTCCCTATCGTCGTTATTATAAGCAAGCTCTTTAATATAGAGCTTTATTCCAGATAAGAAAGGTCCCAACTCATCATGAAGATCTTCCGCAAATTTTCTTCGTTCTGCTTCCTGGGTTTCTATGATGGTATTTAAAATTTCTTTATCATGTTGTTTTTGCCGTGTAATATCACGCGTTATAGTTAAGATATGAGGAACCCCATCAATATGAATAAAGTTTGCAGACATCATACCTGTGATTAACTGTCCGTTTTTACACCGGAACACAGCTTCCAGGTTTTTACACTGTCCCTTCTGATTCAACTCACTTAATAAAGCCTCCCTATCAGCCTTTATATGCCATAAGTTTAGATCTAGTGCCGAATGTCCAATTGCATCATTACGACTAAAACCTGTAATAGCTGTAAAACCCTCATTTACGTCAACATAATAACCATCCATAGTTGTAATACAAACCGCATCCGGACTAGTAATAAAGGCCGCTCTGTATTTAGCTTCACTCTCACGGATCACCTGTTCAGCATTTTTCTGCTGGGTCACATCCTGTGCTACACCAATTGCTCTTATCAATATTCCCTGCTCATCAACAATAAAATCAGCTCTTTGTCTTATCCACTTAATCTTTTTGTTGGTAATAATACGATGCTCCACATTATACGAATGCTCCTTAATACCCTTTTCCCATTGTTTTTCAACAAAATTACGATCATCAGGATGAACAGTATCCAAAAATCGTTCATAGCTAAGTCTTGAATTTTCGGGCAGGTCAAACAAACGGAAGTTTTCCTTTGTCCAATACATCCGAGTATTCTGAAAATCATATTCCCATGTACCAATCTGTCCTATTTCCTGTGCTTTCTCCAAGTAGTATTGTTTCTTTTTGATCTCTGCTTCAATATTCTTCTTTTCTGTGATATCACTAAAAATACAATGGGTTTGTTTAAAAGAACCATCCATGTTATACATTACGTTACCATCCAGGCTAACAACAATATGCTTTCCATCTTTAGTAACCAGTACTAACTCAGCATTTCGAACTTTTCCGGACTGGATAAAAGTATTAAAGGATTTATTAAACTTTAGTTTTGAGTCTACACTCATAAACTCATAAAAACAATGACCTATAACTTCGTTTTTTTGATATCCCATAAGGGTTAACCAAGCCTTATTAACATCAATAAAGCAACCTTCTTTATTTAACGACTGGTAACTCAACGGTGCCTTCTCATACAATATCCGGAACTTTTCTTCACTTTGCTTAAGAACACTTTCAATCTTCTTTTTATCTTCAATTTCAATCTGTAACCGCTTTGTAATATTTTCTATTTTTAAAGTCCGGAATTTCCAGATAAGCATATAAACCGAGAGAATAACGGTAATTATCAAACCAATATATAGCATCATATTGGCATCTTCATAGACAGTTACCGGTGTAAAAGTTTGAAACTCCAAATTCAGTAACTTATTATAAAAGGGAATCTTAAAAGAGTGAGTATATGTTTGCCTTTGCCTGACTTTAACAATATCTACAGGAGCATGATACTCTGCTAACAAGATTGGATTAATACTATCTGTATGATCATTAATCGTTACAGAAATATTTTCTTCCTTAAATTGCGCTAAAGTATGTTCAAGTATCTTATCCAATTGCAGGCGTGCAATCAGCAAGGCCTCAACATCTTTACTCTCTAATTTATTATAAATAGGCAGAATCGTCAACATGCCCGACATGGTTGTATCACCGATCGTAAGCGCACAGTTTGTTAAAGTTAACTGTCGATTATTAAGGGAGGATTGAATGCTGGCATAAACCATCTTCTTTGAAGCAAAATCGAATCCACGAAATGCGTTATTCATAATTTTATTCGGACAGGAATACACCGCCGGATAATATCTCATTCGCTCTCTAGCCGGTATAAATTCACCTTGTTCATCAATCTCTTGAAGTTGAAAGTCGAGAATACCTTGTTGCTGCAATTTTAGCCTTAATGTATTGAGAGTAACACTATCGTATATTTCATTCACCCAACAAATATTTTGTATTCCCTTATAGGACTTTAGTATGGGAGATGCAAGTTGCTCAAATTCCTGGTTAGGTATATCCCAGTCATGTTCAAAAAGCCTCAACAGATTAAAAATTGTATTAAACTCGTTTACAATAGCAATTTTGCGCTCGCGTACATGCTGATTTATATATTCACCCTGAAATTCATGGGCTTCATTTTTCTCATAAACATAAAGCTTAAAAGAAATTACAATACCAAAAATCAGCAGAAAAAAAATGGATGAATACCTTTTAAGATTGTGCATAATAGATTTAAATCAGTTCAAGCCTTAAACAAATATATAAAGATTGTCAGGCACTTCAAATACTCACTATCAATTTCAGAAAAAGGCAAAATCACATAAAAACACAATTGTTATCAATAGGCTTTCAGATACATTTTGATGCACCACTGTATATTGAAAATCACTATTAACCGATTAAATTTTTCAAGCTTGTAAATTATTGGATATTTGTCTCAAGCCGACGGGCTTTTCATTTTTGCCAACAGCTGCAAAAACGGAAACAAAAAAAGCCGCCGCTGACATGAAAAATCTAAAAATCATTGCTCTTCGCTAAAAGAAAAGAACTCGCTAAAGCTCAAACAGCTTTTCTTTCTTAACGCTACGCTTAATGATTTTCTTAACGTTTTTACATGAAGGCGGTTTAGTTACCTCGACAAAATGCCTAATTCATTAACCTACTACTCCTCAAATTAACACAATACACCATATTAAGATTAGTCGGTCCGTAATGATTGAAAATATTTTTTTTTGGTACAGCATGAAAACATACCTTCTGTGAACGTGGTCAGTTTCGCTCTGCAGGTTTGCCTTTAATTCGGCTCCATGCAATCTTTCAAAAGTTGTCCCCACAACCAAAGAAAGAAAAACTTATGCCTCAAATTTGCATCTCTCTAATTACTTAAGGTATACTTGTGAGATATCATTTACAACACTCCAATACATTTCTGCTACTCCTTCCTTAATCTTTACAGTATACGTGGTAAGTCCGAAATCCCACGTCCTATACAAGGAAGACCATTGCTCATTTAAATCACCGGGCGAAAAAGTAATCGGTCCTGTATGATAAGATCCATCCCAATCGTAATACGAAGGCTCTCCCGGATGATACTGTTCAGTAAACGAGTAGGTGCCGACCTCACTCAGTTTGAATCTTTCAATTGTTTCAACATACTGATAGTTATCCTGTCGCACCAAACAAAAGCTATAGTATAAACTATACGTCTTATCCTTTTTCAGTATTAACGATCCTGATATAGAATCTAAAACAAGACCATCCCTAAAATATTGATAACTGGTATATTCTTCCCCATCGAGTGAAAACTTTAAAGAATACAATTTATAGGTATTATAAAGCCTAACCTCATGTTCCCGTTTCCCAATATTATCAAAATCAGGATCAAAAGTACATCCATGAAGAAAGCCAAGGAACAAACAATAGAGCACACCTAAGCTCCAAAATTTAGTAAGGAGTTTATAACAGCTAACTGTTTTTTTATTTAAGGCTTTGTTATTCATCTCTGATACCTTTAATTTAGAAAACAACATACCGATATAAAACAATCTTTTCCAAAGCTTTAAACTTTGGAAAAGGTCAGAAATTCATAAATAAAGCCATAATTCTCCCGGTATAAACCCTAATAATGGATATATGGTCTTATTTATTTTATCAATATCATCTTTCTTGTCTGCACTATCACCTGACCAACTCTCATTTCATAATAATAAATTCCATTGGGGTAGTAATGATTTTCGAACTTTATAGTATAATTCCCTGGTAATTGGTATTCATTAACCAAACTCTCAAGCTTAATTCCTGCACTATTATAAAGAGAAATAGAGACAACTCCCGGCATTTGAATCTGATAATTAATTTCAGTATTAAAATAAACCGGGTTAGGATAATTCTGATCCATGGAAAAAAGCTTCATCTCCGAATCCGGATTAATGCTGGTGGCCACTCCACCGGTAGAAGTATGCAAAACTACTCCCGGATAACCTATACCTCCCCCTACTATCCAACCTTCTGTATCACTTATAAAATGAACATCCCACAACTCACAACTTTGGTCACAATCCTGATCTGTCCAGGTATATCCATAATCTGCAGAATAAACTATATTGCCACCATTACCCACAGCCCATGCCTTTCCTGTTGTGATCATATCAACTGCCTGCCACCTATATCCTGAGTTTGCTCTATTTTCCCATGTTGCTCCACCATTTTCTGTATATAGAATGGTTGCCACCAATCCCACAGCAACACCTTTGACTGAATTTGCAAATGAAACTCCATTTAATTTTCTTTCAGTAGGATTTGTCTGCTCTTCAAAACTGACACCTCCGTCAATAGTATTCATTATGGTGAAGTTATACTGAGCATCAGGAGTTCCAACAAACCAACCCGTATTCTCATCTACCAGCCAGCATGCATTAAAATTCCCGTTGCCACATCCACCTCCAAGTTGAGTCCAGCTATCTCCGGGAATCTGAGATTTCCATACATGTCCTAAACCTCCTGTAGCATAAATTGTGTATACTTTTTCAGATTCAGAATAAGAAAAATCTATTTCATTTACGTGAGTAGCAACACTTTGAGGCAAATCAATTCTTGTCCAGTTTACTCCCCTATCAACTGTTTTAAGCACAAAAGCTCCTCCACTTTCAGGATCTCCGGCTACAAATCCAGTATCACGATTTAAAAACGTAACTGTTAAAAAATCGTCAGTGTAACCAGTATTCACAACATTCCAACTGCTTCCTCCATTTGAGGAATGTAATACTGTTCCGGATTGTCCTACAGCCCACACATGCTCAGCATCTACAGCATACACTCCCAACAAACCTGCATAAGTTGAAGAAGGCGTTTGATTTGTCCATCCACTTTGTCCCCAACAATTAAATGTAAAAAGGCTCACAACAATTGATATAAGTAATAAAAAACGCATCTCTAAAAAATTTTAAAGTACATTGAGTAGTAACTAAGGCAATCAAAGTCATTAACTATCTGACTGGAGAAGGAATGGCAAGTAATTTCTTACCTCGAACAACACCACAATATCTATTAGATAATTGTTAATATCAGCATATCAAAAACGCGTTTATTAAATTTAAAACACAGATGAAGTTTAGTCAACCTTTTTATTATGAATAAAGGCATATTGACTCCGACGTAATTCGATATTGCCTCGTAATTACTTCGGATACACTTCTGTAAAAAAACATATATAAATCACATGAAACTCAGACCAAACTCACATATATGTGAGTTTGGTCTGAGTTTCATATAAGTTTATTGTGAATTATATCCCACTTTGTTACGAGGAAATCCCGATGTTGGCATGGAGTTGTTAGTATGCAATGCAAAGCGTTTGCACATAATCGGCTAAGGAATAAGGTTTAATTGATAAGTACAATCCTACTAAAACACAAAAATGCGCATTTTGTATAAAAATAGTTTCAAAACTGCGCAAAAGATGATTCCTCAAAAGTAATGCATTTGAGCAATACAGGAAAAGTTAATGAAAAAAGACACTGATTCAACAACCAATCCCCTTTCTCCACTATAAATTCACATACTTTGTTGTACTCAAATCCAATTTGTGGTTATTAGGATATATGAGCTGATGGTTGAAATAGTCTTTTAAACCCGCATTATGTATTAGAACTTCGTCATGAGGATTGAAAGTGCAATAAAACAAGACTTTACCGAAACGAGGCATAGCATCGTTCTGGTGAGTTGAGGTGAAGTAACGAAGTGACTTGTTTTGAAGGAATTTCAATGTGTAATAGATTTTCTAATGCATATTGTGGGTTAAATCAATGCAAATTGGGTTCAGACAAAATCTTATCTGAAGTAATTTATTTAGACCCAAGATATAAAAAGAAACAATCTAATTTTCTTAACTTTAATAGGTGCATTTCAAATCCTTAATAGACGCTTTGATGCCTGTTATAAATCTCATTAGACCAATCCTCATTATGCTTATATGGATTCTAGCAAATTCACACTATTCCTTTGCTCAAAATGACAGCCTTGATCTTTACCAATACAGCCTTGCTGATCTTTCAAAATTAAAAGTCATTTCTGCTTCAAAAATCCTCAAAACCATAAATGAAGTTCCTGCTACAATACGGATCATAACAGCTGAAGATATCAAAGCAAATGGATATTTTACCTTAGAAGAATCGCTCGCAGACCTGCAGGGATTTCAATTTAGAAACATACAGGGATTTAACAGCTATGTTTTTCAGCGAGGAATACCCAGTCAAAATAATTTGATTCTTATTTTAGTTAATGGCATTCAGATAAATGAACTGAACTCCGGAGGATTTTATGGGGGTGGACAATATAACTTATCTAATGTTGAACGAATAGAAGTGGTGTATGGTCCGGCGTCTGTGATTTATGGAACAAATGCAATTTCAGGAATTGTGAATATCATTACCAAAAAGTCGTCTGAAAAAGAAAGTCTAAAAATCAATGGTCTTTTGGGATCTTTTAACACCCACTATGCAGATGCCAGTTATTGTTACACTAACCCCCAAAGGGATTTTGGCATACGTCTGTCTACAATGATTAAGACAACAGAAAAAGCTAACTTAATAGGAGCCGAGGGTGATTACAACTGGACTGAGAAAATGGAAAATTACGAAGATGATTATTCATTTGATGCCACTTTTCATTTTAAAGATTTCAAAGCCGGCCTTATTTTCCAAAACAAACAATCTTCACGTACCACCAATAACCCTTCTGTTGAAACAGATTACCGGGATTATGGCACATTGTGGAATATTCGTTTCATAAATGCCTACATGAGCCATATATATGAACATTCCAATAACCTCTCTCTAACAACTACTATCTACAACCGAAATGCAACTGTTCTTGATAATACTATTGCTTCTATAAATGATACTTCACAAGTTGGTTACTACCGTCCAAACTATTTAATCGGTTTTGAAAGTATTTTTGACTACTATGTAAACAAAAGGCTTTTGCTCAACGGGGGCATACTTTTTGAATATGAAAGGTTAGCAGATTCGTTTTCTAAAACCATTAGTAATTCCCCAAATGAAAATCCACCTGTGCCGTCCAAACCACAAATGATGGATAATCACTTAACCAGCCTGTTTATTGAAACGCAATACAAACCTTCTTCGTTTTTAAGTTTGATTGGAGGTTTACGTCTTGATAATAGTAGCATCTACAACCAGGTTGTTACTCCACGACTGGGTGTAGTTTTTATTTATAAAAACTGGATTACAAAAGCCTTATATACGGAAGCTTTCAGGGCACCTAAACCTTGGGATTATACAAGTGGAGCGGGAAACCCGGATCTGAAGCCGGAGAAAATGAAATCATATGAACTATCACTTCATTATTCCCAATCAGAACATCTTAATTTTGAGATGTCTCTATATAAAAACAATCTGAATGACGGGATTATTAAGGAATCCCTAGAGGATGATAACTTCAGATGGATAAACAGCAGTAAAATCAGCACTGATGGTATAGAACTATCATTGCAATATTCAAAACATAAAATCAAAACCTACCTTAATTACACATATAATTACAGTACAAATGAGGATAAAGAGCTAATTCCGGAAATAGCTATACATGGTATTAACTCCGGAATAACCTATTCAGCCAACAACCATTTAAAATTTAATATCAGGGCCAATTATTCAGGAAAAAGAAAAAGCCCAATAACGATAACCTCCACAGGAAAGGATTTCATTGAACCTTTTGTAATTTTTCACGGAACAGTTTCTGTTTTTAACTATAGCCACTATGACCTTCAATTCATTGTAAAAAACATATTCAATAAAAAATATTACCATACTCCGAATCTAAATCAAACTGTAGAAAGATACCGTCAACCACAAAGAACTCTTATGCTGAAAATAGGATATACCTTTTAGTAGGATCTAATGATATTTTTTAATCATTAACTTAAAATCTGCCGATAAGGTCAGTGATAGAAGAGAAAAAGTAAAAATCGTAAAGTAAGATGTTATGAACAAGAAAGTGTTTCTCATCTCGAACTTGATTATTTGTTTAGTCTATTCATTTAGCTCAAGCGCACAGGTCCATCGCTCCGAATTAATTGGTGCTTATTTGTACAACTTTGCCAAATATACCACCTGGCCTAATGAGCATCAACTGAATAGTTATCATATAGCCTTAATAAGCGAAAACCCAGAAATCATCCACGAAGTTAAGAAAATGGCAGCGTCCAAAAAAATAAGGAATTTACCAATTAAACTGTCTATCCTCTCTTCTCCTTCTCTATCCCTACAAGCACAACTGATCTTTTTAACCCGCGAAAAATCAAATTATTTCCTGGAAACATTCGATGCCATTGAAGGAAGCCCAACACTTCTTGTTAGCGAAAATTTCCATGACAAAAGAGTTGTAATGATTAATCTTTATGACACACCTGATAAGAAACTCCTATTTGAAGTAAATAAAGCCAACATTATAAATCAGAACCTTTCCATAGATCCTGAAATATTACTCATTGGTGGTACTGAGATTGATGTGGCTGATTTATACCGACAGTCTCAGTTAAGTTTACGCAGTCTCCAAAAGCGTATGGATATAATGAATGATTCATTACAACTAATCCAGGCAAAAGCTGCTACCACTTCAGCAACTATAAAAAAGCAGCAGGTAAAAATCACAGAACAGGAAATGTTTTTGGAACAGTATAAAGAAGAAGTTCAAAGACAACAAGAGGAACTAAACTTACAATTAACAGAAATAGGAGATCATGAAATTTTATTGGAGCAACAATATGATTCGATTTTAAGCCAAGGAAATATCATTATTCAACAAAAGGCTGAAGTGGAGCACCGAAATCAAATACTGAAAAAGCTGGAACAGGATATTGATGACAAAAACCAGGACCTCGAAAAAAAGAATAAAGTCTTAGGTGATCAAACAATTACTATAGAGCGCCAAAAAGATATCCTCTTTCTCTCCATTGCCGTAATTTTCTTAATTGCAGCTTTGGCAATTACCTTATACCGGGAGTATCGGAATAATAAAAGAATCAACATCAAACTAAGGGAACAAAAAGATGAAATCGAAGACATCAACGAAGAACTAGTTACTACTAATGAAAGTCTATCCGACACACTCTCTAAACTTAAATCAACACAATCTCAATTAGTACATTCCGAAAAAATGGCGTCATTAGGGGTCTTGACCGCCGGCATAGCTCACGAAATAAACAACCCAATAAATTTTGTTTATACCGGAATAAACAGCATCCGAAAAGACTTTGAGGACCTTACGCTTATTTTGAATGAAATTCGCAATTTACCAACTGAAAAAGATGACCTTGAACAGGTAATTCAAAAGATTCAAAATCTCAAAACTGAATATGACTTTAACGAAATAATAGAAATTATTCCGGAAACCATAAGTGATATTCAAACGGGTGCCATACGTACTGCAGAAATAGTTAAAGGCCTGCGTGATTTTTCACGCATTGAGAAAGATGAAAAGCATATGGCAAATATTCATGAAGGATTGGAATCTGCGTTATTGCTGTTGCGCAACAAATACAAACATCATATAACAATTGAGAGAAACTTTGGTCAATTACCCGAAATTGAATGTTTACCGGGTAAACTCAACCAAGCATTTCTTAACATTCTAAGTAATGCTATTGACGCCATTGAAGAAGAAGGTAAGATTGAAATCACAACCTATTCTGACGATGATCAATTGTATGTCAGTATAAAAGACAATGGAAAAGGAATCCCACAAAATATTCATAAAAAACTTTTCGATCCCTTTTTTACCACCAAAGAAGTGGGAAAAGGAGTTGGTTTAGGCTTGGCCATTACCTTTAGCATTATCAAGGAACATAACGGTACCATCGAAGTTAAAAGTGAAGAAAAACGCGGTAGTGAATTCATTATTTCCTTACCTTTAAGACTAGACAGTTAATGCTATTTCAATTAATGGGAGATCCAAAACCAACGGTACTATACGTAGATGATGAAGAAATAAACCTTCGGATATTCAAATCTACATTTCGACGGAAATATATTGTACTGACAGCAAACTCAGCCAAAAAAGGATTGCAGATATTAAAAGAAAGAAAAGTAAATCTTGTCATAACCGATCAGCGCATGCCGGAAATGACCGGTGTTGAGTTTTTAAAGGAGATTCAGATACGTTTTCCTCATATCCCTCCGAGTCGACTTATGATTTCGGGATATAGTGATACGGATGCAATAGATGAAGCTTTTAAAGTATGCCAGCTTTATAGATTTATTTCTAAACCATGGAATGCACAGGAATTAGACCTCATAATGATAGAAGCCATTAATCATGATGGATGATAAGAAACACAACATATTATATGTAGATGATGAGGAGAGTAATATTCGTATTTTTAAAAATACTTTCCGACGACATTATAACATCCATACGGCCTTAACCGGAAAAGAAGGATTGCAAATTCTTGATGAAAAACGGATTGATTTAATTATTACCGATCAGCGTATGCCGGGAATGAGTGGATTGGAATTTCTTAAAAAAGCTGTTCACAAATACCCTGAATTAAATCGTATTCTCATTACAGCCTACTCAGATTATGATGTGCTTCATAGAGCTATTAACGAAGCCCAGATATTCCAATACATCGAAAAACCATGGGACCAAAAAGATGTAGAGACCATAATTGAGCATGCACTGGAAGTCCATCGCCTAAGGCAGGAAAAGGAACAATTAACAAGTGATTTAAAAGAAAGTGAAGAGAAATTTCGGGAAATGGCAGAAAATATCAACGATGTATTCTGGCTTAAAACAGAAAATAAAATCCTTTATATTAGTCCTTCTTTTGAAAAGATTTGGGGGATAACCTCCGAAAAAATGTACAACAACCTTCATTTTTTTATCCATGGCATTCAACCCGAAGACGAACAAAAAATGAAAGAGGTACTACACAGCAACGAATATTTAGAAAAGGGAATATTTGACAAAGAATATAGGATCCTTAATACAGATCATGAAATTAGATGGATACGTGCACGTTCGTTTCCTATATATGATGAAAATAAAACAGTGGTACGTCAAGCTGGTATTGCATCAGACATAACCAGGCAAAAGGAAGCAGAAATGGGCTTAATAAAAGCTAAAGAAAAAGCAGAAGAAAACGATCAGTTAAAGTCTGCCTTTTTGGCTAATATGTCACACGAAATCAGGACTCCCATGAATGGAATTATTGGATTTACTGAGTTGCTTAGCAATATTGATGTATCCAATGAGGAACAAAAATACTACATCTCGATCATCAATGAATGTTGCCACCAACTTTTAACTATAGTAGGTGATATCCTTGATTTCTCAAAAATAGAAACTGGTCAGGTAGAATTGCACAAAAAATACCATAATATAGAAAAGTTATTAAATGAGTCGTATAACTTCTTTTCACAGCAAGCGTCCGACAAAAATATTCAGTTATCCTATCAAATTGATCTGGAAGATGAAAAACCTGAAATTTTTACTGATAAAAGCTTGTTTACTCAAATACTCAACAACCTGCTTTGCAATGCTATTAAATTCACCGATGAAGGAAGCGTTAATTTTGGTTGTAAGAAACAAAAAGATAAGCTGATTTTTTACATATCTGACACCGGGATTGGAATTCCTCAGGATTTGACAAAAAAAATTTTTGAGCGTTTCCTTCGAGTACGCTCTAAAAAAGCCCAACAATATAGGGGTACAGGATTAGGTCTTTCTATCGTTAAAGGATATATTGATTTATTAGGAGGAAAAATTTGGCTGGAATCTATCCTGAACAAAGGAACGACCTTTTACTTCACTATTACATAACTCATCTCTTGCCAGATACTTTCTTATTATGGATTAACATTCTATACTTTTGGAACATTACTCCATGGATTTGCTACAAAAAACTAGACAGGAAAAGGCTAAAGCATTTTGGTTTTTCTCTTATGCTTGTAATGGGATGAATGTAAAAAATATTGCCAATATAAAATACAAAGACTTTATAGATGTTGAAACTTTCTTTTATTATCGAAATAAGATAGAGTTTGCTGAAATTCTATTTACAAATAGAAAAGATGCGGAAATTTTATAAACAAAAAAAGCGCCCGATGTGAAAGCTGAAAGCTTCCGAACGCCTTGATTTTCAATGCAGAGAATATCTTCATCGGGTAATCATTTATTCTCAATTAAAGAAACATCATAATTCATCATAATCAATAGATTCTTCATCTAAACCTCTTATTAACATAGCTACAGAAGCAGAGGCTAATACGAATTTAACATCTTCATCTAACTCATTATGAAACCAAATGTACAATCTATCGTGCCAATGATTTTGAATGGCAGCAACTGCCTTGCCATCTAAATAAAATTCAAAGCCTTTAGGATAACCTCTTATTAAGGAAAATTTTGTGCCTTTGATATAGCTTATTTCCTTTATTTCTATTTCTGTTATTCCATTAGACAAGGCTGCATGAAATCTGGTTGTTGTGTCAGTTTCAGAGTATTCTTCATGGATATAAGTTAAAGGTGATATGGCTAACAGATTCCAGGTGGTACTATCTTTTGGAAATAAAAAGTGGGCAGAAAAACTTTTAAAACCTTCAGTCAATCCAAAACCACTCCATTTAAAAAATGTTCTGTTGAACCAATTGTTTTTAGCTTCAACGCTAAGGTCTATTTCAATATTATGATGATCCTTAGTTTCTTTTATACCAATGATGGTAACATTAATTATTGAATCAACAGCAAAGTTTGTAATGGAGTTTTCTGTAATGTTGGCTATCACTGAATCTTTTGCAGGATTAATTAATAGGAAAGAACTCTTTTTTCTTGATGATATTTCAATATTATCCGGGAAGAAATAATTATCACGTTTAGTTTTAGTAACAGTCCATCCTCCTTTTCTGGATATAATTTTGTAGCCGCCAAACTCATACTTGGGAATAGCGCCAATACCTTTAGGTTTAATCTTGATAGGTGTACTATTTGCTTTAAGCTCAGGATTAACATTTAATTTGTTTTGTCCAGATGTAAAAGAACTACTAAAACTTAATAAGATACACAGTATAAACCGGATCGTTTTATAAGGTTTCATATTGAATATTTTAGATGGATGCTCAGTCACTATAATTAATTCATAGTGATGTTACAAATATTCTATTTAAGTTAAAGTAAGTTTATCTGAAAGTCAATGCATTAACTAGCTTCAAAACTACTGAAGCCAGATTAAATTTTATATTTGAAAATGTATTATTAGACAAGCTAATTTATTTTACAAACGGCAATACAGACAAATTAGCCTATAAGTATAAATCTAGGTGTAAAAACAAAAAAAGCGCCCGAGGTGGAAGCCCCCGAACGCCTTGATCTTCAATGTGGAGAATATCGGAATCGAACCGATGACCTTTTGACTGCCAGTCAAACGCTCTAGCCAACTGAGCTAATCCCCCATTATTTTTGAGCGATGCAAATATAGTGATTTTTTATATTCTGCAAAATCTACATGTTAAAAAGCATGTATTTAGCTTAAGCTATTGACAGCTTGTGTATAGGGCCATATATTAACATGAAAATTGTCATAAGAGCAGAAAAAAAAGAATAATTAAACGTGTTTTTTATAATAAAGTCCTATTTTTATGCACTCAAAAATTCAATTGTAATACTAAGAAGTAAAAATAGTTGATAGCCTTCTTTTAAAATGGTTATCTTTAGGCACCAAAATTTAATTTTATTATGGAAGTAAAAAAGTCGCCAAAAGCAGATCTTGAAAGCAAAAAAACGGTTTTCATGCAGATCGGTTTAGTAGTGGTTTTGGCTTTAGTATTAATTGCATTCGAATGGTCAACAAGTGATGTAGACGCTGACAAGTTCGATATGTTAGATGATGTTGAAGCTGAAGAGGAGATCGTTCCTATTACCAGACAGGAAGAAGTTAAACCACCGCCACCACCACCACCGCCAAAGGTTACTGATGTATTAAACATTGTGGATGATGACGTTGAGCTTGACGAAGAGCTTGATATTGAAGACACTGAAATTGATGAAGATACTGAAGTTGAATTTGATATTTCTCTTGAAGAAGAGGAGTCGGATGATGCACCGGTTTTCTTTATTGTAGAAGAAATGCCTGTATTCCCGGGAGGAGACACTGAATTGAGAAAATATATTGCTCAGTCGGTAAAATATCCGGTAATTGCACAAGAAAACGGTATACAAGGTCGTGTATATGTGCAGTTTGTTGTAGGTACAGACGGAGCTGTTACTCAGGTAAAAGTAGCACGTGGGGTTGATCCAAACCTTGACAAAGAAGCTATCCGAGTAGTTCAGTCGATGCCTAAATGGAAACCAGGTAAGCAACGTGGTAAAGCCGTAAAAGTATCATATACTGTACCAATTAACTTTGTACTTCAGTAGTATACTTTTATTACAATATTGAAGAGGCATCCTTACAGATGCCTCTTTTTTTGTGCATATACCATAACAAATCATTCTATTACAGCTAAAAAGAGTATCTTTGTTGCCTTAATTTAATACGTGAATGCGAGAACAGATATCTACACATAAAGAGTTAGAAAAAGTAATATTAGTAGGACTAAGAACACCAGGTATAACTGAATCATTATTAGATGAATATTTAGATGAATTGGCATTCCTGGCAGAAACAGCAGGAGCTATTCCTGTAAAAAGATATACCCAGAGTTTACCTCTTCCTGACAACAAAACCTTTGTAGGAAGTGGAAAGCTTGAAGAAATTTTAGAAGGTGTAAAGGTATACGAAGTACAGTCTGTTATTTTTGATGATGAGCTTAGCCCATCGCAATTAAGAAACCTGGAGCGAATTTTAAAAGTACGTATTCTGGATAGAACCAATTTAATTCTGGATATTTTCGCCCATAATGCAAAAACAGCTAGTGCCAAAACACAGGTAGAGCTGGCCCAATACCAGTATTTATTACCTCGCCTTACACGTATGTGGACACACCTTGAACGTCAGCGTGGAGGTATCGGAATGAGAGGACCGGGGGAAAAAGAAATTGAAACTGACCGAAGAATTATTCGCGATAAGATTTCGAAATTAAAAAACGATCTGGTTAAAATAGACAAGCAAAAAGCCACGCAAAGAAAAAACAGGGGTAAAATGGTTCGTGTAGCCTTAGTTGGTTATACCAATGTGGGTAAATCAACACTCATGAATACCTTAAGTAAATCGAGTGTATTTGCCGAAAATAAATTATTCGCAACCTTAGATACAACGGTCAGAAAGGTAGTAGTGGGTAACCTGCCCTTTTTATTGGCTGATACTGTAGGTTTTATTCGTAAGCTCCCTCACCATTTAGTTGATTCATTTAAATCTACGCTTGATGAGGTAAGAGAAGCTGATATTTTGGTTCACGTTGTTGATATTTCGCATGCCGGCTTTGAACAACAAATTCAAATTGTAAATCAAACCTTGCAAGAACTAGATAAAACTGAGAAAAAAATGATCATGGTATTCAATAAAATTGATGCCTTTACCTATGTTCCTAAAGATGAAGATGATTTAACTCCAAAAGAACAGGAAAACTATTCTTTGGAGGATCTAAGAAAAAGCTGGATGGCGAAAGACCTGGATACAGTATTTATATCAGCTAAAAACAAGGACAATCTTGAGGATTTTAAAGAATTAATATACAACGAAGTGCGTAAAATTCACACCGCACGCTTCCCGTATAACGATTTCTTATACCCAAATATTAATTTTGAAGAAGAAAGCTAGAGGAAAAATAAATATACTACAAACAAAAAAAAAAGCTACCCTTAGGTAGCTTTTTTTATATCATGTAATTCAATCTTTACTTTACCAAACCTTCAGCAATCATATATTCTGCAATTTGAACTGCATTTAAGGCTGCTCCTTTTTTAATTTGATCGCTTACACACCAAAATGCAATTCCATTTGGATTTGAGATATCCTTACGAATTCGACCTACAAATACATCATCCTCGCCTGCTAAGTTAAAAGGCATTGGATATTGATTCTCTTCAGGCTTATCAATAACAGTGATTCCGTTTGTTTTATCGCACTCTGCTCTGAATTCTTCAGGAGAGACAGGCACTTCTGTTTCGGCCCAAATAGCCTCTGAATGTGCACGTAAAACAGGAACACGAACCGTTGTAGCACTTACCTCAATATCTGAATGCATAATTTTCTTAGTCTCATTATACATCTTCATCTCCTCTTTTGTGTATCCATTATCTGTAAATACATCGATATGAGGAATCACATTCATCAATAATTGATGTGCAAAAGCTTCTACTTTAAGCTCATCGTCATTAGCAAATGCTTTAATTTGAGCAAGCAATTCTTCCATTCCTGATGCTCCGGCTCCACTTGCCGATTGATATGACGAGATATGTACTCTTTTGATATGTGAAATATTTTCAAGCGCCTTTAATGCTACCACCATCTGAATGGTAGTACAGTTAGGGTTAGCAATAATTTTACGAGGTGCATTTTTACAATCTTCAGCATTTACTTCAGGTACTACCAAAGGCACATCCTCATCCATTCTGAATGCACTCGAATTATCAATCATAATAGCACCATGCTTAGTGATCGTGTCAGCAAATTCTTTTGAGATTCCACCACCTGCAGAAGTTAAAGCAATATCAATATCTTTAAAGTCATCATTATGCTTAAGTTCCTTCACTACTAAGTCATCACCTTTAAACTTATATACCTTACCTGCACTACGTGCTGAACCAAACAAAACAAGTTCATCTAATGGGAAATTTCTCTCTTCCAGCACTTGTAAAAACTCTTGTCCTACTGCGCCACTCGCACCAACGACTGCTACTTTCATTGAAAAAAAATTAATAATTTATACTATAATTTATGTACTGATAGGCAATTTAATTAAATTGCTCTAGCTGGTGATGATGATAATTATCATGCAAAAATATAGAATTTACACCTAACCAAACACTATGAAACCACTTTTTTTACTGTTTTTACTTTTTCCTTCAATAATTTACGGCCAAATAAAAGAAAACTGGGATGATGATAATTTCTCATCTCCCCTGCTTTGGCATGGAACTTTAACAAAATTTACCGTCGACAAAGAGTTAAAACTTTTAAAACTAAATGCTCCTTCAACAAAATCAGACGCCTACATTTGCACCCCCAGTCCACTGATAAATAATGCCACCTGGTCCTTTTCCGTAAACATGGAATTTAACCCTTCAAGCACGAATTATGCCAAAATATTTCTAAATGCTAACCAAAAAGAATTTAATGAAAAACTTGAAGGCTATTATGTGATGATTGGTGGCACAACGGATGAAATTTCGCTATGGAAACAACATGGAGGCCACAATGTAAAAATCATAGATGGAACAGATGATTCAGTTGGTCTGAGTTCGGTTGCTGCAGTAATTACTGTAGAACGCAATGAGCTAGGCAACTGGATCTTAAAAAGAAATATTAATCAAACTGAAACGATAGTTGAAGGTGAAGCTTTCGACAATCAACTTTTTTCCAGCAACTACTTCGGAATATATTGCAAGTACACATCAACACGAAGTAATAAGTTTAGCTTTGGTCCTATTCATATTTCAGGCACTCCATTTGAAGATAACGAAGCACCCCACGTATTAAACCATGAAGTTGTTTCGGACAACCAGGTAAGCATTAGTTTTAACGAAAGCATTCAGACATCAAAAAACCCGGAGGTAAACTTTACCTTACTCCCCCAAGATATAAATCCTGACAAAGTATCGTTAAGTAATGAGAATATAGATTTGTTCTTTGAAAATACCTTTCCGGATGATTACTCCGGACTATTACAAATTATCGGTATAAAGGACAATTATGGCAATAAAATTAAAGATACCACGCTGAATATTTCATATCACAAACCCGAAAGGTTTGACATTGTGTTTTCTGAACTTATGATTGATCCGATTCCCTCAATGGGATTACCGGAAGCAGAGTACATTGAAATATTTAACAGAAATGACTACTCCATCAATATTGAAAACTGGGAACTAACAATTAATGACAAAAATGTCTTACTTCCTGCATACGACATTGATCCCAAAAGTTATCTCATCATTACGCACCACAACTCAATGGTAGAATGGCCGGAAGAGCCGAATATAATAGGTATAAACGGACTGCCAGCGTTAATCAACAGCTCAGGTACACTTATTCTCAGAAATGCTGACTTGCAGGTATGCGATGTTGTTCAATATCCTTTTTATACTGCAAACAACAACCACAAAAGTGATGGAGGCTGGTCGCTCGAACGAATCGATTGCAACAATTTACAAAGTAATAACAACTGGAACTATTCAGAGAATTTAACCAGTGGTACACCGGGTAAGCTTAACTCCATCACTTCTGTTAATCCTGACCTTGAGCCTCCTTTTGTAAAACACGTTTCTTATATCTCTGAAAATACTTTTACTTACACTTTTAGTGAGAGCATTGACACCACTGGCTTTTTGAACAACAAAAACGTAAACATTGAAAATGTAGAGGTAAGAGAGATTAATGTAGATTCCATATTTCTGGACAAAATTTCACTTACTTTTTATGAAAATTTAAACCCAAACACTATTTACCACACCAATTTTGAATTCACCCCAAAAGATTTTGCCGGAAATGCACTAGCCAATAAGCATTCATTGAAAATTGGTATTCCTGAGCCGACAGATAGTTTTAACATATGCATTAATGAGCTGCTTTTTAACCCAAATCCTGAAGAGTATGATTTTGTGGAGCTCTATAACCGATCCAATAAAATACTAAATAAAAGTGAGTTTTATCTTTCTTCGGTAACTTATGGAGTGCCCGAGAAACTATTCCCCATCGACAACAAAAACCAACTTCTTTTTCCCGGGGAATATATGGTGATATCTGAAGACACTAATTGGTTTCGAAACAAAAACATTGTCACTGAACAATTACTGATGGCAAAGCTTCCCAGCCTAAATGATGATGCTGGAAACATTGCTATCACAAAAATTAATGGTGAAATAATCGACTATCTGGAGTATACTGATGATATGCATTTTGAACTATTAAGAAGCACAGAAGGTGTTTCGCTTGAGCGGATTAATCCCAACGCACCTACTAATAACAATAACAACTGGCACTCCGCTTCGTCTGCTTCTAAATATTCTACACCTGGTCAGAAAAACTCGCAATTTTCGGCATTAGCCATACATGAGAATACAGAATGGGTTTGGCTGGAAGATGAAGAATTTAGCCCCAACAGCGACGGGTACAGTGATTTTTTGCAAATAAACTATCAACTGCCAGAACCCGGCTGGTCAGCAACCCTTCAGGTATATGATCGTTATGGTAGAACCGTTAAAACCATTTGCAATAATGATTTACTAAGCACATCGGGATTTTATATTTGGGATGGGACAACATACAATAATGCAAAAGCAGAAATTGGAATCTATCTGGTATTCATTGAATCGTTTTCGCCCAAAGGTGAAATTAAAAAGGAAAAGTTAGTTGCTGTTTTATCGGCCGGGAGAAAGTAATCACATGCTTTCCCCGGCGATAATAAGATACTTAATTTATTTGTCTTTATACTTGTGTCTTACGACTAAAGAACTACAACGAAGCAACCAATTCTTTAATTACTAAGGTCATAGTTGGTTCAGCTTTGGCTGCTACAATTTGAACCTCCTCGTGTGATACTTCAACAATTTCGCCGGGTACACCTGAGTCAGTTACAATAGAAACCCCGAAACATGTCACATCCATATGTCGCGCCACAATCACTTCCGGTACAGTTGACATGCCAACCACATCTGCCCCTAAAACCCTAAACATCTTATATTCTGCCGGCGTTTCAAATGTAGGTCCTGTAGTTCCTACATAAACACCTCTTTTAAGTTGCACATTGTTTCTTTCAGAAATTTCAAATGCCTTTGCAATTAGTTTCTTAGAATAAGCCTGACTCATATCCGGAAACCTTGGACCCAGCTCCTCCATATTTTTGCCAATTAAAGGATTGGTTCCAAACATATTTATATGATCTTCAATCACCATCACATCACCAACAACAAAATCCGGATTTAGTCCCCCGCTTGCATTACTCACCAAAAGAGTATCAATTCCCATCATCTTGAAAACCCGCACAGGAAACGTAACCTGATCCATACCATATCCTTCGTAATAATGGAAACGCCCCTGCATGGCCACTACTTCTTTTCCTCCCAAAGAACCAAAAATTAAACGACCGTGATGACCTTCAACAGTTGATACCGGAAAATTAGGAATCTGATCATAATCCATTGTCGATTTAATGTCAATTTCCTGCACCAATCCTCCCAGTCCGGTTCCTAAAATAATTCCAATTTTGGCTTCGGTTTGCGTTTGCTGTAAGATATAATTAGCGGTTTCTTTTATTTTCTTTAACATAGCTCATAATTTTTTCGGTGAATTGATTTTGTTGATTGTTCAATATCTGAATTTCAATAGGTACATACCAGATATCTTTTGATATTGAATCGTTTTCTTCCAGTACTTGTCTAAATCTTACCGAATCCTTTTCGGTAGTCATGATTATTTTTTTGGAAGAATTTATCTTATTAAACTGACTTTGTATTTTTTCTAAATCCTCAGCATTAAACTGATAATGATCAGGGTAATACAAAGTATGAACTTGCTTTGAGACTCTACTTAAATACTGAAACAAAGATGCCGGATTCGCTATTCCTGTGACTAGCAACACATCTGCATTCAACAATGCTTCATCACTTAAATGAACCTTTGTATTATACAAAGGCTCCGGTTTTTGGTAGGTTATGGTTGAAAAGAAAACCGACTGATGTGCTTCAGGTTTCAATTTGGATAAAATCCGCATACGCTTCTTTTCATTTAACTCAGAAGGACATTTGCTCACTAAAATTATATCAGCCCTTCTCTTACCATTCATTGGCTCGCGTAAATCCCCTGCAGGCAACATTACATCTCTCCATAAAGGTCGGTTATAATCCATCACCAAGATGCTTAATCCCGGCTTAACATATCGATGCTGATAAGCATCATCCATCACAATAACTTCCGGAGGATTTGGTAAAGCCAGAAGTTCATTTACACCTTCTACCCTTTTTTCGGCAACAGCGACCTGTAAACGCTCAAACTTATCTTTAATTTGTTTAGGCTCATCTCCAATATCATAGGCTGTACTCGATGGGTCTGCAAGCACTACTCCTTTAGTTTTTCGTTTATAACCACGACTAAGCAATGCAAGGCTATAATTTTGCTGTAATGTTTTAATGATAAACTCTGTCAATGGTGTTTTACCGGTACCTCCAACCGTAATATTACCAACCGAGATTAAAGGCACCTGGTACTCTTGAACAGGCAGTTTACCCTTATCAAACATTCGATTACGAATGCGAATAACCAAACCATAAACGAGCGCTATGGGAAACAGGATTAAGCGTATGTATTTTACAAACTTCATGACGGAAAAAAGGCTGCTCTTCAAAGACCAGCCTTTTGGTATTTATTCTTTAAAAAATTTCTAGTTCAGCTCCAATTCGTATGGTAAACGTGCCTGGATAGGTTTTATTTGTTTTACACTATTGATAAGCTTCACTTCTTCGTAATTGATACCTAAAAAAGTTTGTCCAACAAAGGCTTTAGCTTCATTCTGCATGCCTTTAAGGATTTCTTCCAATGGCGAAAGTTGCTCAGGCAATTCTTTAATTCTATAGTTTTCGAGACCTGCTTTTTCACTGGCGATTTCAATAGCCGTATCAATACCTCCCATCACATCAACAAGGTTTAGGTCTACAGCATTTTCTCCACTCCAAACTCTACCCTGGCCAACTTCATCAATTGCCTGTGTGCTTGTATTTCTTCCTTCCGCACAACGCGAAATAAATACATCATAAAAACGCTCAACAGACGCTTGAAAAACAGCTTTTTCTTCTTTGTTAAAAGGACGCGTAACAGTAGGGATATCTGCAAACTTATTGGTTTTAACACCATCAAATGTGATTCCCAACTTCTTATTCATTAATTTCTTCATGTTAGGAATCATCCCAAACACACCTATTGAACCTGTTAAGGTAACGGGATTAGCTACAATTGTATCAGCCGCACATGCTATATAATACCCGCCTGAAGCAGCCAAGTCGCCCATAGATACAATTACCGGCTTTGTTTCTTTACACAACTTCACTTCTCTCCAAATAATATCAGACCCCATACCTGAACCTCCTGGTGAGTTGATTCTTAAAACAACAGCTTTTATGGATTTATCGGTACGCGCATCGCGTATGGTCTTACTTAATTTCTCAGAATCGATTCCTTTATCACTTCCTCCATCAATTTCACCTTCGGCATAAATAACAGCAATTTTGTCTTTAACCAAACCTTTTGTTTCTTTTGGCAGATATACAAAATCATAGTCGGTTAGTGATACCTGTACAATATCCTCCTCCAGCTCTGTATCTGTTAATTCTTTTACTTCAGCCAATACTTCATCTTTATACAATAAGCCATCCACTAAGTTATAATCCTCAAATATCTTATTCTCAGAAAACATTGGCATTTGATCAGCTAAAATATTCAGGCTGTCAACCGATACTCCTCTTGAATCAGAAATACCGTTCAATACATGATTCCAAATAGATCCGGTATACTTAATGGTTTGTTCTTTAGCAGGCTCACTCATATGATCCAGTATAAATGGTTCAACTGCTGATTTAAATTTACCATGCTTAAAAATCTGCATCTCAATTCCAAGGCTCTCCAATGCTCCCTTAAAATAAGTACGCTGCGAACTTAAACCCTTATATTCTAACAATCCCTGAGGTGGCATATACACTTTTGTGGCAGTTGATGCCAGATAATATCCTTTTTGTGTATAAATTGGAGCAAAGGCATAAATAAATTTTCCGGATTTTTTAAAATCTATCAAGGCATTCCGAATTTCATTTAACGTAGCATAACCAGCTTGAGGCACACCTGCTTTTAAATAAATCCCTACAATTTTATCATCTCTTTTTGCCTTTTTTATATTTTCTAAAATAATATTTAAACCAATTTCTTTTTGTCCGAATGGAGATTCTCCAAACAACTCGGCTAACGGATCGCTTACAGTCCTTTCCTTAATCACCTTATCTAAATCAATGGTTAATAAAGTGTTTTCTTCCACTTTAACCACTTTGTCGCCACTCGCAGCAATGCCTGCAATTATAGCTACAAATATTAATACAATAAAAATTGCGGTGATTATTGAACCTATTACCGTTAGAAGTAAAGACTTGAAAAATTTTGCCATAACTTTGTGTTAAATTTTTGTTTAAGATATAAAAACAAATGTATTAAAACTTATTTAAGTAATTACCATCGTATATAAAAGGGCTAATCAAATTACCATATCATGCATCAAATTATTTTACTTATTGGAGGAAATGAAGGAAATACCCATGAATATATTGCCAAAGCAAAAGCATTCATTGAAAAAAAGATTGGTAAAATTGTTAAAGAGTCGAGCATAGTTGAAAGTGAACCATGGGGATTTGAACATGCCCAAAACTTCCTTAACCAGGTTATTGAAGTAGAGTCAAGTCTCACTCCTCATGAAACCCTTAAGAACGGACAAGAAATAGAAAAAACCCTTGGGAGAAAAGCTAAAACCACAACTGGTTATGAAGGCAGACCAATGGATATTGATATTCTTTTTTACGACAATCTGGAGATCTCAGAAGAAGACCTAACCATACCGCACCCAAGAATGCACGAACGAAAATTCACGATGGTTCCATTGGCTGAGAAATGGAATAATTACATTCATCCAACATTTCGAAAAACAATGAAACAGCTATTGGATGAATGTAATGATGACGGATGGATTAAGATACGCTTAAAGTTTGCTACCAAAAGCTAAATCACCAGCATCTCCTAATCCGGGTATGATATACTTTTTATCATTTAATTCTTTATCCACAGCTCCAATCCAAAGTGTAATCATATCTGCTGGCATATTGTTTTTAACATACTCTACCCCTTCTTCACTGGCAATAATTGAGGCAATATGAATGTGCTTAGGGTTACCCTTTGTTAACAATGCTTTGTATGCCAACTCCATTGAAGCACCACTGGCCAACATTGGATCTGTTAAAATAACGGTCTTCCCTTCGATAGATGGAGAAGATATATACTCAATATGAATATCAAATTCGCCTTTTTCATTGTATTTTCTGTAGGCTGAAACAAAAGCATTTTCAGCACTATCAAAATAATTCAATACACCTTGATGCAATGGTAAACCAGCTCTTAATATGGTGGCAATTACCACATTATCAGAATGAACAAATTCATGCGAAACACCCAGCGGTGTTTGAATATCAATACTTTTATAAGGCAACTCCTTACTGATTTCATACGCCAAAATCTCTCCCATCCTCTCGATATTTCTTCTAAACCTTAACGGGTCGGTCTGAATTTCCTTGTCTCTTATCTCAGCGATGTACTGATTAAATAATGAATTCTTTTTGTTGAAAATGTGGGTTTCCATTCTATTAAATTTATAATTCAAATTGATTGATACTTTCTATGATATACGAAACCTGCTCTTCATCTAACAAAGGATACATAGGAATACTTAATATCTCCAGGTGTATTTTTTCTGTTATTGGCAATTCGTATTTATTATATTCGCAATATGCCTCCTGCTTATGTGGGGGAACCGGATAATGGCACATTGTTCCTATTCCTTTATGATTTAAATATTCTATTAATTGCTCCCTATGCTCACATCTAATCACAAATAAATGCCATACATTCGCTTGTGTATGTTCATAAGAAGGTAAGATGATATGTTTATTTTTTATTTCACTACAATACCTTTCCGCAATTCTCTGACGACTTAAATTCTCTTCATCGAGCTTTTTAAGCTTAATGCTTAAAAACCCAGCCTGTAGTTCATCTAATCGGGAATTTACACCTTTGTATTTATTGTAATATTTTTGCTCAGAACCATAATTTGCTATTGTTCTTATGACATCTGCAAGTTGCTTATCATTAGTGGTCACTGCTCCGCCATCACCTAATGCTCCTAAATTTTTACCCGGGTAAAAACTAAATCCGGCAGCATCACCCATCGCTCCGGTCTTAGTACCTTTATGGCTTGCTCCAATCGCCTGTGCATTATCTTCAATAAGCAATAACTTATGCTTTTTACATGTAGCTTGTAGGTCTTCTATCCGGGAAACCAATCCGTACAAATGAACATTTAATACCGCCTTAGTTTTGGGCGTTATTGATTCTTCTACTGTTTTAGGATTCAGATTATAAGTATTGATATCCGGTTCTACAAACACGGGTACCAAACCATTTTCAGTGATGGACAAAACAGTAGCAATATAAGTATTGGCTGGTACTATTACCTCATCACCTTTATTTAGCCTGCCCATTTCAATATAAGCCCTGAATATTAAGGTTAAGGCATCTAAACCATTTCCTACACCTATGGCATATTTAACTCCAATATAAGCTGCAAGCTCGTTTTCAAAGCTTCTGACTTGCTCTCCTAAAATATACCATCCCGAATCTAAAAAAGATTCAAACGACTTCTCAAATTCCTCCTTATACTGAAGATTTTGACTACGTAAATCTAAAAATGGTATATGCATCGAATCACTCTTTGTTACTAATTGATCTGAGAAAATTTAATAATGCCTATATTTGAGCGTTTGCAAAGATAGAAAATCCATGACTTATAACGAGGTTACACCTATAGAACTTCCTAAAATAAAAGATTTAAGAGGCAATTTAAGCTTCCTTGAAGAACATAATCATGTTCCTTTTAAAATAAATCGCACCTATTGGATTTATGATGTTCCGGGTGGAGAAGAACGTGGTGGGCATGCTTTTAAAAATACCACTGAATTTATTGTTCCTTTATCAGGAGGATTTTCCGTTGAAGTTATAAATGGAGAAGAAAAACAAACCTTTGAGCTCAACAAAACCAATTGTGGGATACTGATTCCCAAACTTACCTGGCGCAAAATAACCAATTTCTTATCGAATAGTGTTTGCTTAATTGTTGCCGACACAAAATTTGAAGATTGCCAATATATTCGTGATTATAACGATTATATTAAAACATATAATGAATTAAAATAAGAATGTACGCAAGCTTAAAATCACTTTTACACAAAATATTACCTCAAAAATCATTATTCAAACACGAACTATTTTTGAGATCATTTTATGCCATGTTTTTTATTGGTAACAACTACCAGTGCAATATTTGCCTTAAAAAACTACGGTCATTCAAAAAAGTTGGAGAGGATAAACTTTGTCCTTCATGTGGCAGCTTACCAAGAAATAGACGACTCTGGGATATTTTAAATAAATCTTATTTAAAGGATAGTATGACCGTTTTAGATTTTTCTCCTTCCAGAAATCTGTATAGAGTTCTAAAAAAGAAAAACATAATCTACACGGCTTCTGATTTATCTGGTCATTTTATTTCTGATGTTAAATACGACATTACCAATATTTCATCTGCTGACAATTGTTACGATTTAATCATTTGCTATCATATACTCGAACATGTTATTAACGACATTAAAGCAATGGATGAATTATTGCGGGTGCTTAAACCTAATGGGACATGCATCATACAAACTCCGTTTAAGGATGGAGGTATTTATGAAGATTATTCCATTACAAACGATGATCAAAGGAAAATACATTTTGGTCAGGAAGACCATGTTCGATGGTACTCTGTTCAAGGTTTAAAAGACAGGCTTGAGAAAACAGGATTTGAAGTGAATACTTTAGTTTTTTCTGAGGCACAAACTAACTTTAATGGATTCGATGAAGAAGAAACCATACTAGTATGCAACAAACCTTCTAATGCATAGATTACAATGGCAAAGATTGAAGATTGCAAGATTATAGATATTCAAAAGGTAAGTTCAGACAGAGGCTCCCTTTCTGTTATAGAATCAGACTTGTCAGCACCATTTGATATTAAGCGTGTATATTTCACCTATGATATACCATCAGGAGCAGAAAGAGGCGGGCATGCACATAAAAATTTATTTCAACTCATTATCTCTGTAAGTGGAAGCTTTAACGTCATCATTGATGATGGAAATAATCGAAAATCTGTCTTTCTAAACAATCCTAGTCAAGGACTTTTAATTACTCCTGGCATATGGCGAGAATTAGATAGTTTTAGTTCAGGAAGTGTAGTTTTGGTTGCCGCCTCTGAAACATATGATGAAGATGATTACATCAGAGATTATAATGAATTTAAGAATAGCTGATGATTGAGGTAATACGATATACATCTGATAAAAAAGCAGAGTGGGATGAGTTTGTGGGGAAAGCCAAAAATGGAACTTTCTTGTTCTATCGGATTTATATGGAATATCATGCAGACAGATTTGAAGATTATTCATTGCTGCTATATGACAAGGGAAAGTTAAAATCCATTTTTCCTGCTAACAGAGTTGATTCCACCATTCATAGTCATCAAGGCCTTACCTTTGGGGGTATATTAACCTTATACGAAACAGACAGCTTAAAATACATTGATTATTTTAATCACTATAACAAATTCTTACACGATTCTGGCATTCACAATGTAATATATAAAACAGTACCTCAAATATACAAAGGACATTTTGGAGATGAAGAGCTGTATGCGATGTATAGAATTCAGGCAATAAACATTGCAACAAACCTGTCATCCTGTATTGATTTACATAAAGATATGCCCATATCGCGCCTCAGAAAAAGAAGCTATAAAAAATCAATAAACGCAGGTATTACAACCCAAAGCTCAGATAACTTGGAAAAATTCTGGGGTATCATGGTTAAGAATATGCATTTAAAACACAACACTAAACCAGTTCATTCCTGCGAAGAAATGCGTTTATTAAAAAGCCGTTTCCCAAAAAACATTAAACTTCTCGAAGCATCTTATAATAACAAAATGGTGGCTGGGGCTATACTTTATCATTTTAATGATGTATTAAAAATTCAATATGCCCATGCCTCCCCTGAAGGTAAAAAGAATGGTGCTATTGATAATATCTACAACTTTATTATCAACAACTACACTGGCAGGTTTATTGACTTTGGAACTTCAAATCTTGATGATGGTAACTATATAAATGAAGGTCTATTAAGACAAAAAGAAGGATTTGGAGCAAGGGCTGTAGTTTTTAAGACATACCAGTACAAAACAGAGAAATCTATCAAGTAGAAATAAACTTTAATCTAACTGAAAATTGAAAAGCGAAAATAAATTAACCATCCTCACCTTTACAGGTATTGTCATATATTATCTGGCTATTATGTTTCAAGGGTTTGATGTTTGCGACGAAGGTTTTGCTCTATCATCATACCAACAAATTTTTAATGCCCCTGAATCAATTGAATACAATATGCTGTTCTGGCTGACCACAACCATTGGTGGCATCTGGTATAACATATTTCCTAACGGAGGAATTATTAGCTTTCGGATATTAGGTGCGATAACCGTGATTTTAACCATGCTGCTAACGCAAAATATCCTAAAAGACTATCTATCTAAGAAATATATTCTTATAGGGATTTTAATGATAATGGTAAGCAAAGGGTTTGGAGTAGTAAATTTCAGTTACAATACACTATCAGGCTTTATGTCTGTATTAATCATGTTTTTTCTCTTTAAGGGATTAATCAATGAAAAATTACTTTTGATTCTTTTTGCCGGAGTATTTACAGCTATGATCACTTTTGCCAGCCTGCCCGCATTTTCTATATCTGCCTTAATACTTGTCATTCCATTTTATGAATTTATAAATAACACGAAAGAATGGAGGCCTACACTCTGGAGAGTATTTACTTACATTCTTGGTATCATATTAGGAATTGCTATAATATTCTTTTTAATGAAATTTTTAGGCCATCTAAAAATTTATAAGGATGCCATTTCAATGATAACAAAACATTCTATTGCATCAGATAGCAATCATAATTTATTTGTATTACTAAAAAAGTACATAATTGATTATATAGGTGTAATTAAAATCGGAGCAATACTATTATTAGGTTCCTTACTTCTAATTTTTATACAACAAAAAATTAAAAGAAAAGGTTTGATGGTTATATGGTTTGTTATTTCACTGTTTTTTTATGCCGCCATCAATAGCCAAAGTCATATTTTCCCTGTTTACTTTATATCAATCTCTAGTTGTTTGTTTTATATATTTGACAAAAATCAAAACCCGCAAATTAGGCTTATTGCATTTGGAGCACTAGTAACTGCTATTTTCCTACCGCTTGGAACCGATCCGGGAATCCACAGTATTGGTCATGCTTCGTTATGGATTAGCCTACCTTTCTTTTTTAGCATTTTATCCAACATTAAAACTATAGGTTTTCAAGTCAACATTACGCAAAGGGAGTATAAATATACTGCAACACAAAAAACTCTTAAAACCCTTCTAACACTCTATATATCTGCTTTCTTTTTTGTTAAGCTTTTTTCAATTATCAATGGTGCATATTTCGATCCAGGAAGCAGATTACACAAAACTGCATCTATAAATTGCCGACTAGCAAAAGGCATACATACAACCCCTAAAAGAGCAGAAATTATTAATGAAGCCATTAACAAACTGACAGAACTAACAGTACCCAACGACTACCTACTAGTTTATGATAAAATGCCGATGCTACATTACTTTACTCACACTAAACCCTATACATATAACCCTTGGACATGGGCTTATGACAGTTACAATTTTGACCAACAATTAAGGCGTGCTGAAAAAGAAATTGAAGTGCTTCCAATAATATTTGTACAAAAATTTGAAACCATTTTTGAATTCTCTGAACCTATTGAAAACTATTTAGATGAATCCGCAGAAGACACATATTTAAATAGGGTTCATAGTCATAAGTCTCTAAAATCCTTTTTGTCCAGAAATCAATATGAAGTTTATTGGGAAAATGAGTATTACTGTATATATAAAACGAGATAACCTATGACTGATTAAGACAAAATAGAAATAAAACGGTGTCATCTTCACTGCTCGTTCTCTTCTCAATTAAAGAATACACTATAAAATGCCAATATAGATGATACTTATTTCTTATATATCTTCTATTCGATTTCTACGTTAAAATAATTAAATGGGTTCTCAATTATATCCTTCACAACTTCATTATTAATTGCCTGAATTATATATACTGAAATAATATTACTTGGGCCATTATCTAAGGTTATCTGTTCTCCAGATTTCTTAACAGGGAAGCTTTTTAATATTTTAAACCTATCTTTTCTTAAAATATGGACTTGATCAAAAACACCTTCTACATCTGATCTTAAAGAAAATTGGAAAATATGTTTCATATTTATTAATGGTGGTAGGTCAACTTTTTTTCCAACTGCAATATCAAAAGCACACTTTACAATATCGATTCCACGTGCAATTCCTATAGTTGTTGGAATAAAATTGCCCCCAAATCTAGGAGCCACCTCTACAAAAAATGGTTTCCCTTGTTTATCAACCCTTACCTCAATATTTAATCCTCCGTTGAAATATCCAATTTCTGTAATAATTCTTTTCAAATTATTCTCTATATCAACGAGGAACTCTTGAGGTGCATTTGACGGAATGACTGTAGCTACAGGAGAGAATCTGGAAACTCCTCTCCCAAAGTATTGGTCTCCCAGGCAACAAAATATCAACTCTCCATTTTGAACAATCGCATCTCCATGTATATGCTGAATATCCGTCTCAATATAATCCTCAATAATTACCCTTTTCTCAAAAGAATAGCTCAATGACTTTTCAATCTTATGTTTTAATTCATCGATGTTATTAACCTTGTAAACACCTTTACTTCCAGCTCTATCTACGGGCTTAATTATTGATGGGTAATTTATCTTTGATTGTGAGATTTCTTCAAAAGAAGCAGCTATTTGAAATGTTGGACAGTTAAAACCCTTCTGTTTTAAAAAACACCTAAATCGGTACTTATTCACCAATATACTAACCGTTTCTAAAGAATTACCAGGAAGATTTAATTGATCTGTAATATAAGCTGCTGCTAAAGAACCTATATCTGTACTAAATGCTGATACTGCATCAATATCATTCTTTCGAGCAAATTGCACCAGTTTATCTATATCCAACAAGCTAATATCCGCACTCTCGTCAGCATATTTATGCCCCGGATTTTCAGGAACATTATCGCAAGTAATAACCTTGTAATTCTGCTTCTTCGCCTCGTTAATTATATCGATATGATCGAACAACGCAGGAAGAATTAGAATTTTTTTATCCTTATTATTCACTTTATATTAATTTATAAATCAAAATTAGCTTATACAAATTACTTTACTTGATTAGTTTTCTAAAAAAACAAATATAACATCATAATTATATATTTTAGGGGCTTAATTAGGCAATATAAATTGCACATTAACTAATGCCTAAATTAATATCAAATGTATGAAAGTACTATTATTAGGTGAATACAGTAGCCTTCATTACAATTTAGCTCACGGCTTAAAAAAGTTAGGCGTAAATGTTACCGTAGCGTCCAATGGTGATTTTTGGAAAAATATCCCGCGCGATATTGATTTAAAGCAACCAAAAAAACTAAAAAAAATAAGGTTTATTCATAAGCTAATAAAAAATTATCCAAATTTAATAGGTTACGATGTTGTTCAATTAATTGCGCCTAATTTCTTAATGTCATCTCCTATACTTTCTAATCTTTATTTTGAATTTTTAAAAAAAGGGAACAGCAAATTCTTTATGGGTGCATGTGGTATGGAATATATTTACATTAAATATGCTCTTACCGGCAAACTTAAACATTCTGTTTTTTATATCCCCGAAATACAAAACGAACCATTTATTAAATACTTAAAAGGGTTAGTAAACAATAAAAGTTTAAAGAATCTAGAATTAAACATTAGTAAATATTGCGATGGTATTATTGCAACTTCTAACGGTTATTATGATGCTTATAGAGATACTTACCCTGAAAAAACATGTTTTATTCCATTACCTATTGATACAAATAAGTATATATATAAGAATACCATAAGCTCAAACCCAGAAAAGGTAAGATTTTTTTTAGGTTTAATGAATAAACGCATCGCTCTTAAGGGAACAGATAAAATTCATAATGCATTAAAAGAAATAAAAAACAAATACCCTAACGATATTGACCTAACTATAGTTAATTCGATCCCTTTTAATGAATATACAAGACTTGTTGATAATTCTCATGTACTATGCGACCAGCTTTATGCAAGTGGAATTGGCATGAATGGATTAATTGCCCTATCAAAAGGATTAATTGTTGGTGGGTGTGGCGATGATGATCTATACAGTTCATTAGGCGAAAAAATTAATAAACCCATACTTAATCTGACGCCTTCACATAATGACATGGTTAAAAGCTTTGAGCGACTGCTAGAAGAGAAACATAAACTTAAAGAACGCTCATTAAAAAGTAGGGAATTTGTAGTAAAACATCATGATTCTGTAAAAATTGCGCAACAGTATCTTGATTTCTGGAAAATGTAATTTATCTTGAAAAAAAATATCTCAAAAACATATAATGTTATAAAGAACAGTGAGTTCTTAATTCTATCGCTCAAGAATTCTGGTCAAGTAGCACTCCGTTTCATCATTGGTATAATTAACATTAAGGTAATTTCTATTTGGATAGGAGCAAGCGGACTGGCACTAACAGGTCAGTTTACAAATTTCCTGCAAATTGCAGGAACTTTCTCTGGAATAGGTTTCAATCATGGAATTACCAAACTGATTTCTCAGTATAGCAATTCTACAATTCGCAAAAAACTGATTATTAGTAATGGTTTAGCTTTATCTTTGGGTTTAAGCATAGTTACATCTATACTATTATATTTATTCTCGGACATATTATCCATAAGCATCCTAAAAGATATCAGATTTAAATTGTTCTTTAAACTAGCTGGCATCGTTGTTTTCTCACTATCATTTAGCAATTTAATTCTAAGCATACTTAATGGAGCAAAAAAATATAAAAGTTTTATTCAACTAAATATTGGAATGATCATTAGTTCTTTTATATTTCTAGTTCCTATGACATACCTATACGGTTTGAATGGAGCTATATTATCCCAATATTTCTCAGGCATTATACACATAATACTAGCTTTATATTTTGCCAAGGATATTAATTACAAATCACTAAATCATTTTAGAATATCATTTTACATTAGTAAACGTTTAATACACTTTGGATTAATGCTAGTCTTAGCTTCCTCAATCCCCCCTTTAGTCTCGATAGTAATCCGTAATTTAATTATCTCAGAATATGGATTAGAGGTTGCCGGATGGTGGGAAGGAGTTTCCCGAATTTCCAAAACGTATCTTGGACTATGCATATCCACAATAAGTCTTTACTACCTCCCTCAAATCTCAAAACATCAATCTAGCTCTCAATTGAATAAATTGATTCACAGCACTATCAAACAGGCAATGCCAATTGTTACATTTGGTCTCATTCTAATTTTTATTTCGAAAGATATCATTGTCAAAGTACTTTTTACAAAAGATTTTTATGAAATGAAAAAACTATTTCTTTTCCAAAATATAGGTGATACTTGCAGAATGTTTAATTGGTTTTTTGCCATCACAATTATTATAAAGGAAAAAATTACAATCTACATTTATTCAGAAATAATAATGGCAGTTACTTATCTTACATTAGTATATCTAATTATACCTTATTTGGGAATTAATTATTCAACTTTACCGTATATGATTAATACATTTATATATCTTGGGGTAAGTCAATATATATATCGCAAACATATATTATGATTAATCTAAATTACTTACCCTCTTTATTAGTTAAGTGAAAATCTATACCTAATCTCATTAATGCACTTTTGAATTTAAATCCTATAACCATTAACCACCTTGGCATCATAATGACTACCCTTTGCTTATATGTTAAATTATTTCGGTTTATGCCAGATAATGCCAAATCGGCTTTAATAGTATCAAATGACAATACATACTTACTGAAACACGTATACCTAAAAAAATCCAGAAACTTTTTTAAGTCAATATTCTTCGCTTCATATTCGCTATACTTGTCCCAATTAAATGTACTTTTCCCTTTAAAACTTGAATCTGAAATACGATTAGAACCTGCAGCATTATACCTTAAAGTAACTTTGTTGGCATATACTAACGGCACTTTAAGAGCTAAACGTACATAAAAATCAATGTCTTCTTCATAATCGAGTTTTTCGTCGAAACAACCTATCTGATTAAAAATAGTTTTAGTAACACAGATTGAACAGATATGGACCAACCACTGGGTTCTGTTTATACAAAAAAAGTTGTTAATTAATCCATGCCAATTTGGTTCCCATTTTTCATATAGTATACTATTAAATTCTCTACCTAATTTTGAAAGAACTTTATATGATGATCCAAACCAATTTTCATTTGGATAAAGTTGTATCAATTCATTTAATGTACTTAGGTGATTATTACACCATAAATCATCTGCATCAAGAAAAGCGACATACTCACTTTTAGCATATTTCACCCCAAGATTCCTAGCTGCCGGTAATCCTCTATTTTTTATATGGTATAATTGTATCCTTTTATCACTAAATTCTTTAACAATTGAAGCACTTGAATCTGTGCTTCCATCGTCGATTACAATTGCTTCAAAATTCATATGATCCTGATTCAACAAAGATTCTAATGTCTTCGCTATATCTTTTTCTTTATTGTAAAGCGGAATTATAACTGAAAAAAAAAGCTCCATAATACCAATTCAAAAAATGTCCTCAAATATAGCAAATTTAACCCAGCTATACCTTCTGGCAAAAACAGAGCAAGTAGCTCTTGGGGTAGCAATTCTTTCAATTTATTTACTATTTCTATTTAACAGCAAAATAAACCATATTTTTTGGTAGACCCAACTTTTACCACTGATCCAGCTAAACCTCCCCCTCATCTGCAAAACTATAATAACCGGCATCGGTAACAATGATATGATCCAAAACAGGAATATCCATAATACTACCTGCCTTTTTTAGTTTTTGGGTGATGGTTTTATCCTGGTTACTGGGCATTTTATTACCTGATGGATGATTATGACATAGAATTATTGATGATGCAAGTTGGTCGATAGCCAATTTCATAATCATTCGTGAATCAATCACTGTTCCCGCAATACCTCCCTGACTAATTCTTTGATGACCTATTACTTTATTGGCTCTGTTAAGCAGTATAATCCAAAATTCTTCATGCGGAAGATCCGCTAAAATAGGATGCATCATTTCATACACATCTCTACTTCCTGAGATTTTAGGTTTTTCAATTACTTCACTAATCTTTCTCCTTCTTCCGAGCTCCATTGCTGCTACAATAGTTATCGCTTTTGCTTCACCAATGCCCCTATAAGAGCGCATTAACTTTTCAATGGTAACCTTACCCAGCTCATTTAAGTTATTACTTGCATCACTTAAAATGCGCTTTGAAACATCTACAGCTGATTCATCGCGATTTCCCGATCCTATTAATATGGCAATTAGTTCGGCATTAGAAAGACTGGAAATGCCTTTGGAAAGTAACTTCTCTCTTGGTCTGTCTTCAACAGCCCATTTCTTAATACTCAGTTTTTGGTAGGTCGTCATACTTATCTAATTTCTGATTAAGATAAGAATTATCCTGTTTTCAACCTCACATATATGCACAAAAAAACCTTCATGAAAAGTCATGAAAGTTCCTTTAAAGTACTCCGTAGGGGAATCGAACCCCTGTTACCAGGATGAAAACCTGGCGTCCTAACCCCTAGACGAACGGAGCATCTTGAAACTATAAATTATAGCTTATTGATGTGCTTAGCTAACTTAGATTTTAAGTTAGAAGCTTTATTTTTATGAATAATATTTCTTTTGGCTAATTTATCAAGCATAGCGGCTACTTTAGGAAGCATTTCAACAGCTGCTTCTTTTTCACTAGCATTACGTAACTTTTTTACTGCATTACGAGCAGTTTTTGCGTAATACTTGTTGTGTACCCTTTTCTTTTCTGCTTGACGAATTCTTTTTAACGCCGACTTATGATTTGCCATCTTTCTACCGTAAAATTATTTCACTCTATATCTTTAATGTACTCCGTAGGGGAATCGAACCCCTGTTACCAGGATGAAAACCTGGCGTCCTAACCCCTAGACGAACGGAGCATTTAAGCACTTGCTGAACACGTTCCTTCTCAAATGCGGATGCAAAGATATATCAAAAATGATACACACCAAATATTTTTTCAAAAAAAATTAAAATAAAATTCTACACCCCTAAAAACCATAGTTTTACAATTTAAAATAAATTTGGTGCCCTCTTTGTCCTTTGAACAATTTCTGAAAATAGTGGTCTTTATAATTGACCATGAAGGTAAACTTTTTTAATTTTGCCGTTCATTTTAAAGGATAGTGGATGGATTTGACTGATTGCAACCACTCTAAAAAAGTGCTAAAACGCAAAACTACTTTTCTTTTAGCTATCCTCTTGTTTTAAAATAATACGATATTAATTTAATATTTAATTGTAATGGGATATTTATTTACATCCGAATCTGTCTCAGAAGGACATCCGGATAAAGTGGCAGACCAAATTTCAGATGCATTATTAGACGAATTTCTACGCCAGGATCAGGAATCAAAAGTTGCTGCTGAAACATTAGTAACAACCGGATTGGTTGTATTAAGTGGTGAGGTAAAAACCAATGGCTATGTTCCGGTTCAGAAAATTGCCCGTAAAGTGATTGACAGAATTGGTTATACCAAATCAGAATACATGTTCGATTCTGGTTCTTGTGGTGTAATCTCTGCTATTCACGAACAAAGTGAAGATATCAACCGTGGTGTTGAAAGAGCCGATGAAGAAAACCAGGGTGCTGGTGACCAGGGAATGATGTTTGGTTATGCTTGTACTGAAACGGAAGACTACATGCCTTCCCCATTACATCTATCTCACGTATTACTTATTGAGCTTGCTGCTATCCGTCGGGAAAATAAAGAGATGACTTACTTACGTCCTGATTCTAAGTCACAGGTAACAATGGAATACGACGACAACAACAAGCCTGTTCGTGTACACACCATTGTTATATCTACTCAGCACGATGAGTTTGATGAAGAAACAGCCATGCTTGAGAAGATTAAAAAAGATGTTCAGGAAATTTTAATTCCAAGAGTTAAAAGCAAATTAGGAGAAGCTGAAGCACCACTGATTGATGATAATTATATATTACACGTAAATCCAACCGGAAAATTTGTAATTGGAGGTCCTCATGGCGATACAGGATTAACTGGTCGTAAAATTATTGTTGATACATATGGTGGTAAAGGAGCACATGGTGGAGGTGCTTTTTCTGGTAAAGACAGCTCTAAAGTAGACCGTTCTGCTGCCTATGCAGCAAGACATATTGCTAAAAACATGGTTGCTGCTGGTGTTGCTGAGGAAGTATTAGTGCAGGTAGCATATGCAATTGGTGTTGCAGAGCCCGTTGGTTTGTTTATTAACACCTACGGATCAGCAAACACTAAATTATCTGACGGAGAAATAGCTGAAAAAATCTCAGCCATATTTGACCTTCGACCTGCTGCTATTGTTAAGCGTTTTGGTCTTAAAAACCCAATTTTTGAACCAACAGCCGCATATGGGCATGTAGGTAGAAAACCTTACAGCCAAAAAGTAATCATTAAGCAAAACGGACAAGAAGTTGAAAAAGAAGTAGAGTTTTTTACATGGGAAAAACTTGACTATGTTGATCAGATTAAATCTGCATTTGAACTTTAAGATCTAATTATAGAATAAATACAAAGGCCATTCAAAATAAATTTGGGTGGCCTTTCTTATTTATACAAGACCCCTAAAAAAAGAAAAGCTACGATTCGTTAATCCATAGCTTTTCGGGTTAATTTGGAAAACAACTAATTATAATGGAAAATTAGTGTCATACTATAACGCTTATTTAAGTATATAATTATTAAACTTCACATTAAATCACGAAACTAACCAATATTAGTTCTCTCTATTTCCCAGTCAATTATATACATTAATAAAAGCAACCTGAATATACAACGTAATAATTCAATTGTCAATATAGAAATTATTAAAAACGAATCATTTTCCACTAAAGGTTATTGGGTTTATAAAAAGCGTCAATTCGTATTATATATGACACTATAATGATGGTATCTAAGAGTAAGAATACAGACAATTAACACGCTTTAACTTTTTTTCATATCAGTTCACTAAAGAATGTCATACATTTGCAATGTAGATTTTTTTTCATAGATTTAGATTTGGTTAACAAAGCTGATTTTAAGGGTAAAGGATAGATGTTTCCATCTATCCTTTTTTTTATGCTCTTTTTTCTCCTCGAAAAAAATCACCTAAACAAACAAGGAAACGAAATTTCATTATTCAAAATCCCTTTCCTGTTCATTAAAAAATCACCACAATAACATATCTGAACAAATTACTACCTAATCATAAATGTGCATTATCTATCTACCAACAATAAAGAACAACTATTTTAAAACGCTTTTACAATATTAACGTAGAAGACAACAGGTAAAGATTAGAGTTCAACCAGGAAATTAGAGTTCAACTAGGAAAGTAATATTACAGCTGTAGACAAGGTATAAGTGATGAGTCAGATTATAGGCCTGTTCTATCTCAGGATACAGATTGAACAGAATGTTTTAATATTAAAATTAATATCAAAACGGAACAATAAGGCACAAAAAAAGAGACTCAAAATAAATTGAATCTCTTTTCTTATCTGCTCCCCCTCTAGGACTTGAACCTAGGACCCCCTGATTAACAGTCAGGTGCTCTAACCAGCTGAGCTAAGGAGGAGTATTAATGTCATTTGATCAATTACTGCCGTTTCAGTAACTGTTTTTCTCAAATGCGGAGCAAAAGTAAGAGGATTATTGAAAATATGCAATATCTTTGCAAAAAAAATAACAAAAAAATTTACTTGATTTTATAAGCCATTGATTATGAGCAAAGTTTTAGGAATGGGAAATGCACTTGTTGATATACTAACAAGGATGGATGATGATAAATTATTGGAAAAACTCAATTTTCCGAAAGGAAGTATGCAATTAGTAGATGCCAAAACATCAGCCAAAGTTTTAGATGAAATTTTGCATTTAGAAAAAGAACAGGCTTCAGGTGGTTCTGCTGCCAACACAATTCATGGTTTAAGTTGCCTTGGTGTACCAACCGGATTTTTTGGTAAAGTTGGAAAAGATAATTTGGGTAACTTTTTCAAGAAAGACATGAGCGAGAATAATATTGAGCCAAAATTATTGGAAAGCAGCAACGATTCCGGTAAAGCAATTTCATTAATCAGCCCCGATTCTGAAAGAACTTTTGCTACATACCTGGGAGCTGCAGTTGAGCTTTCTCCGGATGATATCATGGAAGATTTATTTCATGGATATACGCACTTTCATATTGAAGGATACCTGGTGTACAACCAACCTTTAATAGAAAAGGCTTTAAAATGCGCAAAAGAGGCCAAATTAATCGTTTCTCTGGACCTGGCTAGCTTTAATGTAGTAGAAGACAACCATGCCTTTTTAAAAGATATGGTGGCCAAATACGTGGATATTTTATTCGCTAATGAGGAAGAAGCCAAAGCATTTACCAACAAAGAGCACAAAGATGCACTTAATGCTATGGCAGAGGATTGTAATATAGCTGTTTTAAAACTAGGTAAAGAAGGTTCATTAATCAAACACTTTGAAACTACTTTTGAAGTAGGTGTGATACCTGCTAACAGCATTGATACTACAGGTGCCGGAGATTTATATGCTGCAGGCTTTTTGTACGGATTGGTAAACTTTATGTCGCTTGACAAGTGTGGAGAAATTGGAGCACTACTTTCCGGCAACGTAATTGAAGTTGTTGGTCCGAAAATGAATGCAGACAGATGGAAAAATATACATACTAAGCTTGAAGAGCTTAAAAACTAATTAAACAGAATCATCCAGTATCAACATATAGGTGATACTGGATGATGTTTATTTATTTCTTAAATGGCCTGATTAAAACACGCAAAGAGTGATCGCGTGAGAAATAGCCTTGAGCCCAGTTAATAAAGATAAAAAGCCTGTTTTTAACTCCTACAATGGCCATAAGGTGAACCACCAACCATAAGAACCAGGCAATCACACCTGAGAATTTTAATTTAGGTAAATCAACCACAGCCATATTTCGACCTATGGTTGCCATGGAACCTTTATCGTGATACTCATATGGTTTTGTAGTGTTCTGAATAAAATTTTTAGCTAACAAAACGGCTTGCTGAATAGCTACCTGAGCTACCTGCGGATGACCATTAGGCCACTTTTCTGTATTCATTGAACAGATGTCTCCAATGGCATAAACATCTTTTAATCCTTCGATCTGGTTATTTCTATCTACAACTAACCTGTTACCTCGTGTATAAAATTCTTTATCAATTCCATTAATTTGCTTACCTCCTACTCCTGCTGTCCATACAAAGTTTTGCACTTTAAACACAGTACCATCTTCTAAGGTCATGTTTTCTCCGTCATAATCCTTAATCATGGTATTTAAATGCACCTCAACCCCCAGCTTTGTTAAAAACTTATAGGCATCATCACTGGCCTTATGGCTCATTACATGTAATAAGCGCGGTGCAGCTTCATACAGGCGAATTTTCATACGGCTAAAATCCAACTCCGGATAATCCTTGGGTAATACATAGTTTTTAAGCTCGGCAATAGCACCCGAAAGCTCCACTCCTGTAGGTCCTCCTCCTACTACAACAACTGAAAGCTGCTTAGCCTGCTCCTTTTTATCATCAGTTAAAATGGCATTTTCAAAGCTTTCTAAAATTCTGTTTCTAAGATTAATCGCCTCAGCCGTCGATTTCATGGAAATACTATGTTCTTCAATATTTTTATTGCCAAAGTAATTGGTATTAACTCCTGTAGCAATAACCAATTTATCATAGCTAAGCTCTCCTGCCTTAGTGACCACAATTTTCTCTTTGGCTTTAACCTCGAGCAACTCTGTATTTCTAAAATGAAGATTTGAATGCTCATGAAACACCTTTCTTATTGGGAAAGAAATATTACTTGGCTCTAGTCCTGATGTAGCTACCTGGTAAAACAATGGTTGAAACTGATGAAAATTTCGTTTATCAATCATCACAACCTGAAACGGCGACTTGGCAAGTTTTCGTGCAAGTTTTAATCCTGCAAAGCCGGCTCCGATTATTACAATTCTCTTTTTACCATTATCGGGTAAATTAAAGCTGTTTTCCATTTTGTCGAGTAATTTTTGTCGTTTGTTCAATGTCTAAAACCAATTAACCCGGCATTAAAGAAATTGTTCGTTAATTAAAGTTAACGTGTAAAAATTTATAAAACTCCAGCTCTAAAGCACCACCTTAAAACCTTTAAGACTTAGAAGTTATACGACATTCGGAAGCTCACAAAATCACCTTCGGGAGTATAAGAAAAGTACGGTTGAAGAACTACTAATTCTAAAACATCCATCCAAATACCGAAAGTTTGGCTATGATGCCAGGTATTAGAATCTTCTCCTTCTAACCAAACCCGACCAACATCAAATCCTCCCAATACGCCAATATCCATTGGTACATATTTATTGTTCCAGGCCAATAATTTCATGCGGAGGTCAGTGTTATTGTATGCCAATGACTCTCCTCTAAACCGGTTGTTTCTGAAGCCACGCAAATTGGTATTGTTGCCTAAACTTGGGAATTGATAAAACTGGGGCTGGCCTTGTACGTACTGAAACCCAATGTTATTGGCAAAGACCAACTTAGGCTTATTGGACAAGGTTAAGTAAAACTGAGAATTGGTATCGAAACTTAAAATATCATCCTGGTTAGAAGTGTTGTTTTGATAGGACAAAGCCACATTAAACTTAAAACCATTTGATGGATTACTTTCCCTGTCTACAACCTTTACACTATATAGCACACTGCCTCCTACAAAATGATTTCTATCAAAGGCTTCTTCGGGTAATCCAATTTCAGGGTCTTCTGTTACTCTTCCTTTGGTGTCTTCAATACGTACTGATTCGTAGGTTGGACCAAAAACCAGTTGACTGCGCTCATTTTTTGAATGAATCCCAATCAGCGGAGAAATTTTAATGGCACGTTTTCGTACCCAGTGATATTCTTTATCTAAATAGGGGTTTTCCGTTTCATTACCTATACCAAAATAGTTCTCGATACTTGGGTAATCAATATGCAACGACGGATAAAAATCAAGTTTACCTAATAATTTTGGGAAGTGCGCATCATAACCAATGATAAAAGCATCCTGACTACCCGGGGCAACTGCAAAGTACGCTTTTTGCTCTGATTTGTATGGGACTTTGCGCCATCCATAGGTAGTCCACCCATAAGTACCTCCAAACCATAAACCATCATCTTTGGTATAACCAAAACGCAACATAGGCAAACCACTATTGTATTTAAAGGCCTTTCTATCGTACTCATTTACATCTATTTTATTTGATGTTTTATCAGCAATACCTTTTCCTTCAATGGCAATTCCTTCTTTATTATCGTAAGCTTCAATATTACCTCCCAAAGATTTATTGACAACTTTATCATCATCCTCTCCCCCAATAATTCGGATGCGAATTTTTGCTGCTCCTGAACCGGTAATACAAAACTTATCCTCTTCTCTTAATCCATATATCCTAAGCTCATTTGTTTCGTGAGGATAAAAAGTGCGTTCAAATTTTAGAAGATCATCTTTTTTACCGCGCTCGATAATATGCCTAACACTTACTGAACCATCTGTATTTCGGTTTATCTGAAAAGTATCATCGTTATCTGTTCCGACAATTTCAACTTCTTGCGAGATATAATCATAAAGTTTTTTGCCAATCTCCATCATATTATCGCGCCTAAGCTTAAGCAAAAAAACCAATTCCTTATTTTGTTCCCGCACCTCTTCCGAGAGACTATAAAGAGCATTTTCAATAATCTCATCGCTTAAGTTATACTTAAGCTCCTGAATTGATTTTTCCCAAACAGACCATTCCAACTGATTTAAAAAATACCTGTCGAAATAACGCGCGTTGAATGACAAATTCTTTACATCGCGCACATTCTCTTTCATGGTTTTAAACTTCTTAATTAAAAAGGTAGAAGCATACCATGGAATAAGCCCTTCAAACTTATAAAACACCTGGTCTCTATCTCTTGGTATAGGCCTGTACATTACCTGATCATCCTGTTCAAAGCTTGCCCACCGCCATTGGTCATCATGTCGATCCCAATCATGCACCCATAAATCAAATAACCTTGATTTAAGTACCCATTCCTGATCTATAAAATGGCTCTTTTTTTCGCGAAGGTTAGTTAACAAATCGGTGTAACCAATAATCTTTGCTGAGTTTCCAAAATACGAGGCATCACTCCAATCGCCTCTTGGCCGCTGCTCTAACAAGTACAATTCCTCAGGAAATAGAGCATTGTAATTTCCCAATTGCTTTTGGTGTTGAAGAAATACCAGCTCCGGTTTGGTATAATAAACATTGGCCGCCTCTGAAAGCGGAGGTAACATAAGTGCTCCATACGGGTGACTTGCACTATTCTGATCCTTCATTAAATCCATGGCTTTTAAACGGCTATATTTTTCATCTACCAGCTTAGTATAGTCCTTATTGATAGACCGAAGTATATATTGTTTACCATCCTGCGCTTGCATTCGCAACGAATTAGAAGACATTCCTCCCCCTTTTTTTATGGGTTCCAATCCCCCGTATTTAGTTTCCAGGTTAATAACCGGTACTTTTACAGGAGTTGTCCATATATCGCGATATTGAGCACCTAAAAAAAACTGACTCCCTTTCCCAAGAGCAAAAGATGAATTGGCCGCTAAAGTTGTATCGGACAATTGTATGTGTGGATAAATTTTTTCCTCAACAACAGTACCGGCTCTTGGTTCTCTTAACTGCCTTTTAAACTCCAATTTTGGTCTTGCATTAAAACCTGATACCGTATAAAACTCAACCCATGATTCATTGTCTTCGTAAAACAACACTTTGGCATATCCCCGATCCTCTCTGGCATATTCGGCCTCACCCCCGGCCATTGTATAGGTTTGCTTACTGCCAGATCCACTAATGATGTATTTTCGTTCATCATCATCAAAATATTGTAAGCAATGCTCATGACCTGCAGCAAAAATCACATTAACATCCAATGCCTCTGCCATTTCGTTAATGCCCTGCATTAATTCTTTGTTCTTACTATTGCTGATATCTTGCACCGAACCAGTTACCTGACGGTATACAGGATAAACAGAACCTACAACTGGTAGCGGAATCCAAAGCCAATCGTTTAACTCATGCAATGGAAACACATGATGTTTAAATGCAAAATTTCCACCGTGTGTTCCATTACTTTTAATGGGGTGATGCATAAGCATCACTATTTCATCATTTTTATATTCAAGAAATATCTCTTCAATACGATCGAGTAAATCGCCCCTGGTTTTTATTTCGCATCCTTTATTAATCTTTTTCTCATTGTCCCAATTTTGCAACCACCATTGGGTATCCAAAAAAACAAAAACCAGATCCTTATGAATCTTAACCACTTTAGGATCGCCACAACCCTGTCCCGGATAAAGTTTTACTTTTTTCGGGAATTCATCGCCATAAAAAGATTCAATATATTTTTCTTGTCGAAGAATAGCCTTCAATCCCTTTTCTTTACCTTTCTTCCAATCATGATTACCCGGAATAAAATAGGTGTTGCCATTACACCACTGTGCAAGGTTTATTTGAGCATCCAGTTTTTTTTCCATCAGCCTACGCTGACTATTTGATTTTGAGGGTAAGCCTAACGGATATAAGTTATCTCCTAAAAAAACCAGCGATGAATTTACATTGGTGTTGGCTAAATCGTACTGAACAGCATCCAACACATAATTGGTATAGTTAACCGTATCATCTAACTCTCCCGCATCGCCCACTAAAAAAAGAGAGTGCACCAATTGTTTCGCACTCGTTTTTTTTCCTGTCTCCCATTCCAGCTGAGTTTCGGAATAATAGGGATAATGAAGCGTACCACACGAAAACAAAAACAATACGAAAGAAATCCCTATCAAATACTTCATAACCTTAATTCACATGGATTAAAAAAACCTTTTAATTAAAAGGTTCTCAGTTTTTCAACTTATCTTAAAAACAAACAATTTACCTGCTTTAGATTTACCTTCTGATCCGATAAATAAATTACCTTCCTGATCAAAGCATATTCCTTCGGGTTGGGGAACAATGCTTTTGTCAAAGAAAACCAACTGACTAATTTGTTTATTCTTATTCAGGATCAACAACATATTTCCGCGAGCCGATAATAAATAAATATCTCCATTTAAAGGATGAATAGCAATTCCGGACGGTGAAAAATAACGTACCCTTTGCTTGTATTCTTTCAGGGACTCTTTTTTTAAATCGCCTCCTCTTTCATCCAGGTAATCCAGAATCTTTTCTCTACGCAAGAGAATAAAAGGGCTCTCAGAAAATTTAGACTTTTTAAGATTGAACTTATAAACAGCTCTTTGTCCTCGCGAAGCCCCACCTTCCAGAACCTTACCCTTACAAGCAATTAAAAGCCTGTGTTTGCCTGAATCATAATACAATCCTTCTACATTATTAACAGAAGAAAGTGGTGTTAATATTGTCTCACTTTTGTTTGTTAAAGTATTAAACCGATGTATATCGCCATTACTTTCAGTCACATAAATATATTTCCCCTCTCTGGCAATGCCTTCATAATCTCCATCTAATCCGAAACGTGTCTCATTTAATATTTTTCCCTTGTCAGGATCTATTTCAAAGATAAGTCCCTGCTCATCATTAATTGTAAGCAGGGTTTGAGCATTGCTATTGTACGTGAGGCCAGATATTTCTTTTAGTTTTTTCGATAACTTTAAGGTTTTATCCGGTTTATTAAACTGATAATAAATTATCTCTTCATCATCTGACAAAAACAAATAGTCGCCCTTTTGAATAAATACATACGACAGCCTGTTTCCTTCACCATTTAAAAACGAACAGGAAGCAAGTAGCACGATGCAACCAACCAAAAGGAAACGAAAAAACACCATATTATTAATAAGTTAAAAAAATATCAAACCTATAACAAACAATAATATTACAGATGCAAAGGACACTAGAAAAATGCTGTATGACAAAGATAGCAACTTATACTTGTGCCCATTATATAAATTTATCATATAACCTGTTCGAAACTGATTCCCTATATGCAGCTCCTGGCCATTCACCACTTCATTCATGGCTTCTTCATACTCATCGAGCGAATGATAACTAAACATCATAAAGTTATTGTACTTTAATTCGGAATACTTTGGTTTAATTTCCTTATCCCAAACCTTCTTCATTAAGTGCGAAATAGAGTTCGCCTGATCTTTACTCAACTACAAATCACTGTTTATCCAAAAGAAAACAGCACATACCAATGGTCTACTTTAATAAAAACATTAACCAAAGCGGGATGGTAAAGAGAGATATAATGTGAGTTACTAAAACAGTTCCACTCATTATCTTTTGATCGGCATTGTACAATTCGCCCACTACTAAACTTGCAATAGAATTTGGCATAACTGCCACAATTAACATCACATTTACAAATGGATGATTGGGAAATAAAGCTTTTAGGGCAAGCACTGCAATAAAAGGTATAATGATCAATCGAAATAAGGTCACAATCCAGATATCTGCAATCTTGAGATCATTAATTTGAATTTTACCCATTCTGCCTCCTACCATTATCATTGAAAGAGGAATGGTAGCCTGACCGAGCTGATAAATTGTTTTTTGTGTATAACTTAAAAATATATGCTTTTCCACCATACTTTGAAGTGGCACATTTATAAAATGAAAAAACAACAATACGATCAGCGAAAAATAAATACTCACCAGTGGTGGGGAAAGCAAATGTTTTAAGTTAGATTTTTTAAAACCTTTCTTTTCGCTGTTCAGAATCGACATCCCTACCGTCCACACCACCACCTCTGCACCTAGTGTTGATAAAATTAAAGCAGCCACATATTGATCATTATATAATTTGGCAATAATGGCCAAGGGTAAAAATGAGAAATTATTGATAGTAAACTGATAAAGAACACTCTTGCGATGCTGAATATCCTTACCACTAAAAAAACCATTGTAGGCTAATCCTATAAAATATCCAATTACAAAAATAAGAAGTACAGAAACCGGCAATTGCCATGAATTGATAACACTGGCAATGGTAAAGTTTTTTGTAATAGAACTGAAAATTAAACAGGGGTATAAAATTTTTATAATTACCTGACTGAAATCTTTTAATGCTGATGCTTCAATTACCTTTTTCTTAATGATAAGATATCCGGGTATCATCATTAAAAACACCGTAAATACATTTATAAATAGAGTACCAAACATGCTTTAATTTTAAAGCGCAAAGGTAAACAGAAAAAGTTTCTTCAAAGCATCCCCTTGAGTTTTCCATTTAAAAAAAGGCACTGCCATCGCAGTACCCTCCAATTACTATCTTACAGTTGTTATTTTAGCAAATTATATACCCGCTGTACATTGTCTTTTTTTGATAACGAAAGCCTTACTATACTTTTTACTTTACTCTTTAAATCGTGTGGAACATTTCCATCCAAAGCAATCAAGTCACCTTTAACAAGGTTTTTAACAACTCCTTCAACGCCAAAATCTATTTCTCCTTCAAATATTTCTACCACAATAGGAAAAGCTGTCTTATGCTCCTTCATCACTTGATTTTCGTCAAACACAATTCTAATCTCTTTAGTAGAATCCGTTTCAAACAGAACTTGAATAGCCGGTTTATTTTCTCCGTAAGCGATATCCTTTTTTAAAGACGCGGTTTTCATACTATTGCATTTTTTTTAAATTTAAGGTAAACTATAATGATTAACAGAAAACTATCATTTTCGTTTAAAATGAATTGCGTATGTGAGAAATAAAAGCAGAAACCTTAATAATTTTAAGACACCATAAATTTCAAGAAATTATATGTTTTTGCTCATTGGTCATCATCTATGAAATCCTCATTGGTAACATTAGAAACTTCGCTGCTATAATAGTAGATAATTACCTGAGCGGTATCTCTCAAAAAATTAACCTTCCCTATCTCGGCCCGATGAATTGGCAACCCCGTTCTTTCACATAAATCTTCCAATAACTCCTTGTATTTCTCCGGTCTAATGAATTCTATTTTCTCATAAACCACAAGTTTACTTGACTCATGCTTAAGCAACCATACACGTTCTAAACCATAAGTAACCGCTATTACCAAAACATTTGTCAGAAACACCACAGCCAAACTCACATCTGTGCTACTTAAAGCATTAATTACAGATATTCCTATAGTTATAAAAAGATAGGTCATTTCTTTAATCGGAATTTGCGTAGTACGATATCTGATTATCCCAAAAATGGCAAAAAGACCTAATGCAAAACCCAATTGTAACTGTACGCTTCCCAAAAGAAAACAAAGTAAAAATACAATGGTACTGATGAGTAAAAATGTGAATAAATAATCTTTTCGTTTGGCCGCCTGATAATATAAAATCCTTACCAGTATCAGTGATACCCCAAGATTAAAGGTAAATCGCATTAAAAGTTGAAAGAAATCATCCCATTCAACTACGCTGACTTCAAATATTTTTACCCCCATTAAGAAAGAATCTAATTCCATGATTTGTTTAGTTTTCTATTTCTGATTTTATTTTTTTTATCAGATTAAATTTTTGTTTCAATCTGTTGGCTTTGATGTCTTTATTAAGGGAAGCCGCTCCCAAACAATATTTACTAAAAGACTCCGGACGCATCTTATATTTCTTTAAAACCTTTTGAGCTACAGAATTTAAAGTGTATTTTTTTTGTTTCAATTCAATAATTACTATTTCAGGAAATTCTATCACCATCCCTGTTTCATTGGTATAAGACAAATCATGATCAATTGTTAACCTTTCTGACTCTCCAACCAGTGTAATTCGATTAAAACTATTGAATAATTTTGGTTCCAGATCCTCCCCCTTAAAAGGAGAATTGTCTTTTAAAAACCGTTGTTCGCAAGAATTAAAATTCTCCATCGTGCTATCAATTGTAATTCTCTTTTTTATGGTTCTACCCTTATTATTTTTAAATTTAATCTCCAGGAAATGCTGTCCTGATATTAAGTATTCTCTTTTTCGTACCTTAAAACGATTTAACTTCCCATTTTGATGTGCCTCATACATATGAAACCCTTTGGTATCAAAATATTCCGTTTTATATGGGAATAATCTACAATCGTCAATCTCTAATATTTTATAATCCTCAACTAACTGATGTAAAATCTCGGTCAGCAAGCCGGAAGGCCCAATAAATTTGGTATCTACCCTATCCATTAAACTAACATGATCCATTTGTTGCAATGAGATGGGAACAAACCGTAACAACAGCTCTTTTACGTTCATATTATATACTTTACTGAATCTTTTTCTTTCTTATTTTTAAAAACTTAGGACTATACTCTATACCCATGTAAAAAATGTTTATCACATCAGGATTGGCTATATTAAATTCGTTTTGATATTTATATGACAATTTACCACTTAAGCGTTTATTAATCTCCTTTTCCATAGAAATGAAAAACCGATTTTTCCACTCCCCATCATCCACTGCCGGCGACAGACTGAAATAATACTCGAAACCAAAAGATGGATACACAAACCATTTTTTATTCTTATACTTTAAACTCAATTTATGCCTGTGCCCAATATGATGTATCGATCCATTTTTAGATGTTCTGTAGTTTGCTTGCTCGTTTTGTATTTGGGCGCGATAATTCCATCTTAACTTACCTGATTTATACTTGATTTTGGTATACAATGCCCATCGATGAACCCGCTTATTTTTTTCGGGATTGTCATATTCAACCTGGTATCGGTATATTCCGCCAATATCAATTTTCTTAACTATTGGTACAGATATATTAAGTTCTGATTGCCAACTCCTCAGCTGACTGGAGTTTTCAAAAAGGCGTATTTCAGGCTCAATAGAAAAATCTACTTTTTTAAAAATATTGCCATTTACAGTTAGGTTATACCAGGTATGGAAATCTTCCTGTTGTGCTAACAAGGTTTGTAAACTGAACAGAATTAATGGTATTGCTAAAAATAGTTTTCGCATCTACAATCTCTATTTAGCCACAACAATATCTTCAACAGTTACCTTCTGTTTCTTTGCTGTTATTGAAACATCTCGAATAATGGCTATTTTTTTTGAAGTCATATTATAATCCAGTTCCTTATCCTTTGAGTAAGCAAATATTCTATAGTCTCCTTCACGCAAATAATTAAATTCGAAATATCCATCGTAACTAGTTTCTACTTTATCGTTGTAAAACTGATCGTTACCATAAATAATATAAACATCATATTCCTGTGCGGGATAAGTACTTCTTAATATGGTAAAATCAAAATTGTAATCTTCGATAATAACCTTGCCGGCAATTGTTGCCATCCCTCCTTCTCCAGGTCCTTTTTCGCATGCAGAAAAAATGAATGTCTGCATGCAAATGGTAAATAAAATTATATATCTCATCTGTTTATACTTTTAATTCACTATCATTTTAGTAGATTGTAAACCTTTTTCTCCAATCAAACGAACAACATATACTCCGTTAGTGATGCTACTATTATCAAAATCGCGCCAAGAAATCCTTTGCTCACCTTCCGTAAAAAATCGATCCTTTATAATTTTCACAACCTTCCCTTCCAGATCGAGTAACTCCAGTTTATACACCCCAACATCTTTTATAACAAAGGATATATTTACATAGTCATTCACCGGATTTGGGTAAACTTTAAGTTTAGCGTCCAGGTTATTCTTTATCTCAAAAATCCCCGTATCTATAAATGAAGTATTCTGTTCTCCGGGAGTACCTCCATTGGCAGATGGCTCCCAATTTGCACCTAACTCATTTGGCTTTATAGGATTGATTAATTCCAATGAAGAACCTTGTCCATTTGCTTCTTCAGGCCAGGTACCGTTTGGATAATAATCCACCGCATCCATTAAGTTATCCTTATTATCGTAAAGTCGAAGGTTATCTCCCATACTACTTAAACCAAAATCTATTTCTCCTAATACATTTTGCACCAATGGGTACATGGTTTTAAATTTTTCTACATCCTTACATATAACCAAATAATCTCCCGGCGCGAATAAGTATTGCGATGAAATTATAAAAGCAGAATCTTTTTGACTATCACTAAAAACCCACTCATATAAATTAACGGTTGTACTTCCTGCATTGTACAGTTCTACCCAGTCGCCAGGTTTAACGTTATCCGATGACTTATAAAATATTTCATTAATAATTACCTGCGTATCTCCTTCCGAAGCTTCTTCAAAAACAGCTTTATGATAATAGCTTGTATTTATATTGTATTGTAATTCTGCTTTACTCGAAGGCATGTCTCCCTGCCATTTCAAAAACTTATATCCAGGATTAGGAACTGCTTTAATTTCAATATTATTGTTTTTAAAGTAGTTTCCAGTAAATGGATACTCATTTGGAGAAATTGAATTTAGCCTAACCTTTCCTTCTTCTTCTGAGGATAAATCAACAGAAACATTATAACTGCCATAGAAGCCCATCATCGCAGACAGATGATCAGAATAAAATGAGGATCTATAATTGGAAAATGTTTTTAATCGACTTACTTCATTACTCCAATTGTTATAATCTAAATCCCATCGGATGCAATGAGCAACCATTTCACCCTTATACAAATTCTTTAGTGAATCAATTTGAACATTAATAACTTCACTCTTCCAAATGGTATTTAAATAATCTTTCCCTCGCCTGGCAAACTCTTCTTTAAATTTTTGATTGTCTTTTAATTTTCTGAACAACAGGGTTGACCAAGGAGGGTTTGGCCAGACAGGACCATTAGTTGCCAATGCATCCAAAATTGAGTTATGACTATAATTATGATTTCCAAATAGACCATAGCCAAAATCAGTATCGTATAGTATCCATCTGTATTTACTTCTGCTACTTGTGGTATTCCAATATTTAATATTATTTCCTGGCCAATCTCTATTATCAATATACGTTTGAGCTAAAAAATAATCTATAAAATTATCTATATCTATAATTTCACATACTTTATCATAGTTTTCACCCGATACCAAAGAGTTACCATCTATAAATTGAAGCAACTGTTCGTATCTGGAACCTTCACCAAATACTAATGAAGCATTATTCTCCAGGATATTGACACTATCCGGTTTTACTTGTGTATTATCGGAAATAAAATGCTCATTTATCTTCTCCCGCATATTAAGCATTCCCCAATATTGGCCATTTATATAAACCACAGCGGGTTGAAAGCCCTGATATTCTAAACCTATTGGTTTCATTATTCTGGTCATAAATGCATCTCTAAAAAATGTATAATAGAAATCGGTACCAGCATTACGCAACACTATTGATTCAAACTTATCATTTACTTTTTGATCAAAGAACTTATAATTAAATGATCCATCTCCATATTCCTTTCGGGCGAATAAAGCCAATGATTTTTGCGGATTGGCTCTTGACCAGGCTCCAAATATTTTTACTCCAGCCCCATGATCTATTTGCTTAACCCCTTGCTTGTCGTAATATTCAAAATGAACAGGTTTTTCCCAGTCTTCCCAGAAATTGGCTCCAAAGTGAGGGATATTGTTTTCTGCATTGGGTCCCATCTCATATATTCCTGTATGATAATCAAATAAATTATCCGGGTCTGTAGACAAGCACACCACAGGAAGCGAATGGGTTAACTGAAGAATATAAGTATTGGTTATCACCGGACCCGACAATTTACCTGAAACCATAGCCTTTGCTCTGACCACAGCATCCGTACTAATTGGTATTGGTAGGTTATATAGTAAACTTTCTTCATCAGGTACTGAGCCGTCTAAAGTATAATATATATCTCCGATTACATTTCCCTTAATATAGAGCTCTAAACTCAGAGAATTGCTATACTTACCTCCCGTATAAGAAAAAGCAACCGAGTCTGAAGATACAGTACTTACACCTTGCATGCTGTTAGTTGCAAAAGGAGTGGGATTTTCAAAGTAAAGCCAATTATTACCTCCATCCGGTTGTCGACCGAACGAAATATCTGAAGGCAATTTAGTTGCTCCAACAGAATCAACAAGCACTTTATTATTAAACAAATACAACGCTTCACCACCTGCATTTATTTTAAAGTTGGCATGAAGATATGATGTTGGCAAACCTACAAAGTCCGACACCGGATACTCACCTATGGTATTTAATCCAACAGATAGAAATGGAATACAAGAAAGATCGGAGGATGAAATGGAATGATTATGCACCTGAATAGATAGCACATTGACTCCTTGTTTTAATATATTACTCCAGTCATGCACTTCAAACTCGTTTGGCTCCATGCCCTGATAAAGCCGGGCCTCATGATCGTAATTATCAGCGGTTGCATTATATGCCACAACCCCTCCAGGTGTTCCCAGATTATCTCTGGCTATTTCAATGCCATTAATATAAGCCACAAATCCATCGTCATAATCCATATGTAAAACCAGTTGCTCAATGCTATTTAAGTTTTCAATGGTAAATTCTTTACGGACAAAAACACTAATTACAGCATTTGTTATGGTTACATCATCATCATCCCCATAACCGATCCCTGTAGCTCCTTCCTGCCAGCTTTGGTCATCAAACCCAGTATTTTTCCAAGCTTCATCAACATTACCTGAGGGAATAAGATATCTTACAACATCCCCTTTATCAATTATGGTTTGCCACGAATTTACGGTCTGTTTTCTATTTTTACCAGATGCAAATACCAACTGAAAACTACCTGGAGGCATATCTATCGGGGGAAAATTCCATTTTGTAGTATCGGATAAATCATCTGTAAAGGAATAATCTCCCAAATCGATGCTATGATCGGATGAATTATAAAACTCGACCCAGTCCGGGTATTCGCCATCTTCATCTGTCAGTTGAGAAATGTTTGAAGAAACAAACTCATTAATTTTAACTTGTGAGTGAATTGTTGAGTGAATAAATGCAAACGTCAAAACGGCACAAAAACATACAATTGAAGAAATTGACTTCATGTGAATTTATAGTTATATTTCACTTCTCGATTTACAAAGTTTTCCTTTCTTATCAAAGTATTTCAAACTCATAAAAACCTCATTTCTACCAATATCAAATCAATTCACCTGTTAACACAAAGCTCTAATTATCAATCAAAACCTTTTATCTGTATATAAAATATAATTGTAACAAATAAAAATAACATCCCTCAAAATGAATAAAGGCCATTCTAAAATCAGAATGACCTATTAACCTGAAATCGATATAAAAATTTGGACTCTGGTTACTATTTTTAATTTAAGATTACCTAAAATCCAGAAACATCACCACCTCCGCTTTCGCTAATATCCTTTTCTTTAGGCGATCCGGTATAATGAACATCTCCGCCACCGCTGGCATTCGCTACAATTTTTTCCGATGCAAACACATGTGCATCACCACCTCCACTGGCCGAAACATCCACATATTTAGCCATCAGCTTATCTGCTTTTATATCCGATCCTCCCGAAGCTACTGCTCTTAATTGCTCGGTAGTACCATTAACAGAAATATCCGCTCCTCCACTGCAATTAAGTTTTAAAGTAGTAGTCTCCACAGATAAATAAATATCTGCGCCTCCTGATGAATTTAAACTTAAAATTTCAGCCTTTACACTGCTAACTCCTCTAACATCTGCTCCACCGCCAGCGCTAATACTTTTAAATTCAGGTGCTGTAATATATACCTTTTTAATGTCCTTAGAATTCCATTTAAAACTTCCTTTGACATATATATGCAACGTTTCCCCTTTTACTTCTGTAATAATTCTATGTATTGAGTTTTTTGACGCCTCTACCTCTACACTTTGTTCACTCCCCTGAGTAATAAATACATCAATACCTGAGTTAGCTGAAACAGAATTAAAACTTTTCACCTTACGGACTTCCCGTTCGGCTTGCCCACTACCTGCAAAAATATTAGGAACAATAAGAACAGCTAACAATGCGATTATGGATATCTTTTTCTTCATGATGAGTATAGTTTTATTCACATTAATATAAACTTGTATTTAATGTGACGCTCTTTACTCCCATTAAGTTACAGTAAGATATTACAAAAACAAAAAAGAGCTGTTCCTGAGAACAACTCTTCTCTAAAAATATTTAATAATTATCAAGATCAGTTATTACTCAACTTCCCACACATCACCATCATTCACCAACTCTTCAAAAGTGGTAATATTGGTTTTTGACTGTACATCTGTTAACTGCTGTTCTATCTCTTCATCGTAATAACTTTGATCAACAGAACGTATCACCCCAAGTGCGACAGGTAACTCAGGATAATCCATATTGGCGAGCTTGCGATGCATAGATACATGATGACTCTTAGCATCATGAATAAGAATATCTTTTTCGGTTATACCACCCTCACCTATGGTAACAGCTTTTAAATCCAGCCCCACCATAATTAAGCCTTTATCGTGATTAGCTCCAAAAATCATACGTTCACCATGCTTTAATACAATGGTTCTATCCAGCTTATGTTGCTTATCGGTAATTGCTTCATGGGTTTTATCATTATAAATCACACAGTTTTGAAGCACTTCTACAATAGATGTTCCATGATGATTGGCGGCTTCCTCCATCACAGCAGTAGATAGTTTTAATTCTTTATCGATGGTACGTGCAAAAAACTGGCTACGTGCCCCCAAAGCCAACTCTCCCGGACGAAACGGATCTTCTATGGTTCCAAAAGGTGAAGATTTTGAAATAAATCCTCTTTTGGATGTTGGAGAATATTGTCCCTTGGTTAAACCATAAATCTGGTTATTAAAAAGAATAACATTGATATCAATATTTCTTCTAATCAGATGAATAAAATGGTTACCTCCAATGGCTAAAGCATCTCCATCGCCGGTGATTTGCCATACATGTAATTTTGGGTTGGCTACTTTAACCCCCGAAGCAATAGCAGAAGCTCGACCGTGAATGGTATGGAATCCGTAAGTATTCATATAATAAGGAAACCTTGATGAACACCCAATACCTGAGATTACAGCTACATTATGGGGCTCTACTTTAAGATTCGCCATCGCTTTCTGAACCGAATTAAGAATCGCATGGTCACCACATCCTGGACACCAACGTACACTTAACTTGCTTTTAAAGTCGGTATATTTAAGTTCGCATTGTTCACTCATCTTACTAGTCCTCCAATAATGTTTTAAACTTATCTTTTAACTCTACTACTGTAAACGGAAGTCCCTGTACTTTATTAAATTGCTGATATTGAATGTCAGGAAAGTTCATACGCAGATAATTTGCAAACTGACCAAGATTTAACTCACACACCAATATTTTCTTATAAGATTTTAGGAGTTCATGGGTATTCTTTGGTAGTGGATTTACATAATTAAAATGTGCCAATGCTACCTTAACACCTTCTTCACTGTACAGTTCCTCTACTGCAGTAAACAAATGACCAAAAGTACCACCCCATCCAATCACCAGCACATCACTATCAGGACTACCTAACACATCCTGTTCGGGTATATGATCTTCAATCTTCTTAATTTTCTCCGCTCTGGTTTCAATCATTTTCTGATGATTCTCGGCATCATACGATACTCCTCCAGTTTTCTCATCTTTTTCCAAACCACCTATCTGGTGCATGTACTTAGGTGTACCTGGCTTAGCCCATGAACGAACCAAAGTTTCCGGGTCACGCATATAAGGCAACCAATCTTCACCAGAAACTTTAGGTTTGTTAGGTTTTATCTCAGGATAATCAGCTAAATCAGGAATACGCCACGGCTGAGTACCATTAGCCAAAAATCCATCTGTCAGTAAAATAACCGGTGTCATATGTTCCACAGCAATCTTTGCAGCATAAAAGGCATATTCGAAGCAATTGATAGGAGATGAAGCTGCTATAACTACGCAAGGGCTTTCTCCATTGCGTCCATAAAGAGCCTGCATTAAATCCGACTGCTCTGTTTTTGTAGGCAAACCTGTTGACGGGCCTCCTCGTTGCACATTAACAATAACCAGAGGAAGTTCTGCAATAACAGCTAAACCAATGGCCTCTCCTTTCAGGGCCAATCCTGGTCCTGATGTGGATGTCACTGCCATATCTCCGGCAAAACTGGCACCTATGGCTGTGCAAATTCCGGCTATTTCATCTTCTGCTTGAAAAACTTTAACGCCTAAATCTTTACGAGCAGACAACTCCTGCAGTATTTCCGTTGCCGGTGTAATAGGATACGAACCTAAAAACAGTTCAAGATTTGCCTTTTGTGCTGCAGCAATTAATCCCCAGGCAACTGCAGTATTTCCGTTTAAATTTCTATACCTCCCTTTTTTTATGGATGCAGGGTTTATATGATAAGATGGTGTAACCGCCTGAATAATTACACCATAGTTATATCCTTCTTTTAAAACCTTAAGATTTGCCTCAACAATCAAAGGGTTTTTAGCAAATTTCTTTTTAATAAAATCCGAAGTATGTACCAATGGGCGATCGAACAGCCAGTATACAAGACCCAAAGCATACATATTTTTACTTCGTAAGATACTCTTATTATCCAAGCCCATATCTTTAAGGCTTTCCTTGGTAAGCATGGTAATGGGTGCTTTAATGATATTAAAATCCCCAAGTTTATCTTCTGTAATAGGATCGTTGGTTAAGTATCCGGCTTTACCTAGATTTCTTTCATCAAAACTATCCACATCCATGATAATAGTTCCACCGGGTTTTACCCATTTGGCATTAGCCTTTAAGGCTGCAGGATTCATGGCTACCAAAACATCGGCATAATCACCAGGTGTATAAACTTCGGTATGACCAAAATGCACTTGAAACCCGGAAACACCACCAATGGTTCCTTGCGGAGCTCTAATCTCGGCAGGATAATCAGGAAATGTAGAAATATCATTTCCAAAAACAGCTGATGTATTCGAAAATAAGGTTCCGGTAAGCTGCATTCCGTCACCTGAGTCGCCCGAGAAACGAACGACAACCTCGTCTCGTTCGATCACTTTTGAACTTCTACCCATAATAATTACTCCACTTTAAATTCCAGGATTTATTTATTTCAAAAAACTATATCCAAAAACTAAAAATTAACATTTAGATGTTTTTTACCTCACATATGTTTGTCTGTAAATGTAACAAGCAAATTACATTTTTCATAAGTTAGGTAAAATTTAAACCCTACCCATAGGATCCTTGAATGAATACATCTTTAAATTGTTACAATCTCATTTATAGAGATGTCGATTGCTGTAATAGGAGAGTAAAGTTAATCGGTCTACACCAACAAAAGCTTGACTAACGTCAGCATTTAGCAGTGAAAACCAATATTTTATAAAGATTTTACACCTGTCAAATACCAATCCAAAACACCTTACTCCATGATTATGAATTAAATGATTAATCAATTCATCACATTCTGTTTTCCAGTTAAAAGTCAAAAAAAATAATATGATGCTATATATCCTCAAAAAGAGTAATTTTGTGCTTTAAAAAATAAAAATATGGCTTTAATAAAAGAGGTAAGAGGATTTACGCCTAAAATTGGGAAAAATGTATTTTTGGCTGAAAACGCAACTATAATAGGTGATGTTGAAATGGGTGATGATTGCAGTATTTGGTTTAATGCTGTTTTACGCGGCGATGTAAATTCAATTCGCATTGGCAACAAAGTAAATATTCAGGACGGTTCTGTTTTGCATACCTTATACCAGAAGTCGACCATTGAAATAGGCGATAATGTATCTATAGGGCACAATGTAACCATTCATGGTGCAAAAATTGAAAACGATGTTTTAGTAGGCATTGGTGCCACCGTATTGGATAATGCTGTAATTGGCAGAAACTCCATTATTGCAGCCAATTCATTGGTATTAAGTAATACTGTGGTTGAACCCAATAGTGTTTATGCAGGTGTTCCGGCCAAAAAGGTTAAAGAAATTGAACCGGCACAAACCAAAGAAATGATTGAAAAAATTGCCAATAATTATTTGATGTATTCAGATTGGTACAAATAATATTCAGTTATCAGTGAACAGTTATCAGTGAACAGTTATCGTTACGCCAACTGTTCACTGATCACTACTAACTGATAACTGAATATGTTTTACTTCTATATCTTCCTTTAAAAAATAGCCTGCCGTTTGTTTAAACTTCTCAGTATTTTCTGTTGTATAAAAGCTTACTGAGGCATTTTTACTGCATTTTTGGTCCATTTCAGGATGTCTTTTTAAATAATCAACCAAACTATCCGAAACAATATCTCCCTGTGATAATACCGTACATTTTTTAGGCATATACTTATTAATTTTATCTATTAATAAAGGATAATGTGTACAACCTAATATTATGGTATCAATACCTTTCTCCTGACTCAACAGTTGGCTAATGTTTTTCTGAATAAAGTAATCAGCTCCTTCTGAATGTGCTTCACCATTTTCTACCAATGGCACCCACATAGGACAGGCTTCCTGATAAGTTTGGATACTATCGGACTGCTTCGTTAACTCCATGGGGTAAGAAAAAGATTGTACTGTTCCAACCGTTCCTAATACACCCACTTTATTAGTTTGTGTATACTCAGAAACAGCTTCTGCACTAGGGCGAATAACACCAAGTACTCTTTTGCTGTTATCAATATTAGGCAGGTCTTTTTGCTGAATAGTTCTTAATGCCTTAGCTGAAGCAGTATTACAAGCAAGAACAATTAAATGAACACCCATTGAAAAAAGCTTTTTGACCGCTTCAAGGGTATATTCGTAAACCACATCAAAAGATCGAGTTCCGTATGGAGTACGAGCATTATCTCCCAGATAAATAAAATCATACTCCGGCAGTTTCTCTCTAAGCTTTTCAAGCACCGTTAAGCCGCCATATCCCGAATCAAATACAGCTATTGGACCAATTTTACTATTCATATAAATGCATAAAAAAAGGATGATTTAAATAAACCATCCTTCAAATATATAATAATTATAATTTCTAAAATTTACTAGTTAGCCGGAGTAGCTGCTAATTTAGTTTTAACCAGATTTTCAACATCAACACTCTGATCTGAATGATATACCACTACACGAGAGCTAACATCAAAAATATAAATGAAACCATTTTCAGCACCTACTTCATCAATTGCTTTCTGTACTTTTTCAATAATTGGTTGTAAAAGTTGCTGCTCTTGTTGTTGAAGATTTTGTTGCGCTAACATTTGAAAGTTTTGTAAACGCTGACTAATTTCCTGAATCTCCTTTTCTTTTGTTGCACGAATCAACTCTGGTAAAGTATCTCGCTTTTCCATGTAATCCGTATATTTAGTATCAAGCTCTTCGTTCATCACCTTAAGGTTTTGCTCTAATTTTTGAGCTTCAGCCTGCAACTTTTGGTCGGCAGCTACTTTTTCAGGTAACTCAGCAACTAACTTTTGAATATTAACGTGACCAAATTTTAATTCTTGTGCAAATGTGCCAGAGCTAATCATAACTGCAGCAACAACTAGTAGTAATTTTATCGCTTTCATATTTTTCAAATTAATTTCAGGATGTAGTCAGGTTTTTCTATTCAAAACCCCTCGCTTTAATCCCGTATGTTTTTATTTCGATTATTATTGTATTCCTAATTTAGTTTTAACCAGGTCGGAAACATCAACACTTTGAGCCGATTTATATACGGCAAGACCACCAACTTCTTCAAATATATATAAGAAACCATTTTCAGCGCCTACTTCCTGAATAGCATTACTCACTTTTTCAAATAAAGGCTGCTTTAATTGCTGTTCTTTTGTTTGAATGGTTTGCTGAGACTGTTGGTAAAAAGTTTGAACCTTTTGGTTACCTTCCTGAATCTGAGTTTCCATAGAAGTTCTTTTTTCAGGAGTTAAGGTGTTCGACTGCATCCCGGTGATATACTCCTGTTGTAAGGTTTTTAACGCTTCCTGCATATCAGTAAGCTGTTTTTCTAAAGTTGTATACTCAGCTTGTAACTGCTCATCGATAGCTTTAAGTTCGGGCAACAAGGCAAATATAGCTTGTGTATTAACATGTCCGAATTTTAGGTTGGATTGCGCAGAGATAGACGTAGTTGCTATCATTGCTATACCAATAAAAAGTTGTTTTATTAATCTCATAATTCTTTGAATAATTAATTTCATTCGAGCACCAAGATATAAAACCTCGATGATTATCGCTTACTTATCTAGTTTTTATATCCTAGTTTCTCTAATATATCGTCGCTTTTATCATATTTAGGGTCGGAGAATAAAATAACTCCCCCTGATGATTTATCAAAAATGGCCGCATAACCTTCTTCCTCTACCATTTCCCGAATGGCATTATAAATATCATCCTGAATAGGTTTAACGAGGGCTTCTCGTTTTTTGCTTAATTCACCCTCTGGACCAAAATATCTTGTTTGAAGCTGACGCGCCTCCTTCTCTTTGTTTACTATCTCTTCCTCCTTTTTAACTTTCATCTCATTAGATAAAAATACACTCTCGGTTTGATAGTTTTGGTACATGGTTTCAACTTCGGCATAAATGGCCTCAATTTCTTTTTGCCACTTGTTAGAAGATTGATTCAATTGCTCATTAGCGGCTTCAAAAGCCGGAATATTTCTTAAAATATATTCAGTATCAACAAAGGCGTATTTCTGTGCACTTAATCCAAATCCAAACGCCAAAAACATTACAACAAATAATATCTTTCTCATTTTCATAAACTTTTGGTTATACATAGCATTTAATACCCTTTGCAAAAAACAGGCCATATTAAAATTGCTGTCCAATCACAAAGTGGAACTGGCTTCCATTCACTCCTGGTCTGCTGTATACTTCATCAAATCCGTAACCCCAGTCAATTCCCATTAAACCAAAGATTGGTAAGAAAATTCGAACACCAACTCCGGCAGAACGTTTTAAATCAAACGGACTGTAATCTCTAAACTCACTCCAAGCATTACCTGCCTCTAAAAATGCCAAGGCATAAACCTGAGCAGAAGGTTGTAATGTTAAAGGATAACGCATTTCAAAAGTTAACTTGTTATATATATTACCATCCTGACGTCCGTTAGTATACGGTGTTAATGATGAGTTTTCATATCCTCTTAGTCCAACAGTTTGACTTCCATACATACTATAACCAGACATTCCATCTCCACCAAGAATAAACTTCTCATAAGGAGAACGAACAAATTCATTATAATACCCTAAGAAACCCATCTCATACTTGGCCATCAATACCAGCTTTTCACTTTTATCAAGCGGGGTAAAAATAGAACCTTGTGCTGTCCACTTATGATATTCAATTAAGCGATATAATTCTTCCTGAGCTGCTTCTCTTTCCTCTGTTGTTCCATACAAGGATTGTTGATACAAACCTTCATAATCTCTTTCAATAAATGCAGAATATGGAGGAGTAAACTCAACACCAAAAGAAAAGTTAGATCCTCTACGTGTATACAGTGGATTATCTATTGAGTTACGAGAAAGAATAAACTTAAAATGTAAATTTTGTGATACCCCATTTTGCATAATAAAGTAATTCCAGTCTCTTAAGTCATAATGTTGATAACTTACTTCACTATAAAATGAGAACCAGTCATCCGGCCATGTTAACCTTTTTCCGAAACCAACAGAAATACCTGTAATTTTCATATGCTGATCAATCTCCGAGTCATCATACTGACCATAACCATAGCCGCCGCCGTAACCACCGTAACCGCTACCGTAACCACTTCCATAACCACCATATGGATTATAGCCTGCACTACTTGATACTCCGGTTTGAATAGAACGATAAAGTGAGAAAGTAAAAGAGTTTGGCTTTTTACCTCCTAACCAAGGCTCAGTAAATGACATACTATACGATTGATAGAATTTACCATTTGTTTGTGCTCTTAATGATAAGGTTTGTCCATCTCCTGTAGGAAGAGGTCTCCAAGCTTCTTTATTAAATATATTACGTACAGAGAAATTGGTAAATTTTAATCCCAAGGAACCTACAAACATACCTGCTCCCCAACCTCCGGAAAGCTCAATTTGGTCATTGGCTTTTTCTTCAAGGTTGTAAACTAAATCCACTGTACCATCTTCGGGATTTGGATTTACTTCCGGGTTAATATTTTCAGGGTTAAAGTGACCTAATTGCGAAAGCTCACGAATGGTACGTATCAACTCTGCTTTACTAAACAACTGTCCAGGTTTGGTCCTAACCTCACGACGAACAACATGCTCATGCGTTTTGGTATTACCGTTGATTACAATATTATTAATGGTTGCCTGCTTTCCTTCATAAACACGCATCTCCAAATCAATGGTATCTCCATAAACATTAATCTCAACAGGCTGAATATTAGAAAACAGATATCCATTATTCATATACGCATTATGCACCGCATCATCGTCCTGAAACAAGCGCTCATCTAACAACTTTTGATTAAATACATCACCTTTTTGAAGACGTAAAACACTACTCAGATACTCGCCCGGATAAATACTATTTCCAATCCAGGAAATATCTCCTAAGTAATATTTATTTCCTTCGTCTACTTTAATTTTAACATCTACAGTATTGTCATCATTTCTGGATATTGAATCATACTCGATGACCATATCCCTATAACCTTCTTCGTTATATTTATCTATAACAGCAATAAGGTCTTCTTTATATACTTCGTCGATGAATTTTTTAGTACGGAAGAAGTTTTTAATATTCCCTTTCTCATTGGTTTTTTTCATGGTTCGGTTTAACTGACCATCAGTTAAAACTTCATTACCCTCAAAATCAAGAGAATTTACCTTTACCTTTTCTTTTTTATCGATGGTTATATCTAAATACACGTGATTTACCTTGGTGGTATCATCTTTTTGAACCACACGAACTTCGGTATTATAAAATCCTTTGCCCACAAAGTAATCGGTAATATATTTTTCAGATCTGGTAATAAGATATGGTGTCACCTGGTTACCTTTCATCATGGCCACCTTTTCAGAAACAGTTTCGACCTCTGATTTTTTAAGACCGTAATAATTAATCTCTGATAAACGTGGTCTTTCCGTAAGCTCAATATCAAGCCATATTTTCCGACCTTCTATTTTTGCTGCTTTAATTTTTACATCCGAAAACAAACCATGTTCCCAATATTTTCTAATGGCTTCTGAAATCTCTTCGCCAGGTACATTAAGCTTTTGTCCAACTCTTAATCCTGATAGATTAACCAAGATTTTAGGGTCGTAGTTTTGAATTCCTTTTACGTTTATTTCGGCTATTTCATAATTTCGTGGTGAACCGGAATAAGTAATAACAGGAACACTCTCTTGACTTTGAGCATTAACAATAGAGGGGAGTATTGTGAGAATGATAAAGAAAAGTGTAAAGTTTTTCAGCATTATGATTGAATCTAAAAAGTTCTATTTTTTTAATTGTTCACTTGTCTTCCCAAAACGTCTTTCACGACTTTGAAAATCCATTAGGGCTTCGTAAAAATCCTGCTTTTGAAAATCAGGCCAAAGCGTATCGCAAAAGTAAAGTTCGGCATAAGCCAATTGCCACATCAAAAAATTACTAATACGCAATTCGCCACTTGTACGAATCATCAATTCAGGATCAGGAATACCTTGAGTTGTTAAATTATTCGATATCACATCAGCATCAATATCTTCAACATTAAGCTCATCATTTTTTACTGCTGTTGCGATATTTTTTACTGCCTCCGTGATTTCCCATCTTGAGCTATAACTCAATGCAAGGCATAAGGTTAATCCTGTATTTTGCGAAGTTGCGTCAATACATTCCATTAACTTAACACGTACATCTTTAGGAAGAGTATCAATACAGCCGATAACAGCCAATCGAACATTATTTTTATTGAGTGTTTTAGTTTCCGCACTAATGGTTTTAACCAAAAGCGACATGAGGGCATCTACTTCCATCTTAGGACGACGCCAATTTTCAGTAGAAAAAGCATATAGTGTCACATAATCTATTTCAAGTTCAGCGGCAGCCTCCGTTACTGCACGCACAGCCTTCACACCATTTTTATGGCCGAACACTCTTGAATTGCCTCTCTTCTTAGCCCATCTTCCGTTTCCATCCATGATAATGGCAACGTGTTTGGGCAACCTTTCTTTTATCAGTTGATCCTTTACTGACATATACTTTTACTTTGCCTTTATTTTAAAAACCTGCATTACATGCTGATTTCTTTTTAAACAAGCTAAATGTAATCATCGCGCTTGCCACAGAATACCAGTCATTGTTATGAATCTTGCTTCCAGTACCAAATCCATATGGATCCTCAGGGTTGATAGGTAAATTATGCCCCACCTTATCTAAATCATCCGCAAAAGTTTTTCTAAAACTCCACTCTGCTCCAACCCTTATCCAATTGTTAATTTTGTACTTTATTCCGACTCCGATTGGCAAAGATAATATAAAAACCGTTTGTTCAGAGTTATTTTCACCTTCTGTCGAAAATCTTTTATAAATAGTTGTGCCTAAACCAAATGAGACATATGGCGTAAAATTGGAGTTTTTAACAAAACGATGATCATAAGACATAAAATTAAACTCTGTTTGTACACTTGCATCGATCACTTGCCTGTTAAAATCATAATTTACTTCTCCTTCAGGAAACAAAACACCATTATCAGGATAACTACCTTTTAACCTGGCTAATCCTAGGCTACCTTTAATTGCAAATCTATCCGTTAAAACATATCGGCCAACTCCGCCGAATGATAAGCCCGGCTGATAAAATTGTTTTTGAGGATTTAAATCACCTAAATAGTAAGATGTACCTATATATCCTCCAATCTCAACCTTATCCTGAGCCATGCTAAAAGTAAGAGTAACAAACAAACCCGCAAAAACAGCAATGGTTTTTAACCTAAGTTTAACTTTATATTTTGATTTTGTACACATGTTTATAACACGCTTAATTTTTAACAGCTCATAAAATAAAACATCAACGATGGCAAATGTAGTATTAAATTGTATCTGACAATTAATATTTACACAAAAAGCATAATACATGCATCAAATAACTGCTCTATTTTTCCTCTGTTTATTTATTTATATTAAATAACCAGTATGCAATACCTAAACCAATTATTAAAATTGGTAAATTATTGGCTACCTTGCTTTTTATATAACATTAAATAGGTGCTTTTATTGCCGTGTTCAAACAATAAAAATCCTTTCGGAAGTCATTTTTTAAACAATTATAGCTTACTATTTTTGTGTAAATTTTAAATCATTTATCATGTACGGAGATTTTAAAAATCACCTCATTCAGGAGATTGATCAGATCAAAGAATCAGGTTTATATAAAAATGAACGCATTATAACTACTGCGCAGGGTGCAGATATTGAAGTAAGTACCGGAGATAAGGTACTAAACTTTTGTGCCAATAATTATTTGGGGCTTTCTTCGCACCCGAGAGTTGTAAAAGCTGCGCAAGAAGTGATGAACACACACGGCTACGGCATGTCGTCCGTGCGTTTTATTTGCGGAACCCAGGATATCCATAAAAATCTGGAGAAAAAAATAGCCGATTTTTTAGGCACCGAAGACACTATATTATATGCTGCCTGTTTTGATGCCAACGGTGGAGTTTTTGAACCTCTGTTAACAGCCGAGGATGCCATAATCTCGGACGAACTAAATCATGCTTCTATTATTGATGGTGTTCGCTTGTGTAAGGCTGCCCGCTACCGATACAAACATGCAGACATGACAGATTTAGAAGAGCAATTAAAAAAATCTCAAGACCAGCGTTTCAGAATCATAGTTACGGATGGTGTATTTTCGATGGATGGAGATATTGCCAAACTAAACGAGATTTGCGATTTGGCCGAAAAGTATAACAGCCTGGTGATGGTAGATGACAGCCATGCGTCCGGCTTTATTGGTAAAACGGGTAGAGGAACTCATGAGTACCACAATGTGATGAGTCGCGTTGATATTATCACCAGTACTCTTGGTAAAGCCTTAGGAGGAGCTTTAGGTGGCTTTACCAGTGGTAAAAAAGAAATTATAGACATGCTGCGCCAGCGTTCACGTCCGTATTTGTTTTCTAACTCTCTTGCTCCTGCCATTGTTGGAGCAGCTTCTGAAGTGTTTGACATGCTCACTGAATCTACAGAGTACAGAGATAAGGTAATTGACAATGCTACTTATTTTAAAGAAAAAATACAGGCTGCCGGATTTGATATTAAACCAACTGATTCGGCTATTATTGCATTAATGCTATACGATGCAAAACTATCTCAGGAGTTTGCTGAGAAATTATTGGCAGAGGGTATATATGTTATCGGATTCTATTATCCTGTAGTTCCGAAAGGTCAGGCCCGAATCAGAATTCAGATTTCTGCTGCTCATGAAAAAGAGCATCTTGACAAAGCTATTGAGGCATTTATTAAAATTGGTAAGGAATTAAAAGTGATTTAGCTATTAATAGCTGTTGGCTTTTAGCTTTGGCAAATAAAATACAAAAGCCCCAATTTACTTTTGCAAATTGGGGCTTTTTTGTTAAGAAACTGTATGTCTTATTATAGTATAATAGCTAAAAACTTACTTAAAACATATCTTTCATCCTGCTAAAAAATCCCTTCTCATGGGAAGTTGGCTTTGGCGCAAAACTATCTGATTCAGCCATCTTTTCCATGGCTTTCTTTTCTTCCTTAGAAAGATCCTTAGGTATCCAAACATTTATCTTCACCAACAGGTCTCCGCGTCCGTAAGCGTTAACTTCAGGCAATCCTTTTCCTCTTAATCTCAAAACCTTACCCGGTTGCGTTCCGGCCTCAATTTTAACTTTCACACGACCTTCCAGTGTTGGAATCTCAACAGGTGCACCTAAAATGGCTTCAGGAATACTTACAAATAAGTTGTAAAGTAAATCCCTTCCATCTCTCACCAGTTCTTCGTGCTCCTCTTCATGAATAAGCACAAGTAAATCACCATTCACACCTCCTCTTCGTGCAGCATTTCCTCTTCCTGAAACAGAAAGTTGCATACCTTCTTCAACTCCGGCAGGAATATTAATTGAGATTACTTCTTCATCTTTTTCAATACCCTCTCCGGCACAATGCTTACACTTATTGGTGATAATCTTACCTTCACCACCACATGTAGGACATGTAGATGCTGTCTGCATTTGACCTAAAATAGTATTTGAAATACGCGTTACCTGACCAGAACCCTGACAGGTAGAACAAGTACTATGTGATGCTCCTCCATCAGCTCCTGTCCCGCTACAGTGTTTACACGCAACATATTTTTTTACTTTTATCTTTTTCTCAACACCATTTAATATTTCATTTAAGGTTAGAGAAACTTTAACGCGCAAATTTGAACCTTTGTTAACTCGCTGGCGACTTCTGCCTCCGCCAAAACCGCCAAAGCCACTGAAACCGCCAAAGCCGCCTCCGCCACCAAAGATGTCTCCAAAGTGCGAGAATATATCATCCATTGACATACCTCCGCCGCCAAAGCCACCACCAGCAGCTCCGCCAACACCGGCATGACCAAATTGATCGTAACGTGACTTTTTATTTTCATCACTAAGCACCTCGTATGCCTCAGCTGCTTCTTTAAATTTTTCCTCAGCAACTTTATCATCAGGATTTTTATCCGGGTGATATTTAAGGGCTTTTTTACGGTAAGCTTTTTTAATTTCTTCCGCTGTGGCATTTTTTGATACCTCTAATACCTCGTAGTAATCTCTTTTCGACATAATTTATATCTCAGGTGCTTATATTATTCTCCTACAACAACTTTTGAAAAACGCATCACTTTATCATTCAGCATATAGCCTTTTTCAATACAATCAATTACTTTGCCTTTCATACTATCGTCAGGAGCAGGAATCTTTGTAATCGCCTCGTGTAAATCAGTATCAAACTCCTTTTCTTTGGCTTCTATCTCAACCACGCCATTTTGCTTAAGGAACTCCTGAAATTTATTGTATATCAGATCTATTCCCTCTTTAACTGCGTCTAAATCCGATGCCTCTCCTAAATGAGAAATCGCTCTGTCGAAATCATCAACTACAGGAAGCAAGCCTTTTAAAAGTCCCTCTCCGGCACTTTTGGTTAACTCCATGCGCTCTTTTAGCGTACGTTTTCTATAGTTGTCGTACTCCGCACTTAAGCGCAAATATCTGTCGTTAATTTCTGAAACTTTACCTGTTAACTCCTCAATTTGCTTTTCTTCACTAGTTAATTCAACTGTTTCTTCTGCAGCTTCCTCTTCTTTTTCTTTAGTTTCAGCCTGCTCTGTAGTTTCCTCAGTTTTCGCCTCCGCAGCTACTTCTTCCTTAGCCGTCACCTGCTCTTCAACCACTTCCTCCTTCTTCGTTTTTTTTGATCCTTTAGTTGCCATTATATTGTTATATTTTTTATTTCTTTTTTACTGCTTTGCTTTAACAATTATTTTGCCAAGGCTCAAAACCGGGACAAATTGACAGCTTTTCATCTAATTACAGTCAGATATGACACGATTATAAACAAACAATGGCAGCACATCATATGTACTGCCATTTAATGTCTTAATCTGAAAAGGTTATTTAGTCAGCTTTTTCAGGACCAGCTCTAAATTAGCACCTCTTAATCCTTTACCAACTATTATTCCGTCACCATCAATTAAAAAGTTATCCGGAATACCTCTGACACCATAAATAGCTGCGGCTTTTGATCTCCACCCCAAAAGGTCACTTACATGATACGGCCATTCCAACGCATCCTGCTCAATAGCTTTCACCCATCTATCTTTGGTTTTATCCAGAGAAACACTATAAATAGTGAAGCCATTCCCATTCTTAAACTTTTCATCTTTAAATTCGTGAAAAGCTTTCACCACGTGGGGATTTTCTCTTCGACAAGGTCCACACCATGATGCCCAGAAATCAACCAACACCATTTTTCCTTTTAAGGAAGAAAGCGAAATTACCTCACCATTTGGAGACAAAAACTTAAGTTCCGGAGCTTTATTTCCAATTTCAAGACCTGTTTTAACCTTTTTCTTAGCCTCCGCTTGATATGAAAACAGTAAGAACACACTCAGAAGTACTGCTATTGCTTTAAATTTCATATTATTTTTTTTAAATTTTTCAGATATTAAGCTGCAAATTAATCAACAATAAACATACCCAACCCTAATTGTTTGATTTTACAAATCGTCGAAACAACAACTAAAAACTGACAACAAATAACGCTTAGTTCGAATCAGCTATTATAAAAACAATCAACAAACATACTAAATTGCAAATACACCGAAGTATTTAGTTCATAGTTTTATCCAAAAAATAATAAGTGAAATTTAATTTCTGCGAAGGTACTCAAGTGACTCTGTCACTTTGTTAATACTTTTGCTGCGGGCTACTAATCTGCCGTCGCCATCAACAAGGTAATTTACAGGCTTAGTTACATTAAAAGTTTTAGCGATAGACGAATCTGTTCCTTTATAGTCACAGATGTGCAGGGCATTTGTTAGTCCATCTTCTTTTATAGCTTTAGCCAAAGGTGATTTAAATCTATCGAGAGATATTGACACAACAACAAATCCCTCTCCTTTATAGAACTTGCTGTTTGCAAATTCTTTTTGTAGTCTCATCTTTTGATGATTATCTACACGTGATTCTCCATCAAATGAAGCCCAAAAATCAATCAGAACCATTTGTCCTTCCAGTGATTCTAGATTAAAATCGGATCCATTCAGTAACGTAGTTCTTAACTCTGGTATTTTATCTCCTATCTCTAACCCAACCTTAGGTTCAGTAACGCCATTAATAAATGATAAAAAACCAAGCCCTGCTAAAACAAATAACCATGTAAGTTTTAGCTTTCTCATACACAACAATTTTGGTTAATACTCACGTCGCAAAGTTTACACTTTTTACGACACGTTGAATCTGATATTAGATCAACACATTCGTTTTGATGACAAATGTTAGCAAAACGGCTGGCAAAAGTATGTTCAAAAACATTAGAAAACAAGCGACAAAATTTTGAATTGACAAAAATGATAGCTATTTTTATCGATCCTCATCTTTTTTAACATTTCACGCCTGATTAACGAAGTAATCTAAGCTTTCTCATTTACAGATACATACAAAAAAAGCTTCTGCCTGAACTAAATCAAACAAAAGCTTTTTGTTAATATTTCTTAATTAAGTAACAGTGCAGTTTTTCTCCTAACACCGCCATAATAATACAAATTGAATTACAAAACTTGCGACTTGCCTTTATACACGTCTGATACGAGCACCTAGGTTCTGCAATCGCTCATCAATGTTTTGATATCCACGATCTATTTGAGTTATGTTTTGAATGGTACTTTTTCCCTTTGCAGACAATGCAGCAATCAACAAAGCAACTCCAGCTCTAATATCCGGAGATGTAAGAATAGTTCCTCTTAACATTGTTTCTTTGTTTAATCCAATTACGGTGGCTCTGTGTGGATCACAAAGAATAATGCGGGCTCCCATGTCAATTAACTTATCCACAAAAAACAGTCGACTCTCAAACATTTTTTGGTGAATAAGCACACTTCCTTTTGCCTGTGTTGCCATAACCAGAAAAACACTTAGTAAATCAGGAGTTAAACCAGGCCAGGGCGCATCAGCAATTGTCATAATTGAACCATCAATAAATGTTTCAATTTCATATTCTCCTTGCTCTGGAATATAAATATCATCACCTCTGCGTTCCAATTTAACACCCATACGACGAAAAGCTTCCGGAATTATTCCCAACTCGTCATAAGCAGTATCTTTAATGGTAATTTCAGAGCTGGTCATTGCCGCCATTCCAATAAAACTACCTATCTCAATCATATCCGGCAATATTCTGTGATTACAACCACCAAGCGTTTCAACACCTTCTATCACCAATAAATTTGAACCAATACCAGATATCTTCGCTCCCATACTTACAAGCATTTTACACAATTGCTGTAAATAAGGTTCACAAGCGGCATTATATATCGTAGTTTTTCCAGGTATTAAAACTGCAGCCATCACAATATTGGCCGTACCTGTTACCGATGCCTCATCAAGAAGCATATAAGCTCCTTTTAACTCATCAGCCTCAAGACTATAAAAAATTTGACTTGGATTATATTGAAAACGAGCACCTAACTTCTCAAAACCAATAAAATGAGTATCTAATCTTCGTCTGCCTATTTTATCGCCTCCCGGCTTTGGGAAATAAGCCTTACCATAACGTGCCAAAAGTGGCCCCATAATCATTATTGATCCACGTAAAGATGATGCCTTTTGACGGAATTCTTTGGATTGCAGATATTCCAGATTAATATTTTCGGCCTTAAAGGAGCATTTATGACGGCTAATTCTATCAATTTCAACTCCAATATCGCCTAATAAATCAATTAAGTTATTGACATCTACGATGTCCGGAATATTATCAATAACTATTTCTTTCGCAGAAAGTAATGTGGCACAGATAACCTGTAATGCCTCATTTTTCGCACCCTGAGGAGTTATTTCGCCGGAAAGCTTATGCCCTCCTTCAATTTCGAAACAATGCATTCTATGTAGATTAAAAGATATACAATAAAGTGTCTATACTCTATTTACGATCGTCGTGACGCTTAAATTGACGCTTTTTACGGTTGCGGTTCTGATTTTGATGTCCGCCCTGATGTTCACGGTGCTCAGGAATTTTCATATCATCACTTATCACCAAACGATCCTTCGACATTTTTCTAATATCTGCAAAAACACGAGCATCTCCCGGAAAATCCTTATTCCACATCAGGAGTGATTTTTTCATGTTATTAGCAATAAGCAAGATTAAATGCTGCTTATGCTCACCTTCTTCCATTTCACATGCCTTATCTATCATTTTTTCGATAGTGCGACCGTAATGACGATACCTGATGCGCTCGTTATTATATGGCATTTTTTTAGGACGCTTGTATAAAGTATCCTTTTCAGGCAAATCAAACGGAGTTTCTATACCCAATTTAAAATCCGACATAATGGCCAAATGATCCCAAAGCTTATGCTTAAAATCATTGACATCGCGAAGGTGCGGAAACATGTTTCCCATGTTACCAATAATGGCATGAGCACATTTTGTTCTTTCCTGTATATCTTCAATGGTAACACAGTGGTTTACCATCTTCTGAATATGACGACCATACTCAGGCAGAAGTAATTTCTTCCTATTTGAATTATAATCCATAACCAATAAAAAAAAGCTCTTATCTAGTAACCCTTTTTGAGATAATTATAAAACCTGCTAAAATTAAAATACCACCTGTTTTATAAAAATCTACGAAAAGTTCTGATTTGGGGAACTTATTAATCTTTTAAAGCGCAGTAACCATGTGTAGATCATGCAGTACTATCGCCACAAATCTAACCCAAAATTTTAAGTTTGGCAAATTTTAACAATAATTGTTTAACACCCGTATTTTCGAAATCAACGGTGGCTTTTGCATTAGGTAATTGCCCGTCAATGCTAACAATTTTGCCCTTTCCAAATCGAATATGCTCAACAGCTACTCCAGGTTGCAGATTTCCAACACTATTACCTTTAAATGGTCGTTGCGGTTCAGAAGTTGCATTATTGGATACTTTTTTAAAGTTATAGCCCGGCTTAGAAGCTACCTGACCCTGAGAGAAATTCCTTTTAACGGTTTCTTTAGATGTAAAACGACCACCCGTATCCTTTATCTTAATCTGATCACCTGAAAACTCTATAAACTGTGGATCTATTTCTCCAATAAAACGACTTGGTCGGCAAAAGGAAGATTCGCCATACTTATAACGGGTACGCGCAAAAGAAATAGTTGCATTATCCTCTGCACGTGTTACTGCAACATAAAACAAGCGACGCTCTTCTTCAACACCCTCTTCGCTATCCTTAGTCATATTAGACGGAAACAAACCTTCTTCAACACCAACTACATAAACATTCTTAAACTCAAGTCCCTTACTGGAGTGAATTGTCATTAGCGTTACTTTATTGATATCATCTTCTGTATCACTATCCTGATCTGTTAACAATGACACCTCTTCCAGAAAATTAACCAATCCTGTTTCTCCACCTTCCTCCTGCCTATTGGTAGTAAACTCTTTTATACCATTCATCAATTCCTGAACATTCTCCTGACGGGCTACACTTTCCGGAGTTCTATCATGATACAGCTCCTTTATCATGCCACTTTGATTGGCAATTTCCATCACCACATCGTAAGCTGACAGTTGAGATACACTGGCCCTAAAGCCCGAAATTAACCCTACAAAAGAATTCAATTTTCGTTGTGTTCCGGCATTAAAAAGTTGGGCTGCAGTTTCAAGCGAAGTAATAACATCCCACATACTTTTCCCTGAAGCAGCTGCCGCTCCTTCAATTTTATCCATTGTTGTTTTACCAATTCCACGAGCCGGATAGTTGACGATTCGCTTTAAAGCTTCCTGATCTGCCGGATTTACCGTAAGCCTGCAATAAGCTAAAAGATCCTTAATTTCTTTACGCTGATAAAAGCTTAAACCTCCATATATTTTATAAGAGATGGTATTTTTACGTAAGGCCTCCTCAAAAATACGCGACTGCGCATTGGTACGATACAAAATGGCAAAATCCTGAAACTGATATCCCTCTTTTGTAATCTTATCTTTAATATCATTTATAACAATATACCCTTCCTCAATATCCGAGTATGCATTATGTACCTTAATCTTGCTACCGTCATCATTTTCTGAAAATACGGCCTTTTTAATTTGCTTAGAATTTTTTGCAATGATACTGTTAGCCGCCTTTACAATATTTTGGGTAGAGCGATAGTTTTGCTCCAATTTATACAGCTTGTAGTCGGGATAATCGTTTCTAAAGTTTAAAATATTTTCGATTTTGGCTCCCCTAAAACTATAAATACTTTGCGCATCATCACCAACAACGCAAATATTATTGTGCTTTTCGGCTAGTTTTTTAACAATGATATATTGCGAATAATTGGTATCCTGATACTCATCAACTAAAATGTAATTGAATAAATTTTGATATTTTTCAATCACTTCAGGATGATCCCGGAAAAGTATATTGGTATTCAGTAAAAGATCATCAAAATCCATCACTCCGGATTTATAACACTGTCTCATATACCTGGTATATATTTCATATACCATTCCAATTTTAGCCGCCTGATCTTCCATCATTAAATGTTGATTTCGAGCATAAGCAGCAGGTGTTATTAGATCATTTTTAGCAGCAGATATTCTTCCTAAAATACGATTTGGCTTATAATCTTTATCATTAAGTTTCATTTCCTTAATAATAGATTTTATCAAGCTCTTGGAGTCAGAAGTATCATAAATAGTGAATGATGACGGATAGCCTAGCTTGTCGGCATCGTTTCGCAGAATACGTGCAAAGATGGAGTGAAAAGTACCCATCCATAAATTTTTAGCCGTATCATCTCCTACAATGGTAGCAATACGCTCTTTCATTTCGCGCGCTGCCTTATTGGTAAAAGTAAGTGCCAAAATACGATAAGGATGTACACCCTTGGTAAGAAGGTGTGCAATACGGTAAGTTAAAACCCTGGTTTTACCGGATCCTGCTCCCGCAATTACTAATGACGCTCCCTCTGTATTTAATACCGCATCTTTTTGCGATGCGTTTAATTGTTCAAGATAATTTTGCACTACTTCTGCTTTTTTAATGAATGACAAAGATATATAAAAATGATCCTTATGAGTCTGCTACATTTTGAAAATTCGAGAGATTAATTTAATACAATCATGCCATAAATTTGATGATATATTGTAAAATAGAACCTTCTCGCTTGTTAATGAATGTTAATTTTATGTCGGGCCAAAAATGATATAATATTCAGATACTGATGATTGCAATTACACTACTCAATATTAAGTATAGACTATTTTAAGATCTGAATATACTTTTATACCCTATTTAGTTTAAACTGATAAGCAAAACCATTCTGGCGACGCATTCATTGTGTTACCCGCGCTTTAAATTTTACTTTTTTAAAGTTGTAACAAGATTTAAATTAAATATTATGAAAAAACTTGGATTTATTTCAGGACTAATATTTTTAACATTAGCTTGCTTTGCCCAATATGAGGTAGAATTAACAGAAACAGTTGTACAACCCCCAAACTTTAACTACGAAGGCACTTTAGATAGCGATGAATTTAAATCTCCAATTTGTCAATATCTACACGAGAACTTAAGTAATCAAAATTTTTATGATAATGGCGTGGTCATAGTCCTTTTTACCGTAAAATCTGATGGTACATTAACTGATTTTCAATTAGAAAACTCAGTTTCAAATAGTACCGACAATGCTGTTATTAGAAGTATTGAATCAACATCCGGCATGTGGAATCCCGGCATTGTGAATGGCTCAGCTGTTGATATGCAAAAAGCACTAATGGTTAAATTTATAGATCCTGAAAACGGAACACTTGAGGATCTTGCACAAAATAATTTAGAGATAGCCATTCGTAAATATCATAAATGTATTGCTATCCAAAACAGCCTATTTTTAACAGCTGAAAAAGCTGACAGAAAAATACAAAGAAAACTAGCTTCTGCACTAAGGGTTTTAGATAATGCAAACCAATATCAGCCTAATGAACCTGCTATTGTATTTTGGCAAGCCAGGGTATATGAACAAGCCGGTCAGGAGATGATGAAAAATCAGAAGTTAGATGAATTTAAAAATCTCGTTAACTTCAACTACTCTGCTTTAAATGAAACTATTGAAATTGTATTAAAATAAAATTAATCACAAATAACTGAAAAACACAAAAACCTATATCTAGCCCTATAATTACTTAATTATTAACACCATGTTATTTCCTCAAGAAGTAATAGCACAAAGCAATTCTCGTTTTTTGAAAAACAAGAATATCATACAAAATAAGCACCCTGATTTCAATAAAATTATCTGCTTAAGCAATCAGTTTTACCTGATTATAGAATTCCCAAGTCTTACAATTTCCTATTCATCGATAAATATTAAAGATGTTTTAGGTTTTGAGCAAAACGAACTATCATTTATTGACTTCATTAATTTGATTCACCCTGACGACTATAACAATGTATTCTTTAATATAAAGAGGTCGCTTCAGATTGCCCGTAATAACCGACACTCTCTTTATCCTTTTAAATGTTTTATGATATTAAACTATAGAATTCGAAATAAACAAAACTCAACTATAAGAATTCTGAATCAACTTTGCTATTTAGATTCCCGTTTTTCTCTTGAAAAATTCAACATCCTTTGTTTAATTACTGATCTTTCTATATGTAAAAAAACTAAGTTATCTTCTCTAAAAAATCTGTTATTCAATCCTGAAGAACATAAGCTATCATCACTATCACAACGAGAGCAAGAAGTATTATCGCTACTTACAAAAGGGAAAAACAGTGTAGAAATAGGTAAGATACTAAACATTAGCAAGCACACCGTTGATACACACAGAAGAAACATGCTCATTAAATCAGAATTCAACAATACAGCAGAGCTGATTGCTTACTCCTTTGCACAACAACTAAAACTTTAAACCAATAAATGTACTGCAAATCAAAAATGTTAAAGTTTGTTAAAGAAAATTGAAACCGTACACTTTTTATATCTGACCCACAACCACTTAAGTATTTTTGTTCGATAACGTATATGGACAAAATATATTTCTCTTCCTACTTTTATAATGTCTTTAAGTAACTCCCTCTGTTAAATACTGTCTTCTAATTTATTCCTGTAAAACAACATTGTTTTCACTAAGCTATAGTGCATTTGTGTAAATACAAACTGACTTAAGTTATCTATTTACAAACAAAAACTATACTACTATGAAAAGATTTGGATTATTAACAGGTATGTTATTGATGGTTGTGCTTGGTTTTGCGCAAGTAAAACAATTAGCCGAAACATTGGTTGAGGCACCTAAGTTTAATTGTGAAACTGCCATCTCCGGCGAAACTGGTAAAGCCCCGATTTGTAACTATTTAAGCGAAACTTTAAGTGATGGCCAGTATTATGACGAAGGTTTAGTTATTGTTCTTTTTACCATTGAAACCGATGGTACGCTTTCTGAATTTTCAGTTGAAAACTCAGTTTCAAAATCGACTGACAATGCGGTTATTTCTTGTCTGCAATCTACAAACGGAATGTGGAGTCCGGGATTGGTTAATGGAAATCCTGTAGACATGCAGAAAAAGATTTACGTTCGTTTTTTAAACCCTGAACATGAATCTCTTGAACAGCTCGCGCAGGATAAAATTAACATGGCAATCAGAAAATACCATGCTGCAGTTCAGATACAAAACAGTTTTAACCTACACGCGGAAACAGCAAGTAAAAGATCAGAAAGAAAATTTAACACTGCTCTTAACCTTCTTGAAAACGCCAACAAGTATCAACCAGGTGAACCAGCCGTTGCTTTTTGGCAAGCATGTGCTTATGAAAAATTAGGTAATGAAATGATGAAAGATCAAAAAATTAACGAATTCATCGATTTAGTTGACAACAATTATCAAGCACAAATTGATGGCGTTGAAATTGTTTTAAAATAAAACATCTATCCCTTTTAAACTGTACAAAGCGCTCCTTATTTGTAGTATAAGTAGCGCTTTGTTTTATATACACAATTTAAAATTCTATTCGATAGGTAAAGAAAGGATAAACCATAGTTAAGCCATGCTCCACTACCTTTTGGTGTTCAAAATCATAAGCCCAGCCAAACATTTCACTCTCCATTAAAGCATTTTTTGCTTGTAAAGAAAATACATGTGCTATATTTTTTTGGTTTACACGATAACTTAAAGCTATATCCAGAAACACTTTTGATTCCTCTTGCCATTCATATGCACGAGTTTCATCTAAAACAACTGTTTCATTAACTTTTGAAGCTTCCTGATCCGGGGGTGTAAAACGATTTCCTCCCATAAACGACAGCTTACCATTTATACCTAACACATTGTTCTCCCTAACCTTCCACTCCTTACCTCCTAATAAGTTAAGTACATAATTACGGTTAAAGGAAGTATTACGTTCTATTCCATCACCACCTACATACTTTGAATCAAAGATAGAACCGGTAAACATGTAATATAATCCGTTTTTCATATAGCGCTCTAAAGTTACATCAATACCAATATTGGTTCCTGTACCTGTGTTAATAAGACCATCATTAAAATACATATCCCACTCATAATTTATAAGAGAGATAGAACTTCCTTCCACAACTGGCACATCATATAAATATTGATAATAAGGTTCAATTTTCAACTTCATATTATCATTGATGCGATAATCGTAAGAAAACACTATATGATGGGCTTTTGTTACTTCCAAATCTGGATTTAGAGGCTGGTGATTTTCATCAACCGACTCATAAAACCGAATGGGTTCTAACCTACTATGTTTGCCATAGGCCAAGCTTACCGAATGTTTAGGAACAAAACGCCAGGTGGTACCAAACCGAGGTTCAAAAAAGGTTTCGTTGTTAACCCCGAAATACGATACATTAACACCTGCATTAACATCAAAAACAGGACTCACTCTCCATTTCGATTGCGAATAGGCCTGAACATATCCTGTATTTCCCGACTGATCGGCAACCCGAATTAACTCTTCCTGTTCTCCCGGTTCAGGATTACCCATCACATCCAAATTGTAATGCCATCTTGTATACGTTATACCCGTTCTGTTAGTATGTCTATTACCAAATTTATGATTTATGTAACTACTGGCAATCATCCGGGTATTATCCTCATTATGACGAGCCAAAGGAATTATACTTTCATCACGCTGAAGCTGATCGCTCTCCATCGAAAATTTATCGTAGGTAACTGCCAAAGAAGAATTCAGGTAACTCTTTTTACCTACACTTTTTTTATGATTTATACCAGATGCGACAATATCTGAGTGCGTATCATATTTGTTGTTGTCGAAAGTATTGCTCCACTCATTGGGATCCTCATCCGGATCAAAGGCTACATTACTTAATCCGGCTATTCCCCAAACCGAAAAATCACCGGCATGTTTAGTAGGCAGGTTCACCTTAAAACTTAAATCCTGATAATTAGGCAAGCCAAAATTTCCATCAAGCATCGATCCTACCAATCCCATTGTGGAGTATCGATAATTAAACAAGTACGATTCTTCACCTCCGTTTTTAAAAGGACCTTCGGAACTAATATCTATACCTTGAGAACCAATCTGAAAGGTAGACTCCCTTTTGTCATTATTCCCATTCCTAAACTTCATATCGAAGGCGCCGGACATGGCATTACCATACTCTGCAGGAAAAGCTCCGGTAAAAAAATCGGAATTGGCCAACATATTAACGCTAAATACCGTCTCTATTCCTCCACCATTATTTACACCATTAAGGTGGTTTGGAGCTGGAATTTCTACACCTTCGAGGCGCCATACAATGCCTTTTGGTGCATTACCTCTAATCACAATGGCATTATCGTTTACCCCTTCTGCCATGGAAACTCCGGCAAAAGAACCGGCTAATCTCGATGGATCATTCCAGCCTCCGGCGTAACGCATCGCCTCTTCTACCGAAAAAGATCGTGCTGATAAAGTAGCCATAATATTCTGAGGCTTATCTTTCCTGTCTTTTGGTTTTACGACTACCTCTTCAAGTTGTTTAAAACTCTCTTTTAGTTTTACATTCAACTCCACCTCTTTACCCGAACCCACATTAATTTCATTGAACATGGCTGCTTCGTAGCCCATAAAACTAAACTGAATATTATATCGACCAACAGGCACATCTTCAAGAATGAAATTACCATCAAAATCGGTAATTGTACCAATAGGCGGAATGGTTCCTACAATATAAACATTCACACCCGGTAAAGTTTGGTGCGTATCTGTATCCACAACATTTCCTTTCACATTTTGAGTTGGCTGCTTTGTTTGAGCAGATAAAGTCAAGGCACAAAAAATAAATGCAATAATAATTTGCTTCCTCATCATAAATTAATTTCAGATTTTATTTGCAACAAAATTACACCTGTTGAAAGAAAAAAATGTTCCATTTTATCAATCCGAACCTGGTTTTACAAGTTCGAACACCAAAATATAACACACTAAGCTACTGGATGTTTCGTTTAAAATCCGACGGCGTTTGTTCGGTTATCTTTTTAAATGTAGTATTAAATGAAGTTTTGGAGTTAAATCCGGAATCAAAAGCAACGGCTAACATGGTTCTGTTTTCATTATCACACAAAAGTATTTTGGCTTCTTCAACCCGGTATTTATTAACATGTTGAAAAAAGTTTTCGCCATATCCTTCATTAATAACATAGGATAATTGGTGAGGAGTCAACAAAATCATTTCAGCAAGTTTAACCAAATTCAGCTCACTATCTAAAAATGGTTTTTCATTTTTCATTAATTCATTAAGCTTTTGCTTTTGTTGCTCAAGCTCTTTGTCCGAAATAATTTTCTTCCTTTCTTTTTCTTGTTCTTCTTTATCATTATTAATGAATGCAAGTTCTTCTTTCCTACTTTCCGTTACCGGGAATATTTCGCGCTGCTTTAATGAATTATATGCGATCAGATAAACGGTAATCAGGTTAATTACATTGATGAGAATATTTGGAGCACTGGAAATATTAAGGATATTATAAATGGCAACCACAATAATTACCCCGACAAATTGCATCACTATATACTCCAACCAGTTTAAATTGACTCCCTTTGTATCTGAAGAAAAAAGCAAGATTTGCCTTTGATGCTTTCGAATTTTAACGAATGATAAAGCCAGGTAAAATACTGAAACACTTAAAATAACAACAATCAGTGCCCAATTAAGCCTTAACTGCTCATTACTTGTATTTAAACCTTTAACTACGCGAAGGATAATATAAAAAATTGGAACTATTAAATGAATTAGGTGTGACTTTTTAAGCTTAAACTTAGGTTTCGCATAAAACATCACACTAAAATAAAACAGTACTGATGTAAATATTTGTACAGAATGTATAACAAAAACCAATAGAGAATTTATCCCGGGAAGCTTAATGTATTCTATTATTTCTTCCATCCAAAAAGATGAATAAAAGAGCAGGAACAAGCCAAACCATAAATTACCTTTCTTATTTGTCTTTAAAGGATTAAAAAAAGTAATAAAAGACAGTAAGGTTAGTGATCCGAAAATATGGATAACTATAAAATCATTTAATGGCGTTAAATTCATATGTCAAAGATAACAAATGAAGTTTTTACACCCTCCAAATAATTATACCTTAAAAAGATACTGCAGGACTTAATGAACTAAGATATTCTTCGATACAAGACGGAGTTAAATAAATTTCCTGTTTCAGCTTTTTATACTTAGCATTTACTTTTTCATCATTTAAAACAAGATCTGCCCACTGATGCAACTGCCAGCCCAATCCTCTGTCAATGGTTAGCTGATCAATCTCCTTTTCAAATTTCTCTTTCCCTTTTTTATTGGTATATGATAACAGGCGCTTAAAAACACCCCATATTCCTTTTTGTGAATAATCGATAAAATGAGCAAATTCATGACCAAGCACACCAACCTGAGCATTGTAAGGCACATCAGAAAAATTTATTACACTATCGGCCTTTGTTTTATTGATACGAATTACATAACGACGGTTTTCCTTTTTGCGAAAAAACAAAGAACCAATTGTTGGTCGTGCATTTAAGGTGGTGCCGATCTTCTTATATTTAAATTTAATATGCGTTTGTTTTAATTCGGGATAATACGACAAAGCATGATACACCGGTTTTGAAAATTCAAGTGGAACCTCTTTGTTGATACCCATCTGATTCTCAAAATCATTTAACTCCAAAACTGTGAGTGCTAATAAATCCTGTTCCTGAAAAGATAATTGCGCCTCTAAAACTCCCATATTCAACCCTACCATAATCAACAAAAGACGAAATGTCATAAATAATTCGTTAAACCAACTTGTGTATATTAACTCATAACTACCTGTTAATGTTTCATTTTTAATGTTTTTTAATATTTAAATTCCACGATTATGTGCCAATTTTCCCCATAAAACATTGACAATCCTTTTATTTTCTCTATTTAGAACATTTCAAATATTTAACGATAACAATTAATTTTCCTGAATACCGTTTAAATAAATATCTTTGAAATCCTGTAAAATACGATTAAGACAAATTTTGATGAAGATATTAACACCATATATATTTCTGCTGCTGGTTGCTTTATCAACTCAGGCATTAAACGCTCAAATTATTTCACCGGAGCGCACAACAAGTATCCCAACCCAGTACCCTGAGCATTCTGAAATTGACTCGATATATTTTTATACTGATATTTCGTCAGGAACATTATCAGCCATGCCCATAGCCGGAACAAATGTTAAGTATACCTGGTATGAATTTAACAACTCTAATTGGGAAGAAAAATATAGTGGTAACGACCCTGAATTTCCTTCTGACATAGAACACCAAAAAGCTTATCGCGTAAGCATAACTGACAATGACATCCCTGCTGGCACCTACACCTGCTGGACTTTTCAACCTAAAATAGAATCTGCCGAAATTGATACCATTGTAAACAATTGTACGTCTTTACAATTATCTGTAGAAACAACCCAGAAAGAATTGTTCTATTACGATCTTACATCGCTTGTTCAAATACCTTTAGCATACCAATACACATACGAATGGTCATCCGTACCAATTGGCGATATTGAAGGAAACACAGAAGCCAAACCTATTATTGCTGCCCCTGTAGATACCACAACGTATTCGGTAGAAGTTACGGCTTTTAAAGCCAGCAATGCTGAGGATGATATTAAAATTGATAATCCCAAAGCTGTAAAAGCTGATTTTACTTTTGATGTTATAGATAGAGGGCATGAAAATGAATACCCTAAAAACAATGAATATAAAGACATTACAACGTACAATGGATCATCCCCTGTAGTTGTATCTATTAACAATAAATCAAAGGGATCAATTCAGATATATCAATGGGAAATATACAAGAATGATGAATTTGAAAAACCAGACGAAGGGGCAAACCCTGCTGCCTTTACATTTGATGAAGTAGGAGAATACAGAATACAGTTAGAAGTTGAAAATACAACCAGCAAATGTACCGACACTCAATCATCGGGAACCATAACAACCATTGAAATGGAAGTTGAAGTTCCAAATGCTTTTACCCCTAATGGAGATGGCATTAACGACAAATTTATGGTAGCCTATGAATCTGTTAGAGACTTTAAAATGGTGATTTTAAATCGATGGGGACGCAAAGTATTTCAAACTACTGATCCCGGAGACTCGTGGGATGGCAAGATAGGAAGCAGAAAAGCGGCTGAAGGTGTTTATTTTTATTATATAGATGCCAAAGGTTTTAACGAAGGAGAACAGATAAAACTGGAGGGGCCTTTACACTTAATAAGAGGTAAGTAAAACAAAACATCATAAAAGTAAAACATCCGATACCGTAAAAACAGTATCGGATGTTGTATTTTAAGACCATACGAGAAACTAAGCTTCTGCTAATTCTTTTTCGTAATCTTTTAGTAACTGACCTTGTACATCGTGAGGCACAATATCGTATTTGGCAAACTTAAGAGAAAAATGAGCTCTACCTCCTGTAATCGAACTTAATGAAGTAGAATATTTATCCATCTCTTTTAAAGGCACCTTAGCCTTAATCACCTCAAAACCTTTTTCACTACTCATACCTTCAATCAGTGCTCTGCGACCTTGTAAGTCACTCATCACATCACCCATTCTGTCTGAAGGTACCTTTACCTCCACATCATAAACAGGCTCAAGAATCTTAGGTGCAGCATTTTTAAAGGCAGCACTAAAGGCATTTCTACCAGCTAGTTTAAACGATATTTCATTGGAATCAACCGCGTGCATTTTACCGTCATACACACAAACTCTAATGTCGCGGGCATAAGATCCTGTTAACGGACCTTCTTCCATTTTTTCCATTATCCCTTTAAGAATCGCTGGTAAAAAACGGGTATCAATAGCTCCTCCAACAATACAGTTATGAAAAATTAATTTACCTCCCCAAGGAAGTTTCACCTCTTCTGTTCCCCGGATATTCATTTTAAATTCCTGACCATCGAAACGGTAGCTTGCCGGAGGCTCACTTCCTTCTTCATAAGGCTCTATAACCATATGTACTTCTCCAAACTGACCGGAACCTCCCGATTGCTTTTTATGTCTATAATCAGCCCTTGATGCTTTAGTTATAGTTTCGCGATAAGGGATTTTAGGTCTCTCAAACTCAACATCTATTTTATCGTTGTGTTCAATGCGCCACTTCATGGTATTCAGGTGAAACTCACCCTGACCATAAACAATGATTTGTTTCAACTCTTTAGAGTATTCAACCACAAGGGTGGGGTCTTCCTCATGCATACGTTGCAATGCCTCTCCAAGCTTCTCATCATCATGTTCTTCAACAGGTACAATAGCGGTTCTAAACTTATGATCCGGGTAATGAATAGGCTCAAAAATATAATTACATCCCTTATCATTTAGGGTGTCATTTGTTTTTGTTTCTTTAAGTTTAACTGTCGCGCCAATATCTCCTGCTACCAATTCTGTAATTTTTGTACGGGTATTCCCTGCTACGCAATAAAGTTGCGAAAGACGTTCTTTTGAATCTTTGGTCATGTTAACCAGATCCATTCCCTCTTTTACTGAGCCCGACATTACTTTAAAGAAAGAAACTTCTCCCAAGTGAGGCTCAATACTTGTTTTAAAAACAAAGATAGATGGAGCTCCGTCTGCAGAACAGGTCACCTCTTCTGCATCTTTGGTAATTGGCTTAGGCATCTCCGATACGAAAGGAACAATATTTCCTAAAAATTCCATCATACGACGAACGCCCATATCTTTTAAAGCTGACACACAAAAGACAGGATAAAGGTCACGAGCTATTAAACCTTTCTTAATTCCTGTACGCATTTGATCTTCATCTAATGTACCCTTGTCAAAGAAGAGCTCCATTAGATCTTCATCATTTTCTGCAGCTGCTTCTACCAATAAATTGTGTAACTCATCTGCTTTTTCTTTTTCTTCTGCCGGGATATCTAATATTTCTGGTTTTCCTCCATCAGGTCCCCATTGATACATCTTCATTTTAAGAACATCTACCAATGCGTTAAATCCTGCTCCTACGTTGACCGGATATTGAACAATCACCACCTTACTTCCAAAGCTATCTTTGGCCTGATCGATGGTTTGATCAAAGTTTGCTTTTTCGTGGTCGAGATGATTGGCCACAAAAATAACCGGCTTATTATATTGTTCGGTATATCTAAATAAATTTTGAGTTCCTACCTCAACTCCCTGGGTAGTGTTAAGAAGCATCAATGCTGTATCGGTAACATTTAATGAAGTAATGGCTCCTGTAATAAAGTCATCTGAACCCGGACAATCGATAAAATTGAGCTTTTTATCGAGCCATTCAGTATACATTACTGATGAAAAAACCGAGTACCCATATTCATGTTCTACCCGGTGATAATCTGAAACTGTACTTTTACTTTCGATATCGCCCCTGCGGCCGATAACACCACCCTCAAATAACATAGCCTCGGCGAGGGTGGTTTTACCCGAGCCTGAACTTCCGAGAAGGGCTATGTTCTTAATTTGATTTGCTTGATATACCTTCATAAAACATTCGTTTGCGGTCATTCAAAATCAAATTATACATAGGGAAAGGATAGCCAGTACTCAGGCTAATTTATCACTGTAAATGCATGAATATTTGAAATTGTAATATGACCATGTTAATAATTAAGGAATTTTGCGAAACCGAAAAAATTTTACGCCTCACATCGATCAGCATCAAAATTTTCGCTGTTTCTAAGGATTGCTTTCAAAATTAGTAATATTTAGATAACAATCAAGTAAATGGCTGTTAAAGTTGAGGTTATAATTTTAGTTTTTTTGCTTTTAAAGGATGTTGATCGAGCAATAACAGTTCATCTTTAAACCGGAAGTAAGAAACATTTTTTGCTCAGGCATTGAAAGTGTCCTTATTTAGTCGTAATTTGATTACAATCTTTAATCATTCATAACAAACCTTGTTATTGTTTTGTATTAAAGATTAAACCATAAACAAGGGAAAACTAAAATTATCAAATTATGATATTAGACGGACAAGCCAAGAAGCTCAAGATAATTATCCCCGAATCAGAAAAAGTATATCAACGATCATTATATGAAGCCATAGTTTTTGCTGCAAAAAAATATGCTTTAGCCGGCACTACGGTTACAAAAGGTTTGATGGGATATGGTGCCAACGGACTCACCAATTCATCCAAAACATATGATATCTCTTACGAGCCTCCTATCATTATAGAAATTGTTGACAAAGCAGGAAGAATTGATGATTTTGCAAAAGTTGTTGCAGGACTCCTTGACAAAGCCAATGGAGCGGGGATTATTTACCTACAGGATGTAGATATTATTTCGTACCGAAAACACGAGGAAGTAAAACCTTACGCAAAATAAAACACCGGATTTCTGTATAAGGACCGATATTTCTCACACAAACTCATGATGAACTTATTCAATAATTTAAGCCTGCATGCTTAATATTTGGAGATTTAAATTATACCTAGTTATTTTACGCCTGAAATCAACAATTAGGCCAAAATGAAATTACTGCTTACAGCTATTTTTTGCACCATTATATTACACCCTGTTTATTCCCAATCATCTACAAAACCTCCACGGTTGGTTGTTTTTATTCAGGTTGATGAATTGCACACCGAACAACTTTTGGCTTTTAGAAATAAGCTTGGTAAATATGGTTTTAATCAGCTGGTAAACAAGGGAACCTTCTACCACAAGGGTAAATATGAGTCTAACACATCATTTACCGGAACAAAAACTGCAAATATGCTTTGTGGATGCTATCCCGAAACACATGGAATTATTGGAAAGGAATGGCTTTCAAAAGACAAATCACAAACTGTTCAGGCCTTTTCCTTTAAATCAGACAATACTCTTCATCCAGATTCGGGAGACATCATTATCTCCAACAGGCTAACCTCATCCATTGCTGACGAACTCAATCTTCATAACAGAGGGTTTTCCAAGATTGCCTCAATCGGATTATCGCCAGAAAAAGTTGCATTTTTTGCCAATCCCAATAAAATAGACACCTACTGGTTCGATCGCACTACCGGTAACATGATATCCGAAGCTGATTCAAGCCAACTTAAAGAGTGGGTATTAGATTTTAACGACAAACGCTTTGCTGATTTATATATAGAAAGGCAATGGGGCCCAATAACTGATTTAAAAAAATATCACGAATACAGTAAATCAAATCCTACTCAACCCCGACATTTTCTATACGATCTAAAAAACTCCAACAGTGCACTTCCATATCAGCATATCGCAGGATCTCCGTTTGGTAATATTATTTTAAGGGACTTTGCTGCATCCTTAATTATTAACGAAGAGTATGGAAAAGACGACCATGTTGATTTACTTTCTGTTTCATTTACCTGCAAACCATACCTGAGCGAACATCAGGAACTTTTTGATGCCGAAGTGGAAGATATGGTTTTACGGCTGGATGATCAAATAGAATCGTTTATAAACCTCATGAAAGACAATATTGGCCTTGAACATGTATTGGTTGTGCTTTCATCCACTCCTTCGAGCCGATGGAAACCTGAAACCCTGAAAAAAGAAGAGATAAGCACAGGCTATTTTAATGGCAAAAAAACAGCTGCCTTACTTAATTTATACTTGATGGCTATATACGGGCAGGGTAAATGGATTAGTGGATATCATGATAAGCAATTTTACTTTAATAAATCTTTATTAGAAAAATCGAAGATACCTTTACAAGAAATGCAGGAAAAAGCAGCTACATTTTTACTTGAGGTATCCGGTATTGAAAAAACAATAAGCAGCTATCATTTACGCACCAACGAATACACAACCGGTATTTTTAATTTAATTCAGAAGAACTATTACCATGAGCGTTCAGGAGACTTATTTATTTCTCTAAAACCCGGCTGGTCAGAAGAAGTTGTCAACCACAAAGAAAAAAACATAATATCCGGTCAATACTTTAATTCTCCATTAATATTCTTTGGATGGAACACCAGCGCAATGCAAATATTAAGCAGCATACAGATGATTGATGTAGCTGCAACAATTTCAAGCATTCTACAAATTCCCGAGCCCAATGGCTGTATTGGAGAACCTCTTAAAGAAGTTGTAAAATAAATTAGATTTTGTGCAAAACTAAAAGGAATCAATGACAGCTTTAAATTCCTTAAGCAAGTTAAGATCCTTTTCAAAAGCATTACCCACAACAATAATATCGGCTCCTGCCATACAGGCATCTTTTACCTTTTCTTTGGTGTTTAAACCACCACCAACAATAAGAGGTATGGATATATTGCTTTTAACTGCTTCTATCATCTCAACAGGTACAGGTTTCAAGGCTCCGCTTCCGGCCTCCAAATAAATCATCTTTTGCCCCAGCATCTCCCCTGCCATGGCTGTTGCCACTGCAATATCAGCCTTATCGGCAGGAATTGGCTGTGTTTGACTCATATATTCAACGGAAGTTGTAGCTCCTCCCTCAATTAAAATATAACCGGTAGAAATAACCTCCATACCTGATTTTTTAATAAATGGAGCCGAAGCAACATGATTACCAATAAGCAATTCAGGATTTCGCCCGGAGATCAGGGATATAAACAAAACTCCATCGGCGCTGGGCGTTAATTGCAGCAGATTGCCCGGAAATAAAACCACAGGAATTGAAAGATGCTCTTTTAGCACATTTACCACCAATTCTGTTTTACCGGCTACCAAACTCCCTCCCACTAAGATTAAATCGGGCTTTGCTGCTTCCATAGCCGTAATAATCTTTAATAAATTTTTATCAGGGAACTTATCCGGATCTATTAAAACGGCAAAAAGTTTCTTACCGGCTTTAACCTTTTCCTCAATAGACTTTAATATCATAACTTGATGGTTAACAATGATAAACTAAATAATAGTCTTTCTCAATAATGTAATCAAAATGCAATTTCTCCTGCATGTCATCATCACAATACGAAGCCTCTAAAACACCCTGCGATGTCAATTTAAAAGGATGACATACAAAATGATGATTAAAGATAATACTCTTTCGATCTATCATTTTATACATGGTTTCTTTTAAACACCATATTACAGTATAATATTCTAAGCTTTGATCCTCCGGAATAAACTCACTCTCCCGATCACTGATAAAACGTGTATATACCTTTTGTACGCGGGCCGAAGGATATTCTATATCGATACCTACATATTTTCCCTTTGAGAGACTTATGGCAACATATCCTTTAGTATGACTAATACTTAATTTGTAATCGCTAGTGGTTAACACAGGACGGCCCGATTCCAAATAATCAATTACAGGGTCAATACCTAAAACATGTTTTACTAAACATCGGACAGCCCAAAATTCAAGTTTTTTACTCTCCAGCCGGTAAGACTGCACCTTCTCTATTTCCTTTTCTCGCAACTCAACTAAAGAAGATAACTCATCCAAACTCTCCGTTATGTGCCAAACAGCAACAATACCCTGCTCACCAATATCTTTTCTGAAAACCTTTGGCATTTTTAAAATTTAGGTAATGATTTCCACTCAAAAGTTTCCATTAAATGAATGATGTCTTCAGTAACAAAATCAACCACCGGAGCTAATGAATCTTTATTCGGTACAACATTGAAATACAAGGAACCCCGCACAAAATTTTGAATACTATCTGTTAAGTAAAACTGCACCGATGATGCTGCATCTCCTTTTATCTCGTATAAAATACCATACACTTTTTTTTCCGGAGCCAGAAACAATCTTTCTCCTATAGCGTCTGCTTTAACCGAATGCTTATACGCTAACTTACGGCTATCCTCAAGAACAATATTTAAATTATCCTCTATCTTTTTATAACTAAGATGAATCCTCCCTTTATATTCCGGATAATCCAGATTCATCCAATAGGCTTCAGTATTGGGTGAAAAATCCTGATTAACCTGAACATAAACAGGCACATTAAATGTATATGGATTATCACTAACCAGGGAATCATATTCATGCTCAGGAAAGTTTATTCGGAAATACCCGCGAGGCTTAGGGGTTACATGTTGATTACACGATGAAAGCACTATTAAAACAACCAGGGTCAAGAGCAAAACAAATGTTCTTCCTGCATTTCTCACAATCTTCATACTATTTACTTTTTACCCTTAGAGGCTAATTCGAACTTTATTTTTATAATTCTTCTGGAATCAACAGAAATTATAGTAAACAGGTATTCTTTAAATTGAATCTGCTCATTTTTGTCCGGGATTTCACCTTTAATCTCAAGAATCAAGCCTGCCAGTGTTTCTGCTTCTCCGCGAACTTTTTCAAAAATGTCTTCTTCGGTTTCTGTTACTTTATGAAAATCGTTGAGTAAAGTTTTACCTTCAAAGATAATGCTTCCATCAGGCTGACGTACATAAAATGATTCCTCATCATCTTTTTCGTCAGCTATTTCACCAACAATCTCTTCCAAAATATCCTCTAAACTAACGATACCTGATGTTCCTCCGTACTCATCTACCACAATAGCCATATGCGTTTTATTCAACTGAAACTCTTCAAGCAAATCATTTATTTTCTTGGTTTCAGGAATAAAATACGGTGTTCTGATTAAATCCTGCCATTTAAAATCTGCACCCTCATTTAAGTGTGATAGCAAATCCTTAACGTACAATACGCCTTTTACATTGTCCGGGGTGTTTTCAAACACGGGAATTCTGCTATAACCAGATTCAACAATAACCGCCAATACCTTATTATAGTCACTGCTTATTTCAATATCAATAACATCTACTCTGGATGTCATGATTTCAGCCGCATTAATATTCCCAAACTTAACAATCCCTTCGAGTAGTTCCTTTTCTTCTGAAATCTCGTCGCTGGTAATTTCCAAGGCGTGCGAAATGTCATCCAGGGAAATTGAACCTGTTTTTTTGGCTATACGCTTATTTACAAAACCTGTAGTACTTACTAAAATAGCACTTAAAGGACTAAAAAAACCTTTTAACAACAAAAGAGGATAAGCCATGGTTTCTGCGAATTTACGAGCAAATCGCGAAGCATACACCTTAGGAAATATCTCACCAAAAAATAAAATCAGGGCAGTGATACCTATCACCTCAACCACAAATTTCACCCACACAGGCTCACCAAAGCTAACCAAGGAATTAGTTATAAATGCCGATATTATAACAATTCCAACATTAACAAAGTTATTGCCAATTAATATAGTGGCCAATAATTGCTCAGGCGACTTTAAGTGCTTTAAAATCATACGACTACTCTTGCTGTTATGCTCTTTTATGTCGTGCAAGTCAGTAGGCGATAATGAAAAATAGGCCACTTCTGATCCTGATAATAATGCGGAAAATACCAAAAGTACAACCAATACCAATATTGCCACAATAGCACCTGCAGAAATAGGCAACAGCTCAATAGCCATAAAATAAGGTGAGACGAATGAAATAAGCGGGTCTGTTTCCAAAAAAATCAACGCATTAAATGAATACTAAAAAGGAAGATCATCTTGTTCTCCTGAATCTGATAATATATCGTTATTATCTGTCATATTATTTGAAGCAGGCTGTGATGGGCTTGATACTATTGGCTGTTGAGCCTGTCCCATTCCTGCACCGGCCTGACCAGTACTTCCTGGGTTGTCAGACTTACGTCCTAATAACTGAAGATTATCTACATAAACCTCGGTAGTATATCTTTTCTGACCTTCTTTATCATCCCATGAACGCGTTCTAATTTTACCTTCAAGATATAGTTGTGTTCCTTTTTTCACATAGCTCTCTACAACTTTGGCCAATCCTCCCCACACAACAATGTTGTGCCATTCTGTTCTTTCCGGAATTTGCTGTCCTGAACTCGTTGTGAATCCTCTTTCGGTAGTAGCCAGTGGAAAATTAGCCACAGCTCTTTCGTTTTCGAAATACCTTATCTCAGGATCTTTACCTACATTTCCTATTAAAATTACCTTATTAACCGACATAATAAATCTTCAAATTATTTTGAAAGATAAAAATACAAAACTTCTAATCGAATACAAATATAAACCAAACAGGCATAAACTTGCATACCTGTCATATAATGACACCCTTATTTTATTTCTTCAATATAGGCCTGTAAAGGTTTAGGAAATGCATAATTAACCAACTCCTTGTTATTTACTTGTAAATAGTCATCAATATTATTATGCTTATCCACTTTAAGTTCCATGATCCTGATAAACAGTTTTCGATGGGTAAGCAGATGAGTAATTTCTTTTATGCCTTTTACAACAGTCTCTCCTCCATTAAGAAATTGGACAAACTCCTGAGAGAGCATTAATTCAGAAGACTCGCAATGCTTGTTGGTTTCAATCATTGGAAACTCAAATAATCCTTTCCAGATATCCTTTTTCTCCCGGCGCTTGATAAGCACATCGTTATTGCCGTCTTTTATATAAAAGAAATTCAGATAACGATTCTTCACAATATTCTTCTTTTCCTTTTTAGGCAAGATATCAACCCTATTATTTATATAAGCGAAACAGCTATCTTTAAAAACACACGACAAACAATCCACTTGCTTAGGTTTACACTGCAAAGCCCCAAACTCCATTAAAGCCTGATTAAAAATACCATTTTGTTCTCCGGTATTTAATGAGTGTGCCAACTCTTTAATTTCCTTTTTCCCATTACCCGTATTAATGGGTGTTTCGATACCGAACAAACGAGTAAGCACCCTGAAAACATTTCCATCCACAACTGTTCGGTGTTCATTATAACATATCGAGCTAATGGCTGCTGCTGTATAAGTACCAACACCTTTCAAATTTAACAGGCTTTCATAATTCTCGGGAAATACACCTTTTAACTCATTCACAATATATTTTGCCGAAAAGTGCATATTTCGTGCCCTCGAATAATAACCTAAACCTTGCCAACACATGAGTACTTCATCTTCACTGGCTTCTGCTAAATGTTTTACCGAAGGAAAATGCTGAAGAAATCGCTTATAATACATTAACCCCTGATCCACACGGGTTTGCTGAAGAATTATTTCCGATACCCAAATACGATAAGGGTCCTTTGTTAAACGCCATGGAAGTGACCGCTCGTTCTCTTTATACCACAATATCAAGTCACTACTAAAGTTTATCATTTGCTTTTTTTACCAAAAATAATGGTTTTGTTTTTTTTTATCTCCAAATGATTATATCTTTGCAGTCTGAATTTTGAAAAAATCAATGTAATTAGTTGATAATTAAATAATTTTAAAGAGAGATGACAAAGGCGGATATTGTAAATGAGATTTCAAAGAATACTGGAATAGAAAAAGTTACAGTACAAAAAACTATTGAGGCTTTTATGGATACCATAAAAGGATCTTTGGTAAAAGGTAAGAATGTTTATCTACGTGGTTTCGGAAGTTTTATAGTAAAAGAAAGAGCAGAAAAAACAGCTCGTAACATTTCAAAAAACACTACTATCATCATTCCAAAACATTACATTCCAGCGTTCAAGCCTTCTAAGAGCTTTGTTACTAAGGTAAAGAACAACGTTAAATAACTGGTTATTAATAATAAAAGATTGTAGCATGCCAAGCGGAAAAAAAAGAAAAAGACATAAGATGGCTACGCACAAGCGTAAAAAAAGGCTTAGAAAAAACAGGCACAAGAAGAAGAAATAATCTTCGCCATTTGATTGTAAAAGCATAATAAAGAACAAACATTGGAGATTATTCTTCTGGTTTGTTCTTTGTTTTATGTAGACATTTAAAATATCCTGACAAGCGAGTGTCAGGTAAAAGTTCTTAAATTATTGAAATACCTACTATTGTGAGTGCAGAACTATTTGTTGATGTATCTCCCGATGAGTTATCCATTGCGTTACTCGAAGATAGAAGGCTTGTTGAGTTAAGAAGAGAAAAAAGCAATGTTCGGTTTACTGTTGGTGATATTTACCTGGGAAAGGTAAAGAAAATCATGCCGGGACTTAACGCTGCTTTTGTTGATGTTGGATACGAAAAAGATGCATTTTTGCATTATTTAGATCTTGGACCCCAGTTTCGTACCCTAAAGAAATTTCTTAACATGACAGGCACTGCTAAAAAGGGAGGAGTTGCCTTACACAAAATCAAGTCTGAACCTGATATCGATAAAAACGGTACCATTTCAGATGTTCTCTCAGTAGGTCAGGAAGTATTGGTGCAAATAGCCAAGGAACCTATTTCAACGAAAGGTCCCAGGCTTACTTCTGAATTATCCATTGCCGGACGCAACCTTGTATTGATGCCTTTTGCAGATAAAGTTTCTGTAAGCCAAAAATTAAAATCGGCTGAAGAAAGAAACAGACTCAAAAAGCTCTTACAAAGTATTAAACCCAAAAACTTTGGTGTGATTGTCCGCACAGTGGCCGAAGGTAAACGAGTAGCCGAGCTTGATAAGGAATTAAAAACCCTTATTCGACGTTGGGAAGAATCTACCTCCAAGCTGTTTAACCTTAAGCCGCGAGCATTAGTTGTTGGTGAGATTGGCCGAACCTCAGCCATCCTCAGGGACATAATGAATCCCTCATTCAACAGCATATATGTATCTGATAAAGATATGTGTAAAGAGGTAAGAGAGTACGTGGGAATTATCGCCCCGGAAAGAGAAAAAATTGTGAAAGAATTTAAAGGAGACGTTCCTTTATTTGATCAATTTGGAATTGAAAAACAGATTAAATCACTTTTTGGAAAAACAGTTTCTTTTAAAAGTGGTGCATATCTTATTATTGAACATACTGAAGCACTTCATGTAATTGATGTTAACAGTGGCAACAGAGCTAAAAACGCCAGTAACCAGGAGAATAACGCTCTGGAAGTAAACCTCGCCGCTGCCGACGAAATTGCCCGTCAGTTAAGACTTAGGGACATGGGTGGTATTATAGTTGTCGATTTTATTGATATGCAAAAGTCAGAACACAGGCAAAAAGTGTATGAACGCATGAAGGAAGCGATGAATCCGGACAGGACCAAGCACAATATCCTTCCCCTGAGCAAATTTGGGCTTATGCAGATTACACGCCAACGCGTTCGACCGGAATTGGCCATTGAAACAAATGAGTCATGCCCTACCTGCTTCGGAACAGGTAAAATTGCACCAGCTATCCTACTGGAAGAAAAGTTGGAAAACAGCATTAGAAAAGCTGTTGAAGGACAAAAGAGTAAAAAATTGACCCTGAAGGTTCATCCTTATCTTGGAGCTTATCTAAGACAAGGTTTCCCTTCCATATTTTTAAAATGGAAATTTAAATATGGTTTCGGATTAAAATTGATTCCTTCCGCCTCATTAAGTTTTTTGGAGTTCAAGATCTTAGAAAAATAAATAATATAAAGGTTGGCCTGTACAGGTCAACCTTTTTTATTTAAAACTAGTCAACTCGTCACATTCACCTATTTCTGCCTGCCATAAATTCTTCTTTCAAAGCGACGCTTGCTAAAACACATAGCTAATACAAAAAATATGTAGTTCATCTTTTTATTCTACTCCAGTGCCACACATCAAATTGCGAAGCAATTTTTTTGGAACATTTTTTGACACTGCAGCAAAATATGAATTATTTAATATTTTATATACATTCCTATTTCTATATTTACCACGCATTACTAAAATCGACATGTATATTGTTGTAAGGTTTTATTAATTTTATGACTATTGGTATCGATGATAATAATATACGGAATCACAAAAACATTTATAATATGAAGAATAAGTTATTAGCATTACTTTTTATATTGATGCCTTTATTTTCTGCTTTAGCTCAAATTGAACAGCCCGTAAGCTGGCAATTTAGCCATACTAAAGTAGAGGATGGAAAATACAAACTGACTTTTAAGGCAAATATTGAAAGCGGATGGCACCTATACTCAGTTTCTTTACCTGAGGGGGGACCAATTGCCACCAGCATTAACTACGAATCAAGTGACATCATCATGTCTAAAGAAGATTTAGTTGAAAGTCCGGCTCCTGAAAAGCACTATGACTCAGCCTTTGACATGGAATTGGCCTACTGGTCGAACCAGGCCACTATCAGCCAAATTGTCGAGGTAACATCCGGTGCAGAATCCATCAGCGGGTATGTAGAGTTTATGGTTTGCGATGATGAAAGATGCCTTCCTCCCGATCAGGTAGATTTTTCTTTTGATATCAAAGAAAAGATTGCTGTTCAGGATACAAAACCTTCTGCAACAAGTGAGGATACAAATAGCTACTGGAGCATATTTTTTATTGCATTGGGCGCAGGTTTAATTGCTTTACTAACACCATGCGTATTTCCTATGATGCCCATGACGGTCAGCTTCTTTACAAAACAAAGCAGCACCAAAGCCAAAGGCATTAAAAATGCTATGTTTTATGGCTTTTTCATTGTAGCTATTTACGTTTTAATCGGATCAATTATCGGTTTAATCCCCAACCTTAATCCCGATGATATCAATGAGTTCTCTACAGGACCTGCATTTAATATTTTCTTGTTTATCATACTTGTTGTATTTGCCATCTCATTTTTAGGTGCATTTGAATTAACCATGCCTTCTTCATGGGTAAACAAAGCAGACAGAGGAGTGGATAAAGGTGGTGTTATTGGCGCTTTTTTTATGGCACTTACACTTGCCCTGGTATCTTTTTCATGTACAGGTCCAATTGTAGGCGGTATTTTAGTTAAAGCCGTTACCGAAGGAGGTATCGCACCTATCATTGGAATGGCCGGATTTGGCGTCGGATTAGCACTTCCGTTTGTTTTCTTTGCCATGTTCCCTGGTTTTATGAATTCACTTCCTAAATCAGGCGGATGGCTAAACTCTGTTAAGGTTGTTTTAGGGTTTGTTGAGCTTGCATTTGCCTTTAAGTTCTTATCTAATGCAGATTTGGTATTAGGCTTACATTTACTCGAAAGAGAAGTATATATCGCCATCTGGATTGCCATTTTCGGAGCCCTAGGATTTTATTTATTAGGTAAGATTCGTTTACCTCATGATTCGCCAATGGAATATCTACCGGTATCCAGGTTACTGATGGGTTTATTTGTGTTGTCATTTACCATTTATATGATTCCGGGTTTGTGGGGTGCTCCTTTAAAACTAATTAGTGCTTTCCCGCCACCAATGGAATATGCCGAATCACCGGAAGGTGTTGGAAACAGAGCTCGTCAGCCTATTAGGATAAGTGCTACTGATTCAGAAAACAAAGAGTTAGTTAAGCTTGAAGAAAAAATGGAAGTAGGCCCGCAAGGCTTATCTGTATTCCATGATTACGATGATGCTTTAGCCTATGCCAAAGAGGTAGGTAAGCCTCTGTTTATTGATTTTACAGGTAAGGCTTGTGTTAACTGCCGTCAGATGGAAATTAACGTTTGGTCTGATCCTGCAGTAAATTCCTTAATGAAAAACGATTATGTGGTAGTTGCTCTGTACGTTGATTACCGAAAACAGCTGCCTAAAGAAGAGCAGTACATCTCGGAAACTACAGGTAAAAAAATCAGAACTGTAGGTAACAAATGGAGTGATTTCCAAATAAGCAGATACAAAATAAATAGTCAGCCTTATTACGTATTACTCGATCACAACGAAAAAGAACTGGCTGAACCTAAGGCATATGAGCCTAATAAAAATGCCTATGCCGAATGGCTTAAAGAAGGACTGGAAAATTTTGAGAAGTAATTTCTGATAAAGAGCTGTCTTTTTTTTATAGACAGCTCTTTAATTTTTACAATTAGATTTCAACAGGATGATTTAACATTTCAACCCTTCTATTACTCTTTGCCTCTCCCAATACATGTTTAAATTCAACTGCAAATCCACCACCTGGTGCCATTTTTAGTTTAAATTTATCTTTGCTGTTTACCTTCATTTTTTCTATAACGTAGTCATTTGGAGCAGATAAATAATTTGCAGATTCCCCATCTTTATAAACTATTACTTCATACTCCTTATCTGAATCAAGAAATGAGCAATCAATAGTAAGGTTGCGTCCTGTTTCATTGGTAATACCTCCTAGATACCAATCATCTCCCTGTCGGTCTTTTCGGGCTACCACAACATATTCTCCAATCTCACCATCTAATGCTAAACTTTTACTCCAGTTCACCGGTACATTTTGAATAAACTCAAAAGCAGGATGATTGTCATAATTTTCAGGTAAATCACAAGCCATTTGTGCAGGACTGTGATACACTACATACAATGCCAATTGATGAGCTAGTGTTGAATAGGCACGCTTATCAGAAATTCCATGACGTTCGAATGTAAGATCAAAGAGTCCCGGAGTATAATCCATTGGACCTGCCAACAAACGAGTAAAAGGCAGGATAGTATTATGGTTGGGCGGATTATTTTCAGGAGCCCAGGGAGCATTATATTCTTGGCCTCTGGCCGATTCTACCGCTAACAGATTGGGCCATGTTCTGCTCAAACCTGTTGGCTTTATGTGTTCATGACCAAGAATACAAATACCTCGCTTAGCAGCCTCTTCGAGTACAAACTGATAATGGTTAACCATGCGCTGCCCATGATGTGGTTCACCGGTTTTAATGGGCCCTACATAACCGGTTTTAATGTATTTAACACCTAGCTTTTGGTAATAATCAAAGGCTTTAGGAATCTGATGTTCATATTCATCTACATACCCTGCGGTCTCATTATGCATGATGATTTCCACATTGCTATCACGGGCATATTGAACCACTTCTTCCAGATTGTAATCATCATAAGCCTTGCAGTAATCAAAGTCTTTCCATTGATCCCATCCAACATTCCAGCCTTCCACCAGCAAGCCTTTAATGCCATGGCCGGCTGCAAAATCAATCATCTCTTTAGCATGTTTAGTGGTAGCTCCATGCCTATCACCAGCAGGCCATGTTTTTAATCCCAGATGCATCTCCCACCAAACACCCATGTACTTAAGCGGTTTTACCCATGAGAAATCCTGATTGGATTTAGTATTGAGGTTTTCAATTAGATCTGAATTTATTAAGTCGACAGCTTTATGCCCAAAATTGATGGTACGCCACGGGCTGGTTACGCAATTCTCTCCTTTATAAACAAATCCATTTGGATCAGGAACGAGTCTGCTTTTTAAGATACCTCTTTCATCTTTCTTCAACGTCATAGAAGGAAAATCAACAAGAGCGGCTTCATGAATACTTACATATATATTTTCAGGTGTTCTTAATGTAAATGGAGTCTGCACCGAATCAATGGCATCTAAAGTTGTTTGCTCATAAAACTTCTCATAACTATCATCATCCACCGGAATCCACCAGCTTTGAGATCCGGACGACAGGTTAAACGAAGTCTTTTCTTCAGTGATAACAATATCTTGTCCTTGACCTTTTTCCAGTTCATAGCGAAAACCTAAACCATCATCAAACACTCTGAAAAAAACCTTCATTATTCCCAGTGGATGATGTAATGTATACACTGCTTCAGTATAGTTATTCCGGATATACTGACTACGGCCCCAATAATTCTCCCATACTTCATCTACATGATTCTTACTGTTTTTTATCAGTGTAAACCTGTTATGAAACTCTTTCCCATCGGCAAGTACAAAACCCAAATTCGATTTTTTTATCACGGATTGTCCGTCATAATGAACCTGGTAAAAAGGTTGACCAATGGTATCGAGACCATAATCTACAGTTACATGGTTGTTGGGCGATGAAACAGAAAAGAGTGGCATCCGGGTTGTGGAACTGTCAAATACGACGTATGTTCCTACCATTAATGCAATGCCTAGAAGTGTAAATATTAACGTTCTCATATTGTTCTTCAAAAAGCAAAGGCACGCTTTATCTGTTTCCAACAATATAAAACATGCCTTTCAGTATTATTTCAAATTATAAAAAGTCACTTATCGGGCTGCATATGGGTCAACATCTACTGATTCTGTCAACTCAAACATCACACTTTGTTCCACATCACTATTAGTACCGATGAACAATTGAAAACGTCCCTCTTCAGCACCAAAAGTCATATCCTTACGCCAGAAAGCCAAATCTTCAGCATCGATGGTAAATGACACCTCTACAGTTTTATGCGCAGGAATCATCAATTTCTCAAAACCTTTGAGTTCCTTCACCGGGCGGGTAACACTGCCTACCAAGTCACGGATATAAAGCTGCGCCACTTCTTCTCCATCCCGGCCGGAGGTATTAGTCACCAGCACAGTAGCATTAATGTTACCTGCCGGTTCCAAAATGGTTTTATCCAATGTGATGGATGAGTACTCAAATGAACTGTAGCTTAATCCATATCCAAACGGATATAGCGGATCATTGGAACAATCCTGGTAACGAGTGGTGAAATCATCCTTAGGATTATAAGGACGACCCGTATTTTTCATATTGTAATGGATTGGCACCTGACCTAAATGCTGCGGAAAAGTAGCGGTTAATTTACCTGAAGGATTATAATCTCCGAAAACAACATCAGCAATTGCCGGGCCCGCCATACTACCCAGATGCCAACATTCAACGATGGCAGGTAAATGCTCATTCTCCCAGGTTATGGTCAGCGGACGTCCGTTGTGCAGCAACAGTACTATTGGTTTGCCGGTTTTGTATACTTCTTTTATAAGCTCTTTCTGAATTAGGGGAATATCGATATGCACACGACTGGCTGCTTCTCCTCCCATATTTTCGCGTTCGCCCATACACATGACAACCACTTCGGCCTTTTTAGCAGCTGCAAGTGCTTCAGCAAAACCAGAACGGTCATCACCTTCCCAGTCACATCCTTTAGCAGTATATATTTTAGTTCCTTTTCCTAACTTCTCTTTAAAAGCCGTTAGAATTGTTGTTACAGTTTCTGGTTTACCCGTAGTATGCCATGCTCCTAACTGTTGTTTTTGCTCATCCGTCATTGGACCAATCAAGGCTATTGAATTAAGTTGCTCTTTGTTTAAAGGCAACAAACCACCTTCATTCTTCAACAAAACAATACTCTTCTTAGCCATCTCATGCGCCAACGCAAAGTGTTCAGGACTTTTAATTTTACTCTGCTTGTCTTCATCAGGACGACAATAACGATAAGGATCTTCAAACAGTCCCAAACGATACTTCATTTCGAGTATACGGCGACATGCTTCGTTAACCGTTCCTTCTTTTACTTTCCCCTCTTCAATGGATTGCTTCAGATGATTCATAAAGATCCCACTCTGCATATCCATGTCAACACCAGCATTAATAGATGCTTCGCCTGCTTCCTTATCATCAGCCACACTACCGTGATTAACCATCTCCTTTATGGAGGTATAGTCGGTTACCACAAAGCCATCAAAGCCCCATTGATCTTTTAAAATATCATTTAGTAAATGTTCGTGTGCTGAACAAGGTGTTCCATCCAACTCATTAAAAGCTGTCATATATGTTGAAACACCCGCATCACAAGCTGCTTTAAAAGGTGGTAGATACACATCGCGCAATACTCGCTCTGAAATATCCACTGTATGATAATCTCTTCCTGCTTGGGCTGCCCCATAAGCAGCAAAGTGTTTGGCACAAGCCAATACAGTAGCTTCATCAGCTAAGTTATCTCCCTGAAAACCTCTTACCTGAGCAGCGGCAATCAAACTACCCAAATAGGAGTCTTCCCCTGCTCCTTCAGCGATACGTCCCCACCGAGGATCACGTGCAATGTCAACCATCGGCGCAAAGGTCCAGTTGAGACCATCAGCTGCTGCTTCTATAGCTGCCACCCTGCAACTTTTTTCAATTTGCTGCAAATCCCACGAAGCAGACATGGCAAATGGTGTTGGAAACGTTGTTTGATAACCGTGAATCACATCATAACCAAATAACAAAGGTATTCCTAAACGTGAATTTTCGACCACTTCCTTCTGCATGCGATAAATAAAATCGGCTGTAAGGGCATTGAACACAGCACCAACCTTTCCTTGTTTGGCATCCTCCACAATATTATTCTCAGAAACCGGGCCTGTAATATCCCACCAACTAGCAAAAAGTACGGTTTGGCCAATCTTTTCATCGATTGACATTTTTGCCATCAAGGAATCAATATAGTGATCCATCTCTGGTTGATCATTCCATTTATTAATGGTTTCTGATGAATTGTTTCTTCCCTCTGTACACCCCCATAATAAGAGGATTATTACTCCAAATAAACTTACCTTATTCATTATATCTAATTAGTTGTTAAGAAATTTACCTCCGTATATTGAGTCACTGGTAATTATTGAAAAAACATATATGCCGTTGCTCAAAGAACTTACATTTACATTTAACGAATCCATCCCATTATTTTCTACCACTTCTTGCTTTACCAATTCGCCTTTAGTTGTATACATGTTTACTGTAACTGTTTCTCTCACTTCTTCGGGAAATAAAAAAGTGACCTCTTCCAGTTCTTGTTTTTTAATCACTTTAATATCATGTCTCACTTTTAATCCTGATCCAATGGATGTATCCAACTCATAACCCAGTTTGTCTAACCCAGCCTTTACATCTGAATCTTTCATTACGGCATTCCAAATTAACCCTGACCGATAGTTTTCCATCATAATTAAAATTGGGCCCTGATCAATGGCCAGATACGATTCAGCAACCCAGTTAAGACCATCATTAAAAGCGTCATAAAAACCCATTGGTCCAAACAAGTCTGCCCCTCGTTCCCTATAAAAATACTTCAGTGCTTTCATAGATTCCTCAGGTGTATACGGGAAGCTACCTAAAGCCGCAGTTGGTGCAATGGTACCATTATCATTATCCATAGGACGACGCTCTGAATACCCATCTGCCTGATCACTGGCTGTTATACCCCAGCATTTATCACTGTAATTACTATGTGACAAAGGATTGTCTACAGCGTATGCATGTTGAATTTTTGCCACATGAACCGACTCTGTCCAGTAATCAGTATATTGATCTTTCATTTTATGAGGATCAAGTCCCAGGTGAGTATAGTGAATCCAAAACATAGGGCCTCCATAGTCAGGAGCAAGGTTTAAATTGTATCCATAAAATTCACGTGGATTTTTAATGGCTCCACTTCTTGCCCATCCCTCGTGGTAAACTTCTGCAGGCACACCATGAGTTGGAGAAGATGCTGCCATAATGTATGTCACCAATGTTTCATTAAATCCTCCTATGGCGAAATTCATATCCCAGCCATAATTAGGTGACCAGTGCCAATACAACACATTCTGGTTATTTCGCCTATACCAACTCCATTCAATATTCTTCCAAATTATATCAGCTAACTGTCTAATTTGAACAGATTCCGCATCATCTCCTGAGAAATAGTTTTTTACTGCAATAAGACCAGCTGCAACAAAAGAAGTTTCTACAATATCACCTCCATCATCTTTATCCGAAAACGGAATAGTTTGACCCGTTGCTCCATTATACCAATGCGAGAAAGCACCATGGTAGGTTGGGCAAATATGCAAAAACTGAAGCATTGATAAGATCCGTGCTTTTATTTCACTCTGAGGTGCATAATTACGCTCGTAACCAATAATCATGGCCATTAATCCAAAACCTGTACCTCCTGAAGTAATTCGGTTAGGATTATCATCATTAGAGCGTTCGCGGGTTAAACCGTAGGTCGGGTGAGCTTCATCCCAGAAATAACGCCATGTGTATTTCTGCACCATATCCATCAACTCCTCATCGGTAAAATCACGTGTACCTGCCTGTACTTCCACCGCCTCAGACGTAGTGCTTCCTGATACCGATATCACGCGATATTGTACTGTTAAATTATTACCTTTTTCGCGTACAAAGTCTAAATATGAATCATCACTGGTTACCCCTCTAAGTTCATAGCTAGTACCTCCATCAAAAGATGCCTCTATCCTAAAGGATAAACCTTCTGCCGGCTTAGTCCAGTTAAGTTCTACATGACTATCATACCCTTGCGCTGAAAGATCTTGCACAGGATCCACCTGACTAAGAAATATTCGAGCTGAAATATCATCAATATACAATGTACGTGCTACACCGTTATCTTCTGTTTGTTTGAAAACAACAGCCTTAACCTTTGTAAAATTTAGATGACTATTAGCTGCGTCATTTAAAATTGTAGATAAGGGAAAAGTCACTAAAGTCCACTGTCCGGCTGGAATGTCATTATTGTAATCGCCCAATAAATAAGTGACTGAATTATCTTCGGCATCATTGTCATTTCGTTTGGCTTTTAAACCAATGGCAGGCAAGGCTCCCTGAGACAAACCATCTTCTGAATAAATATAAAAAGCAAGATCAGTATAGGTAGTTAAATTTAGTTCTCCCCAATTATTCTTAAAAATACTTACTATCCAATTACCTCCTACATTAGAGGTATAGTTAAACTTTAAGGCAGAAGTTCCGCTATATGCAAACGACGAACAGGGCATTTTATCATTATACTCCGGACAGCAAGGCGGTGCTGTATGTTCAAATGTACTATTGCCTAAACTGTTTAAATCAACAATTCCCTGGTCATAAAATGTCTGATCTGTACCATCCTTAAAAAAGAACAGGTCCTGGCTCAGCACATTTATGCCTATGGTAATTAATCCTAAAATAAATATCAGTTGTTTCATATACTCTAATTAGTATCAAGACACAAGTATCAAGTATCAAGACTGATGAATAAAGAGACACCGAGTTTTTTTAATCATCATCCTGTGTGTTTAATACCTAATCATGATAGTTTCATGCGTTTATATTTTGCGTTTTATTGCCACATGCCAGCCTATCGGCTGACAGGGAACTCCCAGAGAAAACAATCATTCTCGTTTGTGAAAACTCTTTATCATGGATCGTTTCATCTGTTTAAATTTATTTTCAATGGTCAGATGGAACTCCCAAGAAAATTTAATCATTCACTTGTGTGTAAACATGAATAATTAAATTTTACATGGTCGTTTCATGAATTTCTCTTTAAAAACATCTGTCTTAACAAGTTAAGACAGATGTTTTGATTACAAAAGCTATTTACTTTCTATTGGGAAATAGACGTTATTATTGCTTAATTACTTTCTTTACAATTACCTCTTTTCCATCACTCACTCTTATGAAATAACAACCTATAGCTAATGAAGACAAATCAAGCTTTATTAATGATTCTCCACTACTTGTGTAATGTTGTAATTCGTTACCGATAGAATTAATAATGGATATTTGAAGTTTTGCATCCATCAATTCAGCAGGCAGATTTAAAGTAGCAACATCTATAACAGGGTTAGGAGCTATACTTATCTTTGAAGCATAATTATCCAAGATCCCATTTACAACTTCGTTGGTAGTTTTGATGTCATCAATAAACAGAGTTCGTTCTAACAGATCATCATCATTCTGACGAAAAACAACTGCTTTTACCTTTGTAAAATTATAAGTTGCAGCTGGCACGCCATTCATTATTACACTTAAAGGTAAACCTATTTTAACCCATGTATTTGCGGGAATATCAGTATTATAATCTGCAATATTAAAATATTCTGTATCCTCTTCACTGTCGTTATCAATACGTCGCACCCTCATACCTACTTTGGGTAATGCTTCTTTGGGAAGTGCTGTAGTTGAATAGAGATAAAAGGTCAGGTAGTTATTTGATGTCACATCAATATCTGCCCAGTCATTTCTAAATATGGTAGCTTTCCAAACTCCTGACGGACTTGCTGAAGTATAATGAAACTTCAGAGAAGTATTTCCGGTGTAAGCAGTTGTTGCACAAGGCATCTTATCGTTATACTCTGGACAACAAGGCGGAGCTACATGCTCAAAATTACTATTACCTAAATTGGCTACATCAACAATTCCCTGGTCATAGAAAGTAGCATCAGTTCCTTCTGAGAAAAACACCTGATCCTGAGCAAACGATAAACTACTCACTAACCATAAACATATTAGTATTAGATTTTTCATAATTTTAGATTTTGAATTAATAACCAGGGTTTTGCTTTAATACACCTTTGCTTAGCTCAATCTGAATTTCTGGTATTGGCATTAACTTTTTATAATTGCTCCAATTTGTTTTACCTGCTTTTTGATAAGCAGCAGCTGCATAACCCGTCTCCACATCATCCATTCTCATAAGGTCAAAAGTACGATGTCCCTCCATGGCTAACTCTACCCTTCTTTCGTGCCATATGGCATGTCGCAACTCAGATTTATCTGTTGTAGTCACCTCAGGCAAGATACTTACATTACCCTTTCGCGCTCTACTGCGAACTTCCTCAAGGTATTGCTTTGCTAACGTAGGATTATTCGTTTCATTGGCTGCTTCTGCCGCCATAAGTAAAACATCTGCATAACGCAAAATCACGATATTCTTACTTCCGTTCCAGTCGTTATTTTCATAAGGTTGATAAGACTTATAATTGTAAAACGGGTTTTTAGCCTGAAGACCTACTACCACTCCATCATACAAAGTTTGCCCACGAGTAATTACGGTGGCATCTTTACGAGGATCAGCAGTTTCATACTCATCTAACAACGATTGTGATGGTACGTTAAATCCCCAACCCCAGCTACGGCCGCTACCGGCATCGCGCGGTAATTGTGTAATAGTATGGCCATCGTTTCCATTAAATACATTGGAACATTGTACTTCAAAAAGAGATTCAACTCCATTTTCGACGAGTGAACGAAAATTCATGGCGTAATCACTTTGTAATGAATACTCCGGAGACGAGATAACGTCTTCAGCGTATTTTAGTGCGTTGGTATTATCCTGAGTAAACAAATAGGCTTTTGCCAGCATACCACGAGCCGCTCCTTTTGTAATTCGCCCCATTTGAGATGTCGGATAATCCGACTTCTCAGGTAACCATTCAATGGCTTTTTTAAGATCCGGGATTATAATGTCTTTATAAATTTCGGCCTTTGGCACCCTTGCCATATTAAACTCGTCGGGTGTTAATAAACGGTCAACCTTAGGTACATCACCAAAGGCACGAACCAGGTTAAAGAAGAAGTAGGCCCTAAAAAAATGTGCTTCTCCCAAAAGCCTGTTTCGTTTCATTTCATCTAACGAAGCCATACCCGGTACATTTTCTAACACTTGATTGGCCCTGTTAATTCCCTGAAAATTACTATTCCACCATCCATTTACATGAATATTGCTTGGCAGTACATTCAATTCATCAAACTCAGGCATTGGAACACCATCTCCAGGTATACTCCCTTTATCCGCATCATCCGAATAAATATTCTTGATACCAAATGACCCAAAACTGATATGATCCCATCCATTTATGGTATTGTAAATTGCATTCACTGCCAAAGTGGCTGATGAATCATTGGCCCAAAATGTTGGAGGAGTAACAGATGCAGGTGGTACCGTATCCAGAAAATCTTCATTACACGCCCCTAGCCCAATTCCCATAAGAATTGATAATATGATATATTTACTTTTTCTCATCACAATAAGATTAAAATTCAAGATTAACACCAAAAGAATAAGTTGCAGGTACAGGATATGATCCCCAATCAATACCAGCAGAAGTTGGATGACCTCCAATTATTGGATCAAAACCTGAATAATTAGTAAAAGTGTATAAGTTACTTCCCGACACATATATCCTTACCTTATCCAAATACACCTTTTGAGTAAGGTTCTTAGGCATGGTATAACCAAGAGATATATTTCCAATACGCAGGTAAGATCCATTTTCAATGAAACGATCTGACACTTCATAGTTTTCGCCAGAGTTTGTCACACGTGGTTCGGTATTACTAGTTCCCTCGCCTGTCCATCGATCCCAATATGACGACTCAAAATTATTGTTTCCAAAACGCACTGCTTTTTTTCTGTTGTAAATATCCTTACCAAACTGTCCGGCTAGTGAAGCAGAAAAATCGAAACTTTTATAACCGGCTGACAAATTCAACCCTAAAACATAATCAGGGTGTGGTGAGCCGATAATACGCTTATCCTCATCATCTATTTTACCATCCTTATTAAAATCTTTATAACGGATATCGCCTGGTTGAGAATTACCATTAAAGACAGGTCCATCAGCTACCTCCTGCTCGTTTTGGAATATGCCATCTACCATATAACCATAAAAATGACCTACAGATTCTCCTACAATAGTGCGTGTTGAGCTACGTCCATTACCCAAATCACCGTTCCACAAAATATCATCTTCTTTAGATAGCTCTAATACTTCATTCTCAACTGTTGAACCAACTACACCAATCATATAGTTAAATTCACCAACTTTATGTTTCCAGGTAATACTCAAATCCAGCCCCCTGTTTTCAACCGATCCCACATTTACCATACCTACACCTGTATATCCCGTATGCGATAAAATAGACCCCGGTAGTAACATATCTTCTGTGGTACGTTTGTAATAATCCATCTCAAACATCAAACCATTATTAAGAAATCCTGCCTCAAAGCCCACATTCAATTGCTTATGTTTTTCCCAGCGAACAGCAGTGTTGGTAAGCTCTGTTACTGTACCACCTTCCTGTTTTTGCTGAGCTGTACCAAAAACAACATCTAATCCGGTGTTAACACCCGGGTAAGCAGCGTAATCTCCAATACGGTCATTACCTGTTTTACCCCAACTACCTCTGAATTTAAGATGAGATACAACATCCCTAAAAGGTTCAAAAAAAGCTTCTTCCGAAATGCGATAACCCAAAGCCATTGATGGAAAGTTTCCAAACTTATTATCTTCACCAAAACGCGATGAACCATCTCTACGCATAGTAGCAGTCAGGTAATAGATATTATTATATGAATAATTGAAACGGAATAAATAGGATAACATACGGTTTTCATTTCCGCTATTCTCATTTGAGATATCTGTTAAATCATTCACAACACCTGCATCCAGATACCAAAAGTCTTCTGTATCACCTTTTACATTACTCCTTCCTCCTTTTAGCCATTCGCCCGTACCAATGTATGAACTCATACCAGCCATGGCTTCTATTTTATGCTGTAAAATCTCCTTATTATAAAACAGTAAATTCTCGAATGAATAATTTACATAACGGCTATTGTCTACATTAACTGAACTTTTATCTGTTTTTTGCCAGGCACTCACAAAATAAAGAGGAGTAAATGATTTGCCATAGACATGTGTAGCTTCAATACCAAAGGTTGATTTGAACTTTAAATCATATGGAAGCTTTATCTCTGCATAGGCATTACCTATAGTTTTATAAGTTTGATTTTTACCACGCCCTTCATATTCATATTTGGCCGCAATATTTGAGAAGTTTCCATTTTCACTTTGTCCATAAGTACCATCCTCATTATAAGGTTTCATCAATGGATCCGTGATATAAGCAGCTTCGATTAAACCGCCAGGTGCATTTTTCGTATTAAAGTATGCAAACTGCACATTTGTACCTACACTTAACCATTTTTTGACTTTATAATTGTTGTTTAAAAGAACTGTTAATCGCTGGTATTCATCTCCTTTTACAACACCTTCCTGCTCAAATCCTGTTATACTTAAGTTGTAATTATTCTTTTCATTACCTCCTGAAAAAGCTACGTTTAAATTTCGGGTTGAAGCGTTATGAAAAATCTCGTCATACCAGTTCGTACCAGAAAGAGTTTCAGGATTAGGGTATTTATCTGTTCCTGTTAACTCATTCATTAGTTGTGCATATTGCGAAGGCTTCACCATCTGTGGGTAATAATTTACCTTTTGCACTCCCTGGTTAAAATTAACGGAAATTTGACCCTCACCACTAACACCTTTTTTAGTAGTAACCATAATTACACCATTACCCCCACGTGCACCGTACAAAGCAGCAGCTGATGCATCTTTAAGAACAGATATGGACTCAATATCTGAAGGATTTAAATGGTCGATACTATATAATATCATCCCGTCTACCACATAGATAGGAGTATTTTCGTTTACCGATCCAAAACCACGAATAAAAACTGTAGGTGCACTTCCCGGAGCACCTGATGGTGTGACAATTACACCGGACACTTTCCCTTCCAGGGCATTTTCGGCACGCGGACTCTGAATTTTGGCAATATCTGCAGATTTAATATTGGCTACTGATCCTGTTAAATCCGACTTTTTTTGAGAACCGTAGGCTACAACAACAATATCATCAAGGTTGTGTATTGAACTCTCAAGATAAATAGTAATATTATTTTGCCCCTTTAAGGCAATTGATTGGCTATGGTAACCAATAAAAGAACTGATGATGGTTGATTCTTCACCAACCTCCAGTTTAAAATTTCCATTCTCATCTGTAATCGTTCCCTCCTGGGTACCCTTAATAATAATATTAACACCTGGTATTGGAGTTCCATCTTCCTTATCAATGACGACACCTTCTAACATACGCTTTTGAGCATATGTTGCTGTCGAGATTAATATTGCAACTGCAATTAATAGTATTTTTTTCATTATAAACTTAGATTAATTAATTTAATACAACCATCTTTTACATCTTCACATTCACCCGAGCTCTGAATAAACAAATGCATTAATCTGATTTTCTCTTACAAATATCGCAACTCATACCAACACAAAAGAAAAACGAACCACATCAAGCTCAATACATCAAAAGTGATGAGATAACAAAAACTTCATTTCCGCTATATAACAATTAGTTACACCCATTTTTTGAGAAAAATAGAAAACGCTCACTAACACTATGTTGGGGTAATGATGTGGTCGTTTTTTAACATTTGCTCACAATTATTTGGTATTTTTACAACCAAATAGATATTCTTCAAGCATGAGCACTTTTCGTTTAAAATCATATGTCATTCAAATTAAATTAATAGGTCTGTTTCTTCTTTCAGCTTTTGCGACAAAAGGCGAAGAAATAATATTGAAGCGAAAAGGGGTTGTTCATAATTTCACTAAACAAGAATACAAGGCTGCCAGTCAAAATTGGGCAATAAGTCAGAATCAGTGTGGCGAAATGTTTTTTGGTAACACTTTTGGCTTGCTACGATATGATGGTTTCACCTGGAGTTTACACCAGCTTAAAAGCAACAACACTGTTCGATCTGTTTTTACAGATGAAAATGGAAGAGTATATGTGGGAGGACATGAAGAATTTGGATATTGGGAATATTCTCCAGAGGGTGTTTTACTTTATCACTCCATAAGTAAAACACTCCCCTCATCACACATATTTAAAAATGAAGATATTTGGTCAATCATGAAGATTGATGAAAAAATATATTTCAGGTCATTTGCGCATGTGTATGTTTTGCATAATGAAAACATAACCATTATAGACCCCAACAATGCCATATTTTCAATGTATGAAATTAACAATACTCCATATGTATTTCTATTAAATAAAGGCTTTCATAAAATTACTGATGATTTTTTACTTGAAAAAGATCATGTGCTATCAGAGTTAGATAAAAAGTTTATTGTTGGTGTTGGAATGCTAGGTAATTCATGGATAATAGCTACTGACCGGGAAGGATTATTTGTATTCAAGGAAGGGATCCTTTCGAAATGGGATTGCATGGCTAACCAAACATTACAAAACAAAAGAATAAACAACTTAATATGTAATAATGAAAAGATGGTGATTGGAACTATCAGTAATGGTGTATTTGCATTTGATTACTCAGGCAAATTATTAACGCAATTAGATAAAGGCAATGGATTACAAAACAATACGGTATTAGATCTATACATCGATTTAAACAACAAGCTTTGGGTTGCAATGGACAAAGGAATAGACCGGGTTGATTTAGACCTACCCATTGATATTTACGAAGACGAGAAGGGTAACTTAGGGTCGGTATACGCCAGTGCTACAATCAATAATCAATTGTTTTTATCAACAAATCATGGCATATATAAAACAAAGTGGCCCATTTCACCACTTACAAATCAAATAAAACTGAATGTTATCCCTAAAACAAAAGGACAATCCTGGGCTATTAATAAAATAGATAGTGTATTATTTATTGGCCACAACGAAGGAACTTTTATTGTTGAAAACAACAAGATCAGTAAAATATCAAATATCTCAGGAGGATCCAACACTACCATTAATCCTAAAAATGGAATGGCGTATCAAGGAACCTATATTGGAATAGCCATTTACAGAAAGAATAGCAATGGAAACTGGATCTTTCATAAAATGCTTAGGTATACAAGTGAACCAATACGCTATCTAGAATTTGATCATAAAGGAAACTTATGGGCTAGCAATATATACAAATACCTATATAAATATAAGCTTAACGCATTAGCGGATGAGATTATAGAAACTACAAGATATGGAGAAGAACAGGGCTTTAATTCTGACTTTGACATCAACACCTTTAAGATCAATGACAGAATAGTTTTTTCAAACAATAAGCATTTTTATACTTATGATGATATCAATAACACCATTATTCCTTTTTACAAACTAGAATCGCAATTACACGATTATGCTGATGCCCAATTACTTTTTAATCCAACTAGAGACGAATATTGGTTTGCAAAACATACTGGATTAAAATGCTTTAACTTAGTTAAAGACTCATTAAAGTCCACAAAAGAAATTAAATATGCTGAATTAAACAGAACATCAGTAGATTTAAATGAAAACATTTCATTGGTGGATTCAAATAAATATATCCTAGGTCTTGAAGATGGTTTTTGTATTTATCGTTTTAAAGACATTTCAAATGCGAATAATTTTTGTTTGAAAATTAGAAGCATAATTACGCTCACTGAATCCGGAAAAGAAAAACCACTCCCAACTTTGGGAAAAACTATAAATTACATCCCATACAGCTTTAATAATATCAAAATTCAAATTGCTGCTCCTGGTATTATTAACCAATCATTAAAATTCTATTACAGACTAAACGACAAGGACAGTTGGATACCCTATAGCGAAGGCACACTTTATGTTAACAACCTAAAGTGGGGACGATATAATATCTCTATTAAAGCCATTGATGCATTAAGTAAATCAGAAGCAATAATTAACTACCCTGTTTATATTAAAAAACCATCAACCTTAGATCCTGTTGCATTTGTTATATACTTAGCAATAATATTATTGGCAATATATGCACTTCGAAAAATATCAGAGGGTAGATTAAAACAGCAAAAACTGCTTTATTTAAAAAAGCTAAGAAAAGACAATCAGGATCATATCAAACAAATGAAAAATGAATTGCTCCAAACTAAAGTTGCTCATAAATCAAAAGAACTTGCCAACTACACCATGCTGTTAAAGCGTAAAAACGAAGTCCTTACACTCCTAAAAGAAGAAATTAGCAAGTTTGAATTAACCACCACTAAAGACAATATTCTTACTAAAACCAAAACGCTTAAAATAATTGACAACAACCTATCTGATAAAAACGATCTTGATTTCTTTAACCTTCAGTTTAATGAAGGCCACGACAATTTCATGACAAAACTTAAACAGAAACATCCAGACCTTACCCCAAGCGATTTACGCCTTTGCGCGTTATTAAAAATGAACCTAATGTCAAAAGAAATTGCTGTGCTTCTTAATTTATCTCCAAGGAGCGTAGAAGTTAAAAGGTATAGACTTAGAAAAAAACTAAACTTGCATACTGAAGAAAATCTAACAACCTATTTACTTCAACTTTAAAAACATAGCTCACTTTTCATCCTTGATTTATTTTTTGCAACCACAAGACTTTCCATCCTGTTGTGGTGGGCACTTTACAGAACCATAAGAACAAAATACACAACAATCTCCCTTTTGAGGTTTAATAATAACATGGCAATTTTTACATTCGTAAAAAAACAGGCAGGAATCAGTTGGCATAACTTCATTCTTTTGATGCCCACACTCAGGACATGTGATGGTGGATTCTTGAACTGTCAGCTTCATTTTAATTTCTCTTAAAAACTACCCAAATAAAATTCTGATCAGTACCTAATGGTGTTTTATGAACCTCATCAAAGCACTCTACTAATTCAAAATTTCCTTCAAAAAGATCTTTAAATTTCGACTTTGAATATTGTGTTATCTCCAGTCCACTGCACTTTAGCGGCCCTTCCTCGGAAAAGGTGCCCAATATTAAATAGCCTTCTTTTACCACGGCACCCGAAACCTGATCAATATATTTTTGAATATCATTTTTCGCCGTTAAGAAATGGAATACTGCTCTATCGTGCCATACCTTAAACTGATAACTAAACTTGTAACTCAGAATATCACTCTCAATCCAATTAACAGGTGCATCAAGAATTCTTTCTTTACTTCTCTCCAATGCACATTTTGAAATATCCAATACACTTAAATTATCATAACCCGAATCTACCAATACCTTGGCCAAAAGCGAATTGCCACCTCCTACATCTATAATGGCTACATCTTTTTCCTCCCCTGTATACTTTTGTATTAAACGCATAGATAATTCCGGCTTATCCTGAAACCAGCTCACCTCATGATCGCCCTTTGTTTGATATATTTTTTCCCAATGTTGTTTAGCATCTTTCATAGTCCTTTCAGTTACAATAAACATTTAACCCGCGTTATGCATTAGAAAATCTACTACGCATTGAAACTGCTTCAAAACAGGACACTTCGTTGCATTTCGTCAGCTCACCAGAACGATGCTATGCCTCGCTTCCGAAATACCTTGTTTTATTGCTCTTTCAATGCTCGTCACAAAGTTCTAATACATAATCCGGGTTTTAGAATTACATGCATAAAGTTATAACATTATGCATGTAAAAAACACAATACACGGTGGTTCTTCATAAAAGAAAAAGCTACAAACAGCATAATAGTCTGACTAATAACCTCATCATCCAATTAATATTCTGATTTATGTAAAAAATAAAACCCTTAGTAAAAATAAAACACCGTATCATCTGAATTAAACCTAGTTTTAAGCTTATTAATTAATCTCAAACTCTAAACCTATGAGATTTTTGAAAACCGCCGTAATTGCAACTGCATTATACTTTATCTCTTTTAGCTATTCCTTAGCACAAATTGATTTCAGCAACCTTACAAACGAGCAAATTTATCGTAAAGAAAACAAATACAATACCTGGTCGATAACTGCAGGGTACGGACCTGTTATATATTATACCGATGTTATTGACTATACCATGTTTCCAAAGGAAAATTTAAAATTCGGACCAACCTTTATCCTATCCAAACAGCTCGGTCGATCATGGGGTTTAGATGCACAGTTTGTAATGGCAAATATGTATGGACAAAAGAACAACCGCTATTTTGAAGGCGATTTTTTTGATTATAGTTTAAACCTGAGATTTAGTATTAATCAACTAGTTGCTTTTGGTCCCCTGGCAGATAAGTGGGACATCTATGGTAAAGTAGGTTTAGGAGTAACCAGTTTCAGGAGCCGACTTCGACGATTAGATGACGACAGCTTTATGCAGGTGAGTGATGTACATGACAACCTGGGCGGATATCCAAATCCTCCGGGATGGGAAGATGATGACTACCTGGTAATGGGATATAACCGTAAAAATCCGGAAGAAGAAACCAACAGAGCCAATGAATTAGTTATTCCTATTGGTTTTGGTGTCAGATACAGAGTTAACAAGAGTTTTGATTTTGGCTTTGAAGCAACCATGCGAAACATGACTGCTGATAACTTAGATGTTAATTTTACCGGGGCCGATAACGATACCTATATGCTCAATGCCTTTACCATTACCTATAAAATTGGCAAAAAGAACAAGCGCCATGCACGATGGACTTATAAGGATTTTAATCTAGCATACGAATCATCGAGAGCCACAGATCCACTTGCAATACGACTCGACTCATTAAAAGCAGAATTGGATAAACTAGCCGGGTTAGACTCCATCATCACCACAAAATCATATCAGAAATTTGAGAAAGTGATATACGAAGAAGGCGTTTCTGCTTCTGTATTTTTTGACTTTGACAAATACAATATTAAAAAAAGCGAACACCGCCAACTGGCCAGGGTAGCAAGAGCTTTAAAACGTGATAAAACAATTCGGATGATAATCTCAGGACATTGTGACGACAGGGGGAGTTACGAATATAACCTTAAGTTGAGTGAACGCAGATGTAACTCAGTTTTAAATACACTGGTGAATGATTTTGGATTAGATCCATCCCGATTCGAAATAGATCCTAAAGGCGAAGCCGAACTGTTATCCGATACGCAAAACATGAGCATCAAAGGACTACACATGGCTAATCGTCGTGTAGATTTATTAATGATTGTTGAAGAGTAATCAGAGGATGCATATGAGAACGATAAAAATTATACTTCTGACCATTATTCTTATCTCGGCAGATAATATGTATGCCCAGTTCACTACTGATAAAAGACCCATTGAGGAACATATGCGTTATTCTGAAGAGAAAACATTTAACCAATGGGACATTATGGTTGGATATGGCCCAAATATCCTTTTTACAGACTTTACCCAATACCTTCTTTTCCCAACAGAAAAATGGCATTTTAGTCCGGTAATTGCACTTAGCTACCAAATGGTGCCTGCACTGGCATTTGATTTTCGTTATATGCAAGGCGATCTTTATGGAAAAGGTATTGAATATTATTTTGATGGTGACTTTCAACAATACACAGGTCATGCCCGGTTTTACATTAACCAAATGCTCTCAAATCCAGGACCCGTTAAGGACAAATGGAACTTTTATTTTAACCTGGGTTTTGGCATACAATCGTTTAGAAACCGTATTTACCATAACAGCACAGGTAATGTTGTGCACGGAAGCGACATTGAAGGCACAGCCTACGATGATTACTTTGTTTTAGGGTATGATAAAAAAGATCCTTACAAAGAAACTGCCCGCGTAAAAGAACTGGTTTTACCCATGGGATTTGGTGCTTTACTTCGTTTAAACAGAAGTTTTGATATTGGAATGGAAACCTCTATCCATTTTGGTTTAGAGGATAACTTAGATGGTATTTTATTGGGAGCTACCAACGATAGTTATTGGCACACTACTTTTAACTTAAGTTATAAGATAGGTCGCAAAAATAAGCGCCACAGCAAATGGACATACAGAACCTATGGCTTCAATATTTTTGGTAAGAAAAGAAAAGACCCTCTCGAAGACGAAGTCAATCAATTTGAAAGAATGCTGCAGCAACATGCCGGAATATTACGCTTACAAATTGATTCGGTGATTACAGAGGAAAACAATACCAAAATTTACGAAGCAGAAAATACCTTCCCCATATACTTTATGCCGGGTGGAGAAACGTTTAAGGACTACGAAAATCAGATTACCATGGCTCAGATAGCAGTGCTTCTGAAAAAACATCCTGAATGGCGACTCGAAATAGTTGGTTTTGCCGACTCATCGGAAGACAATCCCAGATTTATCAGCGAAAAAAGAGCTCGTACAGTACAGCAATATATCACCTCACATTTTGGCGTGCCCGAAGAACATATTACCGTCAACGCTAAAGGTGATACGGAGCAGTTGAGTGCGGATGATAAAAAGAAAAATACAGGCCTTATTCACATCGACAGAAGAGCTGATATTGTCATCATTAAGCCTGATCCTTTGAAAGAAAATAAAGCAAATGGTGAATAAGTAGTTTATAAGGTCCTATAATTACAATAAATTAAACTTAAACCTTTTCCAAAGTTTTAAACTTTGGAAAAGATAGGATTTATTCTTCCTTAGATGTAAATTTAACCTAAAGTAACCGGCTCGCGCGGATTTAGCGCAGCGCAAGCCCCCGTAGGCGCGGATCTGTGATCCGTGAAATAAGCAAGCTGTAAATAATATAAAAGAGTCACACCCTAAAAGTAGTGGCTCTTTTTATTACCAGTATTAGGAATTGCATTCCGGGCATTTATAGATTGATAACCGCACGGATTGCAAATGCCGCGCTAACTGTTTATAAATGTTACAATAAAATTATTCGAGATTTATGCCAAAATGCCAATTGGCCACCACTAATTGCCAAGGGGCGAGTACTTATTGCCAATTGGAAGCCTAAAACTACCAATTGGAGGGTACAACTTGCCAATTGGACGCTTCAGATTACCGATTGACATGAAAAAATTACCAATTGGAGGGCATAACCTACCTCGGGGCTAGTAAAATCAAGGCTTCCAGCCTCCCACTGATTCTTTCACTGTCGAATAAGGCTTCAGCCAATGTTATACTTTATTTTTTTACAACAGAAACATATACACCAGCTAGCGCGGACTTGTAGTTCGTGAAATAGCCATTAAGGGGTTAAAATAATAAGAGTTACAATAAATAAACGTTGCGCTCTTTGTTTTATATGGCAGGGTTTGTAACCCGGTCAATAAAATAAACTCCAAATAATTATAACGTATTAAATCTAAACCTTTTCCAAAGTTTTGAACTTTGGAAAAGATAGTATTTCTTATCCCGAAGAGGCAAATTTAGCGAGCTTTCGCGAATTTAGCGTGACTCCATCCTTGAATATAGATTTTGTATTGTTTTAAGGAAAACATGCTTTAATTTTTATCTTTACCCAAGAATTTTGCTCAAACCTTAACGTTCAATATCATGAGAAAAGCAGCTCCTTTTATTATATTACTTATACTTATTGTTTCGCTTGTTGGCATTGATTATGCAGAAAAAAAGAAATGGACCATTGATTGGGCACTCCTCAATAAAAAAGTCACTGATCCGCTAAAAAGCGAGGAAGCTGTTCGAGAAAAAAACAAGCCGTACATACATAAAGAGTATTTTAATAATGATCCACAAAGAGGCGTGTACAAACAATACTCCTTAATGGTGAATGACGAAGGAAAAACCATTAAGCATGGAGAAACCATACGATACACAGCCAACGGTAAGGTAGCTTCACGGATGTATTTCGTTCATAATAAAAGAGAGGGTAAATGCCTAACCTACCATTCAAATGGCAAAATTTGGAAGGAACAAATGTACATCAATGGTGAACTAAGCGGACTATGTAAACGCTACGATAAATACGGTAAATTAAGTGCCGAATATGAATACAAACAAGGCATGCCTGGTACCGGATTAAAAGAGTATACCAACCTGCAAAAGTTAAGAAAGAATCCTACACTAAAAACAGAACGAACGGACTTAATCAGATCTCTTGGAAAATACAAACTAAAATTTTCACTTGAAGGTAAAAATGCAAGGCGCTACAAAGAGGTAAAATACTATATGGGCGAATTGATTGAAAACAAATATTTCAACCATAACATGAGCCATATAAAAGAATTAGATAACAAAACAGCTGAATTAGAATTAAAAGTTCCTAAAGGATATAGTATAAATGAAACCTTTAATGTTGTTGCTGTGGCTAAAAACCAGGATGGCTTAACGCTGATCATCCAGAAAAAAGTATCTGTAGGTGTAAGAAGAGGTGAGTAAAGAATATTAAAAAACTCTATCGCCCATTGATCATTCTGGTTTATATCATCGGTTCACTAGCCATGTTAGTTACTTTAATTCTCATTAAAATAAAAACTATACAGATATCATTTGAATTATTGTTCCGGATTGGGATTTAAAATGAGAAATAGTTAAATGAGTTTTGAGGAGTATATCTTCCAATACTAAAACCGGCTTCCACTTTAAAAGAATCAGAGAACTTATATCCCACAAAGGTTTCTCCTGTAATGTTATTATAAGCGTTTCTGGTTGCAAAAGGTATAGATGATTCTACATTATTATAGCTCACAAAACCAGATCCTCCCATATATAATTTATCGTTTACCAGATAAGTTCCTCTTACATGAGCACCTACGGTCATTACAGTCTGATCAACCTGACGGGGTACTCCACCCATAGTGGCTACAGGCACATCATACATCTGTGTTCTTCCCAACAGAATCCCTCCGTCTACAATCCATTTTTTATTAGGTTGAAAAACGATATTGGGCGTCACATAAGTATTAAAACCGTAAAAACCATCAAAATTAGTAAAAGCACTTGTTCCCACTTCATAATGAACCTGCGGTTTCAACATATATTGATTTTCTAACGAATCCAACTTCATTAACAATGAGGGGGAATCATTTAAAAGGTTAGTTCTTTCAGTTGTTTGAGCAAATACAAACAAGGGTAAACTAAAAATAAGAAACATCAACATCCGCATAGTACATCTTTTACTTAAAAATTACATCCGTAATCCTATCAATAACTATTCCAAAGCGTTATTTTGCTCATGTATTCATAATCAAGAATGGAAATCATACTTAACTTATGGCCATAAAAAAAGGTACCTTTGGGTACCCTTCTTAATATTTTTTTTAGCCATTAATAAGTTTAATTTAAAGATGCATCACCAGCGTCTCCGGTTTTTTCCTGTTCCTGCTCTTCATGAAACTTACCACTTAAAAAAGCAAGAAAACTACCAAATGCTTTAATGGCTTCTTGCGTTCCTTTGGATACTTCTTTCCCTTGTAATTTTAATAGAAACTGGCTATAGATACCAGTTAAGCATAGTTGTATCTCATTATCTAAGGATTTCCCTGTCTTTTCATCAAATTCGTTGATAAAAGGAAGCGTTGCATTATAAATATGTCGAAATGCTATTTCCTTGCTGTCAGCTAAAAGTTGTCGGTGCAACCTGTCCAGATCATTTACCAAATTGGTGATTACCTGTAAATGTCCTTTTTCTTGGATTTGCTCAACTTTCATCATCTCAATCAGGTTATCGTACCATTCAATGGTTTCATTTAAAATATCCCCTGAAAGATTGTACTGAGGAATCACATTGGCTTTTATGGCTTCTATGTCGAACTGATAAGCACGAATTAAATCTTCCACCTGCCACATGTATAAAATATACTCTACAATATTACTCTGGCGTTTTTCTTTAGCTATAATCATTTTTTCAGTTTTCAGTGATCAGTTATCAGTTAGGTGTTGTTGGAAAGCATTTAAATTAATTTAAACAGACAATCATAACAAAACACCTCTTACTTAATGCTTTAAATTAATGTTCGCCACTTAAAAATCCCAGTCATCCACTTCCATATTATCCAGGTCGCGACGCTCTTTTTTGGTAGGCCTTCCCAATCCCTTTCTACGTCCCATAGAATTGGCCATCCTGGTCAGTTCGAGTAATTCAATTTGATCTTCGGTGGTCACCTCTTCCATAAAATCAGGAACCAGTTTAGCCCCCATCCGCTTGCCACTTATGGCCAACACCTTATACGAGCGGGTAATGGGCGGAAACTTCACATCGATAGTAATACCCACTTTTACCAGACGAGAGTTTTTTACAGGTAAACCATCAATCAATACCCTGCCCTTTTTAATGGCTTCGGCAGCCATACTTCGTGTTTTAAAAATACGGATAGCCCAAAGGTATTTATCCACTCTAACGCTATCATCCATGTTAGTTCTTTTTGTTGAGCAGGCTCATGGTTCGTGCGGCCCCTATGGTTACAAAACCTTTGATCATTTCAATGGCTAAATCTATTCCTTCGTGCAAACCTGCCATCTCATCACTGCTCCATTTACCAAGTACATATTCAACTTGTCTGCCTCGCGAGTAGTTGTCGCCAATACCGTAACGAATGCGAGCGTAGTTGTTGTGTCCAAAAATTTCCTGAATATGTTTTAAACCGTTATGACCGGCATCACTTCCTTTTTGTCGCATGCGTAATGAGCCAAAAGGTAAGGCTAAATCATCAACAATCACCAATAAATTTTCAGGTTTTATATTTTCCTGCTGCATCCAATACCTAATGGATTTTCCGCTTAAATTCATATAAGTACTGGGTTTTAACAACACCAGTGATTTTCCTTTAAACTTGTAAGTTGTTACAGCTCCGTATCTTAAATTCTCAAACTGAAGTTTTTCCTGCTTAGCCAGTTCGTCCAACACATTAAATCCTATATTGTGTCTGGTATCTTCATACTCGCTCCCAATGTTTCCTAAACCAACTATCAAATATTTCATTGGATCTTCAATTTTGGGCTTAGCCCATTTAAATAAGTTCTTGAAAAACATATGACAATATTACAACTAATATTCCCAATATTTAGCCGATCCATACCAAAGATACTCCTGATATAAAAAGACTTTAATACAAAAAGCCTCCATATTTTAAAAACATGGAGGCTAAATATGTAATAGTATAATTTACTATTCTTCAGTTGCTTCTCCTGACTGTTGTGCAGCACGAGCAGCTCTTGTAAGCTTAACAGCAGCAACTACAGAGTTCTTAGCATTTAATAATTCAAGATTATCAAATGATAACTCTCCAACTTGTACTGAATCACCAAGTTTAAGATGATCGATGCTTACCTCAAGTGTATCAGGCAAGTTAGCTGGTAAAGCTTTAGCACGTAATTTACGTTGCTCAAGCGTTAATTTACCCCCTGCTTTAACACCTTCTGCAAATCCATTAAGAACAACAGGTATTTCAATAACAACAGGCTTGTCTTCGAAGATTTGTAAGAAATCAACGTGTAAAACTTTGTCGCTTACCGGGTGAAATTGAATATCTTGCATGATAGCTTCAAATTTCTCTCCGTCAACATCTAAACTTACAATATAAACGTTTGGAGTATAAACTAAGCCTTTTAGTTGCTTTTCTTCAATTACGAAGTGTATTACTTCTTTACCACCATAAAGTACTCCAGGTACTTTATCTTCTTTGCGAAGCTCTTTGGTAGCTTTTTTACCAATAACTTCTCTTTTTGATCCTTTTAATTCAATCTTTTGCATTGTAATTATTTTATGTGCTACTCAAAATAAACCATTGATAATGAATTGATTTACTTCCCATCACACGTTTTTGCCTAAGGCGGGTGCAAAGGTAATCAAATTAAATTAAAAATTGATTACTAATTGACTTATAATAGTATACTTTTTCAATTGTATCTGCCAATAACTCAGCAATTGACAATACTTTTATCTTATCAGATTCCTGACGCAACGGTATAGAATCAGTTACAAAAAGCTCTTCTAAAGTAGAATTTGCAATGTTATCGTATGCTGCACCAGACAATACCGGGTGAGTAGCAATAGCTCTTACGCTTAATGCTCCTGCTTCAGTCATCATATCTGCAGCCTTTGTTAAAGTACCTGCAGTATCGATCATGTCATCTACAATGATTACATTTTTATCTTTTACATCACCAATAATGGTCATTTCGCTAACCACATTAGCTTTAGCACGCGATTTATGACAGATAACCATTGGAGCTCCCAAAAATTTGGCGTATGTATTGGCTCTTTTACTACCACCAACATCCGGCGAAGCAATTACCAGATTATCAAGATTCAGGCTTTTAATATGCGGCAAGAATATCGATGAAGCATACAAGTGATCAACAGGCAGGTTAAAGAACCCCTGAATTTGATCGGCATGTAAATCCATTGTAATTAATCGGTCAATACCTGCAGCAGTAAGCATATCGGCAGCTAATTTAGCACCAATTGAAACGCGAGGCTGATCCTTTCTATCCTGACGTGCTAATCCAAAGTAAGGAATAACAGCAACCACCTTATAAGCCGAAGCTCTTTTAGCAGCATCAATCATCATTAACAACTCCATTAAGTTATCTGCAGGTGGAAATGTTGATTGAACAAGGAAAACGTGTGATCCACGAATTGTTTCTTGAAAAGCTACAGCAAATTCGCCGTCGCTAAAGTTTAGTTTTTTTATGTTCCCAAGATCCCTTCCGGAATAGTGACTAATCTTTTCGGTTAGGTAACGGGACGAAGTCCCCGAAAAAATTTTAATGGGCGCTTTTGGTGGCATCGTAAATAGTTGTTTTTCTGTTAATTAATTGTAAGACGCTGCAAAGATATAAAAAACATGACTTTTTATAGTTTTTGCAACTTAATTTAAAATGTTTCCTTATTATTAAATGAATATTAACATTTAAAAAGATATATAACCTCTTCTCACATAGTTATCTACCAACTTTGGGTGACTTGATCGATAAATTGAAGAATTTCTTCTTTACCATTATTCTTCACTGCAGATGAAACGAAGTAAGTAGGTAACTCTTCCCATTCCTCTAACAGTGCTTTTTTGTACGCTTCGGTATTTTGCTCTACTTCTGTTGGCTTTAATTTATCCGCCTTGGTAAATACAATAACAAAAGGTATTCCCCAGGCACCCATCTGCGCCATAAATTCTAAATCGACTTTTTGCGGCTTGTGCCTGAGGTCGACCAAAATAAACAAGCACATTAAATTTGCTCGGTGCCTTAAATAATTATCGATTAACAGTTTAAATTCTTTGCGTTGGGTTTTGGAAACTTTCGCGTAACCATAGCCAGGCAAGTCAACCAGGTACCAACTGTTATCAATGGTAAAGTGATTAATTAATTGCGTTTTCCCCGGGGTTGATGATGTTTTGGCCAGTGAATTTCTATCGCAAATCATATTTATTAATGACGATTTACCCACATTGGACCGCCCTATAAAAGCATACTCAGGCCTGTCTGGCTTTGGACACTGACTAGGTTTGGAACTGGATGTTAGAAACTCAGCTTTTTTGATTTCCATTTTTTTTTTGCAAAGGTACATTAACACATCTTTTAATACCTAACAATCAAACAGATATTTTTTAAGATACAGCTGATATAAAAGTTAGGGCATGTTTACTTTCTGTATCTGAACTATATTACTCTGTATTTTGATAAAATACTATCAACAAGGCATCATATTTTTTCATTAATTTGCCAAAAACTATTTAACTACGATGAGCACTTTACTTTATCCACTAAAATTTACACCCATATTAAAAGAAAAAATATGGGGAGGAAATAAATTAAAATCAGTTCTAAATAAATCAAGTTCTAAAGATAAGCTAGGTGAGTCCTGGGAAATTTCTGGTATTGAAGGAGACGTATCTGTTGTTAAAAACGGATTTTTAGCCGGAAACACACTTGATGAGGTCATTGAGATATACATGAGTGAAATTGTTGGGGAGCCTGTATTTAATAAGTTTAACAAGGAATTCCCCCTTCTTTTTAAATTTATCGATGCCAACCAGGATCTTTCTATTCAAGTGCATCCCAATGATGAATTATCCAAAGAACGACATAATGCCTATGGAAAAACTGAAATGTGGTATATTATTGATACCGAACCTGAGAGTCAGTTAATTTCGGGCTTTACAAAAAAAACAAACAAAGAAGAATACCTTAAATCCTTAAAAGAGGGAACTTTAACATCGTTACTAAAGGCGCATGACGTAAAGCCCGGCTATACATTTTTTATACCTGCAGGCGATGTTCATGCCATTGGAGCAGGCGTTTTGTTGGCCGAAATACAACAAACATCGGATGTTACCTATCGAATTTACGATTACGACCGTAAAGATGCGGAAGGAAATACGCGCGAACTGCATACTGAACTTGCTGTTGATGCCATTGATTATGAACGTACAAATGAAAAAGTATCATATACCGAAAAACTAGATTCACAAACCGTATTGGCTACCTGCCCTTATTTTACTACCAACTTGTTGCATTTTAAGGGACAGATAGAAAAAGATGTATATATATTAAATTCGTTTGTGGTATACATGTGCGTGGAAGGAAACGCGGTAATTAAATATGGAGATGAAGAAACTGAAACCATTACCAAAGGAGAAACAGTTCTAATTCCTGCTGGTCTGGATGCCATTAATATTCATGCTAGTGAAGAGGTAAAACTGTTAGAAGTTTATATTAAAGAAGAATAGTAAGTAAGCTTAGATTAAAAAATATCAGAACACAACTGTATATACGAATTTTTGCAGCGTAATCCATGAAATAAACGAGCTGTAAATTAATACTAAAAAGTTGGAATTTATAAAGTTGTGGCTCTTTTTGTATTTCACCTTTTCTAAAGATTAAAACTTTAGAAAAGATAATGATCTCAAATTCGAGTTTTTGATCAAAGCAAAATGTAAACTAGAGTTTAGCCCTTAAAGAAATTTATCACGCCTGATTTATAATCGGGCGTTTTTTGTTTATAATGTATATAAACAAAATTTTTATTAAAAGCGCTCGATAAATCATTCATTCCTAACGTAAATCCCACATTATTACTAAAGAACGACTCGATTTGTTAAATATTTAACAAATTGTGATTTTGTTGTTGGAAACGTCATCTTCTATCGGTTTGTAAAAAGATTCTACTAATTTTGCATCCTGTAAATTAGACGCATGGGTAACAGTCATTAAAAAATGGCTATTCATTCAAAGTCTCTTATCTGTAATAAAATGAATGTATTAAAATTTGGTGGAACCTCTGTAGGTTCAGCGGCAAGAATGAAAGAAGTGGCCACTTTGGTTCGCAACGGACAACAAAATATTGTTGTGCTTTCTGCTATGTCAGGTACCACTAATAGTTTAGTGGAGATAGCTAACTACCTTTACAAGAAGAATAACGATGGTGCCAATGAGTTAATTAACGGTTTGGAGCAAAAGTATTACAACGAAGTAAAGGAATTATATAGTACGGATACCTATAAACAGAAGGGTAAAGAGTTAATTGAATATCATTTCGACTATATAAAATCGTTCACCAAAGATATGTTTACCGCCTTTGAGGAAAAGGCTATTCTGGCACAGGGAGAATTAATTTCAACTGCCATGTTCCAATATTATCTGGAAGAGCAGGGCGAAAACTCTATGCTGTTGCCTGCTTTGGATTTTATGCGTATAGATAAGCACAACGAGCCGGATACATCATATATCAAGGAGAACTGCACGAAATTACTAAAGGATAATCCGGATTATGCTATCTACGTTACTCAAGGCTATATTTGTCGCAATGCGTTTGGTGAAGTTGACAACCTGCAGCGAGGAGGAAGTGATTACACGGCAAGTTTAATTGGTGCAGCCATCACAGCTAATGAAATACAAATATGGACTGATATTGACGGAATGCACAACAATGATCCGCGTTATGTTGACAATACACACTCCATTGCAAGTGTTTCGTTTGATGAAGCTGCAGAGCTGGCTTATTTCGGAGCAAAGATCTTACACCCAACCAGTGTTTTACCAGCTAAGCTAGGCAATATTCCGGTGCGATTATTAAATACCATGGAACCAGATGCTCCGGGAACTTTAATCTCATCGAAGCAGGAAAAAGACAGAATTACTGCAGTGGCTGCAAAAGATGATATTACGGCCATTAAAATTAAATCGGGTCGAATGCTTTTGGCACATGGTTTCATGCGTAAAGTATTTGAAATTTTTGAAAGCTATAAAACCCCAATCGATATGATCACCACTTCAGAGGTGGGTGTATCAGTAACGATTGACAACAATAAACATCTTGAAGATATTGTTGATGACCTGAAGAAGTTTGGTACTGTTGATGTTGACACAAACCAGGTGATTGTGTGTGTAGTAGGTGATCTTATTGCTGATAACGTGGGATATGCCAACAAAATATTTAATGCTTTAAAAGACATTCCTATCCGAATGATATCATACGGAGGAAGCAATTTTAACGTATCAATATTAATTGACGAGAAGTACAAGAAAGAGGCCTTAAATGCTTTAAGTAATAATCTTTTTTAATAGCGTTGTATAAGATGTACAATCAATTTCCATTAGCAAAACTAAAAGAGGTAGAAACGCCTTTTTACTATTATAATATGCAATTACTCGAAGATACCCTTGGAGTAATTAAAACTGAAGCTGATAAGTATGGTTTCCATATTCATTATGCGGTTAAAGCCAACGCTAACAAGCGCATACTGGAAAAAATAAATTCCTTTGGCATTGGTGCCGATTGCGTGAGTGGTAACGAAGTTTCGGCTTCCTTGAATGCAGGATTCCCGGCAGACAAAGTGGTTTTTGCAGGTGTTGGTAAGGCTGATAAAGAAATTATTACCGGCCTCGAAAATAACATTGGTTGTTTTAACGTGGAATCTATTCCCGAGCTCGAAATTATTAACGAGCTGGCCGAAAAACATGGCAAAGTAGCCAATGTTGCACTTCGCATTAATCCTAATGTGAAAGCCAATACTCACCATTATATCACCACTGGTTTAGAGGAAAATAAATTCGGAATTTACATTTGGGATTTAGAAAAGGTAATGGATAAGGTAGATGAACTAAAAAATGTAAGTTTTGAAGGTATCCACTTTCATATTGGTTCGCAAATCAATGATTTGGACTCGTTTAAGCAGTTATGCACACGTGTAAACGAACTGCAAGAGTGGTTTGCCGAAAGAAGAGCTTTCCCTCGTATCATTAACGTAGGTGGAGGTTTAGGTATTGATTACGAGAAACCAGATGAAAACCCAATGCCAAATTTTGAGAAGTTCTTTAAAATCTTCTCTGATTTTCTTGAGCTCAAAGAAGGCCAGGAAGTGCATTTTGAATTAGGACGTTCGGTGGTTTGTCAGTGCGGCACATTAATGTCGAAAGTGCTATATGTAAAAGAAGGTGTAAATACCCATTTTGCTATTGTTGATGCAGGTATGAGTGACTTAATTCGTCCTGCGCTATATCAGGCATATCATAAAATAGAGAACTTAACATCAAGTCTTGAAGAAGATAAATACGATGTGGTAGGACCTATTTGCGAATCGTCTGATTGTTTTGGAAAGGCCGTTACGCTACCTAAAACAGGACGTGGTGATTTAATAGCCATCAGATCGGCTGGTGCTTATGGCGAAATTATGGCCAATCAATATAACCTTAGGGCCTTACCAAAGGCTGTGTATTCCGACGAGATTTAATATCGATATAGACACAAAATAAAAGGGTTGATCATTGCAAAACGATCAACCCTTTCTTTATTCATTCAATTGATATTTTAATCCATCTTAACCACTACCCTGCCCCTACTCTTTTTGGTTAGCATGAGGTCAATATAATTACCCAAACCATCTAAATCAGTTTCGTATATTAGCTCATCCTGGGAAAATACATTCCATTCATCGGCTAATTTATCCCACACCTGCCTGCGCAATTCCATCGGACAGTTTTGAGAGTCAATCCCCTTACTATTATTGATGTACAAAGGGGGTAAGCATTTGGAAAGTCAGCTGGATTTATAATAACCGGGCAATGATATCATTAACCCGCTCGTGTATAATCAGACTATTACCAGGTAATATTCTTTTCTATGAAAGCAATTAAACTTTCAGCCATTTTTTTATTGTCCTCCACTCTTGGATGCCCTCTTTTCTCAATATAAGGGAAAAAGTGAGTATAAATTTTGTCATCCTGTATCGACTCAACAGCTGAGCTTACAAAACCCGGCCATGGTGAACCTTCTTTGGTAGCGTCCATACTACCCAAAGCACAAATAATGTGCGTATCAGGATAAACTTCTCTAATACCTTTCACAAAACTGGCATACGCCTCTACAATCTTTTCAGGAGTTGGTTTTTCTTTTCCAAACCTATACTTAAATTCTTTATGCTTGGGCCTTTCTACCAGCCACGAGTCGTTTTGCATCAAATTCACCACCACAATATCAGGAGTTGCTTTTGAAAATTCCCATATGCTTAGAGAATCTCTTGGGTCGAGTCTATTATATATCTCCGGCATAATTGGTCGCTCCCAACTCACCTGAATACCAATGCCCGAACGAACTGTACAATGCAGATCAGCATTAAAATGCCTGGCTGTTACTGCTGCATAGGTCACATAATTATTAGTAAAAGTACTATCCGGGGAGTCACCTCCGGAATTGTCTTCAATAGCATAACCTGCAGTGATACTATTGCCATAAAACTCCATTAAACGGCCACTTTTAGGATCTGCCTTTAAAACACCTCCATCGGTTATTTTAAAACCTTTAAAGGCTGTACTTCCGGTGATCCATTCGTTTCTTTTAACCAACGATAAGGTATGATTTACATTAGAAGCTAAATTTTCAGCCAATATATAACAACTATCACCTGGTACTAACTTTAACGGATATACAGAATCGTTATCAATGACAACATTAAAATAATTTAATCCTTCTTCATCGCTAAGTATAACAGAAATGGAAGATCCTGTGAAGTTAACCGATACAGAAGAACCACTCCAATAGAAAATTGGACTTTCCGGATCTTCAAAATTTATTCTTCCAACATATTTGATTTGTTGATGCGAAGGCGATACAAATTGCGTTGAGCTTCCTGTGCATCCCCAAAAGGAAACACACAAGTATAGCCAGCAAGCAAACTTTATTATTTTCATAGATTAAGAGGATTTAATATTAGCATTCGAAGTCCACACAGGCTCTTTTTTCCAAAACAGCTTTAATAATTCCTCCTACAGTCACATGGTCCGGGTGTTTTGCATAAATATCCAAATCTTCCATTGAATCAAATGTGGTACTTAAAGCAATATCATATTCTTCAGCTTCGTTGGCATTTAAACCCACTTCTAAACTCCTGATTACATCAACCTTTTGCGGAAGCGCTTCAAGAGCTGATTTTATTTCATTTAATTTTTCTACCTTTTTAGTTTCAGATGCAAAAGTTTTTAACTGAAACAACACTACATGTTTAATCATTACTTAAATATATTACAGTTTACAATTTTCAAAATTTAACTAAGCCCGTTAATTACTATTTCCCCAATTGGCCTAATATTATATCTTTACAAAGATAAAATAAACTACAAACTTAGCTGACTCTAAATAATTTAAGACAGCATCACTAATCAATATTAAAACTATCGCTTTAAATAAAAGTATATTTCAAACTGTATATCTGACTATTAAACCATTACATTATGCTTGACAATCTTAAACCTGAAAACATTTTATTTATTGACATAGAGACTGTACCCAATCAAGAGAAATTTGATGATCTGGATGAAGATCTGCAAAACCTGTGGGCTAAAAAAGCAGAGTATTTTTTAAAGGAGGATGAAACACCAGCCGACATTTATCAACGTGCCGGCATATATGCCGAATTTGGTAAAATCGTTTGTATTTCAGCAGGTGTAATACATTACGTAAAAGGCGAAATGCACTTTAAAGTTAAAAGTTTTGCCAATGATGATGAGCGAAAATTGCTGATGGAATTTGCCGATATGCTGGATCACTTCATGAGCAAAAGTCCCGACAGAAATCTATGCGGTCATAATGCTAAAGAATTTGATTTTCCATATATTGCCAGAAGAATGTTAATCAACGGATTAAAATTACCACAGAGTTTAAATATTGCCGGTAAAAAACCTTGGGAAATTAAATTTCTGGATACACTTGACTTATGGAAGTTTGGTGATTACAAACATTATACTTCACTTAATTTATTGACCACAATTTTTAACATTCCATCACCCAAAGATGATATTGATGGCAGTCAGGTTGCTGACGTGTATTACAAAGAGAAAGATTTGGATCGTATTGCCATTTATTGCGAAAAAGATGTGTTGGCTACCGCACAATTATTGTTAAGATATATGGGTAAGCCCCTTATTGAAACTGATTACTTTGAAAGAGTGATATAGAATATTTCTAACGCTTTTTGTTTAACCTAAACCACTCGAAATGAAAACGTTATTTATTACCACCTTTGTTTTAGTTTTTATCACAAGCTGTACTTGTGTTCATTTCTCTGAACCACAACCCAAAGGTTCACCTGTACTAAATGCTTTTCCCAAAGATTATATAGGCGTTTATGTGAGCAGCTCCGAAAAAGAGAAGGATACGGTTTATATACACGAACGTTTTTATGAAATCCCGGAAACGTACTCGGAGAAGATACATATAGAAAAACTTAATAAGCACAAAAACATAAAGCTAAAAAATAATTTGCTTTACAATACTTCTATCCCTGTAGACATAGGCATTCCGTACAGCATTAAAAACGATACCTTATCTTATAAAATCAACCTGTTGATTCCTTACTATTTATCAGATTCATTACAACTCAAAAAACTAGGCAAATATTTCGTTTTAAACCAGAAAGATCTATACAAAGAATATTGGTCTGTTTATCTGCTTTCAAAACAAAAAGACGAAAGTATTAAATTAGAAATGGTGGGTAACTTTGACACCAATACTGATGACAAAAATAAAACCCGGTACGATGGGAATATAAATGACTTTTTCCACATTACTGATTTTAAAGAAATTGAAAACGAGAATTATCTGATAAATCCCAGCAAGCGGGAATTAAAAAAACTGATTAGAAAAGATTTCTTTAAAGAACTGGACGTACTGCTAAAAGTTAAACCTTAACTATGAGGCCTTAACCTATGACCTTTCTCTAAATCGCACCTTAAAAATCCAGAAAATACTTTAATGTTTTAATAAACAACTCTGTTTGTTCGGCATGAAGCCAGTGACCTGCATTGGGTATAGTGGCCAGCTGAGCCGAAGGAAAATAATTTCTAAATGCTTGCATATCCTCATCCTGAACGTAATGAGATTCATATCCTCTAATTACAATAACATCTTTATCCTGAGGAAATTCAACCACACTACCTTCACTTATTATTTCATCCATTATACTCAACAAATGATCTGAAATAGCCTGAATATTCAGCTTCCAATATAGTTGCTTATGCTCACCTCTTCCTACATTTTTAAGCAAAAAGGAGCGCACCATATCATTGTGAATAAATGGTTTTAACTGTTTATCAACAGAACTACGCGTAGGATGATCTTTCAGGTTAACACTTAAGAGTGCATCCACAATTACCCGATGATCATTGGTGATTTTAGCATAATTGCTTTGCGAACCATATGATTTTGGCGCTATATCCAGCACCACCAGCTTTTCAACCATTTCGGGATTTCTTAGTGCAAATTCCATGGCAGTTTTTCCCCCCATGGAATGTCCCATAATGATGGACTTCTTGATATCATGCTGGTGCATAAAGGATTTCAGATCCTCAGCCATTACAGCGTAATTCATCTCATCACTATGTGGCGACTGCCCATGGTTGCGCTGATCGATAAGGTAAATGCTAAAATAAGGCTCCAGAATTCTTGCAATAGAGACCCAATTATCTGAGGAACCATAAAGACCATGAATTATAATCAGGTTTACAGGTCCCTCACCAAACTGTCGATAAAACAGCTCCATCATGTTATTTTACCAATTGTTCTTTGTACAGCTGCACTGTTTTCTCCAAGCCGTAATACAAAGCATCGCAAATAAGGGCATGCCCAATAGATACCTCAGCTAAAAAAGGAATATTCTCCGAAAAGAATTTGAGATTCTCTAAACTTAAATCGTGACCGGCATTTACCTTTAACCCGGCTTTCTTAGCCATTTCGGCAGCTGCAACAAAAGGCGCTACTGCTTTTTCTCTATCCTGGGTATACATAGCAGCATAAGGTTCCGTATAAAGCTCTACCCTGTCTGTATTTGTTTTTACGGCATTGGCAATATTATCCAAATTGGTATCAATAAAGATAGAAGTTCTTATACCTGCTTCACTAAACTCACCAATAATATCCTGCAAAAAGGCCTGATGCTTAATGGTATCCCACCCTGCATTTGAAGTAATGGCCTCAGGCGGGTCCGGCACAAGTGTAACCTGGTGCGGTTTCACACTTTTAACCAAATCAATAAACTTACGCGACGGATAGCCTTCAATATTAAATTCAGTTTTAATAATTGGCTTAATATCTACCACATCTTTATAAGTAATATGTCGCTCATCCGGACGCGGATGAACAGTTACTCCTTCAGCTCCAAAAGTCTGAACATCAATAGCAGACTTAACCACATTAGGTTGATTTCCTCCTCTGGCATTTCTAATGGTCGCTATCTTATTTATATTAACGCTTAATTTCGTCATTTATTCCAGTTTTATCATCATACTCAGCATCTTAGTCTAAAAGATGAAAAATAAACCAATTAATCATTTGATTGTTTCATTTTATGAAACTAAATTTAAGCTGAGTCTTACAAAATAATGGGTGAAATCATTTCGTTTCTACCCGCGGCAAAGTTAAGAGTATTTCTTGAAACTGTAGTATGTTAGCAAAAGATTTGATATCAGATATTGTTCCGGCTTTACGCACTTCCGATTCGGGTTTGGATGCCCTTAACTGGATGGAGGTTTTTAGGGTATCACATTTACCAATTGTGAATAATAAAGAATTTTTAGGTCTTATTACAGATACAGACATTTACGACTTAAATAAACCTGAAGAACCCCTTGGAAATCATCAATTATCATTAACTTCGCCATATGTGTTTTACAACCAGCATATTTACAGTGTTATTGAACTGGCTTCAAGATTAAGATTAACTGTTATTCCGGTTTTAGCCGAAAACAAAGATTATTTAGGATTAATTACGCAAACTGACCTCCTAAAAAACTATGCAGATTTAATTGCTGTTCATACTCCCGGAGGAATTGTAGAAATTGAAGTGCCGGCATACGATTATTCCTTTTCGGAAATTGCCCGGCTTATTGAAGATACAGACACCAAAGTATTAAGTTTATACGTAAAAAAAGATGAAGCGGGTGACCTTTTAAATATTACCATCAAACTTAACCGAGAAGATATTACTCCTGTTTTAAGAGCTTTTGACAGGTATGACTATACTGTTACAGCCTCTTATTCAGAGCATAGTACTGTAGATGAAATTGTGAAGAAGAATTACGATGCCCTTATCAGGTATCTGAATGTGTAGCTTAAACAGATCTATTGAGGCGTGTTACCATAAATAACAAATTTAAAGTCATACTTTTTTATTTTTTGATTCTATATGTAAGTCCCATATACTCAAGCAATAATCCCAGTGTGAAAATTGACCTTACCAAGGCCAAAGACACGCTTATTGTGTCAAAAATTTATCTGGCCGGTAATAATAAAACAAAGCCCAAGGTTATTCACAATGAGCTGCTGTTTAAACTCAACGATCAAATTGCTAAAAATGAACTTTATTCATTGGTTGGTGTATCCCGACAAAACCTGCTAAACACCTCTCTGTTTAATTTTGTTGACTTTAACTACTGGCTAATCTCTCCCGAAGAAATTGTTTTTGAAATAAAAGTAGATGAAAGATGGTATCTGTGGGCCCTACCTATTTTTGAACAGGCCGACCGTAACTTCAGTGCTTTTTTAGACAATGGCGACTGGTCGAGAGTGAACTACGGACTTTACCTTAAACGTGAGAACTTCAGGGGGATGAATGAGCTCCTTAAGCTAAAGATAAGAATGGGGTTCATAAATCAGGTTGAGGTTTTATATAAATCAGCCGAAAACAACAACAAGCTCGGCTGGGGTTCCTCTGTACAATACCAGGCACACAATCAGGTTTCGTACAGCATAATCGATAACGAAGCCATCTATGCCAAATTAAACAACTCATTTATTGAGCAAAAAGGATTTGCGCGTTTATTCCTGAATTATCGACACAACTTTTTCCATCGTCACATGCTTGAGTTTGGCTATAACTCCTTTAATATACATGATACTCTTGCGGCACTGAATAGCAATTACCTGTTAAACGGAAATACCTCACTTACCTACCTTTCTGTCAAATACAATTACAATCACGACAAACGCGATTCAAAAGCTTTCCCACTGGATGGCTATATGTTTGACGCAAGCATAACGCAAAGTGGTTTGGGAATTATTTCGGATGACTTGGCCAACCTCTCTCTTGAATTAAAATATTTTAAGTTTGGAAACATCCATAATCGATTTTACTATGGATGGAATATTGGAACCTTACTTAATACAGCCTCTAATAATCCTTACATCATAAGTAATGGATTAGGATATGATGATTTTTTAAATGGCTTTGAATACAACGTTATTGAAGGCAACAGCTATGCTTTTTCAAAGCAAAAAATAACTTTTGAGCTTATACCTCAAAAAGTTGCTCACCTTAACTTTATTGGATTAAACCAGTTTTCGAAAATTCATTATGCCTTATACCTGAAAGCTTTTTACGACGTAGGATATGTACATAAAGAAAATCCTGGTCTATCAAATTTCATGACCAACGAATTTTTATATAGCTATGGCATAGGTTTGGATTTGGTAACGTATTACGACAAAGTGCTTACATTTAATTATGCCGTTAACAAATTTGGCAAGGCTGGTTTTTATATACATCTAAACCTGGATATGTAATTCCGAAGCTAAAGCAGCATAGACTACCATTTCCTTCTGGTGAACACCTGAGGTTATTTACATATATTTTTTGCTTGCTAGTATCAAGCTAACTACATTTGCAAGTAAACACAATCATATCAACATGAGAATAGCCATTTTTGGAAAACAATTTTCCGATCTGTTTAAAGAAAGCTGCATTAACTTATTTAAGAAGTTAAGGAATCATCAGGCCGATATTATCATATACAAGCCTTTTTACGATTTCTTGTTTCAAAAATTTGATATTGCTGCCTTTGAATTTAAAATATTTGAAACGAAAGATGAACTCATTGATATTGATTTATTTCTAAGCATTGGAGGCGACGGGACCATTTTAGATGCCATAACCCTTATTACCGATTCAAACATTCCTATCGTTGGTATAAACAGCGGAAGACTAGGATTTTTAGCTGATATATCTCAAGACGATATGAATAACGCCATCAATCACATCTTCAGTGGTAACTATAAAACCAATGAAGTTGAACTCTTACAGTTAAAAACAAAAAACAATTTGTTTGGGGAGTTAAATTTTGCCTTAAACGAGCTGGCTGTACAAAAAAGAGATTCGGCTTCAATGATTACCATTCACACGTATTTAGATGGTCAGTTCCTAAATTCTTATTGGGCTGATGGCTTAATTGTGGCAACTGCCATTGGATCTACAGCCTACTCTCTAAGTGTTGGCGGACCTATTATCCATCCTAAATCGCAGAGTCATGTGATTACGCCTATAGCTCCGCATAATTTAACGGTTCGTCCGATGGTTGTGCCTAACAACCTAAACATCACACTTAAGGTTGAAGGCAGAGCGGATACTTATTTGGCGACTTTAGATTCGAGAAGCGAAATATTTGAAGAGGACCTGGAATTAAATATACAGAAGGCTCCTTTTTCGCTAAAACTCGTAGACTTGCCCGGCATAAATTATTATGCCACACTTCGCAACAAATTAATGTGGGGTGCCGATAAAAGAAATTACTAAGTGTTTGCCGAATCTCTAATTCCAAACTATCATGAAAACCTTAGAAAAAATAAACAAGATAATCAGTGAGCAGGGTTTTTCTGATTATAAATGGATTAATGCAAATGAAATTGTAGTTGCACAATGGGTTCGTGTAAAATGTGAGTTTGGCTGTAGCGATTATGGTTTAGGCACCTGTCCTCCAAACACTCCTTCTGTTGAAGAATGTAAACTCTTTTTTAAGGAATATGAGAATGCCATTGTGATTCGCCTTACCAAAGAAGCTGATAAAAACAACTACCCTTCCAACTGGTCACGAGAAATGACAAACAGACTTCTTGAAATTGAAAGGCAAGTCTTTTTACTTGGACATCAGAAAGCTTTTTTATTAAACCAGACTTGCTGCTCCCTTTGCAAAGAATGCACTGGCGACCGCCTCAACTGTAAAGACAAACGTAAATCAAGACCCAGCCCTGAGGCTTTTTCTGTGGATGTATACCAAACAACACGTAACTGCGGAATGCCAATTGAAGTTGTTAAACAGAATCCTTCAGAGATAAACAGAATTGCTATTCTATTAACAGATTAAATCAGTTAGCTTAATATGAATAAGTTAACTTCTCATCCCACCCCTGTAAATTTAAGATAACCTGATCCCCTCCTACTCTTAAAGGAGTTATATCGAAAGAAACTTCCTTTTTAAACACCGCATCACAAAGCTCCTCATTGTGCAACGAAAGCCGCAGTGTTCTTTGCGGCGGATAAGATTCTGCTATGGCTTCGGAATCAATCAGATTCACTTTCCAGGTTGATCCGTCGCATCCTGAAGATGAGAACTCAATCACCAAACAATCTTCTTCAATACTTACTTTGGTGATCATTAAATAATCGTCTGGTGCTTCCTGATGTAAATAACTATCTACAATTACCGGTTTGTCGCATGCAATACAAGTACATTCTTCTTTTTCCTCGCAACATCCAAACACCAAAACACACAATACTAAAAGTTTATAAATTTTCATCTGTCTAAATTAATTTTTCAATGGTCAGATGGAACTCCAAAATAAATTTGATCATCCGCCTATGTGTCAATTTGGATATTCAAATTTGCATGGTCGTTTCATATCGTAAGCATTAAGTTCTAATTATATGACAATAAAAATGTAAATGGTTGCTTTGGATTAAGAAAAAAGTTAATCTATATAACTATGGAAGCACAAAAAAGTAGATAGATACGAAATGACACAGACTCCCCAGTAAAACAAAAACATGAAATACAGCATGATTAAATTTTATTTTTGAAATACTATACAAAACAGCACCCAGGGTATATGCTATTCCTCCAAGAAGCAACCATGTAAAACCATATCCGGCCAGAGAAACATACAATGGCTTAAAAGCAAAAATGGCAACCCATCCCATCAACACATACATTATAGTTGATAAAACACGATATTTCCCGGTAAAAAATAGTTTTAACACAACACCTCCAAACGCAGCCAGGCAAATGATTCCAAATATTACATTCCCCATATTGCCTTGCAGGGTGATAAACGAATATGGCATATAAGTTCCGGCAATCAATATAAAGATAGAAACATGATCAAGAACATTAAGTTTATACCTTAATTCCCTGTTCCTGGTTGCATGAAATAAGCTGGATGCAGCATACAGCAAGATTAAACTAATTCCATAAATACAAAAACTAAATACATAAACCCCTTGCCCATATTCTAAGGCTTTTAAAACGAGAAATGGAAAGGCGATGATACTCAATACTGCACCAATTAAATGAGATACGATATTGACCTTTTCCTCAGCTACAGAGTATTCTTTTAAGGGGTAGTTTTGATTAGACATAAGATTAGGGAGTTTTGATTGTGATCAATTACAAACATATAAATAAATCGCTCATAAAATGCTTTAGCTAAAATATTCGACCACAAATTGATCAATTAAAATTATTTAAACTTTATATGTGAATGCTTTCACTAATTTTGCCACACATTTATACGTAACTATGCATTCTAAATCATCCTTAAACAGATGGCCTTTTTTTTATGGCTTTGTTATCCTTATTATGGGTACTATAGGCATTTTTGCCAGTGTTCCTGGTCAAACTGTGGGTGTTAGTACTTTTACCGATCCTGTAAAAGATGCTTTGGGATTATCGCGTAATGAATTTAGCTGGGCCTATACTTTCGGCACTATTTCCAGTTCTTTATTGCTGGGGCTGGCCGGAAAATGGTTTGATAAATATGGCGCGCGGCGGGTTTCATTCTTTGCTGCTACAGGACTTTCCTTTGCTCTATTTATAAGCTCACAATCTTCTGTTATTTCGACCTATCTTCAGGAGCAGCTTAACCTGTCGAGTTGGATAATTCCTTTCGTAGTCATTATGATTTGCTTTTTTATGCTCCGCTTTACCGGACAAGGGGTTTTAACCATGGCTTCACGCAATATGATAATGCTTTGGTTCGATCAATACCGGGGAAGAATGAATGCCATAAGCTCAGTGGCTGTTTCTTTGGGCTTTTCCATTTCTCCTTTATGGATTTCATATCTCATAGATTTAGATGGCTGGCAAATGGCATGGCAATGGATGGCATTAGGTTTAGCCGTTATGGCAGTATTCATATATTTATCGTACAGGGAAAGTCCCGAAAAGGTTGGCCTGGTGCCGGATGGTAATTTGGTGTTGAAAAAAAAGAATTCAGGCTCTGATGATAAGATTAAGCAATACACTAAAAAGGAAGCCATTCAAACACGAGCATTCTGGATGTATAGTTTAATGCTTGCATTTAGTGGCTATTTTATCACCGGACTCACTTTTCATATCATATCTATCTTTAACAGTGTGGGATTAAGCAAGGCTGACGCTATTTCTATTTTTCTACCTATTTCGGTTATATCTGTTATCACATCCATTGCCTTTAACGCACTTAGCGATATACTAAAATTAAAGAACCTACTGTTTTTAATGATATTAGGAGGTTTTATTTCATCTTTGGGTTTAAGTCTGCTTTCATTACCAATAGGGTACTATCTGCTTATTGCCGGTTGTGGGTTTATGGGCGGGCTATTTGCCGTTTTGGTTTCTGTAACCTGGCCACGCTTTTACGGACGTCAGCATTTGGGTGCCATTTCAGGATTAACCATGCAAATGATTGTTTTTGCCAGTGCCTTGGGACCAATATTGTTTAGTTATTCTTTTAAGCTGTTTGGCTCCTATTCCATTATTTCATGGGCCGGATTAACACTGCTTATATTTATCGGTATTGGTTCATTAAAAGCTAACAATCCGCAATAAGCAACACAGCGTTTACCACTTACCCGGGTAAAATGATAAACCTACTGATATAGGATATAATTCCGGAGCCTTATTGGTATCAAACATTGGCGACATGTAATATGTACCATAAATATTAATGGCTCGATAACCTAATCGTACATGTGCCCCGTATCGAAAATCTTTTAAGGTAAAGCTTCCTCTTTGCTTATCTTTTGATTTATTACCCTCGTTCATCGTTACTATCTTGGTATGCGAACCAATGCGGTAAGCACCAATAGCACCGGCAGCCACATAAAAACCATTTCTATGTTTCCGGCTAAATTGCAATTCGAACATTAAGGGTGCTGTAAGGTATGCTGTTGTGAGTTTATTCTTGTTTAAAGTTCCTTCAATATCCTGAGGTACGAGATTCCCTTCCTCATCAACAACAGGAATTGTAGCATTGCTATAGCGGTAATTGTTATAGGTTAAGCCCAATCCGGTATACATCCCCACATTACCTTTTTTGCTAAAAGAAATGTTCTGCTGTAAAGCATTAATGGAAAACTCAATGGACTTACCACTATTTAAATCGAGATAACTATACTCAGCTGGCAATGATAAATTACCCGACTTGGTAACATAACTGTTAAAACCTAAATCAACACCCTGGTAATGACCTTTAAACCTTCGACCTACCTTCTTTTTACTTTTCTCCCATTCTTTTTCTGTTTCCTTCTGAAAGCTAATCTGTGTTGAAGATCCATCCTTGGTTATCTCCATATTAGACCCAAATACCTTAATAACCTTCTGTCCTTCACTATCTTCATCTACAATAATGCTATCTGCATCATGATAATACACAACAGATTCATCTTTTAAAACCCTGATATCATCGTCACCACCCTCTTCAAAAGCATCAACAGGTTGTCCAAGTTCATTGATGTATAATATCTTACCACTTTGTATAGCTCGAGCAACTCCGTTTTGAAAATCATCTATATGTTGATATTCACAAGCAATAATTTCCACGCCCTGCTCATTGATAAAACCCATCTTACCATTTTTTAGGACTTTAGCTCTTCCTTCTTCAAAATCCCAGATCTTTTGGTACTCGGCCGGAATATATTCATGACCAGATTCGTTTACATACCCTGTTTTACCATTACGAAGCACCTTAGCTTTACCTTCTTCAAAACTCCATATTTGCTGATAATCACATGGTATAAACTCATTACCTAATTCATTAACATAACCAACCTTGCCATTTCGAAGCACCCTTGCCTTTCCATCACTAAACTCCCAGATCATATCATATTCTGCAGGAACAATCATCTGTCCGTTTAAATTATACAAGCCTAACTTGCCATTCTTTAAAACCTTTATATTTCCATTTTCCTGTAAATTCCAAACCTGATCATTCTCACAAGGAATAATAACATCTCCAGAATTGTTAACCAAACCAATCTTTCCCGACTTCATCACCCTGTAAAAACCATCGTTTATCTCCCAGTACTTATCGTAAATCGATAAAAAAGCTGTACTATCCTGAGCGTAAACACCAGATAATGAAAAAAATATAAACACTATGAACAAACCATTCTTCATCTGCAAAATCTTAATTTCAAATACACAACACAATCCAATCGTTACTTAAAGCATAAGTCTTTAAAAATTCATTAAAGTAACACCTATGCTATAAGGATAAAGCTCGGGCCCTTTGTTTTTTTCATATAAACTGGAAAAGTTAACTGTACCATAAAGCTTAATCACCTTAAATCCAACTTGCACCATAGCCCCGTATTGAATTGGATTTAAATTGATATTATCTCTTGATTTCTTTTTGTTTTCTCCATACAATACGGTTTTGGTATGAGATCCAATTTTAAAACCTCCATAAACCCCGGCCGAAATGAATGCTGTCGATCTTCGGGAACTACTCGGAATCTGCGCTTCAAAAAGCAATGGTATATTGATGTAGCTGGTGGTAATCTTACTCTTTTTAACTTCGCCATCAGTAATTGGTTCCCCAACCGTGATTCCCTCATCGTTTCGCACAATCCGATACTGGTTATCCTGACGATAATTATACACTGTCCAACCTAAACCCGTAACCAAACCCAGATTATTCTTGCGTTTTTGAATGCCAATATCATATTGTAAAAAATTAATACTAAAAGCCATTGACTTGCCCGAATTAATATCCATGAAATCTGCATCATCAGGAAGTGAGCTACTATAGTTTGGTCCTAAGTAATTACAAAAAGCCAACTGCACTCCGGCATAATGGCCTTTAAACTCATTTCTCGGTACATGCACCATTCGAACCTTTGTTTTATCATCTTTCTCAATAAACTCCCAACGCTTATGTCCAATGGTAATTTTGGCCACAGTATCATTATCATTTTGCACCTCTACCTTAGCTCGGGGAAAACCAACCTCTGCCCTGTCGTTGTCCTCATCAATAACAATAACATCTACTGTTTTGGGTTTTTCTTTTTTATCCTCTTGTGCCAAAAGTGATGATGGAATAAGTACAGCACAAACTATGATCAGGGTATATATTCTTTTCATTATTGTATTTTTATATTGTTTTATAAATATATAAAGCGCTTTATTTCAACTATACATTTAATTAGTATACTATCAATTTTATGACGTTTGGATTGATTAATAAGTTACAGGTCACTTTTCACTTTTCTGGAAATAGAGATATTATCGGACTCAAGCTTATAAGCAACCAGTTCTCCATCCTGGTTAAGATATTTTTTTACCTGAGTATCATTTCCTGATATAAAATTTAAAACCTTAACGCCACTTGCCAAAGCTCTTGACGATCGCGACAAACGCAAGCTTTCTTTTTGCATACGTGTTTTTGTATTTTCTTCCTCCAGCATTCTTTCCTCCTGACTCCTTGCAATCATTATTGGCATCATGGCATTTAAGCCGGCCTCGTAAGCATTTATCCGTTCAACTTTTAGTGTGGTTAATTCAGGCTGAGTTGTAATTGGTGCGATAAACTCTCTTTTAAGCTGTTGCTGCGGAGTCGTATTGGTATCCGATTTTTCAGTAGAAATTTGAAGTACCTTATTTTGTTTTGGATTTTCTTTATGCTCAGAAATATTTTCTGTATCACTATCTTTTGAGGCTGGCAGCTTAATCAGCGACGGTGGATCATTCACCACAACTGTTTGCATGCTTTGTGAGTTATCTTTTAAGAAAGGCAAACCGCCAACACTTAATAAAATGGCTATAACAGCTGCTGCCGATATTTTACGAATAGTACTTTGATTAACCCAGGGAATAAGCACTGAACGTTTTAAAGTAGTTTTTGCTTTAAAAATAATTGTCAGATCTGCCTTAAGTTTTAACCTTAAATAGGCATTAAACCAAGCAGCTGACTTTTTATTGTTTTGCAGGTAATTATCTCTCCAGTCAGTTTCTTCCTGAGATAATCCTTCTTCATGTGCTTTAATGGCAATATATTCCGCATAGCTCACTCCTAAAGCATCTGCTTCTGTTTTTAAAAGATTTGGTTTTTCTTCGAAGTGACTTTCCGGAGCTTTTAATATAGTATTGTCCAATCCTTCCAATTCGCTTTTTAATTCCGGATTTTCATCCAGAAAACGAAACAACAGATCCTGATCAGCCTCTGAGAGGTTGCCATCAAGATAATCTATCATCCATATTTCATAATTTTCTCTGGATACCATCATTCAAACTAAAACTTCAATTTTACCAATGTAATTCTTCAAAAACTGTCGACCTCTAAAAATATAAACCTTTACCTGCGCTTCTGTTAAATTTGTGATGTCAGCAATCTCCTTGTAAGAATACCCTTCATAATCACGCAACAATATTACATTTTTCTGATCTGGAGGCAGTCTGTCCAAAGCCTGATGAAGCACTTCATTCACGTCTGAATAAGATTCGTTGGTTAAGTACTTATTTTCATCAGCCTTATCCCACTCGGCCTTATACTTATCGCGCCTTATGGAATCAATAAGCGTATGATAGGCTGTAGAAAACAGGTAACTCTTGGCTTTTGCAAACGAGATATCCTGATGATTCTTCCACACCTTTTCAAAGGTATCCTGAACAATATCCTTCGCTTTTTCTGTGTCCTTAATATTTTTCAGAATAAAACGATAAACATTATCCGAATACTGCTCTACGCTTTTATTGTATTCTTTTACTGTCATCCAGATTAGCAGTCGGTTTATGGGTGTGACGCCCAAAGAAAGATAAAGTTACAAGCTATTTTTATTTTTTTTAAATGATTTAACAAACAAACTCAGACTGCTATCAAACCAGCAATAAACAATATACCTCAATTATACCCATACAATGAAGTATATATTGTTTGATTTCATGATTGATAATTAATGTAAGTCAGATTGAAATTATTGATTAACATTTAGATAATATTTCCTACTCAAAAACATCCTTTCCTTCTCAAAACCTTGATAAACTATTCATTAGAACGATACATTACGGACATAACAAAGATCAACATATACTATATTTAGGCATTTTTAGTCTATTTTATTGCCTTGTTGCTATTCCTGCAACTCTCCTAAAGGTGAAATCTTCTCTTAAAAGTTGGAATCTGGTTAATTTCCCAGAGTAGTTCATCCCGGATTATGCATTAGATTTTCGTTATGAACATTGAAAATGCAATAAAACAAACACTTACTGAAACGAGGCATAGCACCGCTATGGTGAGTTGAAGCAAGTGAGTAAAACGATTTGTTTTAAAGTAGTTTCAATGTGCAATAGATTAGCTAATGCATATTCCGGGTTCATACGTATAATTTTGAAAATGCAATCTCAACCTGTAAAAATAACAATCGCTCTACTCAAAAAGTGATCTAGAATCTTATAATTAAATTAGAGTATATGAAAAAAAAACTATTTGCACTTATATCCATATTTAGTGCTATTAATTTTAATGTAAATTCCCAGGTTATCAATCATTCAAAGTGGGATATTCAGAAATTCAATGAGGCGTGTTATATTGATATTAATCAAATTGAAAACGGCACAAAACACTTCAATAAAATTACCTATAATCTGAATGACGGAGAAAATGCAAATCAGATAGGCTGGGTTTCATTAATTACAGATTTTACCGACGAAATAAAATTCAATAAAAATCCTTTAGTTTTTAATCTTAAAGCCAATAGCAACGACTATATTGAATTTAAATTCATTGATATAAATGGATCGATTTTTGGAAAGAAACTATTGTTAAAAGATGAGTTCAAAGATTGGACAAAAATTGTAATATATCCCAACAATATTGAGTATTGGTGGGGAGGGGAAGATGATGTATTGGATAATTTGAAGAGCTTTGAAATTGCAATTTCGGGCACAGGAGCGGGAAATATATGGATTGATAAAATACATTTCGATGCCACAATGCCCAAAACTTTTCTTCCCAAAGCAGGTCCTGTAATCGATAGTTTAAGTCAACACGCGGGTTTCGGATTTTTTCTTCGAAGAGATTCAGTTCTTATTCCTGAAAATCCGAAAGTGTTAGAATACTTAAAAGTAATACAGGATACCTCATCCCCGGAACAGCAATTGTTGCCCTCTATGGAAAACAATGAAGTTTCTACTTTCAACAACGCCCTTGTTGCTATGGCATTCATTGTTAAAGAAGAATACGAAAGAGCAGAGCGGATTTTAGATTATTACAGTTTAGCTACAAAGAAAAACAATAAGATTCAAAACCTTCAAAACTTTTTCTACAAGAAAGAAGCACGTGGTTTTTATCAATTCACCAATATTTATGAAGAAAAAGGAATATTACCTTACTACAACCGTGATAACAGCAGTCGTTGGATGGGTGATAATGCCTGGCTGTTAATTGCCTTTTTACATCATAAAAAAGCAACCCAAAGCCAAAAATATGATAAAATGATTGGCTTGCTTCAGGATCTGTTAATTGACTGGTATATTGATGAAGGTGAACAAGGCGGCTATGTTGGTCATGGTTGGCGCAACGGCGATCAGAAACTGCACGAAGGGTTCGGACATCCAGAAGGTAATATTGATGCATATGCAGTAATGAAACTACTTGACAAGAAAGAATATGCAGATAAAATAAGTGTATGGTTAGATAAACAAATTAACGGGGTAAATCTTCCTTTAGATCTCTACACATGGAGAGTTTTGGCCTATGGTAAAGAATATGCACATTTATTGAATATTCCGGAATATGATTTTCGGTTCAGAAAAATTGTGAAAGTAAATAATCAAAAAGCCATGGGATTTTATCATGGACCAGATATAAACATGAACAATATTTGGTTAGATGGCACAGGCCATATTGCTTGCGCTTATATTACTTGTGGCGATAAATATAGAGGCTATTTTTATGCCAACCAGCTGGATAAGTTTCTGATAAATCAAACCATAGAAGGTGTAGAAACATGTAGCTTACCTTATACCTTTAACAAAGAGGGAGGTTATGAATGGGTAGAACCGGATAGAGGTTTTGTGTCAGTTGCAGCCTGGTATATTTTTGCCAAAAATGAATTTAATCCAATGCTGTTAAATTACAATAAAATGTAATCATTTTTACTCCTAAATAAGTGTTTATACTAACTATATAAAAAGAGGACAGGATACAATTAAAGTTCAAGAAAATGAAGCGGCTAATTTCTTATCTGAAAATTGTATTTCTGGTAATTAAACCCGCTTTATGCATTAGAAAATCTATTACACTTTTAAAGATCATTACAAATGAGGCTGCTTTTATAAAAAGGCGACCTCATTTTAAATTAAAAACCTTCTGTAACCCGCAAGATGACGGGTCACCCTTGCAGAAATTGACCTCACCTTTACAGATGGCAACTCACCCCTCTAGTAATTCTCTCTCCCGGTTGCAGATCGCAGGTCAACCATCTAGTAATTCAGCATCAAACATGCAGATGGCGAATCAAGTTTGCAGATGACGTGATGCAGAATGAAGATGGCGGAGAATATCCAAGGTAGTTTTAGAATTACGAATTTTAATATTATTATTTGTTACTCGGTCCTTTTCCTTAACTCCCTCTCATATTCAACAGTATTACCAAAAATAGAAATCACCGGACTTTTAATTTCTACTCTTCCTTCTGCTATTTCGGTGATATTGGTTTTAATGACTTCCTGATCAGGTAAACTGGCCTTGTGCACCAGCCCTACCGGATAATCGGCAGGATAGTTTTTATCAAGATATTTCTGCGCTATTTCTTTAATATTCTTAGCCCCCATATAATATACGGAGGTGTCTGATTCTAAGATTTTATAGCTGTTTTTACCATGGGCTGTTCCAAATGCCACTGACGAAGATATTCCCCGGTGTGTTAGTGGTATGTTGGCATAAGCCGCAGCTGCTATGGCAGAACTAATGCCCGGTATAATTTCAACCTCAACCCCATTCTTTTCAAGGTAAAGTCGCTCCTCTCCTCCTCTGCCAAAAATTAGCGGATCTCCACCCTTTAGACGCACCACCATTTTTTCTTCTTGAGCAGCCTTTAGCAAAATATCGTTAATCTCACTCTGCTCTTTACTATGATTATCGCGACGCTTACCTACATAAGTTTTTTCACCAGGGTACTTACTTAAGGCATCCGCATCCAATAAATCATCATAAAAGATAGCATCCGCCTGCTGTAAGAGTTTCTCTCCTTTTTTTGTCAGAAGATCCGGATTACCGGGTCCGAAACCAACCAAATACACTTTCCCTTTTTGATTTACTTTCTGCTTTTGCAATTCTATTTTCTCATCGATATGCTCCTTCAATTCATTTTTAAAGGCCACCATCTTTCTAATGTCTCTATCCTTGGTGTTTACCGCCACTACCATATCTTCTGTTTCGATAATAGCAGGTGAATGAAAGTGAGACTCCGGTCCCTTATCAACCCTGTTGCACAATTTACCAGCTTCTTCTGCTTCACAAATAATCTGATCATTAACCTCAGTATTATCGGTACATGCATAAACCAAAAAAGCGCCTTCTAAATACTTTTTATCGTATGCTGATTCTATGATATCAACCTCAGAAAATTGCTTCATCTCATCACTAATTTCAGGAGCAACTACCGTAATATTAGAAGTAAACGGCAGCAAGTGTTTTACTTTTCGCGCAGCCACTTTACCTGCTCCTAGGATGAGTATTTTTTTATTGGTGATATTGATAGATATTGGTAAGAAACTCATGTTATTTTTAATTAAATGTTCTTGATTTAACTTGATTCATTAACTCATTATATGAAAAAACCACGTGAGGATAATCCAACTGAGGTCTTTCTAAAATATGCACAGAAACGCCTAATTCTTGCGCTGCAGAAATCTTTTCCGGTAATCCTCCGGTTGTACCGGAATCTTTAGTCACTAAATGCTTAATATCATATTCCTGCATCAAAGCCATATTCGTCAACTTTTCTACCCGACCCTTGGTGGCAATGATTTGGTGGGCTTTTAAACCTGCCTTTTCACATAACTGAATACTTTTTACAACCGGCAAAACGCGCGCAACAATACGTTCATCAGAGAAATCCTTAAACAAATGTACATGCTTTGAGCCAATGGTTAAAAGAATTCGCCCCTGAGTTTTTTGCAGAACCTCTATTAATTGCGCATAGGATGAATAATACTTAGCATCTTTAAATTGAGAAGATTTACGTTCATAGCGTATGTAGCAACACCTAGACTCTTGACAAATCTTTATGGCATTCATTGATACTTCCTGTGCAAAAGGATGGCTTGCATCAATCACTAAGCTAATGTTATTCTCGTCAATCAACGCTTTCATTTGTTCAGGTTGTAATAATTCCTGAATTACTTTGACATCGTTTTTTTGAGCCAGTTCAGTTCCATAAGCCGTTGTTGTAGAAACCAGCATATCCCGATAACCTTCATCCGATAACATTTTAGCAATATGATTTGCTTCACTCGTTCCGCCAATCACCCAAATCATACTTTATAGCCCCTCCGCGTTACCATTTTCCCATTAATGACTTTGGTTTGCGAATTACCCACAATCACAGTTGTAAACATATCAATATCCTGATCCAGCACACGATTCAAATCCGTGATAATCACCTCCTGTTTTTCGCGCATAGCATGTTTAACTATACCTACAGGAGTGTCAGAACTTTGATATTTCAATAAAGTTTCAACGGCAACTTCCAGGTGTCTGATACGGGTTTTACTACGCGGATTGTACATACTTACCACAAAATCGCCCATACCGGCGGCATTAAGCCTTTTTACGATGAGTTCCCATGGTGTTAATAAATCGCTCAGGCTAATGACCACATAGTCGTTCATTAGAGGAGCTCCCAGCAGCGAAGCAGCTGATGAAGCAGCACTAATTCCGGGAACAATTTCAACCTGAACCTCCGATTTTTTTTCAGCCACCACCTCAATCATGATACCTGCCATGCCGTACACTCCCGGATCACCACTGCTTATCAGACTAACCGTTTTTCCTTCTTCGGCAAGCCTAAGTACTTCCAGGCACCTGTCCACCTCCTTTTTCATGCCGGAAGACAATAATTCTTTATTGGGCATGAAAGGTTTAACCAACTCAATATATGTTTTATACCCAACAATTACATCACTTGCATTCATTACTGAGATGGCCTGTGGGCAGATAAAATCTTTATCTCCCGGACCTGTACCTACAACGTATATTTTTCCTTGCATTATTTAAATTATTTCAATGACTAAATTCCATTTTAGGGATTTCACCCCTATACCTTTAAATACATACTATTCACTTCAGAAAATCACTTTTTGATTTTCTTAATATTGGGACTTTGTCCCAAAACCCTACTTTCTTTTTGGCATCGCCCCAAAAAGAAAGCAAAAAGCTCTAGAACAAGAGAATCCTTCCTCCCGCATCAGCCTTCAATTCAGGCTGACACACATCCTCCTCAAGTGCCCTCTTGAAGACCTCACGCAAACTCCGGCCCGGTCTCTTGCTCTGCCCAACCCTGCCTGATTTACAGCTCCGGTACTTTTGCTTAAGTTAAAGGCATTACCTATAACCCCAACTTTATTTTTTTATTATAGAATATTGCTTTAGTAACCTTGACTCTACCTTCACTTACTGCAATAATTGTTTTGATACAATAAACGGTCAGTTTTAAATATTTTTCTTTCTAAATACTGACAAAGTCATTCCGTCTTTTTTCTTTTTCTTCAATAAAAAACTACCCTTTTTACCCCCGCTTAAATAGGCCGAGGTTGTACTTACAGAAGCCACACCAACGGTTGATTTTACAAACTCAGATCCATCAAACAAATGATCCACCTTTTGCAATTCTTCTTTTGGATAAAACGTCAACGTACCGTTAAGTCGTTCTGCTGCTCTATGAATAGCATCCTCATCTGATTTTACATCAATGGATGATATAGATTGAATACTTCTTTCATCTAAATTCATGTCATCCAGTGTATCCTGGATAAACCTGAACAAATGCTCAGGTTCAGTATTTCGTTTACACCCAATACCCAGGTATATATTTTTGGGAATCAATTGAGCAAATGGAGTTGATTCACTTATACTCTTTTTATTGGAGACAACGAGCAACCCCTGTGCTTCACCTTCTATCATAGGTAAAGGGTTTTCTAAAAAAATACCATACTCATCCTTCAACGTCACTTTTTCTCCATTCACGATCATAGCTGTTATTTCTTTGGCATCCGTCATGCTATCGATGACCAAACCTTTTGATTTTGCCAGCATATCAACCGATGGCAGATCATTCACATCCGATGCTGTGGTGATAACAGGATTCGCAGAGATAAGCTTAGCTATTTTAAGGCATAAGACATTGGCTCCTCCTAAATGACCCGACAACAGACTGATCACATGATGTCCTTTTTCATCCATCACCAAAACAGCAGGATCTGTGGTTTTGTCTTTTATCCAGGGTGCAATACTTCGCACCACTATCCCACTGGCCATAATAAAAATCAAGCTTTCGTGTTTGGCAAACAAAACCTCACAAAAATCTTTCAATCGACCTTGGATAGACTCAAAACTATCATGCTGCCATTTAGGCAAGGTATAACAAACCGCATCAGTGAGCTGATCGGCCAACTTCAATGCTAATTCGTTTCCGTTTTTACTTATGGAGATAATGGCTATCATATTTTTATAATATCAAGATTCAACCTAACAGCCTGCCAGCCAATGCCAATTAGTTAAGAGATTCATTCCTTGAATCTCTTAATATTGGGACTTTGTCCCAAACCCTTACTTACTTTTTGGCATCGCCCCAAAAAGTAAGCAAAAAACTCTAGACCAAGAGAATCCTTCCTCCCGCTACAGCCTTCAATTCCGGCCAACACACATTCTCCTCAAGTACCCTTTTGAAGGCCTTCCGCCTACTCTGGCCCGGTCTCTTGCTCAGGCCAACCCTGCAATATTTACAGCTAGTAAATTATTATAAATCATTAACATATTGACATTTGCCGGCAAGCTGGAACATATGTGTAAAGATTTAAGACTTCTTTTTACCTTCGCGATACTCATGGGTAAAATGAGATGCATATAACAATGAATTATCATAGTTATCTCCTAGGAAGTCGCCCACCAAAATCATGGCCGTTTTGGTAATACTGGCCTCTTTTACTTTAGCTGCAATATCCTGCAATGTCCCTCTAACAATTATCTGATCGGGCCAACTAGCTCTTTGCACCACCGCAATTGGTGTTGTTTCGGGATAGTGAATTGTTAACTGATCCACCAACTTATCTATCATTTGAACCGTTAAAAAAATAGCCATGGATGTTTTGTGCGAAGCCAGCTTCTCAATTTTCTCAAGCTCTGGCACCGGAGTGCGACCTTCCATACGCGTACAGATAACCGTTTGAGAAATACCCGGAACGGTAAATTCCTTTTGCAAAGCAGCTGCTGTAGCTACAAAGGAACTCACACCAGGAATCACCTGATGTGGAATTTTTAACTTATCCAACTCTTCAATCTGTTCCCTGATAGATCCGTAAATAGAAGGATCTCCAGTATGAACACGCGCTACAGATTTACCCTGTTCGTAGCCGCGTTTCATAACTTCTATGATTTCCTGCAAATCCATGGTGGCACTATTAAAAACCTCTGCGTCTGCCTTTCGATCTTCAATAACCGCTTTGGGCACCAACGAACCTGCATAAATAATAATATCGGCCTGTTGAACAGCCTTTTGGCCCTTTACTGTAATTAACTCCGGATCGCCCGGGCCTGCTCCTACAAAAATTACATTTGACATGATGCGAGTATTTTAGGTTGTAATGTTTTTTGTTTTTGAATAATCGCGGTAGAAAAATAAGGTACTTTCTCCCGAAGCACTTCTCTTGAGTGAAATACCTCCTGCGTATCCTTTCCTGCATTGGTAATCATCACAAAATTATAGTCCTTAGACTCCTTCAAGAAAGCATATAGATCTGTATGAAAGCTTGATATTTTCATACATACAACGGTATCTGCAGATTCTATCATCTTTAAAGCTCCTTCGTCCCATGAAGAAATCACCGCAAGCTTATCATCTCCTTTAACCAAAGGAAGCGAAAGCAAACTGCTGATAGCCGAAAAAGAATAAATACCCGGAATGGTTTCAATCAGGCAGCCTGTTTTTAAATGCTCCAGCACGTAACTATACGTACTATATAGCATAGGATCGCCCAGCGTTAAAAACACCACTATTTGTCCATCATCTAGCTTTTGCTCAATTAGACGTGCATTTTCTTTTCTCGATTCAATACGCTTTTCTATATCTTTTGACATTGAAAATACCATGGGCTCCACCACTGCGGTATCTTTTAAATATTTACTTACAATAGCCAAAGCCGTACTGGCCTGCTCTTTTGATTTAGGCACACAAATAACGTCTGCCTTTTCCAGTATTTTAACCGCTTTAATGGTCAACAGGTCCGGATCACCCGGACCAATACCAATACCGTATAAAATTCCCTTCTTGCTATTATCTTGTTGCATATAAGCTTACTTTTTTGTTGCTGTGATGATAAAAATTGGATTCTGTGCCAATAGCATGGCTGCTTTTTTACCGGATTCAACTTTACTGACTCCCACCTGAATGAGCTCAAAATCGAAATCATGGGTCTTAAAAAAATCATAAGCCGTACTCATCGTATCCAATAAAATAGCTGTAACTACAATGATACTTTTACGTGGTGCCTCATCTAAAATCGTACAAAGTATTGCGGGTAAATTACCTCCGCTACCCCCTATAAAAAATTTATTATACGCAACTACATTTTCCATTCCTTCAGGCGCTTTGCTTTGAACCACCTGAAGATTTGAAACCTTATGCTTAGCCATATTCTGCTTGATGAGTTCAACAGCCTCTGTTTTATGCTCTATGCCCAATACCCGGCCACTGGTAAGTTGCATGGCTGCTTCGATGGATACAGATCCTGTTCCTGCACCAATATCCATCAGGCAATCATCATGCTGTAAATCGAGTTTACTGAGCACAATTGATCGTATCTCTTCTTTGGTCATGGGTACTTCCCCACGAATAAAATCAGTATCCTTCATTAGGTTCTCTTTTCTTTTATGGTCATTTTTATCACTTGTAACCAGTTAAATTTCTCAAGCTTGTTTATTATTGAATATTTGTCTCTAGCCGACGGGCTTTTCCTTTTTTTCTTCAGGAAAAAAAAGGAAACAAAAAATCCCGCCGCTGGCATGAAAAAGTTAAAAATCAATGCTCTCCGCGAAAAGAAAAGAACTCGCTAAAGCTCAAACAGCTTTTCTTTCATTCGCTACGATTACTGATTTTCTTAACACTTTTTAATGCAAGGCGGTTTAGTTACCCATACGGTGCTAATTACTCTATAACATCTCTATTCCGATACATTTATTACTCTATACTATATTAGTCGATCAGTATTGATTTTCTATGATTACACTACAAAGCTTAAAGTTCTCTTTGATATCCTTAACTTCTTTGGCCAGGCAACTTATAATTGTTTCATCGGGATAGGACAAATTATTGCCTATATGCATAGTCAGTTCACCCATCTCACAATTAACCAACTGTTGTGCAATGGCTTTCCAATTATTCATTGCATCAGTTAATAAAAACACCGAGCTATGACCTTTTAGCTTCTCCATAAAATTAAATTCTTTCCCGTGCACAGAGCCTAAAAAAGCATGCTCATACCCCAAACCTACCTTGGCGTACATATACTGAAAAGAACTAATACCCGGCAACAATTCAATATTTCGATCAGAAAATTCCTGCTTAACATATCGCCGCAAGGAATGAAAACCTACATCTCCCGACACCAGTATCACCACCTGCTTACCCTCATTTGCATCTATATCCTTTTTTAACTGACTTAACCTGCCTTTAAATACAAGTCCCGGCTTACTATATTCAGAAAAAATTTCCAAGTGCCTTTCTCCACCTATAAGCAGATCGGCATTTTTTACTCTTTGAAAAACAATGGGCAAAATTAAATCAGCGCATCCAGGTCCTATTCCACATATACACAGGCTGCTTTTGTTATGCTCCATTTTTAACTGCCTCCATTATTTGTTTTGCCTTTGATGTTTGAGCCAACAAACCTGCTTTTTGAGATAACAACACCACTTCAACTTCCAATTCATGGTGCACATGCTGCTGTGCCCTGTCTTTAATTCGTTTAACTAAAAAATGCCAGAAAGTCTTATCCTCAATAAATTCAACCACTTCTTCCGTTGTGTTGGCATTCATTATTTTGTCAAAAACCACTTCATCCTTAGAAAATAGAAAGTAGTTGGCTGCCAATACCTCGTTACGCGCATCTGCTACTTTACTATGGGTATGAAATATACCTGCCGCCACCTTTACCAACTTGCCCAAATGCCCAACCAACACGACCCTTCTAAAACCCAATCGCAGTGCATTTTCGAGCATAAAACCAATAAAATTACTGGTAAGCACCGTTTGCTCCTCTTCGATATTGAGGTTATCTTTTGAGAATGCCTGTCCGTAATTACCAGGCGTAAATATGGCCTGTTGGTGACCATAAGCTGCCAATTGCCTTAATCGGATAACCAAAGAATCTTTAAGCGCTTCTTCAGACATTGGCTTTACAATACCTGTGGTTCCTAGCACGGATATTCCTCCCTCTATTCCAAGTCGGGGATTAAAAGTTTTTTGTGCCAGACGCTCCCCCTCAGGTATACTAATTTCAACTTCAACCCCGGCAGTATTGCCCACCACTTCAGCAATGGACTGTTGAATCATTTTTAGAGGTACCGGATTAATGGCAGGCTGTCCTATTTCTACTGATAATCCCGGTTTGGTCACAACTCCTATACCTCTCCCCGCTTTAATGGAGATTTGCTTACCATCAACAAAAGAACTTTTACCAATAAGCTCTATTCCGTTGGTAATATCCGGATCATCACCGGCATCTTTAACAGTGGTACACTGGGCAAAATCACTGGTAAGCAGCACATCCTTTAACTCCAACAAGACTTCCTTCCCCGAAGGCAAGGTCACATACACATGATCGATGATCATATTATTGATCAGCATATATGCAGAGGCTTTGGCCACAGCAGCAGCACAAGTGCCAGTAGTTAAACCACTCCTTAATTCTTTTTTATCAGATGCCTGAATTTGCATTAATCTCTTTTTACCAGACTGTATAACAAAGCATTTAGAATAGCCACCCCAACAGTACTGCCCCCTTTTCTTCCTCTCACAATCATATATGGAAGTCCGGATTCTTTCAACATTTCTTTTGACTCTGCAGCCCCTACAAATCCTACCGGAACACCAATAACCAGGTCGGGTTTTATATTGCCTGTTTTGGCTAACTCACAAATACGCACCAATGCAGTTGGCGCATTTCCTATAACAAATATTTTAAATTCTTTATCGGCCGCAGCCTTATTAATACCACATATAGAACGGGTAATACCCTGCCCTTTAGCCTCTTTACTCACCTCCGGATGATGAACAAAACACTCCACTTCAACTCCAAGTTTAGCCAATGATGGTTTACTAATTCCGGCCGTTATCATTGTTGTATCGGCATATATCTTACACCCCTGCTGCAAAGCTGAACGAGCATTAACTACTGCATTACCACTGGCTTCGAACAAATGTGCATATTCAAAATCAGCAGTAGTATGCACTACTCTTTTTATGATAGCATCCAATTCCTCCGGCAAACGCAAATGCGATAATTCCCTGGAAATGATCTGCATACTATCTGTTTCAATACCTGTTGGACTAAGATTTATATAATTGCTTTTTTCCATAGCTGAACTATTTGTTTTAAAAATTGAAAGTTTGAATAGAAATGAACGTGAGCATATCCTGCTAAACTATTATTGTATTGTAAGCCACAAGTCCATTCTAAATCCCTGTCAGGTTTACTGAGTTGATATTTAACACTGTAATTACATGCCTTATCACTTACAACCACTTTAGAACGATGAAACTCATGACATTTTGTGGAATACCCCTGGTAAGTAAGGTTGGCATAGCCAAACTTCTGTAATCGCCGGGTCATTTGCACCGATGCATTAAAAACACCCGCCATTTTATGTTTGCCCTCTTCTAAATCAATAATGGAATGGGCTAAATACATTAATCCACCACATTCTGCATATATGGGCATGCCCTTCTGAGCTTTCGTTTTTATCTGATCCAAAAGAGTTTGGTTACCTGAAAGTTCCTTTGCAAAAACCTCTGGGTATCCTCCGCCTAAATACAAGCAGTTTGCTTGCTCAGGAAGAACCTTATCCTTTAACGGACTAAAAAAATGCAGTTGGGCTCCCAGCTCTTGCAACAGTTCCAGGTTATCCTGATAATAAAACCTGAATGCCTTGTCGTAAGCCACTCCAATATGCAAGCCTGATAAATTAATATTTGGTAATTCAAACTGAACTTCAGGTAGTGATCTTAAATGATTAATTTCCAATAACTTATCAATATCAATTGTTTCTTTCAGGATATTAACCAATTCTTGCACCTTCTCAGTAAAACCTTCCACTTCCTCTGCCTGCACAAGCCCCAGATGCCTGCTTTCCAAAGCAAAAGATTTATTTGAAGGAATATATCCCACACACGAAACCTGACATTCCTTTTCAACCAATGATTTTAAAAAATTGTAATAACCGGCACTCGGGCAATGATTAAAAATCACACCCTTTACCCCGGCATCATCTTTTAAACCTGCAAATCCCTTTACAATAGCAGCCACCGACTGATACAGCCCTTTACAGTTGACTACCAGAATGACGGGTAAGTTTAGCTTCTGACTCAATTCATATGTACTACCAAAAGCTTCTACACCCATACCATCGTACATCCCCATTACTCCTTCTACAATAGCAATGCTGTTGTTGGTGGTATGCTTTTTAAATAAATAAGTTATGGCAGACTTCGAAAGCATATAGCTGTCGAGGTTGTACGATGGTTTACCCAAAATTTTACGATGAAACAATGGGTCGATGTAGTCAGGGCCAGCTTTAAAAGGAGCTATGGGATGACCTTTGGACTTGAGCAAAGCCATTAGTCCCATGGCAGTAGTTGTTTTACCGCAACCACTATTGGTACCTGCTATGACAAATCCGCGCATGACACCTGGTTTAAAAGTTTTTTAAATGCTGTAATATCTTTGGGGAATTCTGTTTGGTCAATATCGGGCCACAATGCCTGACTAGCTTCCACCAGAATGGGTTGTTTTATTCCTGCTTTTTCCATTAAACTTTTATTGCTAAAAACCTCATTGGGGGCTCCTGTAATTAAAATTTCCCCCTCTTTCATTAGTACCACAACATCAGCCCAGGCATATGCTCGGTTCACATCATGAGTAGATATGAGTATAGTTTTCCCTTTTCCCTGAAGCTTATTTAATATCTTAAAAGTAATTTCTGTATGCTTATGATCAAGGTTAGAAGATGGCTCATCGCACACTAAAAGTTCAGGCTGCATGGCTATGATTGATGCAAGGCAAACCCTCTTTTTTTGTCCGGCACTAAGCTGATGAGGTGATTTATTACGGATACGTTCCAGACAAAAATCATGAATACTCTCCTCTACCTTACTTCGCACAAGGGCTTTATCATCATAAAGATTACATAGCCCAAAAGAAATCTCTTCATAAACCGTAGGGGCTATCAATTGATGATCTGAATCCTGAAAAAGTAAACCCACCTTACGCCTTAGGTCCTTTAAATCTTTTTTCTTGTATCTGTAATTGCATCCTTGATATTTTAACAACCCAATGCTTGGTTTTAGTATACCGTTTAAGAGCAATAATAAAGTAGATTTTCCTGCTCCGTTAGCTCCCAGCAAAGCAATTTTTTTCCCCCGGGGTAGTTTTAAATCAACTCCATTTAAAGCCATAGCGCCAGATGGATACTGATAAGTCACATTATTTAATTCTATGATATTACCATCCATAATAACGTATAATTAAAAATGAACCAAACAGAATATAGGTTATCATGGTCGGCCAAATAACATCAAAAGGATGGTATTTATACTTTGGGTGTATAAAATCGAACTTATCATCTAATAATCGTGACTCCATGGCCACTTGTAGCTGACTTGTTTGCGCAATGGCATTGCGTAATATGGCAAAAACCAAAATAGAAAGTGATTTCAACCGTTTCCGACCGTTATAAGCCAATCGACACTTTTGTGCCGTATACATCTGTTGCGCACTCCTCATCAGATTTTCGATGAACTTAAAAGTGAGTATAAAAAGCTCAATTAAAATCTTTGGAACGCGTATATATTTTAAAGCCTCAGCTATCTCAGAAATAGTATGCGTTAACAAACCAAAATATACCATGCTCACCAGTGCCATACTTCGCGAGAAAGCTTGTACAGCAACAGACAGGTTCCCCTGTGCCCATCCAAAAGAAAAACCCTTATACGTAAAAAAAGGATGTGGGTCATTAAATGTTAAAGCTATAGTCAGGCAACCTGTTACAATAAAAAACAGAGGTGCCCTGAATAATAAAAGCATTTGCCTAAGGCTAACTCCGGTAACAACTATACTTAAAGCCAAATAAACCACCGAAACTAAAGCATTAAAAAGCTCCGACTTGTTACATAGTACCAATACAAAGCATGGTAAAACATAAATAGCACGAATCCATATAGGAAGTTGTGATAGTTTATGTTGGTGACGATATATTTGAGAGATGAGCATCATACTTTTTTTCGATGTTGTTTTATGATATACAATGCGATGATCCCTATCCCTACAGATGCCTGAAGTATAAAGAGCAAAGGTTCCGATAATTCATTATCAAACTCCAAAACATTATCAAACCAAGGTGTATAATTGGGTGCTATTTGCCTGATCACATCCACAGACTGATCATCGGTGCCAGTATGTTCGCTAAAAAAACCGGACATAAAAACCTGAAAGGCAATCACCAATAAACCAGGTAGAAATACCAATACATAAGGCATAATTATTTTCTTCTTAGTCATGCTATTTCAGTGATGGATTAATGGATATAATATCAGACCAACTATACTTTTGAATCAGGCGAAAAGCAAATACCGTAAAAATACCTTCAAGCAAAGCCAGAGGCAACTGGGTAACTGCAAACACCGATAAAAACTTTAGCATACTTTCGAGCAAAGTGCTTTGTGCTGACTGAAAGGCCAATGCCAATTGCGCTGAAGTGCAGATGTAAATAACCAGGTCTGAACAAAATGCTGCCACAAAAACACTGAGCCACTGTGGCAGAGCCATTATTTTAAATCCTTTATACACCCAAACTGCTGTAAAAGCTCCGGCTACCGACATAGAAAAAGCATTGGCTCCTAATGTGGTGATACCGCCATGCGCCAGCAAAATAGCTTGAAACAACAAGGCTATAAAACCAATTATCGACATTGAGGAAGCACCAAACAATATGGCTCCCAAAGCAATTCCTGTTAAATGAGAACTACTTCCTGCTACTGATGGCAATTTTAAAGAGGATAACACAAATACAAAAGCTCCTGCCACAGCAAAAAGCAACTTAGCAGCAGAACATTCTTCTAAAATCTGTTTTAAATGTTTGACACCAAAAAACAAAAACGGAAGATAAACAAGCCACCAAATCAATACCCATTTTACAGGTAAAAAGCCCTCTGCTATATGCATACCATAACCCAGTACAGGATACAATAACAGCACCAGCACAATCAATAGTTTTTTAAGCATACTAAGCGAGTTCCAATACTTTCTTCAACATGATATCGGCCATCATAGGCTCTTTTCCTATGGGCGTTCCAAAACTAAAGTTGATCCCCGGGTAAGCTTTTTCTAACAGCTCTATTTTTTCAGGAATATCTTCCTTAATATGATTTCCGTTGAATAAAAAGTATGGTAAGATGGTTACTTTTTCAACCCCCTCATTGTTCATGTTTTCAACTACTTCTTCGAGTGAAGGTTGAGCCATTTCCATATGTGCACCAAAAACAAATGGGTGATCCATCTTTTGTTTCAGAATATTCACCACATAGTTAAAATCTTCAATGGCATGCGCAGACTTACTGCCATGTCCTAAAATAATTACAGACTGCTTTTGCATATATTTCGCTTTAATATAAAAAATCAAATCAAAAGCAATGCTAATGGTATATAGCCCACAACAATAGCCATACGCTAATTGCATGTATACAAAAGAAAAATGAAGTCGGTGAGATATCATTTCGCCTTTTTTCCCGAAAGCATTGATGTTATTGGCAGGTCTTCTGGCTCGTCCTGTTACTGAGGCCTTCCCATCTTTATTCATTCGACAGTGGCATAAGAATTCTCAATAACTATAAAGGACTTACAGCTGCGGGTACAGCTCCGGAATTTTCAAATGAATGAAGCACCGGATTCCCATTTTAAGGCTTTCCCTGAAAAGGAAAATCCACCAAAACATTGCAAAAGTAATAAAATATTTTTTGAGCGATGGTTGTAGAATAAAAAACTTTCTTGACTTGATAAACTATAACTGTTATGAAGGTATCTTTTCCAAAGTTTTAAACTTTGGAAAAGGTCTAACAACAAAAAACCCGCTCTGGCTTACCTATTGTATAGCTCGAACGGGTCCGAAATATCTTAATAATTGAAAAGCTTAATTCTTCACCAAGGTTCCGATTTTTTCACCTTTAATTACGCGAACAAGGTTACCCGGCGTATCCATATCAAATACAATAATTGGTAAATTATTTTCTTTACACATGGTTGTTGCCGTTAAGTCCATCACCTTTAAGCCACGATTATAAATTTCATCAAAAGTAATCTCATCAAACTTAGTTGCCGTTGGGTCTTTTTCCGGATCAGCAGTATAAACACCATCCACCCTGGTTCCTTTAAGCATTACATCCGCTTTAATTTCAATACCTCTTAAAGAAGAACCTGTGTCTGTAGTAAAGTAAGGATTACCTGTTCCTGCAGAAAGAATGACCACCTCACCATTATCCAATGCTTCAATAGCTTTAGGTTGAGAATAAAACTCCCCCACAGGCTCCATTCTTATGGCTGTTAAAACCCTTGCCTTAACGCCTGCATTATTTAAAGATGACTTTAGTGCCAAACTATTAATTACCGTAGCTAACATTCCCATCTGGTCGCCCTGGTAACGATCAAAACCTTCTGCAGCTCCACTCAGACCTCTGAAAATATTTCCACCACCAATAACAATTCCTACCTGAACCCCCAGCTCTGTGATCTCCTTAATTTGCTGAGCATACTCCTCTAATCTTTTATTATCGATACCGTGGTTTTGTTCGCCCATTAAAGACTCACCGCTCAGTTTAAGCAATACTCTTTTATACATGATTTATATTTTCTGTCTATTTAAAATTGAATGATAAAACTAAAATAGTTTTGCGAACACAAAGCTACATAAAAAGAGTGTATACGCGAATAATCTATTCTGTATTTCTGTATAGAATATGGAGGTTAAAAAATTAATGCAAAAAAGAATGAACATTCACTATTATCTGATGTTAATATTTAACCATCATAAATAACTATGGCTAAACTACAGAAAAGCATACAAAAGAAAGCAGCTTTATTAAAAGCAACATTGCATTTGATAAATAACGGAGGGATACAAGAAGCTTCAATGGCAAAAATTGCCAAACTAGCTGCGGTTTCTCCTGCTACGATCTATCTCTATTTCGAAAATAAACAGGATTTGATCAATCAACTTTACCTATCCGTGAAAGAAATGTATGCTAAGGTTGCTTTTGAAAATTATGAGTCCAATAATCCTGTAAAGAAATGTTTTGAACAGATATGGTTAAACATGGCAAGGTTTAAACAAGATATGCCTGAAGAATCTTCTTTTTTATCGCAGTGCGACAATACACCAATGATTGATGAAGAAACGCGAGAACAAGGATTGGTATATTTACATCCTTTGTTTAGCCTATGGGAACGCGGACAAGCAGAAGGAATTATTAAAGAAATCTCTCCATACCTGTTATATGCTTATACTATTTACCCGACGGCATTTTTAATGAATATGCATGCAAGAGAGTTATTTAAAGTAGATAACGAGGTGCTGCATCTAGCATTTCAGTTGGCATGGGATAGTATAAAAGTTTAGCAATTGATAGATATGAAAAACAAGGTAGCTATAATTTTAGGCGCAAGCGGATTAACAGGAAATCTTTTACTAAAGCTGTTAATTGATGATGAACGGTATTCCAGCATCAAATTATTTTCACGAAAATCGGTAAAATCAACCTCTCTAAAAGTGAAGGAATACATTGGAGATATTATTGAACTCGACCAGTTTAAATCCGATTTTACCGGTGACGAGGTGTTTTGTTGCATAGGCACTACAAAGGCAAAAACCAAGGATCAAAGTGTTTATAAGTCCATTGATTATGGTATTCCTGACAAAGCAGCTACACTCGCAAAGTTAAATGGTATAGATACATTTTCTGTGGTTTCTGCCATAGGAGCTAACCCCCAAAGCAATGTTTTTTACAGTAGAATCAAAGGAAAAATGGAGCAAGCTGTTTTATCTCAAGGAATTAAAAACACCTATATACTTCGACCTTCCCTTATTATTGGAAACAGATCAGAAGGTCGCTTGGGCGAGGACATTGCCTCTATAGTCATGAAGCTTCTTAAGCCCATTATGTGTGGAAGTTTAAAAAAGTATAGACCCATTGAAGCCAATAAAATTGCTATATGCATGCACAAGCTTGCAAACGCTAAACATGAGTCAAGAATCATAGAATCTAATGAAATAAAAAACATTGTTACGACTTAAACCTAACATCATAGATAGTGTTAAAAAAAGAATGAACATTCAGTAAATAATTAAAGCTTATATAATGGAATTATTAGAAAAATTAAAGTGGCGTTATGCTACAAAAGCAATGAATGGCGAAAAGGTAGCGCAGGATAAAATTGATAATATTATTGAAGCAGCGTCTTTATCTCCTACCTCAAGTGGATTACAGCCTTTTGAATTATTAGTAATAACTAACGATGAAATTAAGCAACAAATTAGAGCCATAGCCTGGGATCAATCAGTGATAACTGAATGTTCGCACTTATTGGTTTTTGCCGCCTGGGACAACTATACTCCCGAGCGAATTAATAAGATGTTTGATTTAACCAACGAGATAAGAGGTTTTAAAAACCAAGGGTGGGAAGATTATCGCCAAATGTTATTGGGAACCTATCCCCAAAGAGATGCTGAGGTAAACTTTAACCACGCTGCCAAACAAACCTATATTGCCTTTACAAATGCCATTAATGCAGCCGCTTTTGAAGGTGTAGATTCAACTCCTATGGAAGGATTTGATCCTGATGCTTTGGATAAGATATTGAACCTTCGCGAAAAAGGTTTACGCAGCACCTTACTGTTGCCTATTGGTTACAGGGATACAAAAAGCGATTGGCTGGCAAACCTGGTAAAAGTGCGTAAAAGCAAGGAAGATTTGGTAACGCTTATTGAGTAAGTACGAACTATAATTAAACCCGCATTATGTATTAGAACTTCGTCATGAGGATTGAAAGTGCAATAAAACAAGACTTTACCGAAACGAGGCATAGCATCGTTCTGGTGAGTTGAGGTGAAGTAACGAAGTGACTTTTTTTGAAGGAATTTCAATGTGTAATAGATTTTCTAATGCATATTATGGGTTAAAACACTCTAGATCAAACCCCTAGGGTGTTTTATATGCAGTATACAAATCAGAAAAGTACCTTAGCAATAAACAGCTTATTAAATTTAAAAAAAGTAAATCTCCTGAATGCCTTAAAACTATGCCAATAGCTACATTATTTAAAGAACAGCAAAACGGCAGATATGGCAATTACACCTAACACAAAAAAACGATAGGCCTTTTCCGGAATTAATTTAACCAGTTGTTTTCCTGTAAAGGCACCAACTAATAAAACAGGTAACATCACAAGATTTAGTTGAAAAGTACTTGCTGTAATGGATTTCCAGTAAAAAACATGAATAGGAACTTTAAGCACATTAAGCATTAAATAAAACCAGGCTCCTGTGCCAATAAAACTATTCTTGGGCAAACGCATACTCATCAGGTACAAATTAAAAATAGGACCTGCTGCATTGCCTATCATAGTGGCAAAACCACCCGATAACCCCAATGAAGTAGAAAACCATTTTTTATCGGTAAAAGAATCTTTTTTACCCGAATAGTCCTTATAAATTATTATGACCAAACAAACCAATATGGCCACTCCAATGGTATCTCTAAACTGATCATCATTAATATACTTACCTACAAAAGTAGCCAATACTACACCCAATAATGCCCACGGTAAAAGTATTTTAATATACTTCCATTTGGCATTGCGACTATAATAAATGACTGCAAATGTATCGCCAAATATTAAAAACGGTAAAAGAATCCCTACAGAAGCCATACCTCCATACAGATAGGCTAAAATTGGAATATTAATCATGGCAAAACCTTTAAGTCCACTCTTACTTAAGCCTGTTACCAATGCACATAAAACAGTGATCCACCATGTAAACCAATTTGTATGTAATGGATTAAGAATTGATTCTAACATAAGCACAAAGGAAAGCATTATTTTATGCAACTTTTATAATTTTTTACACAAATCAAAAATCTATCAATACATCCCACATAATCTTTCATTTATTCTAATAACTAAAATGCATTACACCTTATATTTTAGCTTATCTATCATCAATTTAATAGAGCAAAAGTGGTAATTTTTAAGTATATTATATCGCTCCTTAATTTGTTAAGTACCATTCGTTTTTAGTTAGATACGATAAGTTAAATGTTAAAGTATTTTACTCTAATCATATTAAGTTTAGTGTTTCAGGTAACAGAAGCAAAATACTGGTTTGTACCTGTGGAAACTGAAGTTGGTGCCAATATGGTACGCTCTGTATTTCGTGATCACAGAGGTTACCTGTGGGTTGGTAACCAAAGAGTTGGACTAATGAGATATGATGGGTACGAAATGCATCAATACCTTCATAACGACGAAGACTCCTTATCATTAAGTAGTGATTTTGTAACATCTATTCATGAAGATTCTCATCACACGCTTTGGATTGGTACAGCACGCGGATTAAATAAATACATTCCGGAACAAGATAAATTCGCCCACTACCACTTCGGAGATGAAAGCATTACACACCTTTCATCTAAATACATTAATAATATTATTGAAGCACCTGATTCTTCTCTTCTAATCCTAAGTCAGAAAGGCATTTTCAAGTATAATAGAAATACAGACTCCTTTACTTCTTTACCAATTACCAATTTAAACTCCAACAATATTATGTGTGCAGATTGGGATAGCCAGGGTAGAATGTGGTTTGGTACTAACAGTAAAGACGGCCTTTTTCTATATCACCCTAATGATTCATCCTTTGAATATTTTCCGTATACCAACACCCAAACAAATTTATCAGGATATAAAACACTGGTCATTGATGATAAGGATAGATTTTGGTATGGACACTTTGGTGTTGGTTTTGCAGAATTCAATCCAAATAACAAGAAGTTTAAGTTTTATCCAACAAAAAGAGAAGGAATTGGAACTTTTGGCACAAGTATACATTGTATTACTGAGATTGATGATACCAATATATTTATAGGAATAGACCAGGGAGGAATAAATATCTTTAATCGCGAAACAAAGCGATTTAGATATATCTTAAACTCAAACCCAACATACGGCAAATTACTATCCAATGGAATTTACTGTATTCACAAAGATTATGAAGGTATTATTTGGGTAGGAACATCCCGGGGAGGAATAAGTTATTCTAATGCTAAAGAAACACGCTTTAATAGTTACAATCCCATTGCCATCCCCAATGTTAGAAAAAACCAACCCTTATATTATCCCTCATTTGGTTTTAACAGTTGTTTTTTAGAGGATTCGCAAGGCTTAATCTGGATTGGCACTGACGGCGGAGGTGCATTCACTTATAACAGGGATACCAAACGATTTAAAATGTTGCAAAGATTTTTACCTCCTGATTTTAACGTAATCAGAGCCATCAATGAAGATTCAGATGGTAATATTTGGCTAACTCCCTGGCAGGGTAATGTCACTAAATTCTACCCTGTTACCAAAACTTATACTATAGAATATTTTACATCGCAAAATACTGTTGAACTTAGCGACCGTTCATTTTGGAGTATGTTTATCGATAGTAAGGATCGTTTTTGGATCACACGTAACTATGGAGAAATTGATTTATACAATAAGAATAAAGAGTTGATAAATGAATTTTTTATTGGTGATTCATTAGGCTATATGAGTTCAAAGATCTTTGAAAGCAAAAGCGGGAACATTTATTCCGTTTCACGGGCAGGTATACACAGATTAGATGAAACCAAAAATACCATGAACAAAATTGTAGATATCACCAAACTGGCCTACATGGATTTTGATGAAAATGAAGACATCTGGTTTGGTGGCGATTTTGGAAAAATTTATCATTGCGATAAAAACGGAGAAAATATAACTACCTATAAAATTGATATTGGTATAGAAAGAGTTTTAATACAAGCCGTAAAATATGCAAACAATCAGGTTTACGCATCAACCAATTGTGGACTAATTATTTACGATATCAACTCAAAGGATTTTACACAATTTACAAAAGAAGACGGCTTACAGGGTGATCAGTTTTTTTTGCAGTCGGGACTAAAAACCTCCAATGGTGAAATCTTTTTTGGAGGTATTAACGGGTTTAGCACATTTAAACCGGATATGCTCACCAAAAACCTTGTACTCCCACCTGTATACATAACTAACCTTCAGGTATCACAAAAAAAAGAAAAACACCAACAAAACACCATCTCTTACAATATCAGAACCGAATATTTAAATAAAGTAGAGTTAGATTGGAAATCGCAACAGACTCTGCAACTTAATTTTGTGGCGATTAATTTAACATTTCCTGATAAAAATAAATTTGCATATAAACTGCATGGTTACGATGAAGAATGGCATAGCTCCAATGCCTATTCGAGAAAAGCCGTATACACCAATCTTAACCCGGGTGAATATAAATTTCAGGTTATAGCCAGCAATAACGATGGATTATGGAATAAAGAGGGAAGCACATTGACCATTATTATCCACCCCCCTTTCTGGAAAACCGGATGGTTTTACGCTCTTGTATTTGTTTTAATTATAGTCCTTTTTTATTTGGGTTTTATGTATCGCGAACGAAAGATCGTATTATACAACCAAAGATTAAAGGTTGAAGTAGACAGACGCACATACATTATCCAACAACAAAAAGAAAAGCTTGATGAACAAAATCAAACGCTGGAAAATCAATACGAAGAATTAGAAACCAACCAGGAAGAGTTACAGGTGCAGAATGAAGAACTTTTTATGCACAGAAACCATTTGAAGCAGCTTGTTGACGAAAAAACCCGGGACCTGATTAAAGCCAAAGAAAAAGCAGAAGAATCGGATAAATTAAAATCTTCATTCTTAGCCAATATGTCGCACGAAATACGTACACCAATGAATGCTATTGTTGGTTTCTCCGGCTTACTTACCGATCCTGAACTTCCCGTAGAAGAAAGAAAAAAATATGTTTCAATGGTTACCTCCAATACCGAATCATTGCTTCATTTAATAGAAGATATTCTTGACTTTTCCATGATTGAAAGCAATCAAATGAAAATTGTTTTTCACGAAGTTTCTATAAATGATTTACTAAACAGCATCTACAATAATTTTGCACTAAGAAATAAATCAAAGCACGTAGAGTTCCGACTTAACAATGAGATTGAAGAAAAAAATCTAAATATTCATTCAGATGAATACCGGATTCAACAAATCCTTACCAACCTAATGAGTAATGCCATAAAATTTACACCCAAAGGCTATATCGAGTTAGGATGCAAGTTAAATAATAACAAGCTTGAAATATATGTTACCGATACAGGAATGGGCATGAGCCTAAAAGAACAAAGTTTAGTATTTAAGCAATTTGTGAAAATTGATAAAGACAAATCGGAAAACAAAAGAGGTGTTGGTTTGGGCTTAACAATTTCCAACAGATTGGCCCAAATGCTTAATTGTAGCCTGAATGTAAAATCTGCTTTAAATAAGGGGACTACCTTTACTTTAACCTTTTAGAAACCTGCTGTACTATGCAAAATTCCCGGGTTAAAACCCGGGTCTAGTGATAGAATCAATCACTTATAAATCCTCTTTCAATTTCAGCTAAATTATTTATATTTGCATCCAGCATAAGGGATGGCCCCATAGTTCAAGGGATAGAATAGTTGTTTCCTAAACAATAGATACTGGTTCGAGTCCAGTTGGGGCTACTAGATAGTTTTATTACCAACTGAATATCACCTCTTTAATTAGGGGTGATATTTTTTTTAGTCTACATTTAGTCTACTAACACAGGAATTGTTTTTTTAAATCGCCCAAATTATAACATTGTGGATTCAATTTGGTATCGTCCAAAATCCTTCATAAGTAGAATCATTATATAATTTGCTTTTTGAACAATTTATTATAGTTTTATTAAATGACAATACTGATGTAGCATTATCATTATAACCTAAAAAGATACGAAGATGACTGCAAATATAACTGATAAAGAGTTTTTTAAAATTATTAATAAAGGTAGTAGTAAATATTCAGATAATATCGAAGAAGGCTTTCCTTATTGGTGTTTAGAAGTCGCTTTCCCTTTTTTATCTGAGGATGAAATAGAGAATTCTATATTTGGTTTGAGTGGCAATGACGATTCAATTGATGCTTTTTTCGTTAATGAAAGCTCAAAAGATATTTACTTTATACAGTGTAAATCATCAAGAAGTGAAAAGCAAATGGGTGCATGTGATAAAGAATGGTTCACATATCTGTATACTGTACCTAATAGATTAAAAAATGACGATTATATTGATAAGCACAAGAATGAGAGAATCGCTGAGATATCTTCCGAATTTGCTATTTATTCAAAAAAAGGATACACAACAAACTTTTACTTCTTTCATCTTGGGTACAATCCTAATGAGGAAATAATAAATTCCTACAACACTAATGGTGAAAACTTTCAATACTATGGATTTGAGGAATTAAAAGACGTTTATTTTGAATACGCATCAAGAATAAATTTATCAGAACCTGAGTCATTCGACATTAATATTGACTACTCTTCTAAACCAGAAACAATTAATCAGAAAATTGGGCAGCACTACACCCTTATTTCTATTATTACTGGTGATGAAATCGTTAGACTTAGAGAAACTTATAAGTATCAATTATTTGATAAGAACGTACGCTATAACCTCGGCTTAAATAAAGTAAATAAACAAATTGTCGAAAGCGCAGATAAGAATAAAAGTGATTTTTATTTTTATAATAATGGATTAACCATTACGGCGGCAAAATTTAAAACTAAAGGAAAATCAGTTAAAGTTGACAGACCACAAATAATTAATGGAGCCCAAACAGTTGACTCTATTTTTACTGCTTATTCAAAAAGATTAAATAAACTTAAACGTGAACTTGCTTGTAGAGAAAGTGCTAAACGCAAGGTGTCTGAAGAATTTCGTGAGATTAAGGTTATGTTTCGAATAATACAAACAAATGAAACAGAGCAAGATTTTGAAACAAATGTAATTAAGTCTAATAACACACAGAACGCTGTACAGATAAGGGATTTTTATTCAAACAACCCAGAACAGGTTGAATTGCAACGGAAATTTGCTAAGCAAGGTTATTTTTATGAAATAAAACGAGGAGAAAGAAATTATATTAAAAAGAACTTTCATACCAAACTTAACTTAAAGCTTAATGATTTTATATATAAAGATGAGCTTTTAGACATAGAGCGCATAGCAAGTATAATGAGAGCGTTTAAATTAGAACCTGGTGCAAGAGAGGTTGGGGCAAAAAGAATATTAAATGATGACGATGTTTATAACTCAATCTTTGGAGGTTCGGCAATAGATGTTACCGATCTGGTGGTTAAAGAAATGATATTTGCCTATAATATTTTCAATATTATTGAACATGAATCTAAACAGTACAATGCAATTCTTAAACTTCTATTACACTTAGACGATAGAAACTCTGATTTTTTAAAAATAAAAAGGCTAATAGAAAGCTCTCTAGTCCTGAATGATGTAATAAAGGGAAAATACAAAGACCTTACAGCATACAATAAAAATAAAGAAAAACATAAAAAAGCAGTCAGAAGATACATCCCTTTTTCACAGGGCAAGTACTTAGCTCTTGCAATCTTCAAACTCGTTATAGAGGAGTGTGGTTATTATAACAGCTTAATTGACACTGAACTATACAAAGATAAAACTTTTATAAAAGACAGAATTGTCGCTCCTTGGCTACCTATGATTTTAAGCAAATTACTTGTAAAGGAATACGAAAGAGCAGTTTTTTCTGATGGAATTTCATTAAATTCATTTTACCTTAGACCTAAAACATTTGAAAATATTTATGAAAACTTCGAACAGCTAGATATAACTGAGGATAAAGAATATACAGAAATATTTAAATTACGTTTGAGTTAGATCATAACTTCAGCTATCCAACTCTAACGGAAATTTTAGATATCATTTCAAATGGCTCTATATTTTTTATTCCTGCTTAGGTCGATCATTGCGTTAAAAAAGCTAGTTAACACCTATTTGGACATATGGAAACAAGCAAGGCAGTCTGTATACGAGCCATTTTAAAGAGGCATTTAGTGCATTGAGAGGAAACTTACAGAAGATGAATTAATGAGCTTAATAGACCTTATAATGGCTTCCTACATTACCGAAGAGCAAAGAGTTTAGTCGTGATAAAAATAAGTATTTAAATAACTAGTATTAATAGGGTTGGTTCTCTTATCTTAAATTGATACTTTAATAATTGTGGCATAAATAAATGAATTGTAAGTTCCAAAACTAGTATTATTAGTACTCATAGATATCTACAATAGTGCTATACACCAATAGTGTAAAAGCAATTATTATAACTAACCATCACACATTTTTTCAATAATTGTAATAAAATAGCTAGTAGATACATACCGAGGTATGTTGTCAAGTTCTAGAACACGCTCAAAGATCTCTGTAACCATATTTAAAGCTGTGGGAAAATCAGATACAAGTTCCATTATAGCACTTATATTTTCAAAATCATCATCTCTCATTGTCCAATAACGAGCACCTGAATCAATTAGATATATACGATTTAACTCCCTAATATATGCGTATAAAAACAACTGAGCTACAGCCGTATGCTTACTATATCGGCTAGAAAACACATCAATTAGCTCTTGTCTATGAGGGATGAAAAAATCTCCCATCATCATCGGAGGTACTATAAAACCTTCTTCAATCAGATACTCCCTAATTTCATTAAATTGAATTAACCCAAATTCAAAAACTTCAGGGTTTAGTAACTTTGTTCCTTTGTTTAATTCTTTATTATTTAATTCTTTATTCTGTTGGGGTTTATTGTGATCTTCATTCAGGTTAATATCCTTATTTTTAGACTCTTTTATTTGTGGTTTATTGTGTGATTTAACTTCCTTGATATTATACATAGAAATAACAGTAATTGAGTTTTTACCCTTACCTATTACCTTTTTATTAATAATTCCTGATTTTTCCCATTTATTAAGCATCCTCCTTACTTTATCCCTTGATAAATTCCATTTCTGTTCTAACTTAGATAAAGACTTAACCACTTCACCTCTATTTAATACAATCACATTCCCCATATAATCGTATTTATATGGAATGTCACCTTGGTGAGTGTCTGAATATAATCGAATAAAGCATAATAGTTCATTATCAGGTAGCTCTTCCAGAACATGCTTTTCAAGCATAAAGAACGGGTTATTCATTTGCCTGATCTTTTAAGTTCTATCAAAACAGATCTGACCTCATCTGCCTTAAAGTATACTTTTCGGCCTATTCCATAAGCTTTAAGAATTCCACGCTTTCTCCAATCGTATACTGTACAGCGGTTGATTTGGAAATATTCAGATACTTCCTTAATTGTCATTAATTGCATGTTAAATATCCTATGCATCATTTAAAAATTTAAGGTTAATGATAACAAAGGCGCCTAGTTATCTTATAAGGAGAGCGAATGTAGGAATATGTATCGAATGTATTTTGGGGAAATAAACAAATGCAAACTCTTCCCCTATTGCTAATCAGTAAATTATAGTATTTAAGCCTAAATATTTTTTTATACGATCATATATAATCTTCTCACCTGATACATACAATTCTTTTTCCACTGAATATTTCTCAGCCTGTTTAAGAGTTAAAAAAGGCTCCTTAGAATATATATTTCTTTTGTTTAATATTTCACTGATAATGACAGCTATCTTCATTTTCCCAAGGTTTGGGTTATTTAATGAGATGTTTACATGTAAACAATTAATGTAGTTCCTTATGGCATTTTTTATAAAAACGATTTGATTAAGTCGCTGTTTTATTTTTGTATTTAACTCATAGTCTGAATCATATCCCTCTGTTCCTTCCATATTTTTGAATGCTTTTTCATCTTGAAGAAGTTTTCTTTTCTTACTCTTAGACAAACTAAAAGAATAATTACAACATGCCATATATAATGCATCCTTTATATCCTCCTGTGATTGCACACACATAATTGAATCAATATCAATATAATCTATAGCATTTCTAAAATATCCGATTTTGAAAGATTCAATTAACATCAAATTGTCTTTTTTTCTAACCCCACTATTTTTCATTAAAACATTACATGCAAGCACCCTAGTTAGGAAAATAATTGATTCCCTTTTATTCGTTATCTCCATCAAACAACTTTTAAATGATTCATCTTCTTTCAATCAACATCATCCAGTTTTGCCATAATCTCAGCAACCATCAATGCAGCTTCCTCAGCTGGCTTGCCTACATATTCCAAAAACTGTTTTTCAGTTGAGTGTGCTGTTATTTCTTTCAATAGATAAGTATCAATAATACCGTAATAATTTGTGGCATAAGACCTCCTGCATATATGTGAGGAAACTAATTGCCATTTAGGGTATTGCCCTTTTTCTTTTCTATTCGTTTTTGGATTTATTTTCGCCCCTTCAACAAGAGAGGTTAATTGCGCCTCTTTACACACCTTTTTTATGTACTCATTGAATTTTACATCGCTTATTTTTCTAGGGAAAGCACCTTTATTTTTTTCTAAAATTCTCTTTGCTTGTTTGTTTACGGGAACATAAACCCTTTTTTTGGTTTTCTTTTGAATTAATTCAATCATTAATTTCCCTTTCATTACTACAAGATTCTCTTTTGTAAATTCAAGAAAATCAGAAACTCTCTGGCCTGTATTACATCCAATCAATAACCAATTTCGTGCGTTATCAATATAATCGGTCTTTAGTGAGACATGTTCTATTTTATCCAGTTCTTCAAACGTTAATGTAATTTTTTCCGTTTTTTCCGTTGGCGCTTGTATTAACTCCAGTTGTGGGTTAATGTCAACTCCTTTTCTTTTCGCATCATTACAGACCGTTTTAAGGTTCTTTATTAGCTTACCGATGTAGTTAGTGGAATATCCTTCAATATCCTTTAAATAGGCTGCAAATCGGTCTCCAAAAACTAAATCAACATCACATAGTTTATAACTCTTTTTGCTGTACTTTTCAAATTCGATGATCCTGCTTTTTAATGTAGGAAACTTTTTAAATGTACTTTTGCTCAACACTGATCCATTTGGCCTTAATTTATTTGGTAATCTTTCTATATAAATTTGACAGTAATTAACCAGAACATCTTCATTGGAGGGCGAAACATTACTGTTGGTACGATCTATAGTAGATTGCAACCAGTTTCCGTCAATAATAATATTTTCGTTTACAGCACAATTAAAAGCTTCAAGAATATCAACTTTTAGTTTGTCAAGTTTAGCTTTTAAATTTTTAAGAGCTACATCTCGTTGTTTCGGTTCTGATTTTTTTTCACTCCAATCATCAGAATTTATTGAATACCCTGTTTTGCGTTTAAACTGATTATTTCTACCAATACTGAGTTTTATATAAATATTCTTGACCTGTTTAGTGCCTTGAAGTAATAAACTAATTGTTGCCATATCGATTTATTTAGATCTCAAATGTAAATAAATTAGACTACATTTAGACTACCAAATACCAACATTATCCATTCCAATGAGAAAACATGGTACATCATGATACAAGATAAACAAGGCCTAATGTGGGATATACTCTATATCTGAGGCTAATTATTAGGGTTTTAAATATGGTAGGGTTGTAGTTCAGTTGGGGCTACATAAGCCACTGGTGAATTATTTCGCTAGTGGCTTTTTTTATTTCATATTTATTGAACTTCAATCCATACTATTTACTGTATTCATACGTATTGAGAAACGCGTGCTGAATTGAAAATCGACGCAGTCAATGCACAATTTAACCTAACCCCGGGCATCGCCTGGGATTACCCGAAATAACAATCAACATCCTGTAAGGACAGATCAGTTTTTTAAGCTGTCCCTACAGGACGCCTGATTTGCATTACTGACAACCCCCTGGTAAAACGCAGTGACACCCGGGGTTAGGTTGAGTTAGGCTTTCTGCCTGCCATGTTTGACTTTTAAGACAATCCCGGAACAAATTTCCTTCTTGTAAAATATAAAATGAGCACCATCTTTTCTCTATAGTAAAACATAATAATTAGGCCTATAGTATTTATAGGTTTATATTAGTGTTCGAATATTTCTAAAAAATATTCTACAAACCCTATTTATTTAAACTAACGAGGATAATTACAAAATGATAAAGCTAAACCTAACATTATTCATTGCTACATCTTTAGCATTAATAACCAATGCTAAAGCTCAAGACAAAGATGAAACATTATAGGTCAGAGAAGATCAAAGATATTCGGAATATTCAGAAACAGGCCATAACTGAAAATGGAATAAAATAAAAGTAAGCGCCCACCCTAGTGGTGCATTTAGTCGGACAGATATTAACCGTGATAGTTTATATGGAGAAAAGGCCAGCATCAATAATATGGGAGTAGCACTTACAAGAAAGTTCTTAATCAACAATAAATAAAATTCAATAACCCTTTAATTATACACAATGAGAAATAAAGTATTAGCATTAGTAATTGCTTGTTTGTTGTTAACAAGCTTAACATCTACAGCATTAGCTTGCACAGGAATAAGATTAATCGCCAAAAATGGAGATGTCATTTACGGACGAAGTATGGAATGGGGAGCTTTTGACCTTAACTCAAGGGTAGCCATTGTACCACGTGGTTATACTTTCACCGGCTTAACCCCTGACGGAAGTATGGGCATGAAATACACAGCCAAATATGGTTTTGTAGCCTTAGATATGTTGCATAAGGATTTAATGTCAGACGGAATGAACGAAAAAGGTTTAAGCCTGGGTATGTTCTATCATCCCGGGTATGCAGTTTATCCTGAATACACAAAGGAGAATGCAAAAAACACCATTTCGAGCCAGGAGGTAGCCAATTATATATTAGGAAGTTTTTCTACCATTCAGGAAGTACGTGATGGAATGCCCAATGTAAACGTTATTGGTGTGGTAGAAGAAGCCATAGGTATAACGGTACAGGCTCACTGGATTGTAACTGATAAAACGGGCGAATCTGTAGTCATTGAATATACCAAGGGTAAACTAAAAATTCATGATGCTCCTCTGGGAATTATCACCAATGCTCCTAACTACGACTGGCATATGACCAACTTAAGCAACTACCTTAACCTGTCCATGTTTTCCGTTGAACCTAAAAATTTAGAAGGCATTAAATTCTCACCAACAGGTGCAGGTTCGGGTATGATAGGATTACCTGGCGATAATACGCCTCCTTCACGTTTTATTAGAGCCGTTGCATGGTCGCAAACAGCACGAGCAACTCAGGATGGCAAGGAAACCGTTTACGAATTATTCCGCCTTTTAGATAATTTCAATTTGCCTTTAGGTCCTGACGGTGCAGAAGGATCGGGACATGGAGAAAACACTGATTTAATGCGCAGCTCTACCATTTGGACTACTGCATGGAATCAAAGCGATTTAACTTTAAACTTTCATACCCAGCACAACCGCAGAGTGAGATTTTTAGATATAAAAGCTATTGATTTTGGTAAGATGGGCAAAAAAATAGTGCACATTACCTTAGATGAAAAGAAAGAGCAAGATGTGAAAGTTCTGAAACCAGCTTTATAAGGAAATACGATGAGAAATTTAAATTATGGAAAACCAGCCGGCTTAAGTGCTTAATCATTTTACCGATGATCTGGAAGATTGCTTGGCAATCACCACCAAAAATGAAACAGTTTCGCCGAAGCTATTATTGAACAGCTAATTAGCAAAGTTTCTTCTTTAAAATTTAATCCCGATGACAGCAACCAGGGTATTTATTTTATTGCTGTTGATGGTACAGAAATCAAAGTAAGCAACGTGGTTAAAAACAAACCTTCGGAGTTACTGTTTTTTACGTCTGAAGTAACTACGGGAAGTTTTGAAATTGAAGTGAAAACCATTTTTCACAACGGTAAATTGCTAAAAAAAGGAAGACTATTAAATACACTCGTTCCTGTGCAATGATTCCAATTAAACAGAGTTTAAATACTTATTCAGGAGGTAGCTTTTGCTATCTCCTTTTTTTAGTCAACCACGCATGCTTCATGCGCGCATAAGCGCGAACTATCCGCGTGAATAAGCGCAAGGTGTTTGCTTATGCACGCAAACCTTTAATGATCTTATTAATTTATAAATCTTTCCCCATACTTACCGTAGCCACTAAATAATGTAAATCGTTCGGTATAGTATCCCAACCTGCCAACTAACAGGAAGCTCATGCTAAAACAACAAAGTCGATGAAAGTTTAAGGAGTACTTTTAAATTTTTGCTTACTATAACTTTTATATTATTTTAGCTAGGCTTTAAAGGCATAACAAATTATAATTTTCAGACAATAACCATATGGTGCAAATTGGGCATATATTCTGCAATAAAAACAAAGGGATAAGAACGATAAATACATTAGGCATGTTAAGATGTTCGTAGCTAATTTAACATGATGGCAAATTCAAATGACATACAACAATTATTAATTTCTTCTGAAAACTGGACAGTGGCTTTAAAGTGCGAGAGTTGGGGTTCCGGAACAATTACCGACGAGATACATAAAGCTGATATGGAAATCGAATTGTCGCAAAAAGGAGTATGGGATTCAATTTTGGAATTACAGGTTTCACATAAACAAGATAAAAAAACTTGCATTGTGAAAGGTATTCAAGGAAGTACATATTTACACGCAATTAATGACGACAATGAGGGTCAGTCAGTTAAAATTGATAGCGATAACCTTATTTTAAGTTTAGGTATCAACTTTATTAGTATTGACTTGAATAATTTAAAACTAAATTGGAAACTTGAACCAGATATGGCAGAAGTTTTTGAGTTTTATGATTTAGAGGGAGATTATTTGCTTCGGGGAGAAGTTGGAATTCATAGGATTGACAAACTAGGCAATATTAAATGGACTTTTACCTCACAAGACATATGGGTAAATATGGAAGGGCGCCCTGAAGTGACAATAACTGACTCTACAATAAAATTATTAGATTTTAACTCCTACGAATATGAAATAAATTTTAATGGAAAACTAATAGAAAATTAGCTACTATCGAGTAAATGGCCAATGGGCATATAGCCCACTGGTGCACCTCTTTCACCACGTACTTGAGGATCTCGTATACGACGGTTCCTTACATCATGGGAAACAACGAAGTTGATACTGAAGAAAGATTGGCATGTAGTGTATAATAAAAACAAAGGTGTGAGAACAATAAATATCATCACCACTGCTCACTATATCAACTAAATAATGTAAAACGTACGGCATAGCATCCTGGCTTGCCAGCTGGCATGACAGTTTTGATACGTGATTCAAAAAAAAGTAAAGTATTAAATTTGGGATAAACATTTATGAAAAATGAATAATTATGACAGATTATGATATTCTAAAATATTTGGGGCTTGACATCAGTGATCAGAAAGTTATATTTTATGACGATAAGTCAAATAATTATATTTTGGAACTTAATGAAATAAAGGACATCTCCTTAGACAATGCTTACATACCTCTAGAAAAGAAATTAGGATTCTGGTTTGAGAAACTTTTCGTACAACGGAGCTTTATGGGTATTTTAGACTCTAAAACTTACAATGACGACTATCGAAATATCTATGACTTGGAAATTGAGTTAATTGATAATCGTGTTCTTTCTAGAAAAGTTATAGATGCCGACATAACTGAATGTAAAGAATTCATTAGTGAAATAAGTAAATTAATAACGCCCCATAATCTATTAGATGACCAATAAGCAAATAACCAACTAGTACACCTCTCCCACCTCCGTGCGTAGGGTCATGTATAGGAGTTTCTCTACATCAATTGGAACAACGAAGTTGATATTGAAGAAAGATTGGCATGTATTATACAATAAAAACAAAGGTATAAGAACGATAAATACAACAGGCATGTGGAGGTGTTGAGTCAAGTAAAGAAAAACCCTGAATATAATGAAGGAAAGCCTTAGAAATATGCTCAAATCAGTTAATATTCTGACGGATTCAGAAATAACGAACGGATTAAATTATTTTGAACCAAAGTCCTTTAAAAAAGGAGACATTTTGATTGAGGCTGGAAAGATTTGTAACTGGATGGCATTTGTAAACTCAGGTGTTTTGAGAAATTTTTACATTTCCAGTAAAGACGAAGAAGTAACTTACTGTTTAACTTTTCCAAATAAAGTAATATCTGCATTTTCTTCTTTTATGACACATAAGGAAACCTTCGAAAACATACATGCACTAACAAATGTGGAACTTTTAGTAATCCGACACAATCAATATTATGAATTAATGAATTCGAGTGAGAATTGGCTTAAATTTTCAAGATTCGTTGCAGAACAATCATATATTGAAATGGAAAATCGATTACTTGCACTACAAATGGAATCGGCAAAAAAGCGTTATGAAAATTTGTTAAAGTTCAATCCAGATTATTTACAAAAAGTACCCCTAAAATATCTTGCATCTTACCTTGGTATTACTCATAGACACCTTAGTCGTTTAAGAAAGGAAATTTTCTTTTAGACATTTGTCCTTTCAAAGTAATCTATCTGCCAATACTTTTGATCTTCAAATTTGAATTAATATTTTAATTATGAAGACAACAATAGTATTCGCTCACCCGTGGCATGGTAGTTTTAATAAAGCCATTTTAGATGCAGTAATTAATAAACTTGAAGCTAAATCAAAAGAATACCATATTATCGACTTAAACAAAGACAATTTTAACCCTGTACTTCAGGAAAAAGACCTTGCTCTGTACTCAAAAGGTGAGACTTCTGACAAATTAGTGCTTAGTTATCAAGAGATACTAAAGGAAACATCAGAACTGATATTTATGTTTCCTATTTGGTGGTATGACCTACCTGCAGTCTTAAAAGGTTTTGTTGATAAAGTAATGCTTAAAAATTTCTCTTATGTTGAGACTAAATATGGCTTGAAAGGAATACTTACCCACATTAATAAAACTGCAGTTATAACTACTTCAGAGTATCCGACATGGTATCTGAAATTCTTATCAGGTAATCCCATAAAAGGAACATTTATAAATAAAACATTAAAAGGTGTTGGACTTAGAAATATAAAATGGGTTAATAGCGAATATACCACATCAGGTAAAAATGAGAAAAGAAAAGAGTTCTTACGAAAGATAGAATCACTTTTTTAAGAATTAGTAATAGCTTTAAAAACAAATACGGCAAACAATCCAGTAGATGAACAGTGAGTAAATAGCCAACTGATGCACCTCACTCACCACAGTACATGTTGGTCTCGTATACGGCGTTTCCTTACATCATAGGGAACAACGAAGTTGATATCAAAAAAAGATTGGCATGTATTGTACAAGAAAAAACAAAGGTATAAGAATGATAAATGCAATAGGAATGTGGATATATTGGCAACAAGCATCTGAATAGAACGCTCTTCTTTATATAGGAAAATCTTCCTGGAAGCCGTAACTTAGGATACAGTTTTCTTGGTTTGAATGCTAAAAACAACAAAAATTAAAATAACAATTGAAACATTTAAAAATAACATTATGAGATTCTGTGTTTTATTCGCATTCTTTGCACTACTAAACTTGTACAGTGCAGTGGCTCAAAAACAAGGTTACGATATTGGCGATAAATTTGAAGATTTTACTGCCATTGATGAAAATGGAAAGGAGTGGGATGCCTCGAAATTAATAGGTAAAAAAAATATCGTCATTTACTTCTATCCGGCAGCCATGACTGGAGGTTGCACCAAACAAGCCTGTGCTTACCGTGACGATTTAAAATCTCTCGATAGCCTCAATGCAATTGTGGTAGGCATAAGTGGCGATTCCCCTGAAAATCTTGCCCTATTTAAAGAAGCATACAAACTTAATTTTACCTTATTATCCGATCCGGAAGGAAAAATTGCCCTGCAGTTTGGTGTACCGGTAAAAGAAGAAGAAAAGTCAATCGTTCGTGCGGTTGCCGGTATTGAACATGTATTGGTTCGAAAAGCTACCACGGCTCGTTGGACTTTTGTATTTAACGAAAAAGGAACACTAATATACAAATCTTCGGATGTAATTGCTGCCCAAGACAGTAAGAGTGTAATTAATGCATTGAAAGGCACAATTAAGTCAAGTAAGAAAACACCGTAGGATAAAAATTACCAGATGGACAATTTGGCACTTTAACGGACTGACTGATAAAATAACAAACTAACCCAAGAATTAAGTACAACTATGAGTGACTCTATATTTAGAAAAGATGGTACTGCCCAAGGGGTTGCAAAACAGCGCTTGATTGAATCACTGGCAAAACCTGATAAACGTATTATATATGATCCCTATTCCGACAAGTTTGTACTTGGAGCAAGTATAATCAAACTTATGGGGCATAAGCTGAGCGTTTGGCTAACTAAAAAGTTCGCCCCTGGTTTTCACGAACATTTAATTGCTCGTACTCGATTCATTGATGACCTTATTGAAAAAAGTGCTGCTAATGGGGCAGAACAATATGTCATTCTAGGCGCGGGATATGACTTACGGGCTCATCGTCTTAATCTTTCACCTACATTGAAAATATTTGAAGTTGATCAGCTTGAAGTTCAGCTTAGAAAGCGTTCTAAACTTCCTAAAAACTTACCTAATTCAGAAAACGTTACGTATGTAAGTGTCGACTTTAATCACCAGACTCTCAAAAAACAGCTTTTGAATGCAGGTTTTGATCAAAATAAACCTACAGTTTTCACCCTTGAAGGTGTCTCACAGTATATATCAAAAGATGCCATTATTTCAACGTTAGAAGAGTTGGCTGAGCTTACTCAAAAAACAAGTGCTACTTTTTATATTTCTTACGTTGATAAATTACTAAATGAAAACCCTAAGGCCTGCTTTGGTAAGGGGTATTCCAATGCCCCAAAGATAGCGGAAACAATAAAAAAATTATCTGCTAAGGTTGGGGAACCCTGGATATCATTCTACTCAGCTGAAGAAATTGAAGGACTGCTTTCTCAACATGGGTTTTCATTAATAGAAAATAAATCGTTAGCTGATCTAAACTCTGTATACTTTACTCCTGTAGGCAGAACTCTTTCTGAAGATCAAATTTTCAAACTCGAACATTTTGTAATAGCAAAAAATAAAAGCTTGTAATCAAGTAGATGGCCAGTGAGTAAATAGCTCACTGGTATACCTCTCCCTCCGCCGTGCCTAAGGGTCTCGTACGCGACGGTTCCTTGCATCATAGGAAACAACTCATTTGATATTTATGGTTTAATAAATCACCCCAGATACCGTTCGGACAACTCTTTAACATACTTCATAATAATATGCTTTAGCTCGTTGGGTGATAGTATCTCCGCCTTATCTCCAAAGCTAAGCATCCATTTGGCAAATGAATGAATATCAGAATTAGCAAAACTCATGAGGTAATGATCATCTTGCTTGATTTCTTCTACCAATCCAAACCAATATTTCGCCGAAGTCACCTCATCCAAAATGCTATCGTGCACTTTTATCTGAATTGAATACAGACTGTTTTCGGATGCCATTCTCTTAAAGTAGTCGTTCAAAGAAATGTGATCTTTATCCTGATAGTGTTGATCTAATACTTTTAAAGAATTAAACCTGTCTAACCTGAAGTCTCTGTAATCATTTCTTAACTTACAAAACGCTATTAAATGCCAACGCATATCGTAATTGCACAAACTTACAGGTTCTATGAATCGCTTTGTTTGCTGACGATTATAGTTGGCTGTGTATTCAACTTCGAGCGTTTGTTTGTTAGAAAGGGCTGTTTGTATATCGAATAAAAACAGGTTTTGTTTGTCACTTCCGGCAGGTTCACGATTAAAAACAGTGATTTTACTATTGAGATTATCAAGGTGCTCTTTTTCGCTATGTTTAAGTACCGACTTTACTTTAAACAGTGCACTTTCAAAAGCCTGACTTACCTGTACGTCAGACAGCTTTCCGATAAGTTTATCAGCCAGTAAAAATGCACTTGCTTCTTCTTTTGTAAACATAATAGGCGGTAAGTGATATTCAGCATTTAAAAAGTAACCTATCCCCGCTTCGGCACCAATGGGTATACCTGCTTCTTCCAGCGCACGAATATCGCGATAAACGGTTCGCAAGCTAATATTGAACCTGTCGGCTATCTCTTGCGCCTTAACTATTTTTTTACTCTGTAACTGAATTAAAATGGCACTTAGTCGGTCAATGCGATTCACTGCTATATCGTTTGTTTCTTTTTAATACTCATTTGATTTAAGCTACACATCTTACCTACATAAAGCTCTGCCCCATTTTCTTTTATATAGTTTAAACTCGCTAACCTGTCGGTTTTAAAAATATACTCAAATATTCTACCTATCGGATTGTTGAGTTTCTTACAATCTTTGGGCTTAGTAATTGTACACTGAGCACAGTTTTCAAAGCCATTTTCCATGTTACAGCTACGTATTTTGCACCAGGTTGCTTTTGTATTTTCGGGGCAACCCGGGCATTTACCTTTTTTATACTTGGCACATGTACCGCAATATAAACCGCAAAAGGCTACTAAGTTTTTATCGTTTACTGGAGTTTGTTGTTTGTTTTTCATTTTGTTGGGACTAAAAGGTTTAACCCTTCCAAAGGTAATAACTTCAGAAAGGTTATATTAATCTTAAATTAATTATACTACTTTGATTATAAAAAAATAAACTATTGACTCTTTTATAATTTACTAACTACCAAAAACTAACAGCCAATAACCAACAACTATTAGCCATTTAATTACTCACTACTTTACCTCAACCTGAATCTCGGTTACACATTTACTTTGGTCTTCGAAATCGCAATGATGGTATACTTCACGACATTGACCGGTTGGTGTGTATCCATCTTTACAAATACCAGCAAAGAGCTTTTCATATACATCACTAAACTCATTCCAGGGTCCTTCATGTACATGGCTTATACAAGAGAAGTTGTTTAGGGTTTTAAACGACACATCATTTGTATCCTCCCCTCTCTGCTTTACCGGAAAACAAATCTCCAAAGTAAACTCGGTATCTGGTTTCCCGTCACAGTCTATATAATTCCATATTTGTGAAGCTGTAGGTTCAATGGCTTGTTTGGCTAATTCCTGGGCTATTAAGTTCGGTTTAATACCTACTGCATCGTTAATTTTAGCCAATGTAGTTTTAAAACTGTGCACTGCAACTAATGTCTTTTCAATTTTCTTTGTTTCCATTTTTGTTAAGTTTTTAAAGTTACCATACAAAGAAAATGGCAGCAAGTGACAACAGTATGTCAGTAGTGTTTTATCGGATTACATTTTTTTTGAAAAATTAAAACTACTTAAGTATACCTCTTAAATACAAGCATTATAATCATTTTAGTTTTGTGAATAATCATTAAAATAACTCATCCATCATGCAAGTCTGTTGCATTTACATGGTTTGATATTAGTTTTGTGCATTTAAAATCACTTGTATTCACTTTGTTAGTTATAAACTGTAAAGGCTATAACTAACTAATTCAACATATAATTGGAAAATAAAGTAATACCTGTAACAATAATTACAGGATTTTTAGGATCAGGTAAAACAACCTTATTAAACAACTTACTTCGTCGTTACAGTCAATTAAAGATATTGATCATTGAAAACGAAGTAGGAGAAATTAATATTGACAGAGATATCATTTCAAAAGGTAAAAATGCTAATGTATATGAGCTTACCAATGGTTGTATTTGCTGCTCATTAAATAAAGAATTAGGCACTGTACTGAATAGCATTATACTATCAAAAACAGACTACGATTACCTATTAATAGAAGCAACCGGGATTGCTGATCCTGGCGAGATTATTCAAATGTTTAATGGCGAAAGAGTTCAAAGGTATTTTAGGTTAGATGGAGTGATAACCTTAGCTGATGGCCATCTTATCAATGATCAATTACCTCAACATTTTGAAGTAAGAAGTCAAATTAACCATGCTAATCATATCTTGGTAAATAAGACAGATTTGGTTGATAAAAATAAACTACAGGAAATAACTGATACCCTAAAATCTATTAATCCATTTGCTAAAATTAATTTATGCTCATTTTGCAATACCGATCATATAGAACTTCTCAACTTACATGCTTATCACCCCGATACTATTGAAAAATCAATCATCAATTTCAATTCGCTCTATTTTGCCAAAAGCCATGAGTTACAGTCAGCATCTTTAACACTCAATGGAGACTTTCAAATGGAAGATATTTCTGAATGGCTCGAAACTTATTTGCAAAGTCACACAAAAAATATCTTAAGAATAAAAGGGGTATTAAGCATTAAAGGAATGAAGCATAAAATAATACTTCAATCTGTTGCTAATGATTTTCAGATATACCAGGGCGATGAATGGACACAGGAAGAAATCAGGATAAGTCGCTTAGTGTTTATTGGAAAAAAAATTGATGAAGAACAAATACAAGAAGAACTTGGCAACCTTTGTTAAGGTAACAAATATTAACTCAGAGCATCTATAAATGTTGACTCCCCTACATTACCATGTGTAATTTAAAGCCAAAAACCGGCCCATAGAGCATTTACCTTTTGCGCTATACCTTTAACCCGAAATATGCATTAGAAAATCTATTACACATTGAAATTGCTTCAAAACAAGACACTTCGTTGCTTTACCTCGATTCACCAGAGCGATGCTATGTCTCGTCTCAATAAAGCCTTGTTTTATTGCACTTTCACTGTTCATAACGAAGTTCTAATACATAATTCGGGTTTAAATACTTTGTGCTGCTTTTCTCTTCTAATGTGACAAACAGGTATAGGAGTTGAATCGATGAATGAAATTCCAGTGCATTTACCTAGACAACAAACCTGAAGAAACACAGTCATAGGCATTAGAACCTTTTGCTGAAGCTCAGTGAAGCGCTTGTAAGATACAGTTGATGAAACCAACAAAATAGCTACAACACCAAGCTATATGCTGAATGCCGATATACTACAGATAACCAAAGGTGCGGCAAATGTTACCAAGGCAGTACTGAAAATGGCTTAAGCATTAACTTCAGGATATACCCAAAAGCAGGATCTGTTCGATTCTGTTTTATTATTGCACCAACTCCCCCTGCTCCCCTTTCCATTTACTTAAATATGTTGTAAATTATAGGGAGGCAAAACATATTCTGTTAAAATATGAACGATCAAAATTTTCTAAAAAGGGTAAAAGAGGTAATAAATAGCAATCTTTCTGACGAAAACTTTGGGGTTAACGAACTATCTCATAAAATGGGCTTAAGTCGATCTCAACTCTTTCGAAAACTCAAACAAGTAACAAATTCTTCTGCCAGCACCTTAATACGTGACTTAAGACTGGAGGAAGCGGAGAAACTTCTAAAAGAAGAAAACGAATTCACTATCTCAGAAATAGCCTATAAGGTAGGATTCAGCAGCCCCTCTTATTTTAATAAATGTTTTAATGACAAGTATGGCTGTGCACCTGGCGAGCACGTAAAAAAAGAAAGCTTGATCAATAATTCAATTATTGAAGATAAAGAAAAGAAGGACGTTTCCATTAAAAAAATACTTTATCCGGCTGTGGCAATTGCTCTTTTAATTGTTTTACTAATAATAATCGGTAAAAAACGAAATACAACTGTCTACTCCTCTCCTACTCAGGAAGCATCTATTGCTGTGCTACCGTTTCTGGATCTTTCGCCAGACAGTAATCGCGAATATCTGGCGATGGGAATTACTGATGCCATCATCCTGGAATTATCAAAAATCAATAACCTGAGAGTAATATCCAGAGGTTCGGCTGAGTATGCGCAGGATTCAATTAAACATTATCCTAAAATTGCTCAGGCTCTGAACATCAAGCTCATCCTAGAAGGATCAGTTGTTTGCAGTAATGACAGTCTAAGAGTTAATGCACAACTTATTGAAGCCCTGCCGGAGGAAAAACACCTGTGGGCAAAGAAATATGAACAAGCTTCACTTGATATCTTTAAACTTACCAGCAATATTTCACAATCAGTAGCAAAAGAAATACAGCCTGTTCTGGCTTCGTCGACAGCTAATGATCCGGTAACAGCTCCTCCTGCAATTGCCGATTTATATCTGAAAGCCAATCATTTGTGGCAGCAACAAAGTCCACAGTCATTGAAAGCCGCCGTAGCACTCCTGAACCAATCCATGCAAATAGACTCGAGCTATGCACCTGCCTATTGCCTGCTTGCCGAGTGTTACATCAGTCTCAATAAGTTTATCAGAAATAATGAAGAAAAACTAAAAAACAGACAAGCAGGAAGAGCAGCCATTGATCAGGCACTTGACAAAGCCATACAACTGGATGGCTCCCTGGCTGAAGTCTACATTACAAAAGGCAATATACTGGGAAAGTTTGACTATAACTGGGAGGGCATGCGCCAATTGGTAGAAATGGGCTTGCAGTTAAATCCAAACAATACATTAGGCTACATTGCACTCTGTCAATACTATTTGGTTAAAGGTAACTTAAGTAAAAGTCTGGAAACCGCCATGAAAGCAGAAGCTCTTGATCCCTTAAATCCCCGCACATGTAGTATGGTTGCCCAATGCTACACCTTCGCCGGCAAGTATGAAAAAGCCATAGAGCAGTACACATATGTACTGGATATGTTTCCAAGTTATGGCTTTGCCTGGGATGGAATTGGTTATGCACATTATATGATGGGCAATAAACAAAAGGCCTTGGAATCGTGGACTGAACTCCATCGTTTTATTGGTAATGATGACTTAGTTTCCTACTATGAAAAGGAATCATTTGACAAGAGTATTGCATACTGGCTGAATAATACCACCAGTGGTGAGAAGCTTTATTGCTCCAATCCTGTTATTATTGCCATGGTACACCTGTTTATCAACGACAGTGAAGGTGCAATGGAGTACATTGAATTTGCTTATAAATACAAAGATCTGGATTTACCACTTACCATTTTGCTACCTAATTTTAAAAGCCTCTATGGCAACCCCCGATTTAGAGCAATTGCCGAACAAATAGGTGTTACTTTTGCTGAATCACACCATTAGCCATCTACAACAACTCCAATGCATTGATTTTTAAATAGCAGAACAGTATTTATAATGCATTGCAACATTATTTTAACACTCTGCAACATTCATTGCATGACCTTTGGTTTGAACAATTTAAACTAAATGTCATGAAAAAGAATAATTATTTACCGCTCGCATTTATCCTTTTAATGCTCTTCGCCGCCTGTGAGAAAGACAATATTTACGAACCTCTTCCTGCTTCATCAGAGCTAAAAACTTCAAAGACGGATAAGGCAAAACACACCGGTTTTGACCAATGGGGTTACAACTGGAATGCCCATCATTTTAGAGGTTATCTAATGAATGCCTGGTTTGGTGATGAGATGTACCCGGATGCTCCATGGTATAAAAAAGAACCTCCATTTGACGGGAATGTAGAAGCCTATCAGGAAGCTCACCCTGAAGTATTAGAGTATCCTTTTTGGATTTATGGTGATATGGAAGTTGTGATGCATTGGAATGAAACGTCCATCTCCAAAAATGGGGTATACAACGAAAACATACTCGATTCTGATGCCTGGATCACCTTCCATTACAGCCAGGGAGAAAATGAAAACAGGTGGTCACAGTTTCAAAAATTTGTAGCCGCAAAAAAAAACGATGAGAAAGTAATTTATGTATGGGATGACAATGGAAATCCTGTTTATGGAGAATGGTTCTCTCAAGAAGGTGAACTGCTCGGCCTGTATTACCTATGGGCTGACAGAATTTTGATTCAGGTTGTCAATACAGGTAATTTACCTAATGGTTTCCTTCCAACCTATAAAGGCCCCTTAGGCCAAGGTATTGGAAAATACAAATAAGAATCCTCTCAATCCTTTAAAACGCGGCATTGACCGCGTTTTTTACGACTAAAAATATTTGTTTAATTACCCATAATATCAACAACTTATACAATGAAAAAGATTTAAATTATCATGCCAACAGAAAAACTCTTAAAAGATGGATATGAGTGGATTGCCAGGTTTGACAATTCAATTCTTATCAGAATAAAATGGATAAGGAAAGTAATCCTTGTCTACTTTACCCCTTTTAATGGTGAACTGTATAATAAAGACCTAATTTACAGAGCACTTGGTATTCATGCTTTTGGGCGTTTTCTGCCAACCGGCGGTATAATCATCAGAAGAGTGACTAAATCAACGATGGAAGCATACACCCTTAAAGCCAATTCACGATCTGGCGCAAAAGAGTTTTTATACAAAAACTGCTTATTTGAATTGCTTCATCTTCCTTTTTAAATTTTTCTTTTATGGCGCTCACTATGGTGGTTAATCAATGAGAGTAATACTTCCATAGCCTTTGAGTTGCTTGTTGTGAATGCTATTTTTAACATCTACCCAATAATGCACAACAGATATACACGAGTCAGAATATGGTATCTTCTTCATTACCCAAACGATCCCATGAAAAATTAAGTAATAACCTCAAGAATTAATTTCTTTTATTCATTTGATTAAAAGAAAAACCTTCGGCACTCAGTACCGAAGGCTTTCTCAAAAACGGTATTGACATCTAAAAAAGATCCACAATTTGTGTAAACACAACCGAACCTTTTACATAAAGCTCCAATCTCACTTTAATCATACTTCCCTCTGGTATAGCATCTCCTTCTGCTGTAAAGCTTATACTTCTTGATCCGCCCATTAAAATAATATCTATCAGTTGTCTATTCAGTTCTAGAACACCCTCTTTTTTAAGTTTCTTTGGAAAGTTTATGGTTGATTTCTGAGGAGGAATATTCACCTCAAAATCATCCAGGATATACTTCTCACCTCCCATCCAGTCATCGATAACAATATCCAGGTTAAACGATTGAGCTGTATTTCCCTGTAACTGCTCTATAACAATCCAAATACCTTCGACACTTACATCGGTAATAGATCCATCCTCATCCAGATCCAACTCATCAATGGCTTTATGGATATCAGATGCCGAAATAGCCCCTTCTTCCTCAAATGAGCCTGTCTCATCTATGGTCATTGAAGCACTTTCTTCAAACGATGGATAAAGGTTTAATTCCTTTTGCTTACAACTTGCAACGACCAAAACTGCTGCTATAAATAAAAATATCTTTTTCATTTCTATAAAGTTTAGAAAACAAGAATATCCGGTGTCCCCTTAATCAATTTATCTCCGCATTCATTGACTGTGATTATGCTTGTTTTTTTTGTTTTTAATTCATCGTTTATTTTTGATTAATTCCTATTCCTAACCCCACGGCAAAAGTGTTTTGCTTAGCAATATTATAATCACCGTGTAATTTAACCGGACCCAGGTTAAAACATACGCCCAGTGTGGCACGGACACTATTGGCTCCTTCCAGCTTAAACTCTATTTTATCGCCGGGTTGAATATCACTCAACGGATCAAGACCCTCGTAAGTATATTGTACATCTACCTTACTGTTTTCATAGCCTAAACCACCATAAAATGTAACAACAGGAATCGCAAAGCTTGTTTGCAGATTGATAACATTGGTTTTTGCATCCATATATTCATCCACCTTAAAACTTTGACGATAATAACCAACCACCAGGTTTAAAGGCAAAAAATCAAGGTGCTGATCAATACTATGACGCACTCCCCAACCAAAAACTTCTACCTTACCAATATCCTCGGCTTTAATTGAAGCAAAACGAAGGGTAAAATCTGTACCGTATAATGAACCAACTGTTATCTGCGGCATGGCAAGAGGCAGGTAATCTAAATCAAGCCCTCCCGGTATACGATACTCTAATCCTGAATTAGAGTCTTCAATAATAGGTCCTTCTGTTGGACCAAAAACAGTAGGCGCATTAGGCACATAAATTGGATCTCCAAAGGAAGGATCATCAATGAATGCAGTAAATGTTTTGGCGCTATTGGGTATGATGGCCACCTGACCAACTACCCCAATGTAAAGTTGAAATCCTTTCTTTTTTATTTCGGCATTATGAAACAATCCACTATTAAAGTCGGCAGAGAAGGCATCGGCAAATGGCTGTAGGTACAACTGACCATTATCACCTGTGTATTTCGAAAGATAGTCTTCCAAATCTTGTGCATTCGTCATAAATGGAATGACCATTAAGAGAAAGGCAAAATAAAATTTTCTCATGATATGATAACTTTAAAATTTAGACATTCAATTTATGCCTGAATCAAAGTTTAATCAAGGGCTAATTGATGAACACAGCAATATATACTATGAATTTATAGCCTGTAAAGGTTTTTTCTTAACCGGAAGTCAACTTTAGCAGTACGCTCTTTTATAGTGTATTTTTAACTTTTTGTATTGTAATTAATATTTGCCTTTATAAAGGAAAACTTATCTACCCATTAAATTAAATAGGCAAATAAATCATGATTCTTATTAACATACTCTCCAAAAAAATTCTTCGCCTTCATTCTTTCTAACAAAGGTTTAAAATCAGCCTTATCTTTTAGCTCAATCCCTACCAGGGCTGGTCCTTTTTCGCGGTTTATTTTTTTAGCGTATTCAAACAAAACAATATTATCATCAGGACCAATAATATCGTTTACAAACTCTTTTAAAGCCCCCGGGCGCTGTGGAAAACGTACAATAAAATAATGCTTTAAACCTTCGTACAACAATGAACGCTCTTTAATTTCTTCGGTGCGTGTAATATCATTGTTGCCACCACTGATAATACACACCACTTTTTTGCCTTTAATTTTATCTTTATACTGCTCTATGGCAGCAACAGACAAGGCCCCTGCCGGCTCAGCAACAATAGCCTCATTATTATAAAGTTCCAATATTTTGGTACAAACCTTTCCTTCCGGCACCAACAGCATATCATCTAAATTCTGTTTGCACACAGGAAAGGTATAGTCGCCTACACGCTGCACAGCAGCACCATCAACAAACTTATCAATCTCCGGTAACGAAACAACCTTATCCTGCTTCAACGACTGATACATTGCAGGCGCTCCCTGAGGCTCTACTCCGATAAGTTGGATATTTGAATTGGTTTTCTTTATATAGGTACTTAATCCTGCAGTTAATCCACCTCCCCCAACAGGAATAAAAACAAAATCTGCATCGGGAAGATCCTCCATAATTTCAATACCAATGGTACCTTGTCCCTCTATTACTTTGGGGTCATCAAAAGGAGGAATAAATGATAAATTATTTTCACGACTATAATTTAAAGCTTTTGTATTGGCATCATCAAAAGTATCTCCATGCAAAACAACTTTTACCCATTCTTTGCCAAGTGTTTTTACGCGCTTAATTTTTTGCTGCGGAGTAGTTGAAGGCATATAAATTGTTCCTTCAACCTTTAGTTTAAAACACGAAAGTGCTACACCTTGAGCATGATTACCTGCACTGGCACAAACCACTCCTCTCTGAATATCTTCCAAAGGTAAGGAAGCCATTTTATTATATGCCCCTCGGATTTTATAAGAACGAACCACTTGCTGATCTTCGCGTTTAAAATAAATTTCAGCTTCATACTTATCTGAATAAGTATGATTATACTCTAAAGGTGTTCTGCGGATGACACCTTGTAAACGAGATGCTGCTTCATTTATATCACTTATCGTTGGTATATATGTATATCGCTCTTGATTCGTCATGAAATTGTATAATTTGCTTAGCTCTTATATATCTTTAAAAATGCAAATATACGAATGCTTTAAACAGGATAATAAAGCTTCGGTTTTTGATATAAAAAGGATAATTCGAAGTAAAAATGCCAGGGTACAAAAAAAGCCTCACTGGAAAAGCGAGGCTTGGATCTGCGTATTATATTGATATATCTTATGCCAATTTAACGTTTACCGCATTTAATCCTTTACGACCTTCTTTTAATTCGAAAGTAACTTCGTCGTCTTCTTTGATTTCATCAATAAGACCTGTTACGTGTACGAAATACTCGTTGTCTGATTCGTTGTCTTTAATAAATCCAAAACCTTTAGATTCATTGAAAAATTTAACTTTTCCTTCTTTCATAATAATTGTAAAATAATAACTAATGATACAAATGTATCATTTTAAGTTGGATATCAACTAATAATTCAAAAAAAATCAAAACTTTACTGATATTTTATATTAAAATCACAATTAGCTAAATATCAGCACAATAATTATCACAACAGATATATTATCATATATTTGTTCTTCTAAAAGCATTATTTATTAATTCAACTTATCTGGTATATAAGCAAACATCGCTATTATAGAAAGTAAAAAATAAGGCTTTTTTTTCCCTTTCTCCAAAGGCATAAACAATATTGTAATTTACACCAATCCCTATCAAAGCAACTTTAATACGCCTTATCGGCCAAACCCATACCATTAATTTTACGGTATAAATTTAGCGCATAAATATCCGTCATACCGCTTATATAATCTAAAACAGATTGCAATTTTTCATATGCGTTAGCATCTTCCGAGACACTATATTGTTCCGGAATAAAAGGAAGCAACATTTCTGAATAGTTATCTTTGGGATTAAGAATTGCCGTAGAAAATTCATGTAGCAGAGATCCCAAAATCTTAAATCCTGAAATCTCAATTTCCACAACTGAAGGATGTCGATATATTTTTTCGAAGGAAATTTTTTCACAGTTCTTCATGGCTGCTTTTGTTTCTCCTTGCAGGTATTTAGTTAAGCTTCCCTGAAATTTGCCGGCCATGATTAACTCATAGTTATCTTTAAATATTTTAGTACACTTTGCAACAAGCTTACCAATTACAGAAGCTCTGATTAAAGCAATTTGCTCATTGATATCTGTTACCTCTTTACACACATCTGCTATCCGGTCTCTTGTACCCTTATCCTCATTTTCATTTAAAAATGCCATTAATATTTCTTTGGTCTGATAGGTGTCCAGGATTTTAAGTTTATGCGCATCTTCTACATCCATTACCTGATAACAAATATCATCAGCTGCCTCCACCAAATAAACCAAAGGGTGCCTACAAAAAACGCCAGGTTCTGTTTCAATTAAACCTAAATCCTTAACTACGCGATTAAACATCTCTTTTTCTGACTGAAAGAAGCCATACTTTTTTTTGTGGCTAATGCCGGATGCGTATGGATATTTTAAAATGGAAGCTACCGATGAATAGGTTAATGAAAAACCTCCTTTTCGACGACCATTAAACTGATGTGTTAACAAACGAAAAGCATTGGCGTTACCTTCAAACTCAGTTAAATCATTCCATTCTGCATCCGAAAAGGTATATTGATCTTTTAATTTTTTACCTTCTCCGTTTTTAAAGTAATGCGACAGCGCCGATTCTCCGGAATGGCCAAAAGGCGGATTACCCATATCGTGTGCCAAACAAGCTGTTGCTACTATTGAGCCTATCTCGTTGACCAGATCAGTGTCTATATCTTTTTCATCTTTTAAAAACTCTGCGATATTATGCCCAAGCGAACGACCAACACTGGCTACCTCCAAACTATGGGTTAGCCTGTTATGAACAAAAACACTTCCCGGCAGTGGAAACACCTGCGTTTTATCCTGCAGTCTTCTAAATGGAGATGAAAAAATTAAACGGTCATAATCGCGTTGAAACTGTGTTCTGCGATGTTTTTCTGTATTAACCTTATCCTCTTGTCCTGTTCTTTTTGCAGATAAAAGTTGATTCCAATTCATATAATATATTTTTACTTTTCCAGTAGCTGATAAAACAAAGCTATCTATCAACTTTATTTTTTAAATGTCATTAATAGATGACAGTTCTATAACTCTTCATTTCCTTATCCCACATTTTAGCACGCCCATTGGTAACGCGATCCATTAACTTCCAAAAACCAGGTCCGTGATTTTTCTCTACTGTATGACAAAGCTCATGCAGCAATACGCTATCAATTAAATAATCAGGCAATCGCATTAAATGCAAATTAAGATTGATGTTATTAACCCCGGAGCAACTTCCCCAGCGCGACTTTAAATTTTTAATAAATACCTTATTATATGAAAAGCCGTTTTGTTGCGCTAATTGTTTCAAACGAAAGGGTAAATAGTTTTTAGCAGATATCCTTAACGCTTCTTCAATGGCATATCGGATATTATCCTGTATAAGTGAAGATTTAACATCATGTGTGTGTGGATATTCAACAGACAACAGACCGTCTTTTAACTGCATACGCATTTGCGAAATTGGCGACTTCTTTATTCTTAGAGCAAACGATCGTGTTTTAAACTCGGTGGATTCATCAAAAATAGTGAGGTCATTTTCTTTTTCCTTCACCTTAGCCAGATTGTTCAGAATCCATTTTTTATTAGATTCCACAAAAGAAAGAGCCTCTCTTGCGCTCATACTAACAGGCACAATAACTTTTATGGGTTCAAATGGCTTAAGCTTTATAGACAATCGTTTTGCTCTTTTACTTATTTGAAACAAAACGGGACCAATGTCATTAATATTTACTAGCTCCATACCTGCAAAATAAGTTAAATATGCTATGATTACCAACTTAAATTAATTCTCAAAACCATAGTTATTGAGTATACGACAAGCCTGGATATTTTATTGATTACTGTCAAATCTTCTTCTCTCCATGTCAAAAAATCAGCAAAACAAAACACATGTATGACACTCTGTCTTAACCAATTAAACACAAAACCAGTCTTAAAAAACCAAACTCATTGTGTTTCATCCACATACAAAAAAGCAAACAAAAACAGCTGAAAATGGCATTTTAATTGAAGCCCTTGTAACGAAACTAATCATTATTGTTAAACTTAATTATGGAGGAATAAGTCATGACACTAAGAAGGTTATCAAACAATTGGCTTCCATCATTTCCTTCATTCTTTAATCACTTTTTTGAAGATGAATTGATGGATTGGGATAGTAATAACTATTCGGGAGCAAACAACACATTACCAGCCGTTAATGTTTTAGAAACTGATACTGCTTACCAAATTAAACTAGCTGCTCCGGGTATGAAAAAAAAGGATTTTAACGTTAGCTACGAAAATGGACGATTAAACATCTCATCCGAACTTAAAAAGGAACATCAAGAAAAAGACGGACATAAAATTACCCGCCTTGAATATAGCTACCAATCCTTTAAAAGATCTTTTAACATAGCCGAAAACAGCGTTAAGGCGGATAAAATTAAGGCTGAGTACAAGGATGGCATCTTAAACATCACTTTACCCAAACAAGATGCTGTTATTACTAAGCCATCAAGAATAATTGAAATTCAATAATTTATCTATGGGCAGAATGTAAATCTGCCCATTAATGCATTTGTATATAAAAAATAAAAAAACAAAATATTCATTAACCATCAAACACTTAGCATATTTTTTGAAGTCATTAAAACATTATTCAAGATATGTTGAACCATTAAAAGTTTAGCACTATGTTAAAACACCAAAAAGCTGTATTAAACGGGGTTAGAAACAACCGGAATTTATTTAAAAAGGAATTAATTAAATCTTTGCATTGGATGAGCAATAGCGAACTAAGTCAATTTGTAAAATGGGTTAAAACAAACTTCTATCGTGAGTATGCCGAATTAATTAATGATGTATTGAATCAATATCCGGCATTGAGTAAATAAAAAACATAGTATAAACCCGGAATATGCATTAGCTAATCTATTGCACATTGAAACTACTTTAAAACAAATCGTTTTACTCACTTGCTTCAACTCACCATAGCGGTGCTATGCCTCGTTTCAGTAAGTGTTTGTTTTATTGTATTTTCAATGTTCATAACGAAAATCTAATGCATAATCCGGGATAAACCAAGGCTTTCCATCACGAAAGCCTTTTTAATTTCAGACACTTTATTAACACCATACTGCCAAAGCATTACACTTTGTTTACAATAATTATTGATTGGATTTCCTTTATTTAATGACATTTATACAACATGGAGGCCTCATAAATTTGTACTAATTTTATCGCTATGATTAAATGGATAATATACATAGCACTAATAGGCATTCTCTTTTCATGTCGATCAAAACATATGGTACAGGAAATACCTGTACATCAAAAACCAAAAACCCAACCTGTTTTCCCTATTAAAGAAATTAGCCATCAATTACAAAACGTACTATCCACCTGCAAGGATACAACCCTGGTTAATGCATATCAACAAAATACCTATCATCCATTTTGGACAAGCGACTCTGTTATTCTCCAGGGAATTGAATGGATTAAGGCGGTTAAATATCATGGTTTAAACATAAACGAATTTAATCTTGCCGAGATATTAGAAGTATTTAATAGCACCAATACTGACTCAGCAAATTATACAGCACAATATGCAAAGCTCGATTATCTTTTAACAAGTACTGTAAAAAAATGTGGCTACAGAATCAGGTACCCATCATTAAATCCAAGAGATTTTCATCACAGCTGGAACTTTGACACTACCGCTGATTTGCCCCACGATTCAGTTTGGACTAAACTAATTAAGAATAAAAAGACAGAGCATTTAAATGATTTTTTTGAGCCCAAACACAAGCTGTATTCTAAACTAAAAGCTGAGCTGGAAAAAGTTTATTTAAACCAAACACATGACGAAATTGGTCAGCTACAACATCCCGGCTTTAACCTTCATTTTGGAGATTCGAACATTCATGTTGCAAGGGTTAAACACAAGCTGTTAGGTCCATCATCTGTTAACAGCGACTCCCTGGTTTATGACCGCAATCTACTTGAAGCGGTTAAAACTTTTCAACGTAAACACGGACTGGTAAGCGATGGCATTGTTGGAAGACAAACCTATCATTTTTTAAATTGGAAAACCGAAGAGTACGTTGACCTGCTAAAAATAAACTTGGAACGTTTAAGGTGGTATCCGGATTCAGCATTGAACAATGGCTTTGTGATCAATATACCCTCACAAACACTTAAGGTTAACATTAAAGATTCCTGTTTTTTTAAATCGAAGGTAATCGTAGGCAAATACAAACACAAAACGCCTGTTTTTCAGTCAGATGTTAATTACATAGTCTATAATCCATGCTGGACCATTCCAAAATCCATTGCCGTCACAACCATATTAAGCGGACTCAGGCGAGACTCAAATTACCTGCAAAAAAGACATATGTTTATATGTAAAAATGGACATGAAATAAACCCCGACAGCATTGATTTTAATACATATTCGAAATACAACTTTCCTTTTCAGGTGTTTCAGCGAACGTGCTCACAAAACGCCTTGGGTAAAGTAAAGTTTATGTTCGATAATAAGTACAACATTTACATGCATGATACACCTCAAAAAAGTCTTTTTAATAAAGATATTCGAAACTTTAGTCATGGTTGTATCAGGGTTGAACATGCCCTTGAATTATCTAAAACATTACTTTATAAAGTTGAGCAACATAACACACCCATTCAAAAATATTTGAGCAAAGGTTATCCTGTTAAGGTATACCTTGAAAACACCATCCCCATCAATCTGGTTTATTTGAGTTGTTGGGAAGATTACAACACCGGCGAAGTGGTATTTTGTAAGGATATTTATTTAAATGATGCAGAACTGCTTCATAAATTAAACCATAAATAAAAACGCAATTTACCTGCTATTAAACGGAAAACTAATAATTACTAATTATACAATAACATGAAGAAGACAACTAATTACCTCTTTATCGTATTAATTTGTATACTGACTTTTACTTTTCAGTCGTGTTCAAATACCAATCAATTGCCTCCTCCAAATATTGTCTGGGTAACTTCAGAAGACAACTCTGTACATTATATGAAAATATACGACGAGGGTGGTGTATCAACGCCAAATATAGAGTCTTTAGCTGCACACGGACTTGTTTTTAATAATGCTTTTTCAAATGCAGCGGTATGTAGTGCTGCACGATCTACAATTATTTCAGGATGTTATGGACCCAAAATGGCATCGCATTATCACCGTAAACAAAAAGAAGTACCCATGCCCGATGGTCTTAATATGTTTCCAAGCTATTTACGTAAGGCCGGCTACTATACTACTAACAACAACAAAGAAGATTACAACATCATTAAATCGGAAGGCACATGGGATGAATCTTCAAAAAAAGCACATTGGCGCAACAGGGCTGAAGAACAACCATTTTTTCATGTTCAAAACTTTGGTGTTTGTCACGAAAGCAGCTTGCATTTTAACGAAACCAAAATGAAAAAGAATCCCACAAACTTTAATGTGGAAGATGTAAAAGTGCAACCTAATCATCCAAATACCGATTTATTTAAATACACCAATGCATACTATCGCGATAAGATTGCGGTTATGGACAGTCAAATCGGTAAGGTATTGAATCAACTAAAAGAAGATAATTTAATGGATGATACATTCATCTTTTATTATGGGGATCACGGTGGCGTTCTTCCAGGTAGCAAAGGTTACCTGCTCGAAACGGGCCTTCATGTTCCAATGATTATTTACGTACCTAAAAATTACAGACATTTGGTTGATTTTAAAGAAGGTAGCCGAGTGGATGGTTTTGTAGAGTTTGTTGACCTTGCTCCTACTGTTTTGCAACTTGCCGGTATTGAGCTGCCTAAAGGTCTTGACGGAGAGCCGTTTTTGGGTGAAGGTATTAATGCAGAGCAGGTAAATACTGACGAATTTACTTATAGCTATGCCGACAGGTTTGATGAAAAATCGGATATGGTAAGAGCCATCCGCAAAGGAAAATACAAATACGTTAGAAACTACCAGCCTTTTTATTACAATGGTTTGATGAATAACTACCGATACAAACAATTGGCCTATAAAGAATGGTTAGATCTTTACAAGAAAGGTGAACTAAATGAGGTTCAGTCATTATTTTTTGAACCACGTAAACCTGAGCAGCTTTTTAATATTGAAGAAGATAGATTTGAAACTACTGACCTTGCCGGCGATCCGGAATATGCAGCTGTATTAAAAGAGATGCGTGCGTTACTTAATAAACAAGAAGAAAGTATGCCCGACTTATCTTTCTATCCTGAATATTATTTAAAAGAAAATGCCTTTGATAATCCGATTAAATTTGGACAGAAGAACAAGGAAAACATCTTAAATTATAAAGCCATTGCAGATTTACAAATACTGCCTTTTAACGAAGTAAAAGAAACACTGGCAATCAAACTTACATCTTCGGACAGTTGGGAACGTTATTGGGCTCTTACAGTATGTAGTTCGTTTGGTGAAGAAGCTAAATCATTTGCAAAAACCATTAAAAACATTGCTAAGAATGATGAAGTGTTGGCTAATAAAGTAAAAGCTGCCGAATTTTTAGGCATCACTAAACTGGGAAATCCGGTGCCTGTTATGACCAAGGCTATTTATTCAACCAATGATGAAACTGAAGCTTTATTAATTTTAAACTCTATAGTATTCATGCGCGATATTCATCACAACTATGATTTCAATATTGATATGAATAAAATAAATCAAGACGTTTTAAAAGGTAAAGAAGCGAAACAAAGATTTGCCTACCTCCTTAAATAATAAGGATCAATTTTTAAATGAAAAGCTGTTTCAACTCCAGGCTGAAACAGCTTTTTTTATATCCAAGAGCCAAAGTTTTAATTCTATATCTCCCTAAATTTTGCTCCTTGCTCTATTGAAAATACAGTGACGTGATACTGTTGACCTTAACAACAATAAAACTTAACTTGAATGGGATTTTTATAATCAATCATTCAATTAAAAAATTACTACTATGAAAGCCGCCTCATTATTGTTTGTATTTGCCATGTTTACCATGATAGTAAACGCACAGGAAAAATATTACTTCAGTAAAACCCTTGATGCCTCTTTTGAAGAAGCTACTACTAAGACCAAAGAAGCATTAAAGAAACAAGGTTTTGGTATTGTTGCCGAATCCGATATGGACAAGATGTTAAAAGAAAAAATTGATGCAGATTTAAAGCCATATCGTGTACTTGGCGCATGCAATCCTAAAATTGCGCATAAAGCTATTCTTACGGAAGAAAATGTTGGCATATTTTTACCCTGTAAGGTCATCATTAAATATGTGGATGAAAAGAAAACGGAAGTAGTTATCGTAAATCCAAACGTAGCTATGAAAGCCATAAAAAACAAAGACACTCAAAAGATATTTAAAGATGTTTCGGAGCTGATGAAAAAGGTTCTAGAAGCAATTTAATTGGATTAAACCGTAAAATGTTTTCTTAAAAAATATAACATGCTAAAACGACAAAAGCTGCATCTATAAGTGCAGCTTTTGTCGTTTATTATTTAGTTGTGTTATTCTTATGAATACACAAAACAGTCATATGATTATTACAGTATAATCAACCTGTAGCTTGATGCTTCTCGCAAGAATTATATAATTAGCATTGCATCACCATAAGTACCAAAACGATACTTTTCTTTAACAGCAACTTCATATGCATTCATTAAGTGATCATACCCTGCAAAAGCAGCCGTCATCATCATTAATGTTGACAATGGAAGATGGAAGTTAGACACCATACAATTGGCTACGTTAAAGTCGTAAGGAGGGAAAATAAATTTATTGGTCCATCCTTCAAATGGCTTCACATGACCAAAAGTAGATACAGAACTCTCAATGGTACGCATAACAGTTGTTCCTACGGCACATATCTTTCTGCGGTTATCCTTACCTCTATTAATTATTTCACAAGCTTTTTCGTCAATGAAAATTTGCTCAGAATCCATTTTATGCTTGGTTAAATCTTCCACATCTACCGAACGGAAGTTTCCTAAACCAACATGTAAAGTAATTTCAGCAAAGTCAACGCCAATAATTTCTAATCGTTTCATTAATTCACGACTAAAGTGCATACCTGCAGTTGGTGCAGCAACAGCTCCTTCATGTTTCGCATAAATCGTTTGATAACGTTCTCTGTCTTCAGGAACAACCTCACGATTAATATTTTTAGGAAGTGGCGTTTCACCTAAAGCAAAAAGAGCTTGTTTAAACTCATCATATGGTCCGTCATATAAAAAACGTAAGGTACGACCACGTGAAGTTGTATTGTCAATCACCTCGGCAACCATCTCGTCGTTTTCCCCAAAATAAAGCTTGTTACCAATTCTTATTTTACGGGCAGGATCAACAAGTACGTCCCAAAGTTTTTGATCTTGATTTAATTCACGAAGTAAAAACACCTCAATTTCAGCTCCTGTTTTCTCTTTATTACCATACAAACGAGCCGGAAAAACCTTGGTGTTATTAAAAATCATAACATCCTTATCATCGAAATAACTCACTAAATCTTTAAAGATTTTGTGTTCAATTTCACCAGTTTTTCTATCAAGAACCAACATTCTTGATTCATCGCGATTATCTGTTGGGTGAAGAGCAATTAATTCTTCAGGAAGATTGTACTTAAACTTCGATAACTTCATATTGTAATTATTTTATATTTTCAGCGATGGTGCTTTTAATTTTGCATTGTCCTTTGACCAAATATCAATTATAACCTTTTATCAAATACCAAAAAAGTAATTGATGATATTGCTTTTGAATGGTTTAGCATAAACCAAGCCAAAAGCAACCTTATACGTAAGTATTTTGCAAAGGTTACAAATTATTTTAACTTTTTTTCGAATGTTTCGATATTCATTGCATTTTCATTGATATACTGACCAATTCGTGTTCTTTTAAGGGCAGTTAAATGCGCTCCGCTATCCAAAGCTTTTCCAATATCTCTTGCCAAACCTCTTATATAAGTGCCTTTGCTACAAACAATGCGCAACACAAGCTCTTCAGGCTTAAAAGACAATACCTCAATTTCTTTAATAACGAGTTTTTTGGCTTTAAGTTCAGGTTCTTTTCCTTCACGAGCGAACTCATAAGCTCTTTTTCCTTTAACCTTAACTGCCGAAAATGCCGGAGGTACCTGATCGAGTTCCCCAATAAAGTCAAGCAATGTTTTGTCAACCAATTCACGTGTAATATGCTCTGTTGGATATGTTTGATCTATTTCGGTCTCCAGATCAAACGAAGGAGTTGTTGATCCCAACTGAAGCGTAGCAACATATTCTTTTTCTTTGGCCTGATAACTGTCTATTGTTTTGGTTGCTTTTCCGGTACAAACAATTAACAAACCTGTGGCCAAAGGATCTAATGTGCCTGCGTGACCTACCTTAATTTTTTTAACGCCTAAATAATTACAAAGCTTCTTTCGAACTTTATTCACCAAATCAAAAGATGTCCATTCGTAAGGCTTATCAAACAATAAAACTTCTCCTTCTTTAAAATCGTACCCTTCAGGTTTATTATTATCCATCTAATTTTAAAATCAATTTATTTAAAAGTAATTGCCATTTAGCAATCTCTATAATCCAAAGAAAACAGCAATAAGTCCTACTACTGCACAGTAAATAGCAAAATAAATCAGCTTACCTTTATTTACAATATTAATCATGACCTTACAAGCCAATAAGCCAGACACAAAAGCGCCAATAAAACCAACCATCAAGGGCAAAACACCAATAGAACCGGAAGCGCTAAAATCATCTTTCAGCAAACTCAAAACATTTTCACCTAATATGGGAATCAACACCATTAAAAATGAAAAACGAGCTACAGCTTTTCGCTGATTCCCCAATAACAAGCCGGTAGCAATCGTTGACCCCGAACGGGATATACCAGGTAATACAGCAATGGTTTGTGCCACTCCTATTATAAAAGCATCTTTAAAAGAAACCTCTTTGTCTTTTGATTTGGCATAATATGTAAAAGCCAAAAGAGTAGCCGTAATCAACAACATAAAGCCCACCAACACAATAATTTTATCGGTATTAAAAAGCTCTTCTACATAATCTTTAAAAAACACCCCAACAATACCGATTGGAATCATACTCACCGCAATTTTAAAAATGTATTGCGTTTCTTCATTCCATTTAAAAGCAAAAAATCCTTTTAAAAGACGAGCAATATCTTTTCTAAAAACAACAATGGTACTGCAAACCGTAGCTCCATGTACAACTACAGTAAAGGTTAAATTATCTGTTGCCACAACACCCAGTAAATGCTTACCAATCTCAAGATGCCCGCTACTACTTACAGGCAAAAACTCTGTTAATCCCTGGATAATTCCAAGAATTAATGCTTCAATCCAACTCATAAAAAAATGGAGATTTTTTTTGAATAGCGGCCTCAACCAACACTGTTCAGACGCTAATAATTACCAACTTTAAAATTTAATCTAACCCGGTTAAATGTATGATAAGAACTATTGCTTTGGTTTTTTCATGATGGCATATATTTCAAATACAAAGCCAAATAACACCAACATTGGGGCGAGTGTAATTCTCTGAAAACCATAAATTTCTTCATTAAAAACATTTGGATCATCGCTTCTCCCTCCTATCATCAAAATAAATCCAAGTATTACAATGGCAAAACCAATAGCCATTAAAATATAGTTTTCCTTTGATAAGGCAAATTCAAATTTCTTTTGTTGTTTGTTAGCCGACATAAATGATATATTAAAAATATAATTGATCTGTTTTTAATCTTAAATACTTGTTTACTGCAAAAAATGTCGACACAAAGGAAAGCAAAATACCCACCAAAATCACCAAAATAAACAGTACTCCTATAAGTTCTATATTATCAAATCCTATAAAACCACCCAACTCGTGATGTAAGATATAGATAAAGCTTGCCAACATGGCGTTTGCAATAACTGCACCAATTAACCCATGAAATACACTCATTCCAACAAAAGGAGATCGTATAAATGCTTTAGTGGCTCCAACCAACTGCATAGTGTTGATTAAGAATCTTTTTGCATAAATAGATAAACGTATAGTATTATTGATTAGCGCAATGGCAATTAAGAGCATTAACAATCCAAAAATTAAAAGTATAAGGCTAATTTTATTAACATTTTCATTTACCTTATGGATAAGGTTTTTTTGGTAAAAAACTTCTTTCACCTGCGTAAATGAATTAAAAACAGACTCTACTTTCTGGATACTGTCCGGATTGGCATACTCTGCAAAAAGTTTTACTTCAATGGAGGACAACAAAGGATTATAACCTAAAAAATCAACGAAATCCTCACCTAATTGATCCTGCAGCTCCTGAGCAGCTCTTTCCTTATCAATATATTCAGTAGACTTTACGTATGACGAAGCATCTAAATACTTTTGCAACCTGCGCACTTCAACTTCTCTAACATTATCCTTTAAAACAATATTAAATCCAATATTTTCCTTCACATAATTTGAAACGCGCTGAGCATTGAGCATTAAGTACCCGACCGACCCTAACAAAAAGAGTACAAGCGCAATACTAATTACTGTTGTAAAATATGAATTTCTTAATTGTCGCTGTGTATTAAGGCTTTCTTTCTTTCTCATAATGTTGTATACCAAATGATGGTCAAAACGCGCATAAAGATATAAAAAAGAATGATTACAACATGAGTGGGTTTCTTTTAACAAATAACCATTATTCATTCCTCACAACCACCTCTGCCCCCAACACATACATATCACACCAAAGTACAAATGCAGCTAATCATTATTAAATGATAAACATTTGCTTATCTTAATGCGATTTTAATACAACAGAAAATATAAATTCAAAAACTACTGCACGCATGAAAAAACTATTCTTTTTAGGATTTATTACCCTGCTTTTTGCCTGTAATCCTAAACCTTATGTAACAATTAACGGGGTTATTAATAATTCTGTTGATGATGTAATAATAATTTCTAACAGTCTGCATGAAACCAGTGACACATTAACAATTACTGAAAAAAAATTTAACGGAACCATTGAAGTTAAACAACCTGGCTTTTATCAGTTAGAAAACGGAAAGTACGGAATTCGGATTTATTTAAAACCGGGTTCAAACATCAACCTTGAACTGGATATCAATAAACTAAAGAATGCTGATTATGCCAGTGTCGTTATTTCGGGTAAAGGAAGTGACGAATCTAAATTAATGAATGATTTAAAATCATTTGATATTTCTAAAGATTTAAGACAAATATTGACACTGCCTGCGGATAGCTTTGAAACTACCATAAAAAACAATTATACTGATATCGTGAATAAGATTGACTCTTTTAAAAATAATGATGCTTCAACACCATATTTTTATGATAGAATTGAGCTTATTCATAAAATAGAAATGTGTGAGAAATATATGCTTTACACACAATACCACAAACGCCTGTCGAACGACACCCTGCCAATTCCTGAACCTTTTTACAAAATAGGTGATGATATTGCCTTAGACAACGAATCATATTATAAAGAACTAAAAACCTATAAATATTTTGTACTAAAAACCCACGATGCCAAAATTCAAAAACAACTTAAAGATGAAAACCTGAAAAAAGGTTCTGTTGAATACACCAATGAGCTCATCGATTTAATTGTTTCGTTAAATGCCTGGCAAGATGTTAAAGATAAAATAGGCAACAGAGCATTGGCTTCGTATTCATACTCAGATGACGAAGTAAAAGATATTTACAAAGCCAGGTATCAGGAGATGATTAAAGACGAAACTTACATTAAGGAGTTTAAGGCACTTTTAAGTACCCTGGATGCTTTAAAACCAGGCAACAAAGCACCTTCATTTTCATACCCTGATACTAACGGAAAAGAAATTAGCTCAGACAACCTAAAAGGAAAAGTAATTTACATTGATGTTTGGGCCACATGGTGCGGACCTTGTAAAAATGAAATTCCACACTTAAAACAACTTGAAGAAGAATTACATGATTTAGACATTGCTTTTGTCAGCATCTCTGTTGATGCAGATAAAGAAGCATGGCTTAAAATGGTGGATAAAAAAGAATTGAAAGGATACCAACTACACGCAAAAAATGACTGGAGTTCTGAGATTGTTAAAGACTATGCTATCAAAAGTATTCCTCGCTTTATTTTAATTGATAAAGAGGGTAAATTAGTTGATGCCAATGCTATACGTCCATCTCATAAAAACACCAAGGCTGAACTTATTAAGCTTGCCAAAAGCTAATTTGCCTTAAAAACATTTTATAAGAAAACCTTCAATATAAAGGTAATATCGAAGGTTTCGTTTTATATTCGCACTGTATTTATCTGATAAGTAATAGCAACAACATGAACAACAATGATATTTTACGAAGTTTGAGATATACTTTTGACCTTAACGACAAGAAAATGATACAGATATTTTCACTTGCCCAGGTAGAGGTAACACGGGCTCAGGTAAGCGATTGGTTAAAAAAAGAAGATGACGATTCGTTTAAATCAATTGTTGATGCATACTTATCAGCATTTTTAAATGGATTTATCACATTAAAACGCGGAAGCAAAGATGGTTCCATTCCCCCAAACGAAAAAAAATTAAACAACAATCAGGTTTTAAGAAAGCTAAAAATTGCTCTCGAATTGAAGGACACTGACATGTTGGAAATATTGGATTTAGCCAACTTAAAAGTCAGCAAGCACGAACTAAGTGCCTTTTTTCGCAAACCAGGCCAAAATCAATATCGACCCTGTAAAGACCAAATACTAAGAAATTTTTTGTTTGGCTTGAGGAAAAAATACAGACCTTAAGAATATAAAACTTAAGTACAGCCTGAGTTATGCTCAGGCTTTTTTATGCTCTTTAGGTTAAGACCATTCATTTACATAAGCCCAGGCATTGCTTAATGCCATAAAAGTAAATGCTGAAATTAAAAACCAGAAAATCCACTGAAACATTTTAAACGGTGCTCCTTTAACTGGTGAACTCAGGGTTACAACCAACTGAACAATACCAAAAAGGAAATAATTAAAACCAATAAACCCTAATATTAATAATGGCTCAAAGAAACAACCACTTCCTCTAATACCAATCATTACCAGCATAAAACTTGACAAAGTCATAAATACAGATACATAATGAAAAAGGCACTGAAAGGTTCCTTTTACAACTCCATCCATTTGCGTATTTATAAAAGGTTTGTAGTACCTTTTTGCACCTACAGTAAAGTGCCCTAATGTGGCCATGATTGCAATAATACCAGCTATTAAAGAGTAAACATTCATGATAAAAGCATTTAAATTTCTACTAAAAGTAGTATTTTTTCATTGTTATTAAATAAAAAATGCTGCCCAAAAATTGAACAGCACCTCATCATTATAACAAATCGTTAAATAATTCTTAAAAACGCTTACCCACTGAAACACCAAACGAATAAGAGGCATACTCTTCCTTAAAATCATATGAAATAATTGGGGTAATTTCCCAACCATTTTCAATCTCTACTTCGTAATCTAAACCAACCTTAAATACAAAAAAGGACTTTGATTCTTCATCCTCAATAAACTCAGTTTCAAAACCCGGCCCCGCAAAAACACCTAATCTGTGTATTGGTTTATAACGCGCCACTGCAGCCATTACCAATATATTGTTACGCGTTAAATCATTTTCATCACCCGTTCTAATATAATAATTATCTAGCTCTACATCGGCAATTAAACCCAAATCAAAACGTTTTGACATGGTATAATAATACTCAAAACCTAAAGTTGGAATCCATTTACCGGTACTTTCCTCCTGCGTCTCATGCTCATAAAAAGCAGCATCTACATGAGTGAAGCCTACAAAGGCAGCAATTTTATGCTTACCGTGTGCAACAGCGTGCTCCTCTTCATGTGTTGTGTGATGGTGACCGTCGTTATGGGCTGCATGATCATGTTGTGCCATGGCCAGCGACGACACCATTAAAGCAATAGTTAAAACTATTGTTTTGAATTTTAATAGGTACATTTTATTATCTTATTAGGTTATAAATATCAAAAACAGGCCGCAAAAGTATATTTAAATCTTCATCTACAAAATACCATGCTATTATTTATAAAAGTTATGAATAATTCAATACACCCCCTAATTTTTTGACCTCATTGGCTCAAAAGCACAAAAACAAAGCTTAAATTCAAGATTTCTTTAAGAATTATTAACACAAGTGTTGTTTTTGCTGTAATTCTAATACCCCTGAAAATGCGTATCTTTGCACGCCTAATAATGTACTTCATATGGACTTTTTTCAACATAGTTACTTCGCACTATTTGTTATTATTTGCCTTGGTTATATCATTGGGAATGCCAAAATAAAGGGAATTTCTCTTGATATATCTGCCATAATTTTTGTTGCCCTCATATTTGGACACTATGGTGTAGTAATGCCTGGCATCATCGAGAAAATTGGATTAATATTATTTGTTTACACCATTGGTATACAGGCAGGACCCGGGTTTTTCGATTCATTTAAAAAACAGGGGCGCACATTGGTAATAATGGCTGCAGTGGTGATTGTATCAGCATCGGTATTTACTTACCTGGCTATTATTCTTTTTGATATTGATGTGGCAGTTGCCATAGGTTTATTAACCGGTGCATTAACAAGTACACCCGGATTAGCTGCAGCCATTGAAAGTACCGGATCTACCGGCGTATCTATAGGCTATGGTATTGCATATCCGTTTGGTGTTATTGGTGTTATTCTTTTTGTACGCTTATATCCTAAGTTTATTAAAGCAGATTTAAAAAAGGCCGAAAAAGATTATGAAGCCTCTTCAGAAGAGAGTTTTCCTGAGATTCTTTTTAAACACTTTATTGTTGAAAACGATAATGTTACCGGAAAAACCATTGGTGAATTAAGGATACGAACCATGACACAAGGTGTGATATCGAGAGTGATGGCCGGAGGTGAAGCCCAGGTGCCAAGCTCAAAAACCAAATTAAATATTGGGGATATCATTAAAGCGGTAGGTACAGATGATGCTTTAAAAAAGATGGAGCTTCTTATCGGTAGCGAAACCAAACAGGAAATTCCACTTAAAGAAGGTTATGAGATACAATCCATCCTTGTATCCAACACCGAAGTGGTAAATAAAACCATTAAAGAAATAAATCAATGGACATCCACATATCATGTTACCATAACTCGTGTGCGACGTTCAGGAATTGATATTATTCCATCACCTAATTTAAGATTACAAATGGGTGATAAAATCAAGATTTCATGCAGTCGTGATCATATGCAAATGGTTACAAAAATATTTGGTGGTAATAGCAGAAAACTATCTGACACCAACTTTTTTCCCATTGCAGCAGGGATAGTACTCGGCTTCTTTTTAGGTAAATTCTCACTTAACTTTGGAAACTCATTTACTTTTTCATTGGGTTTAACCGGAGGAGTTTTAACCGTAGCCATGATTTTAAGCCGCATTGGTAAAACAGGCCCAATCATTTGGTCAATGTCGGGTGGTGCTAACCAATTATTACGTACACTGGGATTAATGTTCTTTTTAACCGGAGTGGGTACAAAAGCCGGTGCGCAAATTGTAGAAACCTATAATCAGTATGGTTTTAGTTTATTTTTAATAGGTGGCGCACTTACTTTGTTACCAATGATTTTTGGTGCTATTATAGCCCGCCTTGTATTTAAAATTAATATACTTTCGATGCTTGGAGCCTTAACAGGTTCAATGACCAGCACTCCGGGTCTTGCCGCTGTTGATCCGATGACTGAAACAAACGCACCATCCATTGCATATGCAACGGTTTATCCGGTAGCCATGGTTCTATTAATCATTTGCGTACAGATATTGGCTTCGTTTGGATAAATTCCGGAATAAAAGATTTTATAAATTACTAAGTCTGGTCGCTACCTCTATGAGCACATCATCGGGTAGTGACAGATTAATTCGTAAGTGTTTTCTTTTACTTTTTTGATGATAATAGAAACTAATAGGCATGGCTGCTATATCTTTTTCCTTCATTAGTTTTAAACCAAGTTCTACATCATTCTCATCATAAACATCTTCCAAACTAATTAACTGAAAATATGTCCCTCTGCTTGGAATAACTTTAACCTTTGAATCTTCAAGCACCTTTACAAAAAGATCTCTTTTTTTCTGGTAAACAGATGACATGCCATTATAATCTTTAAACTCCTTAATATACTCGGCTACTGCCTTTTGATATGGCAAATTAATTCCTTCACCTACAATATCAATTACCTTCCGAATTTTTTCCATAAATTTTGGCACAGATAAGCAATATCCAATATGCCAATTAGGGATATTTAAAGATTCATTAAATGAAGAAACAATAACACTACGTTCTCTTAATTTCGGATACAAAGCTATACTTTGATGCATTTCATTGTCAAAAACAATATGCTCAAAAGATTCATCACTAAGGATAACAATGTTAGTTCCATTAATAATTTTCTGCAGCCTTATCATATCTAATTCCGACAGCGTTGATCCTGTTGGGAAATGAGGTGAATTAATAATAATCATTTTTGTATTGGCAGTGATTAACTTTTGAACATCTTCCCAGTTAACATTATACTCCGGTGCTTTTAAGGTAACAAACACTGCACGAGCGCCAATAATATTTATGGCTGCTTCATAGCTTTTATGCGAAGGCTCAAAAATCAACACCTCATCACCTTCTTTTACCAATGCCAATATGGTAGCAAAAACACTTTGCCTCACTCCTGCCGTTACAGACACATCGGTATTCGGATTGTACTTATGGTCGTATAAACGAGCTGTTTTATTGGCAATGGCTTCTCTTAATTCATGTAAACCAAACTTATGTGAGCTTAAATTGGCAAAAGGTAAAATGTTTTTTTGTAATAATTTTTCAAGGTTAGGATCACAGTGTTGTGCAGAATGATTTCCTGCCAAATTTATTACACCACTTTCCTTTGCATAATCGATAATAGCTTTAGGAGAATTCAGCGTTTCTATACTTTGTGTAATCATAGCTTAATTTCATTACGTAAATACTACTGCATCTGATTACCCTCATTAAGCGTAACCTCGATGATAAACCTCCCTTTTACAAGGAATTTCACACAGGTGCTATATTGAGTTTTTACAACTAATAAAATCTGAGCTCTTTAATTTTAATCGAACTCAGGTTAATAATTTACACACACCTTATCTAATTTACGAAACTTTTTTAATAAGATAAGACAATCACATCTTAATTAGCTTAAAAGATTTAGGCACTATCTAAACAGATCTTTTAATACCTTAAACGATTTAATCGTTGAAAAACCAGATAGGTGTAATTGATAGTAGAGCAAAAACTTTTCAAGAAACTCTGTTCTTTGCTCCCCTGATAAATCCAGCTCATTTAAATGACCAATACCGGTATCTTTTAACTGCACCAGTAACTGCGTTTGCCAAACATTCATAAACTGATGATGAGAAGGCTCCATAGTTACAAAATCACCGGTTTTTAAATCAAAAAACTTTTCGTTACTTAAGTTCTTATAATGTGGATAAAAGCCCAATGGCTGGGTAAGTCTGAATAAAAGAAAAATATGAAAGTTTTGAACCCCGGGTAACGGACTATCTAATACCGATATACTTTGGTGTAAAAAATCAAAAACATCAGTCCCTAATTTATCTTCTAAGCGGAAAGAGCTATTGAGAACCTCTGCTATAAAAAAAGCAATACTTCTTCGTGTATGCTCAAACGGAATCTGAACAAACGGAGTGTTTACTTTAAAATCTTTAATGCGGTGTATTGTTTTCTTATTGGAATGATAGACCTCTAAATCAACCAGAGTTAGCGGTTGAAGAAAAACCGTTTTTCCTCTGTTTTTTCTACTTCTAACCTGATTTATCATGTACGATTGAAGCCCAAACTTTTCGGTGTAGATATGAGATACTACACTTGACTCTGCATACTTGGTATGGGTTAATACTATTCCCCTGGTTGATTCAATCATACAATTTAATAAACATTACCCCTGCAAATATATAGTATATATCAGATTTATACATACCCCAAATAGCGTCTTTTATACTTTATTAAACCTTAAACAATCTCAATCCGAAAATTTAAAAACCCAACCCATGATATATCACAGGTTGGGTTTTAAGCTGCAAATCTAATCTAACCCTCTAAAAACTACTATCAACCGTTAAAATTCAAACTTAATTCCCTGGGCCAGTGGCAAGTCGTTACTCCAATTAACTGTATTGGTTTGTCGACGCATATATGCCTTCCATGCATCAGAACCGGATTCCCTGCCACCACCGGTTTCTTTTTCACCACCAAAAGCACCTCCTATCTCAGCTCCCGAGGTACCGATATTTACATTGGCTATTCCACAATCGCTGCCTACTGCTGAAATAAATTCTTCGCATTCGTGCATATTCTGACTAAATATAGAAGATGATAATCCTTGTGGCACATCATTATGAAGCACAATTGCCTCATCAAAAGATTCATATTTCATCACATATAAAACAGGCACAAATGATTCGGTTTGTACAATAGGCAGATGATTTTCTGCTTCAATAATACTTGGCAATACGTAATGCCCTTTATCGGGATGGCCCCTTTTAATTACCTTATCTCCAAACAAAAGTTTACACCCCTGTTCTTTCGCACTTTTAATTGTTTGCCTGTACAAATCAACAGCTCCTTCATCAACCAAAGGCCCAACCAAAACACTTTCATCCAAAGGATTACCAATCTTTTTTTCAATTTGCTTATAGGCATTTATCAATCCTTCAATCACCTGATTGTATATGGACTGGTGAATTATTAAACGTCGGGTTGAAGTGCAACGCTGACCTGTGGTGCCTACTGCACCAAAAACAATAGCCGGTATGGCCATTTGTAAATCAACTGTTGAAGCCACAATAATAGCATTATTTCCACCCAGCTCAGCTATAGTGCGTCCCAATCTGGATGCTACTTTTTTACTAACTTTTTTACCTACTTCCGTTGAACCTGTAATGGATATTAACGACACTCTTTTATCCTCAGCTATCAAATCACCAATTTCAGATGAAGGTGCCACAATTAAATTCAATACACCTTCCGGAACATTGTTATCTCTCAATACCTTTTCAATTACCTTATGAACGCCGATAGCACACAGAGGAACCTTTGAACTGGGTTTCCAAATACACACATCTCCACAAACCAAAGCAATCATTGCATTCCATGCCCACACGGCCATTGGAAAATTAAATGCCGAAATAATCCCTACAATACCCAATGGATGATATTGATCAAACAAACGGTGTCCAGGACGCTCACTATGCATGGTAAAACCATAAAGCTGACGCGATAAACCCACTGCAAAATCACAGATATCAATCATTTCCTGAACTTCACCCAAACCTTCCTGGTATATTTTACCCATCTCCAATGAAATCAGTTGGCCTAAATGCTCTTTTTCCTGCCTTAAAGCCTCTCCTATTAAGCGTACCACCTCACCTCTTTTTGGCGCTGGTACTTTCCTCCATGTTTTAAAAGCCTGTTGAGCAAGCTCAACCATATGAATATAATCTCCGGCTACAGCATTACTTACATTTGCAATAGGATGTCCATCAATTGGTGAAAATGATGTCAAGGTAATTCCTTCTGTTTTTTTCCACTGAGTACCAGTACAGAAACCTAAGTTTTCATGATTTATACCTAAGGATTTAAGCATTGCAGGCACACCATAATCCAGTTTCTGATGTGATCGATATTTTAGGTAAAACTCTGACATAACAATAAATGATTAATGGTTAATACACTTAGTTTAAAAGAAATCCGATAATCAAGTTAGGTAATTTTTATTACAGAGTAAAGATCATACATGCTTGCCCTAACATGATTTTTGTCTTTTCCTATGTCCCATACAATTTGTATCTATGCCGCTTGATTAGAAACTTTTAGGAGATATGATTAGTAGAGTAAATAAATTTATAAGAAGTTTTTCAGGAGCATTTTGGACAGCCAACTTTGCTGAATTATTAGAACGTGCTGCGTATTATGGTGTATTTATTGTTATCACCCTGTACTTATCCAGAATACTGGCCTTTAATGACATACAGGCAGCAGCTATTGCAGGAACATTTTCTGCTTTATTGTACTTTTTACCCACATTTGCAGGAGCTTACGCCGATAAAATTGGGTTTAAAAAGTCATTAATTGTTGCTTTCTCCTTTTTAACACTTGGATATTTCGGTCTTGGTTTACTACCTACCTTTATTCAAAACGCAGGCCTTGCAGAATATGGTTTTGAAACGACTTTTAAAGGATTAGAACACAGCAATTTTAGGTATGTGATCCTACCTGTTATGGCACTTATCATTATTGGGGGTAGTTTTATTAAATCGGTAATAACCGGAACTGTTTCGCTTGAAACCAGTGAAAAAAACAGAGCTACAGGTTTTTCTATCTTTTACACCATTGTAAATATTGGTGCCTTTTCCGGAAAAACCATAGTAAAACCCCTACGCGAGGCCATGGGTAATGTTGGTTTAATCAATATTAGTTATTTCTCAGCCGGGATGACTTTATTGGCTTTAATAGCTGTTTATTTCTTTTTTAAACCATCTGTTCAACAACGCGAAGGAAAATCATTTAGTGAAATATGGCAGGCGTTTATTAAAGTGTTGTGCAACGGCCGATTGATTACACTCATATTTATCATCACCGGCTTTTGGATGGTACAGCATCAGCTATATGCTACTATGCCAAAATATGTTTTACGTATGGCTGGTGAAGGAGCTTCTCCAAGTTGGTATGCCAATGTTAATCCGCTCGTAGTTTTTAGTACTGTAGGTATTATTACTTCTTTAATGAGAAAAAGAAGTGCGTTATATTCCATGACCGTAGGCATGTTTATTATGCCGGTTTCAGCTTTTTGTATGGCAGCAGGAAACTTATTTAGTGGTGAAACCATGAGCTTTGTTGACATGCATCCGGTTGCCTTTATGATGATTGTAGGTATTGCTTTTCAAGGGCTGGCCGAATCATTTATTTCACCTCGATTTTTAGAATATTTTTCCTTTCAGGCACCGAAAGGTGAAGAAGGTTTATACCTGGGCTTTAGCCACCTACACTCTTTCCTGTCGAGCTTATTAGGATTTTTAATGTCCGGAGTTTTATTAGAAAAATATTGTCCTGACCCTGTTTTATTTGGAGGAAAAACAGCCGAATGGCAAGCCGCAAGTGCAAATGCACATTACATTTGGTATTATTTTGGTGCCATTGCTACTTTATCAGCCATATCGCTTGTTGCTTATGGAAAAATTACCAAAAAACAAGATTTAAAGACAGAATAATTATTAATATCTTTAGCTAACAAAGTGCAGATAAAATGTCAATGATTTTTTGAAGTCATAAAAAAGAATTAATTTATTAACCTGAGTTCAATCAAATACACTCACACAACTAATTGAGCCGGCAAATCATCCCACCGATTTGGCGGCTCTTTTTTTTAACCCAGATTATGCATTAGATTTTCGTTATGAACATTGAAAATGCAATAAAACAAACACTTACTGAAACGAGGCATAGCACCGCTATGGTGAGTTGAAGCAAGTGAGTAAAACGATTTGTTTTAAAGTAGTTTCAATGTGCAATAGATTAGCTAATGCATATTCCGGGTTTAACTACAATTTATTTCGAGATCTTCTGACATCTAAAAGAACCTAAATAGACTGTTTCTGTTAAATTCTATTCTTTTGATAAAAAAGTAAAAAAGAGTATAATTAATACATTAAACTTCTTAGAAACAAAGATTAACACCATATTTTAAATTAACCATAAAATTATAGCTAGTTTTGAAGTTCTTTAAACAAAAACAACATTGCTTAGTTGTATAGGCATACAATATGAAGACTTGGTATAAAATATGGGTATTGGTTGTTATTGGGGCTTTTTTACTTCCTAATACAGTAAAGCTTGTACATATAGCTAAGGCTGCTCATGCGCATCATCATTGCGAACATGCACACCACACTCACTTTACCGCTGCTAACAATAGCAATACCAAGGCATTTAATATTTATAACAACCATACCGATTCTCACCTGTGCTATATCTGTAATTTTCACTATTCAGGTTTTAAGAACAGTGAAAAAATTACATTAGGTGTTATCGGTATTCGTTTTGAAGAAAGTAAGGCTGTTCGTTATCTAATGAGTCACAGCCTTCCAAAGTATTCAAGCAAGTTATTACGTGCTCCTCCTTTCACAGCTTAACATAGATGATTGTAATACAGCTTATTAAATTCTGATAATAAGAACTCAGGCAGACAAGCCTGTTGAATCAGAAACTTTTTAAGCTATTGTGTTAAGTAAAAATTAAAAACATGAGTAAGTTTTGGTTTATACTTGCCATATTGTTGGCAGGTATTGCTGGTACATACGCTCAAAGTTACACTGTTTTTGGTCGTGTTATAGATAACGAAGGTAAAGCTTTACCAGGTTGTCATATTCACCATAAAAAGCTGTGTAACATTAGCGATATGAACGGATCTTTTAGTATTGATATTGGTGAAAGTCCTGCTATTTTAAATATTAGCTTTTTGGGTTTTGAACCTCAGGAAGTGGAGGTAAAAACCGGACAGGTTATGCCATTGCAGATTCAATTATTTCCTTCGAGCGAAATAGTGCAGGAGGTTTCTGTAAAGGGAAATCGAATTGATACTACTAAATCAAGAAAAAATGATGTAGTATCAGCCGATTTTATGATGCAAAATTTGAGCAGCACCTTTGTAAAAACCCTGGAGCGATTACCTGGTGTTAATGCCATGGATATTGGAGCTAACGCTTCTAAACCGGTCATTCGCGGAATGGGTTTTAACCGTGTGGTAGTAAGCGAAAATGGCATAAAGCAAGAAGGGCAGCAATGGGGTGCTGACCATGGCTTAGAGCTAGATCCATTTAATATTGAAACAGCTGAAATAGTAAAAGGAGCCTCTGGTATTGAATACGGAAGTGATGCCATTGGAGGTTATATTAACATTACTAACGACAAGGTTCCTGAGCAACATACTTTAAGTGGCACTGCAAGTGTTTTAACCAAAAGTGTAAACGGAACAATCGGTGCTTCTGCATATTTGCAAGGAAGGGGTGATAAACACTTCTTCAAAGCCAGAGCTACCATACTCGATTATGGTGATTATCGTGTACCTACCGATGAAATTATGTATTTATCCCGAAAAATACCTGTGTATAATCAGCGCTTAAAAAATACAGCGGGTAAGGAGTACGATGGGTATTTTCAATGGGGGTATTTAGGCGGCAACTATAAAACATCCGTAACACTGAGCAATGTATATCAAAAATCTGGTTTTTTCCCAGGAGCACATGGCGTACCCGACATTGACCGAGTTCAGCATGATGGTAATTACCGGAATATTGAGTATCCGTATCAGCTGGCCAACCACTCAAAAGTTTTAAGTAATAGTAAGTTTTTCTTTGATTCAGGGGAGTTGTTTTTAGACCTGGCATATCAGTATAATCTGCGTCAGGAACATAGTGAGTTTCACACACATTATCCTAATCAACCTGTGCCGAAAAAAGACCCAAATCTTGAATTTGATTTTCGTTTAAGTACTTATACTGCAAATATTAAGTATGCAATAAATAAACCTGAAAATCACAAACTTGAGATCGGCATTCAAAACCAATATCGTGATAATCAAACAGCCGGGTATAACTTTTTATTACCAGAGTATACAAGTTATGCTTTAGGTTTTTTTGTAAAAGATGCCTATCGCTTATCTGATAAGCTTACTTTAAATGCTGGTTTTCGTTACGATGTTTCTAATGTTAAAACAGAATCTTATTTTGATGAAATACTTTACAACTATTTTATTGAACAAGGATTATCTAATGAAGAGGCAGCTTTTTATGCACAACGAAGTACGGCTTTAAATCGTAATTTTGGTGACTACAGTTGGTTGCTAGGTTTGGTTTATAAACCTGCAGAGCACTGGATAGCTCGTTTGAATGTTGGAAAAGCCTTTAGGATGCCTACCGCAATTGAATTAGGTTCTAACGGAATTCATCATGGTTCATTCCGGCATGAATTAGGTGATCCTGATTTAGACTCTGAACGAGGTTACTATGCTGATGCAAATATTGAATACAATCAAAAAGGTTTTGCAATAAGCTTTAGTCCTTATATGTATTATTTCGACAATTATTTATTTTTAAAACCAACGGGCGAATGGAGCCAATTACCACATGCCGGACAGGTATATCAGTATTCACAATCCGAAGCATTGCTTACAGGTATTGAGATAAGTTCAAGAAAAAGATTGACCTCTCGAATGAATGCTGAATTTACCCTTGAGTATGTGTACAATAAGCAACTTTCGCCTGATCCAACTCAACGATATCCCTTGCCATTTACACCTCCATTAAATGGATTTTTTGAGTTGGGTTATGCTGTACTAGAGCAAGTAAAAGCTTTAAGCAAAGCCCGGGTGTTTTTTAATACCCGCTTTACAACAGAACAGAGCAGGGTTTCAAGAAATGAAGAAACAACGGATGGTTATGTGATATTTGGCGGAGGTTTTTCAACAACAGTATCATGGCCAAACAAAAATACTGAACTGGTACTACAAGGATTTAATTTACTTAACACAAAATATTACAATCACATGAGTTTTTATCGTCAAGTAGAAATTCCGGAGCAGGGACGCAATATTCAGCTAATGGTTAAAGTTCCTTTTTAAATAAGTTCATTGGTTTTTAGTCATTGGTCATTAGTATGATCTACAAAACCAAAACGAACTATTGTTTTAAACCCGGATTATGTATTAGAACTTTGTGACGAGCATTGAAAGAGCAATAAAACAAGGTATTTCGGAAGCGAGGCATAGCATCGTTCTGGTGAGCTGACGTAATGCAACGAAGTGTCTTGTTTTGAAGCAGTCTCAATGCGTAGTAGATTTTCTAATGCATAACGCGGGTTAAATACTTATTTTAGAAGATATTAAGACTATTCCCTCAAAATTTAATTTGAACATTTAAAAAACAAACAAAATGAAATATACAGCAATTCTTACCGCATTAATCCTACTATTATTTGCATCATGCAACAATGATGATATCGATACAACAAAACCTGAAATTGAGATTATTAAACCTGTAGCAGCAGAAGGTGAAGATCATATTGAATTCCATCAGGGAGATAGTTTTGATTTTGAATCTAAATTCACTGATAATTTAGAATTAAAATCATACAAAGTTGAGATACACTATAATGGAGATGGTCATGAACACGGAGCTCAAACAAAATCAGCTACTGCCGAAGATCATGTAGAGTGGGATCAAGAATGGACAGGTGACTTAGATGGTAAAGAAGATGTTGCTAAAATTACTATGGAAGTCCCTGAAAATGCAGAGCCGGGAGAATACCATCTGGGTGTTTATTGCTTTGATGCTGCAGGTAATGAAACTCAGGCATTTATTGAAATTCATGTAGAAGAAGAAGGAGTCTTACACTAACAACAACTGAAATAAAATATTAGAAATCCCGATGGCATATGCTTTCGGGATTTTTTATACAGTTCAACCAATTGGGAGTTAACAAATATAAATTAAGAATTGTGGTATTACACAATTGATTATAGTATGCTTTTATTCTGCCAGTTACAAACGTTAGTGACTTTTTGAACTTTTAACATTAAACTTTGCAAACTATATACTAATTATCATCAGCAAACCACTCTGCAAAAGAGTTGGCTGTTTCATTTAATCGTAAACTATGTAGTTTGACTTCCTGTGGTAATCTTGCGGAAATACGTTCAGCCATTTCCACAATCATATTTTCACATGTAGGTTGATAATCCACAACAATCACCCTCTCTCCCATCTGCGGTAATTCTAAAAATGATTTATGATCAGCCTTACCGTTAATCACCACACTATGATCCAGTCTATCCACCACCTCTTCATGAACAATTTGCTTTAGCTGGCCAAAATCCATTACCATACCATATTTAGGACTCTTTTCATCATCATTTGGTGATCCTATTACGGTAACCCTTAAAATATATGAATGTCCATGAAAATGCTTACATAATCCGTCATAATTCCATAAAGCATGAGCCATTTCAAACCTAAACTCCTTGGTTAATCTTACCTTCTTCATCTTTCTTAAAAATTAGTATCCGTATACAGTTATTTGCAGTAACGGCCGATTCATGGCATATGCCAAAACACCTAACCCAAAACTACTCCTTGTATCTTAACATCTCTCCTTAATAAACACAAATACCTTAAACCTTCTTTTAACCAGAAAGTTTAAGGTATTTCGTATGTTATCTGGAAATTTACAGCTTAACCGTACATTTACTTACACACTCCACAATACTCTGTAAGCTATTATGCTTTAAAGAATAGTAAGTATTTTTTCCTTCGCGCTGTGAAACCAAAACGCCTTTATCCTTTAAAATTCCCAAGTGATGAGAAGTCGTAGATTGCTCTATTTCTAATATTTTGTGAATCTCCGTTACTGTTAACCTTTTCCCCTCTTCCAAGTGACTAAGAATTGCAATTCGCATTGGATGTGCAATAGCTTTAAGCATACTTGCTGCACGCTCTAATTGCTCCGAATCTAAATCTTTTATCTTCATTTCTTTAATAAACTCTTTCATACTAAACCAACCTAAAATGATTGATAATCATAATTATAAATGCAAATATATAAATATGTTAGGACTTAACCATGGATATATCTAAAACATTTACATATTTAGATGAAATCAATACGAACTTCCGTAAATCCACAATTTTCAGCTATGATTTTTTTTTATTTTAAACATGTTCAATACTTGTATAGAGGGATATCTCATGATTACATGTACATAAATCAGATATGCACATGCCATGAACATCTTTATTTCCGGTTAACCTCGCAAAATCTCTTAACTCTTCAGTTGAAACTTTTAAATAATTCTCAATTCGTTGAGCAGACTTAGCTATGGATAAACGCCTTCTCAGCTCCGGATCCTGGGTTGCAATACCGACAGGACAATTTCCTGTATTACAAATCTTATATTGCTGACAACCTCCGGCAATCATCGCTGCAGTTCCAATAGCAATAGCGTCAGCTCCCAATGCAATGGCTTTGGCAAAATCAGAAGAAATACGCAATCCTCCGGTGATCACCAACGAAATTCCTTTGGCATTATTCTCATCAAAATACTTACGTGCTCTATATAAAGCAAATAAAGTTGGTACCGAAGCACTATCTTTTAAAAACTTTGGTGCAGAACCTGTTGCCCCTCCCCTTCCATCAATTGTAATAAAATCGGGCATAGCATACAATATAATCGCCAAATCAGCTTCAATATTACCTGCAGCAATTTTAACACCAATTGGTTTACCTTCTGACATTTTGCGCAACCAGTCAACTTTTTGTTTTAATTCTTCCTTCGACCTGATATCTTTAAAACTTGCAGGACTATAAATATCCATTTGCGATGCTTTACCACGTACTTTAGCAATTTCATCGGTTACTTTTTGAGCAGGCAAATGACCTCCCATACCAGGTTTTACACTTTGCCCTACCTTAATTTCAATAGCATCTGCCTTCTTTAAATTTTCTTCATTAACACTATACTCATTGGGTACATATTCAAAAATGTACTTGTAGGCACTTTCAAACTCCTCGGGTAAAATACCTCCTTCTCCTGAACACATTACAGTTTTTACGGCAGCACTCCCTTTAGCCATGGCAATTTTAATTTCCTTAGATAAGGCCCCGAATGACATATGTGTAATGTAAACAGGCGTTTCTATCACCAAAGGATGTTTGGCATTAGGGCCTATAATGGTTTGCATATTTACAGCATCTTCTCTGTTTAAAGGAATAGTATCCAGCTGAGCTCCCTTAATCAGTATCTGATCCCACGAAATAACAGGTTGCCTTGTTTTCATAGGTTCAGAGATAGACTCGGCCTTTTCAGCCATGGCGTGAATATCACTTAAATAAGGCTCGTAATCATCCTTTTGCTTTCTCCATTCAGATAAATACTTATCATCAGCTTCTGCAACAGAGTTACTTTCTTCAGAAGGTATAGATACCTCTTCTTCAAGCTTATCAAAAAAGGATTTTTCAGCCCCGCAGGTTGGACATGTCCAATCATCAGGTAATTCATCCCAATTTTCTTTTTCAGAATCCTCATCGTAAATATATCCGCAAGCCAAGCATTTGTATGTAGCCATTATTTTTTATTTTAAATTATTTAATAGAAGATACAAAAAAATTGATGCTCGTCACTAAATGTATATCAATACTTTATTGGTTTAACAACCTAAGTTCGACATAAAATTATTGGCTCAGATCACTTATAAATATTAAGTTTCAAGGAATATTTGCGCAGACATACCTGCCTAGCCGGCAGGCAGGGCGGGCTATGACTAGCAAATATGACGATGAAAATTGATGTTTATAAGTGAGACAACAATGTTTTTCCTTAAATAATCGATTTACTACTATAAATTTTATCACCATAGCCAGCCTAACGCAGGCAGGCTGGCTATGGTGATAAAATTAGCACTGTAAATCAATCATCTAAGAAAATCTGAGCTCTTTAATTTTATTTGAACTCAGGTTTATAATTGATGAAGTATTAAACTTAGCTAAACGTTTGAGATGTCTCGTTCAATTAAATCATTAAATTTGGGAGTTTAAATTTAAACAGGATAAGGATACCATTGTTTCCTCATAAAACGGAACATCTATTCATGGCAGCAATAAACACTATTAAAAACCCAATTAGCAAGGAAATGAAAGAGTTTGAACCCTATTTCAGGGATCAGCTTAAATCTAAAATTCCATTATTGGGTATTATTACCAATTATATTTTACGACGAAAGGGAAAACAAATGCGTCCTATGCTGGTATTTTTATCAGCCAAACTCAGTGGAACAATCACAGAATCATCATATGTTGCCGCTACTCTCATTGAATTACTTCATACCGCAACATTAATTCATGATGATGTTGTGGACGAAACCTATCAGCGTCGTGGCTTTTTTTCCATTAATGCACTATGGAAATCGAAAGTGGCTGTATTGGTAGGCGACTACTTTTTATCTCGCGGACTTATGCTTGCATTGGATACTGACCAGATTGGCGTTTTAAAAGTTGTATCGGAAGCGGTTAAAGAAATGAGTGAGGGCGAACTTCTTCAGATTGAAAAAAGCCGAAAGCTTGATATTACCGAAGAAGTGTACTACGAAATTATTACTAAAAAAACCGCTACACTTATTGCTGCCTGTACTACTGCCGGTGCATTTTCTGTTGATGCAAACGAAGAAAAAGTACAATTGATGAAGGAGTTTGGTACCTACTTAGGTATAGCTTTTCAGATTAAAGATGACCTTTTTGATTACGAGAAAAATGACTTAATAGGAAAACCAACCGGTAACGACATCAGGGAAAAGAAGATGACACTCCCATTAATTTATGTTTTAAATAACTGTGAAAAAAAGGAACAAAAAAGATTAATTTCTACCATTCGTCGTCATCATAAAAACGACAAAAAAGTGGCTGAAATCATTAAATACGTTCGCGATAATGGTGGTATTAAATATACTCATGATAAAATGATTGAGTATAGAGATAAGGCCATTGGGGTATTAAATAAATTTGAAGATTCGGAAACCAGAACCTCACTGATGGAACTGGTTCACTATACTACCGAAAGAAATAAATAATTACTTAGATTAAAGAAGAAAGACAAAAGAGTCTTATACGATTACGCATTGGTAAAAGTGATGTAGTTAGTCTTTATGCTTTTGTCTTATATCTTAATACTTAATATCATGTCAGACCAAAAAAAATTATTTCTGTTAGATGCTTATGCTTTAATTTACAGGGCTTATTATGCATTTATCAGAACGCCACGCATCAACTCAAAAAAGATAAATACTTCAGCTGTTTTTGGATTTACCAATACCTTACTAGAGGTAATTCAAAAAGAAAAACCAACTCATTTGGCTGTGGCTTTTGATCCTTCCGGCCCTACCTTCCGACACGAAATGTACGAGCCATACAAAGCTCAGCGTGAAGCTACACCTGAGGATATTAAAGTAGCAGTTCCATACATCAAACGATTATTAGACGCCCTTAATATTCCTATTCTAGAGGTTATGGGGTACGAAGCCGATGATGTAATCGGTACCTATTCGCTATTGGCTGAGAAAAAAGGTTTTGAGGTGTTTATGATGACCCCCGATAAGGATTACGCCCAGCTTGTTTCGGAGAACATTAAAATGTTTAAGCCGCGCAGCAGAGGTGGCGGTACAGATATTCTGGGAATACCTGAAGTATGCGAGAAATTTGCCATTGATGAACCAACTCAGGTCATTGATATTTTGGCCTTAATGGGTGATGCATCGGATAACATACCAGGCTGCCCCGGTATAGGCGAAAAAGGGGCCAAAGATATTATTGGAAAATACAAAAGTATTACCGGCATATACGAACATATCGAAGAGTTTAAAGGAAAACGTAAAGAAAACCTGGTTAACTATAAGGAACAAATAGAGTTATCATACAAATTAGCTACTATAAACAGGGAGGTTCCTATGGAACTAAACGAAGAAGAAATTTCCGTTTCTGATCCCGATAAAAATAAGTTGCTTCCTCTGCTCGAAGAACTTGAATTTAAAAGCATGATGCCACGCTTTGGTTTAGCACAGCCGGTTACTACTCCCGCACAAGGAGATTTATTTGGCCAGCCACAAGTAGAAGATGTACCAGGAATTTCATCTTCATTAAAAAACATTGAACAGGTAGAACATATATATCATTTGGTGGATAACGAACAGGCGTATGCTTCGTTGGCTGCTGAACTAAGTGTGCAAAAAGAGTTTTGTTTTGATACGGAAACTACAGGTTTAAATGCAGTGACTGCCGAACTGGTGGGCATTTCTTTTTCATGGAAACAAGGCGAGGCTTACTATGTTCCTTTCCCTGAAGATCAGGAGGAAGCTAAAGAGTTGGCCAAAAAATTTAAGATGGTTTTAGAAGATAAAAACATCTTAAAAATTGGTCAAAATCTTAAATACGATGTTTTAGTATTAAAGAAATATGATATCCATGTAAATGGAAAAATATTTGATACCATGGTGGCTCATCATCTGGCTTTACCCGGATTAAAAAACAGTATGGATTTCATGTCGGAAACCTACCTGGGATACTCACCTGTTAAAATTGAAAGCTTAATTGGCAAGAAAGGTAAAAACCAATTGAGTATGCGTCAGGTAGAGCCTGATAAACTAAAAGAATATGCTGCTGAAGATGCTGACATTACACTTCAACTAAAAACCTTTTTAGAGCCAAAACTAAAAGAATCGGGTTTAGAGGAACTGTTTTACCAAACTGAGATGCCTTTACTATTGGTTTTAGCTGAGATGGAAGCTACAGGCGTAAAACTTGATGTTGGTGAACTTCATACCTTTGCCACTAAGCTTAAGGAACGAATTGTAACGCTTGAAAACAGCATTACAGAACTTGCCGGAATTGAGTTTAACATTGCCAGTCCAAAGCAGGTAGGCGAAGTGCTTTTTGAACACATGAAAATTGATGAAAAAGCCAAGAAAACAAAATCAGGACAATACAGTACTAGCGAAGAAACGCTAACCAAACTTAAAGGCAAGCACGAAATAATCGATAAAATACTTGATTTTAGAGGATTAAAGAAATTACTAAACACATACGTTGAAGCACTTCCTCTTTTGGTGAATACTCAAACAGGAAAAATTCATACCACGTATAATCAGGCCATGGTGGTGACTGGTAGATTAAGCAGCACCAATCCGAATTTACAGAATATCCCTATCCGCGATGAAGATGGAAGGGAAATCCGAAAAGCCTTTATTCCAAGCGATAAAGAACATGTTTTTCTATCAGCGGATTATTCCCAGGTGGAATTGCGATTAATGGCACACCTTAGTCAGGACACCCACCTCGTTGAAGCTTTTAACAAAGGAGAGGATATTCATGCTGCTACCGCCGCAAAAATATTTAAAGTTGAGCTGGGCGAAGTTACTGACGATATGCGTAGAAAAGCCAAAACAGCCAATTTTGGTATTATTTACGGCATTTCTGCCTTTGGTTTGGCCGAAAGGTTAAATATTTCCCGATCGGAAGCCAAACAGCTTATTGACGGCTATTTTGAGAATTTCCCCGACGTAAAAGCATATATGGACAAAAGCGTTGAAGTAGCCAGGGAAAAAGGTTATGTAGAAACTGTTTTTGGTCGCAAAAGAAACCTTCCTGATATCAATTCACGAAATGGTGTGGTGCGCGGAATGGCCGAAAGAAATGCCATCAATGCACCTATTCAGGGAACAGCTGCCGACATCATAAAAATGGCCATGGTAGCCATACAGGCAGAACTTGACAAACAGGATTTACAATCTAAAATGATTCTTCAGGTACATGATGAATTGAACTTTGATGTACAAAAAGATGAATTAGAACAAGTAAAACAAATTGTTAAGGAAGGAATGGAAAAAGCGTGCGAGCTTTCAGTTCCTCTTTCTGTGGATATGGGTGAAGGAAACAACTGGCATGAGGCGCATTAAAGTTAGTTGAAAGGTGAAAGTTCCTGGTTGAAAGTATAATAAACACAGATAAGTAAGGTGTAGTTATCAAAAACAATATCTTACTTATTTATAATGTTACCTAAATAAAAATTTGAGAAAAACTTTAACATTGATATCAACTAGACATCCATATGAAAATCGATTAAGAAATAGATTATGTTTGCCATGGTTTATGATTAAATTGGGTTTTGCCAGAAAGGGAAAAAATTGTGAAGAAGTAAATGCAGATAATAAATGGTATAACATAGATAACAAACGTTTAGATTGTTATTATTGTAGAAAAATTAAAGAAATTTAGTTTTAAACGGCTCAGTACAATTCTATTTTTCACTAGTAAAAGCTAATTACAAACTTTCATATGACCAGTATTAATCCCTCCAATTTCTACAGTTATTTCAGAGCTTGTTATAAGCTCGATTACAAAGAGTTTATTGTAGATAACCTGTTGTCGGTAAAATATAAGTACAAATGGTTTGTTAGCGGCAAAGAGGAGTTATTTAGTGAAAATCTGCCTTATATTCCTTACAACAATAATAAACTGCTGGATTTAAAAAAGGATATGGAGTTGTATAAACTCGAGAAAAAGCTCTTTTATGGAGCTTTTTTCATTTTAGGTCAATCAGACAATCCATTGGTCAAGGACAAAAGAATTTGTGCTCCTCTGATATTATTTCCGGCAGAAATATTAAGTATTGATGGGCTCGACTACCTGCAAATAGATAGGGAATCATTTATCGTAAACAGATCTATTCTGAATAAACTAGATTCCAATAATTCATCTCTTACCAAAGATTTATTTATTAAAGAGCTTTCTGAGGATGTGATTAAACACGAAACCAATCACATCTGGATTAAAAACTTACTTGATAAGTATTTCTCGAATATCGACACTGAGGAACTTTTGCTTCTTCCACATTTATGGCCTGTTTCAAAAGTAAAATCGGCTTATTCAAAGTATAATTTAGGTTCCGATGATTTTAAGATTGTGCCTGCAGCAGGTACTGTTTTGGTTGATAAATCTACATCATCGTTAGGTGTTTTAAGTGATCTGGAAAGAATAAAAGACTTTGGTGATTTTAATAGCAGCCTTTCTTCTTTACTCAACGGAAACGAGGAATTAGAAGGTGATGCTTCAAGTTACTTTAAGTCGCGGTTGAATGTTGACCAATACCAGGCGCTGATAAAATCAAATAACTATAGAAACTCGGTAATTATAGGACCTCCAGGAACAGGTAAATCATATACCATTACTTCCATTGTAGCAGATTCTGTGGTTAAAGGAAAGTCTGTTTTAGTCGTTTCTAAAACCAAGCAGGCAGTTGAGGTTATTAGAGCCATGCTAGAGCAGGATTTTAGGTTAAGAGAATATCTTATTCACACTACCGGAAATAAATATAAAATCAGCTTAAAGGCTAAATTAAAAAGGTATTTAAGCGGTATAAAAGGATCGTTAGGCAAAAGGTATAATATTGGACATATCCATAATGTTTATGAAGAATTAAAAGAGGCTGAAAGCGACTTTAACAATTTTATAGAAAAGGAGCTCAAATTATCGGATATTGATTTTTCTGATTCTCCCGGATTATTTGATAGTTGGCGAAAGGCTTTTATCAAACTCAGCATGGGTAATGGCGATAAAATCTGGTTTTTATTTGAAAATATTAAAAAACTCAATGCGCAATTAGATAAGGAGATTAAAACCTACTCTAAAAGAACCATCGAATACAATATTTATAATAATTCGCGCAAGTATCGAAAGGATTTGTCGATGTTCTACGATGCTTTGGATGCCAATAGTTTTACTGAAAACAAGCGGATTATTAAAAACGTAAAGCACGAAAACATTCTAAAGGTATTTCCGGTTTGGTTGGCCAACCTTTCCGATTTAAATTCGGTTATTCCTTTACAAAAAGATCTATTTGATCTGGTGATAATTGATGAAGCTACGCAATGCGATATGGCTTCGGCATTACCCGCTATTTACAGAGCCAAGCATGCAGTAATTAGTGGTGATCCTAATCAGTTAAGGCATTATTCTTTTGTATCGCACGCACAGCAAAATCAGTTGCGGAATAAATTTAATTTGCCACTCGATAAAATATTTGATTATAGAAATAGGAGTATTCTGGATTTTTATATTTCTAAAGTTAAAGATCAGGAACAGATTACATTTTTACGAGAACACTTTAGGTCTACGCCATCGTTAATAGAGTTTAGTAATCAGCAGTTTTACGAAGGACAACTTGAAGTTTTAAAGTCTGCTCCCAAGCATACCGAGTCATCTCAGATAGAGCTTATAGAGTTAGAAGGAAACAGAAACCGCCTGGGTATAAATGAAGTTGAAGCAGAGGCCATTCTGCAAAAACTTGACGACCTGATTAAATCGTATGAAAACCAAAACATTATCCCAAGTATTGGAATCATTTCTTTGTTTTCCAGTCAGGTTAGTTACTTAAACAAACGCATCCGAGAAAAATACGAATTAAGTGTTATTAAAAAGTTTAATCTTATTTGCGGAACTCCATATAACTTTCAAGGCTCGGAGCGTGAAATAGTGCTTATTTCGTTTGTTGTTTGCAACAATACACATCATTCTGCATTTATACATGCCAATAAGCCCGAAGTTTTAAATGTAGCGATAACCAGGGCAAAATCATTTCAGTATATTTTTAAATCGGTAAGTGATGATAAACTTAATCAGGAAAGTCTGTTAGCCGGGTATTTCTCCTTTGTAAAAAGCTTTATCCATTACAATGAAAAAGAAGTAGAACTGGATCAGTTTCAAAAAGAAGTAATTGCAGCATTAAGTAAAAAGGGAGTTCAAAATATTAAGTATGGATATCCATTAGGCGGGTGTTTGCTGGATATATTAGTTGAGCAAGAAGGGATAAATTATTTCATCGATTTAATTGGTTATCCGGGCATGTTTAAAAATGCGTTTACTTTGGAACGCTACAAAACTTTAAGCAGAATGGGTATTGAAATTATACCGCTTCATTACAGCTATTGGAAAAACAATAAAACAGAAATCATTAACAAGTTATTGCGCTTTCTAAGACATAAATAACCTTAATTCATCCACAAACTCATTACTTTGCTTGTAACCAATATCAAAGGCTGCTTTAAGCTTTTCTTTGTTTTTCTCTGTTCTGTTAATCGGTAAGGTGCGCTTTGGTCTAATAACAAAAGCTTTTCCCTGCCTTTCCAATTCTTCTATCTGATCTAATGTGTCGTTATAAACTTTATAACGATCGTTAAGTGCCTGAATAAGTTTTGGGTATTTTATATATTTCAGTGTGCCCAACAAATTAAAACTTGAAGGTTTCTTCCTGTACTCTTTGGGTTGGGTTAAAATCACCACCACCTTTTCATTCCCATCCCTCAAAGCTTTATTAACCGGAATTGGATCACTAATGCCACCATCAAGCAGTTCCTTATTGTCATAACAAATCATTTTTGAGGCAAAAGGAAGACTCGTTGAAGCTTTTAATGCCATCAGCAAATCATCACTTGAAAACTCATTCATATAAACCGGCTCTCCGGTATTACAATCGGTGGCCACTGCTATAAATTTTTGTGGCGATTTCTGAAAGGTTTCAAAATCAAAAGGAATTAATTTCTTAGGAACATCTCCAAAAATAAAATCCATGCCAAACAACTCTCCTATAACAAACAGGCGTTGGTAACTCATGTACCTTTTATCATTTATATAAGTATATGGTACACTGAGATTTCTCCCAATTTGTTTTGAGATATAATTTACACCGTTACAAGCCCCCATCGAAACACCGATAGCATAAGGAAATTCTATATTATTTTCTAAAAAATAATCTAAAATACCGGCACTATACATCCCCCTAAAACCTCCACCTTCAATAACCAAAGCTATTTTATTATTCATTTTTTATAGTTGATTCAGACAGCGAAAAATACAAAAAATTGCTCTCTTTAGCCATAAATTAACAGCTATACAAATTAAGTTTACGCATTCGCTCCATAACAATATTCCTATTTTTTAACTATATTAAGATCCTTTGAGATGATAACATTTTGATATTTCCAATAAAAAAATTGTTATCAATCCTCAATACGTTTCGCTGACCTAAACAAAATAATAATGATAATACGATTCCTGGTTCCCGTAAACTTTGCGCCATACACCATTAATGCGCTTAACTACTGTATGTCTTTATCAGAACGCTTTAAAGGTGAAATTACACTGCTTTATTGCTACACACACATGCTTAGTGATGACAATCTACCTTCAAGCGAAGAACCCTACATAAAATCAATGGATCAGGCAATGGAAAACCTGGAACAACTAAAAGCAGGTATTCTTGAAAAAAGCGGAAATTCGGAAAACATTCAAATTAAAACCCGAATTTTGGAAGGATACCCTGAAGACGTTATACCTGATTTTTGTGCAAAATATAGTCCCGACCTCATCGTGATGGGCACCAAAAGTGTTGGCGAAACCATAAAGGAATTGTTAGGTAGTGTAACACTGGATGTGATTAAAAAGGTTTCCTTTCCTGTTTTAGCCGTTCCTAACGGCTACGATTTAAACCTAAACAAACTCAATAACATACTGTTTGTCACCGACTTTGAAAAATGCGAATATACACCTCTACACAAACTGGTGCGATTAACCATGTCGTTCAACACCGTCATTCATAATGTTCAGTATTGCCAGGGAGGAAAAGAAAAGTCTGATATTGATTTGCTAAACGATTATAGCGATTATTGTAAATCAACCTATAGAAACCAAAATATGACCTGTGAATATATATACGGATCCAATATTCTCACAGCCATTAAGGATTATTTAATCGGTACCGATATTGATCTGTTAGCCATTACGCGAAAAAAGCGAAACTTAATTTCACAGATGATACACCCAAGCATAACCAAACAAATACTTTTTAATACGGATATTCCCATGTTATTTTTTCACATATAAATGATCGCCATCAATTAGGCCAATCATGGAATAAAGCAAAAAGACTTTAAACGATTATAGAACCCTAAGATCAAAGAACTTATTATCAATATTAATCAAGCCAAATAATTACTGCTGATTCATTGGTTTTAAGTTTTATTGTATTTAGAAACTTCATAAAAAGGTATTTTTAATTTAAATTTACCCGTTCATTTAAACATGACTTGTTATGGCAAATAAGAAAATGAAAATAGGAATCCTATCCGCAGGTGGTGATTGCCCGGGAATCAACGCAGCCATTAGAGGTGTTGGTAAAACAGCCATAGTTCAGTATGGAATGGAAGTAATTGGTATTTCAAATGGTTTTTCAGGTTTAATAGACATGACTACAGAACCATTAACTGAAGATAGCCTGTCTGGTATTTTAACCCTTGGAGGAACCATTTTAGGAACTTCAAGAATGAAACCTTTTAAACAACAAGCAGGCGATACTGTAGATGATAAACCCCAGGTAATTAAAGAAAACTACGAAAAGTTAGGTCTTGATGCTTTGGTTTGTATCGGAGGTAACGGAACGCAAAAAACAGCAAACCTTTTGTATAAGGAAGGTTTGAATATTGTTGGATTACCTAAAACCATCGACAATGATGTTTGGGGAACTGATGTGACTTTTGGATTTGATTCGGCCGTTAACATTGCTACTGATGCTATCGACAGGTTACACACTACTGCTAACTCTCATAAACGCGTAATGGTTATTGAGGTAATGGGACACAATGCAGGCTGGCTTGCCCTTTACTCTGGACTTGCAGCGGGAGGTGATATTATTTTATTACCTGAGTTGGATTATGATATGGATATTGTGGCTAAAAACCTGTTAAGCCGTGCCGAAAAAGGAAAACCATATTCTATCGTTGTTGTTGGAGAAGGTATTAAAGTGCCAAACAAAAAAAATCCGGCTAGGTATATTGCCAAACAAATACAGGAAAAAACAGGTCTTGAAACGCGCGAAACCATTTTAGGATATATCCAACGTGGAGGAAGCCCCTCTCCTGCCGATCGTATTCTGGCTACACGCTATGGCGCTTATGCTGCACAATTAATCAGTGAGGGAAAATTTGGCACCATGGTGAGCCTTAAGCAAGGTCAGATTACCTCTGTACCGCTTAGCGATGTTGGTGGCAAAACGCAATTGATTGAAGAAGGAAACAGATTAGTGAAAAAAGCGCGTAACATGGGCGTGTGCTTTGGAGATAACAAATAATAAAATTACATTTTCAAAAAACATAAATGCGGTTACTGGTGTTTTACTCAATACCAATAACCGCTTTTTAAGCATATATAAAACAAATGATTAGAGAAGATATTGAGGCGTTAAACGAGAAATTTATCGATGCCGATCCCATAGAAGTGATCAACTACTTTGTAAAAGAATATGGCAATAAAATTGCCTTAGCATCTAGTCTGGGAGCGGAAGATCAGGTGCTCACTCAAATGCTGACATCTGTTACCAGCGATGCGCAAATTTTTACTTTGGATACAGGACGTTTATTTCCTGAAACATACGAACTTATTGATCGTACATCAAAGAAGTATAAAACAAACCTTAAGGTATACTTCCCAAAATCGGAAGCAGTACAATCCATGGTAGAGACTAAAGGCATCAATTTATTTTTTGATAGCATCGAAAACCGAAAGGAATGCTGTAACACTCGTAAACTGGAGCCTTTAAAAAGAGCTTTTGAAGGATTAGATGCCTGGATTTGCGGTCTTAGAGCGGATCAATCAGTAACACGCACCGATATTCAGGTGGTTGAATGGGATGAAAACAATAACATCTTAAAGATTAACCCATTGGCCAAATGGAGCGAACAGGATGTTTGGGATTACATTGATGAAAAAGGTATCCCTTTTAACCCACTTCATAAAAAAGGATACCCGAGCATTGGTTGCCAACCGTGTACCAGAGCTATTATGCCCGGTGAAGATATCAGAGCAGGACGTTGGTACTGGGAAAATCCGGATACCAAAGAGTGTGGGCTACACAAAAAATAAACAGACTGTAGCCTGATTTTATAACAGACAAAACGAAAGCAAATGCAAATATTCAACAAAAATAGCCGATTAAAATGGATTAGCGGGTCATTGATAATACTAGTATTATCCGTGGGCTTAGTTGGCTTTAATAACGATGATAAAAGAAACTTTTCCATCGTTAAAAACCTCGATATTTTTTATACCCTTTTCAGGGAACTAAACAGCTACTATGTTGATGAAACCAACCCTGAAAAACTGATTAAAACAGGTATTGATGAAATGCTTGAATCCCTGGATCCTTACACTACATTTATTCCTGAGGATGATATGGAGGATTTTAAGTTCATGACTACAGGAGAGTACGGAGGCATGGGTTCTTTAATTTCGCGTAGTGGAGACTATGTTGTGATTGCTGAGCCTTACGAAGGTTTTCCTGCACAACTGGCAGGGCTAAAAGCAGGCGATAAACTTCTGGAAGTTAACGAAGTAAATGTGGTAGGTAAAAAAACCTCCGAAGTGAGTGACTTACTGAAAGGGCCAGCCAACACACCGTTAAAACTTAAAATTGATCGTCCGGGCGAAGATAAACCTTTAACTATTGAATTAATTCGCAAAAAGATATCTATCAACCCTGTTCCTTACTACGGAATGGTTTCGGAAAATACCGGAATTATCATCTTAAATAACTTTACCCAAAACTGCTCCAAAGAAGTAGCAAAAGCCTTAAAAGATTTAAAAGAAAACCAGGGTGCCGAAAGTGTTATTCTTGACCTGAGAGGTAATCCTGGAGGACTTTTAGATGACGCGGTAAAAATTGTAAACTTATTTGTTGACAAAGGCAGCGAAGTGGTATCCACTCGTGGTAAAGTAAAACAATGGGACAAGGTGTACAGAGCTACTTCAGAACCTATGGATACGATTATTCCTATTGCGGTTTTAATCAACCGTGGTTCGGCATCTGCCTCCGAAATTGTATCAGGTGGTTTGCAAGATTTAGATAGAGGCGTTATTATCGGACAACGCTCCTTTGGTAAGGGATTGGTTCAAACAACCCGAAATCTTTCGTATAACACCAAATTAAAGGTAACTACAGCCAAGTATTACACACCAAGCGGACGTTGTATTCAGGCAGTAGATTATAGCCATCGAAACGAAGATGGTAGTGTTGGTTTAGTGCCTGACAGCTTAATATCTGAATTTAAAACCATTGGTGGAAGATCTGTATTTGACGGAGGGGGTGTTTCTCCGGATATTACCATTGACAGAAAGAAATACGGCAACATTTCATTTGCATTAGTAGCACAATCTATGTTTTTCGATTTTGCCACTGATTTTGTTATCAAGAACGAAGAAATCACTGAACCTTCTGAGTTTAAAATCACAGATGAGATATTTAATGAATTTAAGGCATTTGTTGCAGCCAAAGAAGATTTTAAATATGAATCTGCAACTCAGGATGCACTGAAGAAACTGAAGGAAACAGCGCAAAAAGAAGAATATTACGAAAAATCAAAAGCTGAATTTGAAGAGCTTGAAAACCTCTTAAAACTGGATGTAAACAAAGACATGGATATCTTCCGCAAGGAAATTTCTGAGCTTTTGGGTAGTGAAATAGTAAAACGCTATTATTACCAAAAAGGAGCCATCAAATTTGCTTTACAAGATGACGATGAGCTAGCCAGAGCCGTTAAAGTTTTAAACGATCCTGCCGAATACAACGGTATTTTAAACGGAACCGTGCTTAGTCATGCCGGCGATAAGAGAAAGAAATAATTAAGGATTACTCCTGACATAAAAATGGGCCTTTTCAATTGAGATGGCCCATTTTTATATCAACACAAAACCCACCTTATCATTCCACCGAAGGTTCACGAAGAATAATACTTTTAAAACCTTAGTGTTACTTTGAGAATGTGCTTTTATTTACTCGGTTCATAATCAAAATTGTAAAACTAAACTGAAGGTTTTAAACTGCAACCACATCACTTGGGTTAATCCCTTTTACCTTTTTAAACATTTCTGAAAATTTAGACAGGTTGGTATATCCTAAATCGTATCCGACTTCCATTACCGAGTAGTTGCCTGTTTTTAAGCGCCTGTAAGCTTCATCAATGCGTGTATGGGTATAAAACTTATATATCGTAGTATTAAATAAGCTTTTAAAATCACGGTTTAGTTTAGACACACTAATAGCAAATTCTTCGGCTAAATCCTCCAATTTAATGGTATCCGTAATAGCAGACATTATTCTATCCTTCACTTGCATCATTCTGCGGTAATCATCAATATGTAAGCCATTCAAGTCATCATCCTCCATTTTTTCAATAACCTTTAAAACAATTGCAAATGCCTCTGTAGCACGTGCTCTCATAATGGTATTAGCCCCAAAGCCACCTTTACGAAAAAATAAGATATCATCCACCAGCTTATTCACCTCGGCAGTTGTTGGCAAATGATAGGCAAGCCCTTCGTTACCATCAAACATTTTATTAAGCATTGGTAATGCCTCTGGTATTAATTCTTTTAGGGCTTCCTTTTTAAATTTAAAACTAACTGCCTTATAAGGAGTGTCTGCAGGAAAATCAGCTTGAAGCGGAAACATCCCATTGTGAAAAAAAATTCCTTTTGCAGTATCAGCCTCCATATGTTCTAAATGTTGCCCGTACGATTGTGTAAACTCGCCGGTGTGTATGATTACAAGATGTAAAAAATCAGGGTTTTCATCCGGTATACGAATCATTTTTAGAGGCTCATGATGCAATGCTTCGATAAAAGATACCTCCATATTATCCAGTAAAGAAATATAAGAACCATGAATAGCTGTTTTCCCTTGTTCAATAATGTATGAATCGGCACTTAATGTTCCACCAAAATACCGATGCAATGCCTCCATATAGTTCACAAATGAACCTTCTTTAAATTCTAATACAACACCTTGTTTATTTTCCATATCAGATATATATAATATCAAAAATAGTACTAACAAACAGAAGTAACAAATACACTCAACAGGGTTGTTATTATACCCTAAGAGCAGTTTTTATGCGGTTTGAAAAGATTGGAGTAGTGCTTGAAAGCTAAGGAGCATATTACTGCTGATAATCAAGCTAGTTTTGTCATAAAGAAATTAAACAATTAAAAACAATTTTATTATGAAACTAGGGAAATACATATTAATAGCAGGTGTAGTTTTTACAATAACGCAATCAGTTATGGCACAACAATCACCAAGCGCAGAAGAGTATGGTTTAATGAAAGGTTTTCCGGCTGCAGAAGACAAAAGAGTGGATGCAACCAACTGGACCATGTATCCTTTTAACAGATGGGGATTTCAAAATGTGCAACGTTTTCATTCTACAGGTGCAATCTGCAACGGCTACAGCGAAACCATACCTCTTGAGCGTAACATGCAAAATCTGGACAATTTAAAAGTAGGTTTAGAAGGAGATCAACAGTTTGAACTACGTGAATTACTAGAAAATTACAATACTGATGGTTTAGTAGTTGTACACAAAGGTGAATTGGTGTACGAACGTTTATGGAATGACATGACACCTACTACGGCGCACTGGATGGCATCTACCTCTAAATCGGTTATAGGTACCGTTGCGGCTATTCTTGTTGACAGAGGTGTTTTAGATGAAAATGTTGTAGTAAAGGATATTATTCCTGAACTATCTAAGAGCGGTTTTGGGAAAGCAACTGTACGCGAATTATTAGATATGTCGGTTGGTACTGCCTGGGATGAAAGCATGAGTGAGTTGATGAACGAGCAATCATTTGCACGTCAGTACGGTGCTGCGGCCAACTCATGGCAAATAAAAGGATACAATGGTGGTGGGGTAATGGACTTTTTGCCACAAGTAAAACAAGGTCGCAAACATGGTGAATCATTTTTATATAATTCACCGGCAGTTGATGTTATGGGGTGGGTTCTTAACCGTGTTACCGGTAAAACTCTTGAGCAAAATGTTACCGATGAGTTATGGCAACATTTTGGTGCTGAAGGGCAAAGCTACTATTTATTAGATGGAGCAGGTATTGCCTGGCCAACCGGAGGTTTTAATTCAGGACTATATGACTTAGCTAAGTTTGGCCTACTAATGCAACAAGAAGGTATGATTAATGGGAAACGTGTATTTCCATCTACTGTAGCAACAGACATATATAAAAATGGTAATAAAGAAGAATTTGCAAAAGGTTCTCATGCCGATTTATATACCAATGGATCGTACAGAAATTACTGGTGGGTATTTGGTAACGACGACAACGCTTACCAGGCTAAAGGTATCTATGGTCAATATATTTATATCAATCCTGCTAAAGAAACTGTTATCGTGCGTTTTGCATCGGAAAAAGTAAGTGCCGACCGTGAGCGTATGCGTAGAGTGGAGAATGCATTTCAGCAGATATCAGACTACTTATACAATAAAGAATAAAGTATCACAGAAACTTTTAACAAGGTTAAACGAAATATCATGAAGCAGTTATTTATATTAATTGTATTAGTGTTAGGTATAACATTTATTACTAAAGCACAACACGAAAATTCGTTAGTTAATGACAACGATATTATTGAAGAAAATAACCAGTTAGATTGGGATATGAGTTTAACCATGAAGTCTCAAAATATATTCAGAGGGTTATTGCCCTCTGAATCTCCTGCCATGGCAACACAAGTAGGGGTAATTTATAAAGATTGGGTATTTGGCATGTATGGCGGTGTTGGTTTAAATGGTGTATACCAGGAAACTGATTTTATAATAGCATACCGTAAGCCTCGATATAATATTCGACTTGATTACTATTACAACTTTACACAAGGTATAACAGATATACCCGATCCGAGCGGGATATTTGATTTTAACAAGCAAACAACCCGGGGATTACTGGATTTAATGGTGAATATTCAATTGGATGAAAAGGGACATTGGAATTTGAAAACATCTACCCTGCTGTTTGGTCGCGATAATGAGCTGGAATATCTTCAGCAAGGCAACGAAACAATTACCAGACGAGGAGCTCAACGTTACTCTCAATACCTGGCTTTAGAATATAACTGGTATTGGGGCGAGAATAAAATTAAAGCTCATGCAGGAGGGGCATTTAGTTTAAATGATCCTTCGGGGCAACATTTTTACGGAAAGCATGCCGGTTTCAATGATATTGGAATTGCTTTTACAAGAAATATTAAACTCAACAACGAAGTTAAACTGCCCATAAAAGTTGCTACTGTATTTAATCCCTTAGCCGGAAGGAGCTATGTGAATTTTTCGATAGATCTTATTCCGTTATGCACATTATAAATCAAAGTAAATATACACCTCATTCAATTCTATTGATAATAGCCTCATGTTGACTATTGTGGGCTTATCGTTGACCTTTTTAGGATACAGTTTTTCTGTGCTTTCATCCATTTTTACATCCTAAATAACAAGATTATTAACACTTAAAATTTAAAGATATGAAAACGATTAAGTTAGCATTTCTAGCAGCTTTAATAAGCTCTGTTTTAATGGCGGGAGCCCAATCACCCCCCATACAAAACAATCAGGAAATTACGGAAGAAATTAAAAAAGAACAGGAACAACAGGAGGCTAATCAGGAAACTTCAAATATTGAAGTTGGTAAACTATACTTTGCTCCTATTCCGGCTTTAGCTTCGAACCCGGCTTTCGGTTTTGTATATGGGGTTGCAGCGTCGGGTAGTATGTTTTTGGGCGACCCGACAACCACAAAAATGTCAAACGCCCTGGCAACAGCTACTTATACCACAAAAAATCAGCTGATGCTTGTTGTTCGTGGTAATATTTATACTAACGAAAATAAGTGGATGCTGCAGAGTGATTATCGCTTTTTTGATTCGTCACAACCTACTTATGGTTTAGGTACAGGTGCTGACGGGAATACGCTAATGCCTGGTGCAAGTCCGTTTGATGAGAAGGATTTATATGAAGGAGAAGGAATGGAATTTAACTTTTACAGGGCACATCAAACCGCACTTAAACAAATAAAACCATCGTTATACATTGGAGGGGGCGTTCATTTTGATCGTTTTGCCAATATTGACGATAACTTACTGGATATTGAAAACGGTATGTATACCAACCATTACACCTACAGTATGAAGCATGGTTTTGATCCTACAGGATATAGCCTGGTAGGCGTATCAGCATCAGCATTATATGATACTCGAGATAATATGGCTAATCCATACTCTGGTCGCTTTGCAAATGTATCGTATAAGTATAATGCAGAGGCTTTAGGTAGCGATCAAGGCTCATCAACACTATGGATGGAATACAGGGATTATTTTGGGGTAAATAAAGATGTACCTCGTAACGTGATAGCTTTTTGGACTTATGCCAATATCACCACACATGGTAATTTACCTTACATGGCTTTACCTGCAACAGCATGGGATCAAATGGGACGTTCAGGCAGAGGTTTTTCGCAAGGTCGTTGGAGAGGTGATGATATTTTTTATGCCGAAATGGAATATCGTTTTAGACTACCTGTTTTGGCTAAAAACCCTGATTTATTTGGGGGTGTTGTTTTTGCCAATACAACTTCGGCTTCTGCCAGAGATGCTAATGTAGATTTATTTAACAACTGGTCAACTGCAGTGGGCGTTGGTTTACGTATACAAATTCAAAAACAAACGCGCACCAACTTAGGTATTGACTATGCCTGGGGTATGAACGGTTCAAAAGGTTTATTCATTAATTTAACTGAGTACTTTTAAGTCAAGTGCTTGATAAAAAACCTAGTTTACCTGCATAGATTATAATAAATAGATCCCGTTTTATCTTTATTTCGAATAACTGATATTTTCGGCTTAAAAGAATCAGCATTAAGTACTTTTTTATCAAAGATTCTCATTATTCTTGATTGAAGATATTGGAGTGAAGCTTGAAAATATTGGAGCAAAAAAAAATCTTAATTAATTGATCTTTGAACTGTATTTAAGAGTTCCTACATAATTAAAAATAAATAGTATGAAAAAGATAAAAACAATTAAACGATTAGTTGCAGTCACTTTGGGGCTGGGAGTTTTGCTTTCTTGTGTAAATGTTACAGAAAACAAAGAAAAGCAAGTTGTAAGTGAACAAATCTCTGTTGTAAGGGAGTATAATAATCCTGTTTTTAATGCTTTTACTGCAGATGAAGCTCAGAGTTTTATGAATGCTTTTGTATTAACTGATGCACTTATGCCAGGACGGGCGGCGGCGTGGTTTGGGATTAATGGTTCTCAAGTATTCCCTACCGAGATTGTCCCTAATCGTCAACAGGCAAAAATGATGAGTTCAAATATCATTCCTCAAATTGGCGAAGTAACCGCAACTACTAAATTTGGCGAAATGAAATTGGATGAATTCTTAAACCATGCAGGGAGTAATGCTCGAGGTTTTGTTGTAGTTCATAAAGGAAAAATCGTATATGAACAATATTTGGGAATGTTAGAAAGCGATCCTCATGTTACTGCTTCTGCTGCTAAAGTATTTGCATCACTCTTAGTTGAAGTACTAATTGAAGAAGGACAAATAGATGAGCAAAAAACAATTGGTGATTATATCCCTGAATTTGAGGGTACACATTGGGATCCAATAAAAGTTGTGGATGTTATGGATATGACAACCGGTTTAGATCCTATCGATGGCCCTGCTCATTTTGCAAATCCGGAAACTGTTTCTGCACGTTTGTTAAGGGCCGAACTTGGTGAGCCTTATAATGGTGAAGTTGAAAAAATGATAGATGTATTAAAATTGGCCCAGCCTGTATGTGAACCAGGCAGTCAGTTTACATATTCATCTACTGCAACACAAGTTTTAACTTTATTAGCTGAGGCGGTAAGTGGTCAAACATGGGCTGAGGCATTTGATCAACAAATCTGGTCAAAAACTGGCGCAGAAGGTTCATTACAGGTACACCTTTCTCCGGAAGGAACAGCATTAGCTCATGGTTTCTTATCTATAAGACTTCGTGATTTAGCAAGATTTGGAATGCTTTACACACCAAGTTGGAAAGAGATTGCTTACGAACAAGTAGTAACACCTGAAATATTAGAGCGTACACGTGCACCTTATCGTGATGAGGAGTTTTATCGTGCAGGACCATCAGGTCAGACTTTTATGGATAGATTAGGAGACAATACTGTTCGTACCGGAGGTCGCCAGTGGGATGCCATTTGGGCCGATGGTGACTTCTTTAAGAGTGGTTTAAATACGCAGGGAATTTATGTTTCTCCTGATAAAGACCTGGTTATTGCTTATTTTTCGTTGGAGCCAACTCAGCAGATTCAGAAATATTTGCGTCCATTGGTCAACTCCGGAATTTTTAACAACTAAGCGTACCTCCCTCCGGTAGGATGGATTTTTATAACGAAGACGGTCTAGTCTTAACCTTCTAAGAATTAAATCGAAGCGTTAATCATGAACGCCAAAAAAATATAATTAGGCTAAAAAGTAACTCAGGTTTTTAGGGGTTAGTTTATTCTGCCAACTAATATTTCAATATATTATGAATCCCATCGGCTATCTGTATTAACAGGTAGCCGATTTTTTTTGCTACAGGTATTATTTTGACAGTTTAGGAGTACCGCTTGACTGATATAGGGCATCAATCAATTTTTTCTTACTGTAATTTAGCTGTCAGAATTAAATATACTTTGAGAATATCCTAATTCTAATTTAAATAAGCAAAAGGCTTATCATCATTGAACATTTTGGGAGTAAGCATGACCGATTAAGGTACATAGAGTCTTTGATATATAATTTTTAACATCACAAAAGTCATACAAAGATGAGAAATAAGATATTACTAGTGATTATGTTTAACTCTGGTTTGGGCATATTTGCACAAGATGGAATCAATCTTTCACGTATGCATTCAAACCTGGAATTTTATCAATTCAATGGAAACGAACATGCCATACATTCAGTTACAAATGGGCAATTAATGTTTGGGAAAAATGATTTTGTCAACATAGAAATTATAGGGGCCTACTACAATAATGATGGACAAACCTATTATACTCCTGGCGATTTCAGTATTAGTTACCGTAAAGATTATTCAAGCAAAAATGATGGTAGATGGTTAGGCATATCGCCAAGTGTAAAGCTTATTATTCCAACAGGCGACCCCAAACATTCTGCCTTATTTGGTCATTGGATTTTAGAACCTGCCATTCAATATTCCTGGAAATTAAAAAATGAAAACTTTTTTATTAGTAACAGGTGGCGATATAACTTTCCTTTAGCCAATGCAGGTAATTGGGAAGAGCCTCCTATTTTTGTTCGTTTTGAGCCTCAAATTGGATATAACCATGAAAAATGGTCTACTTCTTTTACATTAGATAACAGGATGGTGTTTAATCAGAATGCTTTTGTGATTTTTGCCAGGTTAGATGCATCGTACAAAATAAATGACAAAATAGGAATCAATGCGTTTTATACACGCAGAATAAGAAACACCAACTTATTTAATACCTATGCAGGTATAGGTTTGTACCTCAATTTCTAGTGTTAATATATAGGGTTTTCGATTAATATCATCAGATCACAACCTTCTCCTTGAGAAGGTGCAATTTTTAAGAATTTATTTTTCCACTCCTTTGAGAGTGGGTATTAATCCATAAAAAATACAATTATGAAAAAAATTATTTTATCAATTGTTTTATCAGTTATTGGTTTTTCAGCTTATGCACAATCTGATCATAAAGAATTAGAAGCGATTAAAAAAGTAATCAATGTGGCCTATCTTCAGGGTGTACAGAACATAGGTGATATGGAGAAAATTGACTCTGGCTTTCATCCTGATTTTAGGATGCAGGTATTGGAAAAAGATGGAAGTTTAAATAATGTATCTCTGAAGGGATTTAAAAAGCGAGTAAAAACAAATATAGATAAAGGTATTCTTCCCCGAGCTGAAGGAAAACAAGTAAGCATAAATTTTTTAGACATTAATGTTGAACAGTACGTCGCCGCCATTAAAATGGAATATATACAGGAAGGCAAGTCTGTTTATATCGATTATATGCAATTGTATAAATTCCCTGATGGCTGGAAAATTGTAAACAAGATTTACTATACGGTAGGCGATTAATAAACATATTCTATAAAAGATAAAAAAGCAGCTTTCTGATTAGGAAGTTGCTTTTTAAATTTAAGCACAAACCAGCAAGGATTTTAAGAAGGTTCACCATAAAGAGTACGCCTTAAACTTGATTTAGTTGAGAATATACTTTGCATTCCTTGGCGGTTAAATAAAAAACCTCCCTGTGCCGATCGCCCTTTGCGGCTACAGAGAGGTTTTAGTTTCTGTTATTCCTTATTTACGAGTGCTGCACTATACCCAACATCTCCAGGTATTGAGGTTGGTCTGACACAGCCAAACGAGCAATTTCAATGTAATCAGAGTACCACTCCTGCAAATCATCAATAGCTTTATCTCTTACCTTGGTCGATTCCTGGGCCTCTCCCATTTCTTTTTTCCGAACTGCCAGCAATTCTTCGGCCTTGTTAACCAGACGCAAGCCCGCTTGGAGCTTTTCTGTTGTCTGACCATATTTTAACATGGTGGCTAAAGCATCCTCATCGGTCAATAGATTGGCATAAAAAACATTGGTTTGTCTAAGCCATCCCGATTGACTTTCTTTTCTTGATCCCGCTAACTCAAGCTGAACATTCCTGTTTGAATCATTTCGAAAAGCAATACGTGCAACTTTTAAATGAGGTATATACTTTTTATTGGCATCGTTTATGGCATCATTTAAGGCTTTAGTGGCTGCTTTTTGTTCGCCATCTTCTTTTTTATGATTATTAACAAGCAAAATGGCCGCATCCAATAGGTCTTTGCCTTCAGCCATTCTTTCAGGTGTATACCCGTACTCTTGTAATAAGCTAGCTATTGGATTCTGGATTATTCCATTGGTTATAGCTACGCCTGATTTAGTGATTAATTGGTCAATTTTTTGTTCATAATTTAGTTTGATTAAATAAAGGGCGATATGATTATAATTGATGTTTCATTTTTATGTCTTCCTGTTAATCGCTTCTGATACACAGCTCGCTTTTTTGGTTTCCTGTTAAAAATTTTTGCTTGCCTTTTAATGTAATTTGGCTCTCCCCCACTAATCTTTCATTCACCCCCACTTTTTTTTAATAAACCGGCCATGGTTTGTCATACAATAATGGCCGTGAATAAAAAGTAAGCCACGGGTAAACAAAAATTGATGAAGCTTAATCATTTATATGTGACTGTTAAATAAAAAAAAATCATCGCTCACCATTTTCATATGGAGAATAGCCATATTATATAGACTTTCTGTAAAAACTGTATGCCAATTTTTCTTCTCATCATCGAATATACTAATTATATTATTAAATCAAAACACTACATATAAAACATACAATCTTAATTTTATTACCTATGTTTATCTAATCACAGCAGACATAAGCATAACAAAACAATCATATATCATAGGCCAATAAAGGTTTTGACATCATTTAAACATTAAACTTACACGGCTTCATTAGCAATAAAATAAACATCCATATGTATATGATTATATAAACCCTTTTGTTGCAATCACTTTAAAAAACAAACTTGACAATTTTGGAGGGGTACTTGAAGAAAATGGGGTACATAAAAGGGTGCAAATCCCTCATCTTTGTAATGAAGATTATTAATCATTAAAAACAAAACGATATGAAAATGAAGAATTTATTATTAACAGTTGTAGTAGCAGCAGGCATTAGCCTTGTTTCGTGCTCAAAAGATAATGATGTTGTTAAACCTGATAATGATGTTGATGTGCAACTTCCTATTGGTCCGGATATTGAAAATCCATTGCTGCCTGATGCCGATCTTCCAATGACTCCCGGAGGTGATGCTGATGTACAAAACCCAATGGCTCCGGATGTTGAAAATCCAATATTACCAGATGCCGATTTGCCAATTGCACCGGGTCCGGATGAGGATGTTCAGAATCCAATGGTTCCCGAAACAGGTAATCCAATAGCTCCGGATCCGGAAAAAGATCCTAAAAATTAATTGCTTAATGAAAACCATTATGGCTCAAAAAATCACCTGCTATAGGGTGGTCTTAGCCTTTAACCCGCATTATGTATTAGAACTTCGTCATGAACATTGAAAGCACTATAAAACAAGGCTTTACTGAAATGAAGCATAGCATCGTTCTGGTGAGTTGAAGTGAAGCAACAAAGTGTCTTGTTTTGAAGTGATTTCAATGTGTCATAGATTTTCAAATGCATAATGCGAGTTTAATGGTAATTTCCGATTAAAAGTTAAAAACATACCAGGCTATGTTAATACGAATATTGCTAATTATTTGAGTTGTAAAATGGTTCTTTTAGGTTGTACCCTAGGTGCACAATTGACTTTTTTTGAGCAAAGCTTTAAGGCATGATCAGCCATCTCTACACTTTCAAATTTGAGGAGCCTAAAGCAAATTTTTAGGTAGGGTGATATAAACTTTTTCAGGACAAATCCTGAACCTCAACCCTTTACCAGACTACTTACCCGATAAATCGCGAATGACCTTGCTGGCCACAAAACAGCCAAAAATAGCCGGCAAATACGAAATTGTGCCTACCGTCGTTTTCTTATTACGCTCTCCTTCTGTTTTAATAATGTATTCTTTGGGTACCTCCTCGTATGAATACACTACAGGTATACCTTTACGAACCCCCTTTTGATACAAACGCTTACGTACCATGCGGGCCAGGTTACAATATTTTGATTTGGAAATGTCTGCTATCTGAACTTTAGATGGGTCAAACTTACCTCCTGCTCCCATTGAAGAAATAATAGGCAATCCCTTTTGAACTGATTCGTAAATTAACGCAACCTTAGGCGACAATGTATCAATGGCATCCACCACATAATCAAAGCCATTATTTAATACTTCATTAAAATCATCCTCGGCCACAAAATTTGAAATCACATTCAACTCTACCTCCGGGTTAATATCTCTTAACCTTTCGGCAACCACTTCCGCTTTTAACTTGCCGTTAGTACTTGTTAATGCAGGTAACTGGCGGTTTCTGTTACTTGCATTTACCGTATCTCCATCTATAATGGTTAAACGGCCCACTCCTGCCCTCACAATTAATTCTGCTGCGTATGATCCAACTCCACCAAGGCCCACAACAATTACTTTTTTATCGGCCAATTCTTTTACTTTTTCGTCACCTAATAACAATGCGGTACGCTCTAACCACTCCATCTTTAAATAAATATTCTATTAAAATTATTTTCAATCCTTTTCTCCAACTCAGGTAAAGGCAGGTTCAACATTTCGGCTGCAGCCTGATAAATTTCTATCACCTCCCGCTTACAGTCATCTGTTTCGAACAACACAAAATCCATATCCACCTCATTTAAAAGGGATTTATACTTTTGTGGTTGTTCTAATAATTTCTCGCCAAAAGAAATAAAAATATTTTGCTTTGAAAACTGTTTAGCCGTTTCAATTTTACCTTGAAAACCATGAATGATCCATGGAAAGTTTTGAGCGTGCATTTTATGCATTTCCAGCATTAAATGCGATGTTTTTACCGAATGGATAACCATTGGTAATTTATACCTGCCCGAAAACGCTATATGGCGTTTAAAAACGTTTTTTTGAGTTTCGATATCTTCCACATAATGATCTATACCACACTCCCCAATTGCATCGATGATTTTATTCTCGCATAATTTTTCAAGTTTTAAAAATGCATCATCTACATTATGCTGATGAATAAACCATGGATGAATTCCGGCCGACAACAAATCTCCTTCTCGTATTTTGGACACATCCTCATAGGGATAAAAATTGATCAATGCCTTTGCGCTCTTATTTTTAACTCGATGTGTATGTGCATCAATTATCATATTCTGGAATTAAAAAGTCCTGATAGCACAATAAGGTAACTATCAAGACTTAAAAAAGTTTGTCTAAAGTTAATCTATATCCACATTATTACTTACTAAAGTCATTGGGTATTTCCTTCTATATTGTTTTTGCAACTGACTACTAAGCTCATCATAATCCTTAGCATCTTGTTTGGCAGCTTTTCTTCTAAGGCTATACACCGTATGCCATACCATATCAACAGCTTCCAAATAATCACTATATAATGTTTCGTTATGGTATTTATAAACCATCACGTACTTTTCAAGTGTTTTAATATGGCTTATGAGTTCTTCAGAAACATTTTCCAAATCTCTGTTATCAGATGATTGAAATATAAATAAATTTTTAACCTTACTCTTTTCAATTTTGCTCTCTTCAAATACCATCGCATCTTTAGGTGGCATCAACATAAATAAAGCGGTTTTTTCATCGGCTGAATTAACTTTAGTTACAAAACCAATTTTTGTTAAATCATTATTTCTTAAGGTCTGGCGAACCTGATCGACCTTTTGCATTTTAACCGAAGAATCCACTTCCAAAAGCACTGACATCTTTCGTGCTTTCTCTTTATCCTCTGGTAAAACAATAGACGCTATTAACTCATCGACCTTATTGATATCATGCTCAACTCCGTTAAAATAAAATGATTCGGGAGTCATCGAAAGGGTACATAAAATAAAGTCATCGTCGTAAGTTTTCACTTCACGCGCATAAGGTACATCAAGTTCTAAATGATTTGCTTGAGCACTTTTTAAAGCAGCCTGCTTATTTGAGTTGTTTATGTTTTCATCTGTGCAGTTTGCAAAAAATACAAATGCAAACGATAATATAGGAATTACCAATAATGCTTTTAATTGGGCAATTCTTCCTGATTTAGATTTATTCATCATGGCTATTCGTTTTTTAATTGATAATAAATTAAAATTATTGACCAGCTCAACTGAGCGAATGCTGATTAACTGACTCAGTAAAAGAGACTGATAATCGAATAAAGTATGTCCTTGCTCTATCACCTTTCTATCGGCAATATACTCATGACATGTTTTCATCGATTTCTGTATGCGCCATGTAAGCGGATTAAACCATTGAAGCAACGTAATCATTTGCGCCAGTAGTAAATCCACCGAATGTTTATGCTGCACATGAACTTTTTCATGTGCCAAAACCTGCTCATATTCTTCCTGCTTAAGCGAGTTTTTATTTAAAAACACCCATCTCAAAAATGAAAAAGAGGGTACATTATCTTCAACCAATACCAACTGAACTCCATTCGTTTCAATGGTTCTATTGGTACGGATGTATTTAAAAAGCTGATAAACAAGAAATAATAAACGGGTAACAAAAAATAGCAATCCTGCTATGTAGATATAAAAAATAATGCCGGAAACATTCCACGAAGAATAAACAGACCCGATAGATGCATCATTATTGCTAATTTGCTTGTCTGGGTATGAAACTTCGTAATCAGGATCTGTGATTAAAATAAGTTCTTCGTAATAATTTTTAAATGAATTTATTTGTTGAATAGTTGAAGAAACTTCTGTTTGATCTCCAGAAAACTGAAGAGGTACTATTGGCATAATAACAGATAAAATTAAACTTGCCAATAAGTAAAACCGGTTAAAATTGAAGTAAGTTTCTTTTCTAAAGAAAACTACATAGCCCAAGTAAAAGAGACTTAAGCATAAACCAGATTCAAACAGATATATTAAAAAACTAGTCATCTTTATTCTTATTTTTGAGTTCCTCAAGCATTTCTATTGCCTCATTAACGTCTTCTATTTTAAGATTTTTATTTTCAGAGAAAAAATTGACTACCTGGGATAAAGAGTTATTAAAATAACCTTTTACCAACTTTCCTAACTGCCCTTTTCGGTAATCATCTTTTGAAATAAGTGGATAATACTCGTAGGTAGTACCGTATTTATTGAAACCAACAATTTCTTTTTTTACCAAAACCCTCACTATGGTTGAAACACTATTATAAGGAGGTTTAGGATCAGGATGTTGGGCCACAATATCTTTGATAAAAGCCTTTTCAAGCTCCCACAAATACTTCATTATTTTTTCCTCTGCTTTTGTTAAAGTTACCATCGTATTCTAAGTTAGTTAATCAGCAATACAAACATATAACTTATTTTTAAGTATTGCAACTTAATTTTAAGTTGATTAATTTATTCTTAAGTTACAGCTAATTAAAAATCCTAAAATACTCCACACCCTGCACCCCCATAGTGTGGAAAAAATTCCACACTTTTTACGCCGAAACTATGCAGATAAAATACTTACACAAATCACAAAAAAAATTACACAATGAAAATCAAGCCCTTACAAATCATAATAACAAGGCGGTAAAATTTCTGGCATAGTTTTCACTATTTAAATACTCGAATTTGAACTGATAATGTATTTCAATGAATCCGTCATTCTTTAATAGGCTTGCTTCTTTAATCATTACTTCCCTGTTTCTTATAATAGGCATAGTATTATTAAAAAGCGCCAGCGAAGCACAAACCATAAAGCACAAAAAGGTTTTGCACAGCTACACTATTTATGATTGGTCGATTTATAATGAGTTATAGTAAATTCTCTCAACACAACAAATACCGGTATCATTCAACACAACACACACAACAATTGTGATACCACTTAACTGGACTATTGTTACCATATATAGTTAAATGTAGTTCTAGGCTGCGGGTCAAAACGTTGACCCGCTTTTTTTATGCCCCACCCTTAAGCTCCATATGTCCTTTGCCCAAAATATTTTCTCTATTTCAAACAAAAACCTCTTATATTTACTACCGTTTAATGCATCCGGGGCAAATGGCAAGAATATTAATAGTTGACGACGATACCTCTTTTGGTTTAATGATTGAAGGTTTTTTAAAGCGTAAAGGTTTTGAAACTAACTTTTCGAGCAGTTACCAAAATGCATTACAACTCATAAAAGAGGTTGATTTTGACCTGATATTAACCGATTACAGACTTGATTCGGCCACAGGTTTAGATCTTATCCCCCAGGTAAAAAAGAAAAATCCACATCTCCCCATTGTTCTTATTACAGCCTATTCTGATATTAGAGTGGCAGTGAACGCCATAAAAATGGGAGCATTTGAATACATTGCCAAACCTATTAATCCGGAAGAATTAATACATGTAATAAATCGAGGTGTAAGCAAAAAGAATTCAGAGTCCCAACAAAAGCCTATTGATTCAACTCGAGAATACATCAAAGGAAACAGTCGTTTTGCTTTAGAAACAGATCAGCAAATTGCACTCATTGCCCCTACTGAACTATCTGTACTTATTTTAGGAGAAAGTGGTGTAGGAAAAGAGTTTGTAGCACAACGTATACACGAGCTCAGCACCCGCCATAAAGAACCATTTGTAGCGGTAGATTGCGGAGCCTTGCATCCCGATATAGCATCAAGCGAATTATTCGGTCATAAAAAAGGATCGTACACCGGGGCCATTGAAGATAAAGCCGGCCACTTTGAAGCAGTTAAAAACGGCACCATATTTTTAGATGAGATAGGTAATTTAAGCTATGATGTTCAGGTTAAACTTTTACGTGCAATTCAGGAGCGAAAAGGCAGAAGACTGGGTAGCAACGAAGAATATCCCATCAACTGCCGAATAATTGCTGCCACCAATGAAGACTTAAGAAACTCGTCATTTAGTGGTAAATTCAGAGAGGATCTATACCATCGTTTAAATGAATTTTCAATACACTTACTCCCACTGCGTGAACGAAGGGAAGATATACCTTTTTACGGAGCTAAATTTTTACAATATGCAGCCAGTGAATTTAGTAAAGATGGAATTGTCATAAGCCGGGAAGTCACTGAAATATTTGAAAACTACGAATGGCCAGGCAACTTACGAGAGTTAAGAAATGTGATTCGCAGGGCAGTGCTACTATCCAAAACAAATGAAATTACATTAAAAGAACTACCTCCGGAGATTCAAAAACCTAAATTTGAACATATTGCTGATACGCCTGCACAGCTTAAAGATATTAAAGAGAAATCGGAAAAAGAGATCATTTTAGAAACGCTGGAGAAAACACGTTACAACAAAGCCAAAACAGCGCGTATTTTAGGTATTGACAGAAAAACGCTTTATAACAAAATGCACAAGTATAATATTGAAATTTAGTCATTATACACCAGTATTTCATTGACTATTCTTTCAAACCAGACTTTCATCTTTCTCCTTAAACTTATTGCTTCAAAAAATCACTATAATAAGCCTGACCATCCCCTCACTAATCTGAAATATAACAGATTAAATAGATCAACACTGCACGAATCTTTATTTATTCCTTAGAAATAAACTGCAACATCTTTTCTTTTACTGAAGCCCATAATTCACTCAACTTCTTAAGCTCAATAGAAAGTTCTTTGGTACTTTTCCGGTCATCTTTACATTGCTCCAAAGCAGACAGAAGAACAATTCCATTTCCAATACTAAACTGACGAAAACCCGTTAAAAGCTTATGTGCTATTTCTGAAATGACCAAATGAGGTTTTTCTTTAGTTAAGGCAACTTCCATATCTTTGATGCCCTGATCTGTATTGGTAATAAAAGTTTGAATCACAGAGTGTAAAAAAACTTCATCATTGCCTGTAAATGATTTTATACCCTCTAAGCTAAAAGCTTCCCCCTCCTCTCCTACCAGCACTTCTTGGTCTACAACAACCACTTCCCTATCTTTACAACTGAATATTTCATCTATTTTATCTAATATCTGACTTTGCGTAAATGGTTTAGCCATAACCCAAATATTGGCCTCTTTTTGTATCTCTTTCAAATCAGTGTTCACCATATCGGCTGTTAAAAACAAAACTGGCGTATCAATATTCTTATCTCTGATTTTCTTTAGCATCTGTAAGCCATCTATCTTTGGCATATGCAAGTCAATCATAAACAAATCGTATTCAATATGATCGATGGCATGCAAGGCCATACTGGGCGTGGAATTTACATCTAATCTCTTTACCTTTTCATGCAGTATTCCATCAATCAGTTGACAAATCATTTCATCATCATCAATGGCCATAATCTTTTTGTTGCTGAAATCGTACTCCGTCTTTTTTAAGGTTTTAATATGCTTAGGATCCCCCTGTACAAAAGGAATTTCAAATTTAAAGGTACTCCCTTTTCCTACAGTGCTGTTTAAAGTAATGGAGCCGCCCATTGCTTCAATAATTTGACGACTAATAGAAAGACCAAGGCCTGTTCCTGAATACTTACGCGACAAACTTATATTCACCTGGTTAAATACTTTAAATATTGTTTTTTGCTTATCGCGAGGAATCCCGATACCTGTATCTATAACAATAAAAACGAGCTTATTTTTAGCCTTCTTTATACAAAAATGAACAGAACCCCTGGAAGTAAACTTGATGGCATTTCCTATTAAATTAATCATCACCTGTTTTAAACGCAGAGAGTCTGACTGAAAAACATCCAACTCCGAATCTACTTCGTAAGATAATTCAATATTTGCTTTCCGGGCCATAAGTTCAAACAACTGATATAGCTCGTGCATTAATCTCTTGGCCTCTATCTGATCCTTATAAAACTGAATATTGCCCGACTCAAGCATAGAAAAATCCAGAATATTATTGATTAAGCCATTTAGATGCTCGGCTGACAATCGAATTCGTTCTGTAATACCGGCCCGATTTTTATTTTGTCGCTGCTCGGAAAGCTGCTCTGAAAAACCAATGATAGAAGTTAACGGAGTTCTTATTTCATGACTCATATGCGCAATAAACTGCTCCTTTACCTTCAGTAGTTTATCCACCCTTTCTTTAGAGCGGATAATATCGCTTTTAAGTCTTCTGGATCGGGTGATATCTCTACTGATCCAAAAAATAAAAAACAACATTAAAAATATAGCAGAACCCACCAATAACAAAAGCCTGTCAATCATAGTACTTCGCATACTTTCGAGCTCCTCCCTTCGACTCTCATTTCTTTCGATGGTTAAGTCCTGAATATTGGCAACAATATACTTCAGCTGCTCGGTAAAAAGCCTATCGAGTTTAATGAGTTCATTTTCATGCTGCCGCAACTGATAGTTAAAACGTGCTTCTTTTCGACTTACATTTCTGAGCTTGGTTTTGATCTGCTTAATCCCCTCATTATGTCTCACTTGTTTTTTAACGGTAGAATCTACCTGTTGACTTAACACAGGTTCTTCCACTTTTTCGTCTTCCTTCTTGTTTTTACCCCCTAAAAAATCAGTCATCCTTCGCAAAAATCCCCTTCTCTTCTTTTGATCAAACTCGTTAAGCGTAGTATCTACCTGCATCAACTCATTGGCCTTAACCGAATCTACCTGAAAACTAGTATAGGTATATTCCGTAATCTCATAATTTAACGAATCAGGAATTGATGCCAATAAACTTTGCGCTGATGCAGAATGTAAATTGATGATATTAATTTGTACAAGCTGGTCCATCAATGCTTTCTTCTGTAAATACAATCGCTCAATTTCATTTATCCCGTTAATCGATGCTGTATCTGTAAATAACTGAGGTAAAAAATCAATGATAGCTAAAACAGAATCGTGATGCAAAGCATACTCCTGCTTATACTTTTCATCTCCGGTTATACCATAAACCCTGGCCACTCCTTCTGTTTCCATTACTTCAAAAATCAGCTGATTTAGGTATGTAAACTCTTTTTCGTGGCCATAGCTCTCATTTTGAACCTTAATAATGGAGATAACAGAGAAATAACTGATGGTAAAAATGACCAATGCAATGGCTATAATTATGGCAAATCCAATGGCTACTTTGGTTTGAATCCACTTTTCGGGGACTACCTTATTCATTATACGAGTATGTTGATTTTGAATGACTAAAATACTTTATTTTTTAGCCAATTGCCAAAGTGAATTACATTTGCTTAATTGCACTCCATTCTAATACTTTATTATATTATAACATCCACCATGACGTTAAATGTAGTTTGTGCAATCATTATTCAAAACAATAAGATTCTTGCAGCCAAGCGTAGTAAAAATATGCCCCACCCCGGTTTCTGGGAATTCCCGGGAGGCAAAATTGAAGATGGAGAAAACGAAAAAGATTGCTTAATTCGTGAAATAAAAGAAGAACTAAACTGTATCATTAGCAACATAAAACCTATTAAAAGTTTTACTTATAGTTACCCTGATAAAAACATTATTCTTAAACCTTTTATATGCCAATTAAAAAACCAGATACCGATCGCCACAGAACACGAACAGATAAAATGGCTGGCTCTAAACGAACTGAATACTGTTGATTGGCTTCCGGCGGATATTGAAATAAAAAATTATATCCAAAGAATTTTATAGCAAACACTTTTATTTATTGAAGTAAGCCTGTAAATTGTATAAAAATTATGGCGATGAGACGGGTAAGAATAATTGTGTACGGAAGAGTTCAGGGAGTAGGATTTAGATACTTTGTGCAAGAGCAGGCTAAACAACATGGCATAAAGGGATATGTACGCAACCTTCCAAACGGAGAGGTTGAAATTGATGCAGAAGGTGAGCATAGTAGCTTACAAACCTTTATACAAACTTGTAAAAAAGGATCAAGACTTTCGTCTATAGATGATATTGTCATCCATCATATTCCGATTTATGGTTTTCAGCTTTTTTCTATCAAACATTAAACAAAACCGCTCATTCTTTGTGTCTTTTATAAAGAGATGTAATTGATGTCAACATTACGTCCAGACACAAAAATCTTAAATAAAAATTATAGTTTTGTATGAAACGTAACTAACGTTAACTGTAGCATACATCCCCAAATTAAAATATCCAAATCAATGAGAAACATTAAAAAAAAGCACTACGTTTTTGGTGCTATAATTATTGTCCTTTTTCTACTTCTTTTCTTTTTATCCTCGATTATTAAAAACTATATCGTAAAAAATAGTGAAGAGCTTATCGGTAGAAAACTACAATTAGAAGAATTACATATTAACTATCTAAAGGTTCAAATAACTGCACGTAACTTTACATTATACGAGGAAAATAAAAAAGACACATTTGTATATTTTTCGGAGTTTCTTTTGAATTATGATCCCTGGAAAATGATTAGAAATGAATATGCTGTTTCTCAAATTCGTTTAGTAAATCCTTACGTATATATACAGCAAAATGGTGAAACATTTAATTTTGATGACCTGATACCGCCTGCTGATTCTGCACAAGTCCCTCAGGATACTATTGCATCGGAAGAGGAGAATGTAAAATTTTCCATACGAAACATTGATCTTCAAAATGGTGAATTCCTCTATTTCGACAAGCAGATTGACAACCTTCTTGAGTTTGATAATCTTAACCTGGAACTACCTCTGATTGCCTGGGATAGCAGAAGCAGCGAAATGGGTGTTCAGTTTTCTATTGGAGAAAACGGATTGGTACATATTGATGCTGAAATTAATCAACAGGATGCTCAATACAACATAAATTTCGGCACTGAAGACATCCAACTCTCATCTTTTACCAATTACTTAAAAGATTACGTACATATATCTGATTTTAAAGGATTATTACAATCTGAAATAAGCATTAAGGGTGATTTAAAACAAGTAGATCACATTTTTATTTCCGGAAGTATTGGTATAGATAGTTTAGGTATTATTGACGACAAAGGAGAAACCTTATTTGCAGCCAAATCTGTATCTACCCTACTCGACTCCATTGATCTTGAAAACAATCGTTTTATCATTGACAAAATTCACGTTGATCGCCCTATTATATCAGTCGTTTTAAACAAAGAAATGACCAACTGGGAATCTTTTTTAATACCAATACTATCTGATACTTTAGAAAGCGCCTCTGCTGATTCCATAGCTACGGAAACGATTGAAGAGGAGCCTCTGTTTTATAAAATAGATACCATTTCTATTAATACAGGACAAATTTTACTTACTGACAACACCTTAAATAGAGAATTTAAATACAGCTTAAAAGATATTGAAGTCCAAATAAATGACTTATATGAAAAAAACGATCAAATACCGCTCAATTTTTCAATAGGTTTTAATAACGAAGGGAAGTATACCGCAGAAACCTTTTTTAGCATTAATAATCCGAAAAACTTCACTTATAAGGGAATTATTAGCAAAATAGATCTCCACAGCTTTTCTCCTTACACAGAATATTATTTGGGCTACCCTATCGTATCGGGTTTATTTAACTACGATTGTGAGGTAAAAATGACACCTCAAAAGCTTAAAAACGATAATCATATTTTGGTGGAAGAAATGGAGTTTGGAAAAAATACCAAAGATGCCACTGCTGTTAAATTACCTGTAAAACTGGCACTATACCTTATAAAGGATGCTAATGACAATGTAGAAATCGACTTACCTGTAACCGGAAATCCTTCAGAACCGGGCTTTAAACTTGGACCACTTATCTGGAAAACATTTGGTAAGTTCATTGTCAAAACAGCCACTCAGCCTTTTGCTTCTCTGGCTAAACTGGTTGGCACACATCCTGAAGAACTTGAAATGATTCCTTTTGATTACACACAAGATTCCCTGATGAATGATCAACGCAAAGTACTGGATAAGATAGCTCAGATACTTACAAAGAAGGAAGACTTAATTTTTAGTTTTCGTCAGGAAGTATCTGTGGAGGATGAATTAATGTTACTGGCTGAGAAAAGAGTTAAAAGTATCTATATCACTGAAAAAACACCTGCTAATATCACAAACTGGAAACAAGTTAGTGATAACGATGAGAAATTTATTAAATACTTTACAAAGCTATCAGCTGACACTACCAATGCTTATGTTAAACAAAAGTATTATAATCAAATACCTGAGACAGAGTTAAAAGCTGAATTTGAGGCATTGTATAAAAACAGAAATGATTCAATACATCAGTATCTAATTAAAAACAAACTCTGTAGTGAATCATCCATTAAAATATCTAACGTTGATTTTGCCAACATGCCACAAGAGCTTAAAAATCCCGGCTTTAGAGTAGAAGTTTCGGTGAAGTAGAAGGAATGCAAGGTCAATAATAATTGATATTAAATACTTAAGCATTAAAACAATAACAAAGAGACAGTCTTCTATACAAAGGCAGTCTCCTTGCTAAATATCTGTTACTCTCCAGAATAAAAACACCAATTGACTCTATTTTTTATAATTTTACCCCCTTCACTGTAACAAACTAAAATGAAATCACTCATCAGGAAATTTTTGACCTTAATTGGAGCAGAAAATTTAATTGACAAACTATATAACGGATACTTTACTTTTAAGGAAAGGCTACAATATGCCATTTTATACCCGGTCATACTTAAAATACCCTTTGCACAAAATTTCTACTTTGTATTTTCTAAGTCTTTTGGTCATGAGCTAAAAATGTTCATATCTGCCCGAAAAGACTATTTAAAAAAGAAACACAACAAAACAGATAACCTATTTCTTTTAAGACGCAATATCCATCGTTTAGAAAAGGGTTTACTCATGAAAAACAGACGCAATATTTTTGCTTTAGACTATATAGAGGAAACCGTTGAATTGTTTAAAAACATAGCTGAAACTACACCTTACAACGACCAAATAAAATGGGCAAACGATATTCTTACCGAGTACTTTAAGGTCACATCTTCGGCTCCTAAAATCGACAGGGCACATAAAATATACAAACCCATTATTTTAAAGCTGGATACATCTTTAACTTTTACACCCTACCTGGCCAAAACACATCATGTAAATTCCAAAGAAGCTTTTAAAACTCTGGCGCAAAACAGAAAATCAGTCAGGTATTTCGATAACACAAAATTACCCGACAGAAAATTAATGGATGAAGCTGTAGAAATTGCAGCTCTTGCCCCAAGTAGCTGTAATCGTCAACCATTTTATTTTAGAATTATTGATGAGCCTGAAATGGTAAAAAAAGTATCTCACTTACCTGGAGGAACCAAAGGATTTGCTGAAAACATTGTGGCTATAGTGGCAGTAATTGGTCAAATGAATGTTTCTCCTTCCATTAGCGACAGACACTTAATGTATGTTGACGGCAGTCTTGCTGCTATGAATTTTATGTTGGCGTTGGAAAGTATGGGTATAGCATCATGTCCATTAAACTGGCCGGAAGACAAAGCAAAAGATAATATAGCTGGTAAAATATTAGGTTTAGATAAGTATGAACGACCAATTATGATGATTGCTTATGGATATGCTGCAGAAGATGGTAAACTGGCCTGTTCCGTTCGAAAACCACTTGAACAACTGAGAAAATACAATTAATACATGCAAAAAATTCTTATTACAGGAGGAAACTTTATAAACAAAGGAGCACAATCAATGCTTTTTTGCCTTGTGGATAATGTTAAAACACAATATCCCAATGCCGAAATTGTGATGATTGACCTGTTTCCAACACAAAAAAACAAGGACAAAGAAAACTATACTTTTAAAATAGTAAACATGCATATCCGTACATTGCTACGAATGGCATTTCCTGTTTTAAAACTGTTGGTAAAACCTAAACCCATAAGTAATCCTGAAAAAGAAATCGCTCATCATTTTAAAACAGCTGATATTATTCTTGACATCAGTGGTTATGGAGTTAGTTCTCACAATCAAAGTCCTTTATGGACCTACGCATCACTATATCCTGTAAAATTGGCCAAAAAAAATAATATCCCTTTTATATTCCTTCCCCAAACCCTTGGTCCTTTTGAATTTAAAGGGTGGAAAAAAGTGATTATCTGGCCCTTAATTAAAAAATACCTGAAATACCCTAAAACCATATTTATTAGGGAACCTGAATGCAGAAAACATACGGATAAAATAAGAACACAGGGTGTTTTAGACTCCTTTGATCTGGTTCTACAATCAGATAAAATTAGTCTGGAGAATCTATACAAGAACACATCAATGCTTGCTGATCAAAACTTTGATGTTGAGAATAATTCTATCATCATTATCCCAAACAAGCAATTAACCAAATTAAAGCCTAAAGATCAGGTAGTTGAAATATTTAGCAATATTATTTCATCTCTTTTGCAAAGCAATCATAAAGTTGTAATTATGAGGCATTCAGCTGACGATAAAGAACTTTGTAATACAATTTACCGGGATGTAAATGATAATCGTTTAAAAATGATTAACGAAGACCTGACTCCATATCAAATTCAAAAAATACTTGAACCTGCACAAATTGTGATTGCTGCACGATATCATGGGCTTATTCATGCGCTTAAACTTAAAAAACCTTGTTTTGTTATAGGTTGGGCTCATAAATATCAGCATGTGATGAATTCTTTTTCGTTAAATGATTATTATTTTGACATACGATATTCTTCGTTTGAATTTATCAATACATCGCTCAATAAAATGTTAGCAGAAAAAGACTTGCTTCAGGATAAGATTGAGCAGCAATTAAAAGAAGTTCAATCCCTAAATATTTACAAACACATTAAGTAATGAACTACGCTCCCATCGCTCTTTTTACCTATAACAGATATAAACACACTAGGCAAACCATTGAGTCATTACTTAAAAACTCATTGGCCCAAGAAAGTGAACTGTATATTTTCTCAGATGGAGCAAAAAAAGGTGATGAAGAAAAGGTAGAGAGCGTTAGAGCATATCTTAAAACAATAAGCGGATTTAAAGCTGTTCACATTAAATACGGTGAGCAAAATAAAGGATTGGCAAACTCTATTATAGATGGAGTTACATCTTTGTTTCAAAAGTACCCAAGCGTAATTGTCCTCGAAGATGATTTACAGACATCTCCACATTTTTTACAATTTATGAATGATGCTTTAAACCATTATTCTCCTAATGAAATCTGGTCCATTGCCGGATATTCGCCTAATATTAAAATACCTTCTTCATATCAATTCGATAGCTTTTTGGTACATAGAAATTGCAGCTGGGGTTGGGCCACATGGAAACAAAATTGGGAAAAAACAGATTGGAATATTTCTGGTTTTAATGATTTTTTTGTTGACAAGAGTAAACGTAAAAAATTTGAACGGGGAGGAAATGACTTATCTATTATGTTTTTAAAACAGCAAATGCAAGTGATTCACTCCTGGTCTGTTCGATTCAACTTTGGGGCTTTTACCTACAACCTGCCAACTGTATACCCTGTTAAGTCACTGGTTAAAAATTTAGGTGTTGATGGTAGCGGAACTCATATGAAACAAAGCTCTAAATACAATACCACATTGGCTACAAATTCTGTTATCAATACAAACTATTGCTCATACAATAATTTTAATACAATTATAGAACACCGTTTTAAGCGTTTTTACAACACATCTCTATACAGAAGAGTAATTAACTTATATAAAACCTTTAAAGCTGTTAAAAGCATAAAAAAACCCCGTTAAAATAAATTAACGAGGCCAATATCATATTCGCATTTAAATTTACTCTTTTAATCCATTAAAAGGTAATACTCAATTCCACCTCAAACACACCCATTTCCAGCTCTATTTGTTGAGCAGGATCCATCGGATTAGGCCCCTTAACTGTATTGGCCGGAGCATAAACCAAGGCTATATTAAGATCTTTGGCTTTTTCTCCAAATGTTTTGGTTGCACCAACTGTAATATGCTGATTATTGATGGCAGGAGCTAATATATTAAACATCACTTCAGAAGAAGGAATTGGCTCTTCACCAAAAGCATAACCACCACGTAAGATCAAACTTTCACTTGCCTGTACTTCAGTACCAAACTTAAAAATGGTCATGTCTTTCCAACCAAATCCGGCTCCATCATCAGAACCCAATAATTTACCTTCATTTAAATTAGACATCGGATTACCTATGGATTTAATTTTACTGTAATTGATCTGCTGCACATCAAACAATACCTTTACCTTTTCCGAAACTTCATAATTCAAACCTAGAGTCCAGTTAGATGGTGCATCAAAACCACCTTCTTCTGCAAATAAACCTGCATACTCATCAAACTTGCCCATATAAGTTCTGGATTGATAAGTGGCTCCCAGATGAAGACCATCCATCACCTCTCCCATATAACCAAGCTTAAATCCGGCTCCAAAGCTGTTGTCAACTCCGTTATTTGATAGTTTTTCCTTATTAGTTGAAATACCCATCTCTCCAAACATGCTTAAGCCCTCAGCTTTAAATCTCTGGTAGGTTAAAACGGCAGAAACACCTACACTATGCTTATCCCCTAATTTTAAAGAATAAGTAGGATCTGCGTTAATCTGCATAAAATTAACTCCTGTAGTTTCTATAGATTGATCTCCAAAAACCTGAGCTGGATAATCAGATGCTATTCCACTACCTGAAATGGAAAATCCAAAAGCACTTTGGTCATTGATTTGCCAATTAGCACCAACGTTTGGAATAAATAATAAATTAATATCGCTCTCTACAGTACCAGGCATTAACGAAACTGCTGGTGGACCACTAGGGGTACCCGATACCGTAAATGATACCGAAGGCATCATAAAATTAGCCACAAAGCTATATTGCTTACCCAAATAAGCTCTACCAGCGGGATTATTGCCAATAATGGATGTTTTATAGTACGCAACACCGGTGCCACCCATACCTTTACTAACAGTACCATAGCCCAACATAAAATAACCATCAATTGCCTTTAACATAGACGGAAATACAAAGCACAAAAGTGCCACAAACAATAGATTAATTGTTTTCATAAAATTTTTAATTAAGGTTTAGATGTAATTTATAACTCGTGAAAATATTAAACATAGCAAATAAAATATTTACTTCATAGCATATCGCTAACCTGAATCAAAATTACATAGTTCATATTTTACATTCACTCATCTATACGCAACATATATATTATTGTTACCTGAAAATTCAACTACAAAACCTTAATATATTTAAATCAATACGAGTACACCAAAACCGCAACGTCCATAAAATACTATATACCAATACAGTAGCATAACCAATAAAATATAAGCATAAATTTTAATGATCTAAAAATTGGTTTAAAAGTAGTCAGTTATTTATCTTTTAATGACTTAATGTTGTGAAGTAGTGATGATAATTTTTTCCATTTGAGCCAGAAATGCTTAATTCTGCGTTTCTCCTCTATTAACAGAAAACCAGATAAGTAAATAAACAAAATCCAAAATATTACCAAGCCTGTTTTATAAAGTAAATTCAGCAATAAATGGTCGATATGCACTATATATAACGCTAACAGCACAATAGCAGAGTCAAGAAATAAGATAAATATGCGTTTCCATTCAAAAACTATATTTAAATTTTTCAATACAAAAATAAGCAAGACCAAGGATGAAATAACCTGCACTATACCAGTAGCATAGGCAGCACCCAACGAATACCATATCGGAATTAATAGATAGTTTAAATAAACATTCAAAGCTCCTGATAAAATAGATATAACACCTATTACCCTTGTCCTTTTTATCTTATTAATAGGTAATGTAAGCATATGTCGAATACCTCCAAACACTAAACCAATGGTTAAAACAGGAACAATAGTGGCTGAATTAAAGTAAGATTCATTGTTAGCAGCAAATAAAACAATGGCCTCGTCAATAAATACGATTAAAATAAGACTGCAAAAGGTTATACCTGTTAAGAAATAAGTGAACGACCTACTGAAAAATCTATCGTTACTACTGCTATTTACACCCTTAAAATAAGTATGCATATATGCATTTATAAATGCATTCACTATTAATAAATTAACAATATTTGATATTTTATGTGCTAAGGTAAACGTTCCTACATTTTTAAGATTAGAGAACCAGTTTATAAAGTATTTATCGGTAAAATTAAAGGTGATATTAACCATATTTCCCAATGCAACCGGAAAACCATAAGTAAGCATATCTTTCAATAAGCGAAACTCAAATTTGAGTTCACTATTGGCAATAATAACCGGAACTAATATTACAAACTGTATGATGGCAGATAGTAGGGTTGCCCAAAAAATACCCTCCAGCTTCATTTTAAAAACAGCCAAAAAAACCACAACCAATCCCACAAAAACCAGCAATTGAATAATTTGAACGAAAGAATGTTTTTTTGCCCTATGTTGCACTCGTAACAGCAGCATTGGCACATCAGATAGAAGTTTAATCAAGTTACCTGATATAAATAACAAGATAATATCAGGTTGAATATCTGTTTTAAAATAATAAACAGACAGATAGTTAAATCCAAAATACAATGCAATACTTAATAAAATACAGATGGCAACATTGAAAGTAAAAGTTGTAAAAAATAAACTTTTTTTATTCGGTGTGGTATCTTCATCCCAATACCATCTTGTTAATCCAAGCTTAATCCCCAGACCAGAAAACACCTGAAACAATTGAAATATTACTTCAAAAAGAGCATATAAACCAAATATTTCAATCGGTAAATACAAAGCATATACAGGCAATAGTATAACTCCTGAAAGCTTGCCTGCCAAATTACCTATACTATAAAAGGCCGATTGTATCGCTGTTGATTTAAAACTCTTAAATATTTCGCTCATTTAGATGGAATGTATAATTAACCTTCAAACTTAAAAAAAACAATCACTTAAACGTAAAAAATGCCATTACTTTGCAAGTAATGGCATTTTAACTTTATTATCTTAAAGATTCCTACTCCATGGTCATATTAACTGTATACCAATTTGATCCGTTATATAGGTGCAACTTTCCATCTGTTCCAAAATACATATCGCCCATTTGCGGATTTAAAGGTGCGTTATCGAGTGGCTCAAGACGTATTGCATCCGATATATGTAATTTTCTAACGGGTTCTTCTACGCCAACTCCTATGTTTCCAGTACTTCTCTGAATAACCAATCTTTTTACACTTCCATTCCCTCCTGGATTATTATCTGTTTCCTCTGAAATACTAAAATATCCATTAGGCTTATCACTATTAATTCGCCAAAATAACCTCCAATTTGTAGTTTAGTTAATCTGTTTAAGAGGTCTTAAAACTAATATAATTTTAATAATATTCAACCTTATCAAAACTATCTCCTTCTAAACTTAAAATTTCAGTTAATAAGTTATTGGCTAATCTACTGGCCCCTATTCTAAACAGATTATTATTTAACCATTCTTCTCCAAGTATATCCTTTACTACAGCATAATACTTAAGCGCATCTCTGGTTTCCGCTATTCCTCCGGCTGGCTTAAAACCAACTTTTCTTTTCTGTTTTTCATGATAGGCTTTTATTGCCTGACACATGACATAGGCAGCTGTTAAACTAGCCGCTTTCCCACTTTTACCAGTACTGGTTTTTATAAAATCAGCCCCGGCGTCCATAGCAATAATGGAGGCATTCCAAATTAATTCCGGTTCTATTAGCGAACCAGTCTCAAGAATAACCTTAAGATGCGCATCTTTACTCGCTTCTTTTAACTGACGTATTTCTTCATAAACAAACTCATAATTCCCTTCTAAAAACTCCCCTACAGAAATCACCACATCAACTTCGTTTGCCCCAAAATCAACAGCTTTTTTGGTTTCCAGTACCTTTAAATCCAAAAATGTTTGCGATGCAGGAAAACCTCCGGAAACAACAGCTCTTTTAACACCTTCAGCCTTTAAATATTGCTTTAATACAGGCGAAAAAACCGGATATACACATACACCTCCAACATTGGGAATATTCGGGAATTTCTCTTTAAAACCATTAACCTTTTCTACGAAAGCTTTTACTGAATCAGCTGAATCCGTTTCTTTTAAAGTAGTTAAATCAATACAGCTAAAAATCGTTTTTAAAGTATCTAAATCAATTTCATCGCTTAATTGACTTTGCTGTATTTCTTCTATTTTAGAATCAATTTCCTGATCTTTATAAGGCACTACGTAATCTTCCAAAATATTTTCGGATTCCATCATATTATTTAAGTTTTTCATTGTTATTATGTCTGTTTTTATCTCTATTGGTTTTCTTTTGAATATTCTGTTCAAGAGCTTCTGTTAAATTTACCCCGGTTTGATTGGCCAAACAGATAAGTACCCAAAGTACATCAGCCATTTCATCTGCTAAATTTTCCGACTCTCCTTCCTTAAACGACTGTTCTCCATACTTACGAGAAATTACACGGGCCAACTCACCTACTTCTTCAGTAAGTATAGTCATATTAGTTAGCTCATTAAAGTATCGTACACCAATGGTTTTTATCCATTTATCTACCTTTTCCTGTGCTTCTTGTATTGTCATATTAAAACTCTGTTAATGAATTATTTTTTGGTATATGAACACTTTGCCTACTGTTTATCTTTTGTATCCATAGTTATTGTAACCGGTCCGTCATTTATAAGTGAAACTTGCATACTAGCACCAAATTCACCCGTTTGAACCTTCTTTCCAAGTACTTCTTCCATCCTTAGTACAAAATGCTCGTAAATAGGTATAGAAACTTCAGGTTTGGCCGCATCAATATAAGAAGGTCGATTACCTTTTTTTGTTTTGGCATGAAGTGTAAACTGACTCACTACAATTACATCCCCATCAACATCCATGATCGACTTGTTCATTACACCATCTTCATCGTTAAATATTCTTAAGTTGATTATTTTTTTGATTAACCATTCAGAATCTTTTTCATCATCATCGTGACCAATTCCTAACAAAACCAACAAACCATTTTTTATGCAAGATTTTACTTTTTCATTTATGGTAACTTTTGCTTCGGACACTCTTTGAATAACTACTTTCATCTATATATGTATATTTTTATATTACAAGATATTTTAAACCATTATTAAGAAATAAATGTTGAATTGTGTAAAATTAGAATATTTTTATCGATTTAAAGCTAGAATAACAGTTTATACCACTAAAACAAAACAACTATACCAACCATTTTATACACTCTATTTCATACACTTATACTATTTACATAAACCTTTACTACAACCTTTAAAGCTCTGAGAATTTAATAAAAACATTAACCTTATAGATTATACACAAGCATGCGCATTATATTGAGTAAAAAAAACAATCCATTTGAAAATTTAGCTACCGAAGAATATTTACTTAAAAATTTTACGGAAGACATATTTTTTCTTTACATCAATTCAAAAAGTATTGTTGTAGGCAAACATCAAAATACACTTTCAGAAATTAATCACTCTTTTATTTCAGAAAATAATATTCCGGTAATTAGGAGACTTTCCGGAGGAGGTACTGTCTTCCATGATTTGGGTAATATAAATTTTTGCTTTATTACTTCAGGAGCAAAAGGTGAACTGGTAAACTTTAAAAAATATACAAGTCCAATGGTATCGTTCTTAAACGCTATAGATGTGGCTGCACATTTTGGTGGAAGAAATGATATACTTATAGATGGTTGTAAAATTAGCGGAAATGCATCGCATGTGTTTAAAAGCAGGGTTATGCACCATGGAACACTTTTATTTAATAGTGAATTAAGCTCACTTACAAACGCCTTAAAAAATGATCCTACCAAGTTTAAAGACAAAGCAGTTAAATCAGTGAGAAGTAAAGTAACCAATATACATTCGCATTTAAAAACACCTCTAACGATCAATGAATTTATAGAGAAACTTTACGAGTATATTCATGCGAACTATAACTGCAAAAAATACATTCTATCTGAAAATGATTACGACCAAATTAATAAACTCGTTGAAGATAAATTTAAAACCTGGGAATGGAACTATGGATACAGCCCTAAATTTGAACTAAAAAAACGAACTAAAACTTCAACAGGCAAACGTTTTGAATTTACATTACAGGTAGTTAAAGGAACCATTAAAAGTGTTAATATCAAATCTAATTCAACACAAAAAGAGTGGGTAAATGATTTAGAAAACAGCTTAACTGATATATATCATCGTCCGGATTCTATTCAATTCTCTACCGAAAAACTTTTTGAAAAAGCGAAGGATTTAAAACTAAATGAACTTTTGGAAGCACTATTTTAAGTGCTTCTTATTTTTTAGAATTAAAATAATTCCACACCAAACTTCCTTTTGCCTTTCCTATAACACCTACAATATCCTCTACTTTTAACTTTTTAATTTGGGATACAGATTTAAATTCTGTCAGAAGGTTTTGTTTTGTTTTCTCTCCTATTCCTTTAATTTCATCCAGCTCCGAAGCCACAAAATTTTTGGAACGTTGATTACGATGAAAAGTTATACCAAAACGATGAGCTTCATTTCTGGCATGCTGTATCACTTTTAACGATTCTGAATTCTTATCCAAATACAAAGGTACCGGATCACCAGGAAAAAAGATTTCTTCAAGTCGTTTAGCAATTCCAATAACAGCTATTTTATCATCTATTTTTAAACGTCTAAATATCTTCATTGCAGCACCTAACTGCCCCTTACCTCCATCTATAATTACGAGTTTAGGCAGTGCTTCATTCTCCGCAATTAATCGCGAATAACGACGCTCTATAATTTCCTCCATACTGGCAAAATCATCAGGCCCAACTACTGTTTTAATATTAAAATGTCGATAATCCTTTTTACTCGGTTTGGCATTTTTAAACACCACACAGGCTGCTACAGCGAAATCACCCTGTATATTTGAGTTATCGAAACACTCAATATGATCGGGTATTTCTGTTAATCTTAAATCCTTTTTCATGGTATTTAAGATTCTGTCTTCTCGTGTTTCCTTTTTACGAATCGACTGCTGCTTTAACTTTTCCAGTCGGTAATATTTGACATTACGCTCAGATAAATCTAAAAGTTTTTTCTTATCCCCTTTTTGCGGAGTAATAAATTTTACTGAATCAAAATGCGTATCGGGTTTTATAGGCACAATAATTTCGCGTGAGGTGCTATGCAAACGACTCCTAATTTCAGTGATAGCTAAAGATAATAATTCCGGTAATGATTCATTTAATTTCTTTTTAAGCTCAATGGTATGCGCCTGTATAATGGCTCCATTTACTACTTTTAAAAAATTTACATAAGCTGAAGATTCGTCATCTATAATAGAATAAACATCCACATTATTAATACTGGAACTTACAACTGTAGATTTACTTTGGAAATTATTAAGCTGCTTAATTTTTTGCTTGATCTGATCTGCTTCTTCAAACTTAAAATCAGCGGCATAATCCAGCATTAGGTCTTTCAAATATTTAAGTACACTTCCAATATTACCCCTAAGAATATTCTTAATATCTGAGATATTTTGGAGGTATAAATCTTCATCATATTCACCAATGCAAGGACCTTTACAGTTGCCTAAATGATATTCTAAACAAACCTTATACTTACCTTCTGCAATATTTTTTTGGGAAAGATTAAGCTTACAATTACGTAAAGGATATGACGATTTAAACAAGTCTAATAAGGTACGTACCATCCCCACTGAAGTATATGGACCGAAATATAAACTCCCGTCTTTTACAACATGACGCGTAGAAAACACTCTGGGATATGACTCATTCTTTACGACTATCCAAGGGAAAGATTTATCGTCTTTAAGTAAAACATTATATCTGGGTTGATATTTCTTAATAAGGTTATTTTCCAACAGTAAAGCATCCTCTTCAGAATCCACAACAATGTGTTCTACATTGGCAATATTACGAATCAACAAAGCTGTTTTACCATTATCAGGCTTACCTACAAAATAAGAAGAAACTCGCTTTTTTAAATTCTTAGCTTTACCTACATAAATGATTTTCCCATCCTTATTGAAGTATTGATACACTCCGGGGTCGGATGGCAAAACCGATATTTTTTGTTTTAAAAACTCAAATTTATTATTTAAAACCTCCCCCATTTAAACATATAAACTAGTAAAAGAAAACGAATTTACATCAAATAAACCTTTATCTCCAATCTTAATTTGTGGTATAACCAATAAAGACATAAACGATAATGTCATAAAAGGAGCATGCAATTTAGTACCTAAACCTTGTGCCATTTTATTTAAATCCTGATATTTTTCTGCAACAAGATTACCATCTTTTCCAGTCATTAATCCTGCTACTTCCAAAGGCAAGCAATCAATATTATTTCCATTAACACAAGCAATACCTCCCTTATGCTTAATGATCTCATTTAATGCAGTCGTAATATCACTATCCGAAACACCTACTGCAATTAAATTATGACTATCATGAGCTACACTACAAGCAATTGCTCCCTGCTTTAGACCAATTTTTTTTATAAAACCTACCACAGGTGGAGCCGTTTTATACCTATTAACCACAACAATTTTTAGTATATCATTGTCTATATCTGATTGAATTTGACCATCAATATTCTTAGCGGACCATATAAATTCCGACGTTAACAAGTCTCCATCCACAGCCTCTATTACTCGAATATTTTTACCTTCTACAAAAGGAACTTGAATATCTTTTTTATCAATCGATGAAATATTAAAATTATTTATAGGTTTTGAATAGGGTACTTCGAACTGTAGCTCTTCGTTTTTATAAAGATGTTTACCATCAATATAGGTGTCTGTAATATTAAAATCAGTAAGATTATCCACCATAATAAAGTCAGCAGAATCACCTTCTCTTAACAAACCTACCGGCAATCCATAATGTAAAATTGGCTTTAAAATTGCAGATCGAAGAAGATTAAAAATATCTATTCCCTTTGCTATTCCCAGGCGAATAATTTTATCTATATGTCCTTTTTTAATAATTTCATCAGGGTGTGAATCATCGGTACAAAGCATAACATCATCAGGATGCGTTTGCAACAAATTATAAAGATTATCGAAATTTTTAGCTGCACTCCCCTCCCTGATTTGAACAACAACACCTTGTTTTATTTTATCAACAGCTTCATTAACCGTTACACATTCGTGGTCAGATGTAATACCAGCTTGAGTATATTTTAATAAATCCTCCCCTACTAAACCAGGTGCATGACCATCTACTTTTTTTCCTACTTTATGGGCAGCTTCTATTTTATTCCAAACTTCTTTATCCTTATTAACTACACCGGGAAAATTCATCATTTCTGATAAAAAATAAATATCATCTCGATCTAAAAGTTCCCTAATTTGTTCAGAAGAAATAAAAGCTCCACTTGTTTCAAATGATGTAGCAGGCACACATGATGGAGCACCAAAAAAACATTTCAATGGTGTTTTAGTAGCATCTTCTATCATATACTCCACACCTTTTACACCTAAAACGTTGGCGATTTCATGTGGATCAGAAACAACCGCAACTGTTCCACGTGGAACAATTAGTTTTGAAAATTGAGTTGGCGTAAGCATAGAACTCTCTATATGAACATGAGCATCTATTAAACCTGGAAGAATATAATTACGAAACTCCTGCTCAACTTTTTCTATTCTTACAATTTTAGAATTCTCTACTGAAACTATACCATTAAAAATTACTCTATTTATAATATCTACAATTTTTCCTTTAACCTGCATAACCAAACTATTATATACAAAAAATGGTTCCACGTGGAACCATTATCTACCCATTAAAACTAAAAGAACATTTATATCGCTTGGGCTAACTCCTGAAATTCTACTGGCCTGCCCTATGGTTTTTGGTTGAATTTTTGCGAGCTTCTGACGAGCTTCTGTAGAAATCGTTTTTAATTCATCATAATTAAAACGATTAGAAATGTCTAAATGCTCGAGCCTGGATAACTTATCAGCCATGAGCTTTTCACGATCTATATAACCTTGATACTTTAAAAAGATTTCTGCGGACTGTATAATTTCCTCTCTCCTATTTTCAGGTATATCCTTTATGTGTTTTTTAAATGGTTCAATTACTTCTACCAACTCAAAAATACTAACCTGAGGACGAAGTAAAACATCTTTTAATTTTACTGCTTGCTTTAACGGTGATGTATTAACACTCTCAAGATATGAATTTATATATTTAGGTTTAATACTAAAAGTTTGTACAAAATCTATAATTAAATCACGATATTTAACCTTCTCATCTAACAAATCCTTTCTGTATTGTTTAGCCAATCCAAGTTTAAACCCTTTTGGTGTTAAACGTAAATCAGCATCATCTTGTCTTAATAAAATACGATACTCAGCACGAGAGGTAAACATACGATACGGTTCATCAACTCCTTTAGTAACCAAATCATCAATAAGTACTCCGATATAAGCTTCATCCCTACTTAAAATAAACTCTTCCTTATTAATTAATTTTAAATGAGCATTTATACCTGCGATTAAACCTTGCGCACCTGCTTCCTCATAACCTGTAGTTCCATTAATTTGTCCGGCAAAATATAAATTAGGAACTAATTTTGTTTCTAAAGAATGTCTTAACTGTGTAGGATCAAAAAAATCATACTCTATTGCATAACCCGGACGAAAGATACTTGCATTTTCGAGTCCCTCAATATTTTTTAAAGCATCTAACTGAACATCTAATGGTAATGAACTACTAAATCCATTTAAATAAAATTCAATAGTTGTCTCTCCCTCTGGCTCCAGATGCAACTGATGTTTATCCTTATCAGCGAAAGTCACTATTTTAGTTTCGATACTGGGACAATAACGAGGTCCTATACTTTGAATTGTACCATCATATAAAGGAGAAGCATCTAAGCCCTTACGTAATGATTCATGTACTGTTGTGTTTGTGTAGGTTAGCCAACAACTTTGCTGTTTAAGATTTGACTTTTCCTCAGGTAAATAAGAAAACTTATAAAAAGTATCATCCCCTTTTTGCTCCTGACATTTAGAAAAATCGATTGTACGACCATCTATACGAACAGGGGTGCCAGTTTTCATTCGACCAGTTGTAAAACCTTTATCAAAAAGCTTTCTTGTTATACCATAAGAACTTGGTTCACTGATACGTCCACCTTCCATTTGAACCTTTCCTATATGCATTAACCCATTTAAAAAAGTTCCATTAGTAAGTACTAAAGCTTTGCATTTAAACTCTACACCTTGTTGCGTTACTACAGAATTAACCTGATCACCTTTAAAATTAATATCTACTACTGTATCTTGCCAAAAGGATAAATTATCGGTATTCTCCAGAATAGAACGCCATTCACCAGAAAAAACCATTCTATCACATTGAGAACGAGGACTCCACATAGCTGGTCCTTTTGACCTATTTAATAGTCGAAACTGAATTGATGATCTATCTGTAACAATTCCACAATAACCACCTAAGGCATCTATTTCACGAACTATTTGCCCCTTAGCTATACCTCCTATCGCAGGATTACAGCTCATTTGGGCTATTTTATTCATATCCATTGTGATCAACAAGGTCTTTGATCCCATATTGGCAGCAGCTGCTGCAGCTTCACAACCAGCATGACCAGCGCCAACAACAATAATATCGTAACTAAAATCCATAATAAAATTATAAGGATGCAAAGGTACAAGCATCCAACAATTTATACACTAAAATTTAAACAGAATTATTGAGAAATTGTTTTTAGTAGATTCAAGGCTTCATCCTCGAGTTCATGCATCTTTTCATTTTCCTCTTCAGTTTTATCATCGAAACCTAAAAGATGCAAAACACCATGTATTATCACACGATTTAATTCATTTTCAAAACTAACTGAATATTCTTTAGCATTTGAATTTACAGTATCAATGCTAATAAAAATATCACCACTAATAATATCACCTTCACAGTAATTAAAAGTAATAATATCAGTAAAATAATTATGGTTTAAGAATTCCTTATTTATTTCAAGAAGGTAAGAATCTGAGCAAAAAATAAAGGCTATTTCACCTGTAGTACAATTATATTTGGAAATAACCTTATTAACCCAGTTGGTAATAACTACAGTATCTAATTTCAAATCAGATACTTCCTGATAATCGAAACTAAACACTTATAAATTAAAGCTTAATTTAACCTTACTACCATTATTTTCGAAATCTATATCATCGGCCAAATGATTCATTAAAAAAATACCACGACCGTGTGTTTTTTCAACGTTCTCTGGCAAGGTTGGATCAGGAATATCTGTAAAATCAAAACCGCTACCCTGATCAGTGATAACAAACTCCACTACCTTATCTGAAACCTGATACTCCAACTCTACATCCTTATTACTATCGAGCTTATTTCCATGGACAATAGCATTATTAACTCCCTCAACGATAGCTAATAGCAACTTTCCATAAACATCGGCATGTATATCAAACTGGACAGAAATATCATCTATTAATTTTTCAACCAAACTAATATTTTTGATATCTGATTTTAATACTATTTTTTCCACTGTTAAATCCATTTAGCTCTTTATAATATACATTTTGACTGTATACTTAAAATAAAATAAATAGTTACTTAAAACCTAAAATATTTGGAATAATAAATATAAATATTCTATTTATGCAACCAATGCAAAGGATTAATTTTTTTGCTCTCTTCCCAAATTTCAAAATGTAAGATACCACTCTTATTATTTTTATCAGCAAAAATTTGACCAATAGATTGATTACTTTTTATTTCCTGGCCATTTTTTACGTAAACGGTTGCTAAATTAGCATACACTGTTAGATATTTACCATGCCTGATAATCACCGCCTTATTGTAGCCCGGAATAGCAATAACGCGGGATACAGTACCCTCATATACACTATTTACTTCGTTTTCCTTGGAAGCTGTAATATCAATGCCATTGTTCTTAATTTTTACGCCCTTTAAAACGGAATGATTATGTTCACCAAAATAACTTGTAACCACACCACCCTTCACCGGCCAATTTAATTTTCCTTTAGCATTACTAAAGTTACTAAAACTATAGCTAGATTCTTTCTTACTAGCTTCTAAAATTAATTTTTCAATACTTAATTGTAATTCTTTAGAAAATTTCTGTTTTTTCTTAATATCTCGTTTTAACCAGTTTTCATCTTTTTTCAATTTGGCAATATATCCTTGCTTTTTTGCAACGGATAATTTGAGCAATTCTCTTTCTTCAATTAAAGCGTGATAACTTTTTTCTTTTTGATTTAAAATAGCTTTATTGATAGTTATAATACTATCATGAACTTGTTGAGTTTCAAAAAGAAGATCAGCCTGTTTTTTACGGTAGGAACCATATTGCTTCATTAAATTAAAGCGCCTATAAGCCTCTGAGAAAGAGGAGGCACTGAAGATGATCATGAACTCATTATTATTAGATTTAAACTGCTTATTCGCTTCAATTATAAGTTTCTCATAGCCTTTTTTAATCGTTATAATTTCGGATTTTAACTCATTAACAAAAACTTCATTTTCCGATATTATTCCGTTTATTTCTGAAATTTCCTGACTATAAGAGTTAATAATATTGTTTTGTGCAGTGATTTGAGCATTTAAAATTGAAAGCTGTGAGTACATTTCCTTGCGCGAATTACCTTTTTGCAAAAGTAAATTTTTAGCATTTTTTATTTCACTTAAATATTGCTCCCTTTTAACTTTAAGTTTCTCTACTTCTAAGCTTTGAGAAAATAAAGTAATGCCTATAAAACTCCAAAGAATAAAGAGGTTAAATAGTTTTAACTTTGTACGAGCCAGGAATTTTGAAATGAGTACTACCACCACTATTCTTTTGTAAATAATTAACTTTTAAATCTACACTTACAGATTTTGAGCCTTGATTAGCATTGATAAAAATTCCTTTCGGAAATAGTACCGAATCAAATTTACTAAAATCTTTATAATCAATTACTAAAGATTGATTTGTATTGAAATCCTTAATATAAACATTAAAAATTCTGTAAATATCCGGATGAATCTTTAACTCATGAATTAAGATATTATTTCTACTCTTTTTATTTAAGCGTCCAAGCCTTCTATCCTTAATCGACTTGAAACTGTAGTAATCAACACCTACATCATGTTTATATTTTTTTAAGCCATCATAATGATCCATTGTTGAAGGATATAAGAACAAACTATTTGTAAGTAAGGATTGTATAGTACTGAAATTTAAATCAATACCAAATTTATCGAAGAAATAATTGTAATCCGTTTTTAACACTGTTTTATTATGCTTATCGATGATAACGACATTATTCATCGTTAATTTAGCCCTCACTAATTCAATGCCCATCAAAGCATATATTGAAACTATAATAAAGCTATCCTTTTGTATTACAAAACTTCCTTTAAATGACTTTTTTTCCTGATCATTTGTGAAAGTAAAGCCAACCTTTTTGAGATATAACTTATCAAAATCTAATTCATTTACTTTTAACTGATTACGAAGCTTAGCATCAGTAATATTAGAAACTTCACCAATACGAATTTTTTCCGTTGACTTACACGAAACAAAAAATAAACAGAAAGATAAAACAAACCCTACACTACTCTTCCACATACTTTTCTAACTCAATTTTTTTAGTCAATATTTCCGATTTATTCCCCATTTCAAGCGACTTTTTCCATTGAATAACTGCACCATCAATATCCTCATTTTTATAAAGAATATCACCATAATGCTCAACGATAACATCACTTGTATCGCCTCCATTATCAATAGCTCTTTCAATAATATATTTAGCTTCGAAAAATCTTCCTCTTTTAAACAACACCCATGCATAAGTATCAAGATAAGTGGAGTTTCCAGGCTCCAACTCGATACACTTAGAGATCATACGTTCAGCCTTATCAAGATCTTGATTTTCAACTGATAGGTAATAACTATAGTTATTAAGAACAACAACATTGTTCTCATCAACTTTAAGGGCATTTTGGTAACTTTTAAAGGCCTCTTCAGGTCTTTTTAAATTATATAAAACATCACCTAAATAAGAGTGAAACTGACCATTTAAATTGATATTGTCACCAGTAAACTGAATACCATGCTCAAGTGACTTTAAAGCAACTCTATATTCTTCTTTTTGCATGGCACCCATGGCATGAAAAAGATTAAATAAAGGAATATCCGGGAAGATTAGTAAAGCTTCCTTTGCATCAACATAAAGAAGTTCAAACTTTGCCAGGTCGATTTCTAAAAAGAACATATCCTGCCATACCGATGGATTGCTTTTGTCTATAACCAGAGCTTTCTTATACTCCTCTAAAGCTTTTTCCTTATTGTCGTTATTTTGCAGGTAATTAGCATAGTAAATATGGCTTCTTGAATCATCATTATGAACCGAAGTTAATTGTTCGAAAAGAGAAGTAATTTTATCGTCTTCAGCATAATTTTTAAAATCATTTCCCATTAAAAAAGGAAGCATTCGCTGAAACTTCACCTCAAGATTTAAATCATTATCGTTTAAGGCTTTACTGAAGTTATTAAAAAAAGATAAAGTATCTTTTCGTTGCAAGGAGATATTAGCCAATGAAAAATAACCTAAACCATTATCAGGATCAAGCTCAAGAATTTTACGATAACTTTCTTCAGCTTTATCTAATTCCTTATTATACATGTACACATCACCCATAAATCCGTAATATCTAGGCTCATATGGATTTTCCTCTATCAACTTTTCGACTTCTTTATAAGCCAGTCCTTTTTTCCCAATTTCCAGATAAATCTTCTCTTTCTCCAAAGAAATGACCTCATTTATACCTATACTTTTTTCGAGGATATTATATGTTTCAATTGCTTTATCGTAGTCTTTATTTTTATAGTACAATTGAGCCAAAATATAAGTAAACTCATCACTATTAGGAAACTGAGTAACTAAAGATTCGTAAACTTCAATAGATTTAGGAATATTTTCGTTTTGCTGATATAAATCGCCGAGAAGTATTTTATACCATTTATTATCAGGAGAAAGACGAACAGAGTTACTTAATAGATCCTGAGCTCCTTTATAATTTTGATTGTTTATTTCAATATTTGCCAATTCATAGTAACTGGTACTACTTAAAGAATCAACCTTAAGGCATTCAATAAAATACATCTTGGCTTTATCAATATTACCAAGCATCTTTAAACGCTGTCCTTCATAAAAGAAATAATCAAACTTTCTTTTTTGTGCAGCACTTAAAACGGAAACTTTTTCTTTAGGTCCATTTGAATGTACAACATTATCTTTTAAAGTTTTACAACCAGATAAAACACTAATAGCCAATAAAAAATATAAAATTTTTCTCATAATAATCTCTTTTGAAAACACTTTCAGTATTGGAATCTTAGTGTTTTCCTGTGTGTCCAAAACCACCTTCTCCTCTGTCCGATGATTCCAATTCTTCTACCAAATCAAATTCAGCAACCTCATGCTTTGCAATAACCATCTGACAAATACGTTCTCCACTTTTAATTAGGAAATCGTCATTAGAAAGATTGACCAGAATAACCTTAATTTCTCCACGATAATCGGCATCGATAGTACCGGGACTATTTAAAACAGAAATTCCATGTTTAAATGCCAGTCCGCTTCGAGGGCGTATTTGAGCTTCATATCCCTCGGGAAGTTCAATGAATAATCCGGTTGGAATAAGTACTCTCTGAAGTGGTTTTAAAATGATTTCATCATGTAAAAAAGCTCTTAAATCAAGTCCTGCTGATAAAGCTGTGCTATACTCCGGAAGAGCGTTATTACTTTTATTAATGATTTTAATTTGTACCGACATTTATATTCTGTATTTTATTTTTAAACTCTATTTTTAAAATAATCAATAAAAATACAATTATTAAGCCAATACGCGTTATATAAAGTAATATATAAAACCATAGACTTGATAACGAGTGTATCTTTGCAAGCAAATATGGTGATAAATAATATCCTATAAAGAAAATAATGCCTACAATGCTTGAATAAGTTATGAGCTTCTTCCAATGGTAGGATATAAAATAGTGTTTCCTACCCCAAAAAATGCTTAACAATACCATTACTAAAAAACAAAGTAATCCACTTATAGCTGAGCCAATATATCCTATATATGGAATTAGTACGACATTAATAACCAAAGTTACTATACTTCCAATAATACCCATGTATGCACCATAAATGGTTTTATCTGATATTTTATACCAAACTGAAAGTGCAAAGTAAATGCCACTCAACAATTGTGATATTAAAACAATAGGAATGACAATATTACCCTCTATATAACTTTCTGTTAATACCAGATTAACCACATCGATAAAAAACGTTACACCAAGAAAAATAATTAATCCTGATAGCACAAAGTAATCAAGTACTTTAGCATAAATACTGGTGTCATTTGTATCATTGTGATGTTTAAAGAAAAAAGGTTCAAAAGCCATACGAAATGACTGCGTAAACATGGCCATTAAAATACCGATCTTGAAATTTGCAGCGTAAATAGCAGCTTGTTCATAAGCATCCTGACCAGGAAGCATATTGGGTAATAATATTTTATCTATATTTTGATTAACCATACCTGTTATCCCAACTATTAATATAGGATAAGAGTATTTAAACATTGTTTTAAGTAACTGATAATCAAACTTACCAAGACTTTTTACTAAGTCAGGAATAAGGAAAATAAAAACACATATAGAGGCAAATAAATTCGAAAGAAATACAAAAAAAGCCTCATTATTCTGATAAGCTGACCAGTCAATTAACCTAAAAAAATTAAAATTAAAATGTTTAGGACACCAATAAAGAAAATACAAATTAAAGCCGATTAAAATAACGACATTCAAAAGCTTTACAAAAGCAAACTTAACACTTCTGCCCTCTAATCTTAGTTTAGCGAAAATAAGAGCTGTAATTGTATCAAAAAAAACAATTAAAGCAGCTACCTGAACAATTTCGGTAGTAATATAATCACTCGTGATACCTGAAAGTTCATTTTGAAACAAATATAGGATTAATAAGAAAAGTGAACTCGTAGAGAAAATACTTGTTATACCGGTGGTAAAAACAGTAGAATAAGACTTTCCCTTAGCAAACCTAAAGAAACTTGTTTCGAAACCGTAAGTTAAAACCACCAAAAAAATAGCAATATAGCTATACATTTCACTTACCACGCCATACTGAGCTCCATCCATTGAACGAATGTAGTAAGGCATTAATAGCCAATTAAGCAGCCTTACTAAAATAGTTCCTCCACCATATATAATGGTATCACCAGCTAAAGATTTAAACTTTCCCACCTTATTGGATTAAAACAGAGAAAACTGTTCCTGATTAAAACTATCTTTTCCTAAATGACTATAAGCCAAAGCTGTGGCCATTCGGCCCCTTGGTGTACGTTTAATAAAACCCTCTTTTATTAAAAATGGTTCATATACCTCTTCTATGGTGCCACTATCTTCTCCAATAGCAGTACCAATGGTACTAATACCAACAGGTCCACCTTGAAACTTATCGATAAGTGTATTTAATATCTTATGATCCATGTCGTCTAAACCATGCTGATCGATGTTTAAAGCTTCAAGCGCATGTTTAGAGATACTTATATCAATGGCTCCATTTCCCTTTACCTGGGCAAAATCACGAACTCTTCGCAAAAGAGCGTTTGCAATACGAGGAGTTCCCCTACTCCTTCCTGCAATTTCTAAACAAGCATCTTTTGTGATACTTGTATCTAAAATACCAGATGACCTGTTTATAATACCGGAAAGTAGTTTAGAATCATAATATTCAAGATGACAATTAATACCAAAACGAGCACGAAGCGGACTTGTAAGTAAACCACTTCTGGTAGTTGCACCTACAAGCGTAAAAGGATTTAATTCGATTTGAATACTTCTGGCACCAGGACCTTTATCAATTACTATATCTATACGGTAATCCTCCATGGCTGAATACAAATATTCCTCCACAACAGGACTTAACCGATGTATTTCGTCGATAAAAAGAACATCATTTGGTTCTAAGTTGGTAAGAATACCTGCCAAATCACCAGGCTTATCCAGTACCGGTCCACTTGTGATCTTAAAACCTACACCAAGCTCATTGGCTATAATATTTGAAAGCGTTGTTTTTCCGAGTCCAGGCGGGCCGTGAAGTATCACATGATCAAGCGCTTCATTACGCATAGATGCTGCCTGAACAAACACTTTTAAGTTTTCAACGATTTTACTTTGACCTTTAAAATCTTTAAAAGTTAAGGGGCGAAGTTTATTATCAACATCCTTTTCAATACTATCATACTCCTCCTCACGTATATCGAAATCTTCTTTCATTCACTAAATTAAATAACACCTAATTCGGCAATCAATTTATTAAATAACTGTAAATCAAAAGGCTTGGCCATATATTCATTCATTCCATGGGACAAACATTTTTCTCTATCAGCATCAAATGTGTTAGCTGTTAATCCTATTATTGGTGTAGAGTAATCTAATTTTTCTTCATACTCCCTTATTTTAACAGAAGCCTCTAACCCATCCATTACCGGCATCATCAAATCCATAATAATCAAATTAAACCTTCTTGACTTTACTTTATCAAGCGCCTCCTGACCATTATTGGCAATATCAATCACATAGCCATACTTGGATAAATTAAGAAAGATAAGCTTCTGATTTAGAAGGTTATCTTCCACCAATAAAATATTTAAAGATGTTGATTTTTCCATTAAAAGGTGACTTAATTTAGGCTCTTACAATAATAGAAATAAAAAAGAATTAAATTAAATCTTTAATCAAAAATACAACCTTTATAATCCTAATGCCTTAGATATTTCAAGCATTTTTTCGATAGGCTTCACTGCTTTAATCCTGATATTTTCATCAATATCTATTTTTGGCCAACCATACTTAAGCGCATTATATAACTTTTCCATAGTGTTTAAACGCATATATTCACAATCGTTACAAGCGCAGGTTGAATCATTAGGAGGAGCCGGAATAAACTCCTTATTTGGGCTTTTTAGTTGCATTTGATGGATGATCCCGGACTCTGTGGCAACTATATACTTATTAGAAGTATTTACTTCAGAATATTTAAGTAATGCAGCTGTTGAACCAACATGATCTGCAACCATAAGTAAAGGTTTCTTACATTCAGGATGTGCAAGAATCTCGGCATCGGGATTGTCTTTCTTAAGTTCAAGAATCTTTTCCAAAGAAAATTTCTCATGAACATGACATGCTCCATCCCATAATATCATATTACGACCAGTAATACTATTAATATAGTTCCCTAGGTTTCTATCAGGACCAAAGATTAGTTTAGCATCTTCATCAAAACTATCCACTATGGCCTTCGCATTGGTAGAAGTAACCACAATATCCGATAAAGCTTTTATACGCGCTGATGTATTAACGTAAGTTACCACTTTATGATCAGGGTACTTAGAAATAAACTCTTCAAACGCATCTGGCGGACAGCTATCAGCAAGACTACAACCTGCATTTAAATCAGGAATTAATACTGTTTTATCCGGTGACAATATTTTAGCAGTTTCACCCATAAAGTGAACACCAGCCACAATAATTATATCAGCATCCGTTTTGCGAGCAAATTGAGCAAGTGCCAAACTATCCCCAACAAAGTCAGCTATATCTTGTATTTCATTGTTTTGATAGAAATGAGCCATCAAAACAGCATTCTTCTCTTTCTTTAAATTATTAAAGGCTTCATGAATATCTTCAATACCTTCTACAGATTCTGTTACAAATCCACTTTTCAACCAATCCGTTTTTAAATCCATTATTATATATAAATAAAAGAGAGATTTCTAAAGAAATATAATGATTATAATATCCTGTTAATACCGTTTATAAATTAATTTTAAAACGTTTGCTTTGTGTTGGTATACACATTTGATGTTTAGATATTAATATCAAATTAACAATTAAAAGAATTCTCTAAATACTAAAAATCAGAATTTTACTATTCTTTATTAACATGTTGTTAATAGAGTACAAATTTAATAAGAATATCTTTTTTAACCGTGGTTTCGCTGTTAAAATGATGTTTGAACTTGATTTTAAAAACAATTGAAAAATATTTGACACGTAATACTAGTCGCTGGTATATACAAAAAAGTACCTCGAGCAAATTTATTTTATACTATTTATAATTTCCGGTTTGACACTTTATCAACATTTAATTCAGGGTTATTCACAAGCTTTCAATAACTACTTTTTAATCATGGTAAGTTAAATGTCACTTTAAAAGGAAACGTTTGAAATTATACAGGAAAGCAAGTGTATGGTAAATTTACTAACTATAGCTGACTTATTAAGTAAACTCCTAGGTTTACCTTTCAAGAACGACTAAAACGAACAAGTTATAACATCAACCCTTTATATCCATCATTACACAGTAAGGTATCGTCATCTATAACAAAATAGCTCCATATTGATTTTAATAGGCCGTTTTTAGGAGTTATATCTATTTTCTCTGACCAAATTACGTTTTCCTGATTTAAAAACGCTAATAATTGGTTAAAACAGATTTTTGGTTTGGAACTAACTTTAATAAAGCTTTAATCCGTGATTCCATACATTTATTGTTTCAGCTACAAATCAACGTTTAAATCGAATTCTATTATTATATATATTCTTAAAAGAGATCTCTAAAGAATTATAATGATTATAATGGCCTGTTAATACCGTTTAAAAAATAATTCAAAAACTTTTGTTTTGTGTAGGTATACACATTTAGCATTAAGATATTAATACCTTATCAACAGCTTTGGTATTTCTCTATATATTTAAATTCAGCATCTTACTTTTCTTCTTTAACATGTTGTTAAAAACGTACAGTTCTGATAAGAATATTGTTGTAAGTCAGAATTAACCTGTTAAAACGCTGTTTAAAATTGCGTTTTAACTTGCTTTAAAAAAACTTGACACGAATTGTGAGCAGCTGGTATATACAAAAAATAAACCGTCACAAATTTATTTTATACTTTTTATAATTTCGGGTTTCACATTTTATTAACATCTAATACACGGTTATTCACAAGCTATTAATAGATGATTTTAATGCCTTCAATTGATATTAGTTAAAACTGTTACTTAGTTATTTTCTATCTTTGAAAAAAAAAATGAAAAATATGAAGGTTGGTTTTGCTTCGGATCATGCTGGTTATGAGCTTAAAGAGTTGTTGAAAACGTACTTAACAGATAAAGGAATTACTGTTTCAGACTTTGGTTGTCATTCAATAGAAAGTGTTGATTACGCTGATTTTGCGCATCCATTGGCATCGGCTGTAGAAACTAACGAAGTAGACTTAGGAATGTCTATTTGTGGTAGTGGAAATGGTATTAACATGACTGTTAATAAACATCAGGGAATAAGAGCTGCTTTATGTTGGAATCAAGAAATTTCTGAATTAGCGCGTTCTCATAACAATGCTAATGTCTGTTCTTTACCTGCACGTTATCTGACAGTTGAAGATGCTAAAGATATTGTTGATGCTTTTTTAGAAACGGCATTTGAAGGTGGACGTCATCAAAGAAGAATTGAAAAAATACCTTGTTAATAACTATATAAAGTGGGTAAAGAGTCTAAGCAATTTTTAAGTAAGTCTGACGATATAGCTTTTGATTTAAAGCATCGTGATAAGATTAAGTTTAATATTTCGAGATATGATGCAGCTGTTCAAAAAGGTGAACAACGGTATGATAATATAGAGTTAGCCCGATTAAGGGCTGCTCAAAAGAAAAGGAATGTATTAGCCAATTTATACGATTATTTATTAGAATTTGAAAACAATGCTAAAAATAATGGTTCGGAGGTTTTGTGGGCTTTGGATGAAAAAGAAGCTATTAATTATGTAGTGGATATTTTAAAGCAAAACAATACAAAATTGGTGGTTAAGAGTAAATCTATGACCACTGAAGAAATTGAATTTAATCATGGTGTTGAAGCTATTGGTGTTAAATCTGTAGAAACAGATTTAGGTGAGTATATTGTTCAGGTAGCTGGTGAAAAGCCTTATCATATTGTAACACCCGCGATGCATAAATCAAAAGAGGATATTGCTGAATTGTTTCACAGGGAATTTGACACCCCTGAGCATAGCTCACCCGAGTTTTTAACGAACTTTGTTAGAGAACAATTAAGAGAAAACTTTCAGGATGCTGAAGTAGGTGTTACAGGAGCTAACTTTTTAATTGCTGACAGAGGCGCAATTGCTGTTACTGAAAATGAGGGTAATGCAATTATGTCTGCATCTTTTCCTAAAGTACATATTGTTATTGCCGGTATTGAGAAAGTAATCCCTTCATATAAAGATTTAGGATTATTTTGGCCGTTATTATCAGCTCACGGAACAGGTCAACAAATGACTGTTTATAATAGTATATATTCAGGACCTAAGAAAGATATTGAAGTAGACGGTCCTGAAAAAATGTTTATTATTCTTCTGGATAATGGTAGAACTGAATTGTACGATCAGAAACATCAGGCAGAATCTTTATCATGTATTCGTTGTGGAGCATGTTTAAATGGTTGTCCTATCTATAAAAATATAGGAGGTTATACGTATAATTCAACTTATAGTGGACCAATTGGTAGTGTAATTACTCCTCATTTTAAGGATTTTAAAGACTTTAAGCACTTAAGTTTTGCATGCTCTTTATGTGGCAGGTGCGAAGAAGTGTGCCCTGTAAAAATACCTTTACCAAAATTGCTTTTATATAATAGAAAAGATTCTGTTGAAAAGGGATATCCACCATTTGCTGAAAAGTTATCTACCAATCTATCTTCTTTTGTGTTGTCATCGCGATCAAATATAGATTTAGTTAGTGGTAATATTAAAAACTTTGGTAAAAAATTAGTAGAGCATAAAATTGTAGGTAGTAAGAGAAAATTACCTGATATACCTTCTAAATCATTTAGTAAGCAATGGAAAAAGAGAAAATAATACGGAGTTTATTCTATGTTTTATAATTTGAATATCTAGGTTTAACCATAATTGTGTATTTTAGCATTTATAAATCTTAAATTATGCTATCCAATACTTGTAAGTACGCTGTGCGTTCAGTAATATATCTAGCTTTACACCAGGAAGAAGGAAGAAAAATTGGTATCAAACAGATATCTAAAGATTTAGATATTCCTACTCCGTTTTTAGGGAAAATATTGCAAACATTAGCAAAACAGAAAGTATTACTTTCCAATAAAGGACCTCACGGAGGTTTTTCATTGGCTATGGATGCAAGTGAAATCACTTTACTGGATATTGTTAAAATTATTGATGGTCTTGATGTTTTTGAGAATTGTATGATAGGTATGAATACATGTAAATCAGCACATGAAGAAGGAAGACCATGTCCGGTTCATGAGCAATTTTGCGAAGTTAGAAGAAAAATGTATTCTCTTTTTGAAGAAGAATCAATAGGAAATATCGTTAATAAAATAGAAAGTAAAGAAGATTATTACTTGTTGTAAGGTGCTTTAAATAACATGAGTTTATAAATAAACTGATTATCTTTTAATAAAAGATATAGTATACTTCCAACGATTACACCAAGTGTATTAAATAATGCATCGTAAATATTAGCTGTTCTGTTTGTTGTAATTAGGTATTGTAAAAATTCTACAGCAATACCTAAAGCAATGGTATCAAAAATAATCCAAAACTTACGTAACGAATTTTTGTTTCTGTAGTTTTCAATAAAAAAGACAAAGCTTAAGGCAAAGTACATCATAAAATGTGCGAACTTGTCAAAATGACGATGTAAATGAACTTCATCAGGTATCACTTTATTGATATTCATCAAGCTTAAAAATAAAATAATAGCAATTAGAAGTAAAGTTCGCCAATAGGCTTTTAATGTATTCATATATAGTTGATTATAAATATTCTTTTTAGTAATATTTTAAAAAGTTATCAACAAAAGTATGATAAAATACTATAAAACAAATGTTTCACGTGAAACGTTGATGTTAAAAGACTTTAAATCATAAATTGTTCTTGTTCTTAGAAAAAAAATAATGGCTGGTATATATATTCATGTTCCATATTGTATTCAAAAATGTGGTTATTGCGATTTTTATAGTATTATACGTTTAACGAGTAAAGAAGATTTTGTTGCGACATTAATCAAAGAAATTGAAATTAGAAAAAGTGCTTTAGTTAAGGAAGGTATACAAACTATTTATTTTGGAGGCGGTACCCCTAGTTTGTTGAGTATAGATGAGTTAGGGCGTATTTATAAAGCGCTCAAAGAACATTTTGATATTTCTAATGTTCAGGAAGTTACCATTGAAGTAAATCCGGATGATGTAACACATGATTTTTTAAAATCGCTTAAAAATATTGGTTTTAACAGGTTGAGTATGGGAGTGCAAAGTTTTAATAATAAAATTTTGGCTTTCATGAACAGAAGACATAGTGCCGATCAGGCAAAAAACGCCGTTCAAATAGCCAAGCAGGCCGGATTTAATAATATCAGTATTGATCTTATTTATGGAATTCCTAATATGAGTATGGAATGTTGGCGTGATTCCATAGATCAGACTATTGATATGGATGTTCAACACATTTCTGCCTATCATTTAACGTTTGAACCGGATACACCTTTTTTTACCAAACTTAAAAGAAACGAAATACAGGAAATTAAAGATGATGATAGTCTTCAGCAGTATAATTTATTGGTGAAAAGGCTGACAGAAGCTGGTTTTATTGATTATGAAATTTCAAATTTTTCAAAGCCTTCACTTGAATCACAGCATAATTCGAACTATTGGAAGGGAAATAACTATCTCGGTTTAGGTCCTTCTGCACATTCTTTTATAAATCAGGTACGAAGCTGGAATGTTTCTGATCTTAATGAATATATTTCTCTTGTTAATAATGCAAAGAATTTTAGTGAGCAGGAGGAGCTGAGTTTTAAAGATATATATAATGAGACTATTATGCTTGGTTTGCGTACTCGTAAGGGTGTTGATTTAAAACAACTCAAACATGATGGTAATCCTGAAATATTATCACATTTTAGTAAGGAGTTAAAAATAAATATGGCTGCAGGAAATGTATATGAGCAGGAAGGATTTATAAGGATTTCCGATGATAAGAAGTTTTTAACAGACAAAATTATTTCAAATTTTTTCATTGTATAATCAATTAAAGATGTTGAATAGATACATATTTCTTATAGTAATTTTAAGATTTACAGTAGCCTCTGCGCAGGAAATAGATGAAGATAGAACGCTAAATACGCAGCAGTTTTATGAAAAAATATTGACTACTGATAATGGTTTAATTTTTGATATCAGGGTACCAAACCTTTTTGAAGAAAGCAGAATTGTTGATGCTCAGTTGGCTGATACAAAAAATAAGCTTACTACTTTGTTGAAAGATGTAGATAAGAAAACGCCACTTTTTATATATTGTCAGGTAGGAAAGCGAACAAAACAGTGTATATTATGGTTGGATAAGCTGGGATATACGCGTGTGTATCATTTGCAGGGTGGTTTTAAAGAATGGAAAAAAAATGGTATGCCTATTGATTCTACAATAATTGAATAAAATTTACTAATAACATATGTTCGAAAATAATTTTAAAGTTGGTGTAATAGTTTCCTGGCTGTCTATATTTTTAAATATAGTTTTATTTGCAATAAAGTTCTGGGTTGGAATTTTATATAATTCGGTTGCTTTAATTGCGGATGCCTGGCATACACTAACAGATTCTATTTCATCGTTTGCTGTTTTAATAGGTATTAAAATCTCATCGAAACCAGCTGACGAGGAGCATCCTTTCGGACATGGTAGAGCTGAGTTAGTAGCCACAATTTTTGTTGGTATTTTATTAGCATTGGTTGGAGCTAATTTTACCTATGAGTCAATATTAAAACTACGTGCCCACGAGGCAGTAGAGTATGGATCGTTAGCAATTATAGTTACAATTATTTCTATAGTGGTAAAAGAAATAATGGCTCAATATTCTATATTTTTCGGTAAGAAAACAAAATCAAACAGCCTTGTTGCTGACGGATGGCACCACAGGAGTGATGCTATTTCGAGTATTATAATTTTGGTTGGTATTTTTTTTGGTAAATATTTTTGGTGGATTGATGGTGTGTTAGGTTTAATTGTTTCCGGCTTAATATTTTATACCACGTATAAAATATTGAAAGAGGCTCTATCAATATTCTTAGGTGAAAAAATAGATGATGAATTGCGTGAAAGTATTCAGGCCATTGGTTATGATATTTATAATAAAGATATCGATCCGCATCATTTTTTATTACATAAATACGGACATCATTCTGAGCTAACTTTTCATATTTCGTTGCATGGCAGCATGAGTTTAACCGAGGCACACAATATTGCCACCAAATATGAAAAAGCTGTTGAAGAAAAGCACAATATAGGCGTTACTATACATATTGATTCGCTTGATTAAGCTGTAATTATCCCTGTTTTTAATAGTATCATCAACTTAAAGCCTAATCATATGTAAAAGCTTGTACAAACACCTTATTTGCCCTTTATATTTAGTTCAAATTAAGGTTTAATGAGGTTTATATCCATTCTTTTTGTTGTACTTGTTTTAGGTTGTAGTTCTGGTAGAAATAAAATATCTATATCTACCTTAAAATTAAATTGCCAACATCTGAGTTCACAGATTTCAATCGATAAGCCTTATTTCGATTCTATACAAGCTATTATTTCCACTTACAATTCTGATTTGTTTATTTTTAAGCAGACACAGTTTAGTTCTAATTGTACACAGGTTATTGAAGATAAGGGATATCGTTTTATTCCGGTTTATTCTACTGAAGATGATTCTTCAGTTGTCAGTGCGCCAATAATTATTAAAACATCATCAATTGAGGTTTTAGGCAGATCATATTTTATTTATACAGAGGATTTTTTATTGGAAGAAAAGAATATAGTTGAATGGTTTAAGCTTAAAAGTAAGAGTACTGGTCATATTTTTTACTTATTTAATATTCAGCTTCAAGATAGTTTGACGCCATATTTAAATAAAAAAATTGCTTATAGTTTACTTAAACGTATCGACAATGTATCCGCTGGCTTGCCGGTTATTGTTTTAGGTGATTTTATATATGAAAATAGTGAAATAAGTAAAGTTATGACGGGAGATTGGGTTAATGTATTTCCGTTAAAAGAAATTAAGTCAGGAGTTAGCTCTGACTTTTTAGTTAATGATTTTTTTAAAGTCATCCGTTCTAACCGTAAGCAGACCAACGATTCTTTGGTAAATAATATGGTGGTTAAGTTTTTACTAAATACGCAAAAAATAAATAAAAGTACTGACGGAGGAGTGATCCCTGAGATGTAATTCTAATTATTTTTTAGAAAGATATTTACCTACAATCATTGCTAAAATAAGGGTTACATAAAACTGACCTCCTATACCTAAAAGTATCGTTAATAGTTTTGCTTCCTGTGATATAGGTGTAATATCGCCATAGCCAATGGTGGTTAAGGTGATATATGAATAGTAAAAGTAGTCACTTGCTACCGGATCTTGAATAGTGCTAAAGGTAAACGCATTGGGATTAGATAATGAAATAATGACAGCAAATAAGGTACCTATAATACCAATTAAGAGATATACATTAATGGCCTCAAAAATGACAATGCTGGTTACATTTTTACTTTTGGCCAATTGACTGATGAGTTTGTATACGATAATAAAAAAGAAGATTATTTTTGAAAATTCTGATATGTAATTAGCTATAGAACCCTGTGTGATAATTACATATAGTTCGCTTATGGCTATGGTAGCCAAAGATATAAAGAATATCTTGAGTTTATCTGTTTTTATGGTAAACGCAGCTGTAAATAATAGCAGATTAAATAAAAAACGAATGATATTTCCGTTATAGTTAGATTTAGCAAACAGTATTGCTCCGGATAAAAGAAGAAGAATATTTATAAATAAAAGGGTATTTCCTATTAAGATACGTTTGTTAAGTATGTTGTTGTAAATATTCTTGATCATAGTTGTTACAATTCAATTTCAACAAGATAACCTCTATGTTTTCTTACATTTATTACCTGGCTGTTATTAATATATAGATATTGACCTTTAATACCTGTTAGAGTTCCTTCTAATACATTCGTTTTATCAAAACTTTGGCTTAATATCTTAGCTGGATATTCTGATATTGGAAAATCAATTGTTGTTATTTCATGATCTAATTTACAATATTGTTTTAACTCTTCCGGTAAATATGAGATAGCAGCCTCTTTTTCTTTATTTAGATCGATATCATTATTTACACCTTTAAGCATTTTTTGCCAGCTGGTTTTATCCGAAAAAAATTGCATTAAATACTTTTCAATTATACCTGCAATATGTCGATTTGGTGTTTCTGCGATTATAACAGCTGCAGTTGCACCCTGATCAATCCAGCGTGTAGGAATTTGCGATTGTCGGGTTATTCCGACTTTTAAATTTGAAGATACTGATAGATAAACAACATGGGGAGTTAAACAATGGTTTTTAGACCATTCCATATCCCGCGATATACCTAAATGTGCCTGGCATTTATCAGGGTGTAAAATGCATTTGCTTGCTTCAGGAGCTTCCATAAAACAGTTGTAACAGAAACCCTGAGAGAATGATTTATTCGTTTTTTTACCACATGCCACACAATTAATTTGATTCTGAAAACTTAGTTTTATGGGTTTACCGATGAAGTCATTTAAACTAACATACTCCTCTCCTACCGGTATACAATATTCAACTTCTGCTGAAAGTTTAGTTTTCATTTTTTCAATATTTCCTTTATATATCATGTGGTGTATTTTTAGTGTTTTAGTGATATTAATTAAATATTATTGGTTTAATGAAGGATGTGCATCAACCATTTTATAAAGCTTATCAGATCTCCTTATTTTTTCTTTTACAGGAATAGAGAACCTTTCTCCTTTAACGGTTTCGTTCACCGGTTTTAGATCAACTCTAATTTCTGGTACAGTCATTTTAACTACACCTGTAGTTGGACCTGTAATCAATATCTCCTCTCCTACTTTTAAACTTTGTGTTTCCATCAGAAATTCAGCTACCCCAATTTTCGGAAAGTAATTGGTTCCTTTTCCAATATAAATCTTTCTTTTAGATGCTCTGTTACCATAATTATGACTCCACTCTCCAAGTTTTTGCCCTAAATAATATCCATTCCAAAAACCACGATTAAATACGGTGGATAATTCTTTATTCCAGGCATCAATCTTATCCTGTGTAAAACTATCATTTAATATAGCATCAATAGCTTCATTGTAGGCTTTTACAACCGTATATACATATTCCGGACCTCTGGCTCGGCCTTCAATTTTAAATACACGAACACCAGAATCAACCATCTTGTTTAAAAAATGAATGGTTTTTAAATCTTTTGGCGACATAATGTATTCATTATCTACTTCCAGCTCCTGACCTGTTTCCTTATCCGTAACCACATAGCTTCTTCTGCATGTTTGCAGACAAGCCCCTCTGTTTGCCGATGAATCCGTATTGTGAAGACTTAAGTAGCACTTACCGGAAACAGCCATGCATAAAGCACCATGACTAAACATTTCAATTTGAATAAGTTCCCCTTTAGGACCCTTTATTTGCTGAAGTTGAATTTGTCGGAAAATTTGAGCAACTTGATCCATATTGAGTTCTCGTGCCAATACCACAACATCAGCAAACTGAGCGTAAAATTTTAGCGCCTCAATATTGGATATATTAAGCTGCGTACTAAGATGAACCTCAATATCAATTTCCCGAGCAAAAGAAATGGCAGCCACATCAGATGCAATAACAGCTGAAATATTGGCTTCTTTGGCGGCCAGTATAATTTTTTTCATCAGGTTTAAATCCTGATCATAAAGTACTGTGTTGACAGTTAAATATGTCTTTACACTATTTTGCTGAGCAATTTTAACAATCTCTCTTAAATCATCTACGGTAAAATTATTGGATGATCTGGATCGCATGTTTAAACCTTCAATTCCAAAATATACAGAATTCGCTCCTCCCTGAATGGCTGCACGTAATGATTCATAAGAACCTACGGGAGCCATTATTTCAAAATCTTCTCTTTTCATTTATAAATAGTGCTTCAAAGTATTTGTTACCAGTATGATATGTTATAAATATCGTAGTTTTAATAATTGAGGTACAAAATTACATTTTTTATATGATTGTTAGTGAAGTATATGCGCTTTTACGTTTTTTTATTATGTAAGTATTTCTTTCCTTTGCTGGCAAATTCTTATTATAATTTGTACTATATCACAATGTATTATCATGCTATACGATAAAACCGTTAGAGAAAAAGGAGAAACTAGTGTAAGACAAGCGCAGAATGTAATGCTGGAAATGATGAAGTTAATAGATGAGTTATGTAAAAAGCATAGTTTAGAATATTGGCTTGATGCGGGAACTTTGATCGGTGCAGTAAGACATGGAGGTTTTATTCCATGGGATGATGACCTGGATATTTGTATGTCTCGTGAGGATTATGAAAAGTTTATTGAAATTGCGCATAATGAGCTTCCTGATGAATTGTTTATGCAAACTAAGTATACAGATAAGTCGCGATGGAAGTTTGTAAAAATAAGAGATAATTACAGTACTTATATTCAAAACAGTGAGGTTGGAAGAGATATCAAATATCACCAGGGTATTTTTGTGGATATTTTTCCTTGTGATGTGGTTGAAAGAGATACTTTTATTCCAAAACTATTTATAAATAGAAGATTTGCTCGATCATCAAATTCTGTTGTTAGCAAGTTTTCGGGATTAATTAACTTCTTCTCTACTATTATTGTAAAAACATATGGCTATAATAAATGGAAATGGTATTTTTTAAAAAAGTATAAAGGTAATACTCCTAAATTTGTTTGTTCTGGGATTGATAATACTTTTAGTTTTTTAAAGTTTGATTATGATGTAATTTATCCTATTAAACAAATTGAGTTTGAAGGTATATCTTTTATGGCTCCGAATAATCCGGATTCATATTTAACGACCATGTTTGGTGACTATATGAAGTTACCCGCAGAGGAAGACAGACATGTACATGCATATAAAATTCTTCCATTTGATAAATGTGGACATCCTAACGCAATGAATTATTAATTTGAGAATAGTAAATTCAATAAAATGGAAAAGGAAATTGTTAATAATAAATACTACGCACTTTTTGTTACCCAGCATTTATATTTTATTCCACAGTTTTACCCAATAGCAAAGGAGTTGCAAAAAAGAAATGAGAATTTTTTATTTCTGTTAATGGGTAAAGATTTACCATTTCAAAATCAAATTGCTGAAGATTTTTGTTTAGACAATAACTTTAAGTTCGTTATATACGATGAAAATGCTCCAGCTATTAAATGTAAGTACATGATTAATGGAGGAAATAAATTTCCGGTATTTCCTATAGATTATCAATATTCTGTGTCGGTGGTTCATGGTATAGGAACAAAGGCTGGGTATTATACTGACATTTTAAATAGTCATGATATCAGGTTTATTGAAGGGCAAAAACGTGTGGATACTATACTAGAGTTATTTCCGGATACCAAATGTAATTTGTTTAATGTAGGATTTGCAAAACTGGATACTGCCATTAATTTATCTGGTAGTGAAAAGGAGCAAATGTTTAAGCAATTTAATTTAGATACTTCAAAGAAAACGATTTTATACGCACCTACATTTTATCCTAGCTCTATAGAAAATATGCCGCTAAATTTTCCTGAAGAGTTTAAGGAATACAATATTATTATAAAGCCTCATTTTTTTTCTTTACAGCGTAAGAAGTATATTCATCAGTATAAAAAAATGCAGAAATGGAATAAGTATAATAATGTGTACTTTGCTCAATCTAAGGATTTTGATTTGTGTCCATTTCTTGCTGTTTCAGACATTATGATTTCTGATGAATCTTCGGCTATTTTTGAGTTTGCGGCCTTAAATAAACCGGTTATATTAAATAAAAATGTAAGGTATCGTTTATCATACCGTATTTTTAAGTGGAAAATAAAAAAGAGGTTGGATTCAGAAATGAATCAATACCGAAAAGTAGGAACGGCAGTAGATACTTTTAAGGCATTAAAATATGCTGTAGAAGAGGAATTAAAAAATCCTGCAAAAAATGAGAAATATAGAAAAGAAATATGTGATCAAATAGTAGGACAGGTAGATGGTAAAGTGTCTGTTAGAATTGCTGATATTCTGGAAAAATTTAATAGTAAGTAAATACTGTATTGCACAGAATTTACTTACCATTATATATTAAGATTAAACGCTTAATTTTTTTACGTATATAAGTTGACCTGTAAAATAATTTAATAGGGTACTTAAAGAAGTTTCGGCTACTTTATCAACTTTTAAAAGTGTTTCTTCTGGTTCAATACCGAAGTTTTTCACCCGCATTGGTGTTGCTGTTCTTTCCGGATTGATACAGTTTACGCGAATTCCTTCATTTTCCCACTCTTCTGCTAAAGCTTGTGTTAAGTTTACAATGGCTGTTTTGGTTGAAGAATATGCCGAATAAAATGATCTTCCTCTGGTATACGAGCTTGATGTATAATTTAGTAATTGACCTCTTGATTCTGATAGGTATTTATAACTTTCTTTTGCTACAACAATGGCTCCTTTTAAATTAATATCAATGGTATCATTTATGGTTTTATAATCCATTTGTACTAAAGGCTGACGTTGAAGTATAGCTGCACTATTGACAACATAGTCAATTCTTCCACATTCATCATAAACCTGTTTTAATACTTCTTTTATTTTTTCTTCATCTCTAATGTCAACACCATTTAAACTGCGGCTAAATCTAAATACTTTGGCTCCATGTTTAGTTGCTAATTCTGCCGTGGCACCGCCAATTCCATCATTACCTCCAAATACAACAAGTACTTTGTTTTTAATGGATTGTAAATCTGGTTTGTCAAATATTTCTTTGTGCTTAATTTGAAATATTTTGTCAGAAATAAATAAGTCTAATTCGTGGGTAATTTTAATATTAGTTTCATCTCCTGCAACTACTTTTATGGGCGTTTCTGGCAGGTATTTTTTTATTACTCCACAATCATCCGTTGCTTTAAAGTTAGGATCCTTTAAGCCAATATCGTAAGCTTTTTTTATTGTTTCAAGTTTAAAAGCCTGAGGTGTTTGTCCATTCATCAACTTGTTACGATCGGGTATCGAAACTATTTCTTCGTTTTCAACCTCAATAATGGTATCTGTACTCGGAACTGCTACATCAATAGCATCATGGTTATGTAACTCTTTATAGATATCAGCAAGTATTCGGTTTGAAATAAAAGGTCTTACTGCGTCATGAAAAACCAGGTTTATGCGTTTTTCATCATTTTCCGGCCAGTAGGCATTTATCGCTGATAAACTTGATTCGTTTCTGGTATTCCCACCTAAAAGAACTTTTTTGACTTTCGCAAAATTATTGTGATTGATTATATCTTTTACTTCGTCTACATAGCCTCTATGGGTAACTATAGCAATTTCATCAATATATTTTGACTGCTGGAATGTTTCGATGGTGTGTTCTAAAATCTTTTTTCCTGCGACTCTGATAAATTGTTTTGGTTTACTACTTCCAAAACGAGTTCCGCTTCCTCCAGCTAATATAATTCCTACAGTTTTCATTTAATTTATATTAATTCGTTTATCCTTTGATGTGTAACTTTATGGGTAATAATATTTTTATTCTGTTTTCTCAAAATATTTTTTCAATACAAGTACTGATATTAAATCTTCTCGTTTTTTGTTTTTAAACTGACTCACGTACTTGTTTGCATTTTGGCGTATTTTATCTGCTTTATCAGGATTCTGGATATAATATTCCAGTTTATTGTTTAAATCGGAATAATCATCCTTTATATGAATATAATGGTGGTCAGGAATGAGTGTTCCTTCCATAAACCAGGTTTCAAATTTTGGAGTAGGCATTACAGCCACAGAATTGGATGACATTACCCATTTTAAATTGGTTGCCACATCATTTCCTTCAATAGATAATATAAACTTGTAGTTTAGTTGTTCGTGAATGGTTAGCTTCTCTGTATGCCATTTATCGGTATTGTTATAGTTATTTACATGACCAATATCGCAAATAGGATTTTTGAAGTGTTTTTTGAAAAAATCAACGCGTTGTGGCTGGTAATCCCAAATATTTCCTCTCCACATCAGCATGTTTTTCTTTTTGTAAAATGATTTACTTTCCTTAACAAAGCTAAAGTGACGAACTTTATTTAAGTTGAGTAAAACTGAGTTTATGTTATTAGAATTTATAGGCCTGCTTTTTACTATCGACGGTACTTTCGGTATTTCTGTTATATCTCCAAATTGATAACTAAATTTATTGTTGTTATCAAATAAACGGGTATACCACCACGCATCAAAAAAGTAAGTTTGAAACTCCTTTGAATACACAAAATCTTTTAAAGTCTTAACATTGTCAGAAAAGGTTATTTTTTCGTTCAATTTATTGCAATAATTAACCCGCTCCTGAATGTATTCTGGGTTGTATTTTGATTGAGATTGAAGTATTTTATTCAGCTTTTTTTGCGTGTTTTTAGAGGTATATTTAAGTTTTAAAAAACTTTTAAGGTAATACACCAGCTTTATGTTCTTATGTTTTATAGAAACAATTTTAGCATATGTCTTTTTTATACTGCCCATCTCAAAATATTATTGAAACCGTATTTTTTATTACAAATTTGATATTCGCTAATAACATTGGTCTCATGTTGCATTAATTATAAAAACTGTAAAAATTAGTTATTAAATAAACTGATTTATAAATGAATTCCTGTTTTTATTGCTTCTAATCTGGCTTCTACGTCAAAATCGCCACAAATATAACTATTTAATATGGTTGTAATGGGGTGTATTATACGATTTCATCACCATTATTAATATGTTATATTTACAGCACTTTGTAATAATACTTTATTTAAGATTTTTATCATGACATGGTTAGAGTTTTTAGTTTTTGGATGGAAGTATACTTCGTTTAACACTGCCAGGAAAAAGAAAAGAGTACCAGAAAAGGTTAATTCGATTCATTATGTGGTGCATGAAGGAACCAAAGATTGGATTCTTGGAGCAAAAGCACGTCGTCTTTCTAAATATTCAAATAGAGATGCATCTGTGTTTTATTCAACTAAGTTTAATGATTTAAAGCCTGCAGATGCTTATTTTTTTCTGCATCCTAATTTGTATATCAAATCGCTACAGCGAAATGCCTGGTTAAAGCATTGTAAATGTATAGTCATGTTTACTCACCCGGAGTTTAAAAACAAGTTTTCCATAAAACATAGGGTGTATGTTTTAAATAAGGCTCATAAAGTTATTTTCTTAAATCGGGAGCATGCTGATTTAATGGTACACCACGGTTTAATAAAAAGTAAGGTGGAAATTATGCATTTAGCTTCTGATTCTGATATGTTTTTACCACATGACAGAACAAATGCTAAGGTTTGTGTTTCTATGGCATACTATAAGAGGAAAAATCCGTATTTACTGTTCGAGATTGTCAAAAAAATGCCACATCGAAATTTTCTGCTTATTGGAAAAAAGTGGGAGCAATTTGAGCATTGGGCCAAGCTAAAAGAACTGGCTAACTTTGAGTATCATGAAGGAATTTTATATGAAAATTATCCTAAGTTATATGCCCAATGCGATGTCTTTTTATCTTCCTCTTATTTAGAAGGAGGACCTGTTCCTTTACTGGAAACTATGTTGTGTAATATGGTGCCTGTAGCTTCGAAAACCGGATATTGTACTGATATTATTAAGCATGGAGAAAATGGATTTTTATTTGATACAAATGCATCTGCTGATGATGTGATACCTCTGATCGATAAAGCCTATACATTACCTGTTAATACACGCGAAAGTGTAATTGATTTTACGTGGGAAAAATATGGAACTAAAATTGATGAATTGTTTGATATGAGAGAGTAGCATTATTTAGAAATTATTTCTTCTAAATAGCTATTAACCTTTTTAACGGACTCTTTTATATTAAAGTTTATCTCAATATGTTTTTGTGCTTTTTGGGCAATTTTATTGCGCTTTTCCGGATTTTGAACAAGGTATTCTATACTGTCGTATATAGATTTTGGATCTTCAACAGGAACAAATAATCCGGTTTTTTTATCATCAATTAGTTCAAAAGCTCCATTAACAGGTGTTGAAATAACAGGTACCCCCTCTAACATCGATTCCAGAATTACATTGGGCATTCCTTCGTATAAGGAAGGCAGTACAAATATATCTGCCCTTTTAAATAATGGATGAATAGATTCTTTAAATCCCAAAAAGAAGAAGGTATCTTCAAGATTGTGTTGAGCAATAAGTTTTGACAGATATGTATATTGTCTTCCTGTTCCTGCGATAAAAAACTTCCAGTTTTTATGATTTTCTTTGGCATATTTGGCTGCCAGAACCAGGTAACGGAATCCTTTTTGTTTATCGAGTCTTCCGGCACTTAAAATTATGGTAGTATCTTCATTTATCGAAGTAATGGTGGAATAGTCGAAGGTTGATTTTGCTGATCCATTGGCGGTAATACCATTGTAGATAACTTTTACAAAATTGTTGTCCCACCAACCAAAGCTGTCGTATAAATTCTTTAAAGAATTTGAATTGGTCAGGATACCATCAGAAAGATTTTTAAAAGTAAATTTATATTTCCATTTCTTTTTAATCAGCTGTACACCCTGGCGACCAATTACTTTTGGGCCATTGCTTATAATTCTTGAGGCAAAACCAGCAATACGAACATCCCTGTTTAAACTACCTATAACCACATCTGTTTTGGTTTTTTTTAAATATACAGCCAGCTTAAGAGAACTATATAAACTAAAATCGGTATTGTAAGAAAGATGAAGAATTTTTAATCCTGCATTTTTAGCCTTTCTTGCTAATATTGAATTTTTTCGAGCACCAATGGTGATATCATGACCCAGGGATTGAAGTCCAATGGCAGTATTAATAATCCATTTTTCTCCTCCACCCCATTTCTTTTTACCAATAGAGTTTACAAAAAGTAAGGTCATAAATATAGTCTAACAGGTGTTTTTTACGTTAGCTCAAAAATAGAGTTTTAATTCGATACTTTGATTAAAACAGATATAAACAATAAAAATTATTGATTTAAGTAACTATTTTTTAAGATTAAGAGAACAGAGCTGAATGTTGTTTAATTTCATTAACCAATTGAATAGGTGTAATATCTGTTAAGCACTTTTTTACTTCTTTTAATTTACAATTGGTGCTTCCGTCTTTACTACATGGCTGACATGGAAGGTTTTGTTCAAAAATTTTCATTTTCTCACCCGATGGATATCCAAATGCTGTTGGCCCGATTAACGCAATACCTGGCTTATTAAATAAATCAGCAGCATGTAAAAATCCGGTATCACCACTAATCACATATTTTGAATGTGCGGTGATACAAAAACTTTCTAATAGGTTGGTTTTACCGGCAAGGTTTGTGACACGTTCAGGTGCTGCTTCCATAATTTCTTTACAGAAATCATCTCCCGGACCAGCCAGAATAACAAAATTGAAATCGTTTAAAAGCGTCACAAGTTCTTTCCAGTATTCCACCGGCCATCTTTTAAGTTCCCACGCTGCTGAAGGAACCAAAGTTATGGTTTTATTTGGCTGATCTTTTAATAGGTCAGTGCATTTATTTTCGGTACCCTCTGGAAATACCCAGTTATTTTCAGGGGTAAAAAAATCAGAAATACCCCATTTCTTAACCGGATTTCTGAATGATTCAAATGACCTGAAAGGATTTGGTAAAAGATTTATCCTAAACTTAAATAGAAGTAAGCGTTTTAATCTTGTTTTTCTTCGGGTAATTAAATTTGTTCTTAAACCCAGTGGATTTAAAAAGGCTTTTAAAATATTTGATCGAATATTACTATGTGCATCGTAAATATGCGTATAGCCTTCTTTCTTTAGTTTTTTAGCTAATTTAATGAGACCTGTTATACCTAACTCCCGGTCAAATTCCCAAATATGATCTATTCTTGGATCTATTTTTATAAGGGAAGCAAGGTCTTTTCTAATAACCCAATGAATTTCGCTGTTTGGGTGATGATTTTTAAAACCACCCGTGACTGACATACACTGAATAATATCGCCAATTGAGCTAAAGCGAATAATAAGTATCTTTTCCAAATCTATATATATGAATGCAAAAAACCGGTATCCAATCAGATAACGGTTTTAATTTTATTTTTCTTTTCTAATTATTTTTTTTCCGAATCAATGAGTACATAAGCTTTGTTGTTATTACACTCAAAAATACCACCCTCACATTCAAAAAAACTTTCTTTACCATCTTTACCAATCACCCGAATGGTTCCGTTATTTAAAACAGAAACTATGGGTGCATGGTTTTTAAGTACAGTAAATCGTCCATTAATTCCTGGTAATTGTATTAATCCAACATCTGAAGAATATAATACTGAATTCGGGGTGATAATTTCTAGATTTAAATCCATAACACTTAAGCTTCAGTAAGTAATTTTTTACCTTTTTCAATGGCCTCTTCAATGGTTCCCACCAGGTTAAATGCAGCTTCCGGATACTCATCTACTTCACCATCAATAATCATGTTAAAGCCTTTTATTGTGTCTTCAATGCTTACAAAAGTACCTTTTAAGCCGGTAAACTGCTCGGCTACATGGAAAGGCTGAGATAAGAAACGTTGAACCCTTCTTGCTCTGTGTACCACCAATTTATCTTCTTCAGATAATTCTTCCATTCCTAAAATGGCGATAATATCCTGTAACTCTTTATATCGTTGAAGAATTTCTTTAACCCTTTGTGTGGTATTATAATGTTTATCCCCAACAATATCAGGAGATAAAATACGAGAAGTTGAATCTAATGGATCTACTGCCGGATAAATACCAAGCTCTGCAATTTTTCTACTTAATACAGTGGTAGCATCAAGGTGAGTAAAGGTAGTTGCCGGTGCAGGATCCGTTAAATCATCCGCAGGTACATACACTGCCTGAACCGATGTAATAGAACCGCTTTTGGTAGAAGTAATTCGTTCCTGAAGTTCACCCATTTCTGAAGATAATGTTGGCTGGTAACCTACAGCAGAAGGCATACGTCCCAACAGTGCGGAAACCTCGGAACCAGCCTGGGTAAACCTAAAAATATTATCTACGAAGAGTAATATATCTTTTCCGGCTCCACTCCCATCGCCATCTCTAAAACTTTCGGCAATACTAAGTCCTGATAAGGCAACCCTGGCTCTGGCACCCGGTGGTTCATTCATCTGTCCGAATACCATGGTTACCTGCGATTCATCCAAAGCTTTTTTATCTACCTTTGATAAATCCCAACTCCCCTCTTCCATGCTCTTTTTAAACTCGTCACCGTAATTAACAATTCCGGCTTCTATCATTTCACGTAAAAGGTCATTTCCTTCTCTGGTACGTTCGCCTACTCCGGCAAATACTGATAAACCATCGTAACCTTTAGCAATATTATTGATAAGTTCTTGAATAAGAACTGTTTTACCTACTCCTGCCCCACCAAATAAACCAATTTTACCTCCTTTAGCATAAGGTTCAATTAAGTCGATTACCTTAATTCCGGTAAATAAAATTTCTGTTTCAGTTGATAATTCTTCAAACTTTGGTGGTTCTCTATGTATGGGTGTTCCATTTTCTTTATCAATATCCCCTATTCCGTCAATGGCAGCACCTGTAACACTTAATAAACGACCTTTAACTTTTTCGGCCGAAGGCATTAATATAGGCTGACCGGTTGCAACAACTTTCATACCTCTAACCAGCCCATCTGTGGCATCCATCGAAATACAACGTATGGTATTTTCACCAATATGTTGTTGACATTCTATGGTTATTTTTTCACCGTTTTCACGTGTTATTTCAAGTGCATCAAGTATGTTCGGAAGTTTTTGATCGCCTAGCTCAAAACTGGCATCTATTACAGGTCCAACAACCTGTATAATTTTACCTTCAAGTTTTTTCATGAGATATTGAAAATATTAAGAATTGGGTAAAAGTTACAAATTATTTCAAAAGTACTAGCTAATTCGCTGCATAAGTTTAGAGGCAAAATTAATTAACTCTTGCTTAACATCTTGATTACCATTTATTTGATTGAGACTGTTGATAGCCAGGTTGTAATATTCATCCATCTTTTTCTGTGATGCTTTATCAACTCCCAGTTTTTGATAGATAGTTTTTACAGCAGCTATTTTTTCGTCCTGGGTAAATTCTTTTTTTGTAATCCAGCTATTTAACTCTTGTGCTTCTTCGTTTTTAGCTTTACCTATTGCAGTTAACAGCAAAAACGTTTTTTTGTTTGCAACAATATCGCCCCCAATTTTTTTACCAAAAGTATCTTTTTCTCCAAATGAGTCCAGAAAGTCATCCTGCAATTGAAATGCGAGACCGATATTTAGCCCGAATTGATAGATTAATTCGGCTTCTTCTTTTGAAGCATTGGCTATAATTGCACCTGTTTTTAAACTTCCGGCTAACAATATAGCAGTTTTAAGCCTGATCATTTCCAGGTATTCGTCAACAGTAACATCCATTCTGTCTTCAAAATCCATGTCGTACTGTTGTCCTTCGCAAACGCCTAGAGCCAATTCATTAAATAAATTAAATACTTCGGGTAGTTTGTTGTTATTGCACTTGCTAATCAGTTGATATGCTTTAACAAACATGGCATCGCCTGATAGAATAGCAGCATTTTCGTTCCACTTTTTATGTACCGTTGGCATATTTCTTCTTACATCTGCATTATCCATAATATCGTCATGCAGTAATGTAAAATTATGAAACACCTCAAGGCCTAATGCCGGGTAAATGGCTTCATCTATGTTACCATTGAATAGTTGAGCACCCATAAGGCAAAGAACTGGTCGGATTCTTTTTCCACCCATGTTTAGTGTGTAGGCTATGGGCTCGTATAAATTTTTAGGTTCTCCAGTAAAATTTGTGGTATCCAATTTATGATTAACCAGTTCCTGAATTTGCTGAATATTTAGCATTTAATCAATCTCCTTTTTTGTGTTTTGAATTTTTAAATCGTCCAACTCAATATCTTCATCCTCATTATAAATATGCAATAAAGGTTCTTTAAACGATTTATTGGTGATGTGTTTTTCCAGGGTTAATAACAACGAAGGTAGCAAAATTAGATTGGATAAAAGTGCTATTAAAAGTGTTACTGCTACTAGTATACCCAGAGCTACTGTGCCACCAAATTCGGAAAATCCAAATATTCCAAATCCAAAAAACAGTATAATAGAAGTATAAATCATACTTACACCTGTTTCTTTTAATGCTAGCACAACAGCTGCTTTAATACTCCAATTGGTTTCGCTAAGCTCTTGTCGGTATTTCGCCAGATAATGAATGGTGTCATCAACAGAAATACCAAATGCAATACTAAAAACCAATATTGTAGAAGGTTTTATAGGTATTCCGAAATATCCCATTAATGCGGCTGTCATCACAAGTGGTATTAAATTAGGAATTAACGAAACCAATACCATTCTTTTAGATGAAAACATCCAGGCCATAAAAGAGGCGATAAGAACCACTGCCAAAAATAAACTAACAAATAAATTGCGAATCAAATATTTAGTACCCTTAAAGAATAATACGCTCGCACCTGTTACTGATGTATTGTACCTTTCTTTAGGAAAAATTTCGTTTAAGTTTTCTGTTACCAAATCATTTAAGTCCGACATTTTTGTGGTTCCAACGTCTTTCATTCTAAAACTTAAACGCGTTTTTTGCTTTGTTGAATCAATAAATGTATTGATTAAATTTTGTTGTTCTCCCCCACTTTTAGACACGTATGAAAGTAGAAAATTTCGTTCCTGGTTATTCGGGATACCGAAGTACTTTGGATTACCATTATAAAATCCCTGGCGAGCAAACTTAACAACCTCAGATAAAGAAAGTGCTTTTGATATATCCGGATGTGAAGAGATTTCAGCATGCAGCTGATCCATTCTTTTAAGATTGCTGGTTTTTAAAACACTATTCGGTTTTTTTGTGTCAATCATAATTTCCATTGGCATTAAGCCGTCAAAGTTTTCTTCAAAAAACTTTAAATCGGTATAAAGCGGATCATCATGCGGAATGTCATCGAGCATATAACCGGTGGTTTTAATCATCGAAATACCAATAAACCCTAAAAGAAGAATAGCTCCTGTAGTTATATATACTGTGTTTCTATGATTTAAGGATATATGTACCAGTTTATCTACAATATTATTAACGGCTTTATTGTCCAGGTGGTTTAGGTGTCTTTCTTTTGGGGCCGATAAAAAGCTAAAAATAATAGGTATCAAAAGTAACGATAGTATAAAAACACCAATAATATTAATTGCAGCAATAATACCAAACTCAACCAATATTCTGCTACTGGTAAAAATAAAAGTAGCAAAACCGGAAGCTGTAGTTAAGTTGGTTAAGAAAGTAGCATTACCAATTTTTCTGATAACTCTTTGAAGCGCTTTTATTTTATTGCCATGTTTACGGTATTCCTGATGGTATTTATTTAGGAGGAATACAGAGTTAGGTATACCAATAACAATAATTAGCGGAGGTATCATACCAGTTAAAATGGTAATTTTAAAGCCTAGCAGTGCCTGAGTTCCTAAAGCCCAAATAACGGCAATAACGACAACCAACATCGAAAATATTACCACTTTAAATGATCGAAAAAACATAAATATAATCACGGCAGTAATTCCTAGTGCCATGAAAATAAACATATTGAGTTCTTTTTTGATCATTTCGGCTGTGGTTACCCTTATAAAAGGCAGGCCCGAATAACGAATATTTATTTTAGATTTGAGTGTATATACATCACCTGCTTCTACAATTTTGTTTACCAATTCAACTCTTTCCGGACTTTGTAAAATTTCAGGATCAAGAGTTATCGCCATTAAATAGCAAAAGCTTTCTTGGTTGTATAAAGTTCCTTTGTAAAACGGAAGGCTAAACAAATGTTCTTTTAGTGAGTCAAGTTCGTATTGCGACGAAACCTGATCATTAAATATAGGTTCTATTTCAAACCGTTTCTTTTCTTTGTTTTTGATTAAATCATAAGCTTCTGACACAGAAAAAACAGAACTTACGCCTTTTATTGAATCAATACCTTTGCTAAAATTTATCCAGTTCCTGTAATTATTCAGTCTAAAAAAATCTTTATCCTTTATACCAATAACCATTAGGTTTCCTTCATTACCAAAAACCTCTTCAAAAGCTTCATATTCTAAATATGCCGGATCGTCTTCGGGTAATAAGGGAGCATATTGATATGACATTTGAACATCGCCGGCTTTATATCCCATAAATACTGTGATGCCTAATAAAATGGTAAGAAGTAGAATTCTATTTCTTAGTATAGTGCGTGCTATGAAAATCCACATATGATTATAAAAAAGAAAGAGTATATGAGTTATGAATTTGTAATGATGAGTCCTTCAATATCCACCAATAAATTTTCTATTGAAAATTCAGTATTAACTATCTGTATGTCAGCGTTTCTTATCGATTCAGTTACAAGTTTATGTACTTTATTTATGTCAGTTTTATTTTTTACGTAAATCTTAACTGATTTAAAATGTTCTTTAAGAGGTGTTTGATCTGATATTGTAATTTTATTTCTTTCGAGATTCGATGATTCGATATGTTCCAATAGCGCCTGTAGTGTTGATAAAGTTTGTTGTTCTACATCATCTGAAGAATTAGCAATATCCTGTTTTGTGCTTGCTGCATTGGCTAACCAAATTTCTTTGTTTTCAGTTTCAATGTATTTACCACAAGCCAAATTATCAATATTTCTTATTGTTTTTGTTACATCAAGGTGATTGCTAAAAGCATAAAAATCAATAGTTACATTACCAAACTTACATTCACTGTTAGTTTCTAAGGGCATTCCACTAACAAAAAGCGGAGCTTCATAAAAGAATTCTTTTATCTCATTAAATACTTGCTCACATGGCTTGTTATTTCCATCATAATTAGATGTACCTCCAATTTGCGGAATATAGTTCCATTGACGATATATATGCCCAAAGTTTAGCTCTTCAGCCATTAGTATTTGCTCGGCAAAATCAAAACAACGCTGTGTGCTAAATAATAACGAATCTTCACTAAACTGAATACCGCCTGATATAATTTCAAAACCATTATTGTGTGAAATAGTAACGTATGGATGCTTTAAAATACTTTTATATTTTAAATCATTTTTATTGCTCCACAATTGGTACTCAATAGCAAAGTTATCTTCGTTATGTGGAGCTTGTGAAATTATGGTATAAGCAGGAATATCTTTTTTATATATGTCTTTAATGATGTCTGATATGGTATTGTATTCATCCGAAAAGTTTTCTGCTTTCGATGAATTTAAATAAAAACACAGTTTTACTACAGCCTTATCGCTTGTTTTTTTATTAATAGCAAAAAGAGTATTTCTAACTTTTGCTTCAAATGAATTCCCCTCTTGTGAATTAATATTTCCTATAATTCTCATTCCTATATCAGTATTATATTTGGCAGCAAATTTATCTCTTTTATCCGTTTAGCGATATATTAAATTGTTTATTTTTTGAAAGGAAGTTTGTTTTTCAACATTTTATTAACAAAAACAGTAACCAATTGGCAAGAACCAGCGTAGTAGTGGGAGGAAAACAATTAATTTAACGGAATTGTGTTATGAAAAAAATATACTTATTTTTATTTTTTTTATTGCTCATGCCTTGTCTTAGTCATGCGCAAGTAGAGAAGTATAAGTCTGTTTTTACGCTGAATTTTATTCGATATATCGGATGGCCGGAGGATGCAAAAAACGGTGACTTTGTAATTGGAGTTTTAAAAGATGCAAAGATTGCAGATTGGTTAACGAAGCAATCTGGAGGTAAAAAATTTGGCTATCAAAATGTGGTCATTAAACAGTTTAAATCGGTTGATGAAATGGTGGATTGTCAGGTTTTATATGTATCTGCCAATATAAATTTCTCAAGACACTCTGCAACCATTAAAAGTAAGCTTGGTAAAAGTTCGTTAATCATAACTGAAACCGAAGGAGCTACTAAACATGGGGCAGTTATTAACTTTGTTGTGAGAGAAAATAATTTAAAGTTTGAAATTCACGATTCAAATGCTCAGGCTTTAGGATTAAGTATTAGTTCGAAACTGGCGAATATGGCGGCAGCCATTAAGATGTAACCTAATTAATTATAATAATGAGAATAAAGTTAAACATTGCTCAAAAACTAATCGGTGGATTTAGTTTAATATTATTGGCAATACTTATAAATGGTATATCAACATATGTAACGCTTAATAATAGTAGAGCCTTAAGTGATAAAATTACTGGTGTTTATAGTCCGTCAGAGCATGGTATACAGCAGTTTAAGGATATGGTAATCAGCTCTAAAGCTTTAATTAAAAGTTGGGTTTTCATTGATCGTCAGCCAGGGACTGCGGATAAAATGGTATTAGAAAAACTACATGCAGAGGATTATACCAAGTTAATTGAAAGTATAGATGCCATTAAAAGTGATTGGGCTAATGAAGAGGACCGCCAGGCTTTTGATTCTATCAAGAATAAGGCAGATGCTTTATTTGTAAAACATGCCTATGTTATGTCGAGCTTAAATACGTTTGAGTCGTACGACGATGTAATGGTAATCTTTGAAGTTGAACCAATGGTTCAGGAGGACGGAGAAATCATAACCCTAAGTAACGAGATCATTGATGATTTAAATACTTTAGGAGAAAAGTTTGATACCTTAAATAAAGCTTCTCTTGCCGAAATGGATAACTCGTTTGGCTGGTTTAGTGGTTTTGTGTTGGTTATGATTATTGTATTAATTCTGGTATCCGGAGGTATTGCATATGTATTATATACTAGCATTGTACAACCTTTAGTTAAAGGAGTAAACTTTGCCCAGGCAATTGGTGAGGGAGATTTAACTGCAGAACTTGAAATTCAGCAAGAAGATGAAATTGGTTTATTGGCAAAATCACTCGTAACTATGGCCGCTAATATTAAAGGTATTGTGGTATCCATAAAAGAAAATGCCAATGATCTTGTATCCAGTGGTAATAATGTGAAGAGCAGCTCTATGCAACTATCTAAAGGATCTGCTGATCAAGCGGCGTCTGCTGAGGAAGTATCAACATCCATTGAAGAGATGGTGGCAAATATTGATCAGAATACCGAGAATGCTGTGGAAACGGAAAAAATTACCGTAGAAACAGCTAAAGATGTGAATGTAGCAGATGAATTATCTTCAAAGGCTGCTGATTCCATGAAAAGTGTATCTGAAAAAATTACCATTATTGGAGATATAGCATTTCAAACCAATATATTAGCGCTTAATGCAGCAGTTGAAGCGGCACGTGCAGGTGAGCATGGTAGAGGATTTTCAGTTGTTGCAGCAGAGGTAAGAAAACTAGCTGAAAGAAGTAAAGTTGCGGCCGACGAAATTTATGATCTTGTAAATGGTGGTTTAAAAGTATCGCAGGAAGCAGGAGAAAAATCAAGATTGCTAGTGCCGGACATTGAAAAAACAACGCAGTTGATTAAAGAAATATCAGCCGCTAGTTTAGAGCAAAAAACCGGTGCTGAGCAAATCAATATGGCCATGCAACAGTTAAACCTGATTACTCAGGAGAATGCATCTTCGTCTGATGAGTTAACGCAAAGTGCAGAGCAACTTTCTAGTTTGGCTGACCGATTAAAAGAAGCAGTAAGCTTCTTTAATATTGGTGATTCTGAAGAGGAAATATCTATATCCAGACCGAGTATAGAAGTTGAAAAAGAGGAATCAGGTGTTAAGGCTGAAACAAAAGCTAAGAAGAAGAAAAAAGTAAATGTTTCAGGAAAAGATGATTTAATCAACCTCGAAAAGGAGTTTGATTTAGATAATTACGAAAAATTTTAATTCTCAAATAGTCTGTTTATTATGGATGTACCATTTTCAATTGAAGTAAAGCAAGCTGAAAATACGGTAGATATGATCATTACTGGAGATTTAATTATTAATCATATTACTAAAATTAAAGAACAGATAGAGAATTCTATTGATTATTCAAAAAACCTTGGTATTCGTGTAACAAATCCTTCAAGTATTGATATCACTTTTATTCAAATACTTTTTTCTCTAAAAAATAAGTATGAAAATAAAGAAGTAGATTTTAAATTTGAAGGTATTTTAAATGAAGAATTACATGGTTTAGTATCTAATGCAGGATTTCAAGACCTATTTAAACTATAGAAATAAATATTAACTAGTTATGGCTAAGACAGTTCTTATTGTTGACGATTCAGAAAGTATAAGAGAAGTTGTAAATTTTACCCTTCAAAACGAAGGTTATGATGTTTTGGTTGGAATTGACGGGGAAGATGCTCTTCAGTTTCTTGATGGAAGAAATATCGATATTATTATTACCGATTTGCATATGCCTAATCTTGATGGCTTAGGTTTAATTCGTAAGGTAAGAGAAATAGACACTTACAAACATATTCCAATTCTTTTTCTAACTACAGAATCTCAGGCAGCAAAAAAAATGGAAGCTAAGCAAGCTGGTGCAACAGGATGGATTATTAAACCATTTGTTCCGGCCAAATTGCTAAGTGCAATCTCAAGAGTTTTAAGATGATTGAGAAAATTAAAAAGGGATTTATAGATGACTCTATTAAGGAACTTGAATCAATAGAAATTGATTTAGGAAACGAAAGGTTAGGGAGTGTTTCTGATTGTGTGATTGAAAAAATATTTACTACCACACATAATATCAAAGGAACTGCACCAATGCTTGGAATAGTAGGCGTTCAGGAAATTGTTGAACCTATTGAGCAGGTTTATGCTGCTTTACGTAAAGGTGATTTAACATGTTCCAGCGAAATAGTAGATAATACTATTAAGTTAATCCCTGTCATAAAATCAGAATTAAACATTAGTCAACCACACGATATTGACTCAGAAGACCTAAATAAATCACTAAAGTTTTTTGATTCTTTAATATCCAAAGATGCAGGCGCATGATTGATAAGTTTAGAGCCAAATTTGTTGAAGAATCCCTCGACAATGTTCATGATTTGGAAGAAGCTTTGCTTCTTTTAGAAAATGATAAGTCGGATAAGGAAATTATAGAGCGTATTTTTAGAGCTATGCACTCTTTAAAAGGTGGTGGTGCGATGTTTGGGTTTAATGACTTGAGCGAATTTACACACCATCTTGAAACAGTATTTGATTGGGTAAGAAACAATAAACTGGTTGTTACGGATGATTTAATCTCGCTTACCTTTAATGCTATAGACCAAATAAAGCATTTTCTTCAGGTAGGCGATTTAACTGAGGAATCTGAAAAGAAGGATTTGGAAATTATTACCCGCAAGGTTCAACAATTTGTTTCTAAACCATCTGAAATTTCAAGTTCACCAGAGCAAACTATATCGTCAGAGGTAAAGGTAGAAACAGATGATTCAAAATCATTTTTTATACAGTTTAAACCTCATAGAAACATATTACAAAACGGTACAAATCCACTTTTTTTACTGGATGATCTTCATGCCTTAGGTGAGGCAGTTGTTTTGTATAATGGTAGCAAAGTTCCAGAATTAGATCAGTTAGATCCCCAAGAATGTTTTATTTTCTGGGACGTAATCTTAAATACTTCGGAACCAATTAATGAAATTCAGGATGTATTTATTTTCGTTGAAGACGAGTGTGATCTCGAAATCACAGAAATTTTTAGTGGAAACATAATTCATCATCCTGTTTTAATCGATTTAATTGATAAAGCAAAAAAAGGAGAACAAGCCTTAAGCTCTAATCTTTTAAAAAGTGTTTCCTGGTCTGGCGAAAAGAAAGCAGGTAGTGGTGAAAAGAAGAAAGCCCAATTAAAGGAACACAAGATTTCAAGTATCAGGGTTGCTTCAACTAAAATTGATGAATTGGTTAACCTGGTTAGTGAATTGGTTACTATTCAGGCACAACTGAATTTATATGCTGAAAATAATGGTGAGCCACAAATAATTTCTCTTTCCGAAAATATTCAGAAACTTAGCCGTCAATTACGTGATAATGCGTTTGAAATTAGCTTGATACCACTTCAAAATGATTTGATGCGTTTTCAACGTTTGGTCCGTGATTTATCTAAGGAGCTGAATAAAGAAATTGACTTTATTATTGAAGGTGGCGATATTGAGCTGGATAAAAATATAATAGAGCATTTAACAGATCCATTGTTACACATGATTAGAAATTGTGTGGATCATGGAATTGAAATGCCGGATGAGCGTATTAAAAAAGGCAAGTCACCTAAGGGAACAATTATATTCAAAGCTTATTACGAAGGTGCCAGCGTTATTATTAAGGTAATAGATGATGGTAAAGGAATTGATCCGGAATTCATATTAAATAAGGCCATATCTAAAGGTCTGATAGATGAAGGGGTTGAGCTGACGAAGAGTGAGATCTTTGACCTGGTATTTATGAGCGGATTTTCTACCAAGGATAATGTATCAGATCTTTCGGGCAGAGGTGTTGGAATGGACGTTGTTAAAAGAAAAATTGGTGAAATTCGTGGAGAAGTATCTATTGATTCTGAACCGGATAAAGGAACAACAATAACCCTTGAATTACCACTTACTCTTTCTATTATCGATGGTTTATTGGTTACAATTGCTAAATCGCAATATGTAATTCCAATTTCATCCATCGAAAAAATATTTCCATTGGAAATTGAAGATCAAAAAAATATCTTCAACAATGTTATTACTATGGATGGAGAGCAATTTCCAATTGTAGAATTAAGAGGAGTATTTAATGAGGAGAAATCGGAAGCAAAACAACATATTATTCAGGTTAAATATGAGAATAAAAAAGTTGGTATTGTTGTGGATGAGGTAATTGGGGAATATCAAACTGTTGTGAAACCACTGGGAAGATTATTGCGTAATCAGGATATTATTTCTGGTGCATCAATAATGGGAGATGGTACCATTTCTATGGTTGTTGATACCAATAGATTAATACATTATCACTGGTCTCAAAAATTACATAAACATTAGATGATGGAAGTCGATTTTAAAACACTTATATCTTTTAAACTGGGAGATCAAACATTTGCTTTTGATAGCCTTTTGGTTAGAAATATTTTGCCCTACGAAAATAATGTAACAAAAGTACCTAACTCAAAAGATTTTGTCTTAGGTATTATCAATCTTCACGGGATCATAGTTCCGGTTACCGATATGCGTATGATTATGGATATTGATGAAACCGCCATTACTAAAGATACTTCTATCATCATTGTTTCACCTGAAGATAAACAGGAGAGTCAGTTTGGGATTTTAGTGGATGTAGTAAAGGAAGTGTTCGAAGTTAAAAAGGCTAAAATCGGTCCGTCATCGTTTCAAAAAGGAATGGGACTCATTGAAACATTTGAGGGTACGGTTCAGGAAAACGATGAATTTATTCACTTGATCGATTTAAAGCATGTAGTTTCACAAATTGAAAGTAAAAACTAATATCAATGGAAGAAATCAATAATTCATATCTTTCGTTTAAAATAGGAACGGAATCTTTTGCCATTCATGTTAGTAAGGTAAATGAAATTAGGGAATATGAAGTTCCTCGCAATATGCCTGAATCTATTTCTTTCATGAAGGGCGTAATTGACCATCGTGAGGAAGTTATACCAGTTATAGATACAGGAGTTAAATTTGCTTTAAAGCCTGTTGAAATAACACAACAAACTTGTATCATTATTATTGATGTTACAAGAAAAGATTCTGGAAAAACATTTCGTGTTGGAATATTAACAGATGCGGTTACAGATGTTTTTGAAGCTGCAGAAAGTCAGTTTAAACATATTGAAACAGATTATAGTCCTAATTATATAAAAGCTACATGTCAAGTAAACGATAACTTTTATCTGATATTAAATTCAGATGAAGTATTCAGTGTGAATGACATAGTGGAAATGAGTTCTGTTATTAAAGAAGTTAAAGCATAGTGGATCGAGATAAGATATACTCAAAGGAGCTGGATTGCTTTAAAGCCGAATTATCTTCTAAGGATTTTGATGCTTTTAGTAATTTCATTTATTCCGAATTCGGAATAAAAATGCCTGCTGTAAAGAGGATTATGCTACAAGGACGCTTGTTAAAAAGAATCAGGCACCTGAAAATGAAATCCTATGGTGAGTATAAAGATTATCTGTTTAGTAAAGAAGGTCAAAAAGAAGAGATATTTAATTTTTTAAATGTTGTAACTACCAATAAAACTGACTTTTACAGGGAGCCTATTCATTTTGATTTTTTAAAGTCTAAAGTGCTTCCCGAATTTAACGCTAAAGCAGGCCATGAACCATTTAAAATTTGGAGTGCGGGCTGCTCAAGTGGTGAAGAATTATACACGATGTCTATTACTTTGAACGAGTATAAAAGAGAAAATCCAACTTTTAAGTTTTCTATTTTAGGTACAGATATTTCTCAAAATGTTTTAGGTAAAGCAGCAAAAGGAGTTTATCCAATGAACAAAGTGGATATAATTCCTTTGGAGTTGAAAAAAAAGTATCTTTTAAAAAGTAAGAGTAAAGAAAACCAAACGGTAAAGGTAAGACCGGAGTTGCAAAGCAGCTTAAGTTTAAAATATTTAAACCTGATGGATGCATCTTACTCTAATATTACAGAAAAGTTTGACGCTATCTTTTGTAGAAATGTTTTAATATATTTCGACAGAGCTACACAAGAAAGCGTAATAAATAAGTTAAGTTCACATCTTAAAACAGGCGGTTATTTTTTTATTGGACATTCAGAGTCATTAACAGGTATGGATGTACCCTTAGAACATATTAAGCCAACTATTTTTAGAAAAAAATAAAGCACAAAACGATAACCATGAATAATTTATCAGACAGACAGTTATTAAAGGAGCTAAGACAGCGGCTAGAGAATGGTAAAAACAGTGAAAAAGAGATAAAAGACTTAACGTTGGAATTGCAGAGTGTTTCCAAAAAGTTTAAAGAATCGGAAGCGCTTAAAAGCCATTTTATTTCAAATATATCAAATGAAATAGTTAACCCATTTACCTCTATTTTAGGGTTGTCAAAAGCTATTTTATCGGTAGAAAAACATGATTGGAAAAAAGTGGTATCTATGGTTGCTTTAATTCACTCTGAAGCATTCAACCTTGATTTTCAATTAAAAAATATATTTGTTGCCGCGAAAATTGAAGCAGGTGAAATAGCACCAAATATTGCCAAAGTAAATATTCGCAGTTTACTGCAAACAGTTGTTGATTCTTTCAATATTATTTCTCGCAAAATGGGGATTAATATTGAAACTCAGTTTAATATTGAGCATGGTTTTGGAAAGAACTTTTATTTTAAAACTGATTCTGAAAAATTAAAACTGATTCTGAGTAACCTTATAAATAATGCCTTAAAGTATAGTTATAAAGATAGTAAGGTTATAATATCTGTATGGTTGGATGATGAAGATGTGTTAAAAATTTCAGTTCAGGATTATGGAACAGGAATTTCTGAAAAGAATCAAAAAACCATATTCGAAAGATTTAAAAGGTTAGATACAGGAATCAACTCCATTAATAGAGGGCATGGTTTAGGGTTATCTATTACAAAGGCTTTATTGGATGTGTTAAGTGGTAACATAGAAATTGCCAGTCAAAAAGGAGAAGGATCAACCTTTACCATTAGTGTACCGGAGGCAAAAAATATTGTGGATGGATTTAGCGGTGATGGTAATGATTTATTCTTTGATGAAGAGGACGAGATTTTTTAAGGGCGACTAGATGAACCAATATTTACAACATTTTTTATATCCTTCTTCATTGTTTGTAAGTAAAGAGCCCTATCTGGTGAAAACCATATTAGGTTCTTGTGTGGCGATTTGCTTATGGGATTCCCGGTTGAAGATTGGCGGACTAAATCATTATATGCTTCCGCATTGGAATGGTAATGATTTGGCTTCACCTAAATATGGAAATATTGCTATTGATAAGCTCATCGACCGATTACTTTTTCACGGATCGCGTATCGAAGATCTGCAGGCGAAAGTATTTGGTGGGGGTGAACTGATGCAAACCGGCAATTCCAAAACTTTAATTGGAGAACGAAACATTAGAGTCGCTCGTCTTATGTTGGAGGAACGAAATATTCCAATAGTAGCATCGAGTACCGGTGGGAAAAGAGGTAGGAAGATAATCTTCTTTACCGATACCGGAGAGGTACGACACAAGCTATTGGATAAAAAAAGTAATTAGGAGCTAATTTGCTTCTGCGATAATGAACCACAAAATATTTTTTCTATCTTACTAAGATAATGAGAAATGATTTTGAAAACCTTATTCTATGCTGATGAATAAAATTAGGGTACTTGTAGTTGATGATTCAGCAGTTGTGCGACAAAGCCTATCTTCTATTTTAGGTTCAGATCCTGAGATAGAGGTCATGGGAACAGCAGCTGATCCAATAATAGCTGTAAAAAAAATAATGAAGGAAATTCCAGATGTAATAACTCTGGATATTGAGATGCCTCGAATGGATGGCCTGACTTTCTTACGAAAGATTATGTCGCAACATCCAATTCCTGTGGTGGTTATTTCTTCATTAACTTCTGAAGGAACAGAAGTAGCTATGAAAGCCTTAGAATATGGAGCATCAGAAATTATAGGAAAGCCGGCGATGAATGCTGCTAAGTTCATCAATGAATCAAAGATAATGATTTGTGATGCCGTAAAAGCAGCAGCTCAGGCAAAATTATCAAGGCGTAAAATAAAAACTCCTCCGCAAAATATAGAGGTCAAACCAAAGTATAGTGCCGATGTAATTCTTGAAAAAGCATCAGCTTCAACCAGAATTACAATAACAGAAAAGGTGGTTGTATTAGGAGCTTCTACAGGAGGGACAGAAGCCATTAGGGTATTTCTAAAAAACTTACCGGAAAAAATGCCGGGTATAGCCATTGTTCAACATATGCCGGAAGGATTTACACGTTCATTTGCCAATAGCCTAAATAATATTTGTGCTTTAGAGGTTAAAGAGGCAGAGAATGGAGATAAACTCTATCAGGGCAGAGTACTTATTGCTCCCGGTAACCGTCATATGTTGTTGAAGAGAGTGGGCAAAGAGTATTTTGTTGAAGTTAAAGAAGGACCGTTGGTTAACAGGCACAGACCATCCGTTGATGTTCTATTCAGAAGTGCATCAAGGTATGCAGGTAAAAATGCCACTGGAATTTTGTTAACAGGTATGGGTAATGATGGTGCCAAAGGTTTATTTGAGTTAAAAGAGTCAGGAGCTAAAACAATTGCACAGGATGAGCAAAGCTCAATTGTTTACGGAATGCCTAAAGAGGCCGCAAAAATTGGTGCAGTAGAAAAAGTTTTATCTCTCGACGATATTGCACCATTTCTTTTAAAATCACTTTAAAAGGTAGCATAAGTCGCTAAAATGGTAAAAAGTTTATAATTTCGTTAGCGCAAATCCAACCCCATCCATAATTAAAAATAAACACAAAATTGATTATTGTGAAAAAGTCTGAATTATCACGCATTATAGGGAAATTTACTTTTAGAGGAATCCTTTTGGGATTATTTATTTTAATCTTTGTATTTCTTTTAAATCTGAATTCTTCTGTTTTTATGCAATCCAATAGAACTATTGCTGATATGTTCTATATGTTCCCTGGTATGTGGCTCCTTACCTTGTTACCTGCATTAACTGGTTTGGGTGGATATTTGGTGGCGCTTTCATTAATCAAGGTTATAAAAAAACAAAAAAAATATATCAAGTCGGAGTCCAAACGCTCTGAAATGGTACTTACTTTTATCAATAATCTTCGTCAGGGAAATTTATCGAATCAGGATTTACTTACCGGCAAAAGGGACCAATTAAGCAAGTCGTTGCTAAAATTAAGAGATTATCTGATTAAGAGTAAAGATGAGCAGGAGCAAAGAAGAGTAGAAGAGGAACAACGCACCTGGGTAACTCAAGGACTGGCGCAGTTTGCTGAAATTTTAAGAAGAAATAATGATAACCTGGAAGAGTTATCCTACAATATTATCAGCTACATGGTTAATTATTTAAAAATTAACCAGGGCGGATTCTATCTTTTAAATACCAATGCTAAGAAGGAAAAGTTTTTTGAGCTTAGTGCAAGTATTGCTTTCGATAGAAAGAAATTTGTAGATCAAATCATACCTTGGGATGAAGGGTTATTGGGTAGGTGTGCCATCGAAAAGGACACAATCTATATGACCGATATTCCCAATGAATATACTACCATTACATCGGGTTTAGGGGAAGCCAACCCAAAAGCTATTTTAATTGTTCCTTTAAAAGTAAATGATGAAGTTTACGGGGTAATTGAGTTGGCTTCGTTTAGTGAATTTCAACCTTTCGAAATAGAGTTTGTTGAGCGCACTGCCGAAAGTATTGCATCAACTATATCTACAGTCCAAATCAACATTCAAACCACTAAATTACTTCACGAAACTCAAATTCAGGCTGAAAAAATGTCTCAACAGGAAGAAGAGTTACGTCAGAACCTGGAGGAGATGCAAGCCACACAGGAAGAGTCGGATCGCAGAGAGGTGGAGATGAAAGGTATTCTTGAAGCTATTGATAACTCGGCCATTAGTAGTGAGTTTGCAACAGATGGATCCTTAATATCTGTAAATCAGCTTTTCTTACAAACATTTAAATATCTGCCTGAGGAAATTGAAGGTCAGAATATTAAAATTTTCTTTTTCCAGGATGATCTGGAAGATTTAACCAAATCGCTTTCTGATTTAAAGAACGGACACAACTTTAAGGGAAGAGTACGTAGAAGAACAAAGCTGGGTGAAGAAATTTTCCTGTTGACAACGTACACTCCTGTAATTGACAACCATGGTGATATCGTTAAAATTTTGAGTGTTGAGAACGATGTTACGGAGCAAGTGCATATGGAAGAGCAAATGAAGAAATCCAAGGAAGAACTTGGAGTAATGCTTGAGCAGGCACGTGACGAAATGAAAGAGCAGTTTAAGGAAATTGAAGCTGTAAAAATTAGAAATGAAAAAACACTTGAAGGTGCGTTAGATGCCATTATTACAATAAATAAAGAGGGTATTCTTGAATTCTTTAATCTTGCTGCAGAAAGTCTTTGGGGTTATGAAAGAAGTGAAGTTTTAGGTCAACACATATCTATGCTATTTTCAGAAGATACTGCTAAAAATGATCCTTTCGTAAAAGCCTATGTAACAACAGAGGCAACAAAAGTGGTTGGAGAAAGAAGAGAGGTTCCTATTAAAAATAAATTTGGGGATGATATTCCTGTTCTATTTTTGCTTTCTGAAGCACAGGTGGGAGACGATCAATCGTTTACAGCCTTTATACAGAATGTTGAAGTGGAGTTATTTTAATAAACAGAATTTGATAAGTGGGGGACATTACGTTTAAAAAGTATCTGGAAGAATTAAAGAAACACACACCGTATAATTTTTGTGATTATTCTGATAATTCTATTCAAAGGCGAATTGAAAAAATTCTGAAGGATCATGATATGGATATGAATCAGCTTCTGTTAAAAACAAAAACAGATGATGATTTTGTAGAGAAGTTGGTTGATGATATTACTGTTAATACAACGGAATTATTCCGGAATCCTGAAACATGGGAATATTTATATACAAAAGTATTTCCGTCGTTAAGAAAGAAAAAATCAATTAATATATGGCATGCCGGGTGTTCAACCGGTCAGGAAGTGTATTCAAACCTCATATTATTTAATGAATTGGGTTTGTTAGATCATACAAATGTTGTGGCCACAGATATTAATCAAAAGGTTATCAGAGGGGCTAAAAAAGGTGAGTATGACCTAAATTTTAACAACAGATATATCGAGGTTTTTGATTCTTTAATGAATAAACTGGGCAACAAGTCATCTGATTTCGGAAAATATTTTGAGATGAACAATGCCAAGGATACGATGAAGGTTAAAGATTTTATCGTTAAAAAGCCTAAATTCAGACGTCACGATTTGGTAGAAGAAGAAATACCTTTTTATCAAAAGTTTGATGTAATATTCTGCCGAAATGTACTAATCTATTTTAATCCTGAATTACAACTGAAAATTGTAAGGAAGTTTTATGATAAACTATATGATGGCGGGGTGCTGGTGTTAGGAACACACGAAGCATTACATGGATTTTTTAAAACGAAATTTATTAAACACGGAATGGTGTATACGAAGAGTAATACTTTCCATTTCAAATATAAGTAGTTAAATGGCAATTGCACCAACAATACATGATATTAGGGAAATAACGCCTGTTTTAAGTGATAAGTTTAAAATAGACTTCTCTAATTATGCATTTTCATTTCTGCGCAGAAGGTTTGCTCACATTTTTAATGTTTTAAATGTTAAGAGCACTAAAGATTTTATCGAGAAAATTAAAAGTGGAGAATTAACCGAAGATTTTTCATATCATTTTCCGGTACCCGATACTGAAATGTTTCGAGATCCCTCCTTTTGGCGTTATTTGCGTTTAAAGATATTACCAGGCTTAGAGGAAGATAAATTTAGTTTTTGGTTTCCGCAATTGGTATCATGTGAGGAGTTGTTTTCTTTATTGGTTATTCTTAAGGAAGAAGGAGTAATTGATAAGGCTAAGGTATATTGTAATGTGTCTAGTGCAAAGAAGCTTGAAGAAATTAAGAGCGGCATTACAGATTCAAAAAAGATTGAGCTGAATAAGCAAAATTTTAAACGCCTGGAGCTTAATCATCATTTTGAAGATTATTTTATAAATGAGGACGGAAAGGTTTTTATAGATAAAAGCCTGATGACTAATGTTGAGTTTTTAAAAGGTAACTTTTTTAATGAAGTGCCCAATACAACCGTGTCGTTTGTGATATTTAGAAATAGAATGATCTATTACAATGCCAAACTACAGGTGAATGCCGAAGAAATATTAGCCAAATATATTCATAAAGGAGGCTATATGGCTATTGGAATTAAAGAACGTATTAGTCAGGCAAATCAATCTTTGTTTGATGAATACGAAATAAGTGAAAAGATTTATAAAGTTTGATAAATCAATTTAATGGTGAAAAATAAACCTGCATATTACAAAGGTATTGTTATTGGTGGCTCTGCCGGAAGCTTTTCTTTGGTAACTAAAATCTTATCCAGGATAAAGCCAGATTTTAAGTATCCTATTATTATTTGCTTACACAGGTTAAAGCACATTAGGTCTGGTTTGCTCGAAGGACTTAATCTGAAGTCAAACTTATCGGTAGTTGAACCATACGATAAATTGCGTTTAGAAGGAGGTAAAGTTTATTTGGCACCTTCTAATTATCATCTTTTTATTGAGTTTGATTCAACAGTTTCTCTTTCAACCGAGGAAGTTTTAAACCATAGTCGTCCGTCGATCGACCACACATTTTTTTCAGCAGCCACTTCTTTTCGTGAAAAAATGGTAGGTATTTTACTTACCGGTGCAAATAAGGATGGAGCAAGGGGTATAAAAGATGTGCATAATAAAAATGGATTTACGATTGTTCAGGATCCTAAAACCTGTGACGTGGATATGATGACTAAATCGGCTTTACAATTATTTAACCCGGATAAAGTTTTATCTCCTGAAGAAATAATAGATTTTTTAAATAGTCTTTAAATTAATTAGATCATGATAAAAAATCCAATATATCGGTTGTATGTTTTTGCAGGCTTAGCTTTTGTTTTTGCACTTGTAAAGTATTTTTTTGTTGAAGCAGAAATCTCACCTAAGTTTTTTCTTTTGGAGGTAGTTTCGTTCGGATTATTTATAGCTATTATTTTTTTAGCGGATAAATTATTGAAAGAAGCTTCTCAAAACGAAGAAAACTATAAGGAGGAGTTGGATAAGCAAAAGTTTAGATATGAGGATGAAATAGATAATTTAAAATCTAAATTATCTCAATCGCAAAATGAGGATAAACTTGTTTTAAATAATGATGAACTTAATAAGGTAGCAGACAATATAATTAACCGTATTAAGAAATGTGAGAGTGTTGAAGCTTTAGCCAATGAACTTTTATGCCAAATGGCTAAATGCTATGAGGTTATGGTTGGAGTTTGTTATTTTAATTCAGAACCTTCTGATAAGTTTAACGTAAAAGCTACTTTTGGTATAGGTAAAGAGGTAGAAATTGCTGATTTTATGCCAAATGAAGGGTTAAATGGTCAGGTAGTTTCTGATATGAAACCGATGTTAGTGGATGAAATTGATGAAGATTATCTTAGTGTTGAATCTGGTTCAGGATCATCAAAGCCGGTGTATCTTTATCTACTGCCAGTCGTAAAAAATAACCAGAGTATCGGTCTTATAGAAGTTGCTTCTTTTAGTAATATTAAAATTGATCAACACTGGGTAACAATAAATAATCGTATTGCTGATACCATACTTTTATAGATAGCAACATGCAAATAAAAAAAGTACAAAACCGAATAAGAAAGTATCTTGATTTCTCTCTGCTCTCAGAAAGAGATTTGTTTTTTTTATTGAGTTTTCTCCTTCTCACATATTTATTTATATGGGCTGGTTTTATCGATTTTTTAAATATCCCCTTCTCATTAAATACAATCATATCAATTCATGCCTCTCAACTGGTTTGGCTTGTTGATATTTTGGTTTTGAGTGTTCCATTCGGAGTAATTGTACTTTTAAATTACGGCAGAATTACAAAGGCTAATCAATCCAAAGAAATTAAAAAACTTAAGAATCAGTTAGAGTCAAATATCTTAATTGCTGATCTTATTCAGAAAGGTGAGTTTAAGAAAATTCTGAATAATAATAATGAAGTTTCACCTTTGTTAAGTTTAGCTAAAAACTTGATGGAAACCAATGAAAAGGAAAAAGAGCTTAAATGGATTGCTAAGGGTAAAGAGCTGGTTAATGAGGATTTAAGGACTTATAGAACCATTGATGAACTTTCAATTGAAGTATTAAAAACCATTATAAAATATTGTGGAGCTATACAGGGTAGTTTTTACATATTAAAAGATGATAAAATGGTTAATAAAGCTACCTATGCATTTAACAGGCAGCGTTTTATTAACCAGGAATTTGAAATTGGAAGAGGATTGGTAGGTCAAGTGGCTTTTGAAAAAGCTATGATCTATCGTACAGAAATTCCTGATGATTATTTTACTGTTACATCTGGAATTATAGGTGATAAGAAACCCAAAAGTTTAATTATTCTGCCTTTAATGCAGGAAGAGGAACTACAGGGTATTATTGAAATAGGCTTTCTGAGCAAGGCTTTGCCTGATTATAAGATAAGCTTTGCACAGGAATTGGTTGGAATGATTGGTCGTACTATATACGCCCAAAAAATTAATGCTAAAACAGAGTATTTATTGCAGGAGTCGCAGGAGATGACTGAAACTCTTCAACAGAATGAGGAGAAATTAAAAGAAAATGCTCGTGAAATGATGATTGCTCAGGAGGATCTTGAACAATCAAATGAGTTATTAGAGTCAAAAATTCAGGAAGTAGAGAATGGTCAAAAACGTTTGGTAGCATTACTTACCAATGCTTCAGAGTTTATTTCCATCTATGATGAAAACCAAAGACTTCTATTTGAAAGTCCTTCAGTAAAAAGAATATTGGGTTATAGTGATGAAGATGATATTCAAGGGATGGACCCTGAAATGCTAACACCAAGGGGCTATCGTACCATTAATAACTTATTTAAATATCTACTTGAAACACCTGGAGGAGAAAATGTAGCACAGTACGCCTATTTAAAAAAGAATGGAGAAAAGTTATTCCTGGAAACGAAAGGAAAAAACTTACTACATGATCCAGCCATTAAAGGTATCATCTTTAATACTCAGGATATTACTGAAAGAATAAGGGCCGAGAAAGAGGAGCGCATGAAAAGTAGAATGCAATCTCTGTCTGAGAATTCTCCGGATATGATTTTGCGTATTAATACTACAGGAAAGCTGGTTTATGCTAACCCTGTAGTTAGTGATTTTATTGGTTTATCGCTAACAGAAATTACCAAGAAAAGAATAAGTGATTTACAGGTGGATGAACGCTTTGTTGATTTTATTAACCATGTTTTGCATGAAATAAAAACTAACGAAGAACAAATCATCGAAGAGATCGAAATGAACACCCCGGATGGCGATAAAATAATGCAAATAAAGGCCATTCCTGAGCTAAATAACGATAAGGTTTTAGAATCTGTATTGTTTGTGGCGCATGATATGACCGAGATAAAGAAAATTGAGCAGGAAATAAAAGAGAAAAATAAGAAGATTTCGGATAGTATTAATTACGCACAAAGAATTCAAACATCCATTCTTCCTGATACATCGCTATTACAAAGGCATTTTCCAAGGTCCTTTATCTTTTATCGTCCAAAGGATGTTGTTAGTGGAGATTTTCCGTGGTTTGTACAAAAAGACGAAACATTATATGTTGCAGCCGTAGACTGTACAGGTCATGGTGTGCCCGGAGCATTATTATCATTTATCGGATACTTTTTGTTGAATAACATTGTGAACATTGATGACAATTTTAATGCTGCAAAAATATTGGAATTATTGCATCAGGATGTACGTTCAACCTTAAAGCAAAACGAAGAGGGTAATAATGGAAGAGATGGAATGGACCTCGCTCTTTGTAAAATTGATAAGGAAAATAAGACAATACAATTTGCCGGAGCTCATAATCCATTATATTTGTTGAGAAATGGCGAATTAATAGAATATAAAGGAACCAGAAAAGGTATAGGAGGTAAACCTCTTTTAAAGAAAAAGGAAAAGGATTTTGAAAATCATGAAATTCATTATCAGGAAGGTGATAAAATCTTTATTTTCTCAGATGGTTTACCTGATCAGTTAGGAGGAGAACGACGACGCAAATATCAATCAAAGCGTATTAGAGAAGCCTTAACTGCTGAAAAAGATTTAACAATGGCTCATTTTTCTCGTCATTTTTCATCTGATTTTTACGATTGGATGGGTGAAGAAAAACAAGTAGATGATGTGCTGTTAATAGGTATTGAATTATAAAATATACAAAATTAAATAACAGAACAATGGGAAATGCACTAGACAACCATAGTTTTTTAGATTTTGCTTACCAGCTCTATCGAACTATGAAAACAAACGAGATAAGTCTGGTATATGAAGGAGAAATAAATCAGGATATCACCAAAACTTTTACTTCATTAACAGAAAGGAATCTTGCTAAAAGTGAAGAATCAAACGCTGTTCAAAGAAAAGTGTTTAATGTGATGGTGGAGTGTTTGCAAAACATTAGTAAGCATGCCGATTCATTATCAGAAGATGATCAGAAAGAGCGTAGAGGAATTGTTATGGTGAGTAAGGGAGAAGAAAGCTATAATATCATCACGGGTAATGTGATTAAAAACTCAAAGGTTCCTGGTTTACGTGAAAGTCTTGAGCAAGTGAATTCTCTGGATAAAAAAGGATTGTCAACATTATATAAAACGCAAATGCGCGAAGGAAAACTTTCTGAAAAAGGCGGAGCCGGGCTTGGATTAATTGATATCGCCAAAAAAACGGGAAGTACCTTAACTTATCAGTTTAAAGAAATTGATGAAGAACTGTCCTTTTTTATTTTAACCTCAACCATCAAACGTAATAAATAACATTTAAAAATATATAAACCATGGAAGTTATCAATATACAAGGAACAGATGATACTCCTAATGTAATTCTAGATAAAGACAACGGGAAATTTGAAATTTCAGGTCGTTCATTACCCGAAGATGTAAATATGTTTTATGAACCAATCATGAATTGGATCGATGGCTATTCTGAGGGACCTAATGGTGAAACAGAATTTCATTTTAAACTGGAATATTTTAACACAGCTTCATCAAAAATTATCTTAGATATCCTTCTTAAATTCGAAGAAATAGTTGAGGATGGCCATGATGTTAGAATCAAGTGGCATTACCATGAAGAGGAGGAAGATATGTTAGAAGCAGGTGAAGAATATGCTGATATCGTAGAAATTCCGTTTGACTACGAACCTTATACTGACTAGATCATAAATAGCAAGGATTAACCTATGAGTGAAGAAATATTAAAGGCGCTGATGCAGTTGTTTGGCCTTATAGCCAAGCAGGATGGAGGAGTACAAAATAGTGAAGTAGAATTTGTAAAAAATTTCTTAAACCAACAGCTTAGTTCAGAGGCTGTAGGGGAATATTTTGCTCTGTTTCAAAGGCACTCTAAGGTTAAGAAATCCGCACTGAATAAAGGAGAAGAGGATAAGGTTCAGCTTACTTCAATGAAGGATTCTGTTAGGATTCTTGGTATTTGTAAAAAAATTAACAAGCAGCTAAACAAGGAACAAAAGGTTGTTGTACTGGTTCGTTTGTATGAATTGGTTAACGCAGACAGGCGTTTTACAGATCAGCGAATGGCCATTATTAATACCGCTGCTGATGTATTTAAGTTTTCAGAAACTGAGAAAACAAATATTGAATCGTTTGTTGTAAATGAAGCTTTAAAAGATCTTGATTTTGAAAACCTCCTAACCATTAACTCAAATGAGCACGATGGAGAACAAAGGGAGCATATACAATCAGGTAAGCTGGATGGTAGTGTTTTAATTTTGAGAGTTAAAAGTGCAGACTTGTATTTTCTTAGATATACTGGAAGTCAGGATGTATTTTTAAATGGTTTACTTTTAAGTCAGCGACGAATTTATCTTTTCCCGAAAGGAAGTTTTATAAAACTTCCGGGTGGAGCTCCTATATATTATACCGATGTAGTTGGTCATTTTATGACTGACGGATCAACTCCTAAAATTTCATATGTTGTAAACAGCCTAGGTTTTCAATTTAAAAATGGAGGTATTGGACTACGCGATGTAAATTTAGGTGAAGAACATGGGCGACTTGTTGGAATAATGGGGGCCAGTGGTGCCGGTAAAACCACATTGTTGAATGTTCTTTCTGGAACAGAAAGTCCAAGCTCGGGAGAGGTTCGTATTAACGGTATTAACCTTCATACCGAAAAAGAAAAACTGGAAGGTGTTATTGGTCTTATTCCGCAGGACGATCTTTTAATAGAAGAGTTAACGGTTTTTGAAAACCTTTACTATAACGCTAAACTTTGTTTTAAGGATAAAAATGAAGAGGAAATAACCAATATGGTTAATGATACTCTTCAAAACCTGGGTCTATTTGAACGACGTAATTTAAAGGTTGGATCTCCGCTAAATAAAATGATTAGTGGAGGTCAGCGTAAGCGATTAAATATTGCTCTTGAGCTAATCAGGGAACCGGCAATATTATTTGTGGATGAACCTACATCAGGTCTGTCTTCAAGAGACTCTGAGAATGTAATGAATTTGCTTAGGGAGCTTACCTTAAAGGGCAAATTAATTTTTGTAGTTATCCATCAGCCATCATCAGATATTTATAAAATGTTTGATAAGATGTTTATCCTTGACACAGGTGGTTATCCTGTATATTACGGTAACCCGAGTGAATCACTTATTTATTTTAAGCAGTTAGATGCCCAAATAAATAGTGAGCAGGGTGAATGTCCTCAGTGTGGTAACTTAAATCCGGAAATGGTGTTTAATATTATAGATGCCAATGTGTTGGATGAATATGGAAATTACACAAATAAAAGAAAGACTAACCCTCAGGAGTGGAATGAACACTATAAAAAGAATATCTCTATTCCGGAAATTACAGAAGTAGAAAGTGCTCCACCTCAATCATTAAATATTCCAGTGTGGATTAAGCAGTTTAAGATATATACATTACGGGATTTCTTTTCAAAGATCTCTAACCTTCAGTATATTTTACTGAACCTTTTAGAAGCACCGGTTATTGGATTTATTTTATCGTTTTTAATCAGATATATTGTAGATCCAGACTCTAATGTATATGTATTTAGAGACAATGAGAACATTCCTCCATATGTATTTATGGGGATTGTAGTGGCCTTGTTTTTTGGGCTTATTGTAAGTGCTGAAGAAATATTTAAGGATGCAAAAATACTCAAGCGGGAGGCCTTTTTAAATCTGTCCCGATCAAGTTACCTTATTTCAAAGGTCCTTATTTTATTTACGATATCTGCTATTCAAATGGCATTATTTGTTGCTGTGGCAAATACCATATTGGGTATAGAAGGTATGTTTTTTCAATTTTGGCTGGCATTGTTTTCAGTTTCAGCTTTTGCCAATATTTTAGGCCTTATTCTTTCAGCTTCATTTAATTCAATTGTAACTATCTATATACTTATTCCTTTTGTAATGATACCGCAAATGGTATTGGGAGGAGCTATGTTTACATTTGATAAACTAAACAGAGATATCTCCAGTGCCGATAAAGTTCCATTTATTGCTGAATTTATGCCATCACGTTGGATTTATGAAGGTTTAATTGTTGATCAGTTTAAAAACAATAAGTTTCAACGTTTATTTTATGATGTTGAACAAGAAGAAAGTACTGCTAATTTTAAAATAGTATACTATTTTCAGGAGTTAGATGACATTTTAGATAATTGCAAGAAGTATATTGAATCAACTAATTCAGATAAGGATGCAGAGCAGTTTAGCGATGATTTAGCATTGTTAAAGAACGAAATTGGTAAAGAAAACAGAAGAGTATCAGATATTCAATATACTCATTTGGATAAATTGAACTCTAAAGATTTTGATTTAGAATTGTATACATCTGTAGCCAAACATTTAGAAGCTTTAAGATCACATTATACCGAGCGATTTACTAAAGCTTCTAATAAAAAGGATAAAATGATTAATATGGCTATCTCTAAATATTCTAAAGAGAAATTTAACCATATTAAGGACGTGAACCTAAATGAAAGCATTTCGGATGTTGTGCTAAAAGTTTTTGAAAAGAATAAAATTTTGCGTCAGGGAGATAAGTTAATTCAGAATGTAGAACCAATTTATCAGATGCCTGAACCAGAAGGTTTTTTGTCATTTAGAACTCACTTTTTTGCACCTAAAAAACATTTTGGTGGTAAGTTTTACGAAACACTTTGGTTCAATATTTTTGTGGTATGGATATTTACGATTTTACTTTATGTAGTTTTATATTTTGATTTATTACGTAAATCGTTTAATTTCCTTGGCGAATTAAAATATCTTAAAAAGTAACCTTTTATAAGGTTTATAGTATAACCTAATTGATTTGATTTATATAAAAAACTTTATCATGTTAAAGAAATTATTTTACACAACGGCTATATTGGTTGGAGTTTTGTTATTCTCTGCCTGTTCTGGAAATTCTGGTAAAACTAATAAAACAGAATCAGATGACTTTACTTTAGATGAGGCTGCTCTTAATCAGGATGCACCGCTTGAGTTATCAGAAGAAATTATCGGAGATGTTATTCAAAATATTTCATCCCCGGTTGAAATGGCTGCTTTAATTAAGAAATCAGGTGTTGATTTTTCTCAAAAGATTCTTAATAAGCCAGAAAGAATCAGCGATTACAATACAAGTTTTAAAAGAGCACTTAATTTAGGTGTTTTTAGTGCTGATTTAGGTTATATCAATACATTTGATAAAAATACCATTGTAATTTCTTATTTATTAGGTATTAAAGAATTAGCAGAAGGTATTAAAGTTGGTCAGTTTTTCGATTTTAATTCATTAAAGCAAATTGCCACTAACAGTAACAACTTAGACTCTTTAATGGAGATTTCTGTGAATAGTTTCAACAAGATGGATTCATATCTTAGAGAACAAAACAGAAGTAACGTTAGTACACTGATTGTGACAGGAGCCTGGATAGAAGGTTTGTATATTGCTGGTAGTGTTATTAAAGAGACTAAAGATTCAGAATTAATTAACCGTATTGGTGAGCAAAAAGATATTATTGATATTTTATTGATCATTTTAAATAACTATAGTGCAGATCCTAATTTTGCTGAAATGGTTACTCGCATGGAGCAAATTAAACAAGCTTATGCAGGTGTTAAAATTACAACTGAGTTTGGCGAACCTAAGCGAATTGAAAGAGAGGGTACCTTAGTTATCGTTCAGGACGAAATTAGCCATGTTGAAATTACTCCTGAGCAAATTGATGCTATTGTTACTGAAATTGCTAATTTGAGGGATTTCATTGTATTGTAGAAAATTGATTTTAAAGAATTATCTTTGTTTGCTTTAATTATATGAGATTTTCATTTAGCAAATGAATGCAAAATTAAAACACATGAAAAAGATTTTAGTAATTGCGATATTATTTGTTACTGTTTTTTCAGTGACCAGTCATGCTCAATGTGGAGATGACCTACTAAAAGTGGCTTTGAAAGAAATGGGTGATGCTCAATATATGAAGGATTTTACTATTGATCTTAAAAAGGCCAAGAAGGATACTAAAACAGGATTTAAAAAGTTTAGTGTAATCCTAAATAGTAGAAGTCATTATAAATTTAACACCGTTAATTCTATTGGTAATCCTGAAAAGGTAATTATTCAATTGTATGATGGAGATAAACTCATTGCAAGTAACTTTGAAGGTGGTAAAATGTATAGTGCCATCGAGTATATTTGTCGGAAGTCGAAAGTTTATAACCTGGTATTTTCATTTAAAGGAGGAGAGGAAGGCTGTTCTAAGTCAGTGATGTCATTAGTTAAACAGTATTCTGCCGGAGAAATGAATTTTTAGGAAAAATATAATTTAAAAGAAAAAGCGTTGCCTGTTTAGAGCAACGCTTTTTTTATATGGTTTCCCAAGAGGAACTTTTACTCGATCGAAATATTGCGTCAATCACCTTCATATTTTTAACCGCATCGTCAGGATCAACCGGAGGGTTCGTGTCTTGTAAAACAGACTCAGAAAACGCCTCAAACATCAATCCGTACTGGTCGCAAATGTCAAAGCTGATATTTCTTTCTCCCTGAGGTGTTGAGATGATTATTTCTGATTTAATATCAACATAGGTATTAAAAGGAACAGTTACCTTTATTGTACCTGAAGTACCTACAATTTCAACTCCTTGGTTAGGGTGACTTAAGGTAGATATGTTAAAAGTGGATCTGCAATCACCAAAATCTAAAATTCCTGTGCTTAATGTATCTGTCTTAAATTCCCGGTGATATTCACATAAAGCAATAACTTTTTGGGGTTCTTTGTCTAAAAGAAACCTGGGAACAGAAATAGCATAACATCCAATGTCCATGATTGCACCACCGCCATACTCCCTAATGTTTCTAATGTTAGTGCTTTGTGGGTTATTGTATGCAAAAGCAATATTGATATACTTTATTTTACCTATTTGATTTGTCCTTATTATATTTTTAATATGCATCCATTGAGGATGAAATTTATACATAAAGGCCTCCATTAGTTTTACCTGATGTTTTTGGCAATGATTAATGGATTGTTGGGCTTCAGATGCATCTAAAGTGAGAGGTTTTTCACATAGTATATGCTTGCCCGCTTTAGCTGCTTTTTCAATCCATTCGGCATGCATATGGTTAGGAAGTGGTATGTATACGGCTTCAACATTTTTATCATCAATTAACTTTTGGTAGCTATCGAATGATTTTTCAATATTAAAGTCTTTTGCAAACTGTTTTGCTTTATCCATAGATCGTGATGCAATGGCCACCAATTCGCAATTTGCAGTATTTTGTAGAGGAAGTACAATGCGTTTAAGCAAGTGATTGGATACTCCTAATATGCCAATTTTTATTTTTCTCATGTTCAGAATACTTATTCTATACGATAATTATATAAGTAGTTGTCTTCTCCTCCAACAATAAGGTTAAACTTATGACTGGATGAATTTAAAAATCCAATACTAAATCTGGATTGCCCTTTTAGCGGGAAATTCTTATAAATGGATCCGTCATTATTAATGAGGTAGATTTTGTTGTTATTTGAGTCAAATACGCCCAATTTCTGATCATTTTTAGAAAAATAGTATATATCCGCTACAGGTAATATATTTCCCTCTATTTCTGTGTTAAATACTTTTTTTCCATTACTGCTTTCTACGACAATTTCATCTTTGGTAATTAGGATATTTTCTTTCCCTTTATGAGAGGTAATGCTTTGGGAGATATATTGATGAGGTACAATATTATCAAGCAGCTCTTGTGTTGAGCATTCACCGTTTAATAAGTTAACTTTTTTAATATTACCCGAAATATCTGTAGTCATTAGAATTGGGGTGTTGCTTTCATAAGTAGCAAACCATTCGCTGTTTTTATTACTGGTAAAATCTGGCGATATAGTTACTCTGTTTTGTCCCTTACGGTTAAGGATATAGTTTCTAATATCATCCGAAAAAACAATATAGTCTTTGTCGCCGATCCTGAAATGCTGAATGGGCTTACTAACAGTTCCTTCTGTAGTTTTAGCCTTCCATCCGGATATCATTTTGCCATTTTTATCATACACATAGGTCTTATGATTTTCACAAGCTAAAAAGATGCGATAGTTTCGATTTTTATCGTAATCGAATAAAGAGATGCCATTAGTGGCTTTATGCGCAAGGTTTATTGGGTATTTTTCAACATGGTTTCCATTTCTATCTAAAAGATAAATACGATGTTTTGTATTGAAGAGGTATTGTAATTTATTGTTTCTATAGAAATCGATTTGATGAACTTTACTCAGAATTGGGGCGTCTAATTTCTTTATCCAAAGTATACGACCGTTGTTTGCTAACAGATATATCATATTTGATTTATCCTGTACAAATATTTCTTTTTCCTTGGTATAATGGTTTTCAACCAGTGTTGGTTTTGTTATTATAGTACTGTCGAGTTTGCTTTGCCAAATAGTTTGTGGTTCTTTTTCTCTATTAGGTAAATATTCGAGACAGATATTTGTGTATAAAAGTTCGTTAGCATTAGTAATTTGAATTCCAAGACCATAAAACTTACCTAAAGCAAACTGTTGGGTTTTATTGGGATTTAATAGATTAAAATCGCTTGCATTGGGTAAAATGTGAGATATCTGTGCCAGGTCGCAATAGATAAACATGTTTTCTTTATATGAAAAGTTTTCTAAAAACCGTTGGTGGTATTTATCATTGCGAAGTGTTTTCTTGAGAATATTAGCATAAATAATGTTAGATAGTGATTTCTTAGTGTCGGAAAATGCTATATAATTTCCTAGAAAAGTATAGTATTTGCTTGGTGTGTCAGGACAGAAATAATCAAATATAATCTTAAATAATCCCATGTTTTCGCTTTGATAAATGGGGTATTTCGTTTCGTCATCAAGCTTGTAATAATCAATAGGCGATATTTCTGATTTATTGGTTAAGGTTTTTAAGTGATTAATAGTTTTTGTTTTACCAGTGGTTTTTATAATTAAATAATTACCATCTTTCTTTTCTAGGGGATTGGTGTTAGCATAAACCAGTGCAAATTCATCATCAATAATATCAGAGATAATATTTTCCGCTTTCTCACGATTTATATTTAAGCCGAGTTTATTGATTTTACTGGTGTAAGAATCAATTTCATTTCGTTGTTTTAGATAGGTGTGTAAATTATCGATAAGCTGATCTGCATCCTTATAACTGAATGATTGTATATATTGAACGTTGGAAGGTATTATCTTATTAATAGATGTTGAGCTACCATCGAGTCCTTTAAATAGAAGGTTTAAATTATTTTTAGCTGTTGAAGGGTAAAGAAATCCATTAATAAGTAATTGATTTTTTTTGAGATTAATATCAAACTCTCCCCATCTGGCTAATTTACTGAATACACTTAACCTGGGTTTGTAGTCAGAATTGAATAATAAATTTAACGTTTCGGTAATGTGTTCGAAGTTGACAAAGATATTTGCCTCACAATTATGTCCTATGGTTTTGTAAAGGTTATTAAACGTTTCGTCTGACAATAAAGAAAAACCTGTTCTTAACTGGCGTATAGAATTTTCAACCAGTATTGATGAAGGACTTGCAATTAAATACCCTTTATTAAAAGAGATGTAAATCGATTTAGCTGATGAAATTGATTGTAAAGAATATATACTTATTGAGTTATATTTTTCCTCTGTAGTATGCCATAAGCTATCATTTTGTGTAGTTAGGTAGTCAATGATATTTCTTTGTTCTGCTTTATTGCTTAGCGGATAAATAAATAGTGGTTTAACTTTATCTATACCTTCACGGTGTAAAGAAATGGTAAGAGGTTTAACTTTTAATTTATTTAGAATTCGAGTATCGAAATTATTGCTATTGACTATGGTATCAATATTTTTTGTAAAATCATTAAACCAATTAAATGCTGCTAATGCTTCACGATACTTAATGTCGTTAAGTAATATGTCAATTACTTTTTTAGGATTTTGTGTTTGTATGATAATCGATGCATCAGCAGGTATAGCCTTTATTGTATCATTATTTTTATAGTTTTTAAGAGTTCCTAAATAAAAATAGGCGCAAGTTAAAATGCAAACCAATACAATGGAAACAGAAATGGTTAAATATTTCTTTGACATATGGTGGTTATTAATATTTTAATCACAAATCTAACCTCAGGAAAATTTATATACAAGATTTTAAAAAAATAATACAACAATTATTTAACGAATAATCATAATCTTAGTGGCCATAGATTCACTTCCATCTTTATTTGTTGCAAAAACTAAATAAACACCACTTCCTACTTTTTCGTTATACATGTTTTTGCCATTCCAGATAACCTGTCCTCCTGTAGACATTGCCTCATATACAACCTTTCCACTTAAGTCTGTTATTTTTATGGAAGAATTTTCTACCAAGCCGGTAATTGTAATTACACCGCTATATCCTGGATTAACAGGATTTGGAAAAGAAGTAGGGGTAGTGAAATTTATATTTCCTTCTGTAGCAGTTCCTTGATAAGAGACAATACCTTTATCAGTACCAATAAATACTTCTCCTGAGTTTGGATTGATAGAAATTGAACGGATGTTATTTGAAATAAGAACACTATTTGCTGTATTGAAAGTATGTAGTGTTTTTGTTCCATCAGCCGAGACCAGAAATACTCCACTATTGACTGTGCCAATCCATTTTCTGTTGGCGCCATCAATGGCAATAGATGTAATTGATTCATTTTCTAATAGGTAATCAGCTAATTCACTACCATCATTTCGAGGTACTTTTATCCTAGAGGCAATTGGTTTATCAATATTCATAACCTCTCTAGGTCGATAATATACCAATATGCCATTTGTTGTACCCACCCATATGTACTCATTTTTATCAATACTTAAAGCTGTTGGATTATCAGTAATAATGTCACCTTCTTCATTCCAAAGATGGAAAATTGAGAACCTATCATCTAAAATGTCATGTCTAACACCTCTATAAACATCATCCGCATCTGTTTCGATGGTGTTATTGGTATCAAAAATAAATAAACCATATGGGTCAACTACAGCAATAGACCATATATGTCCCCAAGGAGTGTAAAGCATTTGATGTAACCAGGTCTGTTTATTAGGATCATCATTTTTCATGTAGTCGTATTTGAACCATTTTGAAGCATCATCTTTAACTCCAAAAGGTTTAACAACAACAGGATGGGTTACCTCTTGGTTGTTGGCGAATAAGTTTCCATACGGATCTGTAATTACTCCATTGATTAAACGCATGGAGCTATTGGGATTGTTAAATACAGGCTGAACAGTGCTGTTTGTAGGATTATAGTTATAGGTAACCCTATCATTTTCAACTTCAAATATGCCATTTCTTGCACTTGCTAAATAACCTAATTTATCATTATTAGGATCAATCGCAATATCATTTATATTAAAAGCATCTCTGAATAATGGTGTATTTGAAGAGTTTAATTTTGTCCAATAGCCATTTCTTAATATGGAACATTCGGCAGGATTATATTTAGGGACTATCTCATGGAAAGGGCCTGGTACAACCCATAAGGAATTGGCTGTTGCGACTAATTTATGACATTGATTTGAGTTAGGCCCATCAGGCAAGATTTGCTTATCATCAGTGTCTCTAATTTGAACCAGACCATTGGATGCATCGCCTATCCATTTTTGGTTTTGTTCATCAATAAGAATAGATGAAAAATTTGGAGTTTGCTTTTTATCTTCAATATCGTATTTTGAAATACTTTCTATTTTTTCAAACTGATCGTTATAGATAGATATTTCATTTTTTGTTATTAATGCAAATTTGTCACCAATGCTATTAATATCTTTGAAGTTGCTTTGGGAGGTGAATTTAGTCCATGCCCCTGACGAATAGGAGTAAATATCATGGTTATTACCAACAGGAGTGGATGCAATAAGTTTATCATCGACAGTTGAAATGGTACTGTAAATATTTTTATTAGGAGAGATGAGTTTCCATGTTTCAAAATAGGATAAAAGGGGACTGTCTGCCGGAGCTCCAAGTACTCCTTGTTCAGAAGCTGCATATACCGAGTCATTAGCCTCACACACTTGATGTATTACAAGATTTGTAGCATTGTCACCTATATAATAAAAGTCTGAAATTTCATTTTTTATAATATCGACCACCAGAATACCAAAGTCAGTACTACAGAAAGCTTTGTTGTTGATAAATGAAATATGATTAATTCGCTTGCTATTGTTCATTGGTTTCATCTTCAAATCAGGAATATTATCAACATTGTTATCATTTAAGATATCGATATTACCATTCTCGTAACCAATAAATAGTTTATTACTGTTTGGTATTGTACCTATTGCTGAGATACCAATATCAGATAAACCATTAATTTTAGTAACAGTTTTTAGAATGAATTCATCCGAATCATAGAAAAATAGACCAACATTAGTAGCAGCGTAAATTTTATTGTTGACTTTCTCAACACTATGTACTTCTGAATAAGAAAAATAATCCTGCCATCCACCAATGGGTACCTGGGCCCAAGAAAATAGATATGTAAAAGTTATAACTGATGTAACAAATAGTGATTTCATATTATAGTGTCTTTATTCTTGAGTCCGTTAGTTGTATTCTTATCTTTGTTTTTAAAGTTTATTGATAAACTCAACAAGTTTTTGAACAGCTTTACCCCGGTGACTAATTTTATTTTTAGTTGCTAAATCCATTTCAGCAAAAGTTTGGTTAAATCCATCAGGAGTGAAAATTGGATCGTACCCGAAACCTTTTACTCCAGAGGCCTTTAATTCAATTTTGCCATTTACTATGCCTTCAAACTGGAATTCTTTTCCATCAAGAATTAAAGAAATAACGGTTCTGAATCTAGCCTTTCTATTATCAATACCATTGAGTTTTTTAAGTACTTTTTTCATATTTTTAGAAGCATCTTTTTCTTCTCCTGCGTATCGTGCACTGTAAACACCGGGTTCTCCATTTAAAGCGTCAATTTCTAAACCAGTATCATCAGCAAAGCAATTAAGTTTATATTTGTCAAAAATATACTTCGATTTTTGAAATGCATTAATTTCTAGAGTATTACCCGTTTCCGGTATTTCTTCATGGCAATTAATGTCAGATAAACTTTTAAGAATAATAGATTTATCTAATATTTTTTTTATCTCTTCAAGTTTGTTTAAGTTATTTGTTGCAAAAACCAATTTCATATTTAATTGTATAAACGCTTGTTAAGGCTGTAAAAGTATTTTATTGCTTAAAAAAAAACAACGACAGTGTTGCCGTTGTTTAATATTTCATTATTTCTGAATAGATTAATCAACCAAAACCTCCGTACCCATATTTCATTAAATCTGTTCTTGGATTAATAACCATTACAGGAACTTTTGAGCTGTTAGCTATAATTTGTTGTTCATTCGCACCCAGCACATAATCATGAAAAGCAATATCTCTGGTAGTCATAATGATAATGGCATCGGCATTAATTTTATTAGCGAAATTAATGGTTTCCTGCGAAAATGATCCATTGCCTTCAGATAGAGAAAGCTCATAATTGATGTTTTTTTCGGTTAAAAAGTTTTTGCAAAAAACCAGGTTTGCTTTTGTTCTAGGCTCTATAGCTCCCTCTTTAGAGGATGTGCTAAACAAGTAGACTTTTGTATCTAAAAATTTAGATATAAACTCGGCCCAAACAAGTTTTTCTTTGTTCTCAGTCTTAAAGTCTACAGGGAATACAATTTTCTTTTCTTGCGTGGCTGATGGTGAATCCTGAACTACAAGATATGGTATTTTAGAGCCAATTATAACTTTTAGTGCCCAACTTCCTGTAAGCTTTTGCAATCCTTTTATTCCATGTGTACCCATGACCACTAATACGGCGTCTTTCTCTTCAGCCACCATGTTTATGGTTTTAAAAATTGTTCCCTCTCTAACTTCTACGTCAGGTAAAAAACCAAGCTTATCGTTAATTTTGGTGGCTTCTGTTTTTAGTTTTTCGAGGCTACCATTAATATCTGTCTCCTTTTTAACAATATTCAGCAAGCAAATTCTCATATTGTTTTTTTTCGAAAACATATATGCGTGCTCAACTGCATGCATAGCTATTTCAGTAAAATCAAAGGGTACGAGTATTGTGTTTTCCGAATTATTCATATAATTTAATTAAAAGACAACCGTTTATTTTGCGAAATAAATATACTACTTTTGATAAAAAATCAATAATTATTGCCACAAAAACAATTTTAAGTGAGCGTAATCTCAAAAATCAAAGTTGTAAGTAGAACTTTACTGTTTGTGATTTGCCTTTGTTTATTCAATAAGCTCAATGTTTTAGCTGAAAATAATCAAAAAAGGGAACTCCTTTCTCATGGTTTAATCAATAGAATAATAGTTTCCGGTGACACTATAAAAATGCCTTTTTTTGATGAAAATTTTAAAGTTACCATATCCACTTTCGATGATATAGAGATTGATTTTTACCCAGAGGAAATAAATTTGGTGCGACAACAAAGATTCCTGTTGGAGGGAGTTGATAAAGATTGGAGTAAATGGACCCTAAAAAATAGCATTAGATATGCAGATTTAGATGATGGAGAATATACTTTCCGAATTGAGTCTGATTTGGCTCAGGAAAGCATTATCATTGAAGTACAATCGCCTTATAACAGATATATACTATCGAGTTTAATTCTGCTGATGGTTGTTATCATCGGCTTCGTAATATTAAAATACGGAGTTATAAAATCTATTAATAATAAAGTAAATAATTGGCATCAGGACTCAATAGCACCAATCTTAAAGAAATATTTGCAAAGCGATGAGGCAAATGATGAAGAGAATATAAAATTAACACATAAAGCTGCTGTAAAATATGAAAAGGCTACGGTGTTGTTTGCAGATATACAGGGTTTTACTAAGATTGTGGAACATCTAAATCCTGAAACTTTAATAGATGAGCTTGATCGCTTTTTTATTCATTTTGATGAAGTTGCCGAAAAATATAAAATTGAAAAGATAAAGACCATAGGTGATGCGTATATGTGTGCCGGAGGGTTGCCGGAAAAAAATGGTACCAATCCCATAGAAGTTGTTCTAGCAGCTATAGAAATGCAGCGCTATATGCAAACTACAAATCATAGTTTATTAAGGGATGGACATGATTTTTGGGAATTAAGAATTGGAATTCATACAGGATCTGTAATTTCAGGAATCATCGGAAGAAAAAAATTATCATTTGATATTTGGGGGGATACGGTGAATATTGCAAGTAGGATGGAGTCTTCAGGTGTTGCCGGAAAAATTAATGTTTCAGGGATAACTTATCAGTTAATAAAAGATTTTTTCGTTTGTGAATATCGTGGTAAAATGCCTATTAAGTATAAGGGCGAAACAGATATGTATTTTGTAAAAGGAATTGCACCTCAATTGTCAACTGATGGAGAGGGCGTATACCCCAACGAAGATTTTTTCACTAAATTACAATGGATCAGGTATAACGATCTTGAAGAGGTTGTTCTGGGTCAATTGAAAAATGAATTGTCCACATCATTAAAATACCACAATATTAAGCATACTTTAGATGTTTGTACACAAGTGGAAGTAATTGGCAGATCCGAAGGTTTGAAAATTAAGGAGTTGCTATTAGTGAAAACAGCAGCATTGTTTCATGATACCGGTTATATGATTAGTTCACTTAAACATGAAGTTCAGAGTGTAAGAATCGCAAAAGAAATATTGCCGCATTTTAATTACAATAAAAGCGAAATTGAAGCAATTAATCAGCTTATTATGGCTACGGAAAGTAATTCTGAACCTAAGATGCTGATGGAAATGATTATTAAGGATGCAGATTTAGATTACCTTGGCAGACCTGATTTTATCGCTTTGTCAGATAAACTTTGGGAAGAGATTTGTCACACCCAGGGTAAAATTTCACAGAAAGAGTGGAATAAGAAGCAGTATGATTTTTTATCACAGCATGTATACTATACTAAAACAGCTAAAGAATTACGTCAGGTAAATAAAGAAATACAGATGAAGAAAATTAAGGAACTGTTGAAATAAAAGCTTCTTTAGGTTGAGAATTATTGGCAGAACATTTATTTTAGATGAAGTGAATTTTCATTAATTTGAAAACAATATTTTCGAAAGCAAGAACTTATTTTATTTTTTATTTTCTTTGACATTTAAATAATAAAAACACAGCTAAATTTTTTTAAGGATGGCAAAAACATATGAGACAGGCATGCACAATCAAATCATGTCAGGAACAAAGATTGTAGGTAATGTTGAAACCAATGGTGATTTTAGAATTGAAGGGGAGATTGAAGGAAATATCTTGTCTAAAGGTAAGGTAGTAGTGGGTGCTAATGGTAAAGTAAAAGGTGAGGTTAAATGTGCTAATGCTGAAATTTCAGGAGTGCTTGAAGGAAAGGTATTGGTTAGTGAACTACTATCTCTTAAAGCAACTTCGAAGTTGTTTGGCGATATTGAAACGGCTAAATTAACCATTGAACCAGGAGCTATCTTTACAGGTAAATGTCAAATGGGTGGCATGACCAAAGATGCGTCTGCAGGACCTATGAAGTAAGCGGTGCTTCTTAAACCACTAGCCATACAAATTAAGCAGTATTTTGGATTTGGATTGATTGTAGGTATACTCAATTATTTATTGTGCATCTTAATTGCCGATAAGCTTGTTTCGAACATAATTGAGTTTAATTTGTTTCTATTTTCATTATTCGTTTTTGTTGGATTAATATCAAACATATTAAACGAACATTATCACTCATTACAAATGAGTGTTTTTTTAGGTACAATAGGTTTAAAAATGCTTTTAGCATTATTTTATTTAGTGCCAATTTTAATGAAAGAAGAGGTGTGGCAAGAAATACTAGCTCTCTTTTTTGTGGTTAATTATTTGTTGTATCTTAGTTACTCGGTATATCGCCTTGTAAAAGAACGATATTAAGATTTGTCTTGAATGATTTTAAACTGGATGAGAAGATTTCTTATTTTTTTGCTGCTGGTTACCTGTGTTTTTCAGTTACGTGCTTCAGATGATAAAACAGTGAATCATGATTCAGAAGAATCCTTTGATCCAACTGATCTTATCATGCATCATATTTCTGACTCTCATGTATGGCATGTTGTATCGTGGGGTGAAGGAGAGCATCAAAAGCACATAGAAATACCTTTGCCAATAATACTTTTTGAGGAAGGTAAATTGCATTTGTTTCTATATTCTCGCTTTGATCATGATACAAATATTGCTGAAAGTAAGGGTAGTTATTTTTTGTATTATCATGGCAAAATTTATAATACTGATTCAAGCGGAAAGATTGAAATAGATCCAGAAGGTCATATTATCAATAGTAAACCCATAGATTTTTCCTTGACACGAAATGTGTGGTCTATGTGGATTTCAGTAGTCTTAATCATTTGGATTTTTTTAAGTGTAGCCAAAAAATATAATGGTGAGCTTGTAAAACCTCGCGGAATACAATCTTTATTTGAGCCAATCATCCTTTTTGTGAAAGAGGATATCGTGGATATGCAAATTGGTAAGGAAAAAGGGGCTAAATATGCACCTTATTTGCTTACTGTTTTCTTTTTTATATGGGTGAATAACCTCATTGGTTTGGTTCCGTTTTTTCCCGGAGGAAGTAACTTTACAGGAAATATTTCTGTAACCTTGGTTTTGGCCTTAACTACATTTTTTATCACCAATTTAAATGGATCAAAGTCATATTGGAAACACACCTTAACAGCACCGGGAGTACCTTTTTTTGTTAAAGTATTATTGGTGCCGGTAGAGGTGATTGGTCTTTTTACAAAACCATTTGCTTTAATGATTCGTTTACTGGCTAATATTACCGCGGGTCATATTATTATCCTAAGTTTAATATCATTAATATTCATATTAAAAACAGTTTATATATCACCAGTATCTATTCTTTTAACAATGGTGATGTTTATGCTTGAACTGCTTGTGGCAGTTTTACAGGCATATATATTTACCTTGTTATCAGCTTTGTTTATTGGTATGGCTGTTACAGACGAAGAACATTAAATAACATTTTAGTTTATCATTATAAAATTTAAAATTATGGAACCAATTTCTTTAACTGCTGTAGGTTTAGGAATAATCGTTTTAGGAGCCGGGTATGGTATCGGTAAATTAGCAAATGGAGCTATGGAAGCTATGGCGCGTCAGCCAGAGATTAGTTCAAAAATTCAAACAGCAATGATTGTGGCCGCTGCGCTTATCGAAGGTGCTGCATTATTTGCTATTGTGGTAGCACTACTTAAAGGATAGAATTATACTATTGGGTTGAATTAAATTAAAGTTGCATGGATTTTTTATTAACACCTGATCCAGGTCTGGTCTTTTGGACTACATTGACTTTTGGGATTTTAGCTTTTGTTCTCAAAAAGTTTGCATGGGGCCCTATTCTGGACGCATTAAAATTTAGGGAAGAAACAATAGAACATTCTTTGCAAGCTGCTGAAAGAGCAAAAACAGAGGTGGAGGATTTGGCTAAATTAAGGCAGGAAATGATAGATTCTGCTAAAAATGAACGCGACGAATTACTCAAGGAGACGCGTGAGCTGAAAGATAAAATTCTTTCCGAAGCACGATCTGAAGCACAGCTTGAAGCGAATAAGATGATTGAGTCAGCCCGTAAACAAATAAAAGCTGAGAAACTAATAGCAATCAAGGATCTAAAAAAGCAAGTTGCTGTTATGTCTATTGATATCGCGAGTAATATTATCGAATCAGAATTAAAAGATGAAGGTAAGCAAAAGGAGATCATCGATAAGTATTTAGACAATGTGAATTTTAATTAAGCTCAAGAACGAGACTAAATGGATAACAGTTTAATTTCTGTAAGATATGCAAAAGCTCTGTTTCTTTTAAGTAAGGAAAAGGGTGTTGTTGATATGGTTTTCAATGATATGTGTATGCTTGCAGATCAATGTAAAAATGTGGATGACTTCAGCGAGATGCTTGCCAGTCCGGTTATTACACCTTCTAAAAAGAAGAAAATGTTAAAATCCATTTTTGAAAAGCATGTACATAAGTTAACTATGAATTTTTTAGGAATAATGGTTGACAATAAAAGAGACACATTGCTTTCTTCAATTTCTCGCAACTTTATTGATTTTTACAAAGAAGAACAAGGTTTAAAAACAGTTACTCTTTACACAGCATTTGAATTGGATGATGAATACATCAACAATTTAAAACCAATACTGGAGAAAGAACTAGATGCTAAAATAGAATTAATTGTTCGTGTTAGAGATCATTTAATTGGCGGATTTATCTTAATGGTAGATGGTAAGATGATTGATGCTTCTGTGGCGAATAAGCTAAAAAAATTAAAGCATAGACTGTTGAGTTAGTTACTACTGGTTAAAATTGTACCAATGGAAAATATAAGACCTGCCGAGGTTTCGGAGTTATTAAAAAAACAGATTGAAGGTTTTACTACAGATACCAATCTTGAGGAAGTAGGTACCGTACTACAAGTTGGTGACGGTATTGCCCGTGTTTATGGTTTAAATGAAGTGAGGGCGAATGAATTGGTGGATTTTGAGTCGTGTAAAGGTATTGTATTAAACCTCGAACAAGATAATGTTGGAATTGTACTCTTAGGTTCATCAAAATATATTAAAGAAGGCGATATTGTTAAGAGAACAGGTAGAATTGCTTCGGTAAAAGTTGGCGAGGGAATGCTTGGTCGCGTTATAAATACCAATGGAGACCCTATTGACGGTAAAGGAAGTATTGATGGTGATGTATATGAATTTCCGTTGGAAAGAAAGGCACCCGGCGTTATATACAGACAGCCTGTACAGGAACCCCTTCAAACAGGATTAAAAGCCATCGACTCCATGATTCCTATAGGCAGAGGACAGCGTGAGTTAATTATAGGTGACAGACAGACAGGAAAAACAGCTATTGCCATTGACACGATCATAAACCAAAGAGAAAATTTTGAAAAAGGTAATCCTGTTTATTGTGTTTATGTAGCTGTTGGGCAAAAAGGATCTACAGTTGCTCAGATCGTAAATACACTTGAAAAGCATGGAGCAATGGAGTATACTACTGTTGTTTCTGCTAGTGCATCAGACCCAGCTGCAATGCAATTTTATGCTCCTTTTACAGGTACAGCCTTAGGAGAATATTTTCGCGATACCGGTAGAGCTGCATTGATCATTTATGATGATTTATCTAAGCAGGCAGTATCATATCGTGAGGTTTCATTATTACTTCGTCGCCCACCGGGTCGGGAAGCATATCCTGGTGATGTGTTTTATCTTCATTCTCGTTTGTTGGAGCGTGCTGCAAAAATCATCGAATCAGATGAAATTGCTGCCCAGATGAATGACTTGCCAGAATCTATAAAAGGAAAAGTTAAAGGAGGAGGTTCCCTGACTGCTTTACCTATAATTGAAACGCAGGCAGGAGATGTTTCGGCGTATATTCCTACCAATGTAATTTCGATTACTGATGGTCAGATATTTTTAGAAGGTAATTTATTTAATTCAGGTATTCGACCTGCAATTAATGTGGGGATATCAGTATCGCGTGTAGGAGGTAATGCGCAAATAAAAGCCATGAAAAAAGTATCGGGTACTTTAAAACTCGATCAAGCACAATATAGAGAGCTTGAGGCATTTTCCAAGTTTGGATCAGACCTGGATCCAGCTACAAAATCAGTTCTTGATAAAGGACGTAAAAACGTAGAATTATTAAAACAGCCTCAGTATTCACCTGTTAATGTTGCACATCAGGTAGCTTTAATTTATTGTGGCACAAAAGGCTTGTTGTCGGAAGTTGAGGTGAGCCGTGTAAAAGAGTTTGAGCAAAGCTTTATAGAGGATTTAGATATAACGCATAAAGATGTCGTTGAAACACTTGCAAAGGGAATTATTACAGATAAAGAAACAAAGGTTTTAGAGGAAGTAGCTAAGGATATTTCCAGACGATTTAAACCTGAAAATGAGGATAACTAGTTTCGGGCATGCCAAGTTTAAAAGATATACGTACACGAATTGAATCGGTAAAAACTACTCGACAGGTAACCAGTGCAATGAAAATGGTTTCTGCAGCTAAACTTAAAAAGGCGCAGGACGATATTTTTAATATCAGACCATACGCACTCAAGTTAAATGAGATTATTTGTGAGTTAGTAAATGCAAAAGATGAAAATATTGTCATTGATTTTGCAGAGAAAAGAGAAGCGGATCGTGTTCTTGTTGTGATGATTACATCGAACCGAGGATTATGTGGTGCCTTTAATTCTAATATCTCTAAAAAGGTAAGAGATATTGTTAAAGATGATTACGCCTCACATTTTAAAAATGGTTTTATTGATGTTTTATCTATTGGCAAGCAAGGTCAAAAGTTATTAAAATCAGATGGTATTGTTTGTAAAGAAGAAAAAAATGACATTTATAATGATGTCAGTTACGGTTCTGTAGAAGAAATAGCACAAGGTATATTGGATGGTTTTTCTTCACGAAAGTACGATAAGGTAATTTTGGTGTTTAACGAGTTTGTAAACGCTGCGGTACAGACTGTTAGTGTACAGCAGTTTTTACCTATAGAATTACCGGAACCTGATTTAGCACATTCTTCTTTATTCCTTTATGAGCCGGATCAAAAAACAGTTTTGAATGAGTTGGTACCAAAGTTTTTAAAGACTGTTTTTTATAAGACGCTTTTAGATTCTATAGCATCTGAACATGGCGCCAGAATGACCTCAATGCATAAGGCTACAGATAATGCGACTGAATTGGTTGGTGAGCTTGAATTAAGCTATAATAAAGCGCGTCAATCAGCTATTACCAACGAAATACTTGAAATTGTAGGTGGTGCGGAAGCACTATCAAAATAAGATAAAAAAAGCCTGGTAACTTTTATGTTACCAGGCTGGCTTTTTGTTTATATCAATAAATGTGATTTTTATCGCTTAATAAGTAACCAAACGTCTTCATTGTTTGGTAGCTTTCTTTCCCGAGCTAACTCGTTAAAAGCTTCATCTTTGTCGTAAAAACCTTTATAAGATACTTTGTAAAAATCAGTATTCTTACCTGTTTTTCTAACAATTACTTCTGAATCATAACCTTGTTCAATTAATTCATTTTTAAAGGTTATAGCATTTTGCTCTTTTGAAAAGCTTCCTGCGATTAAAAAATACTTGTTATCCGGAGTTTCAACAACCTGTGGTTTAGGTTCGGGTTTTGGAGTAGGTGGAACAGTATCTTTTTTAACTACCTGTTTTTTTACAACTTCTCGTTTAACCTGTTTTTTTTCTTCTTCCTTCTTTTTACCACATGAAATAGCCATAAAGATAATTAGGAGCGAGAAAATTAAAATTCTATTTATCATAGTCCTACTGGATTTAATGCGGATAAAAATAGAAATAATATTTGATAATCACCATAACAAGAATTTATTTATCATCTTAATGCTAAGTTGTTTCTGATTAGATTTTTAGTAGAATAGAAAAACGGGAACAATTTTGTCCCCGTTTTCTATATCTTATTAAAAGTATTTGTTATTCAACAAACTTGTAACCAACACCTTTAATCGTTTTGATGTGGTTTTGCCCAATTTTCTCCCTAACCTTTCTAATATGCACGTCAATGGTTCTGTCTCCTACAATAATATTGTCGCCCCATACGGCATTGTATATTTCGTCACGAGTAAATACTTTATCAGGCTTTGATGCTAAAAGTATTAATAACTCAAATTCTTTTTTAGGCAACAATAACTCTTCGCCTTTATTTACAATAACGTATTTTTCTCTATCTATGGTGATGTCACCAATCTTAACGATATTAGACTGAGGCTCTTGAGTTACAGCCTTATCAGGATTATACCTTTTAAGTAAAGCTTTTACTCTGGAAATAAGAACTTTGGGTTTGATTGGCTTTGAGATATAATCATCTGCACCAGCATCAAAACCGGCAATTTGTGAGTAATCTTCACCTCTTGCTGTTAAAAAGGCAACTATTGTATTTTCTAAAACGGGAATTCTTTTTATTTCTTCACAGGTTTCGATGCCATCCATTTCCGGCATCATTACATCTAAAATAATTAACTGAGGAAGTTCTTTCTTTGCTATTTTTATCGCCTCAATTCCATTCTCGGAGGTTATTACCTGAAACCCTTCCTTTTTAAGGTTATAGCTAACAAACTCTATAATATCAGGTTCGTCATCTACAAGTAGTATTTTATAATTATTTGCTTCCATCATTTTAAAGCATTTGATTTTGTGGTGAAGTTACATAAATGAATCTATCTAACATTTATTTTGTATTAAGTATATGTAAATATACTATTATTATTTAAGTGATTTTAAACTACAGACTTGTATTTAAAAGGCTTAATTATTGGCTTTATCTAAGGTGATTGTAAAGGATGTTCCTTTGCCAAAATTACTTGTTACATTTATGCTTTGATCATGAGCTTCAATTATATGTTTAACAATGGCCAAACCTAAACCAGTACTTCCCTGATGTCTTGACCGGCTTTTATCAGCTCTGTAAAAGCGCTCAAATATTCTGGGTAAATCAGCTTTTTTTATCCCTATACCATTGTCTTTTACTTCAATTAAAAACCTTTTATCCATATCGTAGTAACTAATTGAAGTTTTTCCACCTTTATTACCGTAATTAATAGAATTCACCACAAGATTACTAAATACTTGAAATAACCTTTGCTTATCACCTGAAACCATCAGTTGTTTTTCCCTGTCTTTATTAAGTTGTAGCTTAATGTTTTTGTCTTTGGCTCTTATTTCCTGAAGATCAAATACATCTTCGATGAGTTGAAAAAGGTTAAAGTTTTCTTTATGAACTTCCAGTTCACCTGATTCCAGTTTAGATATGGCTTCCAAGTCTTCGATGATTGAAATCATCCTATCTATACTTTTTTCGGTTCTGTTTAGGTATAGCATGTTAATATCTGCATCATCTATACCACCTTCGAGCAGAGTTAAAATGTAACCTTGAATATTAAAGATTGGAGTTTTAAGTTCATGAGATACATTGCCTAAAAACTCTTTACGATACTGCTCCATTTGTTTTAATTGTTGTATCTCGCTTATCTTGCCTTGCATCCAATCTGCAACTTCATTATTCACTTGATCAAACGGATCTGTTGTATAGGTCTGTAATTGTTTTGTAGCAGCCAGCTTAAAACTATGTATGGTTTTGTATATGGGTTTAACTTTAGATTTTACAAACTTGTTTATAAAATAGCCTGCATAAGCAGCATAGGCAATTAAAAGTAATGGAATGGAAATTATAAGTGAGGTAACTATATCAGGTGCAAAATAGTTGACTAGAAAAAAGATAATAGTTAGGAAAAAATATGTAATTGTAGATATGGCAATTATCTTTTTTAATGTAATGTTCTTCATGCCTGTTATAAATTGTAACAATAAAGTAGTGCTTTATAAGCATATATTTTGAGAACAAATGTAGTATGATTTGTGTAAAGATGTATGTTAAGAAATTATCATCTTTTGTAAGGAACTTAAATAGTATGGTATAAAAGCATTACTTTCGCATAGCAATTATTATATAGTTAAGTAAAGGGGTTGCTTATATATGTAATATATTTTTTGAATAGATGGATCACTTATATATAGTTCTTTTTGTATTATTAACGCTTGCCGCAGTTGACTTGGTTGTTGGTGTATCTAATGATGCCGTTAACTTTTTGAATTCAGCTATCGGTTCCAGAGTGACCAAACGTAAATATATATATGTGATAGCTGCTATTGGAATTATCATAGGCTCAATGTCTTCCAGTGGAATGATGGAAGTAGCGCGAAAAGGGGTATTTTATCCTGAGAATTTCTATTTGAGTCAGTTATTGATTATTTTCTTAGCAGTGATGATTACTGATATTATATTGGTAGACATCTTCAATACGCTCGGGTTTCCAACTTCAACAACCATAGCCATTGTTTTTGAGTTAATAGGTGCAGCATTTGCCATGGGTTTAATTATAATAAGTGGCAATAATCCCAATAGTTTGGAAATAGATGATCTGATTAATACCCACAGTGCTATTGTAATTTTAGCGGGTATTTTTCTTTCAATCATAATGGCTTTTGTGTCAGGGGCTATTATTCAGTTTGTTGCACGTGTTTTATTTACTTTTAGATATAAAGGACGTTTTAAATTTTTGTTTTCAGTAGCCGGAGCCATATCTATTACTTCAATCTTTTTTCTTTTGCTTAAGAAAGAAATTACTTTTTTAAATTTTTTATATGGTGTGGCAGATGATTTTATTGCAGATCATTTACAACTAGTATTGGTATCAATATTTACGCTATCCTTTTCTGTTTTTTATTCCCTGGCCTTTTTGTTCAATGCAAACATTCCCCGGTTTGTCGTTTTTTTCGGAACTTTTGCCTTGGCCTTATCTTTTGCGGCCAATGATTTGGTAAATTTTATAGGAGTACCATTGGCAGGATTCGAAGGAGTTAAAGCCTTTATAGATTCGGGAGCATCAGAACCATCAACATTTTTAATGAATATATGGGGCGAAGGAGTATTAAATAATGTGTTAGGCAGTGAAAAGGTTTATCAACTGGTTTATTTGATATCGGGCCTTATCATGGCGATCACATTGTTTTATTCGCATAAAGCCAGAAGTGTTACTGAAACAGAAATTTACCTTGGACGTCAGGAGTCTGGTTATGAACCATTTGAACCTTCGCACCTATCAAGAGTATTGGTACGTAATTTTCTGACTTTTTATCATAGGATAAAAGAAGTATCGCCGCCAAAAGTTGTTGAGTTTATTTCAGGTAGATATAGTGGCGAGAATGTACTAGAGGAGAATGGCGATAGCGATGATATTGTATATTTCGATACCGTGAGGGCAAGTGTGAATTTGGTTGTGGCGAGCATATTAATTACTGTAGGAACATATTTACAAGTTCCGCTTTCGACAACTTTTGTTGTATTTATGGTAGCCATGGGTACATCATTATCTGACCAGGCCTGGGGTAGAGAAAGTGCGGTATACCGAATTTCTGGTGTATTATCAATTTTAGGTGGCTGGTTTGTTACGGCCAGTATGGCATTTGTTGGGGCTTTTGTAATCGCCGTTTTTATTTGGTGGGCAGAACTTTATGCTGTAACAATACTTGTAATACTTGTTGGGTATGTACTGTTTCGAACGGGAAAATACCATAAGAAGGTACGAGAGGAGCGTATTGAGTTAAAGAAAGAAAAGAAGGAGGAAAAAATCACCAATATTGAAAAACTGGTTGATTTAGGCAGTGAGAAAATAAGAAAGCATATTCTTGAAACCTCAAAAATATTTATGCTTACCATGCAGGGGTTTGTTGATGAAAATATTAAACAATTAAGAGATACCTGCGATAAAACAAATTTCCTAGAAAAGGTTTCGAAAAATACCAAGGAGGAGCTGTTTAATAATTTTTCAAATGTAAATATGGAGTCGTTTGACTCAGGACATTTTTTTATTCAGGCTCTTGATTACCTTGGAGAATGCACCAATACGCTAAATCAAATTGTTAAACCAATTTATAAGCACCTCGAAAACCAGCATAAGGGATTATCAAATTCTCAAAAGGAGGACATATTGCTTTTACTCGAAGAAGTAACAGGCTTGTTCAATTACCTGGTTCATATCGAAAAAGAACATCGATTTGAAAATGTTCCGGAAATGGTTGAAAAGCAAAAGTATTTGATTGAGTTAATTGAAGATTTGCGTAAAAAGCAAATTAAACGAATTATGAATGGTGTAGGAAAAACGCGTTCCAGCATTTTACTACTCGAATGTTACGCAGAGTCAAAAAACCTGGTATTGTATACCATTAATCTGTTAAAATCCCATCGCGATTTTTATACCAACCTGCGAGGTTGATTTGTATGCGATTTATTAATTAATTTCCCCTCTGTCTATTTAAAATTGGAGAAGGTAATCCTGCAAAATATTGATTACTTAAAAGCTTGCAAATTACTTTTTAGTACTTCCTTAAGCCTTTTTAATTCTAATGTTAAAAGTAGGTTAGCTAATCTTTAACCGCATTTGATGTTAACACCTTATTGTTTGAATGACGTTCTGGTAAGTGTTTAAACAATAGAGTGTTGTGCTGTTTGTGGCTTAAGGAATTTTTCACATACCCTTAATGTTTACTTATCTGTTTAGTGCTGTGTCTGGTATATTTTTGCTTCAGATAATTTTAGTAAAAACAAAGTCTAATAAGCTGCCTATTTAATTGTCATCTCATAGGAATATTAAAGTAAGCGCTTATGCAAAAGAAGAGAAATGAATCAGATGAAAAATGTATTAATTGCTGCAGTAATGTTCCTAATGGTAGGACTAGGATCTGTAAATGCGCAGCAAGGATTCTTAGTGGGAAAAATAATCGACAAGAAAATAGGAGAGGAACTTGTTGGAGCAGCCGTTGTTGTTGATGGAACTACAATGGGTACAATTACCGATTTTAATGGAGACTATACAATGCCACCTTTGGAGGCTGGATTATATACTATAAGAGTTCAGTATATATCATATGATCCAATGGTTTTTAATGATGTAGAGATTAAAGCCGGAGAAGAAACTGTATTAAATGTACAACTTTCTTCAGCAACAATGGATATTGAAGAAGTTTCCGTAGTGGCTAAAGCAAATCGTGAGTCGGAGAATATGTTGTTGATGGACCAGAAAAAAGCTGAAGTAATTAAGGAAAGTATTGGTGCTAAAAGAATGTCTTCACTAGGTGTGTCTGATGCAGCAGCAGCTACTACTAAAATATCAGGAGTCGCTCAGAGTGAAGGTTCGGGCGATATATATATTAGAGGACTGGGAGATCGTTATTTAACAACTACATTAAATGGATTACCTATTCCGTCTGATGATGTAGAAAAGAAAAATATTGATTTAAATCTTTTTTCTACTGATGTAATTGAAAATGTAGGTATTAGTAAAACTTACAGTCCTAATGGATATGCTGATCAAACTTCAGGTATTGTGGATGTTAGTACTAAAACAACTGCTGGTAAAATTACCATGGGAGTTTCCGGGGGAGTAAATAGTAATATTATTACCGAAGGAGTTTTTGGTGATTTTAGAGCAACACAAAACTTTAATGATCAAACATTAGGGTATTATAGTGCTCCGTATAGTGCAAAAGAAGCTATATCACAGCAAAGCTGGAATACAACCAGCAGAAAAATTCCATTGGATTATGGAATCTCTTTAGTTGGTGGTGGAAAAGTTAATAAGCTTTCAGTTTTTGCAACCTTGTCACAGTCTGCTTCATCTGAGTATTATACAGGTGAGTTCAAGAGCTACCGTTCAAATGTACTTGATAATGAATTTGATGATGTAGAACAATTCGAAACAGAGTTTAATACGACTGCTCTGGCAAGTTTAACATATGATTTCAATGTGAATCATATGCTAAATTTCAACAGCATGTTTGTTCATAAAACCACTGATCTTTTATACGAGGCTGGTAGAAATGAAAACGGGTTTGTTTATGACCAGGATCCTAAGGAGACAGAGGCCTTTGTACGTGATCAAAACTTAAAGCAAACTACAATGGTTGTAAACCAGTTATTAGGATCGCATGTGTTAGGAAATAATAAGGTAAAGTGGGCTTTAGGTTATAATATGCTAGATGCTGAAGAACCTAACCGTATTCGCAATGAAGTGAACATTTTCGATGATTACGCTCAGTTTGCCCATGTTGGAGACTATCAGCAAAGAAAATCTTCACAAGGTATCGAGGACAGAGAGTTTAACTGGTATATTAAAGACGAGCTAAAGTTTGTTGATGAAGAAAATAAGAAAATAAAGATTGATTTTGGGGCTAACTGCAGAAATAAAACACGTGATTTTAATTCTTTATTTATTGGAGTTAGGGCTAAAGGCGTTCAATTTGAATCTATAGATAATATGGATGAGGTTTTATTGGACGAAACATTGTATGAAGATGGATCATTGATCATTAGAAATCAGAAACCGGATTTATATAATGGAACTCTAAGTGTTTATTCAGGATACTTCAACTTTACTTATGATGTAAATAAGTTGGCTATTAACCTTGGAGCAAGGTATGAAGAAGATAAGATTGATGTAGATTGGGATGTAAAGAACTACGTGAACAAAGAAACGGATGAGGAAAGAATAGGTGCTGTTACTAAAGATTACAACAATATATTACCTGCAATAAACTTTAAGTACAACTTAGACGAAAAAAGTGCGCTTCGATTTGCTGCAAGTAAAACAATCACTTTACCTGAATTTAAGGAAATTGCACCTTTTGAGTATGAATCTCCAGCAGGTCGTATTACTAAAGGTAATCCGGATTTACAAAAGTCAGATAATTATAATATCGACTTAAAATATGAGGTATTCCCATCCAGAGGTCAATTGTACTCTGCAACTGCTTTCTACAAAGTAATTAACGATCCTATTAACAAAACACAAACACGTGGTTCTTCCGGTATTTTTTACTATGCCAATACAGGAGAGCAGGCAAATGTTTATGGATTTGAGCTTGAAGGTAGATTTGATATTATAAAATCAGAATCTGAAGGGCAGCCTGGTGTAAACTTTACTTTCAATGCTACTAAAATGTGGTTTGAGCAGGATTTATATGACGAATTCCAGTATAACAATAAAACTACAAGTAAGTTAGAAGGAGCATCAGACCTGATTTTAAATGGAAGTTTAAGTTTTAGTAACAAGCAGGCTAAAGAGTTTATTGCCACGTTAAGTGTAAACTATTCTTCGGATAAAATTTATGCACTGGGTGCGCCTGAGGATTATACAAATAGCGATAAGTATTTTAATAACGAGATTATTGAAAAGGGATTTATAACACTTGACTTAATTCTATCGAAAAAAATAAGTGATAGAATATCATTAAAATTTACAGGTAGAAACCTGTTGAATCCGGCCATTGAACAAACTCAAGAAATTGAACCACTTTCTCGACCAGGTTCGACACAGATTGTGGAATCATATAAAAAAGGCATGAGCCTTAATCTAGGTATAAAAATCAACTTGAATTAAAAGAATTAATCTTATTTAATTAAACTAAAGGAAAATGAAAAAGTTATTATTTTTAAACTGGCTTTTATTAGGATTATTGGTTGCTCCGGTATTAACAAGCTGTAGCGATGATGAAGAGGAAACTCCTGATGTACCGGAACCAACAGGAAAGTATACTTTCAACTCAGGCATACAAAGTGCTCCTACTGTTGATGTATCTGGCTGGACATGGAAAGATGCAGAATTAAATAACGAAACTCCAACAGTTGAGTTAGAAGGTACTATTAATGAAAATGTGACTTTAGATGCTTCTGTTAAGTATAAATTAACAGGTGCTTATATTGTAGCCGATGGTTACACTTTAACTATCCCTGGCGGAACTCACATTGAGGTATTGGTAGATGAAAACACTGAAGCTACTTCTGTATATATTGCAGTTTTAATGGGTGGTAAAATCATGATTAATGGTACTGCTGATAACCCGGTTGTGATGTCTTCTGTTAATGGAGAACCTGGAGATTGGGGTGGTTTAACTATCTGTGGTAAAGCTGTTACTACTGCTGGTGTAGATGCTACTGCAGAAGTAGGAGGTTTCACTTACGGTGGTACAAACCCTGCTGATAACTCTGGTTCTGTAACTTACCTTGTAATTAAAGGAACAGGTGCAGCAATTAATTCAGAGTCTCAATACAATGGTGTTTCTCTTTATGCTGTAGGTTCTGCTACTACTTTCGAAAACATTGCTGTAATCAATGGAGCTGATGATGGTATTGAGTTCTTTGGTGGTTCAGCTGAAGTAACAAACATTTACTTACAAGATAATGAAGATGACGCTGTAGACTGGACAGAAGGTTGGGACGGAGCTGTTGAAAATACTTACATCAAGCATGATGTTGAAGGTTTTTCTACTGCTTTTGAAGCTGACAAAGACAATATGAATCCTGAGTTTACTAACGTAACTTGTGTTTCTACTGTAGGAGGTACTGGTTTACAGTTCAAAAAAGAGTCTGGTGCTACAATTACTGGTCTTTACATTAATGGTTACGATGTTGAGTTAGATATGAAAGATCTAGGTCCTACAGCAAATGTAATTGTTGAAGGTGCTGCTGCTGATGTAACTGAAATTCCTGCAGAGTAGTTCTATATAAATAGCATAAAAAAGGAAGAGGCTGTCAAAATTATTTTTGCCAACCTCTTTTCTGCGTCATCATTTAATTTACTTCATATATTTATATCTTTTAATGCTCTTTTTAGGTGTTTTCTCAAACTCTTCATGGTAAAGGGTAACTTTAGCAAGGTTCATATATGCAGGCAGCTCTTGATTGGCAAGCGATTTTATAGATGCAATTTTTTCTTTTACCTGCTTTTCGCTTAAGGCTTCACTGTCGGCCAGTTCAAAATCGGGGTATATTAGTGCCTCAAGTTTTCCATCACCCATGTCTCTGACTAAACACTCCTGCACATAGTCCATGCTATTAAGCTTCGCCTCTATTTCTTCAGGATAGATGTTTTGACCGGACCCACTTAAGATCATATTTTTACTTCGACCTTTTATATAAATAAAGTTGTTGGCATCAATTACACCTAAATCTCCAGTGTGTAACCAGCCGTCAGCATCAAAAGTTTCCTGGGTAGCTTCTTCATTTTTATAGTACCCAAGCATGGTGTTTTTTCCCTTAACCATAATTTCACCTACCTCTTTATATGGATTAGAAGAGTCAATTTTTACTTGCATTCTGTCAACCAGTCGGCCGGCAGAGCGAGGTTCTGTGCTATCATAAGGTTCATAGCTTATAAGAGGACCGCATTCGGTCATGCCATACCCAATAGTAAACGGAAATCCAATCTTACGCAGAAAGTCTTCCACATCTTTATTTAAAGCAGCGCCACCAATAATAATTTGCTGAAATTCTCCTCCAAATACCTCAGTAAGTTGCTTTTTTACTTTTTGAAAAACGACCTGATTAAGCACCGGTATTTTTGTAATGGCTTTAATGGTCCTTTTTTCAAGGGCAGGTAAAATTCGTTTTTTAAATATTTTTTCAAGTATCAGAGGAACGGAAAGTATTAAATGAGGTTTTATTTTTTGAAATGCTTCGGTAATTATTTTAGGAGAAGGCGTTCTACTTAAAAAAGTAATATGACAGCCAACAGAGAATGGCCATAAAAATTCAAATAAACATCCATAAGCATGAGCCAGGGGTAAGAAGGAAACAATCCGGTCATTAATATTTAGCTGGAGATGTTCTTGGGCATAAAGTACATTAGACCAAATACTTCTATGGGGTAGCATAACACCTTTAGAAAAACCTGAGGTTCCTGATGTATATGATAATACCATTAGGGTTTCAGGATTTATAAGTGGAAATTTTAATTCCTCAGGTTTATAAATAAATTCAGTATCAATCTTTTGTATGTATTGTGCTATATCCTGCGTACCGTTTACAAGTGAATTAAAGGTTTCGATGCTAACAATACCGTGAACTTTAGGTATTTTACTTTCATCTATTTTGTTGAATATTACATTAGTGGTAAAGAGAAGTTTTGACTCGGAATGGTTGACGATATGGTGTATTTCACTGCTTCCAAAATCTGAAAGTATCGGAACAATAACTGCACCATACGAAACGGTTGCCAGATAAGTAATGGCAAAACTACTCAGGTTTCTGCCTATAAGTGCTACTTTATCTCCTGGCTGAATGTCACATTTTTGAAATAGTTGATGGATCCAGCCGATTCTTTCACCTACTTCTTGATAGGTATAACTTCTGCCGTCGTAATCAGAAAATGCCTGATGATATTGGTATGTCTTGATGGCATGATCTATCATACCTATAAATCCATTATTATCCATATTTCAATATTTTGCTAGTTGAGCGAAAGTTTCAAAATTTGAACAATTTGTTTAAAAATACAAATTACAAGAGAGATTTATTGTTGGTTTGGAATTAAGGCTTAATTTACGACATAAATAAACATCATGAAGTTTCATTTTTGTATTTTCAAGCAATTAAACAATTAGTTATTAAACAGGAAGCATACAATATGGATAAGTTAAATCTTCTGGTTGATAGATTAAAACGTTTTAGCAAGGTGTACCTGATGTTTTCAGGCGGACTTGACAGTTGTGCAATTTTAGGTGCAGCTAAATTAGCTCATACAGAAATAGTTCCGGTTTGGATCAATAATGGTTTTGGCAGAGCAGATGAGCAAAGCATCAGCCAGCAAGCTAAAAACATGGGAAATAATGATATTACTATCATTAATGTTATTCCGAATAGTCAGGTTGTTAAAAATCCGGAAGATAGATGCTATTACTGTAAAAATCAGATTATTTCTGCTATTAAGGAAATTGCAAATGGAGATGTAATTATTGATGGTACAACAGGGAGCGATACGGGTTATCGACCTGGTAAAAAAGCCTTGAATGAAAACAGAGTAATATCTCCATTAGCCGATTTAGAAATCTCATCGACAGAAGCCAGGCAAATAGCTTTAAGTCTTGGTGCAGATAAAACTATTGCAGATTTGGAAAGTTGTATGGCTACCCGGGTAAATTATAAAGTTCCTCTTTTAAATGATCAGTTATTAAAGCTTATAGAAATTGAACGTTTGGTGATAGATAAGATCAGGGATTATAATATACGCTGCAGGTTAGATGATGCAGATCATGTTAGAATAGAATTTGGAGCACCGGAAAGTTATGTAGCTATAAGCGATAAGAATTTTAGGGAAACAGTAATGGCTATGGGCGAAAAAATAGCGTTATTTACAACTGTTGATTTAAAACCATCGCGCCCCAATACGTATGATAAAAGAATAACACTATGACTTTTGACGAATTATACGATAAAATAAAATCAGGAGATCTGTCGAAGACAGATGCAAAAAAACATTTTTCACTGGATTGGATGGAAACCGCCAGTCGTTACATTTTGGATGTAAATAGAGGCATGCGAACCAATATTCCTGAAATTATTTATGGTGAGTATAAGTCCTTTGATCAAACCATTGAATTAACCTCAGAAATATTAAAGGAGCACCCTCGGGTTGTGATTTCCAGGAGTAAGTTTAATCAGGAAATTGCAGACAGCTTTAAAGCTGATTATGATGTAATAAAGGGTGAGAATGTGGTTTTGGTGGGTGAGTTGCCTAAGCAGTCGGGGCATATTTTGGTGGTGAGTGCAGGTTCGGCAGATCATCCTGTGACAGAAGAATGTGAGATTATATTAAAAGCTGTTGGAGTAAATCCAATTGTTTTTGAGGATAGAGGAATTGCACATCCTACGCGTGTAATTGAAGCTATTCAGAATGGAATAGAAAAAGATGTAAAAGCTATTATTGTGGTTGCAGGTATGGAAGGAGCATTGGCTCCTTTTGTGGCTTCGTTGGTTTCATTACCGGTAATTGGTGTACCAACTTCAGTGGGGTATGGTTTTAGAGCAAAAGAAGCTGCATTAACTTCGATGCTGGCCTCTTGTGCACCTAATTTAACAGTGGTAAATATTGATGGCGGATTAAGGGCTGCCGTAGTAGCCGCGTTGATTGCAAAAAATAGTCATGCATAGTTTTTGTTAATGATAAAGGTATTATTAAAGTATAATTGATGAATTTATTATTAAATCCAAGTGGAGGAATAGCCGGAGATATGTTTGCCGGGGCCTTAATTTCGGCAGGGGCAGACGAAAAAGTAATGCTTGATGCCATGTCGCTTGCTGCTTCTAAAATTGGAGAAGCCAAAATATGGGTTGAAAAAACAGAGGATGGGGCATGCCGTCTAAAAATGGAAATGCATCATAATCATGGTCATTTAGCTGCGTCTAAGGCCAGGGTGATATTAAGTGAGTTACTGATTGAGTTAAGTATTGTTGATCCTTATATTAGTTTTGCCAGGGATGTTTTAGAAATACTCATCGCCGCAGAAAAGCAGGCCCATAGCGAAAATACTTTTCTAACAGATCATCACCATCATCACACTCACGATCATAGGCACCACCATCATCACCATGAGAATGAGGAAGCATGGTTACACGAAGCACAGGACATTATCATTGATATTATTGGGGCTACCGTTGGAATGCAGTTATTAAAGGCGCCAACAACAGCGGCATTGATTAAGCCTGTTTCGCTTGGCGGAGGACGTATAAAGTTTTCTCATGGAGAAATGAGCGTTCCTGCTCCGGCAACAAAAATTATTACAGAGAAATTTGGCATTATAACGGCGATGGGCCCCATTGATGTGGAATTATGTACCCCAACTGGTTCTGCAATTCTGGCTGCTTTAAAAGCTGATGTTTTAACAGCCTTTGATGAAGATGAGAATAATTCGGTAAAAGGGCATTCAAGAGGGAGCAAGGATTTACCCATACCTCCGTTGACGATTTATTTAAAGTAAAAAAGCTGCCAATGGCAGCTTAAATTTTTATGTTTTTTTACGTAATTAAACGTAAACGTTTCCAATTTTAATGAGTTTTGGAATATTTAAAAGTTTAATTTTTCGTCCGTTTAGCTCAATTAATTTATCTGATTTAAACTCAGATAATAACCTGATCACCGATTCTGTTGCGGTACCTACCATGTTTGCTAACTCTTCTCTTGTTAAAGAAATTTGTAAGGTATGATCTTCATCCAGCTCAAAAGTATCCATTAATAAAAGCAATACTTCTGCCAATCTCTCTCTAACAGTTTTTTGTGCAATATCGGTAAGGAATTTGTTTGATTCACCTAACTCTTTACAGGTTAGCTTCATCAAAGTCATTGAAAAAGTTGGGTTCTCCTTTAAAAGGTTGGCCAAAGTTTCTCCCGGTAAATAACAAAGTACAGTATCCTGAATAACTTTAGAAGTACTACATGCCAATTCATCACTAATTACAGATCTAAAACCAATTAATTCGCCAGGCTTAGCAAATCTGATAATCTGCTCTTTGCCATCAAAACCAGTTTTAAAAACCTTTAATATCCCTTCAATAACTAAAAAAGTTCCGTTAATTCTGCTGCCTTCGTGGTATACTGTATTTCCCCGTTTATGTATGGTGCAATTCATCGACTGGTAAACAACCTCCAGTTGTTCATCAGTAACACCTTTGAAGATATCAAATGCACGTAAATCTACAGGCTCATTGTAAGGAACACTTTGAACATTCTTCATTCCCTTTAGTTTATTATTTTGATTTCCAATCCTTGAAATAATATCATTAATTCTGACTAAATTAATATTTATTCACAACAAGAAAATACTGAATGTAAATAAATCATTAATTTGCTTTAACAAAGATATAAATAAAGATGTAAGTTTATATTATATCGTATAATCTAAGTATATAGATGATGTAATCTTCTGTTTTGTTTTATTTAAATGTTAATTTCCTGATATGGTATTGTATTCATTCAAAGCAGATATAAGTATTTGCTATTAAAAAGTAAACCATAATAAATCATTGTAGACTTCTATAAAAATTAAGAAATTAGTTTGACTTTTGAACTATAGTGATGATAAAAATTTAGAATATGAAAGCAAAAGTAGATTTAAATTGGATTGAGAATATGACTTTTGAGTCAGAAATCAATGGCCATAAAATTAAAGTTGATGCAGGTGTTGAAAATGGTGGAAATGATGCAGGTGTTAGACCGAAGCCATTAATGCTGTTGGCTTTAGCAGGGTGTACGGGAATGGATGTGGTTTCTATTCTTAAAAAGATGCGGGTGCAATATGATGATTTAACTATTTCTGTTGAGGCTAATATGCGCGAAGAGCATCCAAAGTATTATGATGAAATGAAAGTGATTTACAACTTTAAAGGCAATGATTTACCGATGGATAAGCTTGAACGTGCAGTGCAATTATCGGAAGAACAATATTGTGGTGTATCGGCTTTGTATAAAATGGCTATTCCTGTAACAACAGAAATCAGGGTAAATGAAGAATAGAAATCAGAATTTTTTTAGAAATTAAAAGGATAAAACTACATCATCCTAAACTAAGAAAATTAATTAATGTTTAGGATGATGCTGTTAGTTCTTACCTGGTTTTATAACCGTTTTAGTATTTCTGTTATATCATCGTCCTGTTTTATTTTTTGTAATTCCCAGGTAATGGTGTGTTGTATTTCTTCTCCAACGTTTAATATTTTTTCAGGACTTAAACATTCTAATTCTGCAAAAAGAGAGCACGAATAAATACTTGCACTTGTTCCTCCATCAGGATACCTGACTCCCTTAAGCGGAGTAAATCTTTCAATCATCAATACATTATCAATTAACCCTGCCACCCATCCTTGGGCATCAGCTGCTACTTTCTGATGTTTTTCTGGATGAGGAGTAAAGGTTAATAAGTTATCTTTAACCATACAGCTTTCTTGCCCCCAGTTTTTGGCATCGGGCCATACCGGTATATTAAAACCTTTTTCAAATACACTTTCATTTGCCAAAGGCATCCAGGTGTTTTGGGGATATTTTATTTGCGATAAATTCCAAATGGTTAACGGGATAGTATCAATGGCTTCTGTTAATGCATTTTTTAGTTTTTTCAGCTTTTGATGAATATGAACCTGAGTACCTGTTTTATCGATAGTAATAGTGCGACTTAAGCGCACGCCCAATATATCGCTGAGCTGACTTGTGATTTTTACTCCATTTTTAAGGAGTTCATAATCATATGGAGTGCAGGTGATCCATGGATCAGGAATAAAACGGCTGCCCGTATATAAATGCGTATAGTCTTCAGAAGTAGGCAGTACCCTGTCTCCGCCATAATGTGGAGATTTCAATTCGCCAGATAAATACTTATTTGGCGAGTGTTGTTCTATATTCTCAATATCATGGTTTAAAAATAATAGGTTATCTTCTTCTGCAAAACCATAATAAACGATCCTGCCTATCTCAGGGGCTACAATTAAGTGAATTTCCTGATTTTTAATTTCAACAGAATTTTCCAGTCCCTTGAAAGTTATGGTTTCAACTTTTACCTGGTTGTTACAGTTGCAGGAAGTGAGCACACTTGCTACTAAAAAGAGGGAGAGATATCGGAAGTGTTTCATTTGTAAACAAATAGAGTTTGTTGGATGGTTAAGGTACAAAATTTACTCAACCAGAACTTCTGCAGTTCTTGATTTATTAATAATTTCATTGGCCAATCCTTTACCAACCTCTTCGTACAGACTAAAAACATAATGAGCACCTGCATTTTTTAGGATTTCAATTTCGTCGTTATAACGAGCTGTTGCGAAAATTTCAACGGGCCTGTCCAGGGCATTTAATCGTTTAATGGCAAAAATATTGTTCTGAAAATCTGGTAAGGCAAGTACTATTGTTTTTAGTTGGTTTGGATCTACTTTATCCCAAAACTCAGTATTGGTAGCATCGTGTAAAATAACGTTTCTTCCATATTGGGAATGTTTATCTACCCTTTGCTCATCAGAGTCCAAGCCTAAGATTTGTTCTTCATAGTTTTCTTTAATTCGGTCGTAAATGTTGGTGCCAACCGTTCCCATTCCTATGATTAATACTTGAGCGTCTTTAAAATCAATTGGTCGTGTGTTGTTCTCATTACTTTGGTATTGACCAAATGAGCATATAAAATTTTGTCGTTTTTCGAATATTAAATGGGCACGACCATTTAAGAAGGACGATATTATAAATGATATGGTTATACTTAATGCAATAATGATTAACCACTCACTATTAATTAGGCCAACTTTGGTGGCCAATGCACCAACTATAAGTGCAAACTCCGAAAAGTTGGTTAGTGAAATGGATGCAAAATATGACGAATGAACCGGAAATTTAAAACGGGTTAAGGCAAAGTGATAAATAAAGGGTTTGGCTAGTAGAACAACACTGATAAGGATCGCTGCCAAAAGCGTTTGAAGGTTGGGTGTACCACTAAAGCCAATACTTAAGAAAAAGGCAATTAAAAAGAAATCTTTAAAGTGTAAAAGATTTTTAGACAGCTCATTTGATTTTTCATGGTTTGAAATAATCATACCAAATATCAGAGCACCTAAATCAGGTTTTAAACCTACCAATTCAAACACCTCAGCTCCGGCAAGCGCCATTAAAAAACCAAATAAGGTGAGCATTTCACCATGACCACTTCTTTTAAGGATGTATAAAAAAACAGGTCTTAAAAATGGAGTTAGCAAAAGCAGCAAAGCATAAATGGAAGGGATATCACCTTTAGCCAGAGTTAAAAATAAAACTGCCAAAATATCCTGAATTACTAAAATTCCTATGGCTGCTCTACCTTCAGCGGTATTCAGGTTTCCGCGTTCTTCTAAAATTTTAATAACAAATACCGTACTCGAAAAACTAAGCGCAAAGGCAATAATGAGTATTTGATTAAAAGTAAGTCCAACAAAATACGGCAGTTTTGTCAACGAAAGTGCGCCAACAATAAGCGTGGTGATGCAAACAGAGATAAGTGTGGAGATTAAACTTCCTCCTAAAATGGCCTTTTCGGCTAAGGATTTAATATTTAGTTTTAGTCCGATAGTATATAGCAACAGCAAAACCCCAATATCAGCTATTCCATCTAAAAGCTGACCATGTTCGGCGTTAATGCCATGTAAAATAAAACCTGCCATTAGAAAACCCAGCATAGGTGGTAAACCAATTCTTTTGATTAGATAACCCAACCCAAAAGCTATACCCATCCATACCGAGTCTAATGTCATATATTTATCTTTTAATCAATGTTTAACATGAATATTTAGTTGTGAGACTACTATTTACATAAACGTTCAATGATCTCAACATGTTCAGAATACTCAGAACGAAGATCTGTACTTTGGGCCAATGTAAAATCGCTAAAATCAAATCCGGGCGCTACAGCACAACTAACCAGACTATAGCCATATTGTCCCTTAATTTCTGCAGCAAACCAGGTATTAGGTTCTACTGTATACTGTAAATGACCTTGAGCTTTATCGGAAAGCTCTACTTTTGAGTAGGTTCCTTTTTCAGAAATCATGTGAATGACCAAAGGCATGCCTTTATGGAAAAACCATACTTCAGGTGATTTAATTTTATGGAAAGCCGAATATTGAGCATTGGCTAACAAGTAATAAATGGATGTTAATGCTGACTTGTCTGCGGTAAAGGTATGCGGTAAGGCTTTTTGATTCAATACCATGTCTGAGCGATAGACTTCCTTATACCAACCTCCTTCAGGATGTTCTTGCAACTGTAAATGATTTACTATCTCCTTTGCCTGTTTGCCAATATAGTTAGCAGGAATATTTAAAAAGTTATTGTCTACAAAGTTTTGTAGTATACTTTGAGCCTCTGCCAGTTTTTCTTCCCAGTGCTTAATAGAGTTTTGGCCAATAATATCGGTAACACATTTAACTCCAACAAAAGGAATTTCATGGGAACGGCATACACGCGCAACTGCAAATGATTCCATATCAAACACATCACCTGTACCATCTGCAGAGGTTAAAAACGTATCGCCGGTATTACAAATGCTGTCGAATTTCCAATCCTTAAAGAAAACGCAATGCTCAACTTCATGGGTAAAATCTTCCTTGTACGACACTCCAAAATTTTGGAGTTTTTCCATATCTCGGTCAATAAACGTTTTACAAAGATGAACGGAGCCGATATCGTATTTTATGGTTCCTGCTGTTCCAATATTTATTACAGCATCAGGGTGGTGCAAAAATATGGCCTGTTCAACAGCTAAAGCGGCAGCTATTTTCCCAACCCCGGTTCTGCAATAGTGAAATTTACAGTCGGGCATGTTAAGTTGAACTCGTTCTTCTTCTACTGCGTATACAATTAATATATTTAGCATATGTATAGTGTTTTATACAAAAATACAGAACTATATAGGAAGATGAAGATAAAAACTCATTTAGTTTTAATACCAATTCTATTTTAAAGTGAGCCTTAAATTGTTTTGAATATTTTTAGCTTAGACAAGGCGAATTATTGCGATAAATGAGTGCAGTATCAAGCTTGCTTGAATAATGCCGAAAGCAGCAATAATCATAAAATAAAAATTGAGGCATAGCCATAGCTCATAGCCGTCAGGCTACAAATATGTTAAATAAGCGCATTACCGCAAATGCGGTAGAGTTTCCATATTTTTTAAA